>NZ_JCASSL010000002.1:0-530882 GCF_059693725.1 Pedobacter sp. B4419
CTATACCCCTCGACTTGCATGTATTAGGCCTGCCGCTAGCGTTCATCCTGAGCCAGGATCAAACTCTCCATTGTAAAGTTTGTTTTCCTGACTAAGTTAACTAATGTTAACACTAGTCTTTGTTAATAAAATTTGTCTGTTGGATTTAGACTTAAAATTCAAGCTACTTGTATCATGTACTTTGATTAGTACTTTTATACCTCGCTTGCGCTACATTTGATATCTCTTTTAAGAACTTCTCGACCTCACCTCTCGGCGGTCATTTTATATCTTTAAGCTTGTTTCGTATCGGTCTTAATGTTCCTCAATTCTTCTCGCTTACTTCAATCTTGTTTGTGCTTTCGTTACATCCGTAATTAAGCTCCCTTTTGTTTGGGACTGCAAAGGTAGAAACTTCTTTTTAATTTCCAAGAAAAAAATTTTATTTTTTTTCTCTTTCCTTCCGGCCTTTCAGCATCGCCCTTTCGGGCTTTCCGTTCCTTCCGAAGCGGGTTGCAAAGGTAGAAAAGTTTTTCGTTTCCCGAAAATAAATTTTAAAATTTATTTTCCCTTTCTGTCTTTCAATGGTTTAGGCTTTTCTCGCTCTATTTCTTCTCTTTTCTGCCTTTTAACCGTGTCCCCTTCCTTCCGAAGCGGGATGCAAAAGTAGAAAAGTTTTTCATGTTTGCAAAACAATTTATAGTAATTAGTTGTTTGGAACTGCTAACTCGCTGTAAATGTTAGAGAAAAATTAAATCATCTAAAACAGTTACTGCCTAATCAGGGTTAATAAAGCCTTTTAATTAAGCTTGCTCGTACCATAATCGATCATACCATAATAAGCATCTGCTTCAAAAAGCTTCCGTTAAGGATTCCATCCCAACTGTTGTCGTATCCTTTCTTTAGTATATAGTATCCGTCCTGCCTTATCAAATATCTTTACTTGGTTGTTCGGATACATATCTATATTACTAACTACCCAGGCATCCTTAACACCATCACCATTTGGCTAAAGGATATTTGTTGCGGTTAGCGTCTGGCAATCCTCGTTTAATTCTACGCTACAACTCATACTTTGGCTACCTCTATTGGCAATGCTTAACCAAAGCACCGTGATTGATGGCAATACGATTAGCATTGCCTTTGCAATAGTAAATTAGTACCTATATATTATATATATTGTAGTATAATTATTTCCTGCATTAAGCGTGCCCTGAGTAATGGCATAGGTTCTCGAGTTTTCACCGGTTGCTCGACTTAAGCTTCCCGCCATGGCATCGGCGCCAATCAACCAGTTGCTATAAAAGCAAGCATGCTTTTACCATCAGCAACAATGCCTCATGTTTTGGCCTAAACCTGCAAGCTAACACCTATATATATTATAGTATGTTTTCTCCGTTTACAAAACCAGTAGAGCTACGTTGGCATCTACACTGGCAACGGCCGGATTGCTACATATATATAGGTAAGCCTAGAACTGGCTGTAGCCTTGGCATCAATTGAAGGTATCGCTTATACCAAATTGAGGATAGCATCCGAATCCTGACTGTTAAGGTCGGTACATTGTCGACAATAGTCCATAGTTGATGATCGTGTGGTATAAAATATAAATGCGCCAATAGTTTTCAGCTGACCAATGAACCAACCTTCTAATCGGCCAATGAACTGATAAATGTTAAAATTTGTTAAGCATTTCAGCATGCTGTTTCCTTTGTATAGCTTAGCAGAGATTTGTTTTTTATTGATGTTATTTATATTATTGATTATCTTTGCAAAATGTTTAAAATTAAACACCTACTCATTTTAAGTTTTACTGCCCTTTTATTAGGTACCGCCGGTTGCAAAAGCAGTTTTGAAAAATTGCGTTTAAGTAACGATGTGGGCCGAAAATACCAAGAAGGGATCAGGCTATATAACAAAAAGGACTACTCTAAAGCCCTCATTTTATTCGAGGGTTTGGCCCAGAAATACAGGGGTACTGCAGAGGCCGAAGACTTGAACTATTACTATGCTTTTACGCTATATCGCTTAAAAGACTATACTACGGCACGCTATAAGTTCAAAGAATTTGCAGATACTTATCCCGCAAGTAAAAACGCTGAAGAGTGTCGCTATATGGGCGCTTATTGCTACTATTTGGATTCTCCAAAATCTTCATTAGACCAAGAGAATACCTACAAAGCAATCGATGCATTACAATTGTTCATCAACTTGTATCCAAAGAGCGATCGCGCGACGCAGGCAGCACAATACATCGCCAACTTGCGTAACAAACTAGAAACCAAGGCTTTTGACAATGCCAAATTGTTTTACGATTTGGGAGGATATGACATCAGCAATTATAAATCGGCGGTAATTGCCTTGAAAAATGCACAGATTGAGTTTCCCGACATTAAATTTGCCGAAGAAATGAACCTGTTAATTGTAAAGTCACAATACATGTATGCCAAAAACAGTATTCCTCAAAGACAGGAAGATCGTTTTAACGAAGCAATTGGCTATTACAACGAATTTATAGAGGCTTACCCGAACAGCAAATACGCAAAAGAAGTGAAGCAATTGAAAGACGATAGCGAAGCGGGCATTGTTGGTGCCAAGAAAGCCATCGCCGAAGAAGCGGCTGCAATAGCTAAATTCAATGCGTTAGAAAAGAAAAGCGAAAAACGCAAAGACAGTACAAATAATAAAATCGATATTAAAAACAAATCATAATGAATACACCAAAACCGGCCATACCGAACACAACGGTAACAAGAAATGTGCACGATTTAGACAGAGCTACAGATAACATCTATGAGTCTCTAGTGGTTATTTCTAAAAGAGCTAATCAGATTTCTAACAATATGAAAGAAGAGCTTCACGGTAAATTGGCCGAGTTTGCTTCATCTAACGACAACCTGGAAGAAATTTTTGAGAACAGAGAGCAGATCGAAATCAGCAAGCACTACGAGCGTTTGCCTAAGCCTAGCTTGATCGCAATCGACGAGTTCTTGAATGGTAAAGTTTACCACAGAAATCCCTCAAAAGAGCAAAAATAATAAAGGCTTTGCGTAACTTGCACCTTGTAATTGCACAAAGGTACTATGCTTAGCAACAAAAACATTATCCTTGGCGTTTGTGGCAGTATTGCCGCCTACAAATCGGCCCTGCTGGTAAGAGCACTTATCAAAGCTGGCGCAAACGTCAAGGTTATTCTTACAGCCGATGCCAGTAATTTTATTACGCCCCTTACATTGGCAACGCTTTCTAAAAATCCTGTTTATACCCAATATTTCGAAGCCGAAACCGGCGTTTGGAGCAACCACGTAGAACTTGGTCTTTGGGCCGACTATATGATTATTGCTCCTGCCAGCGCCAACACCATCGGAAAAATGGCTAATGGGCTTTGCGACAACCTGCTTACTGCTGTTTACCTTTCGGCCAAATGTCCTGTGTTTTTAGCGCCAGCTATGGACCTTGATATGTGGAAGCACGAAAGCACCCAAGAAAACATTGCCCGACTAAAAGAGTTTGGCAACACCATTATTGCACCAAACAAAGGCGAATTGGCTAGCGGACTTTATGGCGAAGGACGCATGGCAGAGCCCGAGGAGATTGTGGCCTTTCTGAACGAAGAAATCAGGAACAACCTACCCCTGCTTGGAAAAAAAGTAATGGTTACTGCGGGTCCAACTTACGAAGCCATTGATCCGGTCCGTTTTATCGGCAACCACTCTTCTGGAAAAATGGGATTTGCCCTGGCCAACGAAATGGCAGCCTTGGGCGCCAACGTAACCCTTATTGCAGGTCCAACTGCCGAGCAGACCAATGCTCCCTTGCAACGCATCGATGTAGTAAGTGCTGCCGATATGCTGGAAACCTGCCTGGCTCATTTTGCCGAAAGCGACATCACCGTTATGAGTGCTGCCGTTGCAGATTATACGCCTATCGACGTAGCCACACAAAAAATAAAGAAGAAGGACGAAGGCTTTAGCATCCAACTCAAAAAAACAACGGATATACTGGCGCAACTGGGCAAACTCAAACAAGAACGTCAGTTATTGGTGGGCTTTGCCTTAGAAACCGATCAGGAAGAAGCTTATGCCAAAGAAAAGCTGGCGAAAAAGAATTTAGATTTTATTGTATTAAATTCGCTCAATGATAAAGGTGCCGGTTTTAAAATCGCTACCAATAAAATTACTATCTTCCATAAAAATTTGGACAAGATCAGTTTCGAAACCAAATCTAAAACCGAAGTGGCCAAAGACATTTGTGCACAAATTATCAAATTGCTGAAGTAATGAAGAAAATTATCGCTGTTGTTCTTTTAATGATGCTGGGCACCTGGGTACAGGCGCAAGAGCTCAATGCACGCGTACAAGTGTTGGCTCCGAATATTTCCAACATCAATAAAAAGAACCTGGAGCTGTTGCAAAATACCATTCGCGATTTTTTGAACAACAACAAATGGACCAGCGAAACCTACCTGCCACAGGAAAGGATCGAATGCAATTTTGTAATTACGGTTACCAATTGGGATGGCAGTGCCGGCTACAGCGCCGAGGCCCAGATCCAATCGAGCAGGCCAGTTTTTGCCAGTTCCTACACCAGCACCCTGCTTAACATTAGCGACAAGGATTTTGACTTTAACTATAACGACGGACAATCTTTGGATTTTTCCGATCAGAATTTCATTGGCAACCTCAGCTCACTCTTGGGCTATTATGCCTATACCATTATCGGTTTAGACCGGGATAGTTTTAGCAGGTTAAATGGCACGCCAATGTACTTAAAGGCACAAAATGTATTGAACGTGGCCCAAACTTCGGGCAGCAAGGGCTGGAAAGCCTTTGATGGCTTGCGCAACCGCTATTGGCTAAACGAAAACCTGCTAAACAACGTGTTTAAGGAGTTAAGGGTATTTATCTACGATTACCATCGCAATGGCCTTGATAAATTGCAGGACAACGTGCCCGATGGCGCCAAAGCCATTATCGCCTTACTGCCTGCCCTGCAACAAATGGACAAGCAAAAATTGGGTTCGATATTCCCCAACGTATATTTTGCCAGCAAAGCCGAAGAAATTACCAATGTCCTTTCTAACTGCCTGCCTCAAGACAAGATCAAAGCCTATAATCTTTTGAGCGAAATCGATCCGGCAAATATTGGCAAATACGAAGCGCTAAAAGGCAAGTAGCCATTCTCTTCTAAAGAAATCCAAAGCCTTTAAATACACTTTAAGGGCTTTTTTAATTTTTTTTTGTTAAAATTTTGTTAAAACATTTTGATTATACGAATATGTTCGTACATTTGAATACGAAAAAATTCGTAGTGTAACAAAATGAGCAGCAACAACATCAAACCAACAGAAGGCGAAATGGAAATCCTACAGGTGCTTTGGCAAAAAGGCCACTGCACGGTACGCGAGGTTCACGAGGCCTTGGACAAAAAGGATTCGGGCTATACCACCACCCTTAAATTAATGCAGATTATGCATGAAAAAGGTTTGGTTGACCGTGACACCAGTTCAAAAACACATATCTACAGGGCGTTGATCAACCGCGAGAAAACCCAGCAGCAGCTGGTGAACAAAATGATCGACAATGTATTTAACGGTTCTGCAGCCCGTTTGGTAATGCAGGCACTAGGTAACAAGACCGCGAGCAAGGAGGAGATAGATTTGATTAAAGAATATTTAAGCAAACTCGAAAACAAATAGGCTATGGAAGCTATCATAAACAATCTCGTTAAGGCAATTGGCTGGAGCATTCTCCACTCTTTATGGCAAGGCGCCATCATTTATGCCTTATTATTTGCAGTATTAATGATTTGGCCAAAAATGAGTGCGCGTATTAAGCATAACCTGGCTTTCGGCTCGCTGTTTTTGATCTTTGCAAGCTTTTGTTTCACTTTTGGTTCTATTTTCGAGTGGCCAAGCACAGGTCCGGCGGTAAAAAACATCGTTATTTCGCCTGATGTTTACCAACGTTTAACAGGCCTAGGCAATAGCATCAACGTTAAAACCGAAGCCTATTTTCCAATTGTAGTTGTTGTTTACATCATCGGCATCTTTTTTCAACTGGTTGTACTTTCATCAAGTTACACCAAACTGAAAAAGCTTAAAGAAGCAAGTGTAGATGCAGTACCAGCAACCTGGAAAGCTATATTCGAACTGACCTTGGCTCAATTAAAAATCAAGAAAAAAGTCCAGTTCTACCTATCGTCGAGGGTAAACGTACCATTAGTTATTGGTTTCTTTAAGCCAGTAGTATTGTTTCCGATTGCCTTGGCTACCCAATTAGATGCACAACAAGTAGAAGCCATCCTGATCCATGAACTTTCTCATATCCGCAGAAACGACTACCTGATCAACCTGGCCAAAACCTTTATAGAAACCTTATTGTTCTTCAATCCGTTTGTATGGCTTACCACCAAATTCATACACATAGAAAGAGAACATGCCTGCGATGACTTGGTGGTTAATTTCACAGGCAGTCCGATAACTTATGCCCATGCCCTCTTAAAGCTTGAGCTGTTAAAAGACAAACAATCGCCTTCGCTAGCACTTGCGGCTACGGGCAATAATCAACATTTGTATCAACGTATTAAACGAATAACCGCTATGAAGACCAATTATATCAATGCCAAACAGCAGTTTTTCATCCTTACCTTAGCCATTGCAACCGTAGTATCTTTGGCCTGGATGAACCCAAGCAAATCTGTAGCTGCCAAAACCAAAAAAGCCAGAGCGCTGATTAGCGTGCGGGTAGTAGCTACCGAAGGCAAAAGCCTAAACAGCCATTTAAAGGTGTGTTCGGATACCGACACTACCAAATCGAAAAGAAAAACCGTTAAAATGATCATCACCGTTGATGAAAACGGCAAGAAAAAAGAATACCATTCAATTAAAGAACTGCCAGACAGCTTGAGATCGCGCATTTACATCAATGGTTTAGAAGGCGATTCGTCATTCGCCTACTTCCACTCTGCCGATTGGAAAAAACAGCAGGAAGCCATCAGGAAACAAGGCGAAGAGATCAGAAAAAAATTCAATTCGCCTGAGTGGAAAGCCCAAATGGAAGCCGTGAGGAAAAACAGCGAAGAAATCAGAAAGCAATTCAACTCGCCAGAATGGAAAAAACAACAGGAAGATATTAGGAAGCAAAGCGAAGAATTGAGGGCTAAATTCAGTTCTCCAGAATGGAAAGCCCAGATGGAAGCCGTGAGAAAAAACAGCGAAGAAATCAGAAAGCAATTCAACTCGCCTGAATGGAAGAAACAACAGGAAGATCTCAGGAAACAAAGCGAAGAATTGAGGGCAAAGTTCAACTCAACAGAGTGGAAAGAGCAAATGGCCAATGTTAAAAAGCAAAGCGAGGAGATGAGGAAAAAATTCAACTCGCCCGAGTGGAAAGCACAAATGGACGCCATCAGAAAAAATGGCGAAGAGCTTAAAAAACAATTCAACTCTCCAGAATGGAAAGAAAAAATTGAGCAATACAAAAAACTGCAGGAGTCGCCAGAGTATAAAGAGCTGAGAAAAAAATACGAGAACGATATAGAAGAACTGAAAAAAAAGCAAGGTATTAAAAGCGATAAAGCTTTCTTATTGTTCGACAGCAATAATGCGGTAGACCTATCATTTTTGCCTAACACCAAAGCTTTTGATACTTACTTTGCTTATACAGCCACACAGCCAATCGTGATCGACACTAAAAATACTTTTAAGTTTGAAGCTGCCCCAGTTACCATCAAATTTAATGACGCATTCAAAAGCAATACCTTCAAAATGGAAGGTACCATCAAATACGACACGAAAACAGAGCACAAATAAAACCTAAAGAGCGTCACAACTGGCGCTTCTTTTAACAAATTGAGTTAAGTATCAAACCAAACAAACAATTAAGGGCAGGATTTTCCTGCCTTTTTTATAGGCTCTTTTTGACAAGCTTTATGCAATACCTTCGCCCTAAATGTTGTGTATTACCATAAACCGAGTTTATTTTTGGCAAAAGAAATTGATCAACCGCTCCAACAAAACAATCATAACAATGAAACTGCAGACCATTTTATTTTCACTACTGCTTTGCTCGGCAATGGCCACCAAAGCACAGGTTACTTCTTTTAACATCGACAGCAGCAAGTTTAACCTAGCCCTTTCCAAACAATTGGATTCGATTTATAAGGAAGATCAAGACATTCGTTATGCCTATAGCAAAATAAGCGCAGCCAAGCAACAAGATTCGCCCGAGGGGAAAGCCATGTTGGCCAAATGGAAAAAAACCGATTCGCTCAATCAGCTTTTTGTAGAGCGCATATTGGTCAAACATGGATGGCTGGGGCCACAGGATGTTGGCTTTAACGCCAGTCAGGCCTTGTTCTTGGTGATCCAACATGCCAACCTGCCCATGCAGGAGAAATACCTGCCCATGATTAGGCAGGCTGAAAAAGACGGACGCATCTTATCTAGCAACTTGGCTATTTTAGAAGACCGGGTGGCGCTAAGGCAGGGCAAAAAACAAATTTATGGCAGCCAGCTTAAGGTTGACGCCAAAACCGGCGAGAAAAGCCTGCAGCCCCTAGCCGATCCTGATGGTGTAGACCAGAGAAGAAAAGCAATGGGTCTGCAACCCTTGGCCGAATACCTCGAAAAGAGCTTTCAAATGAAGTGGGATGTGGAAGCCTATAAAAAGGCAAACGGTAATTGATATAACTCCTCCGCTCTTGTTGGTGTTCTTCACCAATAAAGTTATGTAATCGATAAAGACAAAGTGTACAAAGCAACATTTATTTAGAAGCGCAACACCTTTCTCACAGATTAAAGGCAGTCCGGCTTTACGCTATATCTTTTTTGCCCCAAAAGGCAAAAAAGGATGCCGCTCCAATCTGGGCTATTTACTTTGGCAGTGCAAGCAACCCATTTGCAAAAACCGTTGTTTCTAAACCCGATAGTATGAAAAGCCCGGAGCTGAGGCACGAAGCGAGGACTTGGAAGGATAGCGGGACTAACTATTAGTTGAAATGCTGTCTTTGCTTTCCAAAAACAACTGTTAATAATAAGCCTTTAGTTGGTCTTAAAAACACTACAAATCTGATGTTTGTAACAAAATAATAGGCTTTTTTATTAATTTAGTTAATGGTGCAACCTTTACAAAGCACTTACGTCTTTAAGGCAATTTCTATAACTATTAACTCAAATGACAAAATTCTATTTCCTCTTAATTTTGGCCTTATTCACTGGTAATTTGGCTAGCGCACAAACCTGCAATTGCGAAACCAATTTCGAATGGGTAAAAAAGACCTTCGAAGAAAACGATGCCGGCTTTAAATATGTAATCGACAGCAAAGGCAAACAAGCCTACGAAGACCACAACAAAAGGATATTGGCCAAAATCAAAGCCGCCAATACGCTAATGGATTGTACTCCTATTTTATACGAATGGCTCACCTTTTTCCGTTCTGGCCATATCGCCATTAGACTGAAAAACCAAGGCAACACCGCCGCTCCTGCCCCAGCCGTGCAAGAAAAGCAATTTCCAGATTGGGAAACCGTAGCTGTAGACCTGGAAAGTTTTAAAACTTACCTAAAAAACAAAAAGGAAACGGACTACGAAGGGATTTGGGAAACGCCGCCCTACAAGGTCGGCATCAAAAAGATAAACAACGAGTATGTTGGTTTTATTATCGAATCTGGAGCAACAAGTTGGACCAAGGGACAGGTGAAGCTTAAAATTACTCCGGGAGCGGATTCTACCAGCACGGTTTTTTATGTAAGGGACCACTCGGCCATCAAATCGTCAAGCATTAGCTTAATGGGAAAGAACAACTTGCAAATTGGCAATTTCTCCCTGAAACGTTCTTATCCAGAGTTGCAGGACGAAAAAATATATACGGCTTATTTCAAACTGTTAAGTGCCAGAAAGCCCTATTTGGAGCAATTGAATGCCACTACCCTTTATTTGAGAATTCCTTCTTTCCAGCCTGAACAGAAAAAAGCGATCGACAGCGTGGTTAAGGCCAACAAGGCAAGGATAATCAAAACCCCTAACCTGATTATCGATATCAGGAGCGGAACTGGTGGTAGCGACAATAGTTACAACAGCCTGCTTCCGTTAATCTACACCAATCCGATTCGCACGGTTGGCGTTGAGTATCTTTCTACCAAGCTGAACAACCAAAGAATGCTCGATTTCATTAACAAAGCCGAATATGGCTTTAGCGAAGAGGATAAAAAGTGGGCAAAAGAATCATACGAAAAACTGAATAAGCAACTGGGCAAGTTTGTAAATCTTCAATCGTCTGTTGTAGGGATCGATACCGTAAAGCCTGCCGGAATTTATCCTAAAAATGTAGGCATCATTATTAACGGTGGCAATGGAAGTACAGACGAGCAGTTTTTGCTGGCGGCCAAGCAAAGCAGAAAAGTAAAACTGTTTGGCACCACTACTTTTGGCGTGCTCGACATTTCGAATATGTATTTTGTAGATTCTCCATGCAAGGAATTTGAATTGGGCTATTCGTTGACCAGGAGTATGAGGATTCCCGATTTTACCATTGATGCCAAAGGCATACAGCCTGATTATTTTATAGACAGGAGCGTTCCAACCTACAAATGGGTTGAATATGTAAGCAAAATCATGAACGAAAAGTAAGCCTATTTCCAAATCGTTTCTTTTGAATTAAAAGCCTGTGGTTTCTTGAAAACCACAGGCTTTTGCTTAATTTAGCAACGGTATGCTACAAAAACTTTCTATACGCAATTACGCGCTGATTGACAGCCTCGACATCGAATTTGACAAGGGATTAAACATTATCACTGGCGAAACCGGTGCTGGAAAGTCTATTATTTTAGGGGCCCTATCGCTCATTTTGGGCCAACGGGCAGAAAGCAGGTATTTTTTTAACCAGGATAAGAAATGCGTAATAGAAGGCACTTTTTTATTGGGTGATGAAAAACTGAAAGGCTTGTTTGAAGAAAACGACCTCGACTTTTTTAAGGAAAGCATTTTGCGCAGGGAAATTTCGATTGATGGAAAATCGAGGGCTTTTGTAAACGATACGCCTGTTAACCTGGGCATTTTAAAACAGATTGGCGAAGCGCTGATCGACATCCATTCCCAGCATGCCACCCAAGAAATCAATGATGCAGATTTTCAGTTGTTGATTGTAGACTCATTGGCCAATCATGCTTCGCTTTTGACAAGCTATAGAACTGGTTTTAAACAGCTGAAGCAAACCCAACAGCAGCTGAAGGAGCTTATCAAAAATGCCAACGAAGCCCGCAGCAAACAAGATTATGAGCAGTTTCTGTTTAATGAATTGGAACAGGCCCAGCTGAAAGCCGATGAGCAGGAAGAATTGGAACAGGAACTGGAACGCTTAAACCATGCAGAGGGCATTAAAAGGAGCTTGCTTACAACTACCGCCCTCTTAACTGAAAACGAAGGCAATGCCTTGGAACTGCTGAAAGAAGCATCTTTGCAGCTAGGCCATGTAGAAAAATATGATCCTGCCATTAACGCCCTTTATGAGCGTCTCAAATCGAGCATTATAGAGTTGAAAGATATTGCGGCAGAAACAACAACGATTGAAGAAAATACTTTGCATAGTGCCGAAAGACTGGAGCAGGTACAGCAACGTTTAGACGTGCTTTACGGTTTGCAACAGAAACACAGGGTAGCCAGCAATGCCGAATTATTAGCCATTCAGCAGGAATTGGAAAACAACCTGAACCAATTGCTTTCTTCTGATGAACAAATTGAAGGTTTGAAAAAAGACATTGAGCAATTGACCGCTACCCTTCAAAAACAGGCCAAGGAGTTAAGCCAAAATAGGAAAAAGGCTATTCAGCTTGTTGAAACCGAAACGACCAAAACCCTAAAACTTGTGGGTATGCCCAATGCAAAACTGGCCCTAAGTCAGCAAGCGCTTGAGGAGCTCAATAAAGATGGACTTGATGCAATTGCCTTGCTCTTTACGGCCAATGCCGGACAAGCCCCTGGTCCTGTAAATAAAATTGCCTCTGGTGGAGAGCTTTCTAGGCTGATGTTGGCCATTAAGGCTTTATTGGCCAAACACACTTCATTGCCAACTTTGATTTTTGATGAGATCGATACAGGAATTTCTGGAGAAACCGCTTTAAAAGTGGGTGAAGTTATTGCCGATTTAGGCCAAAATATGCAGGTGCTTTCTATTACGCACTTGCCACAGATTGCAGCCAAAGGCGAATCCCACTATTTCGTATATAAAAACGAAGCCAGTGATAAAACAACCACCGGCATTCGTAAACTAACCCCTCAAGAAAGAATTGCTGCCATTGCCGAAATGCTGAGTGGCAAAAACCCAGGCGAATCGGCCATGCAAAACGCTAGAGAATTATTGGGCTAAGACTTAGCTATCTGCTCCTTACAACCAAAGGTTCTGTTTGTATGCTTTCTTTGCCTCGCGAATCGACAATGCTAATGGTATAGAAATAGGTGGTGCCTGTTTCAGTTGTTGCATCGGTATAATTTTTCTCACTGGCACTCAACTCTTTGAGCAATTGCAACTCGCCGTTTGCCTTGCCCTTATAAATCCTAACCTTGGTTAATGGAATACCCAGCAGGTTGTTCTAAGACAAAGCAATGCCTTCTGTTTGTGCCAAAGCAATTACATTATTGGGTGGCATCAATTTTTGTGAATTATAATGCACCGTAGTAGCTTGGATTAAACCACCTGTATCATTGCCATTGTTGCCAATCGCTTTGCTTTTTACCTTGTAGCTGTAATGTAAGGGAATTGAGCATCAAAAAAAGACATTAAAATGTTACCTGATTAAATATGAACACATTCATTTTTATTTTAAGCACCTAAAATATTAGTTATATTTACGTTTATGATTAGAAAGTCCCTGCTTAGTTTGATCCTGTTCATCAGTTGCTTTAGCTGTGTTTTTGCCCAAAAAACTTATACCATTAGTGGAACCGTAAAAGACAATAAAGAAACATTACCCGGCGCTGCTGTTTACATTAGTGGCTATAAGATTTCTACCGTAACCAATAACGATGGCAAGTTTGCAATCCCTAATCTGGCGCCAGGCAGCTATGATGTTCTGGTACAGATGATCGGCTACCTGCCTTTTTCGAAAAATGTCGTCATTTCTGATAAATCGGTAAGCATAGAGGCCTTGCTACAAGAAAATACCGTAATGCTCAAAGAAGTGGTAATTAAGCCAGATCCCAACCGGATGGCCCATATTGCATTGTTCAAGGACTTTTTTATCGGCAAATCGCCAAATGCTGCGCAGTGCAAAATATTGAATACCGATGTGCTGATTATTAACGACGACAAAGAAAACGGGATGCTCACCGTTCGGACCAACGAGTTTTTGATCATCGAAAACAAGGCACTGGGCTACAGGCTCAAATATTTATTGGAATATTTTGAATGGAATTACAAGACCAAGATTATTTTCTATGCCGGTCACCCCTATTTTGAAGAGATGAAAGGCAGCAAATCCAAGCAAAAGAAATGGCAACAGGCCAGAGAAATTGCCTATAATGGTTCTGCACAGCATTTCTTCAAGGCTCTGTACCATAATAAAGTGGCCGAAGAGGGTTTTGTAATCAATAAGCTGATTCCCATGCCTAACCCCAACCGCAAACCTGATAGCCTGATCAATGCCAATATCAAAAGGCTAACCGCCGGACAAAACGGCCTCACCCGGGCACTTACTTTTACCAGTGGCGATTCGCTTTCTTACTGGCTCAAACAAAGGCGCGAACCACAAACCATGAGCATTCTGAACCGAGCCGACGTATTGATAGATACCTTGGTAAAAACCTACAACAACGATATTAAAACAATGAACTTTAAAGACGAGTTGTACATCATCTATAAAAACGAGCGCGAAACGGCAGAATACGATTTTTCTGGAAACAGACAAAACAGGCCCATGGATATGCCCAACTATCAGATATCCATCATCAGCATGCTAGAGCCACCAGTGCGTTTTTATGCCAATGGAGGTACGGTTGATCCGCGAAGCATGCTATATAAAGGTTATTGGGCCTATGAAAAAATAGCCGACTTGGTTCCCATGGATTACATCTCTACTATCAAAAAGGAATAAAAAGCCATACATAAATGTTGGATCAGGTTTAGCATGACGAATTATTTGCTCCCTTTCAGAGGAAGAAGGAACAGGAAGTAGCTCTAAAGCACAAATGCTTCTGCTAGCCTAAAGCCAGCCTAGCTTTCCCTTCTATCTTTTTGCCTTGAACGAAAAAAGGATGCCACCCCAACCCTAAGCTCGAGAAATATTTGCCCCCCTTTGAAGGGGATTCAAGTTAACGAAACCAGCCTAGCAACAGCGGCCACTATTTCCTAAACCCGATTGTAGCGAACACAGAGCCGAAGCATGAGGCTCAGTAAAGCAAAAAGCGGGACTGCATTCGCCATAAAATACTGCATTTGCTTTTCAACATCAAAAAGACTTTTTCATTGCTTTTGCTATTGTCCTTCGCCTACAACTCAAATTTATTCACCCATTCATGTTGAAAACAATAATTTAATTTTGCTAATATTTTTAGTAATTTTAAATATGATTAGCGGAGAAGAAAACAAAGACGATTACCTAAATGGCCGTGGCGCCCAAATCAACACAGTTAATAAATTTCTTAAAAATTCATTAAGCAAGGCACATGTGGAGGCGATAGACGACTGGGAAGAGACCAATGAAAAAACCAGCTTCATTATTGGCACCTCCAAATCTGTAGTAAACAAAGTAGAAAGTCCAGATGTAGGCATGGCCTACTCGCTTAATCCCTACCAAGGTTGCGAGCATGGCTGCATTTATTGTTATGCACGTAATTCTCATGAATATTGGGGCTTTAGCGCAGGGCTGGATTTTGAAAGAAAAATCATTGTCAAAAAAGATGCGCCAGAACTGTTCAAAAAATTCCTGGAGAAAAAATCATGGGATGCCTACCCAATTTCCCTTTCGGGCAATACCGATTGCTACCAGCCTGCCGAACGCAAGTTCAGGTTAACCCGGCAGCTGCTGGAGATCGCGCTAGAATACAAGCAACCGATATCTATGATTACCAAAAATTCCCTCATCTTGAGAGATATTGATATTTTACAGGAAATGGCCAAACTGAACTTAGCCATGGTCTTTGTTTCTATTACCAGTTTAAACGAAAAACTGCGGCTCAAGCTCGAACCGCGCACCACTACGGCCAAACAGCGCCTCAAAATTATCGAAGAGCTCAGCAAAGTCGGCTTGCCAACCGGCTCAATGGTCGCCCCGATGATTCCAGGATTAAACAACCACGAAATGCCTGCTATTTTAAAGGCCGTTGCCGATAACGGCGCCAAATCTGCAGGCTATACGGTGGTTCGGCTCAACGGGGCCATCAGCAGCATTTTTGAGGACTGGCTCCAAAAGAATTTCCCCGATCGTTTTGAAAAAGTGTGGCATGCCATTCAGAGTTGCCATAGTGGCGGTGTAAACGACAGCCGATTTGGCATGCGCATGCGCGGAGAAGGCAATTTTGCCCAAATGATTAGAGATACCTTTAAACTGCACTGCAGATTAAACGGATTAAACCAGGAACAAATCCATTTGGACAGCAGCCAATTTAAGATTCCCAAAAGCCAGTTGAGTCTGTTCTAAATTTGATCGAGAAATAATTTCCCGACCGCTGTAATTGGATTCTCAATCCACCATAACCAAAAATTGTACTTTCGCAATTCCTTTACAAACCTAGCTTTGGCTTCATCAGCCGATTTATTACTTTTGAAGCTCAACCAAATTACATGAACATTGCTTTAGTAACCTATCAAGACAAAGGAGCCTATGCCTCTCCAACCGTAGCAAACGAAGATGATATATTGCTGGAATTTTTACGGCAAAAAGGTCTAAATGTAGAAAAAGCAATTTGGAACGACCCACAGGTGCAATGGGAAAATTACGATTTGGCTTTACTCAAATCGCCTTGGGATTATTTTGACCTCATCGAAGATTTTTATAATTGGCTGGAAACACTAAAGGCCAAGCACATCAAATTGCTTAATCCCATCGATACCGTAAAATGGAACGCGGATAAGCATTACCTTGAAGATATCAAAGCAAAAGGATTATTGGTTACGCCAAGTATCTTTTTAGAAAAAGCAAGTCAAATCGACCTTCAGACTTACTTTGAAGAGTTCAAGACCGAAAAATTCATTGTTAAGCCTTGTGTAAGTGGCGGTTCCAAAAATACCTTTAAAGTAACCAAGGCTAATGTTGACGAAATCAGTGCCAAGCTTGAACCATTGATAAAGGACGAAGCCTTCATCGCACAACCTTTTTTAACCGAAATTGAGGAAGAGGGCGAATGGTCTTTCCTGTTCTTTGATCAGCAGTTTAGCCATGCCTTGCTCAAAAAAGCAAAAACTGGCGATTTTAGGGTGCAACATGCCCACGGCGGAACCATACACCCGCAAGTACCACCAGCCACACTGCTTCAAAGCGCGCAACAATATGTGGATCAGTTTGCTGGCAATTGTCTATATGCCCGGGTTGATGGCACAGTGGTAAACGGCCAATTCTTGTTAATGGAACTGGAACTCATTGAACCCTTCCTGTTTCTTGCTACAGATCCCGCTGCCTGCGAACGCTATTACCAAGCTTTAATGAAACTGGCAAGCAAGGCATAAAACTTCTAGTGTGCCATCACCGCCAAACCAAAGATAAAAAGCCACAGCATATCAACCAAAAACCTGCTAAGCTGTGGCTACAGTATTTAACGCTGTGCGCCAAAATCCTGCGTCCAATAAGCACCCTCTTTGGCCGCTCCCATTTCTTTGTAGCTCGCACTCATTATATTTTTGCAATGGCCTTCGCTGTTTAGCCAGGAGTTCATTACGGCCTGTTCGTCTTTTTGTCCCTTGGCAATATTCTCTGCAATGGCTTTCCATTTATAACCTACGGCATTAAAACGATCGGCCAGGTTTTTGCCGTCAGAAGAAACATGATCAAAAAAATTATTCTTGTTCATGTCTTTGCTATGGCTTGCTGCCGCTTTGGCAATCAGGTTGCTCCAGGTTAAAGCCGGCACCGGTGGCATGGCTGTTGCGCCACAATTGCAGCCACTTGCCCGAACCTGGTTAACCAGATTCAACAAAAGCCCGTTATTTAGGTTGGTGGCCACAATTTCAGTATCCTCGTTCTCATCAGGACTGGCCTCGGCCTTATTGTCTTTGCAACCGAGCGATAGGTAAAAAAAGCCTATCAATAAAACAGCAATTCTTTTCATAGGATGAATTTCTTTGGCTGGCGCATAAAAAAACACCTACCATGTGAATGATAGGTGTTTAACGATTTGCTCTCTTAATATAGTATTAAGCGCCCTCTTCTTTTTTCTTTTTCTTACCGTTGCTTTTGTTTACTACGGTAATTTCTTCTTTTTCTTTATTGTAGTCGATTTCTAAAGTATCTCCATCATGGATTTCTCCTTTTAGGATTTCTTCTGCAATCGGATCTTCCAAATATTTCTGGATGGCACGTTTTAACGGACGGGCACCAAAATTACTGTCAAAGCCTTTTTCGGCGATAAAATCTTTGGCACCATCGGTCAATTTAACTTCGTAACCCAAGTTATGTACACGGCCAAACAAAGATTTCAATTCGATATCAATAATTCTAAAGATTTCTTCTTTGCCCAAGCTGTTAAACACTACCACATCGTCAACCCTGTTCAAAAACTCGGGAGCAAAAGCACGTTTCAAGGCGTTTTCAATTACGCCACGGCTATGCGCATCATTTTGGCTGATTTTTGCCGAAGTAGAGAAACCTACACCCGCACCGAAATCTTTCAATTGGCGTGCGCCGATGTTAGAAGTCATAATAATGATGGTGTTTCTAAAATCAACCTTGCGTCCCAAGCTGTCTGTCAACTGGCCTTCGTCTAATACTTGCAACAAGATATTAAATACGTCAGGGTGCGCTTTTTCGATCTCATCCAACAAGATTACGGCATAAGGTTTTCTGCGCACTTTCTCGGTTAATTGGCCACCTTCTTCGTAACCTACGTATCCCGGAGGCGCTCCTACCAAACGCGAAACCGCAAATTTCTCCATGTATTCGCTCATATCAATCTGGATCAGCGAATCGTCGCTGTCAAACATAAAACGAGCTAGCTCTTTGGCCAATTCGGTTTTACCAACGCCAGTTGGACCTAAGAAAATAAACGAACCAATTGGTTTTTTAGGATCTTTCAATCCAGCCCTGGTGCGCTGAATGGCTTTAGTCAATTTCTTGATTGCATCATCCTGGCCAATAATTTTCTCGGCAACCGTATCGTACATGTTCAATAGTTTTACGCTATCGGTTTGTCCAACACGTTGCAAAGGAATACCAGTCATCATCGAAACCACCTCGGCCACATTGTCTTCGGTCACTTCATAACGCTTGGTTTTGGTTTCAGCTTCCCATTCTGCCTTCGCACGATCCAATTCCTCCAACAGGTTTTTCTCAGTGTCGCGCAATTTAGCGGCCTCTTCATATTTCTGGCTTTTCACCACCTTGTTCTTTTCAACCTTGATATCTTCTATCTTACTTTCGATAGCGATAATGTTTTCAGGAACATGGATATTGGTCAAATGCACCCTTGAACCTGCCTCGTCTAAAGCATCAATGGCTTTATCAGGCAAGAAACGGTCTGTAATATATCTCGAAGTCAAAGCCACGCAAGCATTAATTGCTTCTGGCGTATAAGTAACGCCATGGTGTTCTTCGTACTTCTCTTTAATTCGGTTCAAAATCTCTACGGTTTCATCTGGTGTAGCCGGCTCGATCATTACCTTTTGAAAACGACGGTCTAAAGCACCATCTTTTTCAATGTACTGACGGTATTCGTCTAAAGTAGTGGCACCGATACATTGGATTTCGCCCCTGGCTAATGCAGGTTTAAACATGTTCGAAGCATCTAATGAGCCCGAAGCACCACCCGCCCCAACAATGGTATGGATCTCGTCGATAAACAGAATAACGTCGGTCGATTTTTCCAACTCGTTCATCACTGCTTTCATGCGCTCTTCAAACTGGCCACGGTATTTGGTACCGGCAACCAGCGAAGCCAAATCCAAGGTAACTACCCTTTTGTTAAAGAGTACCCTTGATACCTTGCGTTGCACAATTCTCAAAGCCAAGCCCTCGGCAATGGCTGATTTACCAACACCTGGCTCGCCAATCAAAATCGGATTGTTCTTTTTGCGACGAGAAAGAATTTGAGAAACACGCTCAATTTCTTTTTCCCTGCCTACAATTGGGTCTAAACGGCCTTCTTCTGCAGCACGGGTTAAATCGCGACCAAAATTATCCAACACAGGCGTTTTAGATTTGATGTCCGAAACCTTTTTAGGCGCACTAAAGCTTTCCTCTTCTTGGTAATCGTCATCGCCGCCACTAGAAGTACCACCTCCCTGTGCCTCGTCTCTAAAACCGTTTTTGTTTACCTCAACCTCTTGTTTAAAGATTTCGTAGGTAATGCCGTATTGCAATAAAATCTGCGAAGCAATATTGTCGTCGTCTCTTAAGATAGACAGCAACAGGTGCTCTGTGCCAATTAAATCGCTTTTGAATATTTTTGCTTCTAGATAAGTTATCTTTAGTACTTTCTCAGCTTGTTTGGTCAATGGAATATTTCCCAAATTAACCGTAACGCTCGAGGTACCGCGAACGGCCTCCTCAATGGAGCGGCGAAGTTTAGAGGTATCAACCGATAACGATTTTAAAATCTTTATGGCCATACCGTCACCTTCGCGAATAAGGCCCAGCAACAAATGCTCAGCGCCTATATAATCGTGTCCTAACCTCAGGGCCTCTTCCCTGCTGAAAGAAATCACATCTTTTACCTGTGGTGAAAATTTAGCTTCCATAATATGTGTGTAATCTGGGCGACTCTAAACTATAAATTTGTTTTATAAATACGGCCTCCAGATTTTTATATTTTATCAACAATTACGCCATTTTGGTGGATAATAACAATAGTTTCCTCAAGCTTAAATAAAAAACCTCGAATAGCGCAAGGTATTTTTTGTTTTTAGTATATACGTAAGCCGATAGAAAATAGGTTTTTATTACAATAACTCTAATTTAAAGGCTAAGAACGGTGATATTGTCGGTTTTTTGTAAGGTTTTGGCTACAGTAGAAAACTGACAAATTGTTACTCCTTTTTTCTATAAACGAGCAGTTTTGACAGTATTTTCAAAAAACTACCGACTTAGGTTAAACGTAATGCTTATCGCCATACGCAATATTTACCTATTCCCAGTTCTTTTTCGAAAAGCAAATACAGCATTCCATTTGAGCGTTAGTCCCGCTATCCTTACAAGTCCTCGCCTCGTGTCTCGGCTCTGGGCTTTTCATCCTATCGGGTTTAGGTGGTAAGGTTCCTGCTGCTAGCTTCCCTGTACTGGCCTCAGTTAAATAGCCCGGATTGGAATGGCATCCTTTTTTTGCCGAGAATGGCAAAAAAGATATAACGGAAAGCCGGACCGGCTTAAATCTGTGTCAGAGACATTGCGCTTCAAAACAGTTCACAGTCAACAGTTTTCAGTTGGCAGTTTTCAGTTGTCAGTTTTCACAAAACGCTTATCGCTTAACCCTCAACGCCAACCTCAGCTTTATTCGTCCTCCTCGAAGCCACAATACGCTTGCGATGTGCCTCGCCCCAGGCCCTCAAAGGCTCTATTACCGAGCTCAACGATTCGCCATATAGGGTAAGTTCGTAGGTAACCGTTACCGGAACGGTATTAAAAACCTTGCGCTCTACCAGTTCGTTCAGTTCCAGTTCGCGCAGTTCTTTAGACAGCACTTTTGGCGTAATTTCTTCTAAAGCACGCTGTATTTCCTTAAAACGCCGCGGTCCTTCGGCAAGCGAGGCAATCAATGGCAGCTTCCATTTGCCGTTCAGCACATATAAGGCATCTTTTACGGATGAGATACTCGCTACACAAGCTTCTTTGGTTGGAATTTCTTTGTTAAACATGGTTTTTCTCTAAGCTATCCAAAAGGATACCGGTATCCTTTTGGATAGTAGTATCTTTTTCATACCAAACATAAATATGTTTGTGTTCAATTCAAAATAAAGAAAAAATGAAAATATTACATTTAATATCAAGCCCACGTGGCGAGGCATCCGTTAGCATCAAATTAGGCAATGCCATTATCAAAAAATTGCAACAAGCCAATCCAGGCAGCAGCGTAAAAGTGCGCGATTTAACGAAAAACCCTTTCCCGCATTTGGAAGAAGTACATCTGAACTCCTTCTTCACCCCTGCCGAAAATAGGAGTCCGGAATTGCTGGCAGCGGTTAAAAATTCTGATGAAGCCATTGCCGAACTGAGAGAAGCCGATGCAATTGTAATTGGTCTGGGCATGTACAATTTCAGCATCCATTCTTCGCTAAAAGCATGGATAGACCATGTGGCCCGTAGCGGAGAAACCTTTAGCTATTCGGCCAATGGGCCAGAAGGATTGATCAAAGGCAAAAAAGTTTACCTGGCCATTGCCACTGGTGGCGTGTACAGCGATGGCCCAATGAAAGCCTATGATTCTACCGAACCTTATTTGAGAACCATTTTAGGTTTTATGGGCATGACCGATATTACCGTTTATAGAGCCGAAGGATTGGCCATGCCCGATCTTCAGGAAACAGCGCTAGAGAAAGCTGTAGAAAGCATAGAGATTTAAGCAACTCAACCTCTTTAAAAAGCGAACCCAAAAAGTTCGCTTTTTTTATATTTATCAAAGCCGGATCAACCTTAACCATTAAATAAATATGAAAACATCAAAACTCACAAGAAATGAGCTGAAACAAGTTTTGGTAGGCGGAGGCGGTGATCCGGTACATCCTTTATGTCCAATCTGTTCGTGCGACTGGCCTTACACTGCTGCTTATTTAAGCTATGCGGCAGCTAACCTTTGCGAGCCAAATCCTTGCGCAAGGCCGGTAAACCCAACTCCAACAGATCCAGATCCTTGCGGTCCGACCATTGATCCGGGGATCGACTTTTAGTCTAAATCTCTTTTAAGGCCACTTCAAGAAAATTGAAGTGGCTTTTGTTTTTTATAGGTATTCTTCCCAAATGCAAGAATAACTTCTTCACGCCCTCATCCTTAACATTTTATTAATATGAAGAGTGTAGTTTTGCATCGATGAAAGCAACTACAGATAGCGAATTGTTTGAATTGATCAAACAGTCAAGCTATCCTGCATTCAACGAACTTTACCTTCGCTACTGGAAATACATTTATGGCATAGCCTACAAAAAAATTGCCGACAAAGACGAGGCAACCGATATTACCCAGAACGTATTCCTAGAGTTTTACGATAAGCGCGAAACGCTCGTCATCAACATTCCCGTTAAAAATTTTCTGCGTACGGCTGTCCTTTATAAGCTTGCCAAATATTTTAGAACCCGGGGTTTCCAAGAAAAACATCTTCAAAATTTTCAGCATTTTCTAAACCAGGCCCACGAAGCAGACCATTCGTTTGATAGCTTAAGCAGCAAAGAAACAGAAATTGCCTTTGAAGAAATGGTGGAGCTCGTTTACCAAACCATCGAAGAAATGCCTGATAAAATGAAGGAAGTATTTCTGTTGAGCCGAAGCGAAAAATACTCCATCGCCGAAATTGCCGATCAGCTTGGCCTTTCGCCCCAAACCGTAAAAAACCAAATCGGAAATGCCTTCAAAAAAATAAGGCTGGCGGCGGCGCAAAGCGGTATTCCGATGGCTCAGGTAATGGCTATTCTTTGGTTAACACAACCTTAACGTAAACTTAACTTCTTTCCTATGGTACTTTTCTGCTTTTGTGGATAATGTATAGGAATGCAGAACAGAAAAAAACTCACCGCCACTTTCAGAAGACTTTTTCGAAAAGGCGCAGACCGACAGCAAAAAGAGCGCTTTGCCCGCTGGTTCGGACAGCTAGATCTTTCTCAGGGAAAAATATTCTCTAATGAGCAGGAAGAACAAGAAATAGAAAAAAAGATTGCACAAAATCTGGCCGATCATTTTTATCCAAAATCTGCTCCTGTCAAAATATCCCAGTTTCCTTTTGTTTGGTCCGCAGCTGCCGCAATATTGCTGATCGCAACCGCTTCTCTATTGTTCATACCATCATCAAAAAACAAGGAGAAGGTTATTTTTAGTCAAACCTATACCGGCAGGGGCCAACGGAAGGTTATTACACTTTCAGATGGGTCAAAGATTACACTCAGCAATTCCAGTCGGCTCAAATACCCGAGCGTTTTCCCAGATAGTTTAAGAGAAGTGTTTTTAGAGGGTGAGGCTTTTTTTGATATCGTGCACAACGAAGCCAAACCGTTTAGGGTAATAGCCGGAAAACTGAACATCCAGGTACTCGGCACCTCTTTTAATGTGCGCCATGATGGCACCGACCCAAACATCGATGTAGTAGTTGCAACAGGAAAAGTTGGCGTAAGGGCCAAGAATAGTCAAAAAACCTGGATGCTTACCCCAGGAAACCTGTTAAGCTATAACACTTTATCAGGAAAAACAGTTCAGTCACTGGTCAACCCGGCCGATTATACCGCTTGGCAAAATGGCGAGCTGATTTTCAAAAACGAGTCGCTGGAACATATTTTCAAGCGCCTGGAGAAATGGTATAACATCAAGATCACCATCAAAAGCAGCTCATTAAGAAGCAAGCCTATCCGCCTAAAACTGAAAAACGAAAGTTTGCAGACCGTATTTAAAATGCTGGCTATGGTAGGCGATTTTAAATATGAAATCAAAGACAAAACCGTATCGGTTTGGCAGTAACCACTCAATTAAGCTCAAAAAAAGAAAGGAATATATGAATCGTTAATCAAAACACCCATTCCATAAACAGAAAGAAGGAACGGAAGTATCTCACCACCTCCGCTCCGATAAGCTTTCATAATCATTGCGTACGAACACAAAATAATCATTAAAAACTATGTACAATTCTACAAAAAGAAGTGCAATTAAACTATTATATTTTATGTCCAGGCTGGCCTTTCTCATCACCGTAATCACATTAACCTGTACAGGTGTGATTTTGGCTGCTGGCGCTAAATCACAAGACCTTAAAAGGGTTAGGGTTACTGTTGACAATAAAGAAACGATACTCCGAGAAATCCTGGATGACCTCGAAAAAAAATCCAATTTCAGCTTTGTCTACTCTCCGGAGATCGGGAACATCTCCAACATCAGGTTATCTGGCAAAAGCAATACCTTATATACTGTATTGGAGGAAATCGCAAAGCAGAAAAGATTGGTGTTTAATCAGGAAAACTACCTGATTGCCGTTCTCAAAGCCCCTGAGCAACCCATCTCTAAAAAACCGGGCCATATTACCGGCAAAATATTGGATGACAAAGGTCAACCACTTCCCGGTGCTTCTGTACGGGTAATCGAAACCGGAAGCGTGGCACAATCTGATGTTAATGGCAACTATACCTTGAGCCTTCAGCCGGGAACTTTTACGCTGGAGTTTAGCTACCTCTCCTACCAAACGCAGCGAGTTACCAGTGTAGTGGTTGCCGAAGATAAAAGCACTTCCCTGAGTGTTTCGCTAAAAGCAGATTCAAAGTCGCTGAAACAGGTAGTAGTCATATCCGATTACAAAAAAGCGTCGACCGCAGGCTTGCTCAGCAAACAAAAAAATGCTTCGGAAATCAGCAATGGCATCAGCGCCGAACAAATTTCACGTACTCCAGACAAAAACATTGGAGAAAGTTTAAAGCGAATCAGCGGCGTAAGTACCATTGATAATAAATTCGTGATTGTTAGAGGAATTGGAGAACGTTACAATTCGGCGATGCTCGATGGCGTTGTTTTGCCCAGTACAGAAGCACAAACCAGGAATTTTTCTTTTGACCTTATTCCCTCAAACATGGTAGATAATGTAGTGGTAAGCAAAAGCGCCACTCCAGATATGAACGCCAGCTTTGGAGGAGGATTGGTTCAAATCAATACAAAAGATGTTCCGAACGAAAATTTCATGAGCTTTACCGCTGGGGCTTCTTATAATGACCAAAGTACCGGAAAAGATTTCCTAAGCCATAAACAAGGGAAATATGATTTTCTGGGTTTTGACGACGGCAACAGAAAATTTCCAACGGGGCTGGAGCATACCGATCGCGGTACACTTCCCAATACCACCTTATCAAATGAAGCATACCAAAAGAAAGTAGACGATCAGAGCAAGCGCTTTACGCATGATAATTTTACCCTTTACAAAAACAAAACCGCTCCTTCTCAAAATTATCAGTTTGTAATTGGCCGAATACTCTCGTTAGATACTACAAAAGGAAACAAATTTGGCTTTACGGGATCGGTTAGCTTCCGCAATACGCAGGGCATCAATGAATTTGAGCAACAGCGAAGAAGCGATTGGAACTACAATTCGAATAACCAGGGAGCTACTTACAGTTACAACGCCACTATTGGTGCGCTCCTAAACATTGGGTTGCAATTAGGCAAAAACCGCTTCAGCATGCGCAATACTTATACGCACATGTACGACAATTCATTGGTTAGGACTATTGGCTATGACAATTCTACCGGAACCGACGACATGGTGAATGGCGTACCGCCCAACCGCATACAGGAATATGATGACCCAACCTTTATTACTCTTTTACAAAACAAACTGAACGGGCAACACCAGCTTGGGAAGGCAAAAATCGAGTGGAACATTGCAAAAACATCCATCGACAGAAAAGAGAAAGACCTGGCCATTGCCACAAGCGGTCCAAGACTAATTGGCGGAGAATACAAGTATTTCTATTACACCTCTCAAGAAACCGAAGTAAGGGTTGAGCCTACTTCCCGTCATAATTACCACAACAGCGAAGGCCATTATTCATGGAGCTTGGATGCAAGTTACCCCTTTACCATCGGCAACCTTCGAAATACAGTAAAAGGAGGTTATTTCGGCACGAGCCGAAAGGCAACATTCGATTGGCAGATTGCTTCATTAGTTACCAGTAGAAATATAGACCCTCGTTTATTTTATTTGCCAATAAGCGAAATGATCAGTCCAGAAAATCTGGGTGCACATGGATACAATTATTCGATAAGCTCTCTTTTTTTAGATGGCTACGAAGGCAAAAGCAAAAGCCATGCTGCTTATGTCATGCTCGACAATAAGCTATTGGAAAAATTGCGTTTGGTATGGGGCGTAAGGGCCGAATACTATAAATACACCGAAATTAAAAACGGCATGAACACTAAGGGGGCAAGTGAATTTAAGCTGCCACAAGAGAAGGCTTGGAAATGGTTGCCTTCGGCCAACCTTACGTATAGTCCAACCAATACCATCAATATTAGAACTGCACTTTCTAGCAGTGTTGTCCGCCCCGAACTGATGGACAATAGTCAGTTCTTCAAGTACAACCCAAATTTGGGTGCCTTATTTGGCAATCAAGGTCTTTCAAGCACTAAAATAGACAGCTACGATTTCAAAACCGAGTGGTTTCCGGGGCTTGGCGAATTGATCTCTGCCGCTGTCTTTTACAAAAAATTTGACAGGCCAACCGAACTGAGTTTTATTATGGTAAACGGAAACATCAATTATTACCTAAGAAATGCCAGCAGGGCCAAAGTCTATGGTTTTGAGTTTGAGCTTCGGAAAAACTTTGGCTTTATTGCCAATAACAAAATACTGGAGAACCTCACCGCATTTGGCAACCTTACCTTGCAACGTTCAAGCGTAGTGGCAACCTATCGGGTAAAAAATCCAGATCCAAAAAAATCTAATGATATTGATGTGGAGGTTAAGCAAAGCAGATCGATGTATGGCCAATCGCCTTACCTCATCAATGCGGGCCTGCAATATACTGGCTCTCGCTTGGGCATGAACCTGAGCTACAATAAATCTGGCTATAAAACCTATCTCGTTAGCTCTCTCCTTAACCAGATCGAATATGAGATGCCACGTGCACAGATTGATGTGCAACTGAGCTATAAATTCAACAGAAACAGATTGGAGCTCAAATTCAATGCCGGGAACTTGCTCAACAAGGCATCGACCTTCTTCGTTAACACTGGAAGTTATGAGGCCGATCCCAACGGTGTGATAAACGGCGATCCAACAGACGACATCCGTTTGAAGGAAGGCTTTACCAATAAATATGAGGATGGAGACCAGATCAGGTACAAACAACGATTTGGCCGTACTTATAGCACCTCATTAACCTATAAATTTTAAAAGATTGAACAGCAGAAGAATTAAAAATAACAATTATGAAAGCAAAATTTATATCTAAAGCAATCATGGCCTTTTTGCTATTGTCGCTTTCTCTTGGCTGCAGCAAGCAAGAACTTGCCAATCCAGATCCTGGAAAAATTATTGAACTGAGCATTACGGGCGCCACTACCGCAGACTTAGAGTTTATCTACAATGATAAAGTTGTGGCCAGTACCCAAAATCCCGGGCAAATTGTAATCAAAGCGCTTTTGTCTGTGGCTGGAGAAGATACTGAGATCCAGATCAGAAAAAAGGGAACTACCGAAATCCTGCAGCGCAAAAAACTGTCGCCTGCACCCTATAACCAGGAGTTTAGCCTGTATTATGACGGCAATAAATTTTACGATAGCTCTACAGCCATCACGATGAAGGGCTATGTTCTTTCGGGCGAACTTGAATTTGTGCTTGATGGAGCAGTAATCTATTCGGGAACCGGGGTGATTAACAATTCGGGCAGTCCGACAGTGATCCCTATCGATAAGGGAACCACAAGAGAAATTATCATTCGTCAAAAAGGCGGAACTACCGTGTTGGCTACAAAAGTTGTTACTTCAGACCCAAAACAATCGATCAATTTCTTTTTCGATGGAACCAATTTGGTGAATAATGTAAAGCTCGACCCCCCAGCCAATCCCGCCAATATGCTTATCAATGCAAAGTTTGAGACTATATTTACTGCCTATTTCAAAAATGTAGATGTAGACCTCGTATTCTATATCAAAAACACAACGACCGGCATCAGTACCAAAACCAGTCCCGAAATCAGGTTTACCATACCTATGGGCCAGTTCGCTAAACTAGAACTTCCACCCCTGCCTGGCCCTTCTCCTCAATATGTGTACACTTTTGATATTTTTGAAAAAGGCACCAACACTGTTCCTTATACTTCCACGGTTGCGCCATTTATTTCGGCAGTACTTCCGTTTAAGCAGAATGAAGGTCAAAATGGCAGCCCAATTGAATTCGAAGCTGGAAAATCTATGATGATCTTGATTAAAGACAACAAGACCTCCAAAACAACGGTTCCAAGAGCGACCTTTCTTACTGGAGCAATTACCGATCTATCGCAGTATTTTCAATAGTTAACATCTCATAATGATGAACTGGGCAGGCCTTTGCTAAAGCGCCTGCCTTTTTCAATACACTTTTGTTAGTTTCAAGTAGCGAGTATCGTTGATTGGTTCATTAGTCAATTATAATTCCAGCTCCAACCTTAGTGCTTTAACCACCCCGCCCTTCGTGCACCCCTCAAGAGGGAATGGAATATCGCAAGCCCTCTTCCATCTACCATTTTACATCTTCCATCATTTTACCCATCTTTGCACAAATGTTATAAATTATGTCAGACGAAAAAATAATCTTTTCGATGGCGGGGGTAAGCAAGATCTATCCGCCACAAAAACAGGTTCTCAAAAATATCTATCTTTCTTTCTTTTACGGAGCCAAAATCGGCGTGATCGGTTTAAATGGCTCTGGTAAATCATCTTTGTTAAAGATCATTGCCGGTCTAGATAAATCTTTCCAAGGCGAAGTGGTATTTTCTCCCGGTTATACGGTTGGCTATTTGGCACAAGAGCCAGAGCTTGATCCTGAAAAAACCGTACGCGAAGTAGTGGAAGAAGGTGTGTCGGAAATTACTGCCATCTTAAAGGAATACGAGGATATCAACGAGAAATTCGGCTTAGAAGAATATTATTCTGATGCCGACAAAATGGATAAGCTCATGCAGCGCCAAGGCGAACTGCAAGACAAAATCGATGCGGTTAACGCTTGGGAGCTTGACAATAAATTAGAAAGAGCTATGGATGCACTTCGTTGTCCTGATCCTGAAACCAAAATCGGAGTGCTATCTGGAGGCGAGCGCCGCCGTGTGGCCATGTGCCGCCTGTTGTTGCAAGAGCCAGATGTATTATTGCTAGATGAGCCAACCAACCACTTGGATGCCGAAAGTATCGATTGGCTAGAGCAATTCTTGCAAAACTATAAAGGAACCGTAATTGCAGTTACCCACGATAGGTATTTCTTAGATAATGTAGCTGGCTGGATTTTAGAGCTCGACCGTGGCGAAGGTATTCCATGGAAAGGCAATTACTCTTCATGGCTCGATCAAAAAGCCAAGCGCCTGTCGCAAGAAGAAAAAACCGAGAGCAAGCGTCAAAAAACATTGGAACGCGAGTTGGAATGGGTACGTATGGCACCGAAGGCACGTCATGCCAAATCAAAGGCACGTTTGGCCAACTATGATAAATTGGCATCGGAAGACGGAAGGGAACGCGAAGAAAAATTGGAGCTTTTCATTCCTGCCGGACCTCGTTTGGGTAATGTAGTGATCGAAGCGACTGATGTGACCAAGGCTTACGGCGATAAAATCTTATTCGAAAACCTGAGCTTCTCCCTTCCTCCAGCGGGTATTGTAGGTATTATCGGACCAAACGGTGCGGGTAAAACCACTTTGTTCAGGTTAATTACCGGACAGGAACAACCTGACGCCGGTACTTTTAGGGTAGGCGAAACCGTTGCCTTAGGTTATGTAGACCAAATGCACAACGACCTTGATGCCAACAAAACCGTTTACGAAAACATCACCGATGGCTTAGACAATATCCAACTCGGCAACAAGGCAGTTAACGGCCGTGCCTATGTATCGAAATTCAACTTTAACGGTGCAGATCAGCAAAAGAAAGTAGGTATTTTATCAGGTGGAGAAAGAAACCGTGTACACTTGGCCATTACGCTCAAAAAAGGCGCAAACGTATTGCTACTGGATGAGCCGACCAACGATATCGACGTAAACACTTTACGTTCGCTAGAAGAAGCTTTGGAGAATTTTGGTGGCTGCGCAGTAGTGATCAGTCACGATAGATGGTTTTTAGACCGTATCTGTACGCATATTTTAGCTTTCGAAGGAAACTCAGAAGTTTACTTCTTCGAAGGCAACTATTCAGATTACGAAGAAAATCGCAAGAAACGCTTGGGCGATGTAACCCCTCACCGCATCAAGTATAAAAAACTAGGGTAGCATTCCTAGCCCTCGTTGGTGAAGAACACCAACAATAGAATTGTTCAAATAAAAAGGCTCCTGTTTTAGGAGCCTTTTTATTTAGGCTACAAATTTTGGCGGTATTGGCCCTGGCTTAGGCATGCTGTTTTCTTTCGCTTTCCTTTTTCCCCTGAAAAAGAAATAGAGGTTAATAAAAAGCATGACACCTAAGTAAATAGAGAAAGTCCCTATTTTATAACTCAGGGCCTCCACCAAAGATTGGTAGTCGTTTTTGTAGAGCGTAATTTGTAGTATCATTAAGGCAAATCCCAAATTGAGCAGGTAAAATCCGGTTTCGAAGAGCTTGTTGGTGGCAAGGGCAATCTCTTCCCTGCCCTTAAATATATCGAGCATGTAAACCTTGCTGTTTTTAAAGAGCGTTCTTGATACATAAAAGGTCAAGAAGAGCGCTACTGGAACATAAATTGCATAACCGATCAGAATTTTTGTCGTTTCCATAATATTGAGTGTTGAATTGTTAGCGGATTAATTTTTGAACTTGGGTAGTTAATAAAAGGATGTTGAGGTAGTGCAGCACCGAAATGATCCCTATAATAATGGCCATTTTAACAGCAATTACTTCCACCAATTTAGACATGGCCGTAATTTGCTCCCAGTTAACCAAGGTAAGGGCGCAATAACCAATGTTAACCAGATAATAGCCAATCAATAACAGCTTGTTGATCTGTTGGCAAAGTGCCAAATGCCCCGGTAAGAGCTCGGCCACAAACAGGTTGCCGTTCCTATAGCAGCTCCTCCCTACGAAAACAATGATGAGCACAATTAGTGAGATGAAGATGGCGTAACCAAGCAGATTGTAATTCATGTTTTTTTAATTATTAAAATTTCAGAAAATATTGAAAATTATATTTAAAAAATTTTCTTACCTCAAAAGTTTGATCATCAGTTTACCAAGCCAATTGTCTTTATAGGTGGTTACCTTGTCGATCATCTCATCGGCCTTGCCTACAAACTCATACAGCTTTTTGGTCTGTTCTACAAAATGTCTTTCCGCAGCCGTTTCTTTGGCGTCGATTGAGGAAACTTCTTTGAGCATTTTTAAAGCAGGCTTGATCTCCCTTTTGCTTCTTTCTTTGGCAATTTTGGTAGCCAGCTCATCTAAATCCTTCTCTGCTATAAAAAACTCCCTTCTTTCTCCGGGCTTATTGTCTTTGTATACAATGCCCCAATCCATTAAGGCCCTTAGGTTCATGCTGGCATTGCCTCTCGAAATCTGCAGTTCTTGCATAATGTCTTCCATAGAAATAGCTTCGTTAGAAACCATTAGCAAGGCATGGATCTGCGCCATCGTTTTATTAATGCCCCATTGCGAGCCCAATGCGCCCCATGTTTGCAGAAATTTATTTTTAGCGGCTTCGAATTCCATAACCAAATGTAGAATTAATTTTCAAACTTTCAAAAATAATTGAAATATATTTTTAAGTTATAATTAATTTCCTATCTAGGATTGCATTACACTAGTTTAATAGCCAAAATTTGCCCCTTCTGCACATCTATATCAAACTTTAAGAAACTTGCGCAGATTTTTGTTGTTATAACATTTAACAAAGCTGTACAATATTTTATATTTGACCTATGAAAAAAATCCTAGTTGTTGATGATGATGACGATGTGTTAGACACAATTACAGTGATCTTAGAAATTGGTGGGTATGATGTAGAGCCCTTAAATGATGCGGAAATTGTTTTCGAGCGCATTGCCGAATTCGAGCCCGACCTTATTTTGCTAGATATTGTTTTGGGCAAAATCGATGGCAGGGTAATCTGCGGACAGCTCAAATCGCACGAAGATACCAGTAGCATTCCTATTTTAATGATGTCAGGACTATACGATGCGCAAGAGGTAGAGGACATGGAATGTGCTCCAGACGGTTTCATGCCAAAGCCATTCAAAATGGATGTTTTATTAGATAAGATCGAAAAGTTGGTTAACCGTTAATGCTGGTTGATAGTTAAATTGAACTCACCAAATAAACAATTACCGCTATAAAGAACAAAGCGAAGCGAAGAATCTATTAAACAAATTGCTTTCTAACAGCTCATCTGGTGCGGAATGACGATTAATAGTTTTCAGTTGATACAGCATAAGCCAATCAACCTAATGAACTAATGACACCAATGAACTATGAATTATCACTAGTAGTTGCTTCTCGTGGACCACGTTTGTAAATGACCAAACCGTTTAGGAAGTTCCTTAAAATCTGATCGCCACACTTTTTAAAATTGGGATGGTCGTCTTTTCTAAAGATATCTCCCAATTCGCTCTTGGTAACCACAAAACCAACCAACTTGCAAATTTCTATAATCTGGTCGCTATTTAAGGATAAGGCTACCCTTAGCTTTTTCATGATATCGTTATTACTCATATTCTTTTGTTGTTTGGTGATCAGTAAAGTTGGCCTAAAAATTACTGCTTAAAAGGCCGCTTCTATCTTAACTTTTTTGTTTTTGATTTTCTCATTAGCCAATTTTTTCAGCACTTGGCTTGTTAAGGTTCTTTTAATGGCAACATAAGCCGCCTGATCTTTCACTTCGATCAGTCCTACATCTTCTTTTTGCAGGCCGGCCTTTTTGAGCAACAAGCCTACAATATCTACTTTGTTTACTTTATCCTTTTTGCCGGCGCTAATATACAAAGTTTGCCAGGCACTATCTTGCGGCAAGGCATAAGGTCCTTTTAAATTTAACGTTTCTATTCCTTCTGTTAAAAAGGGATATTTCTCTTCAGGCGACACAATCAGATAGGCTGTTCCTTTTGCATTCATCCTGGCAGTACGCCCATTGCGGTGCACAAATGCATCTTCGGTATGGGGCAATTGGTAATGTATAATGTGTTCTACTGCCGGAATATCCAACCCGCGAGCAGCCAAATCTGTTGTAATTAAAATCAGGTTGCTCCCGTTTCTAAACTTGAGCAAGGAACGCTCTCTTTCATCCTGTTCCATGCCTCCGTGAAAAACATCGTGGATGAGGTCTTTTTCGATCAGTAAATCGCTAATTCGGTCTACCGTTTCGCGATGATTGCAAAAAATCAGCATGGCCTCGTTTCCAATGCTACAAATCAATTCGAAGAGCGTATCTAACTTGTCCTCTGCCTTGCTGTTGATCTTCTTTAAGGTAAGGGCTGGTGCAATGGCATCATCTTTTAAAAAATTGAGGGTAATTGGCTCCTTCAATCCTGTAAAAGCGGGGATTTCTTCCATATCCGTAGCCGAGGTCAAAATACGTTGTTCCAACGAACGCAAAGCCCCAACGATATAGCCCATATCGGCCTGAAAGCCAAATTCTAGTGCCTTATCAAATTCATCAAGCACTAAAGTCGTTATGGTTGATTCATCAAAATTTTGTGCATCTAGATGAAAGGCAATGCGACCGGGTGTGCCGATCAAAATAGCAGGTGCCTCTTTCAAGCTGTTGAGCTCGGTCTTTACTTCATGCCCACCATAGCAACAAGTAATTTTAAAGCCGGTGGCCATTTGCTTAAAAACCAATTCGATTTGCAAAGCCAATTCTCTTGAAGGCACCAAAATCAAGCATTGGATGCCTTTAGCTTCTTTTTTGAGCCTATTTAAAACCGGCAATAAAAAAGCGAGAGTCTTACCCGATCCTGTAGGTGCCAGAATAACCACATCCTTGCCTTTTTTACTGGCTGTAATGGCTTCTTGCTGAATTTGGTTAAGCGCCGTAATTTTAAGGCTATCGAGTATCGACTGTGAAATCATGGGCCAAAGGTAGTTATTTAGATGTAAAAGGTAAGATGGATAATGGAAGAGGGGAAAGAGTTCTTAGTTCAGAGCTAGAAGTCTGGAGTCAGAGGTCCGGAGTCCATAGTCCGGAGTCCATAGTCCGAAAGTCGGAAGATATTTAGCTTTAGCCATAAATCTTCCATTTTATCCATCTTATATTCTATTTTTAGCTCCTTTGGTCTCTTGCCTTTCTAGCGTCTGCCTTCACTCCCTCCACTCTTTTTACATTTCTCATCTTACATCTTCCCTAAAAACCTTATCTTGTTGATAACCAATTAAATGTTAGCAAATAAACAACATCCCGTTAACTGCAATTTCACATTAAGGGCTTAAATTTAGGAAACCTGATTACGGGTTGTTAACCTTAACACCATTAACGTATGAGCTGGAAAAAATTTAGTGGCGAAGTGATCCATTCGTCTATCTTAGAAGAAGTTGAACAAGCGATTATCAGAGAAACCGGAAACGGCTTCAAATTAAAGGTGTGCATCGGCACAGATTCTCAAGTTAAGGGTGCTATTACCGATTTTGCCACTGTAATTGTATTGCTTAGGGAGCACCATGGCGGTTTCATGTACATTAGCCAAGAGAAAACCACCCAAAAAATGGGCATCAAGGAAAGAATGTTGGTCGAAGTACAGAAGTCTATCGAAACTGCTTATTCCGTTTGCGATTTGCTAGACGTTTACGATGTAGATTTGGAAGTACATGCAGACATCAATACCAATCCGATGTTTAAATCTAACAAGGCATTGAACGAGGCGATGGGCTATATCTTAAGCATGGGCTTTATTTTTAAGGCTAAACCCGAAGCTTTTGCCAGCTCTACCTGCGCCGATAAGATGGTACATTAATAGTTGGGAGTTCAGAGTTGAAAGTTATGGCTTAGAGGTTCATAGTTTTGGCTTTTAACCTTTTACTTTAAACTCCCTATAACTTTAAACTTTCCACTTCTTTTACCAAGATTTACCCACCACTTTTTTTTCTGGTGCAGGAACTGTTACCGGCTTTTCACTGGCCATGTGCTGTTTCAGCTTTGTTGCAAAATTTTGGGCATATTTAGCGGTTTGCGATTGGTATTCCTTCCATTGCCCCGCATTTAATTTTCCAGGATCGCTTTCTAAAGGCGTACTTTTATTCGTAGTGGCTACAAAATTTCCATATCGGTCTCTTTGATAAGGAATAAATCCAAAATCGGTAAGCCAAAAACGATACTTTCCTTCTTTTACCTCTGCATTAAAATTATACAAGATTTCTCCCGAGGGATGAGACATGACCAACAACGTTTTATTGATTACCAATTTTCCGCCAGCTAAAACCGTACTGTCTGCCTGTGTAGTTTTCACCTTTAAATCCTTTTGTTTTTTCAGATAGGAATTGAGCTTGGCTTTGAGCGAATCCTTAGCTGCCCCCTTTAATTCCACCACTTCATAATAAATGAGCTTGCCGTTTTCGTCAACCGACAAATTATCGCTTTGCGCCAATGCTGCACTTGCAACAAAGAAAAAAAGGGCCATCAATTGTATAATCTTCATCTGTTTATCATTTACTTTTTCTGGTAAGGGTTGCAAAAAACGCCGGACATATTGCCCGGCGTTTGGTTTAGGAGTTGATTAAAAAGTATATACAGCGGCCAAAGAGAATTGCGAAGCAGTTTTAGATGCCGTTAAGCCATTCCTCTTTAAAAAGCCTTGTGAAAAATCTTTATCGCTATCTAAGCGTACCTCAGGAATAAAGGTAAGTCCGCCAGATTTGATATTGCCAGACAAGGTAAACGAAGCCACGGCTGCATCTGGCGCACCTGCGACGCCTTTATAGTTAAAATACTCGCCCCTGATGCCCAATGCCACTGCTTTTGTAAAAGCATATTGCGGATATAAAGCCACGCCAGAATAACCGCCATTGTCGCCAGAGATGGTATAATCGGCTGCATTTAAGCCCAACTTAAACTTATCTGTAATCTGATAGGCTGTGGTCAAATCGAGGATCGTACCTGTACCCGGAGCACCAGCCGAATGGCCAGAAAGCACGTTCAAATAAGCGGTCCAGCCTTCGATTGGGGTTACTGTTAACTGAGCACCAATATGAGATACACCATTAAAATCCTGGTAAACATTCCAATCGTTAAACAAGCCAGCCATTAAACTGATCTTGTCTGAAAAAGTATAGCTGGCCTTGATACCGGCATTTTGAAACGGACCGGAACCGAACAGGTAAGAAGTTGAATAGTTAAAGTTCGCAGAAGGAGAAATTACCTCATAACCTACAAAAGTGCCCATATAGCCAGCCGTCATGGTAAATTTGTCGGTAAAAGCATAACTCACATATAAATTCTGAATGTTGAAGCTGTTGGTATTTTCATCGTAGGCACCAGCTGCATTCGGGATGGACTGTGATTGTCCGCGTGGACCGAAAGAAAGCTCTCCAACAAAAGAGGCTTTTCCGGTGGATTTTTTTAAGGCAAGATCTATCATTCCCAGAGAAATGGAATTCTGCTCGTTGGCAAAATAGGTATTGATGTTGCTTGCTTTATTCAGGTCATACTTGTAATAGGTATCTACCGATCCAGAGATCTGTAGGGGCGAGCCCGTTGTTTCCTGGGCATAAGCAGCAGCGGTAAATCCTAAGGCAGTGAAAGTAGAGAGTAGAGTTTTAATTTTCATAATTTCTAGTTTGTGAGGTTTATTTATTAGTCCATTAGCTGAAAAATTAAAAGGCAATACCCGAGCTATCCACAAATAATGTGGTTCAATTTTGTAGATAGCCCGAAATTATTTGGTTTGCCTAAATGTTTGGAACTTCTTTTCCTGCCACGATCAACGTGCCTTGCGTATATTTCTCATCATGCTGAGAAGCATCCAAGCCTTCTTCTTCTTCTGCCTCGGTTACACGGATCGGCTGAATAAGGTTAATCAGTTTGAAGATGACAAATGACACTACAAAGCTGAATACAATCACGATCAACGCGCCTTTTAACTGTATGAAGAAGAAATCTACATTGCCATACAACAAGCCATCGGCACCAGCACTGTTTACAGTTTTGGTAGCGAAAACGCCTGTTAGCAACATCCCTACGATACCACCCACACCATGACAAGGAAATACATCTAAAGTATCATCCAAGCTGGTTTTCTGTTTCCATGAAACCACAAGGTTTGAGACAACCGCAGCAACTACACCGATAAAAATACTTGATGGAATGCTTACAAAGCCTGCACCCGGGGTAATGGCAACCAAACCTACTACGGCACCGATACAGAAACCTAAAACCGAAGGCTTTTTGCCCCTGGCCACATCGAAGAACATCCAAGATAAACCTGCCGCACCTGCAGCCGTGTTGGTGGTTAAAAAGGCCGAAACTGCCAAGGCATTTGCACTTAAGGCAGAACCCGCGTTAAAACCGAACCAGCCGAACCATAACAAACCTGTACCTATTAATACATAAGGGATATTTGCTGGCGGAACCTCTTTGTGCTCCAAGTGCGATTTTCTTCTTTTTAAGACCAAGGCTCCTGCCAAAGCTGCCATACCCGCAGAAATATGCACTACGGTACCTCCAGCAAAATCGAGCACGCCCATTTTTAACAAGAAACCACTTGGCGACCAAGTCATGTGCGCCAATGGCGAATACACAAAAAGTGCAAACAATACGATGAACAAAATATATGAAGTAAAACGGATACGCTCTGCAACTGCACCTACTACTAATCCAGGAGTGATAATAGCAAACATGAGTTGGAAAACCGCAAATAAAGAAAGCGGAATAGTTCCCCATGCAGGCCCAGAGTTTACGCCTTGAAAAAACAAGAATGTTTTGGGATTCCCTATAAAGCCACCAATGCTATCGCCGAAAGCAAGACTGAAACCTACTACCACCCAAAGTACGGTAATTACCCCAGCAGCAACAACGCTTTTGATCATGGTTGATAGCACATTTTTGCGATGTACCATACCACCATAGAAAAAGGCCAAGCCTGGCGTCATTAAAAATACAAGCGCCGCAGCTACCAATATAAATGCAATATCTGCCGCACTATATTTTCCTTCATCAAAATTGGGAAGCAAGGGAACAAAAAGAGATAAAACTGCAATTAAGATTAAAATTGCAAATGGAGCCCACTGTTTAAATAGAACTTTTGCCATGAATTTTCAAGTTTAGTGTTTGATTTTTTTAATAATTATCTAAAATTAGTAATAAATTTTCACTTTTTTAGCTAAAAAGAAAGCAAATAATCAAAATTAACTAAATAAATTACTACAAAACACAATTTAAAACATAAAAAACATCAAATAATTTATATAAAAATCATTTTTTACGATTAAATTTTAAAAATCAATCAATTTTAAACTTAAAATCACCAATATTTTTAAGTTTTTCATAAAAATCACCAAAACAAGCATCAAAAATTTAATAGTATCTTTGCTTTATCATGAAACCTTATCAATTAATTTTCAAACAACAGTTCCCAATTCCACTTGCCACTGCCTGGGATTTCTTTTCATCGCCACTCAATTTGGCGCAGATTACCCCAAGCGACATGGCTTTTATCGTAACTTCTGAACTAGATCCTAACGAGAAAATGTATCCGGGAATGATTATTACTTATAAGGTATCGCCGATGCTGGGCATCAAACTGAATTGGATGACAGAAATTACCCAAGTTGTACCTGAAAAGTATTTTATAGACGAACAGCGTTTCGGGCCTTTCAGGTTCTGGCACCACCAGCACCACTTTAAAGCCATTTCTAATGGGGTTGAAATGACAGATATTTTAACTTATGGCCTTCCGATGGGAGTTTTTGGACAAATGGCGCATGGCCTCTTTGTAAAGAAGAAACTACAAGAGATTTTTGATTTTAGAAGAGAGAAAACAATCGAACTCTTTGGCGAGATGCCCTAAGCATTTAACGGATCTGTCTCGACCAGCGCATTTGCTAGTCGGGAAATACTTTCCCGACTGAGCTAACTCCGGATTTGCAATCCGGCTAACAAAACTAGTGAGCCACGGATTACAACCTATTACCACCATTTACATTATTCAAGCAAACGATTACGTCTTGCCCTAAACCCTATCCTTAAGCTATAGCCAACACCGCAAAGCAATCCAACCACCCCGCCTATATAGCTAAAGTTATGCATGCTCCCCACCATAATGAAATTTTTGTGGTTCGCTAATTGTTCAGGAATAAACCATCCCTTCGCCTTGAAGATTTCGACGGGAAGGTTCGACAAATAAAAATATCCATAGGCAAGACCTAAAAGTCCAATAATAAAAGCGACAAGCATCGTAATTCCAAATGCCCGAACAGTTATTTTCAACATTTGATTCCATTTGCTGTGAATAAATCCAACTAAGCCGAGGATTACGCCAATGGGAATACCCATCCACCAAGTTGCCAGAAAACCTACCACAGCCACCTGCATCCTTACAGTTTCCGCATCTACCTTTTGGCCTTCTTCGAGCAATTCAAATTGAATGAATTTAAAATTGGTATAATATTCTGGAGAAATCGTATAAGTTAGCTGATCATGCAATACGCCATACAAGCCCGCAATAACCATAGAAAAGATCAACAGAAAATTAAAAGTGAGCGCTTTCTTCATCTACTAATTATATCAATGAAACAATAGCGCTGGATTGATCTCTTCCAATTTGCCGCTTGGCGTTTTACACTGTAGCTTTAGCGTATAGCCTCCACCACCTTCAATAAACAGGAGCTCCAAGGGGTGATAGCCTTTTTCTAAAGCAATTTGAGCAGACTTTTCAACGGAAGAATGCATGCCATCGTTATCTACCAATATTTTATTCGCGATTTTTAATACACTGCCATCATCAGAGCGTAGCGCAAAGGAATAAATACCTGTTTCTGGTGCATAAAAATAGCCAACGTGGCGCGTAGCAAAACTAGGCGCAGTTTGATCAACAGGGATCTCAACGGATTTGGTCACCTTTTCTGCCGCCAGGTCTTTTTCGTTGATATCTTTTGTGGTCTTGTAAAACAGTGGGTAATAATAAAAACGCAGTCCTTTTTGGAGGTTGTTCAGTTTTTCTGGCTTTAAATAGCTTTGCTTTTCATAATCAACCGTATACACATCTCCACGATTTCCGCTTTTGCTAAAACCAGCGATTTTAAATTGGGTAGAATTCTTCACCCAAAGCTTTGCCGGCAATATCTTCGAAAATTTGCTTGGCGCTGTACCATCTGTAGTATAATGAACTGCCATATCGGCAAAAGGCTTTTTCACAAACAGGTAGGCACTATCAACAAATACGCTCTTTTCGATAAAACCAGAAATATCAGGCATCCTGTAATTGATGTTCATCGCATCCATTAGGCGGGTATGGGCCTTCAAGCGACCATCAAAATTTGTCCAATCGCCGTTAGCCGTGCCCCAGCCTACTTCTGCCAAAGCCAGCATCCTCGGAAAAATCATGTATTCCAGTCTTTTCTCCGTAGGAATATACTCTGTCCAGACATTGGCCTGAACGCCGATTACGTTTTCCTGCTCTTTGGAATTGAGCCCATAGGCCAAAGGATCAAATCCATACAAGGCTTTTACGGTTTCATCGTCTTGCTTGTAATCGAAATAGCAAAAGCCCGAAGGCGTCATGATCAATCGGTTTCCTTTGGCTGCCGCAATTTTGGGTGCATCTTTAACCCAAGAACGCCAATACATCACTGTAGCGGTTGGAGATACTCCTCCGTCTAGAATCTCATCCCAGCCAATCAGTTTTTTGCCTTTGCTATTGAAAAACTTCTCCATTCTGCGCACAAAATAGCTCTGTAGCTCATCCACGCTTTTTAGTCCTTCTCTTTTCATCAGTTCTTCGCATGCCGGCAAATGCTTCCAGCTTTCTTTTTCTACCTCATCGGCACCCAAATGGATATATTGGCTCGGAAACAAGGCCGCTATTTCTGAGAATACATTTTCTGCAAATTCGAAAGTGGTTTCTTTACACGGACAAAGGGGTTCGGTAAAGTTTTTGCCAAAACCACTTTTGCCTTGCGAGGTAAGCCAAGGCATAAGCTGGGTAGCCGCCATCATGTGTCCGGGCATATCAATTTCTGGAATGATTTCTATCCCCTTATTTGAAGCGTAGGCAATGAGTGCCCGCATTTCTTCCTGCGTATAGAAACCGCCATACATTCTTTTGCCTTCAATGATTTTGAAATGTTTTTCGGGCAATGCAAAATCTGGGTTTGATTTGGCCAGTTCCAAACAAGAGGAGTCCTGGTTATTTAAGGTTCTCCAAGCTCCCTTAGCGGTTAGCTCAGGGTATTTTTTGATTTCAATACGCCAGCCCTGGTCGTCGGTAAGGTGTAAATGAAATTTATTGAATTTATAATAGGCCATTCGATCGATCATTTTGCGTAGGTAGGCTAAATCGAAGAAGTGTCGTGAAACATCGAGGTGCATTCCACGCCAGACAAAGCGGGGCTGATCTTCTACCACAGCGCAAGGCACCTTCAAAATTTTATCGCTGGTACGCAATGCCTGTTCGCCAAGCAATTGTTTCAAGCTGGAAATGGCCCAAAAAGCTCCTGGCAAACCAGCTACCTTTATTTCTATTCGATTAGGACTAATTGACAATTTATAGCCTTCTGTTGCTGTAATCGAAGCATCCTTGCTAATGACAATTGAATTGGCCTGTGCACCTTTTATTTTTACAGTGTTGGAAATGGCCTTTAATTCGTTAAGCGCAGGCGCAAATTCCGCATTTGCTGATGTAATCTTTGTCGAACTGCTCCACAGGAAACTTCCGGGAACACTGCTCATTTTTAAAGGCTTGGGAATAATAGCGTAGGGAACTTGTTGCGCACTGGCCAGTTTAACGCATAGCAGTAGCGCGATAAAAAATTTTATCTTCATTTTAAATAGGTTAAGATGTTTTTAGTTGTAGCTTATGCGCTGAATTTCGAACCTTGCACCACTCCCCTACGCTCGATTTCCTTATCCATGTAGGTTTGAATGGCAGATTTGTTCAGGCCCCAGTTTGGTGCAATCAACAAGTCCCAGTCCGAAATACCAAAAAGACGCTGTATCACTACATCAGGTCTTAATAAAGGTATGAATTCGCACAACAAATCGGTGTATTCTTCTAAAGAAAAAAGCTTAAAAGGATCGCGTTTGTACTTTACGCCCATGATAGAGCCTTCTACAATATGCAGGTGGTGAAATTTGATGAACTTGATCTGCGGGAAACGGTTGATCTCATCGATATAGCCTTTCATCATTTCGCGGGTTTCCCAAGGGAAGCCAAAAATGGTATGCACGCAAAGGTTGAGCTTGCTGTTTTGAACCAGGCTGATCGCATCAACGAACTCTTGGTGGCTGCAGCCCCTGTTGATCTGGTTTAATGTTTCATCGTAAATGGATTCCATGCCCATTTCTAAATCTACATCATATCTATCGGTATAGCTTTCGAGCAGCTTGATTTTCTCGGCATCAATACAATCTGGTCTGGTGCCTACGGCAAAGCCAACTACGTCTGTGGTATTTACCGACAGTGCCTCGTCGTACATCATTTTAAGGTAATGCGTTGGCGCATAGGTATTGGTATTGGGCTGAAAATAGATGATTACTTTATCTGCGCGATAAAAATTCTTTGCTCTTTCTATCCCCTGCTCTACCTGCTCTCTAATGGTGGGCAGTTTTCTGGAAAGCTCTGGAGTAAAGGAATCAACATTGCAATAGGTACAGCCGCCAAAGCCTTTGCTGCCGTCGCGGTTGGGACAGGTAAAACCCCCATCAACGATTACTTTGAATACACGTTGTCCCTCGTACTTTTCCTTGAGGTGAGTACCGTAATTGTTATAGCTTTTGAATCCTAAATCTAATGCTGTTCCCATTGGACTGCAAAGGTACGGAATAGTTTTGAGTGTGGCGTAGTGCGGATTGAGTATTGGGTATTGCGTATTGCGTATGGAGTAGAGCGTATTGCGTATTGCGTAGTACGTAATGCGTATGGAGTAGTGAATGTGGGCTTGAGCATATTGAAGCGCAATTTTCTTGCAACAGATCAAAGGCAGTCCGGCTTTCCGCTATATCTTTTTTGCCACGAACGACAAAAAAGGATGCCGTACCAATCCGGGCTATTTGACTTGGGCTAGCGCAAAGAACATAGTAGCAGATCCGTTCTCTCCTAAACCTGATAGGATGGAAAGCCCGGAGCCAAGGCACGAGGCGAGGACTTGGAAGGATAGCAGGTGCTAACGTTAAAGAGCTGAATTGTCCCTGCTTTTCAAAAAAGACGTTGAGTCTTTGCTGTTTTGAAAGAAGAAGTTCAGAGCAGAAACTCATTTTCTACTCCAAACTTCCAATGCTATACTACTCTTTAGGCTTGGTGAAATAATATACCGGAATACCCACCAGCATGATGAGTACACCCCAGCCACAAGTGCTGGTTTTGGTGATCAATAATCCTATAGAAATGGCCGAAGCGATGATTACATACAAGAAAGGCAGTACCGGATAGCCAAAAGCCTTATAGGGACGTTCTGCATTTGGCATTTTTTTTCTTAAAATGAAGATCCCCAAAATGGTCAGGATATAAAATATCAGTACAATGATGATCACAAAATCTAATAAATCACCGTATTTTCCGGTCAAACACAAAGCCGAGGTCCAAATACATTGTGCCCAAAGTGCCCACTCAGGCACATCGAAACGGTTAAGGTTGCTTGCTTTTTTAAAGAACAGACCGTCTTTGGCCATGGTGTAATATACCCTGGCTCCAGCCATGATCAAACCGTTGTTACAAGCGAAAGTAGAAATCATGATCATAATGGCGATAATCTTTGTTCCGATATCACCGAAAATATATTGGGCGGCCACAATGGCTACGCGGTCTGATGGTGCATGCGCAATTTCATCGAGAGGCACAACAGCCACATACATGATATTGGCCAAAATATAAATTACGCTTACAATTAAAGTACCCAAGAACAAGCTCAAGCCCACGTTGCGTTGTGGATTTTTGATCTCTCCGGCAATAAAGGTTACTCCGTTCCAGGCATCGCTGCTAAACAAAGAACCCACCATGGCCGATACAATACCGGCAAACAGCGCACTGCCACCAATATTAACCCAAGAACCGGTTTCCATGACGAATTTTTTAGAATCCCAGGCATTGGTCCAGTTGGCATTCCATACTTCAGCCTTGGCAGCCAAGCTTAATCCAAATATGATCAGTCCGAACAGAGAAAGGATCTTGATAATGGTTAAGAAGGTCTGCAGCATCTTCCCATTCTTAACGCCCCTGCTATTGATAAAAGTTAACAAGACAATGGTTACTATCGAAACCAGTTGTGCAGCGTTTAACTTAAACGAACCAATTTCGTACAAAATATTTTGATCGCTAAAAGACGGAATAAGGTAGGCCGCAAATTTGGAAAAGGCTACTCCCACTGCTGCAATGGTTCCGGTTTGGATCACTGCAAAGAAGCTCCAGCCATATAAAAAGGCGATCAGTTTATTGTAGGCTTCTTTGAGGTAAACGTACTGTCCGCCTGCTTTTGGAAACATGGCGCTTAATTCGCCATAGCTTACCGCGGCGATCATGGTTACCAAAGCTGTAAGCACCCAGATTAAAATCAGCCAGCCTGTAGAACCAACATATCTGGTCATTTCAGAGCTTACAATAAATATACCTGAGCCTATCATCGAGCCCACTACAAGCATTGTGCCGTCGAATAGCCCGAGTTCGCGCTTAAAGGCGCCTTCTTCTTTTTGGATTTCCATGTTCAGTTTTAGTTTGTTTTGGTTTAAGTTTAGCTTATATTGGGCTAATATATATAAAAAAGACATAAAACAAATGGGCGCGGGCAATGGCCAACTCGGCTGATAAGTAGTAATCGGAAAATGTTGACAATCATTTTCATAAAAATTTGGTTATTAGCTAAACACGATTATTTTTGCATCCCTTGTATTATTTTTATTTCATCTGGCTACATTTTATTTTTTATGTCAGATGGAAGCTAAAGGTTCACAACTAAACAACCAAAATATAAATTAAACTATGGATTTTTTACAAAACAATTTAATCTATGCTATTCCACTCCTTGGCGTAATAGGCATCTTGGTGATGGCCATTAAAAGCGCCTGGGTGAACAAACAAGATGCTGGCGATGCCAACATGAAAGAACTTGCAGGCTATATTGCCGATGGTGCCATGGCATTTTTAAAAGCTGAATGGAAGGTATTGAGCATTTTTGCCGTTTTTGCCGCTGCTTTATTGGCCTATTCGGGTACTGTACATGAAATTAATGGAAAACCCATCCATTCAAGCTGGATCATTTCGATTTCCTTTTTGGTAGGTGCTGTTTTTTCTGCAACTGCAGGCTATATCGGTATGAAGGCTGCAACAAAAGCAAACGTTCGTACAACACAAGCCGCTAGAACCAGTTTGAAACAAGCGTTAAAAGTGAGTTTTACAGGCGGTACCGTAATGGGTTTGGGCGTAGCTGGTTTGGCTATACTGGGCTTAGGTGGATTGTTTATTATTTTCCTTTCGCACTTTAACGTAATTGGATCTGATGGCGTAAGTGTTGTAAACATGAAAACAGCCATCGAGGTGTTGACAGGTTTCTCTTTAGGTGCCGAATCGATCGCCTTGTTTGCACGCGTAGGTGGCGGTATTTATACTAAGGCTGCCGATGTGGGTGCCGATTTGGTAGGTAAAGTTGAAGCAGGTATTCCTGAGGATGACGTGCGTAACCCTGCCACCATTGCCGACAACGTAGGTGATAACGTAGGTGACGTAGCCGGTATGGGCGCCGACTTGTTCGGTTCTTATGTGGCTACTATTTTGGCTACCATGGTTTTGGGACAAGAAATTGATGCCAGAACAGATTCTTTCGGTGGGATGTCTCCAATCTTATTGCCAATGGTAATTTGCGGATTGGGTATTATCTTCTCGATCATCGGAACTTGGTTCGTTACCATTAAAGACGAAAAATCTAATGTTCAGAACGCATTAAACCTGGGCAACTGGTCTTCGATTGTGATTACGGCGATAGCCTCATTCTTTATCGTAAAATGGATGTTGCCTGCTACCATGTCTTTACGTGGTTATGAATTTTCGAGCATCAACGTATTTTACTCCATTTTGGTTGGTTTAGTGGTAGGCACAATTATGAGTGTTGTAACCGAATATTATACCGCGATGGGCAAAGGACCAGTAAATTCAATCATTCAACAGTCTTCAACTGGTCATGCGACTAATATTATTGGTGGTTTATCAGTAGGTATGAAATCAACTGTAATTCCAATTTTGGTTTTGGCTGGCGGTATCATGGCTTCTTATCATTTTGCTGGCTTATATGGTGTAGCGATTGCTGCCGCAGGTATGATGGCTACAACAGCGATGCAGTTGGCTATTGATGCTTTCGGCCCTATTGCCGACAACGCCGGTGGTATTGCCGAAATGAGCCAATTACCTCCAGAAGTACGCGAGCGTACAGATAACTTGGATGCGGTAGGCAATACAACTGCTGCTACTGGAAAAGGTTTTGCCATTGCTTCTGCCGCGCTAACTTCATTGGCTCTATTTGCTGCCTTTGTGGGTATTGCAGGCATCACTGCTATCGATATTTACAAGGCTCCAGTATTGGCAGGTCTGTTTGTGGGCGGTATGATTCCTTTTATCTTCTCCGCCTTATGTATCCAAGCGGTTGGTAAAGCAGCCATGGACATGGTACAAGAAGTTCGTCGCCAGTTTCGCGAAATTCCTGGCATTATGGAATATAAAGCCAAACCAGAATACGAAAAGTGTGTGGCTATTTCTACCAAGGCTTCTATCCGCGAGATGTTATTGCCAGGTGGTATTGCCTTGATTACTCCGGTAATTGTAGGTTTCATATTTGGCCCAGAGGTATTGGGTGGTTTGTTGGCCGGTGTTACCGTATCTGGCGTTTTAATGGGTATTTTCCAATCTAACGCAGGTGGCGCATGGGACAATGCCAAAAAATCTTTCGAAAAAGGTGTAGAGATCAATGGCGAAATGCACTATAAAAAATCAGAACCGCACAAGGCTTCTGTAACTGGTGATACCGTGGGTGATCCATTCAAAGATACTTCAGGTCCGTCAATGAACATTTTGATCAAGCTGATGTCTATCGTTTCCTTGGTAATTGCACCTTACATTGCGGTAAGCAGTACAAACGATGCACCGCATACAGAAGTGATTAAGCAGATCGAAGTGAGAAAGAGCGTAGATTCGCTAGGCAACGAAAAGCTAGACACGATAAAAAATAGTGTAGATACCACTACACATCATTAATATTACCATTAAAGGGGGTTTTGAAGAAAAATCCCCTTTATTTTTACATTATTTTTATTTAGGTTTGAACCTTGTAATAAACTGAAAAACTTATTGAAACACTTTAACTAAACTTAAACTATGAATTTTAGAAAGTCAATCGACTTACTTACAAAAGAAGCAGAAGAAAGTGGAGAAGGCACGCTGAAGCGGACCCTGGGACCAGTAAACCTGGTTGCTTTGGGTATTGGTGCCATTATCGGTGCTGGTCTGTTCTCAATCACTGGTTCTGCAGCTGCAAACAATGCAGGTCCGGCGATTACCATTTCATTTATTATTGCAGCCATTGGTTGTGCCTTTGCCGGTTTGTGTTATGCAGAATTTGCATCAATGATTCCGGTTGCAGGTAGTGCCTACACCTATTCTTATGCTACCATGGGCGAGTTTATCGCTTGGATCATTGGCTGGGATTTGGTATTGGAATACGCCGTTGGTGCAGCTACCGTATCGATCAGCTGGAGCCGTTACCTAGTCAAATTCCTGCAGTATTTCGACATACACCTGCCCGCGCAGATGGTAATGTCGCCATTTGATACCGCAACTTTGGCGGATGGTTCAATCGTATCTGGCGTAATCAACTTGCCTGCGGTATTTATTGTGGTATTGATGTCTTTAATCTTGATCAAAGGAACTAAAGAATCAGCCGTGATCAATGGTATAATTGTTGCCGTTAAAGTAGTTATCGTAATGATTTTCATCTTCTTGGGATGGAAATACATCAACACAGAAAACTTCACTCCTTATATCCCTAACAATACTGGCAAATTTGGCGAATATGGTATCTCAGGTATCATTAGGGCAGCTGGTATCGTATTCTTCGCCTATATTGGTTTTGATGCGGTTTCCACTGCAGCTCAAGAAGCGAAAAACCCTAAGAAAGATATGCCTATCGGTATCTTGGTATCCTTGTTCATCTGTACTATCCTTTATATCTTGTTTGCACACGTAATGACAGGTGTAGCCAATTATGAGTTGTTTAAAGGTCAAGACGGTATTGCTCCGGTTGCCGTAGCGATCGATAACATGGGCGTTAAAAATGCAGCTGGTGTTGTTGCTCCTGCTTATCCTTGGTTAAACAAAGCGATTATCCTAGCTATCTTGGGTGGTTATGCTTCAGTAATCCTGGTGATGTTGATGGGCCAATCGAGGGTATTCTTCTCGATGAGTAAAGATGGTTTATTGCCAAAAGTATTCTCTAGCGTACACCCTAAATTCAGCACTCCTGCAAAAAGCAACTTGTTGTTCATGGTATTTGTGAGTTTGTTCGCGGCTTTCGTTCCTGCTCGTGTAGTAGGCGAAATGACCAGTATCGGAACACTTTTCGCCTTTATCTTGGTGTGTATCGGTATCATGATCTTAAGAAAACGCATGCCAGACTTGCCAAGAGCATTCAAAGTGCCTTTGGTTCCTTTGGTTCCTATCTTAGGTGTAGCCGTATGTTTGGGCATGATGGTATTCTTGCCACTTGATACTTGGGTACGTTTATTGGTATGGATGATTATCGGTATCAATGTGTACTTGTTCTACGGTATCAAAAACAGTTTGCTATCTGATAATGTGAAAGCAACCATGATGAAGAGCAGCAGAACCGTTTCTTACGTAGGTTTGGCATTAGCCATTATGCTCATCATTGTAGCCATCTTGCACCACCACTTGTCGTTAGAGGCAATGGCAGTTGATGCTACAGCTACTGCAGATGTAGGCTTGTACTACTTCTCGTTAGCCTTTGCGGTATTGCATGTACTCATTTATATTTATAGATTAACTACTGTAAATAATGTTCAGCCTAAAATAGGTCCTAAAGGATAATTATTTAGAATGAGCTATAAAAAGCCTTCCGATTTTAAATCGGAAGGCTTTTTTGTTGTTATAAAGTTTACCTTATATTCTCACATAAAGCCTTAACTTTGTTACAAAATCATTACCGCCATGCAATTCGACTTCAGCCAAATCCTTTCTACCACGATGGTTCTTTTTGCCATTATCGATATTTTGGGTTCCATTCCGATCATTATCGAGTTGCGAAAGAAAGCTGGCCACATCCAATCTGAAAAGGCAGCAATCGTGGCCACAGCTTTAATGATTATCTTTTTATTCGCTGGCAAAACCTTGCTTAACGTAATTGGGGTAGATGTAGAATCATTTGCTATTGCGGGCTCTTTTGTAATCTTTGCCCTGGCCATGGAAATGGTCTTGGGCCTTACCTTGTTTAAAGAAGAATCTCCAGATACGGTTTCTATCGTACCGCTGGCCTTTCCGTTAATTGCCGGTGCCGGAACCATGACCACCCTTCTGTCGCTCAAAACCGAATACGCTACCCAAAACATCATTGTGGGCATTATCCTGAACATGCTCTTCGTTTATTTTGTGCTGAAGAACACCAATCGCCTAGAAAAGCTATTCGGCAAAACAGGCCTGAACATATTAAGAAAGGCTTTCGGGATTATTCTTTTGGCTATTGCGATTAAGTTGTTTAGGACAAATACAGGATTGTAGACTTAGTTGGAAGTCTTTAGTCAGGCGTCCGAAATCGAAGACCCGTCATTGCGAGGCATGAAGCAATCTTTTTGATAAACTTTCAGTTGATGATAAAATCAAAGGTAAAAATGTAACCTTTTTTGATTATATTAGTCAAAGAGTAAATCAAGTACCACTGAAATGAACAATTTTGAGCAATTTACAGTGATTATCGGCGTTCTTGCCGTTATCTTCGAAGCCATCAGGCATTTGAAAGATAAGCTCTTTGGCCGAAAGCATAGCCACTAACACTATTGCTTAATTAGCCGAGCTACAAACACATCCTTAAATGAGTTACACTGGTAATTTAATTAAGCCAAATCATCTGTGTAAATGCCCCATTGGCAGCAATATCCCATACTTCTACCCTAACCCATTTTCTGTTTGCGAGATTTACGGGCCAGCTAAAAGACTGCTTACCGAAAGACTGTGTCTGGTTTAAGTTAATTCGATGACGATAAACTTTATGACCATCACCAGATACGATCTCAACAAAATTTAGCGGAAAGGTCCAATCAAGTGTCATTCTAACTGTTGTTTTTTCCTTTTTTTAAGTTTCAGTGTCTCTCCGGCACCTTTTCCATTTATATTAAAAGAAGGAATTAAAACTTCTCCTGTCGAAACGAAAAATTTCCCATTGCTAATTGCATCCAGCACAGGCTTCCAACCTTTATCATAAACTGGCAGCTTATCCATTTGCAGGTAATTTACATTCAAATGCGCATACATTTCATTCTGGTGGGTAATAGTAAAAATATCGGCTTCAGAAATTACATGTTTTCTTAGGCCCCAGTTTGCCATATCATCCATTAGGTTAAGCACGCGCTTGCTGAGTGTAGGCAAGGAAAGATCTGCTGGTATGGGCTTCCAAGCCGCACCTAAAAAGGTTTTTGATTTAAAAAAATCTTCGTCTTTATATTTATCAGGATAACCTGTGGAAGCCTTTGTTCTGGCATGAGCAGTCCAAGCCAAGCCTTTTTCATCTTCAAGTAATTTGAGCATTTCTTCCTTACTACCAACATGGTAAACTTTACCATATTGTAGATCAGTGGTTACGAATGGGGTTTCTTTGTCTCTAGACATTACCCAGTAAATTGGTTTCGGAAAGAAAGCCAGCCAATGGCCACCGTAAAAATTATTGGCTTCTTCTCCAGGAAGCAAAAGAAATGTAGAATCAGAAAGTCTTTTAGATTGATCAAATAAAGCTTTTAACTCTTTAAGACGGATAGTATCTGGTCCTTTTGGATGCCCAGGCCCATGAAATTCTGCAAGCTTTACAATATCAAGTCCTGCTTTTTTTAACACCTCAACAAACTCCGGACGTTCTGGAATAGGTTTGCCTTTTAATACTACATCTGATATAAATTCATTATGAAAATGAGTTGCCATTGTTTTATAGCCTGGAATTGGCACATAAGCGTCTCCATGCGTATACTTTTTCACCTCCATCAATGTCAAATCTGCTTTATTGGTACTTAGCAAGCAGAAAAAGTTTAAACGCTGTTTGGTTTGCGGAGGTGCATTAAACCATGGCACATAACGTTTGTCTCCCATTGGATCTTGGCGTATTCCTATCCCATAACCTGGAATAAGAGATAAGTAATTTTTTCCTCGCCAAGTAAACTTAAGGTTAAAGGCTTCATCCAAGGGATAAAAATATTGATGTGGTGCCGGAAAAACTGCAAGGCTTCCTACTTTGCTTTCGCCTATTACCGTCCGATATTTAACCTCTAAATTTTCACTGTTGTCATTTATTGAAGCTTTTTCTATTTGCATTTTATCATGCACATCTGCCCATCCAATGTTTTCCCATAGCTGCTGCTGATTAACAAGTCCAGCATCATATAGGATGGCTGTTGAATCATTTTTAGTAGTCATCACGGCCGCAACATTAAATAATGGGCTACCATTGTACATCGTAATTTCTAAGTAACCGCTAAATGGGGTAGCGTTCATTTCAGAAATCTGAACAATGGTTTGCGAGCCTGACGTAAATACTTTGGTTTTTAATTTGTCAAAGCCAATAAGGCTTGTGGTATATGGCCTAGTTGGCACTCTGTCAAAAAAAACATCCCAACCTCCGCTCGAAGGGCTCAATGTTCTTTTTCCCACTCTTAACACAAATACGGGATCTAGGTTTGAAGCGATTTCTTTGAAAACTTTCGCTTTTTGGAGCTGAATACTCTTAAATAAAGGTTTAGCTCTATCAAGATCAAGGATCATTTTTCCGTTTCCGGCTTTACCCGCTGGCCAATTAATCGTTATTTTTTTTTGATCAATGCTAACAGTAGATCCGTTTTTTTATAGGACCTTAAATCTACTGAAGATTGAGCATTAACTACCATGTTGGCACATAATAGCACTAAGAGCATTATATTTTTGGCTAGGTGATTTTGCATCTTCATATCATCTTTATAAGCATCCTTTAATTAACTATATTTTGGTTGAGTAATCCAAATTATAGAATAATAAATAACATCTTGATAAAACCGCAAATAAAAAGGGGATCAACTAAAGCTTAAATTTTATGTCTTGATCAATCTGGCAACAAACATGCTGTCGGCTTTGTGTTCATAACCTTTAATCAATTCCATTTTTTCAAGTTTGAGGTCGAAGTTTTTGGTCAGGTATTCAACCATATCTTCATTTTCAGCCTTGAACACAGAACAGGTCATGTAGATAAGCGGTTTGCCTTTTTTAAGATATTTTACCACGCTTCCGGCAATTGTCTTTTGTAGTTTATTGTAATTTTCTACTTTATAGTTTTCAAAAAAGCAGAGCATTTCTGGCGTACGGTCCCAAGTGCCTGAGCCCGAACATGGCGCATCAACCAAAATGCCATCGAATTCGTAATGGTGCAATACCTGATCGTTGTTCTGGAGCAGATCGATCACTTTTTGGTGGTATTTCTTAATTCCGGCCAATTGAAAACGTTCCTGCAAATTGCCCAGGCTGGTTGCCCGCACATCACTTACCAAAAGCTCAATCTGCGGTTCTAGGCTATGCAGCAATAATGATTTTCCGCCAGATGCCGCACAGCAGTCCCACCAATAATCGCCAGCTTGGGGTTCAAAATAATCCCCTGTTTGCTGCGATGAAAGGTCTTGTACCTGATAGAGACGCTGATCGCTGATTAGCTGTTCCAATTTAGTGCCATTAGGCAAAGCTAAGGTTGTTGGGCTTACAACTCTTGCTATTACATCCTGAGCTTTTAATTGATTAATAACAGCTTGGATATGTGTTTCCTTAACTCGGATAAACAAATCGGGCTGCACAAAAAACGAGGCATCAAAAGCGTGTTGGTCAATATTTTTAGACAGCTCTTGCGCAAAAACAAAAACATCCGAAAGTTTAAATGCAGGATAAGCCTTTTGAATAATTGAAATCTTGTCTGCCACCGGAAGCGAAAATGAATTTTCGAGTTCAGGCAATTGGCTGGTACTGATGAGGCTTGGCGTATCGTTGCAAAGAAAATCGGCAATTGCCAATCTTTCAATGGTCTTCAATTTGCCCAAGGCTTTTCCCAACCTGAAATAGCTGTAGATGTAGCGAGTTGCCCATCGCCTATCTGAAGAGCCCATTTGTTTATTCTGCTTAAAATAGGCAAACAAATAACGGTGCAATGGCAATACGCCATCATAACTGTCTAATAATTGTTCAAAGGCTCTGATCTGATGTTCTACTCTCATTTATGCGGATTAATCTACCACAATTAAGTTAAGGTTTTTGAACTGTACTAACATCAAATCTTTATTCACATAACCATACTGTGGGTTATATTCAAACTCGAAACTATTATGCAGCCCCTTGTATTTTTCTTTAACCAGGTAATCCAGGTAGTCTTCGCCATGTTTGGCCAAGAGCTTTGCAAAGTAAAACCCGATATCGAAACCTTTAAAAGAGTATTCGCTAGGTTCAAAATTAAATTCGGCACGGTACTTTTTAATGAAATTCACTGTAGCCGCACTTTTATAATCGATGTAGTAGGAAGAACTGATAATGGTATTGAGGTTTTGCAGCTGCTCTATATTGTAATTCTGCTTGGCCCAATTCGGATGGCCAAAAAGGTTAAGGTCATAGCCGCCAGTCCTCAAGTTTTTAAGCTTAGCCAATTTGTCGACGCTAGGCGCTACAAAAGCCAATTCTGAAGAACAGATCACCACAGCATATTTTTTGCCTTTGATCATCCTTGTTTCGAAGGCATAGGCCGATGTAAATTCCTGTACAATATAGTTAGGGTACTTTTCCTTAAAACGTGCCCTTAATGGTGCCGCAAATTGTTCGTCAGCAGTTTTCTTGGGATTGATCAATACCACGATGCTAGCATTGGCCTGGTAATGATCGGCAATGTAATCGGCTATTTTACCAGCATGCTGATCAATATTGTTCACAATAGAAATCAGTTTTGGGTTATTAAATTCGCTGGGCTTAGAAGCGGCCAAAGGCGATACCATGGTCAAATCGTTGGTCATGGAGTAAGTAGACAAATACTTTACGCCTTCCGGAAAAACCGGTCCGATAATCAGGTTGCTGCCTTTTAAGCTTCCCTTTTTTACCAGGTTGGCCAATTGGCTATTGTCATCTCGCGTATCGTATACGTTCAGCTTAAAATTGAGACCCAAAGCAGTAGCCGAGTCAATCCCCAACTTTACCCCTTGATAAAAATCAATGGCCATATTAGACCTATCCAATTGCGCTTTGGTAGCCGTTTTCAAATTTACCTCATTCAGCTTGAAAGGAATGAGCAAGGCAATATCACCCTGTGTAAATTTCTTTACAGGCTTTTCCGTTTTAGGCACCTTTGGATCAGTAGTTGGCTTTTTAACTGTATTGTTTACCTTGGGCGAACAACCAACTACAGCCAGGAGAAACAACGCACAAATCAGTCTTAAGTATTTGGTCATAAGTTTGATTAGGATAAAATTTCCTATCTATTCCGACAGGAAAAACCGAGAACTGCTAACTGAAAACTGTTAATTTAACCTATTCCCACTCAATAGTTGCTGGTGGTTTCGAACTGATATCATAAACAACGCGATTAATTCCTTTTACCTTATTGATGATTTCGTTCGAAATTTTAGCCAATACATTATAAGGCAAATGGCACCAGTCGGCCGTCATGCCATCAACAGATTCTACTGCACGAAGGCAGATTACGTTTTCGTAGGTACGCTCGTCGCCCATTACCCCTACCGATTGTACAGGCAAGAAAATAGCGCCAGCCTGCCATACATTGTCGTATAATCCGGCTTCTTTTAAATTATTGATGTAAATGGCATCGGCTTCTTGCAAAATAGCCACTTTTTCTGCGGTTACATCGCCCAAAATCCTAATGGCCAAACCTGGACCGGGGAAAGGGTGACGACCCAAAATAAAGCCTTCTATGCCTAAGGTTTTGCCTACTCTTCTTACTTCGTCTTTAAACAAGGTATTGAGTGGCTCTACCACTTTAAGCTTCATAAAATCTGGCAAGCCACCTACGTTATGGTGCGATTTAATGGTTGCCGATGGTCCTTTTACCGAAACAGATTCGATTACATCTGGGTAAATGGTACCTTGTGCCAGCCAGGTCACATCTTTCACTTCATGCGCAGCATCATCAAAAACCTCGATAAATACACGGCCAATGATCTTGCGTTTTTGCTCAGGATCTTTCACACCAGCCAATTGGCTCAAGAAACGATCTTTGGCATCAATGCCTTTAATGTTAAGGCCCATATGCTGGTATTGCTCCAAAACGCTTTCGAATTCGCCTTTGCGCAACAAGCCGTTGTCTACAAAAATACAGTGGAGGTTGGCACCAATTGCCTTATGCAATAAAATGGCAGCCACGCTAGAATCTACACCGCCAGACAAGCCCAATACTACTTTGTCATTGCCCAATTGTTTTTTCAGCGTTTCGATGGTTGTTTCCACAAATGCATCTGGAGTCCAGTCTTGGGCGCAACCACAAATATCTACCAAGAAATTTTCCAATAGGATTTTCCCGTCTGTGCTATGTGTTACTTCCGGGTGGAACTGGATGGCATAGGTTTGGGTATCTTTTACATGGTAGCCTGCTACCTTTACTTCGGCTGTGCTGGCAATAATTTCGAAATTATCGGGCACTCTGGTAATGGTATCGCCGTGGCTCATCCATACCTGTGAATCGATGTTTACACCTTTGAACAACTTGTTCTCCTGATTTACAAAGCTCAAGTTGGCCCTGCCATACTCTCTGGTAGATGATGCTTGAACATCGCCTCCGCTTTGCTGTGCAATAAATTGCGCTCCGTAGCAAACTGCCAATAATGGATAGGCCTTGAATAAATTGAGGTCTACATAAGGCGCATCTTCTTGGCGAACCGAATAAGGACTGCCTGAAAGGATAATTCCTTTTACAGTAGAGTCTAGCTCTGGAAGATGGTTGAAGGGATGGATTTCACAGTAAACATTTAGTTCGCGAACACGACGTGCAATAAGCTGGGTAAACTGAGAACCAAAATCGAGTATGATGATTTTTTCTAGCATGGGCAAAGATAGGCTTTTTAGTTGATTTTCACAGCTAAAAATCGAACACTAATTTAATTTATAGCCTTAGCTATTAGGAAGCGAAAAATAGAAGGTGGTACCGCCATCGATATTGGATTCGAACCATATTTTGCCTTCATGGGCCTGGATAATCTGCCTGGCTATCGACAATCCCAAACCATATGACTTTTCGCCTTTGGTGCCTGGACGCTTCGCACTGGTAAACAATTGAAAAACTTCATCCTTAAGACTTTCCGGAATGCCCAGCCCCTGGTCTTTTACTTCAACCAGCACTTCTGTTTCAGACAATTGAACCTCAACCGCTATCCGTGTTTTTTCATCGCTGAACTTGATGGCATTGCTGATGAGGTTATTGATCACTCTGATGATCTTTTCTTGATCGATCTTTAATGGAATGTTTTTGAACTCGCACTGAAAATGGATAACCTGTTGCTTTTCGCTGGCCTTAAATTGCAACAGCTCTATTGCATTGGTAATGAGTTCCACTAAATTGCTTTGCTCTCTTTTATCTATGATCTGTTTTTTACTTTGGATTTCGGCAGCTTCTATCAATTCATTGATCAGTTTGAGGGCATTTACGCAGGTTTCTTTAATCAGCAAATGCTTTTCCTTATCCATCTCGTCTTTGTTATCAAGCATAATCAGCTCGATAAGGGTAGAGATACCGGCAATAGGATTGCGCAGGTCGTGCGCTACGGCACGCAAGATATTGTCTTTGGTGGCATTGCTTGTTTTGAGTTCTATGAGGGCTTCTTCCAGTTTCTGCTTTTGGAGCAGCACTTCGTTGTTTAAACTGGTAAGTTCGCTTACGCTGTTTCTCGATTTTTTCCAATAAGAAATGATCAGGATAATGATCACGATGGCCATTACAGAAAATACCACCGTTACATACAAATAAATGCCCTGCAATTGCTTCTCTCGTTTCAGGTAGCTGATTTCGCTTTGGCTATCCAGATTCCTAAAGCGTTCGCTAATGTCTGTTGCCCTTAGCTTATCCAACTCGTCCTGCACCGAATCTGTCATGGCTACATACCTCGACAATTGCGCATAGGCTTGGGCTTTCTCCCCTATCTTATCTAGGTATTGCGCATTGAGGTGGTGGTATTCCCGGGTTACTTCCTCTGCATTGATACGGCCAATGCTAACTTGAAGTTCGTACAACAACTTTTTGACTTCTTGTCTCCTGTTGGTTTTGAGGTAGAGCTTAATCAGTTTGATCTTGGTCAACGCGGCATCTGCATTTTCGTAGCCAGGCCTCCCATTAATGTCAATGCTCTTTTTGAGCAGTTTTTCGGCTTTTTTGTAATCGCCTTTTTTAAAATATTCGCCCCCAATATTTCCGTAAACTACTCCCCTTGCCACACTAAAAAGCTTCTTCTTTTCGGTTAACGTATCGTTTTTATTGATGTAGGCCAATGCCCTGTTATAGGCAAGGAGCGCACTATCTGTTTGGTTTCGCTTGGCATAGCAAAGTGCGATGTTATTAAGGAGTTCCTGCTTCCTGTAGATCTGAAAAAAGTCTTGTACGCAACTTTCCGATTCTTCAAAGCCTTGGTTAAAGAAATAGGCTGCATCGGCATATTTGGCCTGTCGGTATAAAACCATTCCCATTCGGTAACTGTAGTCGCTACTTGTACAATCATCTTTTTTGAGGGCCAGGATCTGCTTTGCACGATAATAGTTTTTATACGAATCGTCATATCGCCCCATGGCAAACAATACATCTCCCTTAGAATAGTACCCCAATGCCAGTTCCCTGATGTAATTTTCGTAGTTATCTGATTTCTCGATCACCAAAATCATGCTGTCGGCATAATTGAGGGCTTTGGCCATGTTTTTTTTATGCAGGTAATAGTAAGAGCACAGGTTGCCATAGATCTTAAAGCGTGCACTGGCATCTAATTTTGGATTGTTTCTGAGGATATGCTCCAGTTTTTGAATGCTCTTTTCCTTGTCTTTATCATTTGCATAGGTCCACGAAGAAAGGCTAATGATCGAATCAATAGAATTTTTAGTGGAATCAACATTTTTTTTGTCTTCGCACGCCAAGGCGCATAGCACAAAAAATGCCATGTAATATTTGATGAGCTTAATCAAGATTTACTATCTGGGGATAATTATTCTCGAAAAATAAGAAATTCTAAGCTAATAAAATTAACTTAATGGAAAATCGTGTTGCAGCACTTCGGTTTTTACACCAAAGCGATTTAGAAAATCTACGCCCTCATCGCTAGGCAGGCCTTTATAGGCTGCATAAGAATCTTTAAAATACACTCTTTTTATACCCGAAGAAAGGATAAGACGGGCACAGGCAATACAAGGAGACAAAGTGGTATACAGGGTAGCTCCTTCCAATTTAGAGCCGTTTTTGATGGCATAGAGAATGGCATTCTCCTCAGCATGCAAAGCCAATGAGCAAGAACCCTTGCTATCGCGCGCGCAACCGGTTTCCGGCCACTCTTCGTCGCAGTTATGGGTACCCGATGGTGGCCCGTTATAGCCTATAGAGATAATCCGGGTATCTTTGGTAAGCACAGCCCCAACATGGGCCCGTACACAATGTGAGCGGGCAGCCAGGTCTGAAGCTAAATTCATAAAGATTTGATTAAAAGACGGTTTATCCATGATTTAAATACAATATTAAAATTACTTGCTTTGGCCTACCTTATGTCCGTACGCCGAAAAATACAAGATGTAGAAATAACAAGGCATCATGCTTACGAAAAACGCAAGTTGAAAATGCATACCTGCCACATCTTTTAAATAGCCATACAACAAAGGCCAGATTGCCCCACCGGCAATGCCCATAATCATAATGGCCGATCCGGTTTTGGTAAACTTGCCCAAGCCCTTAATGCCCAACGGAAATATAGCTGGCCACATCAGCGAGTTTGCCAATCCCAATAGGGCTACAAATATAACAGAGGTATAGCCACTTGATAAATAAGCAGCGGCTGTAAACAACAGTCCTAAAAATGCACAGATCTTTAAAGCCGCTTGTTGACTAATGTATTTGGGAATGGCAATGATCCCGATTACATAGCCCACCAACATGCCACTGAGCGTAAGTGTGGTGAGGTATTTGCTTACATCGGCACTGATGCCCAATTGCTTGCCATAGGTTCCGATAATATCTCCTGCCATTACTTCGGCGGCTACATACACAAAGATACAGAAGGCGCCCAGAAACAAGTGCGGAAACTGAAAGATACTGGTTTTGGCTACGTGATTAAGCTTGTCTTCTACTACTTCTTCTTTGTCTACATCAATTTCGGGCAGACTTGAAAACTTAATAAACAAGGCAAATAAAGAGAATACAACAGCCAAAACAATGTAAGGTGTGTATACCCTATTGAGTACTTCGCCAAGGAGCGCTTCTTTTTCTGCAAGAGTAGTTGCTGCATTGCTGATTTTGGCTTCGATACCAGAGGCATTTTTTAAGAAGATAGACCCCATAATGATCGGCACGATGATACCAGCAAATTTATTACAGAGCCCCATGATGCTGATCCGCTTGGCCGCGCTTTCTATTGGACCAATAATGCTGATGTAAGGGTTTGAAGCCGTTTGCAACAAAGACAACGCTGCACCCTGAATGAAAATGCCGGTTAAAAATAGACCAAAGCTTCTGCTGCTTGCTGCTGGAATAAAAACAAGTGAGCCGATGCCCAATACGAGCAGGCCAACTACAATTCCGTTTTTAAAGCCCATCTTTTTCAATAGCCAAGATGAGGGCAGCGCCAAAAAGAAATAGGCGATGTAAGAAGCAAAGGTTACGAAGAAAGCCTCCAGATCGGTTTTTAGGCCACAAGCTAGTTTAAGAAAGGGAATTAAGGTACTGTTTGCCCAGGTTACGAAGCCAAAAATAAAGAAGAGGGCGCCGATAATAGCAATGGCCTTGACATTGCTGTCTTGTTGGTTTTTGTTTGTCATTGGTAGGTAGATTAGTTTGTGGCGCCTAATATGCAATTAATAAATTGCTCTGCCAACCCAATGGGCCATATTTAAGGTAAAATTTTGCTTGCTAAAGCACTTTAAACAGAAAAAGCTCCCCCATAAATATGGAGGAGCTTTTTTATAAGATGATTATCGACTAGTGTCCGCCTTCGGCTTCTATCTTTTCAACGTCAATACCTTGGCTTTTTAAAATACCGCTTACTCTCCATGCGAAGAAAATCAGGTAAGCAAAACCTAAAACAGGCACAATATAAGACATGTGGATACCTTGACTATCGGCTAACTTACCCTGGATTGGAGGAATAATTGCGCCACCCAAAATCATCATGATCAAGAATGAAGAACCTTGGCTAGTATATTTGCCCAAACCTGTAATCGATAATGCAAAAATAGACGGCCACATAATTGAGCAGCATAAACCACCGCTCACAAATGCAAATATCGCTACCTCGCCAGTAGTAAATAGACCAACTAGCATGGCAATCACGCCTAATGCGCCAAAAATAGCCAATGTTTTTGCCGGCTTTTCCTGACCAATATAAAATGCAACTACCATTACGGCAATACTAATTGCATAAACATATAAATTGCTTACATCGGTTCCGGTTGCGTGATTAACCAATAATACAATGGCAAATGCAACAAAAGGAACAACAATAGTCAGAATGTTGCGGGCAGTTTTTGTTAAATTAAAAGCACTTACAGCACCCGTCCATCTACCAATCATCATGCTGCCCCAGTATAGAGAGATATATTGCTTGATGGCAGATTCTTCAAAGCCGCCAAAAGAAGGCAATTTCAATAATGCACCTAAATTACTCTGAATAGTTACCTCTGTACCTACATATACAAAGATAGCCAGCATACCTAAAATCAATTGCGGGTATTGCATTGCGCCCCATTTAGCCGGAACCTCTTTTTTAGCAGAATAGGCATAGATCAGTGCAACTAAAATGATGGCCAAAGAAGAATATACAAAAATCTCTTCCGATATGCCAGTCCATTTGGTTAACGAAGGCGCGGCCAAAATCATTAAGAACCCGATGATCATAATCACCAATGGACCATTTGATTTAGAGCTGGATTCGATCTTTTCGTTGCTGGTCACATCTGGCAATTTAGAGATAGCAAAGAAAACAGCTACGGCTAAGAACAAGCCAGCCAGGATATAATATAGGTTATTAATAGAAGTAATTTCAACTTTTGAAGCATCAGCGCCCGCAGCAGTACCAAAAAGAAGCACACTTACAATTACAGGGCCCATCAAACCGCCAAAGTTATTGATACCACCCGCCAGGTTCAAACGGTGCGTACCGCTTTCTGGCGCACCTAAAGCCACCACAAAAGGCTGTGCAGCGGTTTGTTGCAGCGAAAAACCAATCGCAATTACAAAGAACACCAATAAAATAAACCCAAATGAACCAGAATGCACTGCAGGGATCATTAATAAAGCACCCCCGGCCGAAATAACCAAACCTGCTATAATACCCTTTTTATAACCGATTTTATTTAGGATATCGACCTTACTTGCCTGAGATAAAAAATACAAAATCAGCGAGCCGATAAAATAGCCACCATAAAAGGTAAAATCGACTAATTGGGATTCGAATTGTGTAAGGTTAAAGTGCGTTTTACAGAATGGGATGAAAATACCATTCGATGCAGCTACGAAACCCCAGAAAAAGAACACAGTGATGATTGTGTACAGTGCTGTTCCGTAGTTTTTTTGCGATTGTTGTTCCATGAGTTTGGTTAGGATTAATTCAATTTAAATTTAGTTTGTTAAACATAAATAAAATTTATTGCTTACTAAAGTGTAATTTTTACACACCAAAAACAGCTGTCTGAATTAAGTAAATAGTGCTGCCAATTGGCGAAAAACTAAGGTAAAAATGATAAGAATTTAACTATAAAAATCGCATATTAGCGTAAAATATATGATAGGCTAATGTTTGAAGCGATTTTATTGGGCATGGGTGCCGGGCTAATTTCCTCATTCTTAACTGGTCCCGTTTTTTTTGCGATGATAAAGACCAGTATCGAACGTGGATTTAAAGCAGGGTTTTCATTAGCGGTAGGTGTAATTTTTAGTGATGTAATCTTAATAGGACTGGTGCTTTTTGGTAGCCAGTTTTTAGAATACCAAGCCAGCTTTGACAAATATGTTGGCATAATTGGGGGCATTTTTCTATTTGCCGTGGGCATCTACTATCTTTTTGCCAAGGTTTCTATCAATTACGAAGAAAATAAACTGGTTAAGGTAAGCAAACGGGGCTACCTCCTCAAAGGCTTTTTGATGTGTATTTTAACACCATCAACACTCATGTTCTGGATTATCGTAACCAATATCATCTCCATCAAGCTCAACAACAGGTTTAACGAGAAGCTGTTGTGCTTCTTTATCGCCATGGCTACCCAGCTTACCATTGATGGATTGAAAAGCTATTATTCGAGCAAGCTGCGCTATAGGATCAAAGAGAGTTCCTTGATTAAGCTCAACAAGATTGCCGGCGTCATTATTATCCTTTTTGCCATTTGGCTGGTTACGAAGACTTATATCAAGTTTTATTAGTATAGGGTCTTGCGTAGAGCGTAGTGCGTATTAGGTATTACGTAGTGAGTATTGCGTAGCGCGTATTGGGTATTACGTAGTGAGTATTGCGTAGCGCGTATTGGGTTTGCGAATTGCTTTTGAAGCGCAGTGTTCCTGCCATAGTTTAAAGGCAGTCCAGCTTTGCGCTGTATCTTTTTTGCCTATAGCGGCAAAAAAGGATGCCGCTCCAATCTGGGCTATAAACCCGAGACAATGCAACCTAACCTAGCTGTAGAGACCGAAGTTCCTTAAACCTTATTGGAGCGAACACGAAATGCAATGAAGTAAAGCCGAAAGAAGGACCACAATTGCCGATAAGTATTAGCACTGTTTTCTAAAATCTCATTTAGTCGGAAATGCTTTCTGATTTTGCTATTTGTCCGCAACGCAATTGGAATCTAGGTTGCAGATCCCGATCAACGTGGCCCTAAAAGCCAAAAGGCCTACTATTTCTAGTAAGCCCTTTGATTATTTCCTTCTTTCCAGTTAACGAAAGCCTTGTTAACGACCTTGTTTCCTCCTGGGGTTGGATAGTTTCCTGAGAAATACCAATCGCCGCTGTGGTTAGGACAGGCTACATGCAGGTTATCTAAAGTTTGATAGATGACCTCCACTTCTGCCACCGTGCCTTTTGGCGTGATGATTTCTGCAATTTTATCTGAAATCTCCTGTTGCTTAAACGGCCTGTAGATTTCTTTAACATGATTAATGATTTCTTCTTTAGGCAAGAGCAACGAAGCTTTACATTTTTGGTATACTTCTTCAATGATATGATCCATGCCACGCTCCTTTAACAGTTGTATGGCTGCATCAAAGGCAACGAATTGTCCCATTTTAGACATGTCGATCCCATAGCAATCCGGATAACGTATTTGTGGAGCCGATGAAACGATCACAATTTTTTTAGGGTGCAACCTATCAATGATCTTGATAATGCTTTGCTTTAAGGTGGTGCCTCGAACAATAGAATCATCTACTGCAATCAGCGTATCAGTATGGTTTTTGATTACACCATAAGTGGTGTCGTAAACGTGAGCCACCATTTCTCCCCTGTCTGCATCTTGCGTAATAAACGTACGCAGCTTTACATCTTTAATGGCGAGTTTTTCTACACGAGGCGCCATGGACAATAGTTCGTCTAGCTCTGTATCGTTTAACTGCTCTTTGCGGTTCAGCAAGGTATCTTTTTGTACTTCCCTGATATAATCGTGCAGGCCTTCTACCATTCCGTAGAAAGAAACCTCAGCTGTATTAGGTATAAAAGAGAATACTGTATTTTTCAGGTCTTTCTTAACCGATTCCAATACTTGCGGAATAAGCAAATGACCTAGTTTTTTGCGTTCTTTATAAATATCTGCATCGCTGCCTCTCGAGAAATAGATGCGTTCAAATGAACAGGCTCTCTTTTCTGCAGGTTCGCGGAACATTTCTTGGGTTACCGTGCCGTCTTTCTTTACAATTAGGGCATGGCCAGGCTCAATTTCCTTTACCTGTTTAATTTGCACATTGAATGCCGTTTGAATAGCTGGCCTTTCTGAAGCGGCCACCACAATCTCATCATCCGCATAATAAAATGCTGGACGAATGCCCGAAGGATCGCGCAATACAAAAGCATCGCCATTGCCTACAATACCCGAAATGGCATAACCACCATCCCAGTTTTTGGCAGAACGACGAAGAATATTAGCCATATTCAAGTTCTTCGAGATTTTTTGAGTGATCTCTACATTGCTTAAACCTTCTTTCTTGTACTCGTCGAACAACTCTTGGTTCTCATCGTCTAAGAAATGACCAATTTTTTCCAACACCGTTACCGTATCTGCCTTCTCTTTCGGATGCTGGCCCAACTCGTACAATTGCTCCAGCAACTCGTCAACGTTGGTCATGTTAAAGTTCCCGGCAATCACCAGGTTCCTGGTCATCCAGTTGTTTTGGCGCAAAAACGGGTGACAGTTTTCGATGCTGTTTTTGCCATGTGTACCGTAACGCAGGTGACCTAACAAAACTTCGCCGATAAAGCTTACGTTCTGTTTCAGAAACTCTGTGTCTTTCATCAACTCAGGCGTTTCGTTCTGAATGTCGACAAATTTGTTTTGGACATACCCAAAGATATCTGCAACTGCATTTTGCGCCATAGAACGGTAGCGGCTGATGTAGCGGCTCCCTGGTTTCATGTCGAGTTTAATAGTTGCAATACCAGCTCCATCCTGACCGCGATTGTGCTGCTTTTCCATCAACAAGTATAATTTGTTGAGGCCGTAGAGTGCAGTACCGTATTTTTCTTGGTAGTATGAGAGAGGTTTTAACAGGCGGATAAAGGCTATCCCACATTCGTGCTTGATCTGATCGCTCATTGATTGTGATTGAGCCGCAAATTTACCCTTTTAAAAATTCAAAACCTAGAAAGAAATGGTATGAATTGACAGATTATCGTAATATCTAAGACGGATGATGGAAGAGGTAAAATGGAAGAGGAAAAATGGTTCGGGAACTCGTTTATTAGCTCATTAGTTTATTGCTGGCATTGGTTTATTAGCTGATTAGAGGATTTGCTAATTGTAAAATTGCTGCAAATTGATAACTAGCAACTGGCAACTGATAACTAGCAACTGCCCACTGGAAACTGATAACTGGCAACTAAAAACTAGCAATTGATAACTACTGACTAAAGACCAACCTTCTTCGAGCTCACTTCTTCTCCCAAAAACAAAGAAGCATGCTCGTTAAAAGATCTTACATCCCCAGAAGTGTAATAGGCCCTCGATCCGTTTTTCGCTAATCGGCTTTCCATCTCTGGATGCCTGCTCAGGTAATCAATCAGGCTGTCAGCCACGATTTCTCCCTGCGAAAGCAACTCGACATCGCTACTCAGGTATTGTTGCATCTTAGGGATCAATAAGGGGTAATGTGTACAGGCCAGCAATATGCAATCTATAGCTGGCGCTTGTTGCATCAGCTGTTTGATGTATTTATCTACAAAAAAATCAGCCCCTGCGTCTAAATGCTCTCCGTTTTCGATCAGCGGTACCCACATCGGGCAGCTTTGCTGGTGCACTTTTACTTCAGGAAAAAAATGGCCGATCTCCATCAGGTAAGATTGAGAATTAACCGTTCCCCTAGTGCCCATTACACCAATGTTTTTGCTTTTGGTATAATTGCCTACCACTTCTGCAGTGGGCCTGATCACGCCCAACACCCTCCTATCAGGATATTTTTTTGGCAAATCCAATTGCTGGATGCTTCGCAATGCTTTTGCCGATGCAGTATTGCAGGCCAAAATAACCAATGGACAACCTTGGGCAAACAACCATTCTACACATTCTAAGGTATATTGGTAAACCGTTTCGAAAGAATGGTCGCCATAGGGCGAGCGGGCATTATCTCCCAAATACAGGTAATCGTATTGGGGCAATTTTTGGGCTATCGATTTGAAAACGGTCAATCCGCCGTAACCAGAATCGAATACACCTATGGCTGGTTGATTATTCATGGCAAAAAAAAAGCGGAATTGGATTTATCTTCCAATTCCGCACAAGATAGTAATTATCTTAAATTATTGTTTAGGTTTTGCACCGCCTGCTGCTGGTTTATTAGCTGCTGGAGTAGCCGTAGCAGAAATACCTAATTTGGTTTTAACCGAAGCTGTGATATCTTCGCCACCTTCAGAATAAACCAGATTATTGAAACCTTGGTTTACAGAAGTATCGAATACATAAGCCAATCCTTTTTCTTTGGCAACAGCCGAAATTGCATTGCCTACTTTTTGTTGCAATGGAGGGAAAAGCTCATTTTGTTTATCGGTTACATCTTTAGTTGCTTTATTACGTGCATCCTCAATTCTTTTTTGTAAATCTTGGATCTCTTGGGCAGCTGTTTGCAATTCTTTACCAACCACTTCTTTATTAGCCTCACTTAAAGTTTTTTCTTTGTCTTGAGCAGCTTTAAGTTTAGTTTGGTATTCGCCAATCATTTTATCGATTTCAGCTTGTTTAGTTTTAGCCAAACTTTCGATAGTTGCCGAAACAGTTTTTGCTTCAGGTAGATTAGCAAAAATGTCATCTGAATTCAGGTGACCTAATTTTTGCTGCGCATTTGCAACATTGGCAGTGAGCACTAATCCCGCCGCAACAAAAAATACGTTAATTAACTTTCTCATTTTTCTATTTTACTTAATAATTGTTTTTAAAATCTATATGTGTTTATTTAACTAGCGTTCCTGGTTTATAGCCTAGTCTAATGATAACGTCGTTACTGATGTCATAATTGCTACTGGCGTAAATCATCATCGTCGATTCGCTGCTTTTATCGAAAACAAAATCTATTGTTTTATTCTTTGCCGTTTCTCCAACTACTGTAGTTACTTTTTCTTGGATAGGCTTTAACAGCTTGTTACGCATTTGGAAAAGCTCTCCCTCTGGACCAAACTTTTGTCTTTGCAATTCTTTTGCTTTTTTCTCTTTTTCGATGATGTCGTTTTCTCTACGCTTACGCATATCGTCTGTCAACAAAACCTGATCTGCCTGATAGGCCTTGTACATTTTGTCGATTTCGCTAAAGCTTTCATCAATCTGTGCCTGGTATTGCTTAGATAAGCCGTCAACTTGGCTTAGTGCCGATTTATATTCGGGCAAATGCTTTAGAATATATTCGGTATCTACGTAGGCAAACCTTTGTGCTGATGCTCCCAAACCTAGGAGGAGCAAAAAGCTGATTAAAATATATTTTCTCATCTGTTTGTGTGTTTCTAATTTAGTTAAATCCGCCAAGCTGTTGGGCAATACTAAAGTGGAACTGACCTTTGTTGGCATCAGGAAGACCTGGGATTTTATCAAATCCATAACCATAATCGATTCCCAATAGACCAAATATCGGTAAAAATATCTTAGCTCCAACACCTACCGAGCGCCTAATATTAAACGGATTAAATTCGCTAAACTTATTCCAAGTGTTACCACCCTCGGCAAATGCCGTAACAAATGCAGTAGCTTCTTGTTTAGAGATCACCGGATACCTTAGCTCCATTACATATTTGTTAAAGATCGGACTACCTGAGCTTTGCGCAATATTTACGTTTGCACCTACCGGAACAACCGAGTTGTTTGAGTAACCGCGCATGGCAATCAGCTCAGAGCCTTGTAAAAAGTCGAAGCCTTGCATACCATCACCACCCAATTTAAAACGCTCGAATGCCGATTGACCAACTGCTTTGTTGTATTGGCCTAAGAAACCGAACTGGGCCTGACCTTTAAATACCAATTTGCCAACCACGGTTTCGAACCATTGCGCTTCGAATTTCCATTTGTGGTACTCGGTAAATTTATAGCGTTGCTTATCAGATGCGGTAGAGTAGTTGATCTTGTTCAGCAACGAGTAGGGTGGCGTAGCCTGAATGGTAAACCTGATGTATGAACCGCCAGTAGGGAAAATATTGTGATTTCTCGAATCTCGGGCAATCTCTTGGGTTAAGTTCAAGTTGTAAGAAGTACCTGTGCTAAACAAGTAGCCTGGGTAGTTATTTAAGATGTACTGGTTTAAGTTAATGGTATGTACCAAAGAGAACCAGTTATCAGGCCAGTTTAGTTTTCTACCCAAACTAACCGAAACACCATTTAAACGAATTTTTTGGAACCTATCGCCATCGCTTGCCGATAAACCGTTAGACTGCAAAGAGGTAAATGCACTCAAGCCAAAGCTTACTGGTTTTTTACCGCCGAACCAAGGTTCAGAGAAAGAGAAACTGTAAGACTGGTAGTATTTACCATTGGTCTGTCCGCGTAGGCTCAGTTTTTGACCATCGCCTTTTGGCAGTGGTTTATAAGCGTCGCCGTTGAAAATATTTTTTAGCGAGAAGTTGTTAAAGGTTAAACCTAGGGTACCGATTACACGGCCACCACCAAAACCACCCGATAGTTCAATCTGATCTGAAGGCTTCTCTTCTACGTGATATTCGATATCCACTGTTCCATCTGCCGGGTTTGGCTTAGGAATTGGATTGGTTTTAGATTCGTCGAAGTTACCTAATGCACCAATCTCACGTACGCTTCGTACCAAAAGCTCTTTAGAGAATTTATCTCCCGGTTTGGTACGGATCTCGCGCAATACTACCCTATCGTTGGTAATGGTGTTACCTACAACGGTGATTTTGTTATTGGTGTACTGTGGACCTTCATAGATACGCATCTCTACGTCTACGGTATCGTTATGGATTTTGGTCTGTACCGGATCGATGTTAAAAGTAAGGTAACCATCGTTTAGGTAAACACTTGAAACGTCATCGCCGTTGGCACTGCCTCTTAATTTCTTTTCTAGTTTTTCTTCACTAAATACTTCGCCTTTTTCGATACCAAAAACTTTTTCCAAGAATTCGGTCGTATACCTGGCATTACCAATCCAGTTGATGTTGCCGAAGTAATATTTAGGGCCTTCGTAAAGATCGATCTTGATGCCAATGGCCTTATCGCTATACCTGTAAACGCTGTCTTTTAAAATGGTTGCATCTCTGTAACCTTTCTCCTGCATTTTAGCAACCAGTTTGAGCTTGTCTTCTTCGTATTTTTCCTTGTTGAACTTGCCACTGCCGAAAATCTTGTAGAAAGCTTGTTGCTTGGTCTTTTTAAGGAATTTTCTCAGCTTGGCCGATTTGAATTCCTTGTTGCCGGTAAAATTGATTTCGTGAACCTTTACACGTTTTCCTTTATTGATGTTGACCTGCAAGATTACGCTGTTCTCCTGGTTAGGATCTGGTTTCGATACGAAATCGATAGCCGTATAGAAAAACCCCTTATCATACATATACTTGTTGATAATTGATCTTGTAGTGTTATAAAGATTGTCGTTAATGATGGTCCTGCCCGCTTTATCGGCCAATTTCTCATTCAAATCTGTCTTTTGCGACTTGCTTACACCCACAATTTCGAAAGCGCTCAAACGAGGGCGCTCTACTACGTGGATGTCAAAGTAAACGGTATCCAAATCAATTTTGGTGATGTTCAGTTGCACATCATCAAAAAGGCCTTGTGCCCATAAGTTTTTGATTGCATTTGAAGTAGCCTCTCCAGGAAGCACGATACGTTCGCCCTTGGTCAATTTAGACAAGGTGATAATTACATCTTCGATCAGGTATTTGGCACCAGACAAAGTTGTTCCGCCAATGATGTATTCTTTGGGGTTGAAATAGTCTAAACTTGAACCGTTAACTTTTAAGGAAGGTGTTGCTTGCGTGGGTTGGTTACGAATTTGTGCCATTGTTGGCAAGCCGATCAACAGCAAGAAAATAAGTTGGTATATTCTTTTCATTTACAATCTAAAAAACGTTGCTAAGTTAATTTAAACACATGTTAAAAAGTGTTAAAAGTAAAATTAGTTCAATTGTTCACTAATTTTTCCGAAGCGACGTTCGCGTTTTTGGTAGTCAACTATGGCCTCAAAAAGATCTTCTCTTCTGAAGTCCGGCCACAGCGTTTCGGTAAAATACAATTCGGTATAAGCCATCTGCCAAAGCAGGAAATTACTGATCCGATGTTCGCCGCTGGTGCGTATCATCAGTTCGGGATCAGGAATATTGGTAGTGGTCAGCTGAGCAGCAAAACTGGTTTCGTTAATTTCATCAATATTTATTTTTCCTTCCTTTACCTCGGCTGCTATTTTTTTTGCAGCTTCTACAATTTCCCATTTGGCGCTGTAGCTGAGGGCAAGGGTGAGCGTACATTTATTATTCTTACTGGTTATTTCCATTGCATTGGCCAAATCGTCGATGCATTTTTGCGGCAAAGACTTCAGATCGCCAATGGCATTTAACCTTACGTTGTTCTTGTTAAGCGTTTCTACTTCCTGGTTAATGGTTGCAATGAGCAGCTCCATTAGGGCATTTACTTCTTCTATGGGGCGGTTCCAGTTTTCGGTAGAGAAGGCATAAACGGTAAGGTGCTTAATTCCAATCTCTACACATCCTTCTACAATATCTTTTACAGACAGTACTCCGCTTTCGTGACCGAAAACACGAAACTTACCCTGATTTTTTGCCCAACGACCATTGCCATCCATAATAATAGCGATGTGTTGAGGCAAGCGGTTGATATCAATTTGTTCTTTAAATCCCATTTCTGCTTTGTCGGCGCCCTAAAAAGTAAAACATTTTTGGCTCACAAAGGTATAAGATATACCAATACCTACAAACATGTATGTATCCCTTTTTCTAAAATCGCCTCTTTGGGTACCAGGTTCGCCGATATATGTCCCTGTTTTTTCTCCAGAGCGATCTGAAAGTGCGCTGCTTAGCCCCTGGTTTCGGGTCCACACACTGGGATCTGGATAAAGACCGCTTACATCATCGATATAATCCGTTAAAGGAGTTCTGAAACCTATCTGCGAGAAAAAGGTCCAACTGTCGTTGATCTTGTATTTTGTACCTGCTCCATATGGAAAGGTAAGGGTGTAGCCTTTATAGTTTTGGCTCTGTCCTTCTGTGTCATAGAGCCTTAATTTGTAGGTTTCGCCTTCATACTTTGCCTTTGGTTCGAACAATACGGTACCTACCCCAGCAAATAAAAAGGGCGAAAACCGCCTTCTGCCATTGTAGGCAAACATATCGAAGAGATTGAAATCGACCATTAGGCTAATTTCGTTCAAAGGCGTAAAAAAGCTCAGGTTACGTTCCCTTAATTGTGCATTGTTGGAGCTGGCATCATTGCCCTTTACTTTTCCATAGTTATAATGGAGGCCGAGGGCCCAATGCGGATTAAAATTGAGTTTTACAAAAGCTCCAGCTTCGATACCACTGATTTTTAAAGGGTTGTACTGGTTTAAATCGCCCAGATAGGACGAACCGCCAACGTGCCCACCCACCTCAAAGCGCTGGGCAAAAGAGGCAAAGCCAAAAGATAGTAGACCAACAAGAAGCAGGAATGTCTTTTTGTACCTCATTTTAGTAGTTCCGTGTATCTATGCCCCAGAGTAATTTATTCCTTAACGTTGTTAGGTAACTTTCATTGTTAAGGCGGATCAGATTAATATTAAACTTGGCTTTATTGATGGTGATTTTTACCGACCTGTCTACGGTTTCTGTCCTCGAGTCGCAAGTGAGCAGGAACTTGGTGCTTCTTGCTTCTACTTCAAAGGTAAGCTCTACGTCATCAGGCACAATAATAGGCCTCACATTGAGGTTATGTGGGGCTACTGGTGTAATGACAAAGTTTTGTGCATTGGGCGAGATAATTGGGCCGCCACAGCTGAGCGAATAGGCCGTAGAACCTGTTGGGGTTGCAATGATCAATCCATCAGCCCAGTATGAGTTTAGGAATTCGCCATTCAGATAGGCATGAATAATCATCATGGCAGAGTTGTCCCTGCGGTGGATCGTGATATCGTTCAGTGCAAAATTTTCCTCGTCGAACAAATTGTTCTTTGATTCGAGATTGAGCACTCCCCTTTTATCCAGCGAATAATTGCCGTTTACCAAGGCCTCGATGGCCGTTTTGATTTCGTTTTTATTGATACTGGCCAAAAAACCCAGTCGACCAAAGTTGATCCCGATTACGGGGATTTGAGAATCGCGCACCAGCGACAAGGTATCCAACAATGTACCATCGCCACCTAAACTCAGCAATACATCAACCTGGTTAACCAGCTCTGCATGGGTGCTAAAGGTTTGGACATGGTGTGGGATATTGATTTTGTGCTTGATAAAGTTGTTGAACTTTAAAAACACCGAGATTTCAACGGGGTGCTGTACCAAGGCATCAAATACCTCTTGCACAAAAGGCAAAACACTATCGTTAAAATCTCTACCGTAAATTGCTATTTTCATGCAGGTTTTATACGTTTAAATAGTTCATAAAAGAATTGAACCTATCTTCGGTACCGTTATCATCCTGTGTATTGTTAAAAACAGCTTTAACTTCGTAATCATAACGCTCAAAAGAAGCGATGATACTCGAAAGCTCGGTTTTGTTGATCTTGAGGGTAACTTCCAAACGAGTAGAATCTGGGAAAGAACTTACGTAGGAAGAAAGAATTTGTGCGTTGTCTGCCTCTACAATCTGCGCCATGTGTGCCAAAGAATTGTTTCTGTTGCTGATCGACAATACGATAATGCCTCCAGGTTCCTTCACCGCATAGGTTTCTGCGGCATATTCCAAGAGATTGTTGATCGAAATTACCCCTAGGTAATTTTTATTGGCATCGAGTACCGGCACCAACGACAATTGCAATTGGTTAAACAAGCGGATCACATCGTATATGTGCGCATTTTCGAAAACGAACGGATTTAAGATGGTTAAAGACAAACTGCCTATTGGCGTCTGCTGATCCCTTACTTCTATCAGTTCGTCTTCAGATATCAAACCCAAAAACTGGGTTTCGTTTACGATAGGCAAATGGTAAAGCTTGAACTCGCTCATACGCTCCAAAGCCTTCTGCGCGGTGTCTGAAGTCTTTAGCGGTGGTATTACGTTCGATATGAGCTCTGAAGCAAACATTACTTTAATAAAATCCTATTTAAAAATGTATTCAAAAATTCGTTAAAAACGGCTGGTCTTTCCATCATTGGGGCATGGCCACATTGATCAACCCAGTTCAGTTCAGAATTAGGCAACAACTGATGGAACTCTTCAGCCACATCTGGAGGGGTAATCTTATCTTGTTTGCCCCAAATCAATGAAACAGGTATGGTAATCTTCGGCAACTCCTTAGACATGTTGTGGCGAATAGCCGATTTAGCCAAAGCCAGGATACGGATTACTTTAGAGCGGTCGTTAATTGACTTGAACACTTCGTCAACCAGTTCTTTAGTGGCTGTAGCTGGATCGTAAAATGTAAATTCTACTTTCTCGCGTACATAGTCATAACTCTCTCTTCGTGGGAAAGAGCCACCAAATGCATTTTCATAGAGACCAGAACTACCGGTTAGCACCAAGGCTTTTACATATTCCTGGTGTGCAACGGTAAATACCAATCCCACATGGCCACCCAAAGAGTTACCAATAAGCACGGCTTGATTTAGTTTTTTAAACTTAAGGAAACGGAGCAGGTATTTAGACAAGCTCTTTACGCCCAAGGTTAGCAAAGGCAGATCGTAAATAGGCAAGATAGGCACGATAACCCTATAACTCGCCTTAAAATGATCTAAAGTAGGCTCCCAATTGCTCAGTTCGCCCATTAGCCCATGAAGTAATACCAACGGTTCACCTTCACCCGCCTCAATGTATTTAAACCCATCTTCTTCAATTACTTCGTAATTCATATAGTATATTGTGCTGTTTGGTATGTGCTACTAAGTTAATAGAGTAAAATTAAATTACCGTAATTAATATCATTTTTTTTCGGTGATAATGCAAAAACAGGGCTCTTTTTTATTGGCCCAACTGCGCTTTTACAATCTCTCCGATCAGCTTACCGTCTGCTTTGCCAGCCAGTTCCTTATTGGCCAAGCCCATTACTTTGCCCATCTCTTTCACAGAAGTAGCTCCTGATTCTGATATAATACGGGATACGATCGTTTCGATATCGGCACGGTCTAACTGCTTTGGCAAAAATTGGCTGATCACATCAATCTCTTCTTGTTCTACCGCATATAAATCTTCGCGACCTTGTTCTTTGTAGATCGTAGCAGATTCCTTACGTTGTTTCACCAACTTTTGAAGGATTTTGATCTCTGCCTCTTCATTGATTTCTTCGGCATGTCCCTTTTCTGTTTTTGCCAACAACAATGCGGCTTTAATTGCCCTCAGCCCTCTTAATTTGGCCTGATCTTTAGCCAACATGGCTTGTTTGATTTCTTGATCTATCGTGTTTGCTATCATTTTATTTCCTTATTGTTCAATTGTGCCTATTCTTAAATGCCCAATTGTTGTATTGCTTAATTGTTATACTGTTGAATTAACTGCCACTGCTAACTGCTACTTCAAACTCTTAGACTTCGGACTAGCCAGCTTATTTCCTGTTTACCATCGTTGCGGTAGCCTGTGCTGTAGGCATAATCAGCATATCGTTGATGTTCACATGTGGCGGACGGCTTACTACAAACCAAATCGCTTCTGCAATATCCTGCGCCATTAAAGGCTCCAATCCATCATAAACCTTTTTTGCCCTGGCTTCGTCTCCCTTAAAACGCACCACAGAAAACTCTGTTTCTACCATACCCGGATTTATGGCAGTAACCTTAATGCCATGAGGCAACAGGTCAATGCGCATGCCTTTATTAAGGGCATCAACCGCATGTTTGGTGGCACAATACACATTTCCGTTGGCATACACTTCCTTTCCCGCAATAGAACCGATGTTGATGATATGGCCTTTCTTTTGTTCAACCATCCAGCCCGAAACCACTTTAGAAACATATAAAAGTCCTTTTACATTGGTATCGATCATGGTATCCCAATCGTCGGTGTTGCCTTTGTCAATCGGATCCAAGCCTTGGCTCAATCCGGCATTGTTAACCAGTACATCTACATTTTTCCAATGGTTTGGCAAGGTTTCGAGCACGTAGTTGATATTTTCCTTGTCGCGCACATCAGCCTGGATCTTTTTCACCTCAATGGCATATTTATCTGCCAAGTGATGGGCTATTTTTTCCAGTAGATTTTCTCGGCGCCCTATCAGGATGAGGTGATATCCCTGCTGGGCAAAAGTATGTGCACAAGCCTCGCCAATACCTGAGCTTGCACCTGTAATTAATGCGATTTTAGCCATTGTATGAAGTGATGATGATCAACAAAGGTATTATTTTTTTACGCCCCTAGCTATTCAAAAAATAAGCTGAAAGTAAAATGTCTCAGTTTCGCCTTTTGTATAGGGTCCATGAAAGGATTGCTTTCATGCTTCATAATATCTTTAAAAGAGTAAGATAGCTTAAATTCTGGCGACATTTTGAAGTACTCGAAATAAATATCGAAGCCAATGCCTGCTTCATAAGAAAGGAAGCTCTTCTTGTTTTTGATCAGTTTGTCTATCGGCGCTGCCGCTTCGTCGTTGGTTTTCTTGCCTGATGCCAAATCCATCGAATATTTAAGGCCGCCAATCATATAGCCCCTGAAGTTCTTCAAACGGTCTGATTTTATTTTTAATCCAATAGGCAGATCAATTACGGTTGCCTGTACCTTTTTTTCGATCATGCTTGTACCTACATTATATACTGCAGGCTGTACATAGGTGTATTGGATCAATCGGTCGTTAAAAACCAAGGTTGGGGTAAAACGTGCATCAACATTGCTGGTAATTTGGCCATTAACTACGAAGCCAATACCAAACCCGACCGAAGTTGGTGATGAAATGGAAGCTAGCTGATCGGTAGCATAACCTGGCAACGTTGGATCGTAATAAGGTGCCCGCCAGTTTTGGTTCTTCCAAAGCTTCAGCTCCGAAGAAATGTATTGAAAACTAAATCCCCAATTGAAACGCTCTTCATCAATGCCACCACCCCAGTTTTGGGCTTTTGCCAAACTGAACGTAGATAGAATTAGCGTGATAAAGAGAGTTAATTTTTTTTTCATCAATATCTATTTGTTTTCTTCTGTTATGAAGCTATCATGAGCACAATGCTTAAATGTTTGCTCACGACGGTCTCATTTAATACCGGTGTAAATAGCACTAATACCAAACGTTAAAGATCGGTGTTTGGTATTTTTATAGCCTACTTTTTCCATCAGCTGGGTAAAAGATTTGCCATCGGGAAAAGCGGCTACCGATTCAGGCAAATAGGTATATGCTCTCTTGTCTTTAGAAAAAAGTCGGCCGAAAAACGGGGTAATGTATTTAAAGTAAAAGTTATAGCCCTGCTTAACAGGAAAAGCTTTTGGTTTAGAAAATTCCAAAATGACGATTTTTCCTTCGGGCTTTAACACGCGAAGCATATCTGCCAATCCTTTTTCCAGGTTCTCGTAGTTTCTTACGCCAAAAGCAACGGTAATCGCATCAAAAGTATTGTCTTCGAAGTGAAGGCCTTCAGAATCGCCCAACTGCACCGTAAAAACATGGCCCAGGTTGCGTTCTGCAATCTTTTTGCGGGCAACGTCTAGCATTCCTTCAGAAATATCAACCCCAATGATCTTATCGGGATGAAGGATTTTAATGGATTCGAATGCAAAATCGCCTGTTCCGGTAGCCACATCCAAAATTTTTCTGGGCTGGATACTCGATAGTTCTCTGATCGCCTTGCGCCTCCAAATGATATCAATGCCCAACGAAAGAAAATGGTTCAGAAAATCGTAGGTATGCGAAATATTGTTGAACATGGTAGCTACCTGTTCTTTTTTGGTAGCGGTACCAGCGTAAGGAGTAACTTCTTGATTTGTCATTGCCCCAAAGATAGTGTAATGTTCCTAGGTTTTAAAGTTGAAGATTGAAATCTTACATCAACATAGCGTAGGGCGCATTGGGTATAGCTTATGGCGATGAATCCAAACGCCAAACACAAAACGCATCAACTCCAATCTTTAATTCTTACCTTTGTAGCATGATTATAAAATCAGCCACATTTGTTGTTAGCAATACCAAGGTTTCGGCCCTGCCTGCTCCAGATAGACCCGAATATGCTTTTATTGGGCGTTCTAACGTAGGCAAATCGTCATTGATCAATATGCTGGTAAGCCAACCCGGACTTGCCAAAACCTCTCAAAGACCAGGAAAAACCCAACTCATCAACCACTTTTTGATTAATGAGAAATGGTATATTGTAGATTTACCGGGTTACGGCTATGCCAAAGTATCGAAAAGCAGCAGGGAAAAATGGGAAAAATTCATCAGGAACTACTTGACCAAAAGAGAAAACCTGCAATGTGTTTTTGTACTGATAGACAGCAGGTTGGATCCACAACAGATCGATCTTGAATTCTGTTGCTGGCTGGGCGAGTGTGGCATTCCGTTTGCATTGGTTTATACCAAGGCCGATAAGCAATCTGCACCAAAAACAGATCAAAATGTAGCCAAGTTCAACAAGGCTTTGCAGCAATGGTTCGAAGAACTGCCTTCGTTTTTTATTACCTCATCAGAGAAAAAACAGGGCAGGGAAATGGTGCTGGGCTTTATAGACGAAGTGAACCAGGATTTTGTGATGCCAATATTTGAACCTAAGGAAGGCTAAATATTAATTGCTGAATTTCACATTAAATTTTCCTTCGGTAAGCTGTACAATTGAACCTTTGTCGTTTTTGACTTGGCCACTGAATATACCAGTGATCGTCCCCCCATTGGTATAGGACACACTTGAAAAGAAAAGATGCATTCCTTCATCTTCATTTTCTGTTGAAAAAAGCTTACCTGATGCATCAGTAAATTCTATATAGTTTGTATCATAGCTGTAAGAGTCAAGGCCCATATTCAATCCAGCTACAAATCCAATAAACGATTCCTTAGAGCTGAACTTAAATTTTGGATTCTTTCCGCTCCCTGCATTTGCGGTGATGACCAATGCTCGAGGTGTTGAAGCGATGTCTCGAACAGCCGTAACTTCTTTGGCACTAACTGCAACGCCATCTACCTTATAAGTAAGGTAATAGGTTACAGTGGGCTCCTTGTCTCCGTTTTCAGGTTTCTTAGATCCATCAATTACACTGAAGTCGATTTTTTTTGTACAGCTGGTCAACAATAGCACAGCAAGCAAGCCAAAGCTTAGGGTTTTTCTTATTAAATTCATTTTAATCAGCAGCAGAAACGAAAGCAAAGATATTAAAATTACCTCAGTCATTTCGGAAGATAATTTTCTGCATTCTTCGAAAATAAAACCTTATTTTTGAATAGATTTTAATTAAAAATCAACTAATTGAAATTCAACAAATTACTAAAAATTAACCTTAAAAAAACCAATAATTAACGGCTAGATTAATCGCCTGACTTTACAAGTATACCCTAAAAATGAAAAAATATTTTTCGCTTGTTTTATTTGCCCACTCTATTTTTGCAATGCCTTTTGCCATGATCGGCTTCTTTTTGGGCGTAACTACCACCCAAAATCCATTTCACTGGTACTTGTTGGCATTGGTTATCTTATGCATGGTATTTGCCCGCAACGCGGCCATGGCCTTTAACCGTTACCTCGACAGAAACATCGATGCCAAAAATCCACGTACGCAAATGCGGGACATCCCTGCCGGACGTGTTTCGGCAAACGAAGCTTTCTTGTTTGTGATCATCAATTGCGTGCTCTTTATCGCAGCTACGTTTTTCATCAATAAATTGTGCTTCTATTTATCGCCAGTAGCTTTATTTGTGGTGCTTTTTTATAGCTATACCAAGCGTTTTACGGCCTTGTGCCACTTGGTTTTGGGTTTAGGCCTATCCCTCGCCCCTATTGGCGCCTATATTGCAGTAACCGGTCAATTTAATATCGTACCCTTGTTTTATTCGTTTGCTGTATTGTTTTGGGTAAGCGGATTCGACATTATTTATGCCCTGCAAGACGAAGATTTCGACCGCGAACAAAAACTACACTCCATCCCTGCCGCAATTGGCATCAAAAATGCATTGAGTTTATCGGTGGTACTGCATGTGCTATCGGCTGCCTGTGTAATTATGCCTTTGTTTTATGCTGAGCTGAGCTGGGTATATTACATTGGCGTTGTGTTTTTCTGTGCGATGCTCATCTATCAGCACCTGTTGGTTAAGCCAACGGATATCAGCAAGGTAGACCGTGCATTTGCCACTACCAATGGATTTGCATCGGTAATTTTTGCGCTTTGCTTTTTGCTTGACGCATTTTTGAGAACCAGATCATAACGCAGCCTTCTAAAATAAGCCATACTAAAACATGAAAAAACTTGTTCTTTTATCGATCGCATTCTTTGTAAGCATACTGATTGCCTGCAGCGGATCTGATACCTACAGAGGCGAATGGAAAGCCACTGATACACAAGGAGAAAAAGCTAAAATAAATTTTGAAGCCAAAAGTTTCACGATAAGCGACAGTACCGGAAAAAGCAAAAAGTTCGACTATACCCAAAACTCGGTTAAAACCGAAAACGGAGTAGAAACCTATGGCATCGTACTTGGCGACGGCAGGAAATACGAAATCCATTTTCCGATAGCAAGCAACGAAAGCCTGGGCGTGATCAAAGACGAAAACGGCAATCTGCTATTTGCAATTGGCCGAAAAGACTATGTGAGCTATGAAAATATTTTCGGGCTTAAATAGAAACCACAACATTACCTAATCAAATCTGAAATGAAAGATTTAACAATAAACAAAAAAACTAGAACATATATTCCCCAAGATTTAAAAATCGAATGGGACAATCTTGCACCCCTATTTGATGAACTTTTAAAAAGGGAAATCAACAATGAAGAGGAATTGGAGCAGTGGCTGCGCGATAAAAGCGAGCTTGAGGCCGCTTTGGAAGAAGATTTTGCCTGGCGCTACATTAAAATGAGCTGCGATACGGCCAATGAAGGCCTGGTGAAGGATTTCCAATATTTTGCCACCGAAATCGAGCCTAAGATTTCGCCTATTGCCAACGAGCTGAACAAAAAATTTAACGACAGCCCTTTTATTGATCAATTAGATAAAGACAAGTACTTCGTTTACATCCGTGCGGTAAAAAAGGCGCTTGAGCTTTTTAGAGAAGAAAATATCGAGCTTTTTACCCAATTGCAGGTAACGCAACAAAAATATCAAGGCATTACCGGAGCGATGAGCGTACAGATCAACGATCAGGAGTATACGTTGGAGCAAGCGGCCAATTTCTTGAAAGACACTAACCGCGAGGTGAGGCAAAATGCCTGGGAAACTATCCAGCAACGTCGCCTGGTAGCCAAAGACGAGTTGAACATTCTTTTTGACGAACTGGTAGCCATGCGTCATAAGGTAGCGCTGAATGCTGGTTTTGAAAACTACCGCGACTACATGTTCCAAGCTTTGGGACGTTTTGACTATACGCCAAAAGACTGCTACGATTTTGCCGAAGCCATTGAGCAAGAAGTGGTGCCTGTTTTGAGAGAACAGGCCGATAAAAGACGCGATGCCCTAGGTTTAGACGAACTTAAGCCATGGGATATGGAGGTAAGCACCAGTGGCAAGCCTGCGCTTAAGCCGTTCAACAATGGCCAGGAGCTCATTGACAAAAGTATCGACTGTTTTGCAGCCATCAACCCATCACTGGGCGAAAAATTGGCTATTATGAAAGCCAACAAGCTTTTTGATGTTGAAAGCAGAATGGGCAAGGCTCCAGGTGGCTACAACTATCCTTTGGCCGAAACTGGGGCGCCGTTTATCTTCATGAACTCGGCCAACTCGCTGAGAGATTTGACAACGATGGTACACGAAGGTGGCCATGCCATCCATACCTTTTTAACAGCCGATTTAGAACTGAACGATTTTAAGCATTGTCCGGCAGAGGTGGCCGAACTGGCATCGATGAGCATGGAATTGATTTCTATGGACAATTGGGACGTTTATTTCGACAATGAAGAAGACCTACTTCGTGCCAAGAAAGAACAATTAGCCGATGTATTGAAAACCTTGCCTTGGGTTGCGGTAATCGATCAGTTTCAGCATTGGATCTATACCAATCCGGGTCATAATGCTGCCGATAGAGAAACTGCCTTTAAACAAATTTATGCCCGCTTTGGTGCCGGTTTTGCCGATTGGACAGGTTTCGATCAGCAGTTTGGCAACCTGTGGCAAAAGCAATTACATTTGTTCGAAGTGCCATTTTACTACATCGAATACGCTATTGCCCAATTAGGTGCCATTGCCGTTTGGAAAAACTACAAGGAAAATCCAGAAAAGGCTTTAGCACAATACCTCGATGCATTGGCTTTGGGCTATACCAAACCGATGAACGAGATTTACGAAACCGCTGGTATTAAATTCGACTTTAGCGCAAGCTACGTGAAGGAATTGGCCAATTTTGTAAAAGACGAATTGAATAAGCTGGGATAATAACGACGCGTCATCCTGACTGGATTCAGCAGGACGATTGTATCAAAAAAAAAGCAGGGCGATTGACCGTCCTGCTTTTTTATGTTCAGAATTTCTTCAGAATTGAAAGGTAGTTTTGATGCATCAATTACCAAATGCATTGTATTCATGCTTAAAAAGCTGTTGGCCAGTCGGTACCGACTATTGGTTTTTATTTACCTGTTTATCCTTTCTGTTTCGTTTTTAACCCGATTGGCTTTGCTGATTGCGTCCTTTCGCCAATTAGATGCCAATCCTTTTCAGTTTTTGGGGATTTTCATAATCGGATGGCTGAACGACACGCTAATGAGCACCTTCTTTTTAATTCCTTTCGTGCTTTACCTTTGGCTGGTTCCGAATAAGCTCTATTCTAAAAAGTGGTTCCGTTTGATCAATTATGGTCTCTGTTTCTTAACCATTAACTTATTATTGTTCAATGCGGTTTCTGAATGGCTTTTTTGGGACGAGTTTTCAACCCGTTACAATTTTATTGCGGTAGATTACCTCATCTATACCACAGAGGTGATCGGTAACATCTGGCAATCCTACCCAATCGTTCCTTTGCTCATCGGCATTTTTGTTTGCAGCAGCTTGGTACTGATTTTTAACAAGAAACACATCAAAAACAACGGTACCGAAAGCTATCGCTTTAAAAAAAGAAGCCTGATTACACTTATTTTATTGCTATTACCAGTATTTGTTTGGTTGCTGGGGAGCAATGGCGCTAAAAAATTCAGCAAAAACCAATATGCTTCAGAGCTTTCGGGCAATGGGATTTATGATTTTGGCGCCGCCTTTTTCCATAACGAATTGGATTATGATCAGTTCTATGCCAAGGAATCGGTTAAAGAAATCTTCAGCACGGTGAGAAAAGCATTGGCTAGCGAAAACAGCCAATTCTTGAATGATTCGACAGTATCCGTTACCAGAAAAATCAATTACCCGGGCGTGCCTAACAACTACAACCTGGTTTTGATCAGCGTAGAGAGCCTAAGTGGCGATTTCTTATCCAGGTTTGGCAATACCCAACACATTACCCCAAACCTCGACAGCTTGGCCAATCGAGGGCTATTTTTCGATCATCTTTTTGCAACCGGTACCAGAACCGTGCGTGGGCTAGAAGCATTATCTATCAGTTTGCCTCCTACTCCAGGCCAATCGGTAGTAAAAAGGCCCAATAACGAGGATAAGTTTTCTTTGGGCAGCATCCTCAAAAGCAAAGGCTACACTACGCAATTTATTTATGGCGGTTATGGCTATTTCGACAATATGAACTATTTCTTTGGTAACAATGGCTATCAGGTGATCGATCGTTCGGCCATTACCAATAAAAAAGACATTCATTACGAAAACATCTGGGGTGTTGCCGATGAAGATCTTTTTACCCTAGCTGGCAAAACCTTCGATGCCGATTACAAGCTCCATAAACCATTCTTTAGTCAGGTGATGACGACCTCCAACCACAGGCCCTTTACCTATCCTGACGGCAGGATCGATATTCCATCACATATAGGTAGAGAAGGTGCGGTAAAATATACCGATTATGCCATTGGTAAGTTCATTAACGACAGCAGAAACAAGCCTTGGTTCAAGAATACCATATTTGTAATCGTGGCCGACCATTGTGCCTCAAGTGCCGGAAAAACCGAACTTCCCATTAAAAATTACCGCATTCCGATGATCGTTTATGCACCTGCCATCATCAAACCTGCTACTTTTAAGGGACTAAGTTCACAAATAGATATTCCGCCAACCTTGTTGGGGCTTTTAAATGTAAGCTACACCTCTAAATTCTTTGGCTTTGACCTATTCCATACACCCACCGAACAGCGCAGGGCATTTATCAGCACTTATCAGAACCTGGGCTATTTAAAGGGAGACCAACTGATCATCTTATCGCCTCAGCAAAAGGTAGAAGCATTTAAAGTAGATACTGTTACCTTTGCTACCACTCCATTAAAGTCTTCGCCCGTTTTAACCAACGAAGCCATTTCCTACTATCAATCGGCGAGCTACTTGTTGCGTCATCAGCTTTACCAGTTTACAAAATAGCCCTGCAACACAAAGCCAAATTGGTCATTTGCAAAATCTTGTTAAAAATAGGAAAGCAATATATTCAGGTTGAGTTTGAACTATGTTTTTGGCAATAGCAACGTGAAATCGGCCAGAGACAGGCAGACTGGCGCTACTGCAGAAGAAGGCAGGATCAGGTGAGTTTTTAGTTACCAGTTGTGAGCTGTCTGTTATGAGTTAGCAATTCAATTTGACAATCAACTAATCCTCAATAAGCCAATGAAAAAAGCAACATGATTACTCACGCTGCTTTCTTAATGTTTTAGATTTTTGTTGGTTGGATTTTAAGTAGGATTACCATCCACCGCATGCATTAGGCGCAACCTGGCTTCCAGATACACAGTCGCAGTTCCTCTCGCATAATCCGTCAAAATAGTCACCATTTTGATCGGTGCCTGAGCATAGGGCAATCATGCAAATCACCGATTCGTTGTTGGCTCCACCTAATACGTTTTTCATTTGATTGCGGGTAAGTAATTCGCCTTGCTTCAAGGCATGGAATTTTGAATCCGATTTTCTCATCTTTTTTAAATTTGGTTTTATAAACAATAAACAATTATGTTACATATCAGCTTGCTAAGTCATCTATGTGCTATAATTTAAATTGGTTATGAAGTGCCATACCCGCAGTTAGGCCCATTTTACCCTAAGACTTTAATTATCGGATAATTTTTGTTCTTATAAAGTTATAACAATACTTTAAATTAACTAATTTTTTTACCAGAAAATTTATAGTCGGCCCTTTTAAACCAATTGTATTTATTCGCATTAATAAACCAGAGCTATGCCTCAAATAGGGCATCTGTACCACAGAAAGGCAACATAAAATAGCAAGGCAAAGGTTTAGTGTAACCTTATTGTACAAACCCTTCTTATTTAAGGCATATTTTTTTATGTTTGGGAAAACAACTAGCAACAAATGTTCGAAAAACTATTCAGGAAGAAGTCTATTAGTAAAATTCTAGAAGATGCGGCAAAAGGCTACGGCGATCATGGCGATTCGCTCCACAAAACCTTAGGTGTAAGAGATTTAACTGCCTTTGGTATCGCAGCCATTATTGGTGCAGGCATTTTTAGTACCATTGGCAAGGCTAGTGCCGATGGTGGTCCCGCAGTGATCTTCTTGTTTATTTTTACCGCAGTTGCCTGTAGTTTTGCAGCTTTTGCCTATGCCGAGTTCGCTTCGATGGTGCCGGTTTCGGGCAGCGCTTATACTTATTCTTACGTAGCTTTTGGCGAGCTGGTCGCTTGGATCATCGGCTGGTCGCTCATTATGGAATATGCCATTGGCAATATTACCGTAGCCATTTCCTGGTCAGATTATTTTACGGGTCTCCTCTCCTCCATACGAATACCGGCCTTGGGCATAGAAAACGGCATCAATATTCCAGATTGGGCTACTATGGATTACCTATCAGCTTTGAATGGCCACAAACATGCCGAGGCGCTCTTGGGAGCAGGCAAAAGCTTGGCCAATTTAGACGATGCCACCCGTATTGCCAGCCATGCATGGACTACAGCGCCACAAATCGGAGGTTTTCATTTGGTAGCTGATTTACCGGCATTAGGCATTATCATCTTCATCACCTGGCTGATTTACCGCGGTATGAAAGAATCAAGAAACGCCAGCAATGCCATGGTGGTAGTTAAACTAGCTGTTATCTTATTGGTTTTAGCCGTAGGCGTGTTTTATGTCGATACTAAAAATTGGAACCCTTTTGCACCTAATGGCGTATCGGGCGTATTGAAAGGTGTTTCGGCGGTTTTCTTTGCCTATATAGGTTTCGATGCCATTTCAACCACGGCTGAAGAATGCAAAAATCCGCAACGGGATTTGCCGCGAGGCATGATGTGGGCCATCATCATCTGTACCATTCTTTACATTGCCATTGCCTTGGTGCTCACCGGTATTGTAAGGTCTGATACTTTAGCCGTTGGCGATCCTCTGGCCTTTGTTTTTGATCAGATCGACCTGAAGCTCATGAGCGGAATCATTGCCGTAAGTGCTGTTTTTGCCATGGCGAGTGTGCTGTTGGTATTTCAAATGGGCCAGCCACGCATCTGGATGAGCATGAGCCGCGACGGCTTGTTGCCAAAATCATTTTCTAAAATCCACCCTAAATATAAAACGCCTTCGTTTGCCACTATTGTAGTAGGTTTTGTGGTAGCCATTCCATCCTTGTTCATGAACCTCACTATCGTAACCGATCTGTGCTCTATAGGTACGTTGTTTGCCTTTGTGTTGGTTTGTGCAGGTGTTTTGGTATTGCAGAATAAACCCGATGTACAGCGTGGCAAATTCAGAATTCCTTATGTGAACTCTAAATTTATTATCCCTTTGGCTTTTATTGCCGTTTTGGCTTTGGCTTTTACCAAGTTTAAGCCAGAAACCATGGCTTTTGTAACCAATGAAACAAAAGTAAACGGGCCTGTTGCCTTTATTACCTCATTAACCGAACAGGAACTAGAGACGGTTAAAAAAGAAATCAGCGCAAGCCCAGTAGTATTGCAGGGTAAAAAAATTGATGCCGAAGCTTATTTAAACAGTTTAACGCCTGCACAATACACCGATTTTATGGCCAAATCTTCTATTTCTTTCGAGAAGAAATACGAAAGCGGCTGGTCATTGTTCAAGCATAAGATTCCGATGTGGATTTTCTTGATCATCTGCGTTGTTATCGCTTATCTTTGCGTAACCAAAAACCTTTCCCTTATCCCCGTATTGGGACTGATCAGCTGTTTGTACATGATGTGCGAGCTGGGTATCTCTAACTGGATTGGCTTTGGAATTTGGTTGGTAGTAGGGTTAATCGTGTATTTTGCTTATGGCTTTAGGCACAGTAAATTGGGCAAAGCCACAACCACCTAGCCTATGACCATCTTTGAAAAACTTGCCTTTCATAAAAAAGAAAAAGCCCTTTGCAGGATCAAAAGACTAATTGACAAAAAGCCCTACCAGCTGACCGATGGTTATGTTTTAGACTATTCAGACGATTTTGTATTGGTAAGAGAAGTTGGAGATATTACGTTAGATGGCCTATGCGTACTTCCAATCAGATCGATCGTCAAAATAAGGAATAATGATTACGATAAATACATGGATTACATGTTAGAGGCAGAGGGGCTGAAAGACCAAGTTAAAAATACATTTAAAATAGACCTAGACAGTTTGCAAACCATCTTTAATTCTATTCGAGAAATTGGCTTGAACTGTAAGGTGGAGAACGAAAGTGATAAACATTTCTTCTTTAAAATTGGCCCCGTCATCAAAGTAAAAAAGAAGAGCGTGCTCATCAATAATTTTAATCCTGAAGGCTACCTTGATGAAGAACCCACAAAAATCAGGTTCAAGGAGATCACGTCAGTTGGCTTTGACGACAACTACACCAACGTTTTCAGCAAATATTTAAGGAAAATGGCTTAGTCCCTGTCAACTTGTTCACAAAGCCTAAGTCAAATAGCCCAGATTGAAGCGACATCCTTTTTTGCCCATCAAAGGCCAAAAAGATATAGCGAAAAGCTGGACTGCCTTTAATAGTGGCAGCAAACATTGCGCTCAAAAAAAGACAAGTATTTTTGCACAGTTGCACCAGGTTGTTTTATGGGAAAGCAAAGGCAGTGTTCCATTTGATTGTTAGTCCCCGCTGTCCTTTCTCCCGATGTAAAATCGGGATCAATCCTATCGGGTTTATAAACAACTGCCTCTTCTGTTAGGCCTGGTCGCATGCAAACTGACAACTGAAAAACGTTAAACCGCCAATCGGTTCAGTTCGATGTCATCTGGCGTTACAAAGATCAGCGGTACTTTTTCCACATCTACATAGCTTGAATCCAAACCAAAACTGCTTTCTTCCGACAAGCTTAAACGCTTTAGGATAAAGTAGTAATCCATAATGGTTTGCTCGTAAAAACTCAAGTTGCTGAATTTAGACAAGTGTTTTTCTAAAAGTACGAAACGGAAATCGCCCGCTATTTTATGCCTGTTTAATGATTTGTATTGGCTGGTAATATCTACCTCGCCATTCTTCACCAATTCTTCTACCACTTTGCGGTAAAGCAGATTTACGCGTTGCTCAATCCTAAATCCGAGTTTGAAATCTATCCTGATCAGCTTACCCGGGATCAAGAACTCTACCTTGTAATCCATGGTATAAGGCTCATCCATTACGTCAACGTGCACCAGCCAATACACATCGGCACGTTTTGGTTCTTTTTGGATGATGGAGTAAATGATCTTCGACTCGATTTCTGTCTTGAAGTTTGCACTGGTTAGGTACACCAATTGCGATGAATATTTGGGAACAGATTCGTCATTGCTCAGCTCGTTAAGGATGGTATAGTAATCCTCAATCTCAACGTATTTTACAAATCTGTTTTTGATTTTTCTAGAGTTGTACCAAGTCCACATTACGCTGAGCAATGCCATACTGATTAACAAGGTTACCCAACCTCCATGTATAAATTTAGACATGTTGCCCACTAGGAACGACAGCTCAATCAAGGCATAAACCGAAACAAATATCACAATGATATATTTAGGAAACTTCTTCCTTAGCATGTAAACGGCAACCAAAACGGTGGTCATTAAAAAGGTGAGGTTAATGGCCAAACCATAGGCACCTTCCATATCATCCGATCTTCGGAAAACCAACACAATGACGATACAACCAACGCAAAGCAACCAATTGATAGAAGGAACGTACAACTGCCCTTTTTGTACACTTGGATAGTTGATCCTCACTTTCGGCCATAAGTTTAGCCTCACAGCTTCTGATATCAGCGTAAAAGAGCCACTGATCATGGCCTGCGAAGCAATTACGGCAGCGGTTGTTGCCAATGCCACCATATAAATGACCAGGCTTTCTGGTACCAACTGGAAAAACGGGTTGATGATATGAGGATCGTAATTAGGGTTTTTCAAGATCCATACGCCTTGTCCCAAATAGTTAAAAATGAGCATCAGCTTCACAAAAATCCAGCTCACACGAATATTGTTCTTGCCACAATGGCCCAAATCAGAATACAAGGCTTCGGCCCCAGTTGTACACAGAAATACACCACCTAGCAATGCCAAGGCCTCTGGATGGTCAATTAATAACCTGATGGCATAATAAGGATTTAAAGCCTTAAAAATGGTGGGATCGTGGATAATTTGTCCCAAGCCACATACGCCCAAGGCAGCGAACCATAAAAACATAATAGGTCCGAAAAGCCTGCCTACCAGGTTGGTTCCAAATTGCTGAATGATAAAAAGTGCGGTAATAATGGCCAATACAATAGGAACGACCTGAACGGAAGGAAACTGGAGTTTCAATCCTTCGATGGCCGACGTTACCGTAATACTGGGTGTAATCATCCCATCGGCCAACAATGCTGCTCCTCCGATAATGGCCGGAATAACCAGCCATTTGGCCTTTTTCCTTACCAACGAGTAGAGCGAAAATATACCACCCTCCCCTTTATTGTCTGCCCTTAAGGTAATGATTACATACTTTATGGTAGTTTGCAAGGTCAATGTCCAAATGATACAGGACAGAGCGCCCAGCACCAGGCCCGAATCGATTACAAACGGTGTCTCCTGTCTTGTTGCAATTTCCTTTGCGATTTTAAAAATAGCTTTTAGGGTATATAATGGAGACGTTCCTATATCGCCGAACACAATCCCTAAACTAACCAAAACACCGCCCGCGGTAAGGGCATTCACATTTTTATGACTTGACACTTGCTAAATTTTATGACTTGATACTTGCAAAATTGAGACGCAAAATTAATTAAATAATTGTGATTAACTCCATAATATTTTTCAGCCAAATCCCACACAGTGAAAAGTCAAAAAAATATCAAAAAACAAGGGTGTTAAATATTGTTAAATATTGATTTACTCAACAAAATGTTTGATTTCTTTGTTTAATTATTTATATTTTTGCCAGCAGTTAAGATGAATTTGAAGACAAAAATAGCGTTCTCCCTGAGCGTACTATGTACCTTTTGCATAGTAGCGTTGATGAGTAATGCTGCTTTTGCCCAAAAAATAGACAGCACCCGAATTACGCTAAAGCCTAAAACCAAAGCGGTAAGCCGTGTACCCCAAATCAAGGCTAATATCCAGCCTTACAAGCCATCTTTCAACATTTCAAGTAACAATTCAAGTCCAGCTGCCGCTATAAAATCGGGCGGAAAAATCCTGACGGTACTCAAAGTATATCCAAATCCGGTTAATGAACAATTGAACATCAGCTTGCGTTTAGACCGCGAAACCATGCTTTCGATTAAGATTACCGACCTTTTGGGCAATGATGTATTGGTATTGGCCAATGAACGTACCACTGCTGGCGAACAGACCAAAACCTATACCATTCCGAACAAATTAAATGCCGGCATCTATTTTTTGAGGATAGTGGTTAGCGGCGAACAGGTTGTTAAAAAGATTTCGGTATTATAATTCTCTATTCTTTCTTACTTTTGAAGCAATAGCCGTTCTCGCTGGTCTAATCATATACTTATATCCAAAAGCGACAAAATGAAACTTCTATCATTGCTTATAATTTCATTGGTACTGCTCAGCTGCAACCAACCATCGCCTCCGCCCCCTAAGCAAACCGAACAGGCCAAAAAGAGAGAAGTCTACAATAAAGAATTCGACTGGACCATTGCCATTCCTGATCAATTTGAGGAGGTAGGCAAAACTGAAAGAATGAGCAAGCAGGAACAAGCCGCAAGCAAGCTCAGAGAAAAATACAAAGACGGGGTTGAATTTAAAGGCGAAAACATTTTCCTGTTTAAAAACGACCAGTTTAATTATTTTGAAGCGCTTTACGAACCATATGACCATACCCTTAAAGGCGATTATTCGAAATCATTTACAGCAGTGAACAAAATGATATTTGAAACCCTTAAAAATCCTCCAGGCAATATATTGGATTCGGCTAGTACTGAAGAAACGATTGATGAACTTAAATTTCATACCTTCAAAATTAGTGTCGACTACCGAAATGGCACCGTTATGCATTGGTTGATCTATAGCAGGCTTTTTGACCAAAAAGCATTTACTGTTAATATCATAACCATTGATACCGCCAAGGAAAAAGCGTTGTTAGCAACCTGGAGAAACTCAAAATTTGGACATCAAAAATAAATTAAGTGAAACTTGCACCTGTTTACCATCAAATGCTTGTGCAAATTTGTAATCGATAAAACAAAACATATTTTTATGAAGATTATTGCCATTGGCCGCAATTATGCCGCACACGCCAAGGAATTGAACAATGCCGTTCCAACAAAGCCCATTATATTCTTGAAACCCGATACGGCTGTTTTAAAAGACAATAAACCATTTTATATTCCCGATTTTTCGTCAGACATCCATTACGAGCTTGAAGTGGTTTTAAAAATCTGCAAGGAAGGCAAGCACATTGCCGAAAAGTTTGCGGCGAACTATTACGACGAAATTGGTTTGGGTATTGATTTTACTGCACGCGACATCCAAAGCGAACATAAAGAAAAAGGACTGCCTTGGGAATTGGCCAAAGCCTTCGACAACTCTGCAGCCATTAGTCAATTTATGCCAAAAGCCGATTTTGGCGACCTATACCAATTGCAATTTGAGTTGCAAATCAACAAAGAAACCCGTCAAAATGGCCATACCAGCAATTTGCTGTTTTCTTTTGAGCGGATTATTTCCTTTGTATCGCAGTACATTACCCTCAAAAAAGGCGATCTGATTTTTACGGGGACACCCGAGGGCGTTGGCCAGGTTAAGCAAGGCGACCAGCTGGAAGCCTGGCTCCAAGGCAAACAATTACTCAATTTCCAAATCAAATAAGACCGATGCTTCCTTTGAAAAACCTATTTGGCCTGAATGGCCCCAAATCATTCTATTTTATACTTTTATGCAGTTGTTTGGGTCTACACACTAACGCGCAACAGATTTTTAGCAACAACGTTTATACCTTAACCGATTTCAGGCCACCGTTGGATATTGTGCCTCCCGCTTTGGCAGGTTCTTTTGGCGAGCTCAGGGCAAACCACTTTCATTCGGGCATCGATTTCCGCACCAATCAACGCATTGGCTATCCGGTTTATGCCACTGCCGATGGCTACATTTCGAGGTTGCGTGTGCAGAACAGCGGTTTTGGATTGGCCTTGTACATTAACCATCCCAATGGCTTCACTTCTGTTTATGGACACTTGTCGCGTTTCAGCCCTAAAATTGCCCAACAGGTAAAAACCATCCAATACAAAAACAAATCCTACGAAATAGACGAATTCCCTAATGCAGATTTCATTCCGGTACGCAAAGGCGAAATCATAGCCTACTCTGGCAATACCGGAAGCTCTGGAGGCCCTCACCTGCATTTTGAGCTGCGCGACAGCAAAACCGAAGCCACCATCAATCCCCAGTTGCTGGGCATCCAAATCCCAGATGACATCCCTCCGGTAATCTATTCCATGTACGTATACCGCCTGAACGGGAAGCCTTTTAACGAATTTACGCCCAAGCAATATTTTCAGGTAGTAGGTGGCAACGGCAAATATAACCTCAACAAAGTAAGCACCATCCACCTCAATGGCGAAGTAGGCTTTGGCATCATCACCACCGACAAGCACAATGGCGCTTCGGGTCTTAATGGCGTTTATTCCATCCAGCTGGAATTAGATGGCAGCCTGATCTACACTTCAGCCCTAGAAAGGTTCAGCTTCGATAACAGTAAAGCCATTAATTCGCATATAGACTATCCGGCATTTCTCAACCTAAAGAAAAGCATCCAAAAAAGCTTTGTCGATCCGGGAAACCCGCTACAGATTTATAGCAACTTGGTGAACAATGGTCGTATTACTTTTAATGATGGCAAACTCCACGAAATGAAGTATACCATTACCGATTCGAAAGGCAATAAAAGCACTTTGCTGTTTAATGTATTGGCCGATGCCAAAGCGGTAATCAACACTCCTGCCCTGCCGGCTGGCATCCAGTTTCCCTATAACAAAACAAACGAATACAATGGCGATGAAGTGAAGATCATCCTGCCAAAAGGCACCTTGTATAACGACTTGAATTTTAGCTATAAAAAACTGCCTAGGCCACAGCAAAATGCATTCTCGGCTATTCATCAGGTACAGAATAACCAAACGCCATTGCATATTGGTTTTGAAATTTGGATCAAAGCCGATAGCAGCCTGAACAAATACCAAAACAAGGCCCTGATTGTTAACGCCAACCGCTCATCGCAAGGTGGCTTTTTTGAAAACGGCTATGTGAAAGCAACGCCACGCAACTTTGGCAGCTTCTTTATCGCCATCGATACCATTGCCCCTAACATCATTCCGGTAAATATCGCCAATGGCAAGAATATGTCTGAGTTAAGTAAAATGAGCTTCAGGATTAGCGACAACCTTTCGGGAATTAAAAGTTTTAATGGCTATATTGACGGCAAATGGATATTGATGGAATTTGATACCAAATCGGCAAGCCTCTGGCATAGCTTCGACGAAAGAACAGCTCCCGGCAAACATAGTTTCGAACTGCTTGTTGAAGATATGAAAGGCAACGTGAAACGTTATGCGAGTGAATTTACGAGATAGCAAGTTTGTCATTCCCACGAAGGAGGAATCTGTTTCGAATATAGATCCTTCACTGCGTTCAGGATGATAAGTGAGTGCATGGGTTAATTGCTAAATTGTTAACCGAAAACTCACAACTGACAACTGAAAACTGGTAACTGATAACTAGTAACTGAAAACTAGTAACTAAAAATTCACAACTGGTAACTGACAACTAATAATAAAAAAATGGCTACACTTCAAACTGGAGATCAAGCTCCACAATTTACTTCGAAAGACCAAAACGGAAACACGGTTTCTCTAGATCAGTTTAAAGGACAAAAAGTAGTGCTTTATTTTTATCCGAAAGATGATACGCCAGGCTGTACGGCCGAGGCCTGCGATTTTAGGGACAACTACCAAGGTTTAAAAGCCAAGGGCATCGAGGTGCTTGGCGTAAGTGTAGACGATGAAAAATCGCACCAAAAATTCATCAACAAACACAGCCTGCCATTTACCTTATTGGCCGATACCGACAAAGCAATTGTAGAGGCTTATGGCGTTTGGGGCGAGAAAAACATGTACGGCAAAAAGTATATGGGCACCAACCGTACTACCTTTGTAATAGACGAAGAAGGCAAAATCGAACATGTGATTGCCAAGGTAGATACCAAGAGTCCAACAGCACAAGTGCTGGCCCTGCTAGAGAAATAGTTTACAGTTCTCGGTTTCAAATTTTCGACTTTGAACTTTAAACTTTTAACCCCTAACTTTTAACCCTCAACTCCTGTTATTTAGCTAAAGATTTTTACCTTAGCAACCATAAATCCCATTACCTTTGTTACAATAACAATTATACTTTAATGAAACATACAATTAGTGAACTAGAAGACATTGCCTCGCAAGTAAGAAGAGATGTGCTTAGAATGGTACATGCCGTTCAATCTGGCCACCCGGGCGCCTCATTGGGCTGTGCCGATTTCTTTACCGCATTATATTATGAGGTATTGAACCACTCGCCAAAGTTTAGCATGGATGGTGCTGGCGAAGATTTATTTTTCCTTTCAAACGGGCATATTTCGCCTGTTTGGTATAGCGTGTTGGCAAGATCTGGTTACTTTGAAGTAAGCGAACTGGCAACTTTCAGAAAACTAGACTCTAGGTTACAAGGTCACCCCACTACCCACGAAGGCCTGCCTGGCATTCGCGTAGCTTCTGGCTCTTTAGGCCAAGGCTTATCTGTAGCAATCGGTGCAGCCCTAAGCAAAAAACTAGATGGCGATAAATCATTGGTTTACACGTTGCAAGGCGATGGCGAGCTTCAAGAGGGACAAAACTGGGAAGCGTTCATGTTTGCTCCTTTCCACAAAGTAGACAACCTGATTGCCAGTATCGATTACAACGGCCAACAAATTGATGGTCCGACCGAGAAAGTACTTTCATTAGAAAATCTTCAAGCAAAATTCGAAGCCTTTGGCTGGCATGTAATTACTTCCGACGGCAACGACATGGAGCAGATTACCAAAGCCTTGCATTATGCCAAATCCCTAACCGGAAAAGGCAAGCCAATCTTAAACTTAATGAGTACCCAAATGGGCTATGGCGTTGATTTTATGGTGGGCACCCACAAATGGCACGGTTCTGCGCCAAGCGATGCACAGTTAGAAGTTGCTTTGGCCCAGTTAAAAGAAACTCTTGGAGATTATTAATTCGTATGGCGTATTGAGAAATGCGTAGAGAGATTAAATCGCAATACGCAATACGCCGAACACTATACTCATAAAATGAAAAAATACACATACACCGAAAAAAAAGATACACGTTCAGGTTTTGGAGCAGGACTGCATGAAGCAGGCAAACGCAATGAAAATGTAGTTGCCCTTTGTGCCGATTTAAAAGGCTCGCTAAAAATGGACGATTTCGCCAATGATTTCCCTGAGCGATTTGTACAAGTAGGTATTGCAGAAGCCAATATGATGGGCATTGCCGCAGGCATGACCATTGGAGGCAAAATTCCTTTTACCGGCACTTTTGCCAACTTTTCTACCGGCAGGGTTTACGACCAAATTCGTCAATCTATTGCCTATTCGGGTAAAAACGTAAAAATCTGTGCTTCGCACGCTGGCCTAACTTTAGGCGAAGACGGCGCAACCCACCAGATTTTAGAAGATATTGGCCTGATGAAAATGTTGCCGGGCATGGTCGTGATCAATCCTTGCGATTACAACCAAACCAAAGCAGCAACTTTAGCCATCATGGAGCATGAAGGTCCGGTTTACCTGCGTTTCGGTCGTCCGGTTATTCCTGTTTTTACTCCTGCCGATCAGAAATTCGAAATCGGAAAAGCCTGGATGGTAAACGAAGGTACAGACGTTACGATCATCGCTACCGGCCATATGGTTTGGAGAGCAATTGAAGCTGGCGAGAAATTGGCCGAATTGGGCATTGATGCGGAAATTATAAATATCCACACCATTAAACCTTTAGACGAAGAAGCCATTCTAAAATCGGTAAAGAAAACCGGATGTGTGGTAACCTGCGAAGAACACAACAAATATGGAGGCTTAGGCGAAAGCGTTGCCCGTTTGTTAACTACCGAGTTGCCAACGCCACAAGAGTTTGTTGCCGTAAACGATAGTTTTGGCGAAAGTGCTACGCCAGATCAGTTAATGACCAAGTACAAATTGGATCCAGCTGATATCGTAGCTGCTGCTCAAAAAGTAATCAAAAGAAAAGCCTAATTATAAAGATTTGGTGAAGGCACAAAGCGCATAAAGAAAATAATCTTTGTGAACTTTGTGCCTTTATGGTAAATTAAACAAATTAACACATTTGCCAAATACCGAACCGTCAATTATAGCATTGAATGAAACAAGTTGAAGACTCAGAAATACTGCAAAAGTTTGGTGTTGAAAAAACACGGAATGAGGCTTTCAACTTGCTCCTCCAAAAATATCAGCAAAAAATATACTGGCACATCCGCAGACTGATTATAGACCATGATGATGCCGATGACCTGGTACAGGAATCCTTTGTAAAGGTATGGAAGAACCTGGGCAACTTCCGCAGCGATTCCCAGCTCTACACTTGGATCTACAGAATTGCTACCAACGAATGCATTACCTTTCTGAATAAGAAAAAACTGAAAAACAACGTCTCTTTAGACGAAGTGGGCAGCGAATTGGCAGAAAGCCTGGCCTCATCTAGTTATTTTGATGGCGATAAAATCCAGCGCAAGCTACAGGAAGCCGTTTTAAGACTACCAGAAAAACAACGCCTTATTTTTAACATGAAGTATTTCGATGACATGAAATACGACGAAATATCGGAAGTTTTGGGCACCAGCGTTGGGGCTTTGAAAGCATCTTTCCACATCGCCGTAAAAAAAATAGAAACTATTTTATTAAATGAAGATTAAGGCATTAAACCTTTTGCAATAAAAACCATCAATAATACGTGATGAATAAAAATGATGAAATTATCATGAATTTCGATTAAAACACATGATAGATTCATAACCGAGAAAAGACAATGAAAGACAATGAAAATATGGAATGGGAAAAGGAAGCAGCATTTTTAGCCAGCTTGCCTAGAACTACGCCATATCGTGTGCCGGATAATTATTTTGACCACTTGCAATTGCATATCAACCAATCGGTTTTTGTAGATGGTTTGATGCAAAAAGAAGATCAGGGCTTTACCGTTCCTCAAAATTATTTTGAGGATTTGGCCATGCAGATCGAAGATCGTATTGCAGTAGATCAGCTCCAAACCTTGGCAGCAGCAGATGGCTTTAAAACACCAGAAGGCTATTTTGAAAAACTGCAGGCCAATATCCTGAGTCAAACTACAGGAGCAAGCCAACCAAAGCCAAAAGTATTCAAGTTATGGCAGTCTGATTTCATGAAATATGTTTCGGCCGCCTGCTTTATCGTATTAACCGCTTCTGGATTATATCTGAACCAACAGTATACCCTTAAGCAAGACCGTAAAATTGAATTAGCCAGCGAACAGATGCTGTATGACATTGATGAAAGTGTAATCATCGAGCATTTGCAAGAAGGCCAAACTGCCAACACTTCTGCGTCAGATACAGAAATGGAAAACTATATCTTAAATCATTTTTCATCGAGTGATTTATCGAATAACTTATAAAAATTAAGGATGAAACCCATCTTGGTTACTTGGATCGAAGGAAATTGATCCTTAGACCATGATACCTGCAGCTGCAGCCTGTGTTTCATCGCCACTTAACGCCAAAGGTAGCCCTGAAGAAGCTACTGAAAAAACAAAATATAACAGATGAAAAACCTATTTATCGCTTTATTTATCCTACCAACATTAGCCTTTGCACAAGGAGGGCCAAGAATGGATGAGAAAATGGAGGCTTACAAAGTAACCTGGCTTACCACCAAGCTAGATCTTTCGGCTGATGAGGCAAAAATCTTCTGGCCAATCTATAACGATTACACCAGAGAGCAAAATACGCTCAGAAAAGAACGCATGCAACAGATGATCAGCTTCAGGAAAATCAAGGAAATAGATGACCTTTCTGATACCGAAATCCAAAGCCTTATTTTAAACGACTTCGACTTCAAGCAAAAAGACCTGAACATCGAACGCAAATACTACAATAAGTTCAAAACCAGCCTGCCCATAAAAATAGTAGGTAAATTCTACAGGGCCCAAGAAGCCTTCAAAAAAGAATTGCTTAACCGTTACCGGGGACAGCAACAACCACAAAAACAGTAAATAATTAATAATTTTTTTAAAAATCCCATGGCGCACCAGTTCCATGGGATTTTTTTTGCTTAGTGGTGCTTGGTCTTCATTTCGGAAAAAATTACTAAACCGACGTAAATATACGACATTATCGTAATTTACAAATAAATTCGATCCTGATTTTTAGTAATTTTTATTCAGGTTTTCCAATTCGTTTTTTCCGTATTTTTGCATCATGTTAACACAACGTGAGCTTTTTTTAAAGCACAATGCACAAACTTCCGCTACCCCCCTTTTATTAGAATTTGTAAAGGCAAAAGGCCTTTATATGTATGATGTCGCCGACAAAAAATACATGGACCTCATTGCCGGAATTGGCGTAAGCAACGTTGGCCACTGCCATCCGGCTGTAGTGAAAGCCATTCAGCAACAAGCCGAAACCTATATGCATCTCATGGTTTATGGCGAATATGTGCAAAGTCCACAGGTAAATTTTGCCGAGGCTTTAGCAAAAGTGCTGCCTGCCAACCTCAACTGTACCTATTTTGTAAACTCAGGTGCAGAGGCAGTAGAAGGCGCCATGAAACTCGCCAAACGTTACACTGGAAGAACAAAACTGGTAGCCTGCAAAAACAGCTATCATGGCAGTACACAAGGCGCATTAAGCTTAATGGGCAACGAAGAGTTTAAGCAGGCTTATCGTCCCTTATTGCCAACCATCGAATTCATCGAATTTAACCAACTTGCTGATTTAGAAAAGATAGACCGGCAAACCGCAGCCGTTTTTATTGAAACGATACAGGGCGAGGCCGGAATTCGCGTACCGGAAGCGACTTATCTCCAAGCTCTTCGGGAGAAATGTAACCAAACAGGAACCTTATTGGTTTTTGATGAGATCCAATGTGGATTTGGCCGAACGGGCAAAATGTTTGGCTTCGAACACTATAACGTAGTTCCTGATATTTTGCTTTTGGCCAAAGGCATTGGCGGCGGCATGCCAATTGGTGCTTTTGTGTCTTCGCAAGAAATCATGTCGGTGTTTACAGACAATCCAATTTTGGGACACATAACCACATTTGGTGGCCATCCGGTAAGCTGTGCCGCAGGTTTGGCTACCCTGAACACCATTTTGGAAGAAAACCTGGTTGCCGATGTGGAAGCAAAGGGCCAGCTCTTCAAAAAATTGTTAAACCATCCGGCCATTAAGGAAATTAGGGGCAAGGGATTAATGTTGGCTGTTGAGTTTGACAGCTACGAAACCAATAAAGCCATTATCGATGCTTGTATTGCCGATGGCATCATTACCGATTGGTTTCTGCACTGCAGCAATTCCATGCGTATCGCCCCTCCATTAATCATCAGCAATGCCGAAATTGAAGAAGCCTGCGCAATTATTATAAAAAACATTAACTTGGTAACAAGGAGCTAAATGATAAGTGCCGACTAGTCAACCAGTAACGAACAACTGATAACGAACAACGAGTAACTAGTAACTGACAACTGCCAACTGATAACGAACAACTGATAACTGAAATGAACGTATTGATCGTAGAAGACGAAAAAGGCCTAGCCCTCGAAATGGACGAATTCCTAAGCAGGGAGGGGTATATTGTAGAGCATGCATGGAAAAAATCGTCTGCCGAAGAAAAAATCTTTGTGAACCAGTATGATTTTATTCTATTGGATTTAGGCTTGCCAGATGGCGATGGCTTTGAAGTACTCAAACAGCTGAAAAACCTGAAAGACCGTGATGATGCGGTAATTATTTTAACTGCCAGAAGCGCTGTTGACGATCGTATCAAAGGCTTAGATGGTGGCGCCGACGATTACCTGCCCAAACCGTTTTCGCTAAACGAATTGTTGGCCAGGATGCATGCCATCATTCGCCGCAAACATAAGCTCGAAAAGAACGAATTCAGTATCCACGAGTTCGTGCTCAACATCCAAAACCGTACCGTTTCCTATAAGGAAGAGAGAGTGCCACTCACCAAAAAAGAATTTGAGATCTTTAACTACCTGGTTCTTAATAAAAACAGGGTTGTATCCAGAATGAGCCTGACAGAACATGTATGGGGTGATATTTTAGAAGTGAACTCTGATTCGAATTTTGTAGATGTACACGTTAAAAACCTGCGAAAAAAATTGAGCCAATGCACCAAAACCGATTGGTTCGAAACCGTAAGAAGCATTGGGTATAGGATCAATTGCTAGCTTAGAACAAGGACTAAGGAACAAAGATAAAAGACCTGCCTCTTTGTTCTCTGATCCTTTATCTTTACTCCATAAAAATGAACCTTCAAGCAAAATTTGCCCTTTATAATGCCATTACCAAGATCGCAGTCATTTTGGTGTTGGGGCTTATTATCTTGCTTTCGCTAGAAACCATTTCTTCTCATCACCTAGACAGCCGATTAACCAAAAAAAGGTTCAAGGTGCTCAATAACATCAGCGACAGCGAGATCGACAGCTTATTGAGAATCCAGCATTCTTTTACCGATTACAATATTTTAAAAGACGAATTTGTGGTGCTCAACGCCATTCCCAAAACAAATAAGCTGGATACTACCCTTTCGTTTACGACTGAACGTAGGGAAATTGAAGGCGACATTGAAATCTACCGCATTTTAAACGAGCAATTCGAATACAACAACAAGCGCTACAAACTCGAGCTGGGCGAAACCATGACAGCCATGGAATCCGTAAAGACCACCATCAGGTTCTACATGCTCATTGTGCTGGTTATTGCCTTGCTGGTTACCCTAATTACCGATTTTGCCTTTACCAAGTTCATTTTAAAGCCATTCTATAAGATCATAGACCAGAAGCTGAACAAGGTAAACGATCCCACCTCCTATAATTACCAGAATATTCCTACCCATACCACCGATTTCAAGTTCCTAGACAACAGCATCAACTCGCTGATGCGTAAAATTGCGACCTTGTTTTCGCTCGAAAAGCAGTTTATCGCCAATGTTTCGCACGAATTGCTTACCCCCATCTCCATTTTGACGGGAAGGCTAGAGAATATCCTAACTGCAGATAACCTGCCACAAGAGCATGAAAATAAATTATTGGCTTCGCTAAAAACCCTCAATCGGCTAAAAGTAATTATCAATAGCCTTTTGCTCATCTCTAAGGTCGAAAACGAACAGTACCTTAAAACAGACCAGATCAGTGTTAAAGATGAACTGGAGGAGATCTATGAGGATCTGGAAGACCGTATACAGGCCAAGCAACTCAGCTACTCGAATGAAGTAAGGGAAAATTTCAAATTGATCGGCAACCAGGCCTTGTTTCACACCCTGCTCATCAACATCATTAACAATGCCATTAAGTATAATGTATCCAAGGGTGCAATTACCATTAAGGACAGATTTGAGGGCCAGCACTATTTGCTCAGCATTGCCGATACGGGAATAGGCATGGATAAAAAGATCATCGACAATGCCTTCAAGCGCTTTGAAAGAGAAAACGATGATAATGAAGAAGGTTTTGGACTGGGATTGGCCATTGTAAACAGTATCGCCAAGTTCCACCAGCTTGAGATCAACATCCAATCTGAAAAAGGCAAAGGCACAGTTTTTACCATTCAATTTCCAATTGCCTAACCTTGATAAACAGTTTTGGCCAGCGAAACAAATTCTTCATAAAATCTTCATAATCGAAAGGCATCTTTGAATAACAAAACACCAGAAGCGATTTCCGTTTTGTTATCTAAAAACTCATCAATAGTTTTTTAGTTTTCCGGTTACCCTTATCTGAACCTTTATGTATTGTAAAATACATGAAGGTTTTTTCTTTTAAACGGAATACATCTTTTATTCTCAAGAAGATTTCTCTGTTTTTAACAGAAAAGCAAAGAAGGCATTCCATTTGATTGTTAGTCCTGCTTTCCACTACAAATCCTCTCCCGAAACAAGTTCGGGATGCGGGTTTTCCGTTTCAATCAGGTTTAGAAATGAAGGTTCCGTTGCACCGCGGTCCAAGTAAAATAGCCCGGATTGAAGCGTCATCCTTTTTTGCCAAAAGCAAAAAAGATACAGCGGAAAGCCGGACTGCCTTTAATTTGTGGTAGGGCTATTGCGCTTCAAAAGAAATGATCACTAAACTTATGAGGTTCAGCATGACGTGTTGGTGTATTAACCCATCTTTTGCCGCTTGATGAGATAGGCCTCCAGTACCTGGTCGAATCCAGCTTTGATATCCGCATCAACCATATCAATTTTATATTGGGCGCACCTGAGGGCGAGCTGCTGACGGTAACTACCCATTTGTTCCAGGTAAGCCTCTTTTACGCGTGAGGTATGTGCTTTTAAAGTTGCACCGGTCTCCATGTCGATAAATTCATAAGGCCTGTTCGCAAAATCGAAGGCCACTTCCTTGCTTTTATCGGTCACGTTAAAAACTACCACTTCGTGCTTATTGAATTTAAGGTGTTGCAATGCCGAAAACAGCGCCGAAACCTTGTCTTCATCATGTACCGTTTGCAACATATCGCTAAAAACAATAACCAAAGAACGTTTATGGATTAAATCGGCCACTTGATGCAATGCCACAGCCAAATTGGTAGTTATATTCATTTTTGGCGCTTTTAATACCTGTTCCAGTTGCGCAAACAGATATTTCTGGTGTGTATTGGTCGATTTGGCTTGGGTATTCAAGCCCAACTGATCGGTAAACAAACTTAAGCCAAAGGCATCTCGCTGCTGTTTGAGCAACTGCATAAGTACGGCTGTGCTTTGCACCGCAAAAGTTAGCTTGTTGTATTGCTCGTCGGGAAAATACATAGACGACGAAGTATCGATCACAAACTGGCAACGCAAATTGGTTTCTTCTTCGTAGCGCTTGCTAAACAGCTTATCGGTTTTGGCAAACAGCTTCCAGTCGATGTTTTTTACGGTATCGCCGCTGTTGTACAGGCGATGTTCGGCAAATTCGACCGAAAATCCGTGAAAGGGACTCTTGTGCAGCCCGGTAATAAAACCTTCTACCACCTGACGTGCCAATAGCTCGAGGTTGGTATGCAGCTGCAGGTTTTCGTACGGATTAATTGTTGCCATAGCGTAAAGCTAACAAAAGATTTTTTATTATTTTTAGTCTACACTAAATCCTGATTATGAAAAAACGATCCTTTTTACCGGCTGTATTAGTATTAATCGGCCTTTATGGCCACGCACAAACCGTACAAGGTGGCAAGGTAAATACCGAAAGCAACAAAATCCTCAACAAGCTCGACACCGCCAAAAAGCAGGAAGGCTGGACGGTTAGAGGTACCAACGTGCTGTTATTAAACCAGGCTGCCTTTTCCAATTGGGTTGCCGGCGGCATCAACTCTGTAGCCTTAACCGCCCGTGGCGATTATGAATTTAACCTTAAAAGAGGCAAAACACTTTGGGAAAACCGCATTTTAATGGGCTATGGCTTAAGATCGGAGCAAAAAAGCGATGTAACCAAAGTAGAAGACGTGATAGACCTTACCTCTAAATACGGCCATCAGATTAAACAAAGCAACTGGTACGCGGCGGCGGCATTGAATTTAAAAACCCAGTTCAGCAAGGGTTATGACTACAGCAAACCCGAACAGGGCTATATCTCCAATTTTATGGCTCCTGGCTACGTAACCATTGGCTTTGGAGTAGATTATATTCCGAACGATAACTTTCAGGTCAGCTTTCATCCCCTCACCTCTCGTTTAACCTTTATAGGCGACAAAGCTGTTTTCGATCCAGATCACGATGGCGTTTTAACCGAAGCCTTTGGTGCAAAACCCGGAGAAAATTTTGTGTATCAGTTTGGTGCCTATGTGGGTGGCCGGTACAAAGTAAAGTTGATGGAAAACATACTGCTCGACAATCGGTTTGGTGTCTTTACCAATTATTTAGAGAAACCTCAAAATATGGTATTGGCCTATTCTGCTATTTTAGACATGAAAGTAAACAAGTTTATTTCTACCCAGATTACAGCAGATTTGTTTTATGACGACAACCAGATTGGCAAATTACAGTTAAAGGAAACCTTAGGTGTTGGTTTAACCTACAAGTTTGGAAAATATTAGAAATTTCCTTCCCCCGACCACCCTCTCTAAAAAAGGGTATTGAAAAAACCCTAGAATTTATTGTCATGCTGAGCCCATCGAAGCATTTGGGCAAGATCTTAGCTAAACCCAAACCGACATTTAAAAGTACTAAACAAAAAAGCCCTAGTTTGATCGAACTAGGGCTTTTCATTTGAAATTATCGTTTATTTCTTGCTGATGCGATAGAGGTTTCCGCCATCGGTAACAGCATACAATGCACCATCCTTGCCTTCAACCAAGTCTCTAAAACGCTCGCCTTTATCGGCCAATAACCTTTCTTCGCCTACAATTTTATTGCCTTTAATCACCAAACGGATAATGTGTGAACCACTTAGGGCGCCTACAAATAAATTTCCCTTCCACTCGGCAATTTTAGCGCTGTTATAAAAGGCGATGCTGCCTGGCGAAATACTTGGGTTCCAATAGTACACCGGCTGTTCCATTCCTTCTTTCTGCTGAATGCCATCACCAACTTTTTTGCCACTGTACTCGGTACCATAGGTAATAATTGGCCAGCCATAGTTTTTTCCAGGTTTGATAATATTTACTTCATCGCCGCCTTTAGGCCCAAATTCGGCCTCCCATAACTCACCTGTTAAAGGATTGATAGCTAAACCATCTGGATTACGCAGCCCATAGGCATAGATTTCTGGTCGGGCATTGGCCTGCTTGGCGAAAGGGCCATTTGGTACTGGCTTTCCGGCTGGAGTTAAATGCAGGATCTTACCTAAAGAAGAATTAAGGTATTGAGCCTGGATCCTGATATCGTTTCCTGAGCGTTCTCCTGTACTTACAAACAAGTTTCCGTTTTTGTCAAATACAATCCTCGATCCATATTGCAGTTTGCCCCCATAAGCCGGTGTTGCCCTATAAATGATCGTTTGGTTTTCGATAGCCGTTTCACTGGCCGAAAGCTTTCCTTTGGCAATTGCCAATAACACGCCTTTGTCTTGAGGTTCCGAATAAGCCCAATACACCATTCTGCTCTTTGCAAAATCTGGAGCAAGGGTTACATCCAATAAGCCACCCTGACCAGAATCGTCAACCTTAGGCAAACCAGTAATTTTCTTTGCAAGCGTACCATTTGCCTGAAGGATAACCATATCTCCAGCTTTTTGGGTGATAAAAAAGCGGCCATCAGGCATTACCGAAATTCCCCATGGATTTTCGAGCTTGCTGTTGATCACTGCAATGTTTAAAGGTGTTTTTGTTTTTACGGCACTAATTCGGGTTTGTCCGGCAAAAGCAGGCTTGTAATCAGCCGATGGCTTTTGTGTTTCTACAGAATTTTGCGCAAAAAGCGCTGTACTGCTTAAACCATTAATGAGGAGACCCACTAACAGCAGGTTACGCACTTGACGAGTGGAAAGGTTCATGTGAATTGTTTTGTTTGTTTAAAAAAACGAAAAAATATCTGTAATCAAAAACACAAACCAGTGATAATTGGTTTTGAAAAGCTTTATCACAAAGGTGTTACCCATTGCAATAACCAACACACATATATTTGGCTATCAGTCATTTAAAAAATCTCTCTTTTTACAAGCATAGACTTATCCTATGCGCTGTGCAACGTTAGGTGATCTTTCCTGTCTTTTTCATTGATTAATCAAACAAACTGTTAACAGCATGCCATTCGTTTAAGGTAGTGTTTGTGGGCTTCGCGTTTTTCGACTGCAAAGGATTTTGCAGAGGCGTTCAATCCAACGAGAAACAAAGATGCTGATAAGCCTACCAACGGATGGTATTTAATGGTAGAGGGAAAATGGAAGAGGGAGGATGGAAGAGTGAAGATGGGAAGGAAAGCAGCGGTTGGAGTGCTTTGGCAATGTTTCCTGCTGTCCGCTTTACTTCGTGTCCGCTTCCATCAGGTTTAGCGCATAAAAGCCTCTGCTGCTAGGCCCGGTTGCACTATCCCAAAAAACATCTTGCTTTTAATAGTTGTACAGGCATCGCCCTCAACAACGTAAACAAAAAGGTCTTTAAAGAGCAAAAAATACCCTTTAAAACGCAAAGCCCTGAAATCGTTATGATTTCAGGGCTTTGTTTATATGTGTTTGCCATTATAAATGGCTTCAATTTTACAATTGTTTATCTAGCTTGCCAGCCAAAATTGATTTTGGAACTGCACCAACTTGTTTGTCAACAACTTCTCCGTTTTTGAAATACAACAAAGCAGGGATGTTGCGGATACCAAATTGCGTTGAAATTTGAGGGTTGTTATCTACGTTAACTTTACCTACCAGTGCTTTTCCTTCGTACTCTTTAGAGATCTCGTCTACAACAGGACCTACCATACGACATGGACCACACCATTCAGCCCAAAAATCTACCAAAACTGGTTTATCTGATTTTAATACAACTTCCTCGAAGTTTGCATCTGTTATTTCTACAGCCATAACTTAAAATTTAATTTATATACAAATATATTATCAATTGTGATGCCATCAATAGCGTGCTGTCAATTTGACACTTTTATGGTTGAAGACCGCTGGCCTAAGGTTTGGGGATTATTTACCTTATGCCTTAAACCTCTTTCCTCCTACCTTAATTGAGTTTGTAATCTACAACATTTAAACTAGCTAATTGTTCTAAAAACACATTGTTCGGATTTATTTTTAACGATTTGGAAGGCAAATCCAGTTTCAGGTTTTCTTCCCGATCATAAACCTCAAAGTTCAATTTACAATTATGGCGCTCGCTATTTTCTTGGTTTTCCTGCAAAATCATATTTATCTTTTGCATCAATTCCTCGTTTATTTCTTCGATTGGAACCTGAATGGTAATGCATTTAGTCAGTTTATCGCGCAATTCGGCCAATAAATCAATAGAAGTTACCTTAAACTCCCAATCTCCTTCTTTTTTGAAGCGTTCGCCTACCCTGCCTCTAATCTGCAGGAAATAGCCTTCGGTTAAGTACTGTTTAAACTTCATAAAGTCGTCGCCAAACAAGGCAATCTCGCAACTGTCGTCGTAATCTTCAAAAACGAATACTCCAAACGGCTTACCTGTTTTGGTGATCCGCTGTGCAGCACTTACCACCAAGCCACCCACCACCAAGTCGCGGTTTTTAATGGTTTCGAACTCTGCCAAAAGTTCTTCATTACTGTCGCCGCTGCGTATTTTATTCACCACACTTAGGTGTTTTACGGCATGTTGGCAGAAGTTTTTCAGTTCAAAACGGTAATCATCCAAAGGGTGTCCCGATAAGAAAATCCCGATTGCATCTTTTTCGTATTTCAGCCTGTCGATCAAACCCCATTCCGGCGAAACAGGGAAGGCAGGTTCGAGGATCAAATCGGCCTTTGAGCCTCCAAACAATGATGACTGTGATGAATTTTGGTTGTTCTGAAAGTCGTTGGCATATTTGATCAGCTTCTCAATACCGTTCAGCTTATCATTAGGTCCGATATAAAAATACTGTGCCCTGTGGTTGCCAAAAGCATCAAAAGCACCACTGTAAACAAAGCTTTCGTAGGCTTTTTTATTAACGATACGGGTATTAGAGCGCTTGGCAAAATCGTATACGCTCACAAAAGGACCATTGGCCTCTCTTTCTTCGATAATGCTTTCTACCGCTTTCTCACCTACTCCTTTTACGGCATTCATCCCAAAACGAACTTCGCCTTTGGCATTTACCGAGAATTTGAGTTCAGACTCATTTACATCTGGGCCCAGAACGGTCACACCCATTTGCCGGCACTCTTCCATAAAGAAGGCTACCTGTTTGATGTCGCTCATGTTGTTGGAAAGTACCGCAGCCATATATTCGGCTGGATAATTGGCTTTTAAATAAGCTGTTTGGTAGGCAATCCATGCATAACAGGTAGAGTGCGATTTGTTGAAGGCATATTCGGCAAAAGCTTCCCAGTCTTTCCAGATTTTTTCCAAAACCTGGGCATCATGACCTTTTGCGGCCGCCTGGCTGATGAATTTAGGCTTCATCTTGTCCAGTACGTCGCGCTGTTTCTTACCCATTGCCTTACGCAAAACATCGGCCTCGCCTTTGGTAAAATCGGCCAGTTTCTGCGACAAAAGCATCACCTGCTCTTGGTAAACGGTAATTCCGTAAGTTTCCTTTAACAGCTCTTCGCAGGCCTCTAAATCGTATTTAATTTCTTCATCGCCGTTTTTCCTGCGTACAAAACTCGGGATGTAGGCAATCGGGCCTGGACGGTACAGCGCATTCATCGCAATCAAATCACCAAAAACCGTAGGCTTCAGCTCTTTCATGTATTTCTGCATACCCGGACTCTCGTACTGGAAAATACCAACCGTTTCGCCTCGTTGGAAGAGCTCATAAGTCTTCACGTCATCAATCGGAAATGCATCCGGATCGAGGGTGATGCCATGTCTTTTCTTCACCAGCTTGACGGTATCTTTAATCAGGGTCAGTGTTTTTAGCCCCAAAAAGTCCATTTTGAGCAAACCGGCGCTTTCTACCACCGAGTTGTCGAACTGGGTAACATACAGATCAGAATCCTTAGCCGTAGCTACCGGAACGAAATTAGTAATATCGTCTGGCGTAATAATTACCCCACAGGCATGGATACCCGTATTGCGCAAGGATCCTTCTAAAACGATAGCCTGTTCAATAGTTTCGGCACTCAGGTTTTTGGCCAATGCCATGGCCTTTAGTTCGTTAACCCGTTCGTATTCATCAGGCCTTAAAGCCGATTTTAATGCTTTTTCTTCGAGGTTAAATATTTTGGCCAGCTTCATGTTGGGAATGAGCTTGGCAATTTTGTCTGCTTCAAAAAGTGGCAAATCAAGTACCCTTGCCGTATCGCGGATAGACGATTTGGCGGCCATGGTACCATAGGTGATGATCTGCGCCACTTGGCTTGATCCGTACTTGTTAATTACGTAATCCATTACCCGGCCACGGCCCTCATCATCGAAATCGATATCGATATCGGGCATGGAAACACGGTCTGGGTTAAGAAAACGCTCAAAAAGCAAGTCGTATTTCATCGGGTCGATGTTGGTAATGCCCAAGCAATAGGCTACTACCGATCCCGCTGCCGAACCCCTGCCCGGCCCTACCGATACATCGCGGTTGCGCGCTTCGGCAATAAAATCCTGTACAATTAAGAAATAACCCGGATAACCCGTACGCTCGATGGTAGCCAGTTCAAAATCTAAACGATCTATTACTTCTTGGCTAAGTTCTCCATACCTGCGTTTGGCTCCTTCATAGCTCAGGTGCTTCAGGTATTTGTTCTCTCCGCGTTTGCCGCCGTCCTGCTCGTCTTCGGCTACCATAAATTCTTCTGGAATATCGAACTTAGGCAAAAGCACCTCACGGGCCAGTTTATAGATTTCTATCTTGTCTACAATTTCCTGAATATTAATAATGGCTTCTGGCAAATCGGCAAAAAGCGCCTTCATCTCTTCACCCGACTTGAAATAATATTCCTGATTCGGCATGCCATACCTAAAACCACGGCCACGGCCAATTGGTGTAGCCTGCTTCTCGCCGTCTTTTACGCAAAGTAAAATATCGTGCGCATTGGCATCTTTCTTATTAATGTAATAGGTATTGTTGGTCGCAATGAGTTTAACATTGTGCTTTCTGGCTAGCTCGATCAGGTTTACGTTTACACGGTCCTCATTTTCCTGGTTATGGCGCATCAGCTCGATATAAAAATCGTCACCGAATTTTTCCTTCCACCAAATGAGGGCATCTTCTGCCTGCTTTTCACCCATGTTAAGGAGCTTGCTCGGAATTTCCCCGTAAAGGTTTCCAGAGAGCACCATGATATCATCTTTATACTGCTCTATTACCTGCCTATCAATCCTTGGCACGTAGTAAAAGCCCTTGGTATAGGCAATAGACGACATTTTGGCTAAGTTATGATAGCCTTTTTTGTTTTTGGCCAACAACACCACTTGGTAGCCATCGTCTTTGCGGGTTTTATCGGTATGGTTATCGCATACAAAAAACTCTACCCCTACAATGGGCTTGATAATGCTTGCAGTTGGGGTTTCGCCCTTTTCTAAAGCTTCAGCAATTTTTGCCTCGGCACCTTTGTTATGGTTCAAAACCTGGTTTACAAAGTGAAAGGCCCCCATCATGTTGGCATGATCGGTTAAGGCCACGGCCGGCATGTTTTGCGCGGCTGCCGCCTTTACCAAATCGGGTATACTGATGGTACTTTGCAGTACCGAAAATTGCGTGTGGTTGTGCAGGTGTACAAAAACGGCGTTGGCCAGCTCTTCTTTGGCTGCTGTTGATACCTTGGTAATACCGCCGCTGCCCTGCTGTTTTTTCCTGATCTCGTCTGAAGCCGCTTTAAGGTTAATGTGCCTTAACCCAGCAGTTTCAACCATACCTGGATTAATTTCCTGAAAACGCAGGTAATAATCGGTATCTACTAATAGTTCTTCTTTGGTAAAAACGCCTTTCCTGATCAGCTCTAAAAAGCAACGCGTGGTCGCTTCCACATCGGCAGTGGCATTATGCGCCTCTGCAAAAGGAACCCCAAACAGGTATTGGTGCAGTTCGGTTAAGGTTGGCAACTTGAATCTGCCACCCCTGCCACCAGGTATTTTCAATAAATCGGCCGTAATTTCCGTACAAGTATCGAGCACTGGCAAAGAAGCCATCGTACTCTCTACCCCAAAGCGGTGAAACTCGCAGCCCATAATATTGATATCGAAACCAATATTCTGTCCAACTACAAACTTGGCTTTGCTTAGGGCAATATTAAATTTCTCTAAAACCTCGGCCAAGCCAATGCCCTGCTCAGCGGCTAATTCTGTAGAAATACCGTGGATGCGCTCTGCATCATAGGGAATGTTAAAACCTTCTGGCTTCACCAAATAATCCTGGTGCTCTATCAAGCGCCCCATTTCATCATGCAATTGCCATGCAATTTGGATACAGCGCGGCCAATTATCCGTATCAGTAATTGGCGCATTGTAATTACGTGGCAAACCCGTTGTTTCGGTATCAAAAATAAGGTACATAGTTGGGGAAATGGTGGACATCAAAAATAAGAAAATTTAACGGCCTAACGTGTCAGGTAATTATCAACATCCATAGAAAAATGGAAGATGGAAGAGGTAAAATGGCAGAGGGAGTTGAGGGTTGAGCCTAAGCAAGTCCTCTCCTGAGATTCCTGATAGCAATCGCAATTTGGGATGCGGGCTTTTCGTTTCAATCAGGTTTTGGGGAGATGGGACAGCCAAAATATTAATTGGATACGGCTGCGCGGTTCTTTATCTTTGGGCAAGGCAAGCTCGAACCTAAAAAACAAGCCATGGAATTTAAGCCACAACACTACAATAGCCTATCGCCCTACTTAATTGTAGATGATGCCCAAAAATTGATTGCTCAGCTGAAAGCGATTTTCAATGCCAAAGAACTTAGAAAATACGAGCGTCTTGATGGTAGCATCATGCATGCAGAACTGCGCATTGACGACAGTGTAATTATGATTTCAGACAGTACCGAAGATTATCCGGCACATACCACGATGTTACATCTATATGTACCCGATGTGCTGAAAACCTATCAACTAGCCCTTGAAAATGGTTGCGAAGCCATTGAAGAACCACTGAACAAGGACGGTGACCCTGACAAACGTGGTGCTTTTGAAGATGTTGCCGGCAATTATTGGGCGGTAAGTACACAAATGGGCTAATTAAATATTGATGGCAATGATTACCTAACTGCGCACTTAAAGACTCTTAGGAATGCTCCTGACTCACCAATTTATCGGTTTCATAGCCCATTTGCCTGCAGCGCTCAACGATAGCAGCCAGTAAGTCTTCATCTATCTGAGGCTCCCTGCTCATGATAAAGAGATACTTTTTATCGGGGTGTCCTACCACCACATAACTGTAATCATCGGCCAGTTCTATTACCCAATAGCCGATTTTAAAGGGCCACCAAAACTGCGCCTTCATATCGCCATCTGGCTTGTGCACATCGAAGAACAATTTCGAAGTGATTGATTTTTCTTCCGGCTTTCCGTCTTTATGATATGTGGTGAGCACTTCAAAATGTTCATCGTCTACCAAGGTGTAATTTTCTATGGTCTGCTTCCAATGTTTGTCTAACATGGTTGGAATAGAATACAATGAATACCATTTTCCAGCATAAGCCGAATAGTCGATCCGAGTAATCGGCTGATTTTCTGTTACATTTTCCATGTAAGTTTAACCATTGGGATGTACAGAAGTTTTAGAAATTTACTTTCTTTAGGCGTCCTTTACTTTTCTGGAGCGCTTGTATCTGATCACAATGAACCGAATGATTAAGACTAGAAAAACAGCAAACAATACGTCCACAATTAAAGGCAATAGGTTAAAATCATTAGCACCTTGATGTTCTCCGGTTATTTCATTCCGAAAGTTCCCTCCGGTTCTTGAAAACTGCAAAGGAAAGCCATAATCGTCGGTTCCATCAACATCAGCCTCTAAACTAGCGGTTGCAAGGGTGATGATGCCAAAACAGCAGATAGACCAAAAACTTAACCAAGCAATTCTTTTTAAAATCATATACCTAAGCATTAAGGCCGAATTTTTGTTGGTGATCAATCGTTCGCAATAGATTAAGACCTAAAATATTCGTTAACTAAAATTAAATTATTCCCACATTAATACCTCATCAAAACGCAACTAAATTCATTAAAGCCTTTTTTAAACTGATGCAATTCTATAACTTCGGCATATAAACATTTTCTATCCAAAATATAAATAAAAAAATGAAGATAACGGTAGTAGGTGCTGGCGCCGTTGGGGCCACCTGTGCAGACAACATTGCGAGAAAAGAATTAGCCGAAGAGTTAGTATTATTAGACATCAAAGAAGGATTTGCAGAAGGCAAGGCCATCGACATGATGCAAACTGCGACTTTATTAGGTTTCGACACTAAAATTAAAGGAGTAACCAACGATTACAGCCAAACAGCTGGTTCGGCAGTTGCCGTAATCACTTCGGGCTTGCCCCGCAAACCTGGGATGACCCGCGAAGAGCTGATCGGCATTAATGCGGGCATTGTAAAAGGTGTAGCTGAGAATATCTTAAAATACTCTCCTGATGCCATTATTGTGGTGATCAGCAATCCAATGGATACCATGACCTACTTGGCGCTCAAATCTTTGGGACTTCCTAAAAACCGTATCATCGGTATGGGCGGCACCTTAGATAGCTCACGTTTCAAATATTATTTAAGCGTTGCCTTAGGCTGCAATTCTAACGATTTGCAAGGCTTTGTAATTGGTGGCCATGGCGATACGACTATGATCCCCCTAACCCGTTACGCCACTTACCAAAGTTTGCCAGTTAGCGAATTATTGGATGAGGCTACCTTAGCCAAAGTGGCTGCCGATACCATGGTGGGCGGCGCTACCTTAACCGGCTTATTGGGTACTTCAGCCTGGTATGCTCCAGGTGCGGCAGGTGCAGCTTTAGTAGAGGCCATTGTACGCGACGAGAAAAAACTATTCACTTGCTGCGTAGCTTTAGATGGCGAGTATGGCCAGAAAGATATTTGTTTAGGTGTTCCGGTAATTGTTGGCCGTAATGGCTGGGAAAAAATCATCGATTACAAACTAAACGATGCCGAGCAAGCCGCTTTTAACAAAAGTGCCGATGCCGTTCGCAACATGAACAATGTATTGGCAGAAATGAATTTGATCTAATTTTTTACCGTCACCAACATTTTGTCATTCCGAGGAACGAGGAACCTATCTCTATAGGTTCTTCGCGCTGAATGACAAACAAAAATATGAGAACAATCACGGTTCCCTTGACCTTAATCAATTTACAAGACGACGGTTTCCACCTTTTGGTGGAAATTGTTGTTTTTGGAGAAAAGCAATTTGCCGTAGTAGATACCGGCGCCTCGCGAAGCGTGTTTGATAAAGGCCTGATGGAAAAAAACATCAAAGACCTATCGGTTAGCGAAGAGACGCAGGCCGCTACTATATTTAGCACCTCTACTACGCTGTTGGGAGTTATTCCAAAACTTAAAATTGGTGGACTTACCTTAAAATCCTATCCAAGCGTAGCTTTAGACCTGCAAAGCGTAAATGATACTTACCTGCAATTAGGGCATCCTGCTATTGTAGGCATTATTGGTGGCGATATTTTAATGGAGTACCAAACCAAAATCGACTACCAAAAAAGACTATTGAGGTTTTACAAATAAACCGCTCCCAAATTCTGCATGCAACTTATCCGAAGACTTTTATTCTTTTTCTTTTTAACGCCTTTTTTGGCTTTTGGCCAACAGATCAAGATCATCCAAAAGCCAATTGTATTTGATCAGACACGGACGCAGCTGTCATTGGAATACCTCAAGAAAAGACATCTGCTAAACCAGATTACGCCAAGCATCAAGCCCAGCATGATCGTGCTTCATTGGACGGCCTCTACCAGCCTAATGGGCACTTATAATGCATTCAATAAGTCTATCTTAACTGGACGTAAGGCCTTAGCAAATGCCAGTAGGCTTAATGTTTCTTCGCATTACCTCGTAGATCGCGACGGCACTATTTATCAATTATTGCCAGATACCGTTTTTGCACGCCATGTTATTGGCCTCAACTACTGTGCAATTGGGGTAGAAAATGTGGGAAGCGATAATCACCCGCTCACCGCAGCCCAATTAAAGGCAAATGAAAGCCTGGTGCGCTATCTTTGCAAGAAATACAAGATCCAATACCTCATTGGCCATTATGAGCATACCTGGTTTAAGAACACTCCTGTTTGGCGAGAATCCGATCCTTATTATCATTCAGACAAACGAGATCCAGGCCGAACTTTCATGAAAAACATAAGAACCGAACTTGAAGATTTAAATTTAAAAGGCGCTCCTGTAAAGAAATAAACGGCTTTATCTGCTTCGAAAAAAGATTGCATTTTAAATTGCATTATCATTAACTTTAAGTAAACCAAACAAATACAAATATGAAATTTCTTAAAGTTCTTGTGGCGATTATCGCCGTATTCATTATTATCATTGTTGTTGGCGGTTTGTTTCTGCCAAAAACCTATACCGTAACCCGCAGTACGGTAATTAATGCACCAGATACGGTGATTTACAAAAACATTGCCGATTTTAACGAGTTTACAAAATGGAACCCATGGTCTAAAATGGAGCCTAGTGCAAAAGTAACCGTAAGTGGCCCAGTTGCACAGCCAGGCCAGCTGTATGCATGGGAAGGCAAAGAAACCGGTACAGGCCAGATGAAAATCATCAAAGCCGAGCCATCGAAAATGGTTGATATCGAATTAAAGTTCATCAAGCCATTCGAAAGCATTGCCGATACCAAATTCGACATCCAGCCTGAAGGCAGCAGCCAAAAAGTAACCTGGACCATGAGTGGCGAAAACAACCTCATCAGCAAATGGATGTGCGTCTTTGTAAGCATGGACAAAATGATCGGAAAAGACTTTGAAGATGGCCTTAAATTTTTGAAGGAGAAATCTGAAAAAGGAGGATAATTACCGTCTTTAAAAAACAGACAAGCCTTTTGGTTAAAACAGCCAAGAGGCTTTTTTATGCTCTTTGCAAACAAAAATGTCTGATTTACGTTAAAAAGACATTCAATTTGCTAAACATTTGCCCATAGATTTTGTTATTTACCGATTTTTAGATTATTTGCCAGCCGATGAATTTATTACTTGTTGAAGATGAGCCTAGTGTGGTATCGGTTGTGTCGAGAGGTTTGACAGATGAAGGATTTAGCGTAAGCGTAGCACCCGATGGACAAATCGGCCTAAATATGGCCATCAACAATCACTTCGACCTGATTATTTTGGATATCATGCTCCCAGGCATCAATGGATTGGAACTGTGCAAGCTGATCAAAAACAGCAAGCCCAACGTTCCTATCCTCATGTTAACGGCTTTGGGAACGACTGAAAACGTAGTAAACGGCCTTGACAATGGTGCCGACGACTATCTCATCAAGCCTTTTAAATTTGCCGAGCTCTTTGCCAGGATCCGTACCTTGTTAAGACGCTACAATGGAATGGCAAGCCAAGACCAGATCATCAGCATTGCCGATCTGCAGCTCAACCTGACCGCCAAGAGCGTTAAACGCAAAGAAACAGAAATTACACTAACCGCTACCGAATACCGTTTGCTCGAATACATGGCCAAGAACAAATCGAAAATACTATCGAGAATTGATATCCTAGAAAATGTTTGGGATATTGATTTTAACTTGGGCACCAACGTGGTTGATGTATATGTAAACTATTTGCGCAAGAAGATTGACAAAGACGCTTCACAAAAGCTCATTCATACCGCAGTGGGCCTGGGCTATGTTTTAAAAGAAAAATAAATGAGCATTGCCAAAAAAATCACCTTCCTTTTTGCTATCCTTTCGGCCATTATCATTTCTTTGCTCAGTGGCTTTGTTTGGTATTTTTCTAACGAATTTGCTTTTGAGGATTTTTACAAACGATTAGAAGCCAGGGTAAACATTACCGCACAAATCAAATTATTTGACGACGAGAACAATAGCGTATATGCCAAGATGCGTAACCAATATTTGGAACGCCTGTCATCTGAAAAGGAACTCATTATCGAAGATAGCCAACAAGGAAAGGCCAAACAGGAATTAAAGCTTCCCGAAAGCTTTTTTGATAAAATTAGTGCCGGCAAAATGGCACGTTACCGCAAGGAGAACCAATTCTACGCCGGGAAGTTCTTTAAGAGCAATGGCAAAAACTATATCGTTATTATTTCTGCCAATGATCCTTTTGGCTTTAGGGAATTAAAAGACCTGCAGCAAATCCTGTTTGCCGGCTTCTTTCTTTCCATCGTTCTTTCCTTTATAGTAGGCTGGAAATTCTCCAACTACATGCTCGATCCCTTGCGTAAAGTTATCAAGAGCGTAAAGAAAATCAAGGCCGAAAACCTCCACTTAAGGCTTGATGTTAAAAAAGGCAGCGATGAGATGTCGCAATTGGCACAGACCTTTAACAATATGCTCAACCGATTGGAAACTGCATTCGAAACGCAAAACAACTTCATCAGCAATGCCTCGCACGAGCTGCGTACCCCGCTTACCATTATCAGTGGCGAGGTTGAACTGGCCTTAAAAGTTGGAGAAAGTTCTCCCGAACAAAACAAGGCGCTCATAAAAATCAAAGACGAAGCCGAAAGATTGGAACATATTTTAACCAGTTTATTGGGTTTGGCGCAGTCGGGTTTTAACGGCAAAGTTCAGCCGCGAGAAGAGGTAAGGATGGATGAACTGATTTGGGAGATCAAGGAATCGGTACACCAGGTACATCCAGAAAGCTTGATAGAGATCGATTTCAGCAAATTGCCCGCCAACGAAGAGGATGTAACCTTAAAGGCCAATAGGAATTTGATCAAGCTGGCCATCACCAATATTGTAAGCAATGCCTGCAAATATTCCGATAACAAACCTGTTCAGGTAAGTTTGGAGAGTAATGGCCACCTCTTGACGATTGCCGTGGCTGATCAGGGAATTGGGATCCCCCAAGATGATATCCAGCATATTTTCGAGCCTTTTTACCGGGCTTCCAATACCTCAAATTTTAAAGGTTATGGCGTAGGCTTGCCGCTTTCGCTAAACATCATCCGCCTGCATAGGGGCAGCATTGCCATTCAATCGCAAGAAGCCATTGGTACCACGATTAAGGTGATATTGCCGATTATTTAGTTCATCAAATCGTCTATCTCGAGTAAGGATGCTGGATCAGGTCCGGCATGACGCATTCTTAAAAGGTGACAATACAAGACTATGAACTATTAACCATCGACCATAAACCATGAGCTAAATTCTAATCTCATTCTAATCTCGCTCTTATACGGCTATAATTTTCTTGGGCTAATCTTGTATCAATCATTTAATCGATCACTTAAAACAAGATAAGACCATGAAAACCCTACTCGTACCCACCGACTTCAATCCCGAAAGCACAAAGATCATCGATGCTTTTTTATTGACCCAAAACTGTAACGAGCTCAATATTATTTTTCTTCATGCCTTTAAGCTTTCTGATTCCATCACCGATATGCTGATGCTGAGCAGAAGAAGCAGAGACTATGAGAACGTAAGCAACGAGTTTTATGCACAAATGGATCATTACAAAGAAAAATATACCAACAGGATTGGGAAAATCGGCATCGAATATTTCTACGGCAGTACTTTGGTGGCCTTCAAGAATTTGATTGAAGCTTTACAGGTTGATGCCATTGCCTATCCCCAGGATTACAACTTCTGCCCTTTGAACAAATACAGCATCGATCCAAAATACCTGATTATGCGTTCTGGATGCAAAGTATTTGAACTGAACATTAGCGATATCGCCATTGGCGACAACTTATTTGAAACCAGGATGCCAAAAGAAGCTGTTAAAGCCTTAAGCGCCTAATTAAACTTAATTTTTATGCTGTTACGAAACAATATTCCCTTTACTTACATTTTTGGAAAGATTAAAAAAGAGCTCTTCTTTGTCATCAGTTATTCGATTGGCATTGTGGTGCTTTATGAAAACTTCCATGTTACGCGCATCTCCATCCCTGTGGCTGTTCCAGCACTTTTAGGTACAATTATTTCCCTGTTATTAGCCTTTAGGTCTAACCAGGCTTATGACCGCTGGTGGGAAGCCCGAATTCTTTGGGGTGCCATCGTAAACGATTCGAGATCACTGGGCCGTCAGATCCTTTCTTTTGTCGACAATCCTTATGGTTTAGACGAAATCGAGCAGTTCAAAAGCCGCTTTATTAAACGACAGATTGCCTGGTGCTTTGCCCTAAGCCAGTCTTTGAGGGGGCATAGTGCCGCCAAAGGGTTAGAAAGGTACCTCGATAAAGAGGAGCTGCAATTTATTAAAAAACAACGCAATGTAACCGTGGCCTTATTGGAACTCCATGCCATGGACCTGAAGAAAGCCCTGATAGAAGGTTGGATCAATCAATACCAACAAATTGAGATCGACAAAACCATTACGGCTTTGTGCAACCACATGGGCGGTTCTGAAAGGATCAAGAATACCATTTTTCCGGTTACCTACAGCAAGTACATCAACATGTCTATCCATTTGTTTATTGTGTTGCTTCCCTTCGGCCTGATCGAGTATTTTGGCTATATGGAGGTCCCTGTAGTAATTGCCATTGCCACTTTCTTTTTACTGGTAGAAAAGATGGCCGTGCATCTACAGGATCCATTTGAGAACAAGCCAACCGATACGCCTACAACGACCATTTGCAGGAATATAGAAAAAGACCTGTGCCAAATGCTTGACGATAATAAGTTATATGAAGACAAGCCACATGCCGAAATGGCACCAATTGGCTCTTACTACATCCTGTAATACAGACAACAAAGCCACATTCTTTACTCCTAATAAACAACAAACCCTCCGAGCTTTGGCAAGGAGGGTTCTTTATTTTCAAGTGGATAGCCTGGACTATCAACTGTAGACTAGCCTGTTAGGCGTCTATTTTTGCATATTTGGCATTACGCTCAATAAACTCTCTGCGTGGTGCAACTTCATCACCCATTAGCATAGAGAAGGTATGATCGCACTCTGCTGCATTTTCGATGGTGGCTTTTAACAAGGTACGGTTAGCCGGATCTAAGGTTGTTTCCCAAAGCTGTTCTGCGTTCATCTCTCCCAAACCTTTATAGCGTTGGATGTGAACGCTTTCTTCCTTACCCGCACCTTTTAAACGCTGTACCGCAGCATCACGTTGTTGATCATTCCAGCAATATTCAAACTCCTTGCCTTTTTTAACTTGATACAGCGGTGGGGCTGCAATGTATACATAACCCGCTTCGATCAAGCTCTTCATGTAACGGAAGAAGAAAGTGAGGATCAGTGTGGTAATATGCGATCCGTCAATATCAGCATCCGTCATGATAATGATTTTATGGTAGCGAAGTTTGCTCAAGTTTAAAGCTTTGTCATCTTCTTCCGTGCCTATACTTACGCCAAGCGCGGTAAACATGTTCTTGATCTCGTCGTTCTCGTAAATCTTATGCTCCATGGCTTTCTCCACATTCAGGATCTTTCCTTTCAATGGCAAGATCGCTTGGAAATTACGGTCGCGGCCCTGTTTGGCGGTACCACCCGCCGAGTCACCCTCCACCAGGTACAATTCGCATTTTTCTGGATCAGAATCAGAGCAATCGGCCAATTTTCCTGGCAAACCAGAACCGCCCATAACGCTCTTGCGCTGTACCATTTCCCTCGCCTTGCGCGCGGCAGCACGTGCTGTAGCGGCTAAAATCACCTTGTTAACGATCATTCTGGCTTCTTTCGGATTTTCTTCCAAATAGTTACCCAATGCTTCGCCCACGGCTACATCAACTGCACCCATCACCTCAGAGTTACCTAATTTGGTTTTGGTCTGCCCTTCAAACTGAGGTTCTTGTACCTTAACCGAAACTACGGCTGTTAAGCCTTCTCTAAAGTCGTCGCCGGTAATCTCAAATTTTACGTTTTTAAGCAAGCCCGATTTTTCGGCATAAGCTTTCAACGTACGGGTTAAACCACGTCTGAAACCTGCAATGTGCGTACCACCTTCGTGGGTATTGATATTGTTTACATAAGAGTGTACATTCTCCGAGTAGCTGTCGTTGTACTGCATGGCCAACTCAACCGGAATGCCACTTTTGATGCCTTCTACATAAATAGGCTCAGGAATTAACGACGGACGTGTGCCATCTAAAAACTGAACAAATTCTTTTAAACCACCTTCAGATTTGAAAACTTCCGAAAGGAAAGTGCCATCTTCATTGGTTTCACGCTCGTCGGTTAACGTTAGGCTGATTCCTTTGTTCAAGAAAGCAAGTTCGCGCAAACGGCCAGCTAGGGTGTCGTAACGATATTCAGTAGTTTGGGTAAAGATCTCTGCATCTGGCTGGAAAGTTTGGATCGTACCGGTTTTATCGGAAACACCGATTTCCTTTACGTCAAACAAAGGCTTGCCTCTTTCGTACTCTTGGGTAAAGATTTTGCCTTCGCGGTGAACTACGGTCTTCACATGGATCGAAAGCGCGTTAACGCAACTCACACCCACACCGTGCAAACCGCCCGATACTTTATAGGTATCTTTATCGAATTTACCACCGGCGTGCAAAACCGTCATTACGATTTCCAATGCCGATTTGCCTTCTTTTGTATTGATGCCCGTTGGAATACCACGGCCATTATCTTCTACGGTAATTGAATTGCCTTTATGAATGGTGACAAAAATGTCTGTACAGTAACCTGCCAACGCCTCATCAATCGAGTTGTCTACCACCTCATAAACCAAGTGGTGCAAACCCTTAACTCCAGTATCACCAATATACATGGAAGGACGCTTACGAACAGCCTCTAAACCTTCTAAAACCTGTATATTATCTGCCGAATAATTTGACTTTGGATCTTTTTCTTCGCTCATAATTTTGTTTAATACTTAAAGAATCAAAAATAACCATTTTTTGCCGAATTAAGGCAGATGTGGATAACTATTTGAGTGTTAAAATCGTATAAAAATGATTAAAAAATGCTTGTTTTTAGGATAGTCGGTTTTGATTTTTATATTTGCTAAAATTTAACCAATTCGAACCTGATCTTTTGAAACGAACGGCGAAGTAATAAAGTGAAAATCAAGAACGTTCAATCTTTAGATATAAATCAGAAAATTAAAATTAAATGAAGATAACAACCTTAAAATTAGGAAGCTTGCTAACTGCAACGGCTATTGTTTCTGTGATGGCTGCGTGCGGAAATAAAGACAACAAAACCGAAACCACTCCAGCAAAAACCAGTACCGCTACGGTATCGGCTGACGAAAAAATCGTATATGTGAACTCTGATTCATTGTTGACCAAATACGAGCTTGCCAAAGAGATTAAAACCAAGATGGAAACCAAAGGCAAAGCAGCAGATGCCGACCTGAATGCAAAGAGCCAGGCGTTTCAACGCGAGGTACAACAATACCAACAGCAACAAAACACCCTTTCTGCCGACCAAAGAGCTGCCACAGAGCAAAGATTGGCCCGTAAGCAACAAGAACTACAGGCTTACCAGCAAAATGCCGGTGCAGCCCTTCAAAATGAAAATGCCAAAGAGCAGGAAGCTTTATACAACAAAGTAACCGAATACTTAAAAGGCTACTCGAAGACCAAAGGCTATAAAATGGTATTAACCTATACAAAAGGCAGCACCATTTTATTTGCAGACGAAAGCCTTGATGTAACCAGCGAAGTATTAAAAGGACTGAACGAAGCTTACAGCAAAGACAAAAAATAATAGCCAAAGGCTACATCCTAAATGCTCCGAGCAATCGGGGCATTTTTTTTGCTTGAAATTTGATATGGAACACGAAAAATTTATGCGGATGGCCATACGTCTGTCTGAAAAAAATGTATTAGACAGTATAGGAACTCCTTTTGGTGCCGTGATTGTAAAAGACGGAAAAGTGGTGGCCAAAAGTGCCAACAAAGTAGCCCTGAACAATGACCCTACCGCACATGCAGAGGTAGCTGCCATTCGCTTGGCCTGTAAAAAGCTGCAGACTTTTGATTTGAGCGGTTGCGTAGTGTATACCAGTTGCGAACCCTGCCCCATGTGCCTCGGCGCCATTTATTGGGCAAAAATCGAAACGATCTATTATGCCAACACCAAAGAAGATGCGGCTGAAGCCAATTTTGACGACCAGTTCATCTATAAGGAGATCGAACGACCAATGGCCCAACGTAAGTTGCCTATTAAGCAGCTGTTGAGAGACGAGGCATTGAATGCATTTCGGCTTTGGAAGTCAAAAGCTGAGTAGTCGATAGTCGGACATCGGAGCTGCTTAGCCAGCCTTACCTATTCCATTTTCCATCTTACCTCTCCCATTTTCATCTTCCATCTACCCTTTTACTTCTTCAGCGATATTCAATTCGATATTGATCGATGTTCCCTTACCAATGGTTGATGAAACATCCATCTTTCCTTTGAGGTATTCTACCCTATTTTTGATGTTGCTAAAACCTATGCCGTTTCCTTCGTTAATGGTTGAAGTATCAAAGCCCTTGCCGTTATCTTCTATATCGATGAGAAAAATAGCTTCATTTTGGCTGCATTGCACCATTATTTTTGAAGCTTGGGCGTGCCGCACTGCATTTGACAGGATTTCTTGCACGATCCTGTAAATATTGGCTTGTGTAGAGGCAGGCATATTTTGGCCAAGGCCATAAGCCAAGAACTCTAGTTGCAGTTCGTTGCTCTCCAGCGATTCGCAAAGATCGCGTAAAGCAGCTTCCAGCCCCACCCTAAGCAAGCTCTCGGGCATCATGTTACGGGCAATCCTACGTAATTCTGCTACAGAGTGGTCTATTTGCAATATCACTCCATCAAGGCTTTGCTGTTTTTCCATTTTAGATTGTCTTGAAAGATTTATCTTAATACCGGCCAAAAGGCCTCCAATGCCATCATGCAGGTCTCGCGCTACCCTTTGTCTTTCACGCTCTTCGCCCTGCAACATGGCTTGTGTTAGTTTCAGTTCTTGTTGTTGTTCAATTTCCCTAAGCTGCTGCGCAGAAAGCCTCTTACTCTTTCTGTAGAGCAGGAAAGAAAATAGGGCCACAAATAGCAAGGCCATGCAGCCTATACCCAGCAGCCAATTGAAAAGCCTATTGTTCTTCGCCTTAAGGGCCTCTTCCTTTTTCTCGGCTTCTAATTCAGCGATTTTCTTCTTGTGTTCTGCATTTTTAAACTTCACCTCCATAGCGCCTATCTCCTGCTTGAGGTTTACATCATAAACGCTATCCCTAATGGTAGAATATTGCTTAAGCCATTGATAGGCCTTTGGTACTTGGCCCAATCCCGCATACGTCTCTGAAAGGTCGAAATAAACCCTTTGCTTATTGTGGATGGACAGGTTAGGCTCGGCATTCATAAATTCAAAGAGCGTAGCTAGAGCGGCCTTATAGTTCCGTTGTTCTTGGTAGATGAAATACTTCTGATAAGCCATTTGCTTTACCATATAGGCATTCTGGATACCTTTGGCCATCCCGATCCCTTTGTCAAAACTTTTTAGGCTGCTTTCGTAGTCCTTGAGTGCTTTGTAATACATGCCTTCTGCCAGGTAGTATTCGGTATTGGCCACGGTGATGGGTTTCCCTTGCAACTGCTTTGCCGCCTTATCGAGGATGACCTTCGCCTGATCCAAGTTTTTCCTCGTAAAAGAATAATTCTCTACGAGTAATCCATATGCTTTTACCAAATCTGTATAGGGAGTTCCTTTGCCTTGGTAATAGGCAATGGCAGTTTTATAGTATTCTTCTGATTTTTCAAACTGCTCATCGTTCATAAACGTCATTGCAACGTCTTGGTGAAGCATACCAACCAATGTACTGTCTTTACTCTGCTTGGCCAATGGTATGGCCTTTAACAAGGCATTTATATAGCCTTTGGCATCGTCTTTTGCCTGTTGATGCAAGGCATAGTTACGCAGGCTTTTTGCACTTAAAAAAAAGGCCTCGGGGGTTTTCAATCGCGCCATGGTTTGGCTCACTTGCACAAACAGCGCTTCGCTGCGCACGGGATCTGTGTCCCAACAGATATAAGCTTCGCAATAAGGTGCAACCGCATGCAGAAAAGGAGATTGCTCCTTAATTTTTTGGGCCTGTTGCAAATAAGGCTTTGCTTTTTCTACATCAATGAGCGACCAATATAATGACAGCAGGTAATTGAGCCTTGCCTTAACCTCCATCGATTTCTCGGTTTTTAGGACCAGCTCCAAACTATCGGCATTGTATTTCCTGGTAAAAGGAAATTGTGCAGAGGCAGGCAATAACGAAATCAAAATAAAGCCAATAGTGGCCAGAAGGTTCTTCATCTTTACAAATTTGAATCAATTAACTCAAAGTTAAAATACTGGTTTTCGTGGATTTTATAATCCCCTTTTCAGTTAGTTTTCTCTAGCTTTTTAAAGGGTCAAACAAAAGGCCCGATCCCGATATAAATCGAAACAGGGCCTCTGCATTTTACTGTCTAAAATCTCTTGCTACGGATTAGACCATCCATAAATATTCAAACTGCAGCGCTGTTCATCCATTACTGAGCGATGCATTGTTTATTTCTTGGCATTATCTTTATTTGCTGATCTGGCAAGCGCAATCATCATATCCAGTTCTTTTACGGTTCCATCGGCAGTGCCCCCAAAACCTACCTTCTTAAATCGGATATTCCCATCTCCATCGATGATATATTTTTGCGGAATTCCATCTCCACTAATGTTGTAGCTATCGATCACATCAAACCTACTCGGATCCTGCTTGTTTTTTGTGTCGAGCAATACGTTAAAAGTATAAGGTGTAGTTGCCAAAAAGTCTTTCACTACTTTTTCTCTATTTTCTTCTGTTTGCCAAGTGTTAACAAACAAAAACGCTACACTGGGATCGTTTTTGTATTTATCAACTGCTTTTTGCATGCCTGGAAAGGAAGCAACACACGGTCCGCACCAAGTTGCCCAATAATCAACAATAACCACCTTACCTTTTAGGCTTGCCAAGTCGACTTTTTCTCCTTTTAAATTCATCAGGGCAAATGCCGGAGCTGGTCTTTTGATCATTTCCTTCTCAAACTTGGCTCTTTCTTTGGCAAGCGCTTCTTTTTCTAAGGCCGCGTAGTAGACATCAAAAGCTTCAGTACCTTTATAAGCGGCCTTTAAATCGGCTTTCATCTGTTCGGTTCCCTGACCTTCTTTAATGAATTTCTCTGCATATTTCTTAACCTCTTCGTTTTTGCCGTTTTTCCTTAAGAAAGTAACATAACGCTCATTCATCTCGGCATTTTTAAACTCATATGCACTCACTGCTTTTTCTTGATAAACCAAAGCTTCGGCGCTTTTGCCCAAATGATCGAGCAATAAGGCATAAGTATCGGCATACATGCCATAATTGCTTTCTATACCTTTTAGGTAACTTTCTTTAGAGGCATAGTAAGACGGCATAGGATCATTTTTGGCAGCTTCTAATAGATCGAGCGATTTTTTGGAAATCTTCGCACTAAACTCGACGTTCTCCTTTTTTTCAGCGTTGGCCCAGGCAAAACTATTGTAAATGCCTGCCAAGCTTACTTTATTTGTTACTTTATTAGCATAGAATTCAAATTTCTCATTGTTTTTAGCTGCACCATAAACACTGGCCAATTGTGCATAGAAACCCTCTATTTTTTCGGCATCTGCTTTTTTATTAGGATCGAGCTTAAATTCGGCTATAATTCCTTTGAGTAAGGCTTCCATCTTCACAGGATCCTTTTCCCTATAAAACGCATTTGCCTTTTGACCATAGGCATACACCCCCATTGGGTACTTGCTTAATATTAAATTATTAACAGAATCTGCTGAAGGTTTTTTCTTAATTACAGTATATAAACCAGCTAAAGCCTGCATTTCCATCTCCGTTGGTTTTGTTATCTTTTTCAATTGGGCGATCTCCCCATCGATCATCTTTTCGCCACCAACCTTATCAATTCCATACTGTAACGACATGTAGGCTATCAAATATGTTTTTCTCATAGCTGGATCTATTTTGAAGGCATTTTCAAGAGCTTGCAAGGCTTTGCTTTTATCTGATTTAATACCAGCCAATGCAGCGCCCATTCCGTTATAATAAAAATATTCCCAATAATAGGCCATGGCAGTTGGTTTATCGCCTTGATAGAAAAGTGTATAATAACCGTTTGGATTGTCGTCTTTTGTGCCATCCGCAGCAAAAGTAAGCACGGCAATTGCAGTACTGTCAACCGGGGTAAAACTGCCCTTGTAAACAGATCCCTCTTTGGTAAGGTCAATGTTTACTACTTTTTGTTTCTTGTTTACAAAGGTTTGCGCCACACATTTCACATTGGCCAAACCGTCCAGTTTGCCTCCTTTGGCATCGTATTCGAAAGATAAGGGTTGTCCAGCTACAGGAGTAGCCGATGAGAATTTAACGCTTTGGGCATAGCTACTGCCTAGTACCAACGCCAACGCCGCTGTTAGAACTAATTTTTTCATGATAAATCGGGTTAAGTTTAAGGTTAACTAAATATATAGTTTAATTTTTAGATTTCCAAATTTTTTAACCTATTACTAACTGATTAACTACAAGTTAGGCTATAATACCCTCTACAGATAAACAAAATGGCGTTGCGATCAAGACAGAAAAATAAACCCTTTCGAAGAATATCCTTCTGCGTTAATCACAACGCCATAAAAATGACGGCAATAATTGCCTAGTTTGAAATTGACCTTCTCTTAATTCCAGCCCCCACCTAGAGCTTGGTAAATATTAACCACTGCGTTTAGCTGCTGCTTTTTGGTCTCGATCAGTTCTAATTTCGATTCCAATGCATCGCGTTGGGTCATTAATACTTCAAAATAATCTGCTCTGGCCGATTTGAACAAATCATTCGATATGTCTATCGATTCGGTGAGCGCCTTTGCCTGTTTGGCTTTGAGATCATAGCTTTTTTGCAGGTTGTTAATATTCGACAATTGATTGGCCACTTCAATGTAACCATTCAAAATGCTACGTTCATAATTGTAAACAGCCTGCAATTGCTTCGCGTTGGCGGTCAAGTAATCTGCTTTAATGGCATTTTTATTAATTAGCGGTCCGGCCAAATCGGCTGCCAGCGAATAGAATATGGATTCTGGCGTTTTTAACAAATAAGATGGATTAAAAGCTTGATATCCTATGGATGCAGAAATGCCTAACGAAGGATAAAACTTGGTTTTAGCTACTTTAACATCCAATTTTGCCGCAGCTAGGTCTAACTCTGCCTGTTTAATATCAGGCCGATTGGCCAACAGTTGCGATGGAATTCCCTCTTGAACACTTGGCGGAACAAGCTCGGTAAAACTGGTTTTGCTCCTTGGGATAGGTTGCGGAAACCTGCCCAATAAAAAGTTGATTTTATTTTCAGTGGTGGTAATATCCTTTTGGATATCAAACTCCATGCTTTTTGAGTTCAACACTTCAGCTTCAAATTTCCTTACGGCAAGCTCAGTTACACGGCTAGCTTGTTTTTGGATTTTCATCAACTCTAGCGCGTTGTTTTGCAAAGCGATATTCTTTTTCACAATATCCAGCTGGTTATCCAAAGCCAGTAACTCGTAATAAGAATTGGCTACTTCTGCCACCAAATTGGTTACCACAAAGTTTTTGCCTTCAACGGTTGACAAATAACGGGTAACAGCTGCTTTCTTCGAGTTGCGGAGCTTGTGCCAAATGTCTACCTCCCAATCGGCCTGTAAGCCAAACTTATAATCTGGCAATACCTCTGGCACTTCTTTTCCAGGGGTAATTTCTGTTGAGGCATCGCCTGCGCCAGAACTCGTATAGCGGCCAACTTTTTCCAAACCAGCCCCAACACCATAACTTACGCTAGGCAAAAGTTCGCCTTTTTTTGCCCTGACCTCATTCTTTGCAATTTCAATTTCCTGCAAAGTAATGTTCAATTCCTGGTTGTTTTTTAATGCCGTATCAATCAGGTTAGCCAAATCAGGATCTGTAAAAAACTTGCGCCACTGTATATTTGCGCTATTCAATGTATCAGCAGAAGCATTAAAAGTTGCAGGCACATTTTTATTTTCGGCACGTTGTGCCACCTCGGGAACTTTACAGGCTGTATATGCAACGCATACCAAACCCAAACCAAGGCCTTTGTAAATATTACTCTTAAACATTGTCTTCAATTTCTTCGGTTAACGGAAGTTCTTCTTCGATTTTGATCAGCTTGTGTTTCTCGGCTATCTTGGCAAAAACATAGTACAGTCCAGGTATCAATATTACACCGAACAAGGTACCTATCAACATTCCTCCAGCAGCTGCAGAGCCGATGGTTCTGTTGCCGATTTTTCCGGGACCGGTGGCCATCATCAAAGGGATCAAGCCGGCAATAAAGGCAAATGAGGTCATCAAAATTGGGCGAAACCTTACTGTAGCCGATTCTATGGCGGCTTTCATTACCGAAGCACCCTGACTATGGCGTTGAGATGCGAATTCTACAATCAGCACTGCATTTTTACCCAATAAACCAATGAGCATCACCATGGCTGCCTGCGCATAGATATTGTTTTCCAATCCAAATAATTTAAGGAACAAATAAGTACCAAAAATACCGGCTGGCAACGAAAGGATTACGGCCAAAGGCAATACAAAGCTTTCATATTGGGACGCCAAAATCAGATACACAAAACCCAAACAAATTAAAAAGATATAGATGGCTTCGTTGCCGCGAGATACCTCATCTTTGGAAATACCTGCCCAATCGATGCCAAAACCTCTTGGCAAGGTTTTTTGCGCCACTTCTTTAATGGCATTGATGGCTTGGCCCGAGCTATAGCCATCACCTGACTGTCCGCTGATCTCCGAAGAATTGGAAAGGTTATGTCGGGTGATCTCCGAGAGGCCATACACTTTTTCCATTTTCATAAAGGCAGAAAAAGGCACCATTTCATCCCGGTCGTTTTTAACCGACAACTTTAAAATGTCTTCCGGCAAGGCACGGTATTGCGGCAAGGCCTGTACCATTACCTTATACTGGCGGTCGTACTTGATGAAACTGGTTTCGTAATTACTGCCCACAAAGGTGGAAAGCGTGTTCATCGCATTGTCGATGGTTACGCCTTTTTGCTGTGCAAGGTCGTTGTCTATGTGCAACATATACTGTGGGAAACTCGCACTATAGAAACTAAATACAGACGAAAGTTCAGGGCGCTTATTCAGTTGTTTTACAAAGTCGTTACTTACCGTTTCCATCTTTTTGTAATCGCCACTACCGGCTTTATCCAACAAACGGAGTTCGAAGCCGCCCGCCGCGCCATAGCCCGGCACTGCTGGTGGCTGAAAAAACTCAAGCGTGGCACCCGGGATATCCTTTGTCTTTTTCTCTAGTTCATCAATTACATCCAAGGCAGAATTTTTCCTTTGGCTCCAATCCTTTAAGTTAATTAAACATGTTCCTGAATTGGAACCGGTACCTTCCGTTAGAATTTCGTAACCCGCCAACGACGACACCGACTGCACCCCTTCAATGCTTTTACAGATCGTTTGGAGTTTTTCGGCCACCTGATTGGTACGCTCCAAAGTAGAGCCTGCCGGGGTTTGGATAATGGCATAAACCATCCCTTGGTCTTCGTTAGGGATAAAACCTGAAGGTACAGAACCATTTAACAACCAGATACTTACACAGAAAACGATCAATGCACCAAACGTAACAGCCCTACGGCTTACCAATTTGTTCAATACATTTTGGTACCTGCCTGTTAATCGGCCAAACCAATTGTTAAAACCATCCAAAACCTTATCAACCACACTTTTCTTTTTAGGTTTGCCATGGCTGTTTTTTAACATAATGGCACACAATGCAGGCGTAAGCGTAAGCGCAACAATACCCGATAGGATAATAGCGGTTGCCATGGTAATGGAAAACTGCCTATAGAAAATACCTACTGGCCCCGACATAAAGGCTACCGGAATAAACACAGAGGCCATAACGAAAGTAATGGCAATGATAGCCCCGCTAATTTCCTTCATGGCGAGCTGCGTTGCTCTTAAGGCTGACAGACGCTTGTCATGTTCCATTTTGGCATGTACCGCCTCAATTACTACGATGGCATTATCTACCACCACCCCGATAGCCAGCACCAAGGCAAACAAGGTAATCAGGTTTAGCGTGATGCCAAAAAACTGCATAAAGGCAAAGGTTCCGATAAGCGATACCGGTACAGCAATGATTGGGATTAATGTAGAACGCCAATCCCCCAGAAACAAGAAAACCACCAAGCCTACCAAAATAAATGCCTCTATCAAGGTGTGGATTACTTTTTCGATCGAGGCATCAAGAAACTTAGAAACATCGTAGCTGATTTCGTAATCCAGGCCTTTTGGAAAAGAGCTTTCCTTAATCTCGGCCATTTTGGCCTTTACATCTTTGATTACCTGGCTTGCATTGCTGCCATAAGACTGTTTCAATACAATAGCTGCAGAAGCTTTTCCGTTAAGGTTGGAATATAAATTATAGGCAGAACTTCCAAATTCGATGGTTGCTACATCTCTAAGATGCAACAATTCGCCGTTTGGATTGGCGCGTAAAACGATATCGCCATATTCTTTTTCGGTAGTAAATCGGCCAGAATATTTCAGTACATATTCAAAAGCCTGTGAGCGTTTACCAGAACTTTCGCCGGTTTTGCCTGGCGATGCTTCTAAACTCTGTTCATCCAAGGCCTTCATTACCTCGTCTGCAGAAATTTTGTAGGCCTGCATACGGTCTGGTTTGAGCCAAATCCGCATGGCATAATCGCGATCGCCCAAAATATCGGCAAAACCTACGCCATCAACCCTTTTAAGTTCCGATAGTAAGTTGATATCCGCAAAATTGTAAAGGAATTTCTGGTCTATTTTTGAATCATTGCTATATAAGTTGATGTACAGCAACATGTTTGATTCTTCACGGGTAATTTTTACGCCTTCGCGCACTACCAATGGCGGTAGCTTGTTGGTTACGGCCGCCACACGGTTTTGTACGTTAAGCGATGCCTGGTTGGGATCGGTACCCAGATTAAAGATCACCTGTACACTGGCTTCTCCATCGTTACCCGCATCAGAAGTCATGTATTTCATTCCCGGCACCCCATTAAGCGCACGCTCCAACGGAATAATTACCGACTTGATCAGCAATTCGTTATTGGCACCGGGGTATTCGGCAGTAATGTTCACCTTTGGTGGCGAAATAGAAGGAAATTGTGTTACGGGCAGGTAGGAAATTGCCAGCGCGCCCAAAAACACAATGATAAGAGATATAACTATAGAAAGGACTGGCCTTTGTATGAATTTACCAAACATAAGATCAAGTTTTAGGGATTAATTATTCGGCTTTTAATCTTAATTGATTAACTACCTGTTTCGGATCCTGGAATTTATAGGTGATCTTATCGTCGTCTTTTACTTTCTGAACACCTTCAAGCAATATCTTATCGCCGGTTTTTAGGCCGTCGGCAATGATATACAAATCGGGCAGCTCACCAGCTATGGTAATGGCCCTAGAGTGTACCACATTTCGGCTATCCACTACAAAAACATAAGTTTTGTCCTGTACATCATAAGTTGCTTTTTGAGGAATGACCAAGGAATTTTTAATTGGCACCACCATTTGGATCTTGCCTGTTTCGCCGTTTCTCAACAAGTTGTCGGCGTTGTTAAACCTCGCCCTGAAAGCAATGTTTCCGGTTTCGTTATCAAATTCGCTTTCGATAACTTCTACCTTGCCTTTTGATTTCAATAATTGGTTATTGGCCAAGAGCAGGCCTACATCTTGCGTAACTTTTGCTTTTGCCGACGACTGATAGCTCAAATATTCTGGCTCTGATACGTTGAAGTAGGCAAAAACCTGGCTGTTATCGGAAAGGCTGGTCAGCAATGCGCCTTCATCAACCAAGCTGCCCAGTTTTAGAGGAATACGATCAATAGTACCATCAAATGGTGCCCTGATTTCGGTAAACGACAAATGAAGCTTAGCCAGCGATGTTTCTGCATTTGCAGCTTGCAGCTTTGCTTTGGCCATAGCCAGTTCGTTTTGCGAAACAACGTTTTTATCGGTTAGCAGCTTTGTATTTTGAAGCTCTATTTCGGCCGCTTGTTTTTCTGCCTGTGCCTTTAGCACTTCGGCCTGAAATAATTTAGGCATAATCCTGAACAACAACTGTCCGGCACGTACATGCTGGCCTTCATCAACATAAATGTTTTGCAGATAGCCTTTTTCTTGGGCTCTAACTTCGATGTTTCGAACAGATTTGATCTGCGAAACATACTCTTTGGTAAATGAGGTGTCGATTTGTAGAGGAGAGGTAACTGCACAGGTAACTACTTCTTCTTTCTCTTCTTTTTTTGACGTACAGCCTGTTACGTAAATCAAAGCACTCAAGGCGAGGCATATGATGTTTCTTTTCATTGTGTTAACTAGTTTTTCTGATTTGTTTTCTTCTAATTTGTAGGGCAATCCATCTATGAAATTGGCTTTCTGTATTTAGCAACTCCGCCAGCTTGTTTCGATAAACTAGTGCACCCTATCTGGTTATTAATGGCCGAAATAACTACAGATTTATGAAGTTATAATGAAGTTGAAATTCAGGTCATATGCCCTAAGCAATGTAGCATGGCAATTTTATGGCCTGAAAAGAAAGAAATCAGTGTATACTTTACACTAAGATGAAGATTGCCTCTTTAAAATTTAGGCAACAACAAAAAAAGCAATATTTCTATTGCTTTTTTTATCTAAGGATCAGGAAATTAAGAAGCTATCATTTGCTGTCTTTAACCAATGCAATCATCCTGTCTATTTCATTGACGATTCCCGTTTCTGTTTCGGGAGCTCCTACTTTTTTAAAGCGGATATTGCCTTTTCCGTCAATCACAAATTTGGTAGGAATGCCTGGCACTTTGTACGCATCAACTACGTCAAACTCCGATGGATTATCTTTGCTTCTCGAATCAAATAAGATGTTGAACGTATACGTTTTTGTGGCCAGCCAGTCTTTCACTTCCTTTTCCCTATCGTCTTCTCGTTGCCAGGTATTCACAAATAGGAACACCACACTCGGGTCGTCCTTATACTTATTAACTGCCAATTGCATCCCTGGAAAAGAAGCAAGGCAAGGGCCACACCAAGTTGCCCAGAAATCTACAATCACTGTTTTTCCCTTCAAACTGGCTAAGCTTATCTTTTCGCCTTTTAAATTTGTTAACGAAAAAGCCGGCGCAGGCACGTTGATGATTTCTTTAGCGAGTGCGGCTTCTTCTAGTGCAGCGGCTTCTTTTTCTAGTCCGATGTAATAAGCGTCAAATGGCATCGAACCTTTATAAACCGCTTTGAGGTTTTCTTTAAGCTTTGGAGAAGAGGTACCTGCTTTTACAAATTGTTCTATATAGCCACCCACTCGTTCAGACTTACCGCTCTTCATCAAAAGATCTATATACCTTTCGTTCATTTCAATGCTTTCATAGTTGTTTTGTTTTACGCCCTCTTCTACCATTGCAAGCGCTTCTGCATCCTTACCAGCTGCAGCGAGCAAGGCCGCATAGGTATTTTTATAAGCATTGTACGTATCGTTTTGACTTTTTAAATAGCCTTCTTTGGTATAAAAATATTCCTTGTAGTAGTCAGGCATCTCTTCTTTCATTACCATTTCCATTACCTCTAATGACCTTTTTGAAATTTTTAAGGCAAAATCCAAATTCTCCTTAGTTTGGATGCTTTTCGTAACAAAGGAATTGTAGTACATGGAGCGGTGTTGCTTTAGCGTGCTCTTTTCAATATATTCCATTGTTTTTTCAGCGTCTTTAACATTTGCAAAGGCAATTCCTAAGCGCACGAAAGAGCTTGCAACCTTAGCAAAATCGGCTTTATTGTTGAGGTCGAGCTTGAAATCAGCAATTGTCTTTTTTAGAGCCGCCTCTTTTTTATAGGCATCTTTTTCCTTAAAAATACTGTCTAAGGTAAATTTTAAGGCATAAGCTCCAGTTGGGTATTTTTGTCTTATCAGTTTGTTGGTCGCATCTTCACTTGCTTTGTCTTTTAAAAAAACATAGATCGATGCCGTTTTTGTCAGGTTCGATTCTGAGGTTCCGCGTTTGGCATAAATATCAATATACTGTTTTGCCATTTCGGTTGCCTTGGTTTTGTCGATTATGTTTTGCGAAACCAAAAAATCATTGAGGTATTGCTCTTTTAAAGCTGGATTTGCTTTAAAGGCTTGTTGATATCGATCGAAGGCCTTGTCATTGTTTGTTTTGAGCTTAACTAATCTGTTTCCAAATCCAGCATATAAATAGCCCTCTACAAAAAGGCTCATTGGCGTAGCTGTTCCATTTTTATAGAATTTGGTAAAATAACCTGCCGGATTTTCGTCTATGTTTTCGCCAGCAAAAAAAACAAACAGAGCCAAGTGTGTTGAATCAGATGGCGTAAACTCTCCTTTATAGCTATCACCTACCTTAACAAGCTTTATCTCTCTATTGGTATAGCTGTCTCGATTTGAAAAGGATTTAACTTGACATCCGATAGTTGCATACTGACCCAATGTGCCTCCCTTTGGATGATACTCAAAACTGATTGGCTTGCCAATTTCAGGACTTGCACTGGAAAATTTAATGGTTTGGGCATGAATCTCCGCCAATAAGGCAATGGACATCAAAAATAATAGGAATGTTTTTTTCATAATGGTTACTTACAATAGAACTAGTTTTTTAGTTAACAACTAAATGTATAGTTAATATATTTTACATCCAAATATTTTATTGTAATAATTGCTCAGATTTTAGTCTAACCATTTGAAGGAATGATTTTTGAAGTAAACGAAAGGCTATGGAAAACTACGAGAAACAAATAAGGTATGAATTGGAGTTTTGGGAATTGGAACTCATGAAAAAGCCTTCTCTTTTGGGCAATTTGGCTAATAAGGTACAAACAAAGCTCAACAGCTATATTCCACAAAAGGTGCACAACGCCATTACGGTTACGATTAAGCAAATGGTTAAGGCCGTTCTTTTTGGCTCGACCTATACTACGGCAAAAATGCCCGACCTAGAGATGAGTTTGTTGCACAGGGAAGCTTTGGTGAAATCAAAAATAGATTCTTATAGCAAGACAGGCGCAGCAGAAGGAGGCATAACTGGTGCTGGAGGCTTTTTAATGAGCATGGCCGATTTTCCGATCCTGATCGGCATTAAGATTAAGCTCCTTTTCGAAATTGCATCTCTTTATGGCTTTGACGTAAGGGATTACCGTGAACGTTTGTACATCCTACATATCTTTCAATTGGCCTTTTCGAGCAAAAGAGGTACTCAGCGAATATTTAAGCAAATGCAAAACTGGGAAAACAAATTGATCATCCTGCCAGAAAGTGCCGACCAGTTTGATTGGCAAACCTTTCAACAAGAATACCGTGATTATATTGATTTAGCTAAAATGGCACAGCTGCTTCCTGTAGTCGGCGCGGCCGTAGGTGCGGTTGCTAATTACCAATTGCTTCAAAAATTGGGCAAAACGGCCATGATGGCTTATCGCTTGAGAGTGCTCAATCGGCAACCTTTGAGCTTGGAATGAGGGTATTAGGATTAAAGTGGAAAGTTGAAGGTGAAAAGTCAAAAGTGGAAAGTTGAAGGTTGAAGGTTAAAAGTGGAAAGTTGAAGGCTGAAGGTTAAAAGTGGAAAGTTATAAACTATCAACCATGGACTACGGACTAAAGACTTTTGACTTCAGACTCTAACTAGTCTTCTTCAAAAAAATTGTCCAGCAAATCGTCTGTTTCCCTTCTGTCTTTCTTAGTTGGCCTGCCTGTTCCGCGATCACGTTTGAGGTTTGGCGCATGAAACACCGATTTAAAGGCATGTGTTTCTTCAACTGGGGTCAAATCTTTGTACTTGGTTACGGCTATTTTGGCTTCGGTACGGTTATAGGATAAGTCAACCACTTCGATAACTTTCTTTTCTATTCCTTTAGATACCTGATAAACATCACCTACCTTTACAATAGCAGATGGCTTGATGTTCTGTCCGTTTAGCTTTATGCGGCCTGCTTTACAGGCTCCTGTGGCCAAACTGCGGGTTTTGAACAGCCTGATGGCCCAAAGGTATTTATCTATCCGTAATTTTTCTTCCATAAAACGTTCAAAAATACAAACTGGTAATTATGGTTTAAAGACTATTAATTTTATTGATAATCGAGGTAGTAGAATAACCGTCGAGGAATTTTACGATTTTCACTTCGCCTCCATTATCCTGTACTTCTTTTGCGCCCACGATGGTTTCAATTGTATAATCGCCACCCTTAACTAATACATCAGGCAGTATTTGCTTGATCAGGCGCAACGGTGTTTCTTCTTCAAAAACAACAACTGCATCTACACAGCTCAAGGCGGCGAGCATTAAGGCCCTATTCTGTTCTAGATTAATTGGCCTATCATTGCCTTTCAACTTTTTCACGGAAGCATCAGCATTCAATCCGATAACAAGCTTACTACCCAAAGAAGACGCTGCTAGCAAATAACTGAGGTGGCCAATGTGTAAAATATCAAAACAACCATTGGTAAAAACAATCCTTTCCCCTTCCCTTTTCCATTCTTCAATTTGAGAAAGTTGATCGATTGACCAAATTTTTTGTGCGCTCAATTTTTCTAGGTTATCAATCATAATCATGAATTAGTTGGCCAAATCTACAGCCGAACAAATAATATGTCCTATCAAAATATGCATCTCTTGGATCCTTGCCGTTACCATAGATGGCACTATAATATTCAGTTCGCAACAGTCGTTCATAGCGCCTCCATCTCTTCCTGTCAAGCCAAGTGTTTTACAACCCGATAACTGTCCAAGCTTTAAAGCTTTGATTACATTTTCACTATTCCCGCTCGTAGAAATGCCAATAAGCACATCACCAGGATTTGACAAACCTTCTACCTGACGTTCAAATATGCGCTCGAAGCCATAATCATTTCCGATCGCAGTTAATGCCGAAGTGTCGGTTGTTAAGGCAATGGCGGGCAAAGATTTTCTTTCCTTCACAAAACGGCCGGTAAACTCAGCAGCAATGTGTTGTGCATCTGCAGCAGAACCCCCATTCCCAAATAGCAATACTTTATTGCCATTTTTCAAGCATTCTACAATCATTTGAGCTGCCTTTGCAATCACATCGCCTAATTGATCATGGCACTGGTTGGCAACACTGATGTGTTCAATAAATTGAGCTTTAACCTGTTCTTCCATTATTTATAAGCTTGGAAATTTTTCATTGATTTCTTGATAACTCGTTACCGCACTTCCTATTTTGCTCACTACAATTGCCGCGGCGTGGTTCGCGAAATCACAGGCTTCTAGCATCGATTTTTTTGAGGCTAGACAAACTGCTAATGAAGCCAATACCGTATCTCCTGCACCGGTTACATCAATTACATCTAAGGCCTTTGTTGGACTTAAGGTGAGTTTGTCTGCTGCATAAAATGCAATTCCATCTTCTGATAAGGTAACCACAACCTCATTACATTCGGTTATTTCCTTAATCGACTTACAAACTTCCTTTAGATCTTCATGATTTTTGATTTCAATTCCGCAAGCTAAAGCTGCCTCTTTTTTATTGGGCTTTATGATGCTCGCTCCCTTGTATTTGTTAAAATCAATTCCCTTCGGATCTACGATGGTCATGATTTTTTTTGCTCCGGAAATTTTAAAGATCTCGCTCAAAAAACCAGGAGTTAAAAGTCCTTTGTTGTAATCGGATATCACAATCACATCAAACGAATCTACTTTTTTCTTAAAGATTTCGATCAGCTCTGCCTCCATCGAGGTCACTATTTCTGTTAGATCTTCCTTATCCAACCTGATCAAATGGTGATGGGCTGCAATTACCCTTGATTTAACCGTAGTACAACGTGTATTATCCACTACAATTCCGTCACCTGAAACGCCAAAGCTTAACAATTCGTTCAAAACTTTAGTCCCCTGCTCATCGTCGCCAACTACAGAAATAATATCTACTTCGCAATCAAAAGCGATCAGGTTTTTCAAAACATTGCCTGCGCCGCCTAAAGTATATTCTTCCCTTTGGATTTCTACTACCTGTACTGGGGCTTCTGGCGATATCCTAGTGCAATTGCCATAGATATAGTGATCTATCATGATGTCTCCAACTACCAGCACTTTAATGTTTTTATCCACTTGGAATTAATTTAGTTATGAAATTTATACCAATCAAGTCAACAAAAATACGGTTATTTATGTTAATTTGATAAACACAGCGTGTATCTGCTCAACGTATGTTACGTTTTAAACAACCTGAACGCTACAATTAGCTAACGATTCAGCCATTTTTTTTACAGCATAAAAAATCAAAAATAGACAACAAACGACTGCGAGTTTACATTTAGAATAAAAAATTTGACTTATTTTGTAAAAAATTAGAAACAACCATGATTGGAGAATTAAAAAAGTTAGTAGAAGCCGCTTGGGAAGATAGATCTTTATTAGCCTATAACAATTATTGCGAAGCGATAGAAGAAGTAATTTTAAGATTAGACAAAGGCGAATTGCGCGTTGCAGAGCCTATTTTAAATAGCTGGGGAATTAACGAATGGATTAAGAAGGCCGTAATCCTGTATTTCCCAATCAAGGAAATGAAAGAAATCAAAGTTGGTCCATTTGTATTTCATGACAAGATGGAATTGAAAACCAACTACAAAGAAACCGGTGTTCGCGTAGTGCCTCATGGTATTGCCCGCTATGGCGCCTATTTGGCCAAAGGCGTAATCATGATGCCTTCTTATGTAAATATTGGTGCCTATGTAGACGAAGGTACAATGGTTGATACCTGGGCTACCGTAGGTTCATGCGCCCAAATTGGCAAGCGCGTGCATTTAAGTGGCGGCGTTGGTATCGGTGGGGTTTTAGAACCTGTACAAGCTGCACCGGTTATTATTGAAGACGATTGCTTTATTGGCTCAAGAGCCATCGTAGTTGAAGGCGTTCGCGTAGAGAAAGAAGCCGTACTAGGTGCAAATGTAGTATTAACTGCTTCTACCAAAATTATTGATGTAACTGGCGAAAAGCCTGTTGAATATAAAGGCATTGTTCCAACACGTTCGGTAGTTATTCCTGGTTCTTACACCAAAAAATTCCCAGCAGGAGAATTTCAGGTACCTTGTGCCTTGATTATTGGCAAGCGTAAAGAGTCAACAGATAAAAAGACTTCTCTAAACGATGCGCTAAGAGAAAACAACGTAGCCGTATAGCATGAAGATATTGGTTCGCATGCCAAATGCGTTGGGGGATTTAATAATGGGCATACCGTTTCTAGATGCGTTATGCCTAAATTATCCCCAAGCGGAAATTCACTTAATCATTAAAAAAGAATTAATTGACATAGCCGAACTCATCAAACACAAGGTAGTTATTCATTCGTTTGCCAAAAGCCATTATCGGGGATTAGGTGGTGCTTATAGTTATGGCAAGTCTTTTAGGAAAGAGAATTTTGATTTGCTTTTTTGCCTTCCAGAATCTTTTTCTTCTGCCGTAATGAGTGCCGCTACCCTTATAAAGCATAGAATAGGATTTAAAAATACTTGGTCTTCATTTTTCTTTACATCAACTTATAAAAGACCCATTGCACAGCACAGGGCATATGAATACGTTTTTTTATTAGAAAGCTTTGCAAACCTGTCCATTCCACAAAAGCCTCTAGAACTAGCACATCATAACAATCCAAAAACCGAACCCTTATTACTCATTAATTTTAATTCGGAAGCGGTTTCCAGGCGCTTGCCTATTGCAAAGGGCCGGGAGGTGATCAAGGATCTTGTAGCAAGCTTTCCACATGCCAAGTTTGGCGCTATCGGTGCCCCAAAAGAAAGGGAATACGTTGAACAATTGCTGGATGGATTTGAAGAAAAGATAACCAACTACGCAGGAAAGACAAGCTTAAAGGAACTCTCCAATTTAATGGCAAGTGCTAGTTTTGTTTTAAGTACAGATAGTGGTTCCGCTCATTTAGCTAATGGCTTAAATGTACCGCTTTTAGTTTTATTTGGCGCTGGAAATGAGCAAAATACAGCCCCATTCAATAAAGAAACGCTACATATCCTAAGGCTTAACGAACTTCCCTGCGAGCCTTGTGTAAAAAATACCTGTATCTATGGAGATCCGAAATGTTTGCAGCTCTTACCAAATTATAAAATCATTGAAGTGATCAGGCAATACCTCAACTAAAATTTATGGCATCTAGTGTAGTCGTTTTCCCGCTATATCAAGCGCCAAATGCTTTAGAATTGGCCTTTTTAGAAAATGGATTAAAGTTAACCCAGGGCCACAAACAGGTAATTGCAGCCCCAGAAGGATTGCAAATCGACGAGGCATTTGGACAACTGCAACAACTCGAAGTTAAACGCTTTGCCACGCATTTTTTTGAGGGCATTAAGGGCTATAACCAATTGCTGCTTTCGAAGACTTTTTACAAGACCTTTGCTTTATTTGATTACCTTTTGATCCACCAGGCAGACGTTTATCTTTTTAAGGATGAACTTAAATTGTGGTGCGAGAAGAATTACGATTACATTGGGGCGCCATGGTTTAGACCTGATAAACTCAACAGAAATAGCTTATTTAACTTTTGGCAACAAATTAAATTGGCTTTCAAGAAAAACAAGCTTTACGGTCAGCGCTACAACAAGGTAGGCAACGGAGGCTTATCGCTCCGCAAGGTGCAAACTGCACTTCAGGTACTAGAGAAAGTGGAAGATTCTGTACTAAAAACCTATACAACTAACGAAGGAGATGCCTTTAATGAAGACGTTTTTTGGTCTTTAGAAGCACCGAAAATAAAACCGGATTTTCGTATTCCCGAATGGCAGGAAGCGCTATGTTTCGCAGTAGAATTCCATCCCGAATTGGCTTATCGACACCTTAATGAAACTTTGCCATTTGGTTGCCACGCCCCATTAAAGCATCATCCAGAATTTTGGCGTAAATTTATACCAGAAATGAATTCACATGCTTAAAGAAGAAATCAATAAGGCTTTAGCCGTTTTAAAAGATGGCGGCATCATCCTGTATCCAACAGACACCATTTGGGGCTTGGGTTGCGATGCCACCAATGAAGCTGCGGTTGCCAAAATAAACGCGCTTAAAGGTCGCGCAGCAGAAAAAAGCCTCATCGTGCTTTTAGACACCGACAACAAGTTGCAAAGTTATGTAACCGAGATTCCCGATGTGGCCTATCAGTTGATCGAATATGCAGAAAATCCTTTAACCATCGTATTTTCGGGTGCTAAGAATTTGGCCAAGAATGTAATCAATGCCGATGGTACCGTGGGCATCAGGATTGTCAGACACGACTTCTGTGAGCAATTGTTGCAACGTTTCCGCAAGCCAATCGTCTCTACCTCAGCCAATATCAGCGGCCAGCCTTCGCCTCAGTTTTTCGACCAGATCAGTGAGGAAATCAAATCGGCCGTTGACCTGATCGTTGATTTGGAGCAAGAAGACCGAACGGTTAAAAAACCTTCAACCATTATAAAATTAGGTCCATCGGGCCAATTTGAATTTATAAGAAAGTAATCGCCAATAGTTTTTATTAATTTTGCTTTCTTTTGTCACCCGGAGAAATGAAGGGCCGTTATCAACAATAGACTCCTCGTTACGCGCCGAATGACAAAACTAATATTTATGCAAGAGCACCTACAAAATCCCATATTTAAAGTTTTGGCGCAAACAGTGGCGCAAACCCAAACAGAAGCTTATGTTATTGGCGGTTTTGTACGTGATCTTTTTCTAAATCGCCCATCAAAAGATATTGATATTGTGGTGCTGGGCAACGGAATTGAATTTGCCGAAAAAGTAGGGCAGCAATTGGGAACAAAGGTAGCCGTTTTTAAAAATTTCGGCACTGCCATGCTCAAATACAACGATTTGGAAATCGAATTTGTAGGAGCCAGAAAAGAATCATACCGTGCCAATTCGCGCAAGCCAATTGTAGAAAACGGTACTTTGGAAGATGACCAGCTGCGCAGGGATTTCACTATTAATGCCTTGGCCATTTCCTTAAATCCAGAAAATTACGGCAGTTTGATCGATCCCTTTTCGGGCTTGGCCGATTTGGAACAAAAACTGATGCGCACCCCTTTGGATCCGGAAATTACCTTTTCTGACGATCCATTGCGTATGATGCGTGCCATCCGCTTTGCTACCCAATTAGGCTTTAGCATAGACGAAACGGCTTTACAGGCCATCAAAAGCCAAAAAGAAAGAATCAGTATCGTTTCAAAGGAAAGAATAACTGATGAACTGAATAAGATCATCTTGGCTAAAAAGCCATCCATCGGATTTAACTATTTATTTGATACTGGATTGCTGCAGCTTATTTTTCCTCAAATGGCCAATCTATTCGGCGTTGAAATCATCAAAGGCAAAGGTCATAAGGACAATTTCTACCATACCCTGCAGGTTTTAGACAATATCTGCGAAACATCAGACGATTTGTGGCTACGCTGGGCCGCGATTCTACACGATATTGCCAAACCAGCTACCAAACGCTTCGAGGAAGGCCACGGCTGGACTTTTCATGGCCACGAAGATAGAGGTGCCCGTATGGTGCCACAGATCTTTGCACAGCTTAAATTGCCACTTAATGAGAAGATGAAGTTCGTCCAAAAACTGGTTCAGCTCCATTTAAGGCCTATTGTTTTGGCTCAGGAAAAAGTAACTGATTCGGCGGTCCGTCGCTTGCTTTTTGAGGCTGGCGAAGAAATTGAAAGCCTCATGTTGCTCTGCAACGCCGATGTAACGACTAAAAACGAATACAAAGTAAAGAAATACCGCAACAACTTTGAGTTAGTTAAGCAAAAGCTAAAAGACGTAGAGGAAAGGGATCAACTGCGCAATTGGCAGCCCCCTATCTCTGGCAACGATATTATGGAAACTTTTGGATTGGCTGCCGGACGCGAGGTGGGTTTGCTTAAAAATGCGATAAGAGAAGCGATTTTAGAAGGCGAAATCAAAAACAGCTATGAAGAAGCCTTTGACTTTATGCTAAAGAAAGCCAAAGAATTAGGTTTGAGCGAGGTAAAGAGCTAGACTTTGGCTCTTAAAATTATTTTTTATTTCTTAATTTTACAGACAGAAACAGAACAGCGCAATGGCAATTTATAGATTTAGAATTTCTTTTGAGGATTTTGACGATATAGTGAGAGAAATCGACATCAAAACCACCCAAACTTTTGAGGATTTACACCGGGCAATCCATCGCTCTACGGGATACAGTGCTGATAAATCATCATCATTTTATGTAAGTACAGACAACTGGATTAAGGGAGAGGAAATTGCCATCTTGCCTAACCAGCGTAAGATAGACAATGGCGTAAAGCTGATGGAGAATGCAAAACTGAGCAGTTTTATTGAAGATCCGCATCAAAAGTTCTATTACATCTACAATTTTGAGCGCCCCTACGATTTTCATGTAGAGCTGATCAAGATTATTTTAGAAAATGATCCGAATATCGAATATCCATTTTTGGTTAAAAGTACCGGAGAAGCACCTAAAATTATCGACAAGACCAACATTGGAAGCTTTGCAGCAACCAGCACTTCATCAGGCGATTTCGACTTTTTGAACGAATTGGATTTTGTGCCCGAAGATGCCGAAGAATTGGAAGCAATGGGTGGCAGAGGCATCAATGCCGAAGAAGTTGAGGAGGACGAAGAGGAAGAAAACGAAGATGAAAGCGATGAGTTTGCCAGTGGCGACGACTACGAAGAGGATTATGGTCGTGGCGATAAAGACGACTATTAACAGGTGATTGATTTGATTAATCCCTCCAATTTTTGAGTTAGGAGGCATTAATTTCAATCTACAATCGCAGTTCTACAATCTAAAATTAGTATGCCCATGCCACAAAAAACCTTAATTGTAGTAGTAGGGCCAACCGCCATAGGTAAAACCGCCTTGGCCATTCAATTGGCCAAGCATTACCATACCGAAATCATTTCGGCCGATTCGCGCCAATTTTTTAAGGAAATGCATATCGGAACGGCTAAGCCTTCGGCGGAAGAACTAGCCGAAGCGCCCCATCATTTTATCGATTCGCATTCGGTAGCTACGCTTTTCAGCACTGGCGATTTTGAGGTGCAGGCGCTTCAATTAATGGAAGAACTTTTCAAGAAACAGGAGATACTGATTATGGTTGGTGGCTCCGGACTTTATATCGATGCCATTTGCAAGGGATTAGACGAACTGCCAGAAATAGACCTAGCTATTCGGGAGCAACTGAACCAACAACTGGCCGATGAAGGCTTAGAAAGCATTAAAAAACAATTACAGGAGCTCGATCCCCAATACTATGAAAAAGTAGACCAATGGAACCCACAACGCATGATCAGAGGCCTGGAAGTGGTGCTTTCTACCGGAAAAAAACTCAGTTCAATGCTCACCTCCACCAAGAAACAAAGACCATTTAACATGATCAAAATAGGCCTAAACACTGACCGGGCCTTGTTATATGAACGCATCAACCATAGAGTTGATTTAATGATGCAGGCTGGATTACTGGAAGAGGTGAAAAGTCTGATCCCCTATCGCCAATATAATGCGCTCAATACTGTTGGCTACTCAGAGCTATTCGATTACCTGGACGGCAAAACAGATCTGGAACATGCCGTAGCGATGATCAAACAAAATACGCGCAGATTTGCTAAACGCCAGCTTACCTGGTTTAGGCGCGACGGAGATACAGCCTGGTTTGAACCGACTGAAACCGAAAAAGTAATTGCTTTCTTAGCACAGCACTTAGCTAATTAGCAAATCGCCAGTTAACTAACTTGATTAGGCCTGCGCAGTTGGTCCGCCAAAGTTCATCGGAAAGCCTGGAGGCTCTTCTTGGGTTTTTATACGGCCGTTAATGGCTTCATACTTCTCTACATTATCAATCATAGCCTGTAAAAGCCTTTTGGTATGTTCAGGTGTCAAGATAATTCTCGATTTTACCTTCGCTTTTGGCACACCCGGCATTACACGGATAAAATCCAGTACAAATTCTGTATTTGAGTGGGTAATGATAGCCAGGTTAGAAAAAACTCCTTCTGCAATTTCTTCAGAAAGCTCTATATTCAATTGATTTTCGTTTTGTTGCTCTTCCATAGCGCCAAAAATAGAAAATTCCATTATAGAATAATGGAATTTTCTATTTTATTATCAGTATGTTTGCTCTGGTTAATTACAAAAGATAAAATAAAACCTACAGTACCGATATTTGTCCAATCCAAAAAATAAACATCTATTTGATGATATCCGCTTTAAAGGTTGGCTATGTTCTCCTTTATTGCCAAAATTTCTCTTTTGTTATCAAATTCAGCTTTAATTTTTGTTCGGACAAAAGAAATCAATTGCTCAGCCTCTCATTTTCTGTAACACTCATGGCTTTACTTTCAAATAATGGCAAAAAATCTATTCCAAATAGAATAAACCTTACGTAAGCTAAAAATAGCAACATGAAATTTTAAGATGCTGAAAACAAAACTCACTCTTGGCAAAAAATCCAAAAAAATTCTTACTCTCCATAATAATACTTACTTTTTGTAACAGTACCATCACTTGTCGTGACTTGAGCGGTTGCAATAGATCCCAAAGCGTTATAGCTATAAGACGTGGTAGCCGCAACACTTGTGGTTCCATCAGCATTTAAAACAGTCGTGGTAATTGGATTATTTTTAGAAAGTGATCCTAATATTCCAATTGGCACCATAAAATATTCCAATTCATGGAAAGGATTAATTTTATCATCGAAAGTTGGAATTGATACTCTTGATCGCAATGAATTCTGGCTAAATGAATTCTGTTCAACCGCATTTCCATTGCTCCAAGTGTACTCACTATAGGTAGAACTAGGATTATTGCCAAAATAAGCTCTGAATACCTTATTTTCATTATAGACATAGTAAGTGGTCCCTACCCCCTCTTCATATTGTTTAAACAAATTTCCTCGGGCGTCATAATCTACAGTAATCAACGTGCTTCTGCCTCCACTTGTCTTGGTAATTTTCGCAATTCGACCTTCTGAACTATATTCCACAGCAAATGTCACATTATTTGACTGTGCAAAACCCACTTTGCCTTGATTGTTATAGGTAATCTGCCAAACAGGAGTTTCAATACCAGTTGTAAGATTAATAGAAGTTGTTTTAACAACTTTGTTATACGATGGGCTTTTTATAACTGGTTTTTCCGGTTCGTTAGGGCTTTCCTTCTTTGAACAAGAGAACAAAATTATTGTAATTAGAAACAATAGGCTGTAAAATGCAATTCTGTACGATTTCATTGGATTTTCGGTTAAATTAGATGAGCCGAAGATACAAAATGAGCGACATCGAGCCTAAATTTGTCGTGTAACAATCAAGTTTAAAAAAATCTATTCAGCAATATTTTCAGAAAAGTTATGATAGTTGATTCGCTATTTTTTAGTGTCCTTCACCAATCATATGAAATACTATGTTTTCAAATGGACACCTACTAGTCACTATAGTAATATTTATTTTTCTCACCGCACCTGTGTTGGCGGTAATTTCGTAACCTAAATAGATGGATCGAAGATAAAAAACAGCTTGTCATCCACTTATGTTTGCACTGTAACAAGCTAATTCATTGTCCCATTGCAATAGACCCGAACAAAAAAGTCCCTCCTGTTAGGGAGGGACTTGATTAGATGAAATATGCTAATTACTAAGCCTCTACTTCTTCTTGTTTAGAAGCCAATAATTTATCGTATTCTTCTTGCGAACCTACGATGATACGCTCGTAGCCACGTACGCCGGTACCTGAAGGGATCAAGTGACCAACAATTACGTTTTCTTTCAAGCCTAACATGTTATCACGTTTACCTGCAATCGCAGCTTCGTTCAGTACTTTAGTAGTTTCCTGGAACGATGCAGCCGAGATGAACGATTTGGTTCCCAATGATGCACGGGTAATACCTTGCAGAATTGAACTTGCGGTTGCAGGTTTTGCATCGCGAACTTCAATTTGGTTCAAGTCTTTACGTTTCAATTGAGAATTTTCGTCTCTTAATCTACGTAGAGAAATGATCTGACCTGGTTTTACTACGGTTGAGTCTCCGGCTTCTACTACTACTTTTTTGTCGTAGATTTCGTCGTTCTCTTCCATAAAGTCCCAACGATCTACCGAGTCGTTTTCTAAGAAACGGGTATCTCCTGGATCTTCAATATGTACTTTCTGCATCATTTGGTGTACAATTACCTCAAAGTGCTTATCGTTGATTTTCACACCTTGCAAACGGTAAACCTCTTGAATACCATTTACCAAGTATTCTTGTACAGCAGCTGGTCCTTTGATGGCTAGAATATCAGCTGGAGAAATTGATCCGTCAGATAATGGCATACCTGCTTTCACAAAGTCGTTATCCTGTACCAAAATGTGTTTAGACAATGGTACTAGATATTTTTTAACTTCTCCATCTTTCGATTCGATAGTCATCTCACGGTTACCACGTTTAACGCCACCTAAGGTTACCACACCATCAATCTCGGTTACTACCGCAGGGTTTGATGGGTTACGTGCTTCGAACAACTCGGTTACACGTGGCAAACCACCTGTAATATCTCGGGTTTTACCAGTAGCACGAGGGATTTTAGCCAAGATTTGACCTGGTTGGATCGCTTCAGACTCATCAACCGAAATGTGTGCACCTACCGGAATGTTATAACCTCTAATGAGTTCACCTTTTTTATCAACCACACGGATTGACGGGTTTTTGGTTTTATCACGGGTATCGATAATCACTTTTTCACGGTGACCAGTTTGTTCATCTGATTCTTCGCGGAAGGTTACACCTTCAACAATCGCATCAAACTCGATCTTACCTGCAAATTCTGAGATAATTACCGCGTTATATGGATCCCACGAGCAGATCTTATCGCCTTTGGCTATCGTATCTCCTTCTTTTACGTACAAGAATGCACCGTAAGGGATGTTATTGCTTACTATAACCTTGTTGGTACCTGGTTCAACAATTTTAAACTCGCCTGAACGACCTAAAACGATATCAGTTTTACCATCTTCAGTTACGGTTTCAACCGTACGTAGGTTTTCAAACTCGATCACACCATCAAATTTGGCATTGATTTGAGATTCTGCCGCGATGTTAGATGCGGTACCACCCACGTGGAAGGTACGAAGTGTTAACTGTGTACCCGGCTCACCGATTGACTGTGCCGCAATTACACCAACAGCCTCACCGGTTTGAACGCGTTTACCAGAGGCCAAGTTACGGCCATAGCAAAGGGCACAAACACCTCTTTTGTTTTCGCAGGTTAATACCGAACGGATTTCGATGCCTTCTAACGGAGATTCTTCGATCGCTTTGGCAACCTCTTCGTTGATATCTTCGCCCGCGCCTACCAATAACTCGCCGTTTAGCGGGTTAAATACGTCGTGCAGTGAAGTACGGCCTAAAATTCTTTCGTAAAGTGGCTCAACAATATCCTCGTTATCTTTCAAGGCTGTAGTATACATACCTCTCAAAGTACCGCAATCTGCAGCATTAACGATCATATCTTGGGCAACATCATGCAAACGACGAGTCAAGTAACCAGCATCGGCCGTTTTCAAGGCCGTATCTGCCAAACCTTTACGGGCACCGTGGGTAGAGATAAAGTACTCTAATACCGATAGTCCTTCTTTAAAGTTTGATAAGATCGGGTTCTCGATAATCTCGCCACCTGAACCTGATTTTTGCGGTTTCGCCATCAAGCCCCTCATCCCTGCCAACTGACGGATCTGCTCTTTAGAACCACGGGCTCCAGAGTCAAGCATCATGTAAACAGAGTTGAAACCTTGGTTATCGTTAGCTAACTGGGTCATTACAAACGTAGTTAAACGGTTGTTGATACGAGTCCAGATATCGATAATTTGGTTGTAACGCTCGTTGTTGGTAATGAAACCCATGTTATAGTTGTTTCTTACCTCTTCAACTTCGCCTGCCGCTTGTTCTAATAGCGCATGTTTTTCTACAGGAATGTTTACGTCTTGTAAGTTGAACGATAAACCTCCTCTAAATGCCATTTGGAAACCTAGTTCTTTGATATCATCCAAGAACCTTGCCGAACGGGCCATACCAGTCATTTTTACTACTTCACCAATGATATCCCTTAAAGATTTCTTGGTTAATAGCTCGTTGATATACCCTACTTCTTCTGGAACCAATTGGTTAAACAATACCCTACCAACAGTAGTTTCTGTTAATTTGTTAACGATAGTGCCATCCTCTTGTTTTACATTCACTTTTACCTTGATAAAAGCATGCAAATCAACTTTTTTCTCGTTGTAGGCAATGATTACCTCTTCTGGAGAATAGAATGACGAATCCTGACCTTTAACTACGCGAGATGCATCGGTTCTGCGGCCTTTAGTAATGTAATAAAGACCCAAAACCATATCTTGCGAAGGTACTGTAATCGGCGTACCGTTAGCAGGGTTCAAGATGTTGTGCGCAGCTAGCATTAGTACTTGGGCTTCCAAAATTGCAGCATTACCCAATGGTAAGTGGACTGCCATCTGGTCACCGTCAAAATCCGCGTTAAATGCTGTACATACCAATGGGTGCAATTGGATCGCTTTACCTTCAACCAATTTAGGTTGGAAAGACTGGATACCCAATCTGTGCAACGTAGGCGCACGGTTAAGCAATACTGGGTGTCCTTTCAATACGTTTTCAAGGATATCCCATACCAATGGATCTTTTCTATCTACGATTTTTTTGGCTGATTTTACTGTTTTAACCACACCTCTTTCAATCATCTTGCGAATGATGAACGGTTTGAATAATTCAGCAGCCATATCTTTTGGCAAACCGCATTCGTGTAATTTAAGGTTTGGACCTACAACAATTACCGAACGGGCAGAATAATCTACACGTTTACCTAATAAGTTCTGACGGAAACGGCCTTGTTTACCTTTCAAGATATCTGAAAGCGATTTCAAGGCACGGTTACCTTCTGTTTTAACCGCATTTACCTTACGCGAGTTATCGAACAACGAATCTACAGCTTCCTGCAACATACGTTTTTCGTTACGCAAGATTACCTCAGGTGCTTTGATCTCGATCAAACGTTTTAAACGGTTGTTACGGATAATTACACGACGATATAAATCGTTCAAATCTGAAGTAGCGAAACGGCCACCTTCTAATGGCACCAATGGACGCAGCTCTGGCGGAATAACCGGAACGATCTTGATGATCATCCACTCTGGGTTGTTCTCGATACGAGTTTGCGAACCACGGAAAGCTTCAACAACCTGTAAACGTTTCAAAGCTTCGTTTTTACGTTGCTGAGAAGTTTCGTTAGCTGCCTGGTGACGTAAATCATAAGATAAAGTATCCAAGTCAATACGTTTCAATAAGTCCTCTAATGCTTCGGCACCCATTTTGGCAACGAATTTATTAGGGTCTTTATCGTCAAGGTATTGGTTCTCCTTAGGCAATTTATCCAAAATGTCTAAATACTCTTCTTCGGTTAAGAAATCCATGTATTGGATTCCCTGCTCAGCCATTAAACCAGCTTGGATTACTACATAACGCTCGTAGTAAATGATCAGGTCTAATCTTTTGGTTGGCAAGCCTAAAAGGTATCCGATTTTGTTAGGCAATGAGCGGAAATACCAGATATGCGCTACAGGAACCACCAAATTGATGTGTCCCATACGCTCTCTACGTACTTTTTTCTCAGTTACCTCCACACCGCAACGGTCGCAAACAATCCCTTTGTAACGGATACGCTTGTATTTACCGCAGTGGCATTCGTAATCTTTTACCGGACCAAAGATACGCTCGCAGAACAAACCATCACGTTCAGGTTTGTAGGTACGATAGTTAATGGTCTCAGGTTTTAACACCTCACCGCTCGAACGCTCCAAGATATTCTCAGGCGATGCCAAGCTAATGGTAATCGAGGTGAAATTGCTTTTTAATTTATTATCCTTTTTGTAAGACATAGCTTTTTTAAGTTGAAAGTTCAAAGTTTAAAAAGTTGAAAGTGTCACAATGACTTAACTTTCAACTTTATACTTTTCACTTTAGTCTAACGTAATATCCAAACCTAAGCCACGAAGCTCATGTACCAATACGTTGAACGATTCTGGTACGCCTGGGGTTGGTAGGTTTTCGCCTTTTACAATGGCTTCGTAAGTTTTGGCCCTTCCAATTACATCATCAGACTTCACAGTCAGGATTTCTTGAAGGATGTTAGCTGCACCGAATGCCTCTAATGCCCAAACCTCCATCTCACCAAAACGCTGACCACCGAACTGGGCTTTACCACCCAATGGCTGCTGTGTAATTAATGAGTATGGTCCGATAGAACGTGCGTGCATCTTATCATCAACCATGTGACCTAGTTTCAGCATATAGATAATACCTACTGTAGTTGGCTGATCGAATTTCTCGCCAGTTAAACCATTGTTCAAGTAAGTTCTACCTGAAGCCGGAATACCTGCTTTAGAGATCCAGTCTTCCACCTCATCATGCTTGGCACCATCAAAGATCGGAGTTGCAAATTTAACGCCCAATTCTTTACCGGCCCATGCCAATACGGTTTCGTAGATCTGGCCCAAGTTCATACGTGAAGGTACACCCAGTGGGTTCAACACGATATCAACCGGTGTTCCGTCGTCAAGGAATGGCATATCCTCATCACGTACGATACGGGCAACGATACCCTTGTTACCGTGACGGCCTGCCATTTTATCACCTACTTTTAACTTACGTTTTTTAGCTACATAAACTTTCGCCATTTGAACAATTCCCGAAGGCAATTCGTCACCTACGCTTACTGCAAATTTATCGCGTTTATAAGCACCTAATTCTTCGTTTACACGGATACCGTAGTTATGCAACAACATTTTGATCTGGTCATTTTTGTCGTCATCAGTAGTCCATTTGTATGGATTGATGTGTGCATACTCTAGGTCGGCCAAAATCTTTTGGGTAAACTTAGCGCCTTTAGCTACCAATAGTTCTTTGTATACGTTAAATACACCTTGCGATGTTTTGCCATTTACAATTTGGAACAATTTGTCAACTAACTCGTTCTTTAGGTTCTCTACAGCTAAATTGTATTTTTTATCTAGTTTCTCAATTGCTGATTTTTCCTCTGCTTTAGTGGTTTTCTTAGCTCTTGAGAACAATTTAGTATCAATTACCACACCTTTGATTGAAGGTGGAGTTTTTAACGAAGCATCTTTTACGTCGCCGGCTTTATCACCGAAGATAGCGCGAAGCAATTTCTCTTCTGGTGAAGGATCCGACTCTCCTTTTGGTGTAATCTTACCAATTAGGATATCGCCTTCTTTCACTTCGGCTCCGATACGGATGATACCGTTTTCGTCCAAATCTTTAGTCGCTTCTTCTGATACGTTAGGGATATCTGGTGTTAATTCCTCTTCTCCACGTTTGGTATCACGTACTTCCAATTCAAACTCTTCGATATGCAAAGAAGTAAAGATATCATCTCTCACAATACGCTCGTTGATTACGATCGCATCCTCAAAGTTATATCCCTGCCAAGGCATGAAAGCAACTTTTAGGTTTCTTCCCAATGCCAATTCTCCGTTTTCGGTTGCATAACCCTCGCAAAGCACTTGTCCTTTGGTTACTTTTTGGCCTTTTTGAACAATCGGCTTCAAGTTGATACAAGTATTCTGGTTGGTTTTTTTGAACTTGGTTAATCTATATGTTTTGCTATCGCCTTCAAATGAAACCAAACGATCTGACTCGTTTCTTACATATTTGATGGTGATTTCGTTTGCATCTACATATTCAACTACACCCTCGCCTTCTGCATTGATTAGGGTTCTTGAGTCGCGGGCTACGCGGCCTTCTAAACCTGTACCAACAATTGGAGCTTCTGGACGCAACAATGGCACCGCTTGGCGCTGCATGTTCGATCCCATCAAAGCCCTGTTCGCATCATCATGCTCTAAGAAAGGAATTAACGAAGCCGCGATAGAAGTGATCTGGTTTGGTGCAATATCCATCAAGTCTAATTTCTCAGGCTCGATAATCGGAAAGTCACCTTCGTAACGTGCCTTAACGCGAGGAGTGGTAAAGTTACCTTTATCATCATACTCGGCATTGGCTTGCGCGATGGTTTTTCCGTCTTCGTCTTCTGCAGACAGGTAGATTACATCCTCATCAACTGCTACTACACCTTCTACTACTTTTTTATAAGGAGTTTCGATGAAACCTAAGTTGTTGATTTTCGCGTGAACACACAAAGAAGAAATCAAACCGATGTTTGGTCCCTCTGGTGTTTCAATGGTACACAAACGACCATAGTGGGTGTAGTGAACGTCACGAACCTCGAAACCTGCACGCTCACGTGACAGACCGCCTGGACCTAAAGCCGACAAACGACGCTTGTGCGTAATCTCTGCCAAAGGATTGGTCTGGTCCATGAACTGCGACAGCTGGTTGGTACCAAAGAATGAATTGATAACCGACGATAAAGTACGGGCATTGATCAAATCTGTTGGCGTAAATACCTCGTTGTCGCGAATGTTCATACGCTCGCGGATCGTTCTGGCCATACGTGCCAAACCTACACCGAACTGTGCGTATAATTGCTCACCAACGGTACGAACACGACGGTTAGACAAGTGATCGATATCATCCACCTCTTCTTTAGAGTTGATTAATTTGATCAAATATTTAACAATCGCAATGATATCTGCTTTGGTTAATACCTTCACGTCATCAGGCGTATCCATTTTCAGCTTACGGTTGATGCGGTATCTACCTACATCGCCCAAATCATAACGTTTATCCGAGAAGAACAAACGCTCGATGATACCTCTTGCAGTTTCCTCATCAGGTGGTTCTGCGTTACGCAAAGCACGGTAGATGTTTTCAACAGCCTCTTTTTCAGAGTTTGAAGTATCTTTTTGTAAGGTATTATATATAATGGTATAATCAGCTTGAGAGGCACCATCGTCTTTTGACAAGATAATAGTTTTTACGCCTGCATCAATGATCATATCGATATGGTCGTCTTCTAAAACGGTATCCCTATCTAAGATAACTTCGTTACGGTCAATCGAAACCACCTCACCAGTATCCTCATCTACGAAATCCTCAACCCATTTTCTTAAAACCCTTGCAGCCAATTTACGGCCGATAAATTTCTTCAAGCCAGATTTGCTCACTTTTACTTCGTCAGCTAAATCGAAAAGCTCCAAGATGTCTTTATCAGAATCGTAACCGATGGCACGCAACAAGGTGGTAACCGGGAACTTTTTCTTACGGTCGATATACGCGTACATTACGTTGTTAACGTCTGTAGCGAACTCGATCCAAGAACCTTTGAAAGGAATCACACGGGCTGAATACAATTTAGTACCGTTGGTGTGGCGGCTTTGGCCGAAGAACACACCTGGTGACCTGTGCAACTGAGACACGATAACGCGCTCTGCGCCATTGATCACGAAAGTACCTTTGGGAGTCATATAAGGTATGGTTCCCAGGTATACATCCTGAATGATGGTTTCAAAATCCTCGTGTTCTGCATCGTTACAAGAAAGCTTCAACTTTGCTTTTAACGGAACACTGTAAGTTAACCCACGATCAATACATTCTGGAATGTCATAACGCGGTGGGTCAATAAAATAATCTAAGAATTCAAGGACAAAGATGTTTCTTGAATCTGTAATCGGGAAATTTTCAGCAAATACCTTAAATAAACCTTCTGTGTGACGGTTATCTGAAGTAGTTTCGATCTGAAAAAATTCTCTAAATGATTGCAACTGCACATCCAGAAAATCTGGATAATCTATGATATGCTTACTACGTGCAAAATTTACTCTTTGGTCGACTTTATTTGCCAAGGGACTAAATTTAATTTAGTTTAAGAATAAACTATTAGTTTGGTTTGCTTTCGGGAACATTGATCAACCAAACAAGATGCAATGTTCATAAACAGGAATAGACTCCGACTAAATAGTCGGAGTCTTTTCTTAAAGGTTTATTGAAATTAAGTGATTACTTAATCTCAACTGTAGCTCCAGCTTCTTCTAATTGTTTTTTCAAAGCTTCAGCTTCGTCTTTAGCAACACCAGCTTTCAATTCTTTAGGTGCACCGTCAACTAGATCTTTAGCTTCTTTCAAACCTAAGCCAGTTAAGTCTTTTACCAATTTAACAACTGCTAATTTTTGACCACCAGCTTCTTTCAAAATTACATCGAAAGTTGATTTTTCTTCAGCTGCAGGAGCATCAGCACCACCAGCCGCAGGACCAGCGATAGCTACAGCTGCTGCTGCAGGCTCAATACCATACTCGTCTTTCAAGATTTGAGCTAACTCATTAACTTCTTTAACTGTTAAGTTTACTAATTGCTCAGCAAACGCTTTTAAATCTGCCATTTTATAGATTTTTAAAAATTTTACTTAATAATTTAATTTATAACGAAATTTCTCAAGGTTTTCGTTAACCTTCTCTTTCTTGTAGTGTTTTAACTATACCTGCAAGTTTGCCTCCGCTCGATTTCAATGCCGAGATCACGTTTTTAGCTGGTGATTGTAATAGACCAACGATATCTCCGATCAACTCTTCTCTCGATTTGATGCTGATTAGTGAATCTAATTGGTTATCGCCAACATAAATAGCCGACTCGATATAAGCTGCTTTAAGCACTGGCTTGTCAGATGTTTTTCTCAAGGCTTTGATCAGCTTGGCTGGACCATTACCTACTTTAGAGAACAACAAAGCCGACTGGCCTTTTAATGCTGGGAATATCTCAGATGCATCGCCATCTAAACCTTCGATCGCAATTTTGATCAAGGTATTTTTGGCAACTTTCATTTCGATACCGCTCTCGAAACATTTGCGACGGATGTTATTTACATTTTCAACAGATAAGCTTGAGGTATCAGCAATATAAAAATTGCCAAACTCCTGCATTTTCTCTTGAAGAGCTAAAACTACTTCTTGTTTTTCTTCTCTGTTCATAATTAGATCCCCGCTACTGATTTAGTTTCGATTGCAATTCCAGGACTCATTGTAGAAGACACGTGAATGCTTTTAAAATAAGTTCCTTTTGCAGCAGAAGGCTTTAATTTTGAAATGGTTTGAAGTACTTCTAACGCATTTTCATATATTTTCTCTGCTGAGAATGATACTTTTCCTATCGAAGCATGGATGATACCAGTTTTGTCAACTTTAAAATCAATCTTACCGCCTTTTACATCAGTTACAGCTTTACCAACTTCGTTGGTTACTGTACCCGACTTAGGGTTTGGCATAAGGTTACGTGGACCTAAAACACGGCCCAGTTTACCTACTTTTGCCATACAAGCAGGAGTAGTGATAATAATGTCAACATCTGTCCAACCACCTTCAATCTTGGCCACATATTCGTCTAATCCTACGAAATCCGCGCCTGCTGCTTTAGCCTCTTCTTCCTTGTCAGGAGTACAAAGCACTAAAACACGTACAGTTTTACCTGTACCGTGAGGCAAAGTAGCAATACCACGTACCATTTGATTGGCTTTACGTGGATCAACGCCTAAACTCACATCAATATCAACTGATGCATCGAATTTAGTTGTTGTAATCTCCTTTACCAAAGCAGCTGCATCCTGTAAAGAATACACTTTGCCGGCTTCTAGTTTAGCGTGTGCCTTTTTTTGATTTTTTGTTAACTTAGCCACTGTTGTAAACTGTTTTTGGTTAATTAATTAGACCAGGGTGCGTCACCGTTAACGGTGATTCCCATACTGCGTGCTGTACCCGCTACCATCTTCATAGCAGATTCGATAGTGAAAGCGTTTAAATCGCTCATCTTATCTTCAGCAATTGTCTTAACTTGATCCCAAGTCACCGAACCAACTTTTTTACGGTTGGGCTCAGCAGAACCGCTCTGTAATTTAGTAGCTTCCAATAATTGGATAGCAACCGGAGGGGTTTTGATGATGAATTCGAAAGACTTGTCAGCATATACAGTAATTACAACTGGTAGTACTTTACCTGGCTTATCTTGGGTACGAGCATTAAATTGCTTGCAAAATTCCATGATATTAACACCTTTAGCACCCAATGCAGGTCCTACTGGTGGTGATGGATTTGCCGCTCCGCCTTTGATTTGTAATTTAACAAGTGCACCGACTTCTTTTGCCATTTTCTGATTTGTTAATTGTAATACTCAATGTTAAATATTGGAAGCATGTAACATTTAAGATTTTTATTGGTAGTATCGAGTAGTAAGTATCAGGTATCAAGCTTATTCATCTGGAGATTTCCCTCTTGCTACTTGATACTAATATCTTGCTACTTCTTACTCTTTCTCTACCTGCATATAGTTAAGCTCCAACGGTGTTTTACGACCGAAGATCTTAACCATTACTTTTAGTTTTTTCTTCTCTTCGTTAACCTCTTCAATTACTCCGGTAAATCCGTTGAAAGGGCCATCCATTACTTTAACGTTCTCGCCTACATAATAAGCGATGTTCATTGTTTCACCTTGTTGGCTCATTTCATCAACCTTACCCAAGATACGGTTAACTTCAGCTTGGCGCATAGGAATAGGATTTCCGGCCTTGTCGCCCAAAAATCCGATTACACTATTGATACCTTTTATAATATGTTCTAACTCTCCGTCTAAAATCGCCTCGATCAATACATAGCCTGGGTAAAAGTTACGTTCTTTGGCAATTTTCTTTCCTTCCTTCATTTGGTAGTATTTCTCCATAGGGATCAATACTTGAGGAACCAGATGAGAAAAACCTAAACGGCTGATTTCAGAGTCGATATATTGTTTAACTTTCTTTTCTTTGCCACTTACCGCTCTAACTACATACCACTTTAACTGATCGTTCATCTAGTGTCCTTAATTTAATGAATTATAAAAAGTTTCTAATAGATAGTTGGCACCTTTATCCATACCGAAGATCACAACGGCAATGATAAGTGATGCCACCAAAACCAATACTGCAGAATTTTGCAATTCTCCCCATGTAGGCCAAGTTACCTTCTGGGTCATTTCTTCGTATGATTCTTTAATAAATTGAACTACACCAGCCATATTTATAAAAATTAAAATCAGCTAATTAGCTAATTAGCTAATTCTCATATTGTTTTGCACGGGAACAAGGATTCGAACCCTGATCAAAGGTTTTGGAGACCTCTATTCTACCATTGAACTATTCCCGTAGACACAATTAGCTAATCAGCGAATTTGCTAATTAGCTAATTGTTGTTTGTTATGTTTTATCCTTATTTAAGGATTTCAGTTACCTGACCAGCACCTACTGTTCTACCACCTTCACGGATAGCGAAACGTAGACCTTTTTCCATTGCGATAGCGTTGATCAATTTTACAGTGATCGTTACGTTATCACCTGGCATTACCATCTCAGTACCTTCAGCTAGTGAAATCTCACCAGTTACGTCTGTGGTACGGAAATAGAACTGAGGACGGTATTTGTTGAAGAATGGAGTGTGACGACCACCTTCAGCTTTTGACAATACATAGATCTCAGCTTTGAAATCGGTGTGAGGAGTTACTGAACCTGGTTTACAGATTACCATACCACGACGGATATCAGTTTTCTCAATACCACGCAACAACAAACCTACATTATCACCTGCTTCACCATAATCAAGGATTTTACGGAACATTTCCACACCTGTTACAGTTGATTTCAAGTTCTCAGCACCCATACCCAAAATCTCTACTGGATCACCAGAGTTGATTTGACCACGCTCGATACGGCCAGTTGCTACTGTACCACGACCAGTGATTGAGAATACGTCCTCAACTGGCATCAAGAATGGAAGGTCTGTCAAACGTGGAGGAATTGGAATGTAGCTATCTACAGCTTCCATTAATTCCATGATTTTGCCAACCCATTTAGGATCGCCGTTCAAACCACCTAGAGCTGAACCTTGGATAACTGGAATATCATCACCTGGGAATTCATAGAACGACAATAGTTCACGAACTTCCATCTCTACTAGTTCTAACAATTCTGGATCATCAACCATATCCACTTTGTTCATGAATACTACCAATGAAGGTACACCTACCTGACGAGCCAATAGGATGTGCTCGCGAGTTTGTGGCATCGGACCATCTGTAGCAGCAACCACGATAATCGCACCGTCCATCTGAGCCGCACCAGTAACCATGTTTTTTACATAATCCGCGTGACCTGGACAGTCAACGTGTGCATAGTGACGGTTAGCTGTTGAATACTCAACGTGAGCAGTGTTGATAGTGATACCTCTTTCTTTTTCCTCTGGTGCAGAGTCAATCGAATCAAATGAACGTGCCTCAGATAAACCAGCATCAGATAACACTTTAGTGATAGCTGCTGTTAAGGTTGTTTTACCGTGGTCAACGTGACCGATAGTACCGATGTTTAAGTGCGGCTTACTGCGGTCAAACTTTTCTTTTGCCATTTTTTTATACTTATTAGTAGGTTAACTTTTTTTTATTTATTTATTGCTTTGATACAATTTTCAACACAAAAAACCTTGTTCAATCTGCTTTTTGAGCAGTTTTAACAAAGCATTTATATCTTTTGAGCCAAAGATGGGACTTGAACCCACGACCTCTTCCTTACCAAGGAAGTGCTCTACCGCTGAGCTACTTCGGCTTTTTAGTTTTCAGTTCTCAGTATTCAGTTTACAGTTCAAACTGCCAACTATTTAACCGCCAACTGCTCAACTCTTAATAAAGAGCGGAAGACGAGGTTCGAACTCGCGACCTATAGCTTGGAAGGCTATCGCTCTACCAACTGAGCTACTTCCGCTTTTCAGTTTTCAGCTTGCAATTTTCAGCTCACAGTTTAATCAACTGAGAACCGGCAAGTGCTACTGCCAACTAATTTGGTGGGGAGAGAAGGATTCGAACCTTCGAAGTCTTGCGACAACAGAGTTACAGTCTGTCCCATTTGGCCACTCTGGTATCTCCCCCTTTTTATTTGCGATTTTCTGATTTTCGACCCAGAATTGAAATGCTCCAACCTAAAATCGCCAATCTACGACCTAAAATAAAAAGAGCCTCCTATCGGAATCGAACCAATGACCTACTGATTACAAGTCAGTTGCTCTACCAGCTGAGCTAAGGAGGCTTATACGGTACACCAATCTAAATAATTGATGTGTTTTGTATCTTTTTAATCTTTCACAGAACTTCCATCTCTCGGCTTAAACAAACGCCCTTTCCGAAATGGAATGCAAATCTACAAAAATTAATTTCGGAAAAAAATATATTTGAAAAAAAAATTTGGCGGGACAAGGCCCGCCAAAGTCTTTTAAAATTCAATATGGAAATATCCGTCTAATAATCAGATACTTCATCTGCATTAAGTATGGCTTTATGCTCACTTAATTTTGCACGAGTTTTGTCTTTATGTTTAGTGATTTGTTTTTTCAGGGATTCGATAGCCAAATCAGTAGCCTCTTCAAAAGACTTGCACTGCTCTTTGGCAAAGAGCGTCATTCCTGGAACCATTAATTTAATTTCCGTTATCTTATTCTCTTCGTCTTCAACGTTTTCTAGCTTCAAATAAACCTCGCCACCTATAATCTGATCAAAAAACTGATCTAATTTGTCTACTTTCTTTTGGATAAAGTCTAATAACTTTTTGTCTGCATTGAAATGAATGGATTGAACTCTGATTTTCATTTTTCCTCCTTTTTTATGCCTTTGGATGGGCTTGTTTATATATAGATTTTAAACGCTCTATTGAGTTGTGCGTATACACCTGGGTAGCGGCCAGGCTTGCATGCCCCAACAGTTCTTTTATCGCATTAAGATCGGCGCCCTTGTTTAAAAGGCTGCTGGCAAACGAATGCCGCAGCACATGGGGGCTTTTCTTGTCTTGCGTTGATATGTATGTCAAGTAACGGGTAACAATTCTGTAGATCAATTTTGGATAGGCAGCTGCGCCTAGATGAGTAACGATTAATGCCTCGCTTTTGTTATTAAAATTCTGCAAAAACTTCAAGTCTACATACGATTTCACTTGTTGCAACAATGCGCCATGCAACGGGATGATTCGCTCTTTGCTCCTCTTGCCCAGCACTTTAATGGCACTTTCATAATAGTTGATGTCGCTTTCTTTTAATGACAGTAATTCTGCCAAACGCATGCCCGTTCCAAAAAGCAGCTCGAGCACCAGTTTATCGCGCTGGCTTGCAAAGCTGTCGTCAAAGTATTCAATCTTTTCTCCTGTTTCGGTTATTCTGCCATCTAACAGGCCGTCCATTTTGGCATCTTCAATAAAAACCGGAAGCCTTTTGGGAACTTTGGGCGATTTGATAAGAGCCATCGGACTTGCCTTTATGGCCTTTTCCCTGAGCAGGTGCTTATAGAAGCTTCTCAAGGTTGATAGTTTTGCCTTAACGGTGCTTTCTGCCATCTTGTTGTCGAGCAAGTATACCATAAAGCTTCTGATATGGGTGGCTTGTGCAGATGCGAGGCCTAATTCGAATTCCTTCTGCATAAAGTCTTCAAACTGTAGCAAATCTGTTTGATAGGCTTGTATGGTATGCGGAGAGTAACGCTTCTCGTGCTGCAAATAGATGATGAAATTGCTCACCAGCATAGGCTTAGGGTTCGATATTGGTGAATATACAAAAAATAGCAAGCGCAAGTATTTTTTTTCAAAAAAAAACGCCCCCGAAAAATCGGAGGCGTTTAATATCTTAAACAATTAGAAACTATAGCGTTCCTTCTTGGTTCAATCCTTGGATGTAAACAGCGTGCTTAATTTCAGTACGACGGGTTACAGATTTTTTCTCGTATGCCTGACGGCTACGTAGTTCTCTTAACACACCAGTTTTTTCAAACTTTTTCTTGAAACGTTTTAACGCTTTATCTAATGATTCGCCGTCTTTAATATTAATAATGATCATAACGTGAAATACCTCCTCTCAGTCGATTTTAAATGCCCTGTTTATGTAGGGGATGCAAATGTAAGTAAATTATTGAAAACGAGAAAGTTTTTGTCTTCTTTTTTGTTTGATCGGCCTCCTAGAATAGCTGATTGAAGCTTAGGCACATCACAATTGGTTCAAGTGAGCTTTCCGCTTTGTATCTTGGTATGAATTGTGCTATGCATTTGCTACATTTAGCTACCTAAAACATAAATCATGACGACCAAGAAAAAGTTCATACTCATTACCTCTACAATTGTTATTTTGGTGCTGGCCATCATTGTCTATTACCGCTACTTCTTTGTTTTTGGCGAAGGGGTAAAATCTGGCGACCTTAATTACATTGTAAAGAAAGGCTATGTCTTTAAAACCTACGAAGGCAAAATCATACAAAGCGGCATTAAATCGAAGCAAGTAGGCAGCGTGCAATCTAACGAATTCGAATTTTCGGTTTCCGACGAGGAAGTGGCCAAAAAGATGATGGCCAACAGCGGCAAATCTTTCGAGGTCCATTACCGCGAATACAAAGGCGCCTTGCCTTGGCGAGGCTTTAGCGTGTTCGTAGTAGATAGTATTGTGAGCATGCATTAATACATGAAATCCCCATCCTAGCGTAAAATCAGGATGGGGATTTTTCATTAAAAGAGCGCGTACCTGACTATCTGATTAATTAATTGTGCTCAAGTAATCATCAATAGTTTGCTGGTTGGCCGTTGCCAATGGCACATTGATATGCATATCAGCGCTTACCGTAAAATTGGTATGCCCAAAATAGATCACATTGTCCATTCCTACAGAAATAATGACCAATTTTCCCGTTAAACCAATTGGCATGGAGTTAAGGTAAGATTGATGTTTGTTGATGGCCAACACAAATGGCAATCCTATCACTGTGTTTAGGTTATCAAATATTAAATACGCTTTTTGTTCTTTGATACTTGGTGTAACACCTGCATAAACCGGGCTTGCAGTAATGGTGGTTTTAGGATTGGGGGTGCTGTAAAAATAGTCGCAGTTTATCCATCCAAAGTTTGGCAACGAGAATTCATAATAGCTCGGCGAGGTGGTTACCCTAAATTTATCATTGGTAATCCAAGTGCTATCAGATACTGTTGTACCGGTAAAAACAAATAAATTCATTGGCTGCGTGCTCAATGTAGTAGGCACCTTTACGGTCGTAATACTCGCTGGATTTAATTTGAGTGCTTGTCCGTTTTGGGAAGCCAGGATCTGGAACTCTCCACCCGACACCAACAACTGCCCGTTAGATTCAGTCATTTTGCCCGATAGCATGATGTCTCTTTTGCTCAACACCTCTTTTAGAGTTAATTTGATGTTTCCTGAAACAGGATTGCCACTGGCGTCTAAAAACGCATTTGCCGGAAAATCCAGTTTGATGCCTTTTGTTCCGGTAATGCTAAATGCGGTTCCGGCGTTGCCGTTAAAGCTTTGCGAAGGCACCGAAAACTTGGCATTAAATTCATTTAGGCTAAGCGTATTGCTGCCTAAGTTCGTTCCATCTTTTTTGCAGGCCATTACACTAACGGCCAATGCTACAATTAAAGTCAATTTTTTCATGGTCTTGTTATTAAGTCTTTTGCTTACTCTGTTCAGGCTTTTCTGCTTTCGCCATTTGTTTGTTAACATCATATCAAAGACCATGAAGATTTGTTACCCCCCGATTGAAAATCTTCTTGCCCGATCTGTGGTTTCGAGACCACGGAAAAACAAAAAAAGGCCGTCTGCATTTGCAAACGGCCTCCAGTTTAGTAATTATGGTTAGTTAATAGTTTCTTATTTCATGATTTCTCTAGCAATAACGATCTTCTGTATTTCAGAAGTTCCTTCGCCAATGGTGCAAAGCTTGCTATCGCGATAGTATTTTTCTACCGGAAAATCTTTGGTATAGCCATAGCCACCAAAAATCTGCACCGCTTCCGTAGCGCATCTCACAGCCACTTCCGACGCATAGTATTTAGCCATTGCCGATTCTTTGGTCATTGGCAGGTGGCGGTTCTTCAAATCAGCTGCTTGGCGGATCAGTAATTCTGCCGCTTCGATTTCGGTAGCCATATCGGCCAGTTTAAAGCTAATGCCCTGGAAACTCGAAATTGGCACTCCAAACTGATAACGTTCTTGCGCATAGGCTAAGGCGGCCAAATAGGCACCTTTTGCAATACCCAAAGACAAGGCTGCAATAGAAATACGGCCGCCATCCAACACTTTCATCGCCTGTTTAAATCCATCGCCTTCATTGCCCAACAAATTTTCTTTGGGCACGCGGCAATTATCGAAAATCATCTCGGTAGTTTCAGAGGCGCGCATGCCCAGCTTATTTTCTTTTTTGCCTGCCGAAAATCCCGGCGTGCCACGCTCTACCACAATAGCCGAAATTCCTTTAGAACTTCCTGCTTCTCCTGTACGCACCATCACAACTGCCACATCGCCAGATTTGCCATGTGTAATCCAGTTTTTGGCACCGTTAATTACATATTCGTCGCCATCGAGCACAGCCGTGGTACGCATGCGTAAGGCATCAGAACCGGTATTAGCTTCGGTAAGGCCCCAAGCTCCTATCCACTCGGCCGAAGTCAATTTAGGCAGCCACCTGTGTTTTTGGGCATCATTGGCAAATGCCAAGATGTGTCCGGTACATAAAGAGTTGTGCGCAGCCAGCGATAAGCCGATAGAGCCGCAAACTTTCGCTACTTCTACAATTACGTCTACATATTCTTGATAGCCGAAGCCAGAACCACCGTATTCTTCGGGCACTAAAACACCCATTAGGCCCAATTCGCCTAATTGTTTAAAAATTTCTATTGGAAAATGTTGTGCTTCGTCCCATTCCATTACGTTTTGTCGAATGTTTTTTTCGGCAAAATCGCTGACCATCTTTCTGATCATGTCTTGGTTTTCTGCTATTTCAAAGCTAAAGCCCGTTTGCATATAAGTAGTAGATTAAAAAAAGAAACTGTTTAAATTCTGCCTAAAATTGGCGTTTTGATTTAAACAGTTTCTTAAGATTTATATTTGGTTGAGGGCAATATTAAACAAATAATATATACCCCACAACTTAATTTCTGGGCATAAAAAGTAGAATGATTTAGTATTTGGTTCAATTATTTAACCTATTAAACACAGCTTTATAAAACAAGGCAAACGTTTGCCTGAAAAAAAATTAAAAAAAATTTCAGGTTTCCGCTAATAGGACATCAATATTACAATTTTACCCAGAAAATGAGCTCAGCCTAGAACTTGGCCAAAGAAAAAACATGCGGACAAAAGCTGGTTAGGCGATCCCTGCCATTCAAGAAATCGAGGCTAATGAGAAAGGAATAGCCGGTCACTTTTGCACCTAATTGGCCTACCAGTTTAGAAGCCGCAACTACCGTCCCTCCGGTTGCCAATAAATCGTCGTGGATCAACACATTTTGACCGGTCTTAAATGCATCTTCATGCACTTCGAGCGTAGCACTGCCATATTCCAGGTCATAAGATTGCCGAACGGTTTTATAAGGTAATTTACCTGCCTTTCGAATAGGTACAAACGGCACATTAAGCGCCTGCGACAAAGCCAAGCCGAACAAAAAACCCCTGCTTTCTATGCCTGCAACCACATCTATCTGTACCCCTTTTAACTGCGTGGCCAAAGCTTCGGTTATTTCGGCACACAATTCTGGGTTATGGAGTACCGGAGTAATGTCTTTGAAAATAATTCCAGGTTTCGGAAAATCGGCTACATCGCGCAAGGTCTGTTTGATTTTTGCTTCAAGCATGTTAGAAAGTAAGATAAGGTGCTAAGTTCTGAATATTTTGAGGCGTTAAGATAGCTACTTTCTTCAAATCTTCCACATCTTTATAGGCACCGTGCTGCTTTCTATATTGGATAATGGCATTGATCTGTTTGTATTTGAGGTAAGGATGGTTTTTAAGATCGTCAAAAACAGCCGTATTGATGTTTATTTTCTTGAGCTGGCTGGCATCAACGCGTACCTGATTTTTAATTTCTTCAAATTTGAGGCTATCTAGACCAAAAACTTCCAGTAGCTGTTCCTTTTTGTAAAAGCCTCCCAGTCTTTCCCGGTATTTAACTATGCGCTTGGCGAAGGCCGCTCCTATGCCCTTGATTTCGTCGAGTTGTGCCGTATCGGCCATATTGATCTCGATAATCGTCAACTCTTTTTTAGGTACAAAAACCTTGCTTTGATCAAACTGCTTTTTGTTTTCAAATTCGGATTCGCGGTTTTCTATCACCACATAAGGCTTCAGTTTTTCATACATATCCGGAGAAATGACGAACATTTTCTGCAGGTCTTCCACCTTATAAAACTTGCCCCCCTTGTTGCGATAGTTCACAATAGTTTGCGCCTGTTTAGACGACAATCCCAAGCGCTGCCAAGCTGATGCCTCGATCTGATTGGGGTTGAAACGAAAGAGCGCTGATTTTTCATTTCGCACATCTTTTGCATAGCGACGGTCTGAACGGCTGTAAGCATCGGGTTCTTCATCGCTCACCAACTGCAGCTTTTGGATAGCCAAAAGTTCAGGTTCCCTCAAAGGCATTTGCCTGGTAGGCAAGAGGTTATAAACATACGGAAACACCGCCAATATCAGCAGTAAGGCCATTAAAAACAATAAGCCATTGTACTCTCGCTTTGTAAAGCCAAAGTACTTATTTAACCAATTTTTCATAGATAAGATAGGTACTATAAATATAAATCTTATTTTTGAGATTGCTTTATGAATTAATTTCTCCTTACAGATGAAGATTATTACCACAAAAGAGTTTGCAAAAGCAACCAAGATAGATAAGTTAGGAGTACCGGGTTTGGCCGCTTTGTTGATGGAAGTGATGAAGCTGAACGACATCAATAAAGTCTTCTCTAAAAACGAACATTTTGAAGGCCTTGAATTTGTTGACAAGATTTTAGAAACCATTGGTGTTTCTATAGATTTTGATGAAGATGACCTTAAAAACATACCCAAGAGTGGTGGTTTTATTGCCATTGCCAACCATCCTTATGGTGGTGTAGAAGGCTTGGCGCTAGTTAAGCTGCTTTGTACGGTAAGGCCAGAAGCCAAGGTAATGGTGAACTTTATTTTAAAGAAGATTCCTAACCTGAGCGAGTTTTTTGTAGCGGTTAATCCTTTCGAAAACGTACAGCACTCCTCGAGCATCAGCGGACTGAAAGCCACTTTCGATTTATTGCAGAGCGGTACTCCAATTGGTATTTTTCCAGCAGGCGAGGTATCTACCTTTAACTTAGAAACCCAAGAAATTACCGATAGGCTTTGGCATCCGGTAGTGGGGAAGTTGATTGCCAGGGCCAAGCTGCCTGTTGTGCCAATCTATTTTCATGGCAACAATGGTATTTTGTTTAATATCCTGAGTTTCATCCACCCTACGCTAAGAACGGCCAAACTGCCTTCAGAATTCTTGAACAAGCAGGGACTGAAAATCAAAGTGAGGATTGGCAAGCCCATCAAGATCGAAGACATTTCCTATAAGAACAATACCAATAAGCTGCTTGATTTCTTAAGGGCGAGAACTTATGCGCTTGGAACCAGTTTAGAAGAGGAAAAGAAGCTCTTCAACCCCATTAACCTTTTCAAAAGGAAGAAAGTTCCTGCTCAGATCGTTGAGGAAACCGACCGCAATTTAATTATAAAGGAAGTGGCCAAACTGGAAGATTTTAGGGTTTGGGAAGAAAAAAACTATGAGGTTTACATTACGCCAACTTCTAATATTCCGAATATATTAAGAGAAATTGGGCGTCTCCGCGAGATCACTTTTAGGGAAGTTGGAGAAGGAACCAACAAAAAAATCGACCTTGACAATTACGACATTTACTATAACCACCTTTTTATATGGGATAAGGATGCCCAGACCATTGTTGGGGCTTACCGCATAGGCAAAGGCGATGAGATTTTGAATACCATGGGCCGGAGAGGTTTTTACCTATCGGAACTTTTCAAAATAAAGGAGCCTTTTTATCCTGTTTTAAGACAGGGAATTGAATTGGGACGCTCGTGGATCAGAAAAGAGTACCAGCAAAAACCATTGCCGCTTTTCTTGTTGTGGAAAGGGATTTTGAAATACCTGGTAGAAAACCCGAAATATCGTTATATGTTTGGACCGGTAAGTATCAGCAACAACTTCTCCAAATTCTCTAAATCGCTGATTGTAGATTACATTACCAAAAACCACTTCAACTACGAATTAGCCCATTATGTAAAGCCTCGAAACAAATTCAAGGCAGATTTGACGCCAATTGATACCGACTTGTTGATCGAAAACAGCGACTCGCTAAAGGATCTCGACAGTTTGATTGGCGATATTGAAAACTCACACATTAAAATTCCAGTATTGTTGCGTCAGTATATGACGCTGAATGCCAAAATCATCTGTTTTAACATCGATCCGAAATTCTCTGATTGTTTAGATGGCTTCTTGGTGGTTGATGTACATAAAATCCCGGCAGAGATGCTGGAGAAGATTGGTAAAAACTTCTAACCCATAAATCCCCTAAAGGGGACTTTTTACCTATAACTCCCCTTCAGGGGGTTGGGGGTAAAAGCAAAAGCCCTGACATCCATCGGGGCTTTTTGCTATCAACTAACCTAAACTGTAATGATAAATACTAACCAAATATTTAACACCACAAAAGTAGGTTGGCAATGTTAAGAACCTATGAAATCGGGATTATCTTAAGATTATTTAATATAGGATTCGGCAAAAACTGAATTTTCCGAATATTTAACATTTTTTGGACAATATTCGCTAGGCTTTAATGTTAAATTTATATATATTTAATATTATCTCAATGTTAAGCCATTGAAAAGTCAAGCCAAACATATCGTCCGTAAGCTTCTCATCGTCATGGGATTAGTGCTTTTATTTGCGCAGGCAAAAGCACAGCGCCATAGCTTTGAATTTTATGATGGCACTTTCAATTTCGAGGCTGATTCTACACTTGACATTCCTTTTGCAGCACAACTCACTAGCCAATCGGTAAAGGATTTTTACAGCAAAATAAATACTGGACATTATCAAGAACTCATCCAGGCCTTGCTCGGCTATAAAGAGAAATACAAGCTGAATGATTGGCTCTATTATCAGCTGGTACGAAAAACCGCTCAAGAACTTAGCCCAAAAGCCGAAAACTATGGCCGGTATACATTGTACAAATGGTTTTTAATGAGCAAATCTGGTTATGATGCCAAAGTAGCCGTTGGGAACGACCAAATTATTTTCTACATCCGCAACAACGAGGATATTGCCGATATCCCCTACTTTATGGTTGATCAGAAAAAATACACCTGCCTTAACTATCATGATTATGGCAAGTTGTTTAAGCGTGAAGATGCCTACAAACCGGTTAACATCGAAATACCGGAGGCTAAGGATGCTTTTAGCTACAAGGTTACACGCATGCCCGATTTTAAGCCTGAGGATTATGTAGAAAAACAGATCGCCTTTAATTACAAGCACAAGGCTTACCATTTTAAGGTAAAGCTGAACAACGAGGTGGAAAAGATTTTTGCCAACTACCCAGGTGTTGATTTTGAAACCTATTTTAATATTCCTTTAAGCAGAGAAACCTACCAATCGCTCATTCCGATATTAAAGGAAAATGTAAAAGGCATGAATACCAAAAAAGGCGTAGATTATTTGATGCGTTTTACCCGTTATGCCTTCTTGTATGAAAATGACGAGGAAAATTTTGGCAAGGAAAAGCGAATGTCGCCAGAACAGACTTTGTTAAACAAATACAGCGATTGCGACGATAGAGCCGCCTTGTTCTTCTTTTTGGTAAAAGAGATCTACAACTTGCCTATGATCGCCATGCTCTACCCTACGCATATTACCATGGCCGTACAGTTTGATAAGCCTAGTGGCAATGCAATCATCTACAATGGCAAATCGTACACCGTATGCGAGCCTACGCCACAGCAGCAGAACCTTAAATTGGGCGAATTATCAGCTAGCTTAAAAAACAAGCCTTACGAAGTAGTATATCATTACGATCCGCTTAATAAATAGCGAGTTTGGTCCAAAAAAAAATCCGTCCCGACTAAAGTCAGAACGGATTCAAATAAACAATTTAATATCTTATTATTTCACAGCACCTGGAGTAGTGTAAGGCAACGATTGTGGATCAAAATGAGCCCAACCTGCAGCCCAGTTCTCAGTACCAAAAGCACCTTTGTAAGCAACTGCAGTAAAGCCAGTAGCTACTTTAGCGTTAGTGAATGAAGCACCAGAAGCAGCGGCAGAAGCGGCAACTACAGTAAAGTTAGGAACGCCAATTCTTGCACCACCTACTAAGTCAGCTGAGTATTTGTAAGGATCGGTAATGATACTTGCAGCAGTAGCACTTGCATCGAATGTATTAGTTGCAGCTACACCAGTTAACAATGGAGTGATTACGCCCAAAGCGGTTGCGTTAGAAGCTTTGATCTGGTTGCTTTTGCTATTGCTGTTGAAAATCAAGTTGTTTGCAATTACTGATTTTCCAGTACTTAAGTTACCTGAAGCGTTTAAATTACCAGAAGCAGGCAAAGCATCGTCAAAGAAGATACCTTCTGTATAACCTACAATTACTGAGTTGAATAAGCTCATTGCAGAGTTACGACGGATTTGTGCGCCATGTTGGAAAGCTGGATTGATAGTAGAACCACCTGAACCAACTGGGCCTAAGATTGTCATGTTAGAGAAAACTGGTGAAGTTTGAGGAGTTAAGTTGTCACCAGCGGCGTTGTTATCAGATTCGAAACCGTTTGATCCAGAAGCATCAGCAGTTACAGCTAAACGTTGAGCCAAACCGAATTGTACTTTACCAGAGAAACCATTGTCTGTATCAAAATCATCATCCCAAGTATCGATAGCCAATAAGTGCGTACAGTTAACCGAACCACCGAACCACTCGTAAGCATCGTCACCTGAACGGTAAACCTCGATATAATCGATTGTAGTACCCGAACCAACTGAACCAAAAGTTAAACCATTGATTTCGTTATCTGGACTTAAAGCGATACCTGCATATTCAATACGTACATATTTCATTGTACCTGAGTTATCAGCATTATCGGTACCACCGTGCTTACCTTTATCGGTTGCATCAGAAATACCTTCGATTGCCACTGAAGTACCTACGTTGTTTTGTGCTTTACCTAATAAGATGATACCACCCCAGTCGCCTTCTTTACGGGCACCGGCAGCGATACTTGAAGTAAATACAATAGGTTTATCAACTGTACCTACAGCCATGATTTTTGCACCACGGGTAATGATCAAGGCACCTTTAGTAGCTTTATCACCTTTGATAATGGTACCAGGCTCAATTGTAAGGGTTGCATTACCTGTTACAAAAACATTACCTTTTAATAAATAAATTTTATTTGCTGTCCAAGTTGTACTGGCTGAGATATCGCCTGATACTTCAACAGTGTTTGAAGGCGTAGGTGGATTGATATCGCCATCTCCACTATCGTTCTTTGAGCAACTTGCCAAGAAGATCAATACGCTCAATGCGCAAAATAATAAGTGTTTTTTCATTTTTATTTTTTTAATTTATTTTCTCAAAATTGTTAAATAGATATAATTCAGTGATTAAATAAAGCTTAAGTTATTGTTAACAATCAAGGGCTTATCTAAACAATAAGTTAACATTAGAAGCTGTAAGAGAACGACAACGAATAGTTTGATCCAGGTTTGTAGCTCAAAATGGTCTCATCGCCTTTTGCGCGGTCGTAGCTTTTGTTTTTATCTCTATCGTAGTATTGCGTAATGCGGTTATTCAAAATATCACCGGCATTAAACTTCAGCTCGCCTTTGTTTTTAATTACTTTTAAAGCCAATTGTAAATCAACCACGTTTCTTGGTGCATCCCAAATACCAGGGAACAAAACGCCTGGTGCAACGGCCAATTTGCGTCCAACTCTGTTAAACAAGGCATTAAAGCTCAACCTGTCTTCTAAGAAAGTGTGTTGCAAGCCTGCATTGATTACGTAAGGTGCCTGACCAACCATTGGGCGACTAGTTTCTAATAGATTTAAACCTGTATTGCTTTGGTCAACTTTTGATTTGATTAACGAGAAATTGGTATAGAAAGTAGTTTTCTTTAAGAAATCGGTCTGACTGATAAAATCTAGTGACTTACGTAACTCTAATTCTATCCCATACACATCTACCTTATCTGAGTTCATAAAGGTGATGATCCTCGATGATGCTGCGTCCATGTTAAACGTCTCAATGGCGTTATGGAATTTTTTGTAAAAACCAGATATCGAAAGGATTTGTCCAGCTTGAGGATAAAATTCGAACCTGATATCTGCATTGTCGATTTTTGCTTCTTTTAGGTCTGGGTTACCTTGTTGCAAAGCCAATAACTCATAATCATAAATTGAAGGCACAGCCAATTCCCTAAATTCTGGTCTAGCCAAAGTGCGGTAATAAGATGCCCTTAGGTTGATTTTAGGTGTTAGGCTATAAGTATAATTTACCGATGGCAATATATCTAAATAATTGTCATCAACTGCATTTTGCGGATTTTTCACCTTAGAATCCAGCTTTACATCGAACTGCTCTACACGAACACCCCAAACCACACGCGATTTTTCTCCAATTTTATTATCCAACATTACATAACCTGCATTGGTCATAGAATTTGCATCATAGCTATCTGCGTCTCCGCTGATATCCGCCAAAGAATAAACTCCACTGTTTAAAACATCTCTGCCAAATAGTGTATTTAATGGTCTTTTTCTAATCTCATCTGCATCAGGTGCATTTGGATCTAAAACAAATCCCAAGAATCTTGCGGTAAAATCACGTTTGCGATATAATGAGCTCAATCCTGCTTTGAATGTTGCGGTTTGGCTGAACATTTTTAGTGGCAAGGTATAGTTTACAGCTCCGCTAAAGTTATCTTCATTGAGCTTAGAAAACAATCTCGTGTTTTCTTTTCCCGCTGTGGTATTGTTCGCAAAGAAAGCATAGTTCTCTGTTCCAATATCCGCTGGGTTACGAGAATAAGATACTTTCTTTTGATCTGGCTGATCATTTAAGATATTGGCATAACTTACCGACCAATTGATCTTCGAATTATTAGCGCCTAATGGGTGAGTTCCCTCAAGCGTTGATTTAAACAATGACTTCTGCATCAAATCAAAGGCGAAGAACCTCACATCATTTGATCTTTCGCTGTTATAACCAGATCTGGTTAAGAAAGAATCGTCATAGTTTCTATTGTAGATATTTTTAAAAGTGATCTTACTCTTGCCATAGGTATAGGCAAAGTTAGCCAATGCACCTATGCTTGTAGAGAACTTGTAAATGTCATCATGGTAATCGTAGTTCACATAATCTCTAATTACATCGTTGTTGATGTTTTGTGCATTACGATAGGTTAACGAGAACAAAGCACCAAACTTCTTGTCGCTATCCTTAAAGTTCTTCACTCGGCCTAAGGTAAACTGATAATTTTGTGTAGGCAAGGCAGTATTGGTATAGATATTATAGTCTGAAGACAAACTCTTCATTGCCGCAATATTCTGCTCTGGGGTTAACAGCCTGTTTACAATTCTCCTGGTTGATGGAAAGCTACCTGGCAAGGCCTTATCGCCATTATCAAATCCAAAATAATCAGTTGCGTTTCTTGCACCACTTTTAAAATCCTTAAATGTAGATTCGGTATTGTAACCAGCACCTACAGCAAAAGAAATAAAATTGTTATCTGGAATGTCTTTAGTTACAATCTGAATAGAGCCACCAGTAAAATCGGCTGGCAGATCTGGAGTTGCGGTTTTGCTTACAATAAGGTTATCTACCAAATTCGAAGGCACGATATCGAAAGAGAAAGCTTTACGGTTTGGCTCGGTACTTGGTAGCGATGCACCGTCTAAGGTTGCATTGTTGTACCTATCGCTCAAGCCCCTAATTACGACAAATTTATTGTCTTGAACAGTTGCACCGCTCACTCTTTTCAATACATCAGAAGTATTTCTATCTGGTGATTTTTTAATCTGATCGCTCGATACTCCATCAGAAATTACTGCGCTATTTTTTTGCTTTGCATATAATGAATTAACCGACTCTTGCTTAAAGTTCGCTGTAATTACAACTTGCTTTAAGGTTTGAGAGCTCGCTTCCTCCATCACTACGTTTAAGGAAGTGGTGGCTCCATTTTTAACCTCAACATCTGTAATTTGTTTGGTCGAATAGCCTACATAAGAAATCTCGATGGTATGTTTACCCTCTGTAAGGCCCGGAAGGATATATTTTCCGTCAACATCAGTACCAACACCTTTAGTAGTGCCAGCAATCCTAACCGAAACACCAATTAATGTTTCGCCTGTCTTTTTATCTGATACGGTTCCTGAAATTTTACCTGTTCCCTGTGCGAAAACAGCTGCACCCATTACTAAGAATAGCAATGTGAAAAATGCTTTTTTAAGAGTTAATTGTGAGTTCAATTTGCCTGATTATTTGTTTAGGCAAAACTATTACCACAATGTTAGCTCTATGTTAGCGCTAAATTACCATTCGTTTATGCAAAGGTTAACTAATTGTTAAATGGCCGCTGTATCAATATTTTAGCCCTACTTTTTTGCAAATAAAATGCAATAACCAAATTGGACCGATTAACAAAAACTTAACATCATCTAAAAACGAAGGTTTTTTCCCTTCTATTTTATGGCCTATGAATTGGCCTATCCAAGCCACTACAAAAATGATGGCAAACACCAGCCAGGCGGCTGGTCCGCCAGCGCCTTGCCACTGCTCCAGCTTTACGATGCCATAGCTCATCAGGCCTATGATCCAGATCATTAAAAAGAACAGCACAGGTGAAAGCGTAAAGTAATAGTACATGGCAAAGGCAATCACAAACGAAGCCCAATTGAAATAACCATTATACTGCCCCAAAAATTCTAAATGAGGAAAAGGGATCTGCCATACAAGCCCTAATAAACTAAACACGATCAAAGGCACACAAATCCAATGGATCAGTTCGTTGGTATGATTTTGATGACTTTCGGCATATTTATCAAAATAGATGTCTACTGGTCTTTTGGCCGATGTTGGAAGGGTTTTGCTCATATCTGGCTAATTTGATATAAAAATAAAAAAAGCGATAGACAAATCTACCGCTTTTTAAACTTTCTTTTAGATTCTTCGCGATGCTCAGAATGACAAGTCTTGTTATTTGGCGAAGGCTACCGAACGGGTTTCCCTGATTACCGTAACCTTGATCTGACCTGGGTAGGTCATTTCGGTTTGGATACGGTTAGAAATATCTGCAGCCAATAATTCTGCCTGCTGATCGGTTACCCTTTCGCTTTCTACCACTACCCTCAGCTCTCTACCCGCCTGGATGGCAAAGGTTTTCTCTACGCCTGGGTATGAAAGTGCCAGTTCTTCTAATTCTTTTAAACGCTTGATATAGCTCTCTACTACCTCTCGCCTTGCTCCTGGACGTGCGCCTGAAATCGAGTCACAAGCTTGGATAATAGGCGAAATCATTGAAGTCATCTCGATCTCGTCGTGGTGGGCACCAATGGCGTTGCAAACCTCTGGGTGTTCTTTATATTTCTCGGCCAATTGCATCCCCAAAATTGCGTGTGGCAATTCAGGATTGTCATCAGGCACTTTACCTATATCGTGCAATAGACCGGCACGTTTGGCTAATTTGGCATTTAAACCCAATTCTGCCGCCATGGTTGCACAGAAATTGGCTACCTCACGAGAGTGGTGCAATAAATTTTGTCCGTAAGACGAACGGTAACGCATACGCCCAACCATTCTGATCAGCTCTGGGTGCAAGCCGTGGATGCCTAAATCGATTACGGTACGTTCGCCGATCTCTACAATTTCATCTTCGATCTGTTTTTTGGTTTTGGCCACTACCTCTTCAATACGGGCAGGGTGTATACGACCGTCGGTAACCAAACGGTGTAAGGCCAAACGGGCAATTTCTCTTCTTACCGGATCAAATCCTGATAAGATAATGGCCTCTGGTGTATCATCAACAATAATCTCGATGCCTGTAGCGGCTTCCAAAGCACGGATGTTCCTACCTTCCCTACCAATTACACGACCTTTGATCTCGTCGTTATCAATGTGGAAAATAGATACCGAGTTTTCGATCGCTGCTTCGGCTGCTGTACGCTGAATGGTTTGGATAACCACTTTCTTTGCTTCTTTGCTAGCAGTTAGCTTGGCCTCGTCTACAATATCTTTTACTTGCATCAGTGCCTGCGAACGGGCTTCTGATTTCATGTTCTCTACCAATTGGTTTTTCGCTTCTTCTGCGCTTAATCCTGCAATGGTTTCCAACTGTTTGACGTGCTGTTGCTTCAACACATCTACCTCTTCCTGCTTTTTAACGGCAACGGCGGTTTGCTTTTCTAAATTAGTACGATGGCTATCTAGTTCCTGCTCTTTACGGGTGGCGTTTTCAATCTTTTGGTTTAACGACTGCTCTTTTTGCTTGATACTGTTTTCGCGTTGATTTACTTCGTTGTTGCGCGCATTTACCTGTTGCTCGTGTTCTGCCTTCATTTGCAAGAACTTCTCTTTGGCCTCTAGCAACCTATCTTTTTTCATGATTTCGGCTTGGCTCTCTGCGTCTTTCAGTATTTTCTTCGCTTTGCTTTGCGCGGCTACCTCTTGTTGTTTAAGCAGGTTCCGCAACAGGTATCTGCCAATTGCTATACCAACAATCAAGCTGGCCAGCACGCATCCCGTTATTCCTAGTATTTCCATTTGTTTTTGTTTCGTTTAATGGTGGCGGAGTTATTATAATTTTCGGTTAAAAATTATCCCGGCACCATTTGTTTGTTAAAAAAAAACCGTCACTAAATTATTATGCTCATGTATGCCTTCTTTCGTCCGTCAGCAACGCTGAAAGACAATCGATAGGAAATTTTGAAACATAAAAATTTAGCCACGGCCAGATTCTGTTAGCTTATACGGCTTCCCGTTGAAGATGTATCTTCAATTACGGCCGTTATAAGAACGTTTTATTTCGTGAAAAATCCGTTTAACAAACTATCTAGCTCCTCTACCTTTTCGGCAACGGCAGTATCTTGGTGCTGCACTTTATGCTCTGTTCTCAACACCGCCGTTGCATAGTGCAACACCGCCATCGAAAGCAGATCTTGTTTATCTCTAACCGCATAATTTTCTTGATAGTCTTTTATACGCTCGTTGATAATCTTAGCTGCCCGCCTCACGATCTCTTCTTCTTCCATGTTTACCTTTAAGGGGTAAATACGGTCGGAAATAGTTATTTTAATCGAGATTTCTCCCATTTTTTAAGCTTTGTTTCAATTTTTTATGCTGCTATTTTTTTAGCAACACCACACACTTATCAATTTCACGCACAAATTCGTTAATTTTTTGCTTTATATCAAGTGTCTTTTCACTTGTACCTTCAATACTCTTCGCTAATTTAAGCACGCGGAGCTTTTCGTCCAGATCGGCTTCGTTAACTTTTGCCTTATCCAATTCTGCCTTTACGTGCTTGTTTTCTAACTTTAAAAGGTCATTTTCTTCTTGCAGGGCATTGCAAAGCTCTATTAAACGAGCAGTTTTTAGCAATACATTATTTAATTGATCGGCAACTGAAGACATGCTTTTAAATTTTAATTATGGAATGAAAGAGTTTTGAATGTTTGAATAATGTTAGTTACAATTAAAAATTCATTCCCACATTCACTCATTCCATCCTTCTCTCATTCTTTTATTATCTAATTTCTACTTTTGCATTTTGGACCAAGTTAGCTATAATCTTTTGCATCACCGCATCGATTTGCTTATCGGTTAAGGTTTGCTCCTCATCCTGTAAAGTAAAGTTAAGGGCATATGATTTCTTACCCTCTGGCAATTTATCACCTTCGTACACATCGAACACCTGAACCTGCTTGATCAGTTTTTTCTCGGTTTTAAAGGCAATTGTCTTCAATTCGTCGAAAGTAACTTTCTTGTCAACCAACATAGACAAATCTCTTCTTACCGATGGATATTTTGGAACCTCTTTGTTGATGATCTTGTTTTTACGAACGGCATCCAACAATGCAGCCCAGTCAAAGTCTGCATAAAACACTTCTTTATCCACACCAGCCTGCTTTCTATCGGTTACAGTCGCTGCGCCAAACGAAACCAAAGCCTGCGGACCTCTGAAGTATTTTAAGCCATAGGCAAAATTTTCATCGCTGATCTCTTCTGATTGAAAATTGCCAATGCCTAAACGGCCGATGATGGCATCTACAGCAGCTTTTAGGTTATAGAAAGTTGACGGGCCATCATTCTGGTTCCATTGCTCGCTTTGCTTGCTTCCGGTAACCAATACCAATAAACGTGGACGCTCTACGTACTCGCCATTGATTAAATGGTAGGTTTTGCCGAATTCGTAGAACTTTAAATCTGTATTTCTACGGTTTTGGTTATATACTACGCTTTCTAAAGCCGGTTGCAACAAACTTTGACGCATTACGTTCAAGTCTGAGCTCAGCGGATTTAAAATCTGTACGGCTTCTTCTGGTTTTTTAGAATAGCTAGCACGGGTTAGCGAGTTGCACCAGATTTCTAAAAAGCCGTTTGCAGTTAGCATATCGGCAATCAGGTTCTGGATATTTTCTTTATTTGGCTTGGCGGTATAAGCTAATGAAGCATTTACCTTTGTTGGAATAACAATGTTATCATAACCATAAATACGTAATACTTCTTCGGTGATGTCGCATTCGCGGGTTACATCTACTTTATAGGCAGGCACTTTTAGGCTCAATCCGGCTTCGGTTTCTGCCGCGACTGTAATGCCCAAAGCTGTAATGATCGATTTGATTTCCGTTGTTGGAATATCCTGTCCGATCAAAGAAATGATGCCTTCATAAGTTACCTCTACATCAAATGGCTGTGCCGGATTTGGATAAATATCAGAAATTGTCGAAGAAATCTCTCCTCCGGCCACTTCCTTAATCAGCAATGCAGCACGCTTCAATGCAGTAACGGTAATTTCTGGATCTGTACCACGCTCAAAACGGAAAGAAGCATCGGTTTTTAAGCCATGTCTCTTCGAAGTTTTACGCACCGATACTGAATTAAAATAGGCACTTTCTAAGAAAACCTGAGTAGTTTGCTCGCTTACCCCAGAGTTTTTGCCACCAAATACCCCAGCAATGCACATTGGTTTGGTTGCGCTGCAGATCATCAAGTCTTCTGCCGAAAGCTTGCGTTCTACGTCGTCCAAGGTTACAAACGGAGTACCTTCTGCACACTGTTTTACAATTACCTGCTTGCCTTCAATTTGATCGGCGTCAAATGCATGCAAAGGCTGTCCCAATTCGTGCAATACATAATTGGTAACGTCTACTATATTATTGATCGGACGGATGCCGATTACTTTCAGTTTATCTTTTAGCCAATCTGGCGATGTTTTTACCGTTACGCCACTAATGGTAACGCTACTGTAACGCGGGCAGGCCTCGGTATCTTCAACCTTTACCTCGATTTTTAACGTCTCATTATCGGTTTTAAAGGCTGATACATCAGGCATTTGATAAGAAGTACGCAAATAGGCCGCCAAATCTCTGGCCACGCCCAAGTGCGATGCCGCATCGGCTCGGTTAGGCGTTAAGCCAATCTCGAACATGAAATCGTCTTCCATTTTGAAGTAAGACTTTGCGGCTATGCCGATGGCCACATCTTCTGGCAATACCATAATACCGGCATGCGAACTGCCAAGGCCAATTTCGTCTTCGGCACAGATCATCCCTTCAGATTCTTCGCCCCTAATTTTAGATTTATTGATCTTAAAAGGTTCGCCTTCATTAGGGTATACCGTTGTACCTACGGTGGCTACCACTACTTTTTGTCCGGCAGCTACATTTGGTGCGCCACATACGATCTGCAATAGCTCGCCTGCGCCTACATCAACTTTGGTCACGCGCAAACGATCGGCATTTGGATGTTGCGCACATTCAACTACATGGCCAATTACCAAACCTTCGAGACCGCCTATAATGGGCTGTACCTTTTCCAGGCTTTCTACTTCTAAACCAATGTTGGTTAAAATGAGCGAAATTTCCTGAGGAGTTTTTTCGGTTTGTATAAATTGCTTGAGCCAGTTGTATGATATTTTCATGTTGGAGTATCGAGTATTAAGTATCGAGTATCAAGTATTGATATAGAGCATTAAATTAACGCCCTACACTATACGCTTTACGCAATACTATTAAAAACGCAAAGATATTATTTAATGCCGAAAGCAGAAAGGCTCAGCTCAATTGATTAAACAAAAATGGCATTCGATCCAATCTTTTTTCTAAAACAACAGTCTTACAAAAATCGGCAGGTGATCCGAATAGTAGCGCTGGTCTTTACTGTCTGACAACACTGCAAACTTCTGCACTTTAAAAGCCTTGTTTACAAACACATAATCAATCTTGTCTTTTAGTGGGCTATCCCATTTAAAGCCATTAAATGTGCCTGTTGGACCATAAGGTGGTTCGATAGAAATATCTTTGGTATCAATCAAAAACGATTTGATCGTGGCAATAGCCTCTGTTTCTGGCGTTACGTTCAAATCACCAGTAAAAACCACAGGCAACGTTGGGGCAATTTCCTGGATTTTCTTTTTAAGCAACTTGGCAGATTCTATTCTTGCCTGCACACCTACATGATCATAATGGGTATTAAAGACCAAAAACTCTCTTTTGTTCGACTTGTCGTATAGCTTTACCCAAGAACAGATTCGGTTCAGCGCTGCATCCCAGCCTTTGCTTGGCACATCGGGAGTGGTAGACAACCAAAAAGTGCCTCCATCTTTTTTCACAAACCGGTCTTTGTTAAAATAAACAGCAGAAAATTCACCTTTGCGCTTACCGTCATCCCGGCCCACGCCCACTACATCGAAGTTGGAATTGGCCAATAAATCGTCAAACTGATCTGGCAATGCCTCCTGCACACAAAGAATATCTGCATCGTAAAAACGCACCAGCGCCTTTACATTTTCTTTTCTGTTGGGCCAGGCATTAACTCCATCAGAAGCCACATTGAGCCTGATGTTATAGGTAATGATATTGATCGGCTGGTTTTTTTGGGCAAAAGTTGCGTTTGCCAAACCTAGGCCAATCAGCAACATCAATAAGGTTCTTCTCATCATGCTCCTAAATTACAAATCCTATGTTAAATTAGTGTTGTGAGTCAATTGGCAGTTTTCAGTTGACAGTTGCCAGTTGCTAGCTATCAGTTGTTGGTTGACAGTTTTTAGTCGCAAAGAAAAGAAGTATTACGCCAAGTTTTTCTTCTTTGTGCAAACAAACTTTTCCATTTTACCTTTTCCATCTTCCATTTTACCTTTTCCCTCTTACCTTTCAATTCTTTGCGGTTAAGGCAATAAACTACATCAAACTTTCATCGGCTAGACTAAGAAAAGCACCATCTCCTATAATGAGGTGATCAAGAACCGGCAGTTCTAGCACCAGTCCGGCCGCAGCGAGCTTTTTGGTAATCTCGATATCTGAGATGCTGGGCTTGAGGTGACCTGAAGGATGGTTATGCGCCAAGATGACCGAGCTGGCATTATGCTCAAAAGCGATTTTAAAAATAACCTTCGGATCGACTATCGTACCAGCAACACCGCCCCTGCTCACCAATTGTTTGGCAATTACAAAATGTGCACGATTAAGCAGCAATACCCAAAACTCTTCATGAGGCAAATCGCTAAGCTCGCTTTGCATGATTTCAAAGGCATCTTTTGAGGAAACAATCTTTCGGGGCTTATCACTTACCAGTTCTTTTCTTCTTCGGCCCAATTCGAGCGCAGCGATAATGGCAATGGCTTTTGCTTCTCCAATGCCTTTAAACTTCGAAAGCTCGTTGATCTCGATTTTGGCCAACCTCGCCAAGTCGTTATGATAAGTTTTAAGAATCCGCTTGCTCAGGTCAACAGCAGTTTCGGTCTTATTGCCCGAGCCGATCAAAATGGCAATCAGTTCTGCATCGGTCAATTGCTTGCGACCTTTGGAGGCGAGTTTTTCTCTTGGCCGATCGGCCTCTGCCCAAGCCTTGATGCCAAGTTTTTCATCGCTATTTTTCATCGCATCTATTTAGTTGCTTTAAAAATCTCTTCCAACTTTTTCTCTAAATCTTCTCCACGCAGACCCTTGGCTAAAATTACTCCATTGCTATCGATCAAAATATTATCTGGAATACTCCGTATATCGAACATTTTAGAAACGGCATTTTGCCAACCACCAAGATCCGAAATATGGGTCCATTTCAGCCCATCAGCCTTTATGGCCTTAATCCAGGCTTTTTTGTCATTGTCTAAGGAAACGCTTAAGATTTCAAATCCTTTATTTTTATATTTTTGGTAGGCATTAACTACTGCTGGATTTTCTTGTCTGCACGGCACGCACCATGAAGCCCAAAAATCAACCAACAAGTATTTGCCTTTAAAATCATTTACCGAAATGGATTTCCCAAATTGATCATTCTGTTCAAAACTTGCTATCTTCTCGCCAATCACAATATCAACTTTTTTAATATTGTTGTTTTTTATGGCCAATGCATAGCTTGTTCTTTTTAATTCTGAACCAAGGTCAGCGTATATTTTTTGTAACTCATCGTTATCAAAGTACTTTATATAAGCGCTTAAAACGTACACAGAAATTATAGAATTCGGATATTGTTGCAACAGCCCGGAAACACGTTGCCTGATCTTCTTTTTCTTTTCATCACCTGTGGCCGATGACTTAGCAATTTCAGCTAACCGTTTCATCGAGGTATCTATAACGTTGTTGGTTATACCAGATTCGATGATTTTTCCTTTCACATCAATCCCACTAAATCTGATGTTTTTAAAAGAGGCTGTATCTAACTCAAGTAGGGTTTGGCCGGCATCTATCCAAAATGGGGTAACTCCAACCATTTTATTAGAAGGAATAGAAATACTGGCTAAGACAGGCATGTCTACTTTGCCTTTAAACAAGAAAGTTCCGTCTTTTGTAATTAAGGAATCTCTTTTACCATAAGAAAGGTAAACTTTGCCACTGTAGTTATTGATCTTGCCCTGAACAGTAAAGCTTTGTTGGGCATACAATTGGTTCAGAAAGGAGAGAAAAAGAATAAAAACCCAAAATTTTTTCATAAAAAAAGCGGTATAGCTTAGGCTACACCGCTTCAATATCGTTAAAAAAAGCGACTATTTTAAACCGTTAACGAATTTCGTTAATTTCGATTTATTGTTAGATGCTTTGTTTTTGTGGATTACATTTTTCTTAGCCAAACGATCTAGCATAGAAATTACTTTAGGAAGTAATTCCAATCCAGTTTTTTTATCTTCAGCACCACGTAGTCTTTTGATGAAAGTACGTGTAGTTTTTGCTTGATATCTGTTACGTAGACGTTTTGCTGCGTTTGCTCTAATTCTCTTTAAAGACGATTTATGATTTGCCATTCTTTTTCAGCCTTTTTGCTATATTTATTATTTCGGACTGCAAATATAGAGTTATTGTTTTAAAATTCCAAAATGGTTTTAAAAATATTTTTCGTCAGTCTTTTATTTAACAGATCCAACCATAAAAAAACATCCCGAATCAATCATAAATAATGGTTTCCAAGGATTTATTGTTGCCATACCCGCCCCTATATTTGCTCATAAGAATGATCAAGGCATTTGAAAAGCACCTAAATATTTTACCTGCCTTACCAATTAAAGCTTACAAATTGTTAACTTGAAAACATCCTCTAAAATCCATAAAATGAAATTTCTCTACTTAATTACCGCTTGCCTATTGGCCAATATTTTAGCAATGGCCCAAGCCCCAATTATTGCCAAAGCTAAATTAGATGCTGCCACAGTGTTTAGCAATAGTGCCCAATTGAACCATAGCAGCAGCGTACAGTTGCCTGCGGGAAGCAGCGAAGTCGTAATTAACAACGTAGCCAATCTGCTCGACGAAAACAGCATCCAAATCGGTGCATCTGCCAATGTAACGATCATGTCTGTACGAACGGCTACCAATTACATGAACATAGAAAACAAAAGCCCTGAATATTTACGGATAGAAGAAAGCCTGCGCGTTGCGAATGCCAGTTTGGCCACCTTGCTTAATGAGATTTCTGTGGAGGAAAGCACCTTACAATTATTAGATAAAAACCAAGCCATTGGCGGCTTGAATACAGGCATTACCGTAACTGAATTGAGTAAAATGGTTGACTACTACCGCAGCAAGCAATTGGAAATCAAAGGTAGGATCATGCAAATGAAAACCAAACAAGAAGCGCTTAACAAACAAGTGGCCAAACTGCAAAACCAACTCAAAGAACTCAATACAGGGCAAACCGGAACAGGCGGACAGCTGATTTTGCAAGTGTTGAGCACCATTGCAGGCAAGGCCGACTTCAACATCAGCTATATGACACCTAGCGCATCATGGACGGCTTATTACGATCTACGGGCTGACAACACCAGTAGCCCTCTTAAAATTATCTACAAAGCCAATGTGATCCAATATACCGGCATCCCATGGGAAAAGGTTAAACTCACATTATCTACTGGCAATCCTTCGCAAAGCGGCACCGCGCCAATGTTATCGCCATGGTTCTTGAAATTTTCGGACCCCAACTTGGCTTATTCACAGACTGTTGGCCGTATTCAAAACCGCATGCAGGGCATGGAAACCAGATCGGCAATGGCAGAAGAAGTGATTGACATTAAAGACACAAACAAACGAGCGCCTTCAACAGTAAATCAATACACCACACAAACCGAAAACCAGCTGAGCGCTACATTTGATATCGACATTCCTTACGATATTGCTTCTAACGGAAAACCGCACAGTGTTGCACTGAAAGAATACAGCCATCCGGCCAACTTCAAATACTATGCGGCGCCTAAATCTGATCCGGATGCTTTTCTGATTGCCGAAATCACCAATTATGAAAAACTAAATCTCGTACCTGGCGAGGCCAATATCATTTTTGAAAACATGTATGTAGGCAAATCATTCATCAACCCTTATGCCACTACAGACACTTTAAACCTGAGCATGGGGCGCGACAAAATGCTAACGATTAAGCGCGAAAGGCTAGCCGAACAAACCACCACGCAAACCATCGGCAGCAACAAAAAGCAAACAATTACCTATGAGCTCCGGGTTAGGAACAACAAAAAACAAACGGTAAACATGTTACTGAAAGATCAATATCCTTTATCAACCGACAAAAGCATCCAAACGGAGCTGCTCGAATCGGGCAATGCAAGCGTGAATACGGAAACAGGGATTTTAACTTGGAAACTGAGCATACCGCCCGGACAAACACAAACCATTCGGATAAGTTATTCCATCCGCTATCCAAAAGATAAATACATCCCTAATTTATAGTCTATTAATCTTCGCTTCCAGCATATAGATTGGCAAACTGAGCTCATTTTTGGCTCTCCTTTAAAAAAAACGATAAAACTATTTCTTTAAAGGGGCAAAATGTTATTTTTGAAGAAACATCAGGATTTCGAAACAAAAATGAACTAGCCAATTGGTTTGGTTTAGTTTTTGTTCGGTGAGTGTTTAAAATTAAGGAAAGGCCTTCGGCATATTTAAATGCCTAGCCAATACAAACGACTTCAAACATAAATGAAAAAAAGGATCGCAATTTTTGCTTCGGGTTCAGGATCGAATGCGCAAAAGATTATGGAGCATTTTAAGCGCAATACGGAAGTGGAAGTTGCCTTGGTATTAACCAACAATCCAGATGCTTATGTACTGCAACGTGCCGACAGCTTTGAAATACCTTCACATATTTTCGACAAGCAAGAATTTTATAAAACCGACAATATCCTCGACCTGCTTAAAAACCTGGATGTTGATCTGATTGTACTTGCCGGCTTTTTATGGCTCATCCCCAAAAACCTTTTGCAGGAATATCCTGGCAGGATCATTAACATCCACCCTGCCATTTTGCCAAAATTTGGCGGAAAAGGCATGTATGGTGATCATGTGCATCAGGCTGTAATGGAAGCCAAAGAAACCGAAGGCGGTATCACTATCCATTATGTAAATGAAAATTACGACGAAGGAGAGTTTATTTATCAAGCCAAATACCGCATTGACAAAGACGATAGCTTGGAGATGATCAAATTTAAGGGGCAGCAATTGGAGCACCTGCATTATCCGCGCATTGTGGAAAGCATTATTAAAAAAATCAAGAAATAGCCTTAAGCGCTAAACCGTAGTCTTGAGTGCCGAGTTTGGAGTTTATTATACCAGAAAACAGCCGTTGAAGAATTTCAAACTACACTTAAGGTCGCTTTACACTTTTTATCTTAACCACTTTTTCGTAGGCCTGCTGATCAGCCTGAGCTGCATGTACCTTTACAATTTATTAGGCAATCATGCCATTCCGATCATTTGTTGGTACAAAGTCATTACCATGGGCATTTTCTTTTATGCGGTTAATACCCGAAAAAAGAAAGAGTTTGTTTACTACCAAAATCTTGGTATTTCTAAAAAACTGCTTTGGGGCATTACGCTTGGCATTGATTTTTTGCTGTTTATCGCATTAATGATTTGCGCGAAATGACACATCAATTAGAAGCCGATGGCATAGAGCTGTATTTCGGGGCCCGGAAAATACTGAACGGTGTTTACCTTAAATGTGAAACCAATGCCATTACAGGACTGTTGGGGCTCAATGGACAAGGAAAATCTTGCCTGATGAACATTATATATGGAACGTTGAAGGCCACCAGCCGTTCTGTTCGTTTTGATGGCACCTCTGTTTTCGAAGCCTTTAAGCGACCAGACTTGCTTACTTATTTGCCTCAATTCAATTTCATTCCCACTTCCTTAAGTCTAAAAAGAGTATTTAACGATTTTGAATTGCCATTTAGCGATTTCGAGGCCACGTTTACCGAATTCGCTGGTCGCGAGTTGAGCAAAGTAGGCAGGCTTTCAGGGGGCGAACGCCGCTTGCTGGAAGTATACCTCATCATCAAGTCCAAATCACAGTTTTCAATGCTCGACGAGCCTTTCTCGCATATCATGCCCTTGCATATTGAACAAATAAAGGAGCTGTTGCAAACAGAAAAACAGCACAAAGGCTTTTTAATCAGCGACCATTATTACCAACATATCATAGCCATGAGCAATACCCTGTACGTTCTCAAAGACGGGCAAACCCATCTTGCCAAAAGCGCCGCTGATATTGAGTGGTTTGGCTATGTAAACAAGCTTGTTTAGGAGGTCAAAAAGCGTCTTTTCTTGTCAGCTTAATTTTATTCAAAAACACCTTCAAAAAACACCTAAGTTTTCTTAACTTTGCGGCTTAAAATAATACCCTTCAATGAGCCAGCCAGTAAAGATCAAAAACGCTTTAATTTCAGTATATTATAAAGATGGTTTAGCACCATTAGTTCAACATTTAGCCCAGCAAGGCGTTACCTTATTTTCGACAGGTGGCACTGAGCAATTCATCAAGGATTTGGGCCTGCCCGTAACAGCGGTTGAAGACCTGACCAGTTACCCTTCTATTCTAGGAGGCCGCGTAAAAACCCTGCATCCAAAAGTATTTGGCGGAATTTTAAACCGTAGAGGCCTAGAAGGCGATCAGGAACAGATTGCACAATATGAAATTCCTGAGATTGACCTGGTCATTGTTGACCTTTATCCTTTCGAAGAAACTGTAAAAGCTGGCGGAACTGATGAAGAAATTATCGAAAAGATTGATATTGGTGGCATTTCGCTTATCCGTGCGGCTGCCAAAAACTTTAATGACGTAGTAATCATTGCCTCAAAAGCAGATTATGGCACGTTGTTGCAACAACTGCAAGAACAAGACAATACCACTACTTTGGCACAGCGCAAGGCTTACGCCAAAAAGGCTTTCCATACTTCTTCTCATTACGATACAGCCATCTTCAACTATTTCAATAACGAAGAGCCTCTAAACGTATTTAAACAGAGTATTGCACAAGCCCAAACTTTGCGTTACGGCGAAAATCCTCATCAGCAAGGTACTTTTTACGGCAATCTGGAAGAGATGTTCACCAAGCTAAACGGTAAAGAATTGAGCTATAACAATTTGGTTGACGTGGATGCAGCTGTGAGCTTGATCGATGAGTTTACCGAACCTACTTTCGCCATCTTAAAACATACCAATGCCTGCGGCGTTGCCTCTAGAGCTACCATTTTGCAGGCATGGATCGACGCATTGGCCTGCGATCCGGTTTCTGCTTTTGGCGGTGTATTAATTGCCAATCGCGAAATTGATTTGGCCACTGCTCAAGAAATCAATAACCTTTTCTTCGAAGTGCTTATTGCTCCTTCTTATCAGCCTGAAGCCGTAGCATTGTTCAGGGAAAAGAAAAACAGGGTGATTTTGCAGCGCAACGAAGTTGAATTGAGCAACAAGCAATTCAAGACTTTGTTAAATGGCGTAATTGAGCAAGACAAAGACCTTAGCTTGGAAGGCGCCGAGCAAATGACTACGGTTACCGAAAAAGCGCCAAGTGCGGAATCAATCCAAGATTTGATCTTCGCCAATAAAATTGTAAAACATACCAAATCCAATACCATCGTTTTTGTAAAAGACAATGTGCTTTTGGCAAGTGGTGTAGGTCAGACTTCACGAGTTGATGCCCTTAAACAAGCAGTTGTTAAAGCTAAGGCGTTCAATTTTGATTTGAATGGTGCGGTAATGGCATCAGATGCTTTCTTCCCATTCCCAGACTGTGTAGAATTAGCTGCCGAAGCCGGAATTATAGCCGTATTACAACCAGGTGGTTCGATTAAAGACAAGGATTCTGTTGAGATGGCCAACCAAAAAGGCATCGCCATGGTGACTACCGGTGTAAGACACTTTAAACACTAGGAAAAGAGTCAGAAGTCCAAAGCCGATAAGGTTCTTGTAAATAGATTTCTAACCTTTTTAGAAAACGTTAAGCCTTATTGCTACGTCGCTCAATTTTAGTCGAGCGTTGTTTAGCAACACTAAAAAACTCTCTGAACACAGGATATTGATTTTCAAATGATTTTGAACAAAATAAATACCCTGTACCTCGGATTTTTTTAAATTAAAATATAATAAAAACACTATTTTTACATTTGAAATAGTATACATTAACAAGATTAAGATAACATACGACATAAATGGGTTTATTTAATTGGTTTACACAAGAGGTAGCTATAGATTTAGGTACCGCAAACACCCTCATCATACATAACGATAAAGTAGTAGTTGACGAACCTTCGATTGTTGCCTTTGACAGGCAGACCAACAAAATCATCGCAATTGGCAGACAGGCCATGCAGATGGAAGGTAAAACCCACGATAACATTAGAACGGTAAGACCCTTAAAAGACGGTGTAATAGCAGATTTTAACGCTGCAGAAGCCATGATCAAAGGGATGATCAGAATGCTGAACGGTGGCAAGGGATGGATGTTCCCATCGTTGAGAATGGTAATTTGTATCCCATCGGGTATTACAGAGGTAGAGAAACGTGCAGTAAGAGATAGTGCCGAAATTGCCGGAGCAAAAGAAGTTTATTTGATTCACGAGCCTATGGCTGCAGCGGTTGGTATTGGTATAGATGTTGAAGAACCAATGGGCAACATGATCATCGATATCGGTGGCGGAACAACAGAAATTGCGGTTATCGCACTTTCGGGTATTGTTTGCGACCAGTCTATCCGCGTTGCCGGAGATAACTTTGACTCTGACATCGTAAACTACATCCGTCGCCAGCATAACATTATGATCGGTGATCGTACCGCAGAGAAAATCAAGATCGAAGTTGGTGCGGCTTTGCCAGAACTTTCTGATCCACCTGCAGATTTTGCGGTACAAGGGAGAGATTTGATGACCGGCGTTCCTAAGCAAATTACGGTTTCGTATACAGAAATTGCCCACTGCTTGGACAAATCGATTTCTAAAATTGAAGAAGCGATCTTAAAAGCACTGGAGATTACGCCACCTGAACTTTCGGCAGATATTTATCAAACTGGTATTTATTTAACAGGAGGTGGCGCGTTATTGCGTGGATTAGACAAACGTGTAGCGGCCAAAACTAAACTGCCTGTTCACGTTGCCGAAGATCCACTTCGTGCAGTAGTGCGTGGTACAGGCATCGCCTTGAAAAACATTGGTAATTTTAAATTCTTAATGCAATAATCAGGTTTGGAGTTTGGGGTTTTGAGTTTGGCGTTCCCACTCAGCACTCCAAACTTCCTACTCAAAACTCAACTCCAGAATGCGTAACCTTTGGCTTTTCATCAGTAAATACAACGCATTTTTCTTTTTCATTATCTTCTTTGCAATTGGCATCGTTTTAACTTTAAAAAATAATGCCTATCAACGCAGCATTGCGCTCAATTCTACAAACGAAGTGGTGGGCAGCGCCTACGAACGCTTAAACGTACTGAAAAGGTATTTGAACCTTGGCCAGGTAAACGATAGCTTGGCGCAAGAAAATGCAAAGCTGAGAACAGAACTCATTGCATTAAAAAATGTAGATAGCAACAAAGTCACCCAGGTAAAAGATAGTGTTAACAACGAGCAATATACCCTATTGGCGGCCAAGGTGATCAAGAATTCCATCACCAGCCGAAACAACATCATTACCATTAACAGAGGTAGCTTAAGCGGCATCGAAAAAGATATGGCGGTGATATCGCCCAATAAAGGCGTAGTTGGCTTTATACAGGATGTGTCGCCAAACTTTGCTACTATCCGTTCTTTATTGCATAAAGGCACGTCAATTAGCGTAAGCCTCAAAAAAAACAATGTGTTTGGTTCCCTGGTTTGGGGCGATGGCAATTTTGATTTCAGAAAGGCCTATGTAAAAGAAATTCCTAACCACATCAAAGTAAACCTGAGGGATACCATTATTACTTCGGGTTCAGGTGATTTTCCAAGAGGCATAGAGGTAGGACGGATCAGTAAAACTCGGGTAGCCGGTGGCGATAGCTTTATGTCATTAGAAATTGAACTTTTTAATGATTTCAGTACCCTACAATATGTGTATGTAGTGAAAGACCGCTTGGCCAAAGAACAAAAAACCTTAGAAAGCAATTTGCCCAATGAACAGTAGAGCCATATTCATTAACATTTTTAGGTGGTTTGTACTTTTGTTTGTGCAAATTTTTCTGTTGCGCAATATGGGTTTTTACGACCTTTCTACGCCTTTCTTATACATATTGTTCTTATTGGTTTTGCCCTTTGGCATTCCGAACCTGCTTTTGTTTTTAATTGCCTTTGGTACTGGATTGGTTCTCGATACTTTTTACGATACGCTCGGCGTGCACATCTCGGCTTGTATTACTTTGGCTTTTGTGCGGATTTTGTTTATTTCTGTGAGTGTAACCCGCGATGCCTTTGACGAACCCGAACCCTCTTTGGGCAATATGGGCATCAAATGGTTCAGCATTTATGCCATCTTATGTATTTTGGCACACCACTTGGTCGTATTTTTCTTAGAGGCTTTTAAGCTCAATGAGATTTCCTATACTCTTACACGTTGCTTGATCAGTTCGGCATTTACTTTCTTTTTGGTGCTATTGGTCGAATTTATTTTCCATAACAGAAAGGCAAATTAATGGAGCAGCTGTTTAACCGAAAATACATTATCCAAGGCCTTTTTATCGTACTCGCACTGGTGCTGTTAGGCAACCTGTTTTACATCCAGGTAGGAACCGACAAATACTTTACGAGTGCCAACAACAATGCCTTGCGCAGGTTTTATGTGTACCCGGCAAGGGGTGTTATCGTTGACCGCAACAACAAGGTACTCGTACAGAATCAGCCTACTTACGACTTGCTAGTGACACCTAACGAGGTAAAGCCTTTTGATACTTTGTCGCTTTGTAATGTAATTGGTATAAGCATGGACGATTTCAGAAAGAAATTCCACAAAGCGGTGGTGCAATCCAGGTATCAAGCTTCTATCTTCCAGAAATTATTGTCTGTAGAAACCTATGCTTCGCTACAGGAGAAGATTTATAATTATCCGGGGTTCTATGTACAGCAAAGGACCATCAGGTATTACCCCGATAGCATTGCATCCCAGTTTTTGGGCTATATGCAAGAGGTTAACCAAAAAGACATTGATCGCTATGGTGGTTATTACAGACCTGGCGACTATATCGGCAAAGGTGGCATTGAACGCGAATACGAACCCGTACTGCGGGGCACAAAAGGTGTAAAAAACATTCTTTACAATGCCAAAAACGTACCTCAGGGAAGTTACGCCAATGGCAAGCTCGATTCTTTGGCAGTATCTGGAGATCAATTGGTATCGACCATCGACAGCAGGATACAAAAATTGGGCGAACAGCTTTTGGCCAACAAGGTTGGCAGCGTAGTAGCCATTGAACCCAGCACAGGCGAAGTATTGGCTTTTGTAAGCAGTCCGGGTTACGACCCCAACAAACTAGTTGGTGGCAATTTTAGTCCTAATTACAAAGAAATACGTGCAAACCCTTATAGACCTTTCGTAATTAGGCCCCTCCAAGGGAAATACTCCCCTGGATCAGCCTTTAAACCGCTGGACGCCCTGATTGCGCTGAGCCAAGGTGTAGTAGACATCAATACGACTTTCAACTGCCCAGGCTATTATTGGGCGGGCAATCGTAAATTTAAATGCGAACACGTTGATGGCAATATCAGCCTGAGAAGAGGAATTGCACGTTCTTGCAACACCTATTTCTATAATATTTTTGCCAAGCTAATGACTAAAAACGGTGGTTCGAGCGCCAGTCAGCAGGCTAGTTATGAAAAGTGGCAAAATAGAGTACGTAAATTTGGCATTGGCGATACATTGGGAATCGACCTCCCGGCAGAAAAGGCCTTCAAGCTTTTTAGAGCAGCAGACTATAACAAAATGCATGGCAAATACTGGGGCAATACCACTATTTTGTCAGTTGCAATTGGGCAAGGCGAGATCAGTACCACACCATTGCAAATGGCCAATATCATGGCTATTATCGCCAACAGAGGCTATTACATCAAGCCCCATGTGGTAAAGAGTATCGGCAACGATAAACACATCGACCCTAAGTACAAGGAAAAGCATTATGTAGATATCGACGCCAGGTACTTCGATCCCGTAATTGATGGTATGCAGGATGCGGTAAATACCTCTTGGGGAACGGCAACCGAATCGCGTTTGCAAAACATCATCATGTGTGGCAAAACAGGTACCGTGCAAAATAACCATGGCAAAAACCACTCTGTTTTTATCGGCTTTGCCCCGCGCGACAATCCGAAAATAGCTATTGCCGTAATTATCGAAAATGGTGGTTATGGTGGTGTTTATGCCGCACCTATAGCCAGTTATATCACCGAAAAATATTTGACCGATTCATTATCTGGTCGAAGAATAAACGGCAGCACGATTGACATGTATAAAGCTGACAATTTGTTGCCAGAGCTAAAAACAGCGAAACCCGTTGTTAAAACAATCACCAAAACCGATAGCTTGCACCAAGCAGACAGCTTAAAAAAAGCAGGCCAAAAACAACCCGCAGCCAAGACGAGTCCTTTTAATAAAACAGCCATCAAGCCAAAGAACAATGCAGCAACAAAGTAATCGCTTCTTCTTTAACGTTGATTGGATAACCATTCTGATCTATGTGGCTTTGTGCGCCATTGGCTGCATAAGTGTATATGCTACCGTTTATGACCCGGCAAAACCGATGGATTTCAGCTTTGCTACCATTTATGGCAAGCAATTCTACTTTACGCTTGCGGGCTTGATTTTAGGTTTTTCTCTTTTACTGTTTGATGCCAAGTTCTTCAGCATATTTGCGCCTATTATTTATGGGGCAACCATGATCTTGCTCTTGGTAGTGTTGGGCGTTGGCCGTAACGTGGGTGGTAACCAGGCTTGGATTCCGATTGGTTCGTTCCGTTTGCAACCTTCCGAATTTGCCAAATTTGGCACGGCATTGCTCTTGGCCAGGTATATCAGTACTTTTAACGTAAAGCTGAATTCGTTTAAGCCCATCATGATCTGCGCCGCGATTATCGTATTGCCCATGTGTCTGATCATGTTGCAACCCGACGCAGGTTCTACTCTAGTGTTCCTGTCGTTCATGTTTCCTTTGTATAGAGAAGGTCTGCCAGGTTATTTGTTGATTATCTTTTGGGGAATGGTGCTTTTGTTTATCCTGAACCTCTTTTTAAGTCCAGCAGTTTTAATTGGCTCCATCCTTGTATTAGGTGGACTGTTTGCCTATAACAACAGGAAGCGCCAGCAAAAAATCATCAGTATTGGCATCATTACATTGATAGCAATTGGTTACCTGTTTGTAGCCAAATTCTTGTTCAACAATGTATTGCAAACGCATCAGCGCGCACGTATCGAACTCATCTTAGGGCTCAAGACCGACAATAAAGGCGTAGGTTATAATGTAATCCAATCTAAAATTGCTATTGGTGCAGGTCAGTTTAAAGGACGTGGTTATTTAGAAGGCACCCAAACCAAATTTGGTTATGTACCGGCCAAAAGCACCGATTTCATCTTTTCTACCATAGGCGAAGAATGGGGCTTTATCGGCTGTTTTGTGGTTATCGGCCTTTATGTATTTCTCTTGCTAAGAATTATCAATATTGCCGAACGGCAACGATCTGCCTTCTCTAGGGTATACGGCTATTGCGTGGCTTGTATTATTTTCTTCCACGTATTTATCAATATCGGAATGGCCATTGGCATTATGCCTGTAATCGGCATTCCCTTGCCGTTTATCAGTTATGGAGGTTCATCTTTATGGAGCTTTACAGTGTTGCTGTTTATCTTCCTAAAACTCGATTCGAACCGAATGGGATTTATCTAGTACTTGGCGTTTGGGGAGATTAAAAAGTTGGAAGCTTAGGCCTAAATTTTCACCTTAGTTCCCCTTCCATCTTACCTCTTACATTTTACATCCTTAACCTTCCAGTGACCAATCAGCCAATGAACTAATGACTAATGAACCAACAAACTAACTCTTGAATCGCTGGTTCAGCAATGCATAAAATTTAGCTACTGTTGCTTGTTTCTCTGCCCAGTTGTTTTTCACCGCATAATTTTTTTGGAAGAAAGAATCGGCAGACTCAAAGCTCGACATTTTATTGGCCAAGTCTATAGCTTCGGCATAGGCCAAATTGTAGCCATTAAACAAATCCTTAATGTAAAGCAGTTTATCGTTTAGGCTAATGGCTTGCTTTAAGTCTTTGATAGCCGTCGTATTTACGTTAGAATTAATATTACTGGATGCCGTTTTACCTGCCAGGATATCATTCAATGTAGGCTTATATGCTGGATCTTCAACTGGTTCCTGCATATTCACCTTGGTTTCGGCTACTGGTGCTTCTTTGAGGTCAAGATCGGCAGCAATGATGGGAAATTCTTCTTCCTCCTCTTCTACTACCTCCTCTTTATGCACTAAAAACGGCTCTGGACCTATTTCATCATCCTCTTCCTCTATGATTTCAGCCTCAGGCAATGCTTCCTCTTCGGCCACTTCTTCTATCACCTGCTCATTAAGTTTTCTCTTTTGAGCCAAAATGCGTTCTTCCTCTTCACTTAATGGCCTGTCGAAGATTTCATCCACGCTTTTCTCTTCAAAATCGAATTTTTCGTGTTCTGAGTGATCGTTGAGGATAAATTCAAAAGTTGAAGGTTCGTTGTCGAGTTTAAAAACTTCGTGTTCTATCGTATCGATTTCAGGCTCTGGTTCCAGTTCAGGCTCTTCCTGCACTTGGGCAATAGGTTCCTCCTTAATTTCGTCTGCAAAAGCAACCGTTTCTATTTGTTGCTCTTCCTGCATATCGTTATCTACCGTTGTTGCCTCAATTTTAGGTGTTTCAACAACTGTTTCTTCGGCAGCACCGATGGCTAAAGGTGCTTGGGGCGCTTGGTTTATTTTTTTGATGATCTGTACATGATCGGCTAAGAAATTGGCATTGGCATGAAAAAGTTCCAGTTCTAACTCATTGAGTTGATGTGGGTTTTGCGCCAAAAACTGATATTGTTCATTTAACTCGTTCAATATCAATCCTAATTTCTTGAAAAGATCTTCTTGCTTCATCATAGCTTTTTAACGAAAAATTAAAGGTTTTATGTTAGTAAATGACAATCAAAAGTACTATAAAATTCTTTTATATTTGGCTAAAATACCTTTACAAATGTTATTCAGCGAGCAGAATTTTAGAAGAGGCGAATTTAGCGGGAGCATCGAAGTAATTTGCGGTTCCATGTTTTCGGGAAAGACGGAAGAATTGATCAGGAGATTAAAACGCGCCCAAATAGCCAAGCTGAATGTAGAGATATTTAAACCAAAAACCGATACACGCTACGATGAAACTGCCGTAGTTTCTCACGATCTAAACTCGATTCCTTCTACTCCTGTCGACAGTTCTTCGGCAATTTTGCTCTTGGGTACCAATACGCAAGTGGTGGGAATAGATGAGGCCCAATTCTTTGATGATGAGCTGCCCGAAGTTTGCAATAAGCTTGCTTTAAAAGGAATCAGGGTGGTCATCGCAGGCTTGGATATGGATTTCTTAGGCAAGCCTTTCGGTCCCATGCCCGCGCTAATGGCCATTGCCGAACACGTAACCAAGGTTAATGCCGTATGTATGCAATGTGGCAGCCCGGCGGTTTACTCCTACCGCACCGTAGCCAGCGAAGCCAAAGTATTGTTGGGCGAAAAAGAAAGCTACGAGCCACGTTGCCGTGCCTGTTATCATGCCTTGGGATAGGGTAAGGTTAGAGGTTGAAGGTTAAAAGTTGAAAGTTAAGAGTGGTAAGTTGAGGGTTAAACACCCAAGCTGAAAGATCATGAACTGAACTATGGACCATCAGCCATTGACTATAGACTAACAAACTCCCAAGCTGTCGCCTTTGCACCTTAAATTTGTCTGATACCGCCTGCTTTGCTTCGGAAAGATTTTTAGAACTTTAGGTTATCAAAACTTAAGACAAAAATCATGACTAAAGAAATATGGATCAACCTGCCCGTAGCTGACATCAAACGCTCAGTGGCCTTCTTCACCCAGCTAGGATTTAGTTTAAACGAAAACCAGCCAGCTACCGACAATATGGCTTCCTTTTTAGTTGGAGAAAAGAAATTTGTACTCATGCTTTTCACAAATGATCTTTTCGAGGGTTTTAGCATGCATCAAATTGCCGATCCTAAAACAGGAACAGAAGTATTGTTCTCTATCGATGCCGAGAGCAAAGAAGAAGTCGATTCAGTATTGCAAAAAGCCGAAGACGCCGGCGGAAGCATTTATGCCAAAGGCGGTGAAAAAGATGGCTGGATGTATGGTGGCGGATTTGTAGATCCCGATGGACACCGCTGGAGCGTCCTGTACATGGACTTTAGCAAACTACCAAGATAGCCTCGACAAGCGTATGGCGCATTGCACTTGGCACTAATTATGCGATCTCATGTCTAATAGCTCACCTAAAAACTAAAAATTATGGAAAAGATGACATTCAATGCCGAAATTAATGCCTCTCAAGAAAAAGTTTGGTCCATACTTTGGGGCAAAACAAGCTACCCTGTTTGGACAGCCCCTTTTGCAGAAGGCTCTCGTGCAGAAACCGATTGGCAGAAAGGAAGCAAAGTACTCTTTTTAGACGGCAACAACCGCGGGATGGTTTCTCGCGTTGTGGACAATGTACCCAATCAGTTTATGTCGATAGAACATTTGGGCGAATACAAAGATGGCGTAGAAGATTATGACAGTCCTAGCGTGAAGGAATGGGCTGGAGCAAAAGAAAACTATACCCTTAAGCCATCGAATGGCGGCACAAATCTGCTGATTGAAATGGATATGGGCGACAACGATGCAAAAATGCTCGACTATTTTAAAGACACTTGGCCAAAGGCCCTCAATAAAGTAAAAGAGCTGGCAGAAAAATAAGCTGCCAGCTTAAATTATTTATTAAATGGTCTTTCGTTAATCCAGTTCAGCTCTCTTTCGGTAAGTTCAAATCGGATTTTAGTTAAGGAAAGTTCAACAGAATCTCCATTCAATTTACCTTTTAGAGTATAGTGGGCAGGATCCTGTCGCTCATAGCTAAATTCTTGTGTCGTTTTTGGATCATCATCTAGTATGATCGTTAGGGTCTTTTTAATGGTATCGGCTTTGATGGTTCCTGTTTTAAAATTATCATCCATCAATTGAATTGCCCCTTTTTCTGGGCCATCCAAAATCAACACCTTCCAAAAGTCATGGCTACCTACTTCTCGAGGCACCACTTTATCATTTCGGACATAACTATCTACACTATAAGCTCCATAAAGTGGCGATTTCGGTACTTTACGTCCGTATTTAGACTGCATCGCCAAAGACTGCCAAATACTCGTAGTTAATACAAAAGCGATTAAAAGATACTTCAGACTGTACTTGGCTATCCTTTTCCATTTCTTTTTAACTACTGGCGCCATCAACGTTCTTAAAGTTGCTGCGTGCCCCCTCACAAAAAAGTTAAACAAACGGATGAAATTTGAAGCCAATAAGAAAAGGCACATGACGACCAAAGCAGTGGATACAATTTTAACCGGCACATCATAAAAATAGTTCACTGCCATTACATTCGCTGTAGTCATCAACGAAATAATGGCGCCAAGCGCAACCGTCTTCCTAAAAAACAATAGGCCCGCCAATACTTCGGCTATGCCCATAAAAAGGTTATATCCTTTTGAAAAACCTAAAAAAGTCCAAGCCAATCCCATAGGCGACGATTCTCCGTAAGTAGTTAACAAACGATACAGGCCTGGTGATGGAAACTGCAACTGGATTACTTTTACCATCCCATAATTGATGAGCATAATACCCACATAGAAGCGAACAGCTACACTGAGCCAGTAGAACAAACGGTTATAACTGGGCCTTTTCCGATCTAATAAAGTCCAAATTAGGGTTCCAGCAACAGCAAGAACGGCTACACAAAGCAACACCACATAATCATAGGTAGTATCGCCGCTACCATTGGTAAATTCTGTAATGGGATAGGAAAGTTTGAGCCAAGTTTTACCAAGCCATGGAATAAAAACCTGCAATAGCGACGAAGGATATTTCATCAGCAGGTAAGCCATTGGCAAGGTTCCATTGTTAAAGAAAATCATGAATAGGCCCAGCAGCAAAAAAGCGAAACGAAAAATCAGCTTTTCCAAGAAGGTCCATTTTTGTAGGTTATTATCCATAAATATTTGGTTGATAACCTAAAGAAACCGATTTTATTTCAAAAACCGAATAGCGGGCTTGTAAATAACTTGTCCCGTTTTATAACTGCGTATAGCATTGAGGATGATCATTACCACATTGAAAAGATAAAAAACAAGCCCAAGAAATACCATAAGTGGCATTATTCCTGATGTAGGCGGGTTAATAATCCCTTCGTTTTGCATGGAACGGATTTTCAGAAAGAGATTCACTACGGGTATGGCATACCATACATACAGAAAAAGGCCAAAGGTGATTTGAAAATTAAGCAGCTTTTTGCCAACTGCATTTACTCCTTTTATCTTTTCTTTTTTAAGGATCCACAAGGCCAAAGGGATGATAACTCCAAACAATGGAAATATAAGAAAGCTGAGCGCAGCCAGATTCATAAAAGCCAGAAAGCCCCGGTCTTCCCGTTCCTGCCAATCGATAAGATCGTTGGGTGTTACCCCAAAAGCATTGGCCAACCTGATAACGCTGTCGCCCCTTGGCTCGGTTTCTCCGTTTTCTATTCTTTGTATGGTTCTTAAACTAAGCTCGGTCAAATTAGCCAATTGCTCTTGGCTATAACCTTCTTTAAAACGGAGTTCTTTGATTTTTTGTCCTAATGTGTTTTTCATTTGAATTGCGTTTAAGTTATGCTACAAATCTATTTGGACTAAAATATTTCTCTTGCGTCTTGCTTACGACATATTTACGACATTAATGCCAACTGCGCAACAGCTATTGTTTTGAGACTATTGATCAGTAGAAGAATGTTTAAATTAATTTTCCTTTTATTTGGAATAAATCCAAATAAATATCATTTTTGTAACCGTTAATTGAACAGTCCGCTAAAAATGCAGGAAACACTAGTAGTCCCTTCCATCAAATTTGCCGAAGTATTTAGTACTGCCGAAGGTGCTATCTATCAATCTGACAGCGAAAACTGCTGGTATATTGATTTTGCAGGTAAGCTAGCCCGTTTCGATTACCGAAATCTCCTCAAGCTCAAAAAAGCAGTCTACCAAATTGACATCGAAGGTCTTTTGCTCAACAGTGAAAAAACAGCTGACGTAGAAATCATCTTTATCTGTGCCTGCGATCATTGCTATGTGCTATCGCTTTTGCAGATCATCAAAATGAAAGAATTGCTACAAGGCACCTTTACCATGCTAGAGCTTAACCACATCATTTACGATCGCCTGCACCGATTGGCTTCTTAGTTATTAGACTTAGAATCTTTCCATATTGTCTTTAAATTCTTTGAGCCAACATATTAGCTCTATTTTTGTTATATAATTTAAGACCTAAAGACAAAGATCATGAAAGACATTATGCGTGTAAAATGTTTGCTTTCTGCCGATATAGAAACTCTCATTAACCAACAGATAAAAAAAGAAGCCCACTCTTCGGCCATTTACCTTTCGATGGCATCGTGGTGCAACCAAAACGGCTATGATTTCTCATCTGACTACTTTTTTAAACAAGCAGAAGAGGAAAGACAGCACCAATTGAAGTTCTTCAAATATGTTTTAGACATGGGTGGCAATGCGGTTTCGCCTGAAGTAACCAATGTTAAAGGCGAATACAACTCTTTCCGTGAGGTTTTTGAAGAAGCTTTGGACCAAGAAATTGCGATTACCCAATCTATCAAAAATATTGCGGCCCGTTGCCACAAAGAGCAGGATTTTGTAACCTTAGAATTCTTGAACTGGTTCTTCAGAGAGCAGAGAGAAGAAGAATACAAAGCTCGTCGTGCGCTAGAATTGTTCGAAGTAATCGGCGAAGAAGGCACCGGCAGATGGCAGATAGACAAACATGTAGGCCAGATCAGCTACAATAGCGAAGCTTAAGCACTACCTGTTACCGAATTTAAAGGCACGTATTTAAACAATATGTGCCTTTTTTGTTTTATATTGATTACGAATTGAAAGGCCATGTCTAAAAAAGACAAAAAGAAGAAGGACAAGCATAAGTCGAAGGATAAGAAGAAAAAAGAGTGCTGCGAAAAGTACCTCCGTGGAAAGAGGTGCAAGAATTGTCCTATGGTTTAACCAACCGAGTCTCTCTACCAAGGTCGTTTCTATCAATATCGAATGCTTCAACAAACCAATCTTTTACAATTTCTTCAATTTCTCGTTTATTAAAAGTGCCCTGTAAACGTCGAGCTTCTAAATAATGATCTTTTGTAATTCTTTTCGTCAACTCACCAAGGGTTTTAAGATCCAGCACACTGCCCAATCTATGAGAAACGATTAATAAAAAAATTGTCGAACTTAACCCTACAATTGCAATTTTCCAACTTAAAAAGAACATCGCTAATGAAGCCAGCAACAAGAATATGAGTGAGTTAGTTATCCAATGCGGAGCAATAAGAAGATCGAAGTTAAATCCTAAATGTGCTTCCAGTTGCTTTACTTTAGATCGTCTATTTTCTTTGGGGAAAATATCTTCGAGTAAAAGTTTTGGAGAAATTATATCAATTGACAATCCAAATTCTTGAGAGATAGCTCGCCTAAGCTTATAAAAAGCTTGTTGATTAGTACAGTCATCCACGTTTTCAAGCTTAATCTTTTCAACTATAACATCACATAAGTTCCCAAGAGTCTTAACATCGATGAAATCTCCATGCTCAAACTTAATCGAAAAAACATCTCCTATCTGAGGTATCAAGTCTTCAATATCTTCAGAATCAATAGTTGCAAATGGATTTTTAATACTCATCTAGCTTCTTTTATACATTCCTAAAAGTAAAGCCTTTGCTTTATAACTGCCAACATCCTTAATAAAAATACAAAGATACAACCAGATTGCTACTATTGGTCTTTCAATCCGATTTGTACTGGATATCCATTTTTTATTGCATTTACAATTGACCTCGGGGTTAGCACGCTAACCCTTGTCGACAAAGGCAGTTTTTTACTAGTCGTATAGCCAAATGGTGTCCACAGATAAATCATTTCATTGGCAATGAGATAAGCCTGATCGGCCAACTGAATAAAAACGCCAGTTGGCAACTCTCTTAGAATGGCTTCAAATGTAAGTTTTTGTCCATTTTTACTAATCCGCTCTTCTTGCATTACTTCATCTATTTTTCCGATAGGCGTTTTAATATCAAATCCGAAAGCAGGATTACCGCCAAGCCAAGCTTTTTTAAAAAGAAACGCTGCTTCACGCCTGCATTCAAAACAGGGTCTATGTCCGGCGGCTAATGCCGTAGCCTCATCAAAGAAAAACAATTCGGTCCATAAATTTGGCGCCATTATTTCTCTATGCCTTCCTTTAAACTCCAACTCGCAAATGATCCAAGCTTTATGTTTAAATGGCCTTAAGATAGTTTTTCCTGTTCCATGCAATTGGCCTCTATTACCAAGCCATCGACCACGAGCTTTGGTGATAATGAGGTTGCCAAAAGGATCTACCCGGTTCTGAAACATTGATGAAGATTTATTTAATTTATGATAGAGCTAAGCTATCCAGAATTTTTAAGAAAAGTTTAAGAATCAAAAAAGCCTCAACTTTCGTTGAGGCTTTTGCCAGTGGTGCCTGCTGGAATCGAACCAGCGACACAAGGATTTTCAGTCCTTTGCTCTACCGACTGAGCTAAGGCACCAGCCCGTTTGGGATTGCAAATGTAGTTTCTTTTTTTGAAAGACAAAACATTTTTTCACATTTCTTTTACGTTTCCTGCAACTAAACGGCATTTCCACTCAAAATCAGCCACTTAAATTTCAACAGAAAACAAAAATTATCCATATCGATTCTAAATTTTAAATTTTATGCTTGCATAATAATATTTTTTAGCCTTAAAACTTTTAACTTAGCCTAACCAAGTAGCACAAACAGAAATGGTAGCACAAATCATATTCGTTATCCTTACCCTGGCAGGCATTGCGCTGTTTAGCATCAATGTCCGCAAGGTGATCCGCAATATCAAAATCGGCAAACCGGCAGATCGTACCGACCAGCCTGCCAAAAGATGGGCTACCATGTTCAAAGTGGCTTTCGGGCAAACCAAAATGGCGGTAAGGCCAGTACCCTTTGTCCTACACCTCTTGGTTTATGTAGGTTTCGTGATCATCAATATCGAAGTATTGGAAATCATGATCGATGGCATTTTTGGCACCCACCGTGTATTCTCTGGCTTGGGTGGCCTTTATAACTTTTTAATCGGTTCTTTCGAATTCTTGGCTTTGGGCGTTTGGGTATCCTGTGCGCTTTTCTTGGTCCGCAGAAATATATTAAAGTTGAAACGTTTTAGCGGAGTAGAGATGAAAGCTTGGCCAAAATCTGATGCCAACTATATCCTCATCACTGAAATCCTGTTAATGACAGCTTTTTTATTGATGAATGCAGCCGACGCCAAACTTCAAACACTTAAGGCCGAACACTATACGACAGCAGGTGCATTTCCAGTAAGCATCTACTTGCAAAACTTGTTGCCTACAAGTGCAAGCAGCTTGATCATGATCGAGCGCATTTGTTGGTGGTTTCACATTGTGGGCATTTTCGCTTTCTTGAACTACTTGCCCTATTCTAAGCACTTCCATATTCTTTTTGCCTTTCCAAACACCTATTTTTCTAATTTGGAGCCAAAAGGCGAATTCACCAATATGGCCAGCGTTACAAACGAAGTGAAAGCCATGCTCGACCCTTCTTTTGTACCCGCTGATGTGGCTCCTGGTCGCTTTGGCGCAAAAGATGTAAACGATTTAACCTGGGTAAACCTGATGAATGCCTACACTTGTACAGAGTGTGGCCGCTGTACTTCGGTTTGTCCGGCAAATATTACGGGAAAGCTTCTTTCCCCACGTAAAATTATGATGGATACCCGCGACCGTTTGGAAGAAGTGGGTAAGAACATCGAAAAACACGGAGCAGAGCATCAAGATGGAAAAGCCTTATTAGACGACTACATCAGCAGAGAAGAAATTTGGGCTTGTACCAGTTGCAATGCCTGTACTGAGGCCTGCCCTATCAACATTGACCCATTGGCTATTATTGTGGAATTGCGCAGGTATGCCGTAATGGAAGAATCGGTGGCTCCGGCAAGCATCAATGCCATGCTGGGCAATGTAGAAAACAATGGCGCACCTTGGAAATATTCGCCAGCTGACAGGTTTAACTGGGCCGAGGGAGATTAAAGCTAAAAGAATCAAGCCGAAAGGCAAGAGCTAAAAGATTAAAGATTAATTACAAGGGCGCTTTACGCATATCGCCCTACGCAATACGAGATATGGAATTTAAAGTACCTACAATGGCCGAACTGATGGCCATGGGCGAAGAGCCTGAAATATTGTTCTGGGTTGGCTGTGCCGGAAGCTATGACGAACGTGCGCAAAAGATTACTCGAGATATCTGCAAGATCTTGCATCACGTAGGCATCAAATATGCAGTATTAGGTACCGAAGAAAGCTGTACTGGCGATCCTGCCAAACGTGCTGGCAACGAATTCCTGTTCCAAATGCAGGCCATGGCCAACATCGAGGTTTTAAATGCCTATAACATCAAGAAAATCGTAACTGGTTGTCCGCATTGCTTTAATACCATTAAAAACGAATACCCAGGTTTGGGAGGCACTTACGAAGTCATCCACCATACCCAACTGATCCAAGACCTCATTGCCGAAGGCAAACTGAAAGCCGAAAACGGCGAAAGTTTTAAAGGCAAGAAAATTACTTATCATGATCCTTGCTACTTGGGCAGGGCAAATGGCGTTTATGAAGCCCCACGTAAGGCTTTAGAAGTACTGGATGCCCAACTCGTAGAAATGAAACGTTGCAAAAGCAATGGCCTTTGTTGTGGCGCTGGTGGTGCGCAGATGTTTAAAGAACCAGAAAAAGGCAATAAAGACATCAACATCGAAAGAATTGAAGAAGCCTTGGCTACAGAGCCCCAGTTTATTGCAGCAGGCTGTCCTTTTTGTATGACCATGCTCAACGACGGCGTAAAACTCAAGGATAAAGAACAGGAAGTAAAAGTGTTGGATATTGCTGAGATTACTGCAAGAGCGAACGGGTTATAGTGGAGAAGGGGGTTCAAGGTTGAAGGTAAAAAGTTGAAAGTTGAAGGTTAAAAGTCCAAGGTTGAAGGCAGGAAGGTTGAGGGTTAAAAGTTCAAGGTTCAAGGTTAAAAGTTGAAAGTTAAAAGTCCAAGGTTGAAGGCAGGAAGGCTAGTAGTACTTTTAAACCAATACGCAATTCTCAATACGCTATACCCATCTTACATCTTCCCTATTCCATCTTACATCTTATTTATTGCTCGCCACCAAGCTCCCAGTTAGCTGTTTAAAATTGAGGGAGAGCTCATTCAGCTGTTCTACATTGATGCTTTTAAGCGGAATAACCAGATAAGTGCCCATCGAGTCGATATCCCCTTTCCTGTCGTTCCTGGTCTGCACAATTACATCATCGTTTTTGGTACGCAGGTAAAGCTCGCCCTTATCGGTAGTTCCGTAATAATCCATGCTTTTTAGGCGCGAAAGATTAAAGGCAAAATACTCTTGCTTACCATTGTTATAAACTTTACGGTAACGACAAAAACCAGTGTTGGTAACATTGATTTCATAGCGTTTGATTTCCTTTCCCAAAGCATCATTATCGTGGTATTTCGTCAGCAATTGCTGAATGGTTACCGTCTGATCTTCCGCACTGTCGAAGCCAGAAAAAACGCAGAGGATAAGGCAAGAAGAAAAGAAAACACTCTTTTTTAAGCTCAATGTAAACTTTTTCATCGTGGTTACGTTTTAACCTGAGTAAATTAAATAAAATGATAAATTTGAGCTATGACTTTTTCTCCACAATCTAGAGTTTGGATCTACCAAAGCAACCGTCAGTTTACCGAAAATGAAACTGCGGAAATTCAGCAAAAACTGGATCAGTTTACCGCGCAGTGGACTGCACACGGACATCAGCTTAAGGCTAAGGCAGAAATTCGTTATGGTTTCTTTATTATTTTGGTAGTAGACCAAGACAGCGCTTCGGCAACTGGTTGTTCTATCGATTCGTCAGTTCGCGTGATCAAAGAGATCGAAAGCACCTATGGCGTAGATCTTTTCGACCGTTTTAACATGGCCTACAAGATTGACGAGCAGGTTTACGTAAACACCAAGGAAGATTTCGAAACCCTGATCAGCATCAAGAAAATAGGTCCACAAACCATTGTTTTTAACAATCTCGTTCAAAGTTTGGCCGAGTTTAATGAAAAATGGGAAGTGCCTTTAGAAAACAGCTGGCACAAATCAATTTTTGCCGAACAGCTGAGCGCTTAAACAGCCCGATTAGCCAGCCTCTTAAACATTTGCAGAATATTTTTGTTATATTCAATAGAATCAACAAATCTATCTATGTCACGCTGGCTCAAAATTTCCCTGAAGGTATTGGCTGTGTTTTTTATTCTGATCATTTTGGTATGGTTAGGAGCTGCCTATTACATCAACCATAACAACAAAAGCATTCTTGCAACCATTCTCAAGCAACTCAACTCCAATGTGAATGGCAAAATCAATGTGGGCAGCATGGAAACTACCCTGCTCAAAGGCTTTCCTGGTGTATCGGTATCGCTTAAAAAAGTACAGCTGAGAGACAGTTTATGGAACCAGCATAAACACGATCTGCTCAATGCCAACGATATTGATGTATCGCTAAATATCTTTTCGCTTATTGCGGGAAGCATCAAAATCAACAAGATCGGCATCAACAACTCGAACATTTATCTCTATACCGATAGTTCTGGCTATAGCAATACCAGCATGTTCAAATCAAAGGGCAAGCCTAAAACCGCTGACAAAAAAGACCAGACCGATTTTCAAATCAGAAAGGTCGATTTTAACAATGTGAATTTAGTAATCGATAACCAGCGCCGTTTTAAGCTTTTCCACTTTTTGGTAGATGAGCTGAAGGGCAGAATCGATTATCCGGATTCGGGCTGGAACGGCAACCTGAAATTAAAAACAATGATCAAAAGCTTTGCCTTTAATACAAGAAAAGGAAGCTTTTTGAAAGACAAGGCGCTCGAAGGCACCTTAATTGCCCATTACAATAACGAAACCAAAGCGGTAACCATTGATCCCGAAAGGCTTAAAATTGGTGGCGATGACTTTTATATCGGGGCTAAAATAGACCTGGCCAAAAACGAGTCTGCTTTTGCCATTGACATCAGGGCTGATAAGATCCAGTATAAGAATATCGCAATGCTCTTGTCGCCAAATATTTCTTCTAAACTGCTTAAATTTACCATAGACCAGCCTATTGGCGTAATTGGACACATCATCGATGATGGCAATAAGGTGAATAAAGATCCGCTGATCAATGTACGCATGACGGTTAAAAACAATACAGTTACCATCCCATCTGGGCAACTGACCAATTGTAATTTCATCGGCACCTTTACCAATAAGGATACGGTTGACGGACCTATTGGCGATGAAAATTCGACCATTAAGTTCTTTGCGCTAAGCGCCGATTACTACAATGCTCCGATCAAAGTAGATACTTTTACGGTAGCCAATCTGTCTAGGCCATTGGCTACGGGATTTGTGACCTCGCAGTTTCCGCTCGAAAAACTAAACAGCTCGATTGGCGGAGAGACCTTTAGCTTTAAGAATGGCACCGCCGATGTGAGGCTATATTGTCAAGCAGATATTGATAATTTCAGGTTTACCAAGCCTGTACTTACCGGCAGCGTGGCCATTAAGAATGCAGATATTACCTATATCCCCCGCAACATGAAATTGGTAAATAGTTCTTTGGTGCTCAACTTTAACCAAAAGGACTTGAACATCACGAACAGTCGCTTTCAGCTGGGCAAAAGTATATTGAATATGAATTGCTCTATACAGAACTTCCTCAACTTCTATTATACAGATCCGGAGAAGATTTTAGTAAACCTGAAACTGAGCAGTCCGCAGTTATACCTCAGCGAGTTTATGCCGTTTTTGGGACCAAGGAAAGCAGTGAAGCGCAAACCCGTCACCAAAAATTCGATTAAGGAAGTTTCAGACCAGCTGAGCGCCGTTTTGGAAGCTGCGCGGATACAGATAGACCTCAATGTAGATAAAGCCATTTATAACCGTTTTATCGCGAAAAACCTGGTGGCTAACATCGCTTTGCAGGGAAATGGAGTCTTCTTTAATAAAATCAGCGTAAACCATGCAGGCGGGAGCCTGAACCTCAGCGGCAATATCAAGCAACAAGGTGCCATCAATAAGTTTACCATCGATTCGAAAATCAGCAGGGTAAGCGTGAAGGATTTCTTTTATGCCTTCGAAAATTTTGGACAGACTTCTATTACTTCAAGCAACCTAAAAGGCTTTTTGTCTGCCAAGGTAAATGCAAGTGGTGGCATTACCGATAAAGGAACCATTGTTAAACGTTCCATGTATGGCAAGGTAAACTATAACCTGAGCAATGCCGCCCTGATTGGATTCGAGCCTCTTGAAAAAGTAGGCAAATTTGCATTTAGAAACCGAAATATGTCTAATGTAACCATAGACAAGCTGGATGGTGTTCTGACCTTAAGTGGCGATAAAATATACATCAGCCCAATGGAAGTAAACAGCAGCGTGCTCAATTTCAACGTTAAAGGCGTTTACGGTTTAAGTGCCGGAACAGACATTGCGATGGATATTCCTTTGAGAAACCCAAAGAAAGATGAATATGTAACCGACCCAGACGAGAAAAAGCAAAACCGGATGAAAGGAATTGTATTGCACCTCAAAGCAGTTGATGAAGAAGGAAAGCTAAAAATCAGGTGGAATAAGAACCATGACTAGCTGGGAAGAATGGAAGAGGTAAAATGTAAAAGGGAAGAGGTAAGAGGGTAAATGGAAGAGGGATGGAATTGAAAAGTTGTAATGTTGAAAAGTTAATCTAAGCATTAGGTATAGATCCTGAGACGCTTTATAGACCGCTTACACTATTCATCTTTAACAACCAAATCTAATGCGTTCTACATTTCGCAATACGCACTACGCCGTACGCAATACGCAGTATTCGCTTACCTAAAAATCTAGCGGTCCCAACCTACGCATATTACGCATGATCAAATATTGACGGTGCCTGATGTAACCCGTTGGCTTTTTAGGTGTCCACCTCAATGGATTTGGAAAACAGGCGGCAATTAAAGCTGCTTCGGCCCTGCTTAGGTTTTTGCACGATTTATGGTAATAGGCCTGTGAGGCAGCCTCAGCTCCATAAATGCCATCACCCATCTCGATGACGTTAAGATATACTTCCAGGATGCGTTCTTTGCTCCATAACAATTCGATCAGCAAGGTAAAATAAACTTCAAACCCTTTGCGAACCCATGATCTTCCAGGCCAGAGAAATACGTTTTTGGCTGTCTGTTGCGATATCGTGCTCCCCCCCTTTACCTTTTTGCCTTTTGCATTGCTTGCATAGGCTTTTTCTATGGCATTGATATCAAAACCCATGTGCTTTAAAAAAAGCTGGTCTTCGGCAGAAACGGCTGCCCTTTTCATGTTATCTGAAATATCCTCGAATTTCACCCATTTCTTTTCAATCTTACCGGTTTTATCGTCAGCTTTGCGTTCCCAATTGCGTTGCACCATGAGCAAAGTAATTGGCGGATTGATAAAACGGTAGGCCAAGACCCAAATTACCGTTACCAACATAAACCAAAGCACAATTTTTCCTGTTATAAGAGCAATGCGCTTCGTTAACGAAGGCTTGCCTCGGCCAGTAGTAGGTTTCGCTTTTCTTTTTGCCATGGGCACAAAGGTAAAGAAATTGAATAAAGTATTTTATCGATTGATTTTTATAAATTAGGCTAATTTAATAGAGAAATGAACAAAATTGAAATCCCTCTTAGCAAAGCGAAAATAACGCTGATGATTTTGGGTTCTGCCTTTTTTATCATTGCCGGATTGCTTATCTTTTTCTATGGAGCAGATAAACAAACCTATTTTAGGACTTACTGGATGAAGATAGTGGGTATCGTTAGTGTACTTTTTTTCGGAACTACCGGAATAATAGGGCTAAGAAAATTGCTAGACCATAAAGCTGGACTTATTCTGGATGAAGAAGGGATCACCGATAATTCGAGCGGTGTGAGCGTTGGGTTAATCGATTGGGAAGATATTACCGATATCAAGACGGAGCAGGTCATGTCGACCAATTTTATACTCATTCATATTTCAAATCCTGAAAAATACCTGGAAAGAGCCAATGTATTTAAGCGAAAAATGATGCGGGGCAATATGAAAATGTATGGCACGCCCATCTCTATTTCTTCCAATGCTTTACAATACAACTTTGAAACGTTGAAAGAAACGATCGTAAAGCAATTCAAAAAACACAAGAGGCAGGCCTAAACTAAGTTATATGTGTGCCGTCTATTTAGATTGGACGCATATCTCGACCAGCATAAGAATATATGGATATCGAAACCTTTCGCGATTATTGCTTGAACAAGAAACAGGTAACTGAAAGTTTCTCTTTTCCCAACGTGCCCAATGATTTGATATTTAGAGTGGTGGGGAAAATATTTGCCATCACAGACATTACAGTTTTCGATAGCATCAGTTTAAGGTGCGACCCCGAAACCATAGACGACCTTCGCGAAAAATATCCGGCATTGCAAAAACCAGCCTATTATAGCGACCGGAAATGGAGCCGCATTTTAATAGATGGCAGTATCCCCGACCGACAAATTTATCAATGGATAGACGAATCATATGCGATAGCCGCGGCCATGCTCAGCAAAAAGATTCAACGCGAGTTAAATCTGTAGGATTGTAGGTGGTCAACAAACTTACGAAGCTTAACTTTAATCATCTTGTTTTCAATGGTAAAGTTGAAGGCTACGCCCTTTAAAACTTCGTAAGTCTTTGAATTTATAATCCCCCGTGTCCTTTGTATAATTTTAAAGGACCGTCTAATTTAACCTTAAGCACCGTTACATACTCATCCTGCACATTTGTAGGAACCGGAATATATACCAAGCCTGGCACGGCACTCCACGAAATTTTGCCCACAATTTTAGGGTTCAGTGTAGCTCCGTTGCCTACTACTGTAATCTTCTCTATCTTATTCTGTAAGCCACGAATGGTAATTTGACCAGATACTTTGCTAGGCAGAAACAGATACACCGTAGTGGAATCTTTTGATAAGGTAGAAGGCCCATAAAAATGGCCCTGTGGCAAGCCAGCTACTGTACCAAATACCGCTTCTCCGTGTTTTTTATTCCACTTGCCCAATTCTTTTAAAATATGAACTTGTTCCTCTTGCATGGTTCCATCGGCTTTTGGACCAATATCCAGCAACAAATTTCCTCCATTTGATATCGCATCCACAAAAATACTGATCACCTCGTAAGGTGTTTTCCAATTGCTGTCGTTCAAATGATAGCCCCAGTTATCGTTGGTGGTCATGCACAGCTCCCACCAATTAAAGGCTGGCCTGCTCACCGGGAAATTCTGTTCAGGTGTTTCATAATCGCCGTAACCCTGCAAGCGACCATTGATGATCGTATTTGGGTTATTTTTCAGCAAAATCTGCCTCACTTTTTGTGATTCCCATTCTTCTGCACTATGCTCCCAATCGCCATCAAACCACCATAAATCTGGATTATAGTTTTGCGACAATTCCCTCAACTGGTTTTGAAAAAAAGAACGATAGCGGTTCCAGCGCGAATAGTCATCTTCTATTTTATAACGGGTGCTGTCTTTTAGGAAGCCTGGATAATCTGGATGGCTCCAATCTAAGATTGAAAAATAGGCACCGCATTTGATTCCATCTTTCCGCAAGGCATCGAAAAAAGGCTTGATCAAGTCTCGTTTGGCCGGCGTATTGTTCACTACGTCATAGTGTTTTTCCTTGGTATCCCATAAGGCCACTCCATCATGGTGCTTGGTGGTAATTACGCTGTATTTGGCACCACTTTCCTTAATCAGGTCTGCCCAGGCCTGCGGATCATAGTTCTTGGCCGTAAAACCGCCCAATTGTTTCATGTAATCGGCATAGCTGATTTTCTTGTTGTAAAAGCTCCAGCTTTCGTCAACACCGCCTACCGAATAAATCCCCCAGTGGATAAAAATGCCTAGCTTGGCATCGGCAAACCATTGCATTTTCTTTTCAATATCCGCAGGTTTGATTTTTGGCTGTGCCCAACTTGCAAAAGGCACTAAGCATAGGATGAAGATGATTTTTTTCATAGATATAGTTTATTTTACTTGTAGATTTCCTTTCAGTCTAAGATCTCTTGAAGAGGCGCCAACCATAATCCTGAAGTCGCCAGGCTCCACCACTGTCTGCATTTCCTTGTTCAGCATGCTCAGCAGTTCTGGTGTGATGTTAAAAGTTACCTGCTTGCTTTCACCTGCCTTCAAATGAATGCGCTGAAAGCCTTTTAGCTCCATCACCGGTCTGGCTACAGAGGACAACAAATCGCGGATGTACAGTTGTACCACTTCATCTCCATCTCTGCTTCCTGTATTCTTTAAGGTAAAAGAAAGTGTCGTGCTATCGGTTTTGGCGATCTCTTTTTTGCTCAGAGAGAAATTGCCATACTCGAAACTGGTATAGCTCAAGCCATAGCCAAAAGGAAAAAGAGGTACACCAGAAAGATTGTTATAATCATTTCCTCTGCCTGTTGGTTTATGGTTGTAGACCAATGGCAATTGGGCTTCGTGCTGAGGGAAAGTGATAGGCAAACGCCCTGCAGGATTATAATCGCCAAACAGCACGGAGGCTATGGCATGCCCGCCTTCTTCGCCAGGATACCAGGCACAGCCAATCGCTTTGACCTTGTCGGCCCAGCCATTCATGGTTACGGCACTGCCTCCCACTAAAATTACGGTTACAGGCTTGCCAGTAGCGACCAAAGCTTTGATCAATTCTTCCTGATGGCCAGGTAGGGAAAGCAGGGCTCGATCGCTAAATTCGCCTTCGTTAATGCCTACAACGGCAATGGCCATATCAGCGGTTTTAGCCAAAGCAGCGGCTTCCTGTATTTTTGCGTTCCAATTATTTTTAACATTTACATTCCAAACTAATTTAATGGTTGCATCGCCATTGGCTTCGAAAAACTCAACTCTTATCGCATAGTTTTTCCCTTTTTCAAAGCTATAATCGCTTAGCTCCGTATGATAGGATTGCTTCTCCCAACGGCTAACCACCAATCGATCGTTAATGTATAGGCGATAACCGTCATTACCTTCCAAACCAATTTTGAAGCGACCAGTTGCTGGAGCAGTTAAAGTTCCCGTCCAACGCACGGCATAAAAATCTGGTGCCAACTCTGGTGATGGCGAAAACAAGGTCCAGTGAAAATCAAGTTGCTGGTCTACCCTGCTCATGGTCGGCTTGCCTTTCATGTTGAGGTCGCCAAAATAATCGGCTTTAAGGCCTTGCTTTCCATCAGCGGTTTTGAGAAAAGTAGCCGGCACAACCACATGATCAGTTGCAGTACGATCGGCTCCGATGGCATAGACCACTTTGGCCTGTTGGCCTGCCCGTTGTTTAATGCCCGCTAAAATGCTTACTTTATCGGTGCCTGGGCCACTATAGCCACCCATACGGGCTTCGCTGGCATCGGCTCCAAAAACAGCAATGGTTTTTGTTTTAGCTGTAATTGGCAGCAGCTGATTTTCGTTCTTCAACAACACAAAAGAAGACTTGGCCGATTCTACAGCCATCTTCTTGCTTTCTTGACGCAGTTCATTCCCCTTAAAATCTTCGCTTACATAAGGATTTTCAAAAAGGCCTAGTTCAAATTTTGTCCTTAAAACCCTGCTCACAGCATCATTCAATCGTGCTGTATCGATTTTGTTTTCCAAAAAGGCGGGAATGAATAATTTATAATGATCAAAATCCGTTTGAAAAATAACATCCAAACCATTATTGATGGCATGTTCCCCACTTTCGGCATAATCTTTAGCCGTGTAATGCAATACGACTTCGCCACCAACGGCATTGGCATCAGAAATCACAAAGCCCTTAAAGCCCCATTCTTTCTTCAGTTTATCCATTAACAGCCAATGGTTGGAAGAGGCCGCAGTTCCATCTAAAGAGTTATAGGCTGTCATGATTGAGCGCGCACCTGCCTTTTGAATAGCCGCTTTAAATGGGGGCAAATAAATTTCATCTAACAAACGTTCATTGGCATGGATAGGATAACTGTCTCTGCCCCCATCGCCTACATTGGCGATGAAATGCTTGGGCGTGGTAATAATCCCCATTTGCTCAAACGATCGCATAAAGGCTACTCCCATCGCCGACGAAAGGAAAGGGTCTTCTCCATAGGTCTCTTCTGTTCGGCCCCAGCGTACATCGGATGCTATATTCACTACGGGCGACAAAATCTGGCGAATACCTCTTTGCTTGGTTTCTTTCGCAATTTGAGTAGCCACTTGCTGCATCAGCGTGGTATCCCAAGTGGCAGCCAGCCCAATAGACTGCGGAAAAGCTGTTGCACCATCTCTTACCAAGCCGTGCAAAGCCTCGTCAAAAGCTATAATAGGGATGCCCAATCTGCTTTGCTCTATAAAATATTTTTGGATGCTGTTGATTTTCTTTGCGACCAGCTGTGCATTCTCTTTGGTATTATAGCTGAGCAGTTGCCCTGCAGCATCGCCCTTGGCACCTGCACTTACCTGAAAGCCGAAAATACCATTCTTGTATTGGTCAGGCTTGGCATTATCCAAATCGCCAGGGATCATAAACAGTTGCCAGAATTTTTCCTCAAGTGTCATTCTCGACAAAAGGTCGCTTACCCGCTGTTCAATTGGAAGATTTTTATTTCGATAAGGCAATGGCTGTGCAACCGATTGCATTACACAACAGAGCGAGCAAAAAAGAATAAATATGCGTTTCATAGATTAATAGAGCATGAAATAGACATGCCCTTGTAATTTGGTTTAGGTTTGCTAAATATACATTATCTTCGTTAAAAACTGTTTAAATCGATTTATTTCTTCCTTAAACAAAGCGCATGAAAACTCCTCAGCCCAAAACCTGTAGCAAGGGACATCAGTTTTATAAGTCGAGCGACTGTCCTAGCTGCCCTATTTGTGAACGCGAAAACAAACCTAAAGATGGCTTTTTGGCTTTGCTCAGTGCGCCTGCAAGAAGAGCCTTGGAAACACAAAACATAAACAGCCTGGAAAAATTGGCCGATTTTACAGAAGCAACGCTCTTAAAGCTGCACGGTTTTGGGCATGGGTCTTTGCCCAAGTTGCGTCAGGCATTAGCCGATGCACAATTAAAATTTAAATCTTGATACCAATGGCCAAAGCTAAGCTTAGTGACAAAGAACAGGTTAACACTTTTATTGCTGATTTGGCATCTGAAATGGGTGCGTGTATGAACGCCATTAGAAAGATTATGCTAGCGGCAAGCCCAGATGTTAGCGAACGCATCAAATGGAACCACCCCAGCTTTTACTACAATGGCATGATGAAGGATTTTGATCCCAAGGAGTATAAACGCGAAATAGCAGTTTTCAATCTGCACAAAGGACGTATTTTATTGGTTTTCCCAAGCGGAAGCAAAATCAGCAGTCCTTTATTAGCTGGCGATTATAAGGATGGTAGACGCACTATTGTTTTCGAAGACTTGGCAGCCATTGAGGCGAACCAAAAAGAATTGACGGAGATCGTCAGTACATGGCTAAGCCTGGTTGAAAAATAAAGACATGCCGAGTAGCATATCTACGGCATTAATTGTATTTTGTTGTCGAAAAACAACTAATGCTAATCCCTATGAACAAACTAATCGGCCTAGGCTGCATTTGCCTCATGCTTGGCTCCGGCTTTAGCAAAACGGCAAAACCAAAAAGCGACAAATGGATTTCCTTATTCAACGGAAAAGACATTAAAGACTGGAATGTAAAAATCCACCACCACGAGTACAACGAGAATTTTGGAAATACTTTTAGGGTTGAAGATGGCTTGATCAAAGTCCGTTATGACCAATATGGCGATTTTAACGATCAATTTGGCCACCTCTATTACAAAACACCTTTTTCTTATTATCATTTAAAACTGGAATACCGCTTTGTTGGCGAACTGCAAAAAGGTGCACCAGATTATACTTTACGCAACAGCGGGCTAATGTTTCATTCCCAAGATCCTAAAACGATGCCTAAGGAACAAGATTGGCCAATTTCTATCGAGATGCAGTTTTTGGGTGGCTTGGGCGATGGCAAGCCTCGACCAACCGGCAACATGTGTTCGCCAGGCACCAATGTAGTTTACCAAGGCAAGCTGGCAGCCTCGCATTGCATCGATTCGCGTTCAAAAACCTACGATGGCGATCAATGGGTAAAGGCAGAGCTCATTGTACTGGGCGATTCGCTCGTTACCCACATCATTAATGGCGATACCGTGTTGCAATACAGCAAGCCACAAATTGGTGGAGGTGTAGCCAACAGGTACGATCCCAAAATAAAAATTGATGGCAAATTGTTAAGCAGTGGCTTTATTGCCCTGCAGAGCGAAGGCCAACCTGTAGACTTTAGAAATATCCAGTTATTGGACTTGAGCAAGGGTCGAAAGAAATAACTAGAGGCAAAAGCGCTTGTTGGTGTTCTTCACCAACAAGAAAAGAACCAAGAATCTGGACCAAACTTAGAATCCTGATTGAAGTACCTTGAAATAAATTTACCGCTATTGTTGGTGAAGAACACCAACAACAGCAATGGGCAAAAAAAAGCCCCGGTAAATTACCGGGGCTTTTTTATATGATCTGTAATGCTTATTCAGCTACTACTTCGAAAGGAACTTTCACTTTCACTTCTTTGTGCAAGTTCAAGTTTGCGATGTACTCGCCAACCATTTTAGGTTCAGTTTCGAAAGTGATTCTGCGACGATCTACTTCAAAGCCTTTAGCTTTCAAGGCATCGGCAATCATGATGGTGTTTACTGCACCAAAGATTTTACCGGTTTCGCCAGCTTTAGCACCGATGCTTAGTTTTACATCAGCTAAACGCTCAGCAATACCTTCTGCATCTTTCTTAATTTTATCTTGTTTAAAAGCCGCTTGCTTTAAATTCTCTGCCAATACTTTTTTAGCAGATGGCGTAGCCAATTGAGCAAAGCCTTGCGGAATTAAATAGTTACGTCCGTAACCAGGTTTTACCGTTACGATATCATCTTTCTCACCTAGTGATTTGATATCTTGCTTTAAAATAACTTCCATTTCTCTGCGCTTATTTTAATTGGTCAGTAACAAAAGGCAATAAACCGATGTGACGGGCACGCTTAACAGCTTGAGCCACTTTACGTTGGAACTTCAACGAAGTACCTGTTAAACGGCGAGGTAGAATTTTACCTTGTTCGTTAACAAATTTCAACAAGAAGTTTGCGTCTTTGTAATCGATGTATTTGATACCATTTTTCTTGAAACGGCAGTATTTTTTTCTGTTATCGTCCACTTTTGGAGCGGTAACATATTGAATTTGATCTTTTGCCATTATGCTGCAGCCTCCTCTTTCTTAGGTTTTTTGTTAAAAGCGCCACTGCGTTTTTTCTCGTTGTAGGCAACCGCATGACGGTCTAATCTTACAGTTAAGAAACGTAAAACACGTTCGTCGCGTTTTAATTCTAGCTCTAACTTGTTAATAATCTCACCTGAAGATTTGTACTCTGTAAGGTGAAAGAATCCGTTTGCTTTTTTCTCAATCGGATACGCTAATTTTCTCAAACCCCAATTATCTTCTGCGATAATTTCGGATCCGCCATCTGTGATGATCTTGGTGAATTTGGCAATTGCCTCTTTCGCAACCTCTTCAGACAGCAACGGGGTAAGAACGATAACAGTTTCGTACTGATTCATTGTTGTTTTTAATTGATTTGTGATTTAATCTCTTTTCCGCTTTAAAACGGGACGCAAATGTAGCAATATATTTCTTAAAATCAAAGCTTTAATGCAAAAACAGAAAAGGCCTTTTAAAACACATGGCCCAATCTTGGTGATGCTTCACTAAACTCCAATAAAAAAGGAGACCCTAACCAGCCTCCCTTAAACCAAATATAATCTTATTATTAAGCTTACTTCACCTTAAAGGTTTCCATAAACTCTTTGTTTTTTGTCTTTACTACGAAGGTCAGTTCCCTGGCATTGGCCTGGGCAATATCAAACTTCTTAACAAGCTCAGATTTTTCAGAGATCTTTTCGCTATATACCTGATCGTTATATTCGTTAAAAACCTGCAAATCAACCACCTCTTTTGCAATATTTTTTAGGTCTAAGGTTACGATTGATTTTTCTCTGGTCAAAGCAGCGCTCAAAAGATTGGTTACCGCCGGTTTAGACAATACCGCTTTGCCATTTTCGATATGGATCTGATATTCTGTCAATTTTAGATCGGCCTCAACTTTAAGCTTGTAATCGCCATCAGGAAAAGCATTCAAATCATAAGTTTTGATTGCCGCTCCGGTAGTACGTACGTTTTGCTGATAGATCACCTCATCGCTTGAGGTATAAAATGCAACGTTCATTACCTTGGCCTCGTTTAAAAAGAAGCTCACCGACTTTTCGTTGCTGTTTTTCACTTTTACCAACAAATCATCTGTTGCATGCGCACCATAAGCAACGAATAACAGCGCAGCTACTAAGGTTATTTTTAAGAAATTTTTCATATCTAAAGGGATTAAAGAGTTCTAATAATCTGAATACAACAAAGTTAAGAGGTGAAAACGCATGATTTAGGTTGCATATTTTCCAATTTCTATACTATATTACCCTCATATCCGTCATATCGAATTAAAAATCATAATAAAGCATATTTTTTAGACTATATTTGTATTATAAATGAAAAATATCAGACCAAGCTTTGAGGTTGTCGAGCCCTCCTTTGGCAGTTCTTTCTACTATTCTAAATATGTAGAGAACGCCAACAACAAGGCGCATTTATGGCATTACCATCCGGAGATAGAAATGGTGTTCGTAAACGGTGGTGCCGGAAAGAGGCAGATTGGCAGCCATGTATCCTATTATACCGATGGCGATCTGATCCTGATTGGGAGTAATTTGCCACATTGCGGATTTACGGATACCAATACCGGCAACAAAAACGAAACCGTGATCCAGATGAAACCAGACTTTCTGGGCTCAGGCTTTTTGGGATTGCAAGAAACCAAGTGCCTGCACGAATTATTCGATAAGGCAAAAGGCGGTATTGCGTTTGGCAACGAAATGAAGGCTGCAGTTGGCGCCCGTATAGAAATGATGGAAAACCAGCCCCCTTTCGAACGTTTGTTAACCTTGTTGGGCGTTTTAAAAGAACTGGAAAGCAGCAACGATTACAAAATATTAAACGCTTCGGGTTTTGCCATGGAGATGCAGATCCAGGATAACGACAGGATCAATATGGTTTTTAATTATGTAAAAGATCATTTTGTAGAACAGATTAGTCTAGAAGCAGTGGCTACAATGGCCAACATGACGGTTCCTTCCTTTTGCAGGTACTTTAAAAAGATAACCAAAAAAACATTTACCCATTTCGTAAACGAATACCGCATCGTGCATGCCTGCAAGCTCTTGGCCGAAAAACGCATGAGCATTGCACACATCAGTTCAGATAGCGGATTTCATAACTTCAGCCATTTTAACAAGCTGTTTAAAGAATTTACCGGAAAGAGTGCTTCGCAATACCGAAAAGAATTAAAATCGGTAATTAAGTAGGGGCTTTTTATACTTCTTGTTTGTTTGCTCAATTGTTATACAGCCTGATTGCATTAACGAACAACTGACAACTAGCAACTACTAGCAACCGACAACGGAAAACTGACAACTGATAACTGACAACTAGTAACTGATAACGAACAACGAGCAACTCTTCAACACTGACTTTTCAACATTCCAAAATTTCGTCATTTCAAGCTCGACAAAAATTCCTATTTTCGTTGCGATGGAAAATTTTATCGTTTCAGCCCGTAAATACCGCCCAGCCACCTTCGAAACCGTAGTTGGCCAGCAACATATTACAGGTACTTTAAAAAATGCCATCAAAAACAACCAGTTGGCCCAGGCTTTTTTGTTCTGCGGTCCGCGAGGGGTGGGTAAAACCACCTGTGCCCGTATCTTGGCCAAAACCATTAATTGTACGCAGCTAACGGCCGAACAAGAGGCTTGTGGGACTTGCGAATCATGCGTTTCTTTCCAAACTGGCCATTCCTTTAACTTTCATGAACTAGATGCGGCTTCGAACAACTCTGTTGACGATATCAGAAGTTTAATCGAGCAGGTACGGATCCCACCACAGGCCGGAAAATTCAAAACGTATATCATTGACGAGGTGCACATGCTCTCGGCCAGTGCTTTTAATGCCTTTTTAAAGACATTGGAAGAACCGCCTTCTTATGCCATTTTTATTTTGGCTACCACCGAGAAGCATAAAATTTTGCCGACTATTTTGTCGCGTTGCCAAATCTTCGATTTTAACCGTATCCAGGTAGAAGATATTGCCGGACATTTAAATAAAATTGCGGTTAGGGAAAATATTGCTGTCGACAATGATGGCTTACATATCATTGCACAAAAGGCTGATGGCGGTTTGCGTGATGCATTGTCGATGTTCGACCAGATTGTAAGCTACACCAACAGAAACCTTACCTACAAGGCAGTAATCGATAACCTGAATATTTTAGATTACGACTACTATTTTAAACTGACGGATTTTTTAACCGCCGGAGATGTGAGTCAGGCCCTGCTCCTCTTTAATGAGATTTTGAACAACGGCTTTGATGGCAACAATTTTATCAACGGTTTGGCTAGCCACTTCAGAAACCTCTTGGTAGGCAAAGATGCACAGACCATTCAGTTATTGGAAGTAAGCGAAACCATTAAGCAAAAATACCTTGCCCAAAGCAAACAGGCCGATCTTGGCTTTATACTCACCGCACTCAATTTGGCCAACCAATGCGATTTGGTGTATAAAAACAGCAAAAACCAACGCCTGCAGGTAGAGCTTTCGCTCATTAAAATGTGCCACATTCCTTCGGTTATCCAACTGGCACAGCAACCTTCCGGCAACAATACAGCAACTGACGCAGATCAGGATAAAAAAAAAACTTTAGTTGAAACGGAGCGGCCTAAGGCTGTAGCTGCAAACCCAACACCCCAACCAGAAGCCTCAAAGGCAGCAACCGAAACTCCGGTAGCCAAGCGTAACGTAGCAGAGGCCTCCATTCAAGATTTACAGGATTTTATAGAAAAGGAAGACCTGCCTGATCTGCCCGATCATTTAGACGTGGCCTTGCCTACCGTTCCTCCACCTATCAATAAACCCCAGCCATTAGGACCACCACCATCTGCCGGTTCGATCAAAATCCAGCCGATGAAAGCAAATGTTGGGTCTTTGATTCCCTCGTTAACAGATTTAGAGCGTGTAGCCAGTGGCGAAGAAGACAAAGGTCCGAAATACATTACGGGAAGCGAAAAACAGGATTTTACGGCTGAACAATTTTTGGAACTATGGCGGGTTTATACGCAAAAGGCAAAAGACAGCGATAAAATCCACCTTTACACCTTAATGAGCAATGACCCTATCATTAACGGAACAGAAATTACCGTTTTGGTAGAAAACCTGGCTTTAGAAAGCACGTTACAAGATGAAAAAGTGGAGATCCTCAATTTCTTGCGTTCGGCACTAAAAAACTTCGATATCCAGATTACGGTTCAAAAAGCTACAAATACCATCAAAAAACGGATTTACACCAACAAGGACAAGTACACTTATTTGGTTGATAAAAATCCGCAGCTTGATGAAATGCGCAAAAGATTTAATTTAGATGTAAGCCCTTAATACTGATCCCGGCATTTGCATTTAAGACAAAAACCTTTGCTGCAAATCGGGTGTCGGAACCATGCAAGTATTGTTCTTGCCAAATAGCTGATATCGCGACTTTGCCACCATATCGTACACAAAATCTCTAAACGGTTTCGGAAGCAGGACAAATGCATAAAATATGCGCCAAAATCCTCCCAGCTCTTTCAAAACACTTAATACGGCTATAGATTTGACAAAATAACTTTCTCCTTTTATCAGGACAAAAGAATTAAAATCAGCGGTTGGCAAACCATGTTCGCTTAGCAATTTTTGTCCGCTTTCAGATTGCAGCGAAGCAAACCTGATTTTTTTTCTGCTGTCTATTTTGATGATGAACTGTACCACTCCATGGCACAAGTTGCAAATCCCATCGAATAAAATAATCGGCCCTTCCATAAAGTATTGTTTACGTTATTTCTAGTGCAAGCCTAATAGCTAATCCTACGGTTAAACAAGGTGTCGAGCTTGGTTTTAAGTGCAAACCTGGTCTGGTCAACTTTGATTTTCCTGTTATAGGTTTGTATAGAAAAATCTATATTTCTGTAGGAAGGATGCCTTTTAAACAAGTATAAGGCAATAGACCTCGATCCTGCTTCCAAATACAGGGTATCTCTAACCATTTGTTGAATAGAAGAATTAACCCTCACCGCATTTATAGGCAAAACCAGCTTATCCAAGCCGCTATCCTTTGCAATGATGATATTTCTCGAAGCATTGTCAGGATCCACTAGGCTGATATCGCTTTTAATAAATTGGTAGTTGCTCGATTTGCTTGTAAAAAAGCCGTATTGCCAGTTTAATCGGGTTACCCTAAAAATAAACGACTGTGTAACCGAAAGCGCATAGCAATCAATATTTTTATCAATCCATACGCTCACTTTCATTACCGACAAAAAAACGATCAACAGGATGATCCGAAAAGTAATTTTATATGCTTTTATCATTTTCTTTCATTTTAAGGTTAGCAAAAAATGCTGGATACCAGCACACTACATTTAACACGATGAGCAACAGTCCAAAAAACAGCAGGTCCATAAAAAGCGCAATGAACAAATGCATTGATATAATGATAAATACGATGTACAACCTGGTTTTTTTAAACCACACGAGGATAAAATACAATGATTCTATAAACACCACCATGATCCCAAAAAAGGTATAAAAAAGAATGCCTTGGTCTTTTGGGAAAAAACTGGTGGTCATGATGGTTGGATCGTTGCTGAGGAAATAGATAAACCTGCCATTCCACCAATTTACCATAAATGCTTTTTCGAACCCCGCCGATAGGTAAGTGATGATCAAATAGAGTTGCAATACCCTAATGCAAATTTGCTTGATTTGGGTAAGGTCGGGATAATTCTCTTTTTTGAGCAGCGACAAGCTATAGCCAGTTGGGAATATAGTGAGGAAGAAAAAACATACCGACTGATAAATATCGACCCCGAAAGCAAAAGAAGCCATTACATTGGTGATAAGCGTAAAGGTAATCAAGCAAACAATGGCTGATAATCTGGTCCAAATGCCTAGCAATAAGGCACCAAGCGCCAAAAAGTATATCGCGAGAATCGTAACCATTACATATTGGGGCGATACATTTAAAAAATCGGCTATTTTTTGCGGATGACACTCAAACCAAAGTGCATTTGCATTGGAAACCTCCCAATTGACAACACCGTTTGGCGCAAAAAAAACATCATAATCCAAAACCAGTGTAAACATTGAAACGATTGCAAAAAGGGCTACCAAAATCCTAAATACTTCTAATTGGTTCGTATTATAGCAATAGCTGATGTTATAAAAGATATTATCCTTCAAAACACGTTTAATTTTATATGAATCCATTTTTGTCTTTTTTGGGTTTAAATAATAGGTAGAAGCTGTTTAAATAGGAGAGCCATTTTATAAAATCGCTATACCTGTAAAAGGGCCGTCGAAATTTAAACAGCTTCTGTTATACTGGTGCAACAGGCTTGCTGCACCAGAGTAGATTGCTTTAGTTCAATCCTTTTTGAACAAGGATTTTGTTCAATTGGTTAAAACGTTCTTCTCCCAATTTAGACTTGAGCAAATCGCCGCTTTGTTTATAAACCCACCATTTTTCGTTGGCGGCCAAAACTGCATTGGCGGCTAGGCCTGGCATGCCGCTAAAGCCTCCTCTTACTGTCGATTTCAATTGTCCAACTTTGTCGGGGGTAACAACGGCCAATTGTCCTTGGCTGCCCAATACAGCTGTAAAATCCCTACCTAGAATTCGTTGCATCTGCTGCTGCTCTGCCCTCGTAAATTCTACCGGTTTTTCAACTGCATTGATGTCTAATCCTTTTTTAGTCAGGATTTTGTTCAATTGGTTGAAACGTTCTTCTCCCAATTTAGACTTGAGCAAATCGCCACTTTGTTTATAAACCCACCATTTTTCGTTGGCGGCCAAAACTGCATTGGCAGCAAGACCAGGCATGCCACTAAAACTGCCCCTAGCGGTAGATTTCAATTGTCCAACTTTGTCGGGGGTAACAACTGCCAATTGTCCTTCCTTACCCAATACAGCGGTAAAGTCCTTGCCCAAAACTCTTTGAATTTGTTGTTGCTCTGCTTTTGTAAATGTTTTCTTTTGCGCAAATGCAACGGTACTAAAAGCGATTGCCAATAGTAGTAAAACTGATTTTTTCATTTTATTTAGATTTTAGTTTTTGCTCCTACTCTTTTAGGGATTTTCGGAATACTCCATTAGTTTGAATATATGTTGAGGTATAATAGTTGCTCAATCCATTCGTAACAGCCTGAAATTTGATTGGAAAAGGGTTGAACTCGCCAAGGTTATTCAAGGCATCTTCTGCCGAGATCTATCTTATAGTTTATAAAATATGGTTTTGAAAAACTCAATTTTCAGTTGTACCCTATTGATAAACCTTGCGATTTGCTTTAGTCTTTTTCTCATCAATTTTATCAGTTTAGCCAATTGCCTATTTATCAACTGGCGTTTACATTACAAAGTTGGCATACGATGAGCCCGCAATCAATGTGTATAAAACTGAATCTCGACGTTCGTTTAGCGGTAAATTTTACCGTTGTTTAACGATATAAAAACCGAGGGAATAGCGCTAGTTTTATCCACTAACCATACGCTATTTTGCATAATTAAAAAGTATATTTAATTCATAACCTCAAATTATTTAAAATGGAAAAGAAACATTTAACTCTCATTATTGTAGTGCTCGTTCTGGCTTTTGGCGCATACATTTATTGCTTTCCACCCAAGAAAACAGATTCGTCTGGCACCAACCCGAGTACGTTACGGTTTAGCTTGATACAGGAAATGACCGACAACTACAAGCAAAACCAACTCAAAGCCATCGAAAATGGAGGAGAATATGGCGTGCTTAACGATGCTAATTCGATCTTGTTTGATTTGGATACCCTTAAAAAATTCATTAACGATATCGAAATCAATGTAAAGCGCCAACAGCCAGGTACGGATAAAAAACTAGCGATCAGGATGTATTATGCCGCGTATCCAACAAATACAAAATGGTCTCGCCCAGGCTATGAAAATCTTGAGAAATTATTAAAGGATGGGATAACGAAGCTCTATGAAAGAAAGCACACGCTGATCCTATTGCCGGCCATTAAAAACAAGAGAGGTGTTTATAGCGATTTTAACCCGCTCGACATCAATACTTATGAAGGATTTAAAAAGAGAATTGGCAAGAAACAAATGAGTTTCATCATGGTGAAGGATGAAAGGGATGAAGTTGAAGTGATGGCGCTAAACCATGGGCAGATCATCCCTCCGGCTACGATTGACGGACAAGCTTTTCAATAAAATGGTAGTATTTAGCAATACCCAAAAAGTATTGGGCGAAACACTGATTTGGGTGCAGTTTTTAACAGCGCTGGTTGGCGTATATCGTTGGCCTCGCCTCAAAAAAACTGATTGGAAATGGTTTATTATTTATTGTTGCGCTATTTTACTGATGGAGGTATTTGCTAAGTGGGGACTAAAAAAGCATCCGTCTTATGTAAGCAAGTATTACGATTATTTTGTGATACCCATTGAATTTATATTTTTTTATTGGCTGTATGCCGTAAAATCCTTAAACAAGCCAAAACTATTTTGGGTAATTACAGGCTTATTCTGCATGTCTTTCCTCCCCTATTTTACAATTATCCAGAAATCGGGCATGATGCTTTCCCTGAGCTATACCGTAGGCACTGTATTGCTTATGCTATTGGTGATCTTAGAAATCTTTAAGCAAATAAAATCAGAAAAAATACTCTTGTTCCACACCAATTACATGTTCTATATCAACATCGGGATTATATTATTTTATGTAGGAACCTTGCCTTTTTTTTCGTTTTATAACCTACTTTTAAATGAGCCTAACTTATGGAGCAATTATTACACGTTTTTTTTGATAGCTAACCATTTGATGTACCTGTTATTTACCGCAGCTTATATATGGGGCAAACCGAATATTTATTAGTTATTATTCTCTTCAATGTTTTTTTGTTGGCATTTATTGTTGCCGTGATTTTGTTTGTGGTGCAATACAAAAACAAGAAAAAAGAGAGTATAATGCAGCTGCAGCAACAACAGGTTTTGCACCAGAAAGAATTGTTGGCGGCACAAATAGAGATACAAACCCAAACCATGCAGCACATTGGCCGCGAAATACACGACAACGTGGGCCAAAAACTTACTTTGGCAAGTTTATATACCCAACAGTTGGCCTTCGAAAACAAGGCTTTGCTGATCAATGATAAAATTACAGGCATAGGAGAACTGATCAATGATGCTTTGTCTGAATTAAGGCACCTCTCTAAATCTTTAACCGATAACCATATAGATACCAACGATATTTCTACCTTGTTAAAAGAAGAATTTTCGAAAATTGAAATCTTAAAAGCATACAAACTCAACTTGGCAGTAGGCTTCAAGTCGATACCGCTCAATTACCAAACTAAAAGCCTATTGCTAAGGGTAGTACAAGAGTTTATACAAAACAGCATCAAGCATGCGGCCTGCAAAACCATTTCGGCAAGCTTAATTAAAAACGATGAGCAATTAACCCTAACTTTAAGCGACGATGGCAAAGGCTTTAATACCGAAAAACTAGTAGGCAAGGGCATCGGCTTGAGCAATATGCGAAAAAGGATTGCCCTGATTGGAGGCACTTACCACATGGAAAGCAAGGAAGGGGCAGGAACAAAATTAACCATCGAAATTTCGATATAAGATGAAAACTAGAATTGTAATTGTTGATGACCACATTTTAATTGCGAAAGCATTAAGTGGTATTTTGGCAAATTTCGAGCAATTTGAAGTGCTATACGAATGTGAGAACGGCAAAGAGCTGCAAGAGAAATGCCGGCACCCCAGAAATATACCTGACGTGGTACTGTTAGATATTAGCATGCCAATAATGGATGGCTTTGAAACGGCGAGCTGGCTCAAAGAAACCTATCCAGAAGTGCTGATTATGGCCCTAAGCATGCAAAACGACGAGCAAAGCCTGATCAAAATGATCAAAAGTGGTGCGAAGGGATACCTACTTAAAAACGTACACCCAACTGCATTGGCCGAGGCCCTCAATCATTTGGTAAAAAATGGATATTACTATCCCGAATGGGCTGCCAGCAAGGTTTTTTCATGCATCGGCAATGAAACCAAACAGCCTGATAAAAAGGCTCTTTTTAACAGCAGAGAAATCACATTTTTGCGCTTTACCGTTACCGAAATGAGCTATAGGGAAATTGCCAATGAAATGAACTGCAGCACCAGAACCGTTGAAGGGTATAGGGATAGTTTATTTGATAAGTTAGGATTAAAAACGCGCGTAGGCTTAGCCGTTTATGCTATCAAAAACGGATTCGACAGCTAAACTGTGCTTTTAATTAAACGAATCGTTTTTCGGATAGCCCTCTTCGTCTAAATCGTCACGGTAGTCTTCTTCCGTTCTTCCCAAAATCTCATCTTCCGGACTAAGCAAAACGCTTTCTCCCTCATTATCTACATGCATAGCCAATTCATTGAGTTCATCGTCCGCTATATCTTCCTTTCCCGCATATTCATCGCCTACATAGGGGTTGGCCTCATCATAGGTCGAATCATCATTTATCGCTCCTGCCGGAACCGTATCATAATCTAAAGGATGGTCATATTCGCTATCCGTGCTTTTCATATCATACTCGAAGCTCTTCTTGTTCTTATCGTAAGAAAGCTCATTGAGGTCTTTTGTTTCTCCCAAACTGTCTGGATGAAGTTTATCTGTAGCTTTTTTTGGCTCGTTGGCTGAATTGCTCATGGTCTTCTTGATTTAGTTACTGGTATAACTCTATGAAACTAAAATTTGTTTTATCCAGAAGAATTATTTAAATTAACTAATAATTTAGTTAATTGATTATGAAAAAGCTACGTGTATTGTTTCTTTTTCTGATTTTTTATGTTGCCTATCTTGTGTTCACCCAAGTGCTTTTTGGCGACAATAACCTCATCGCGATAGAAGGCGATCTGATCCAAAAATCGACATTCGTAAAAACCGAAACCGATATTTTTAAGAAGGCGGTCAACTATGCTTATCTTACTTTTGCCTTTAGCAAAGACAAGCACAAATACGTAATCAAGCTCAATGTGGATGGCGTTGATGACGGCGCTAGGGCTCTTAAAGGGGTAGATTTCTCTCTTACTGCCAAAGCTGTAACCGTTGTCTGGATCAAAAAATCGGACTTCAAAAAGACAAGTCCCAAAATCTATAAAATAGAATCAGATGGAGCGGTTATTTTTGAAATACCGAAAAAGCCCAGCAATAATACAGGTTTATTTGCCATCATTGCCTGTTTAGGTTTATGTTTTATCACGATTTATGCTTTCTCTTATAGCAGGAAGAGCTTTATGGCCGGTTTTTATAGAAACTTAAATTCTGTGTAATGTATTTTCATATTTTTGCTTAATGTTGGCCGCACTAACCAACTAATTCTCACCAAAGAATGATATGTTATACTTTGCCAGCGTAGTAATATCAATTTACCTGTTTATCTTATTTGCTGTTAAACCCAACAAAACAACTGCCGATAGGTTATTGATGATTTGGCAGTTGGCAGCGACATTTCACCTGGCTAATCTTTATTTGCAGGTTTCTGATGGCTATCTACATATTCCGGCTTTAATTGGATGGGGCGACTTGCTGGCACTTGTCCATGGACCGTTTCTGTATCTATATATTCTTTACTTAACGGCACCGAAAAAATATGACGCAAAAACATTGCTCCATTTTTCTCCGATTGTCATCTTATACCTTTTATGGCTACCGTTTCTGTTGCAAAGCCCTGAGCAAAAACTGTTGCTTTACGAGCATGGATTTTCTATACCCTATTATAAGGTTCTTGCCATCATCACGAATATTGGCATTATCTTTTCAGGAGTTGTTTACATCATTGCATCTAGCATTTTATTGCAGCGGTACAAGAAAAAAATAAATGAAGAATTTTCAAATACCGACAAAATCAGTTTGAACTGGCTGCGCTACCTGATAGTAGGTATAGCCGGAATTTGGTTATTTGTTATCTTTTACCAAACGCCACAGAGTATTTATATCAGCGCTTCCTTATATATCTGTTTCATTGGTTTTTTTGGCGTTCGCCAGCAACAAATTTTTAGTACACCAAAATTCCCTACTGACAATGATACCTTCAATGGCGCGCAAAGCGGAGCTCATTCTCCAACACACCTTTTTGGCGAACCTGTTCAAGGCAAGATAAAATACGAATGGTCTACACTTACCGAAAAAGAAGCAACACAAATTCTGCAACAACTGAACAGCGTAATGGAGCAGGAAAAACTGTTCAAAAATGCCGAACTCACGCTAAGCAAATTAGCTGAAACCTTACAGGTTAAAGATGCGGTTTTGTCTCAGGTTATCAATTCCAAATTCAACAAAAGCTTTTACGACTATGTCAACTCCCTTCGTGTAAATGAATGTATAAAAATGATTGCCGACGGAAGAAACCAAAATTACACCTTGCTTTTCATTGCATTTGATTGTGGCTTCAATTCTAAATCATCCTTCAATCGCAACTTTCGAAAGTTTACAGGTAAATCTCCTTCCCACTTTTTGTAAAAGATCCGTTTATTGAAGGATTAAAAAGCCTTGTTTGATGCTGTTCTCCTCAAAAAGGAACTGTCCTTTCGAACGCTATTCGCTAAAAAAGAGGTGCCACAAACCCTAATAGGGCGATGATCACATCACCCCTGCCCCACCTTTGTGTCAACCATGAAGATTTTAGATCCATTAATATGAAAGCAAAACCGATTTTGTTTGCTGTCCTTATTTCTACTATGATTCTATCTTTAAAATTTTGCAAGAAGAAAGATGAAACCGGCCACAACCACTCTAAAAATATAACAGTTGGACATAAACGCAGCGAATCATCGGCCACCTTAAGCGAATTAAAAGGTCCTAGAGACACTCTCCCTTCCAAAAAACGGTTCTTGATTAATTCAGCTACCTACTAAAAAAGGTGCCACGAGGTCTAGTGGGGCGATGATCCTATTGCCATGTTCCACTTTTGTGCCTAATACTAAAATTTTAAATCCATTATTATGAAAACAAAACTGATTCTGTTTGCCCTCCTTATCTCTACCATGATTTTATCTTTAGCTTCTTGTAAGAAAAAAGATGGGGGTGGCACCAACAATTACCCTAAAAATGTAACTGTTGAATATAGATGCAGCGTTTCATCTGGCACTCCTAACGATATCGAACTAAGGTACACCAATGAAAATGGAGGCACTGTACGCTTGACAAATGCTACCTTGCCTTTTAGCAAGACAGTAAATCGCACGGTAAAGGCATATGATGATGCCTCCATATCATTTGCCGCTTTTGGCCCAGGCGGCATCAAAGGTGAAATCTACATAGATGGGAAACTGGTTGACTCTAAAACGGCCTCGTCTAACTCTGCATCAAGTTCTTTTAACGAGGGGGTTTCTTATATATGGCGATAGGCAAGAAGCCTTGATAAAAGTAAAAAGCCCCAATTGCTTTCGCAATTTGGGGCTTTTCCTTTAAAACTTATCTGTATGTCGAATGACGTGATTAAGCCTAAAACTTATAACTGCCTACAAGCTAGCCAAAGCATTGTTTAACGTTGCACTCGGGCGCATCGCTTTTGAGGCCAGCTCATCGTTCGGATTGTAATAACCTCCAATGTTTTGTGGCTTGCCTTGCGCACCGATCAGCTCTTGCGAAATTTGAGCCTCGGCTGATTTTAGTGCATCAGCCAAAGGTGCAAACTTAGCCTGCAACGCGGCGTCTTTAGTTTGTGCAGCCAAAGCTTCAGCCCAGTACAAAGCCAAATAGAAGTGCGAACCGCGGTTATCGATGGTTCCCAATTTTCTGCCCGGAGATTTGTCTGTAGCGAGGAATTTAGCATTTGCCTCATCAAGTGCATCAGCCAATACTTGTGCTTTTGCATTGTTCTGGGTTTGCGATAAATGTTCTAAAGAAGCTTGAAGTGCTAAAAATTCGCCCAATGAATCCCAACGCAAATAACCTTCTTCAATAAATTGTTCGATGTGCTTAGGAGCCGAACCACCTGCGCCAGTTTCAAATAAACCACCTCCGTTCATCAATGGAACGATTGAAAGCATTTTAGCCGAAGTGCCCAATTCCAAAATCGGGAACAAATCAGTTAGGTAATCGCGCAATACGTTTCCGGTAACCGAAATGGTATCTAAGCCTTTGCGAATTCTTTCTAACGAGAATTTAGTGGCTTCAACTGGTGCCAGGATACGGATATCCAAGCCATTGGTATCGTATGCCGGAAGGTATTTATTTACTTTGGCAATAATTTCTCTATCATGCGCACGGTTCTCATCCAACCAGAACACTGCTGGCGTAGCCGATAAGCGAGCTCTGTTCACCGCCAATTTAATCCAATCCTGAATTGGGGCATCTTTGGTTTGGCACATGCGGAAAATATCTCCGGTTTCTACTTTTTGTTCGAAGAAAACCTTTCCGTTGGCATCGCTTACGCGGAAAGTACCATCGGCAGTTGCCTGGAAAGTTTTATCATGTGAGCCATATTCTTCGGCTTTTTGTGCCATCAAACCTACGTTTGGAACAGAACCCATGGTTGTAGGATCGAATGCGCCATTGGCTTTGCAATCGTTAATAGTAGCTGTGTAAACCCCTGCATAGCAACGATCTGGAATCAAGGCAAAAGTATCTTGCGCCTTGCCGTCTTTATTCCACATCTGACCAGAAGTACGGATCATGGCTGGCATCGAAGCATCCACAATCACATCAGAAGGAACATGTAGATTGGTAATGCCTTTATCCGAGTTCACCATGGCCAAAGCCGGACCATTTGCAATCGTAGCGGCTAAGGCAGCTTCTACTTCAGCTTGCTCTGGTCTTCCGGCAATCTTCGCATAAACATCGCCCAAACCATTCCGTGTATCTATGTTTAGTTCTTTAAATAGATTTGCATATTTCGCAAATACATCAGCAAAATATACTTCTACAATAGCACCAAAAATGATAGGGTCAGAAACCTTCATCATGGTGGCTTTTAAATGTGCCGACAATAAAACGCCTGCCGCCTTAGCTGCTTCTATTTCTTTGGCTACAAATGCTTTCAAGGCTTTAAGACTCATGGTAGAGCTATCGATTACCTCTCCGGCTTTTAGGTTAGCCAAGCCTTTCAATTCGGTAACAGCGCCACTGCCGTCAACAAATTCGATTTTAAACTGGGTAGCTTCTGGCACGGTAACCGATTTTTCTGAACTGTAGAAATCGCCCTCGGTCATGCTTACTACTTTAGTTTTTGAATCGGTAGACCAAGCACCCATTGAATGCGGATTTACTTTTGCATAGTTTTTAACTGCTTTTGGCGCCCTGCGATCTGAGTTGCCTTCGCGTAACACCGGATTTACTGCAGAACCCAATACTTTGCCATATTTGGCTTTAATGCTTTTTTCTTCTTCTGTTTGAGGATTTTCAGGATAATCTGGCAAGGCATAACCTTGTGACTGCAGTTCTGAAATGGCGCCTAGCAATTGAGGAATTGAAGCAGAAATATTTGGCAATTTAATGATGTTGGCTTCTGGCGTAGTAGCCAATTGGCCTAGTTCTGTCAAGGCATCGCCAATTTTTTGGTCTTCTTTTAAAAATTCTGGGAAATTGGCCAAAATCCTTCCGGCCAAAGAAATATCTCTTGTTTCTACATCAATACCAGCTGATGAAGTAAAGGCTTGCACAATAGGTAAAAAAGAGTAAGTAGCCAGCATTGGCGCTTCATCTGTTTTGGTGTAGATGATCTTTGATGTATTTGACATATTTATTGAATTATACTTTTTATGTTAATGTTGGCCATGTTTTGTTCTTACATGACCTTTAAATCGGCTAAAGATAAAATAAACAGATGAAATTTTAGACATCTAACTGTTAATTTGTCCGGTAAAATAACAGCTGCCACACTTGGAGAGACCCAACTTTTTAACGCATTTGACAAGTAGCCTTCTGCAGAAAACCTTATCTTCGTTAGCAACAATTCTGACAATAGCGCCATGGAAATAACTTACAAATCTGATGTTGTACCTACACCAGCACAAATCATCGAGCTGTACAATGATGCCGGCCTGCCGAGACCAACGCATGATGAAGAACGCATTAAAAAGATGTATGAAAACTCAAATCTGGTCATCAGTGCCTGGGATGGGGCTTTGCTAGTTGGTGTAGCCAGATCGATTACCGATTGGTGCTGGAGCTGTTACCTCGCCGATTTGGCCATTAGTCAGGCTTACCAAAAAGAAGGCATCGGCCGAAAACTGATCGATTTGACCAAGGCACAAATTGGCGAAGAGACGATGTTGTTGCTGCTTTCGGTACCCAGCGCCATGGAATATTATCCAAAAGTTGGATTTGTAAAACAGGAAAGCAGTTTTATCATGAACAGGACCAAATAAAAGCTGGAAGACAATCAGCATGCAAACGAAAAAATCGCTTTTCTTTGTGTTTTCAATAAGGATCTCTATTTTTTATTTTGATTAATGTTGCTTTCCGTTTTACCCATAAATTGATATTTTAGCCTAGCATAATTTAATGTTTCTCAAAACTTGAAAAGCATAAGGGATGCCGAAAACTGCTATTCAATATGGAGAAGAACATTCAAGTTTCAAGTAATTTTAAGAAACAGACCACCAAGGCTATAGGCGCCATTGTGTTATTTATTGTCGTTTACGCGATCTTGGCCCTACTGGCATTGGCTCTGGCGGCCGCCTGCACCTTTTGTGGTGGTTTTTTGATCATTGCCAAGCCTATGGTACTTACAATTGGAATAGGTGCCGGAATAATGAGTTTGGGCATCCTTGTGCTCATCTTCCTGTTTAAATTCATCTTTAAGAAACACGAAATAGACAGGTCGCACCTTACCGAAATCTACGAAAGCGATGAACCCAGGCTTTTTGAGTTTGTAAGACAGATCGTAAGCGAAGTAGGTACCGATTTTCCAAAGAAAATCTACATTTCCAATGAAATCAATGCCAGTGTTTTTTATGATTCGAATTTTTGGAGCATGTTTTTGCCCATCAAAAAGAATTTACACATTGGTATAGGTCTTGTCAATACCATCTCCGAGCAAGAATTCAAGGCCATATTAGCCCACGAGTTTGGACATTTTTCGCAAAAAAGCATGAAAGTGGGCAGCTATGTCTACAACGTGAACCAAGTCATTTTCAATATGCTTTATGATAACGAATCATACGAAACCCTTGCCCAAAAATGGGCCAGCATTAGTAGCTATTTAGCATTATTTGTAGTTGGGGCAGTTAAGCTTACCAATGGCATTCAATACATACTTAGGAAAATGTATCAGGTGGTGAACCTCAATTACATGGCCTTATCGAGGGAAATGGAATTTCATGCCGATGAAGTAGCAGCCAGTATCACTGGTTATTTACCCCTTAAAAACTCCTTGCTAAGGCTAGACTTGGCGCAACATGCCTATAACCGCGTACTTAATTTTTACGACGGCAAGTTTTATGATGGCATTAAAAGCGAGAATATATTTAAGGAGCAGCATTTTGTAATGAACTATGTTGCTACAGATACAAATATTCCCATCGAAAACGGTTTGCCATTGGTTACTTCCGATTACCTGAGCAAATACAACAAATCTAAACTGAACATTAAAGATCAATGGGCTTCACATCCAAGTACTGAAGACAGGATAGCAGCACTTGAAAAACTGAATTTCGATCATCCTATTGGCAATGAGCATCCTGCCGGAAAGCTCTTCACCGATTTTGAAGCCATTCAGCTCCAATGTACGGAAAGGCTGTTTGCACCGGTCGAATATAAAGTGAGTACACAAACGGGAAGCTTTGAGAGCTTTAAGCAACAATACAGCGAAGAATATGAAAAAAACAGCTTCCACAAATTGTACAATGGCTATTTCGACAACAGAAATCCGGTAGGCCTTAAACCAGCTGAGCTGATCAACCAAACAAGCGGCCATAGTCTTGAAGAAATTCTAGGGCAGGATAAAGTTGACTTGGTATACAGTAGCATCGCCCTCGAAAACGACATCAATTCCCTTACGGAGATCGGCAAAAATACCAGCGAAATCAAAACCTTCGATTATGACGGCAACAAATACCAAGCTAAGGAAGCCGCTTCACTTTTGGACAATTTAAGACAAGAACAGGAACAGGCTAAAATGGAGCTCGACAAAAACGATGAAGCCATTTTCCTCTATTTTTATGCCTTGGCAAAAGAGCAGGGGAAAGATGAGATCCTTTTGGCCAAATACAACGATTTCTTAAAATATGACCAGCTTTATGAAACCAATTTTAAGCTTTACGCCAAAATTGCACAAGACACCCAGTTTGTGAACGCAACAACACCTTATGCAACAATTGAAGCTAATTTTTCGAACTTGTTACCTACAGAAAACGAATTAAAAGGAGAAATCCGCAAAATGCTGGAGAATGAGCTTTACCAAACCGAACTCACCAGCATTACAAAAGAAAATCTCGAAAAATATGTATCTAAAGATTGGGTTTATTTTTCGAGTGTTACCTACATCCAGGATCATCTTAATATTCTATTTAATGCGCTTGATAGTTATTACTACCTGCTTATGCGAGGCTATTTCTTAACCAAGAGAAATTTATTGGCCTATCAGGCAGAAATACAGGAGGGACAAGCTATAAATACCTCTGCCCAAATGGGCTAACCAATAATCTGATGGAGACATTAATGACTGCCTTGGATCAAAACAAAAGCGCATTCGATCAGTTATCCGAGCCTGTTTATCATTAAGTTTGGTTACCTTAACCCATCACAAAATCTGATGGGTTTTATATTTTTTCTATATTTAAGCACATTAAAGTCAACCGAAATGAAATACCTTATCTTATTGGCTGTTAAAAATGGATTTATCTTTTAGCCAGCTTTTGTGGCAACAGTTTGGCGCAACGATCAGCATGTTAGAAAATGCAATAGAAGCCTGTCCGCCACATTTATGGGACACCGAAACTAAATTTTGGTATTGGAGTTACCATACCTTGTTTTATCTCGATTATTATTCATCTCTTGATCCTGATCACTTTTCGCCCCCTCCTCCGTTTACTTTATCCGAATTCGATTCTTCGGGTGCGCTTCCAGAAAGGGTTTATAGCAAAGAAGAGCTATTAAACTATTTGCAGTTCTCCAGAAAGAAATGTCATGAGCTGATCTTAACAATGACCACTGAAATTGCCGAACAAAGATTCATCAATGTAGCCAGAGATTACAGTATCTTAGAAATTCTCATTTATAACATGCGCCATCTGCAACACCATGTTGGGCAACTTAATTTGTTGTTGAAACTAGGTGATGCACAGCCACCAAAATGGGTTTCGAGAGCTCCAATAGATTTATAAAATCAAAATGATTACCAGCGAACGCCTCCTTTTGCAGCCACTTACCCATAATCAACTGGCCAAATACATTGCCAACGACGGTTCTTTAGAATTAGAGCTGGGTTTAAGTGCCCGCACCGAGCGCATTTCTTCGGCCATGAAAAGGGCATTGCAAGAGAACCTGTTGCCCGAAGCTACCGATACCGGCAAAAACCACTTCTTTACTACTTTATGGGTAATCATCCTCCAATCGGCCAATGGCATTATTGGCGATCTTTGCTTTGTTGGCGAACCTGATGAAGAGGGCGAAGTAGAAATCGGCTATGCCACTTATGAGGATTTTAGAAACAAAGGTTATATGACCGAAGCCGTAGCTGCGATTATCGAATGGATAAAAAGCCAAGAAGATGTTAAATCTATCTTTGCCGAAACCGCCAAAGACAACCCTGCTTCCTTTGCAGTGCTCGTTAAAAACAATTTTGAAAAAGTAGGCGAAGCCGATGATCTTTTTTATTGGAAATTAATTATAAGTTAATGTATTTTAGGGGTATTGTAAAATATTTGAACATTAGCAATGAAATCCATCAAACTATTAATGCTGCTCCTCCTAATCGGGCATTTTGCGCTTGCCCAAACAGAATTTGGCATCTCTTTCAATTCAGGTCTCTTTTCATTTAGAGGGCAATCGGCGGTAGATGTAAGTTTTTTAAACGCAAGTACCGGAACGCTTAATAAGGTATACGCCAATGATCCCTACGGTACTAAAAGCGGATTGGGTTATGGCTTGTCCTTAAATTTAAAAAGAATACTCAAAGGCAATTTTCTGGTTGGCCTTGATGCGGGCTACGAAAGAATGACTGGCAAAGTAGCCATTGAACAGGTTGCTGTTTACAATGGCAGTACAAACGTAGCCTACAATGCAAGTGGCGATAGAAAGCTGAACCTCGATTTCATTAACGTTAATCCGGCTTTTGGCTATCGGGTAAATGTTAATCCGGTTGCTATCGACTTAACTGCCGGAATAGATTTCGGTTTTATCTTAAAAGCCGAAGAAAATGGAACAATCACGGCAGAAAACGGCACCAAGTTCAGTGGAAAGGTAGACCGTAAAAATTTGAGCACCGATGTAAGACCAAGGGTTCAATTAGCGGCTAAGCTCAAAAATTATGGTGCTTACTTAGGCTATTCTTACGGTTTGAGCAATTATACAACTGGCATTATTGGCGGAGGCACCAATGATGTGTCTTCCCAGATTTGGCGATTTGGAGTGTCTTATTTTCTTAAATAGAATTAACAATAAATGCGTCTCTCTATCATTATAATGTCGCTCCTTATGTTTGGATTATTCGGTTGCAAAAGTGATCAAAAGAAAGATTTTGTATTTGATGAGTTTAAATCTCAGCTTGAACACCACGGGATGAAAATTGATTCTGTTGATCAAACTGGGCTTATTTATATCTCACACCAAGAACTGACACTAAAAGTTAGTCTTGACAACGTTAGAAAAGATTATGCGAGAGACAAAAATAAAAAGGTTATCTCAGACCTGGTCCAAAATATAGTTTCCTACAATATCGAAATCCCAAAGAAATGGGAAGATGCTAAAAAAGACATTTATGTTTCCCTATTCCCAAGCGACAACAATTTTAAGGAATTTATCTATGAAAAATTAACAGACGAATTTGGCAAGGTTTACGTACATAGCGGAAAGGATAAATTCTCTTGGATTACTAAGGATGATCTTAAAAATTGGAACATCACAGTTACCCAGCTACAAAAACAAGCCAATGAAAATGCCAATTATTTATTAACTAAAGCTAAAACAGCTTATGACACCATTGAAAACCATAAGCTTGGTCGACTTGAAACAGCGCATGAAACCTTAAAGGGCGCATTGTTATTTGCTCCAAAAATAAAAGAAAAAGTAAAAAAGGATTTTGGCTTTCCCTTCTACGCGGTTATCCCAGTCCGTGATTTTTGCTATATTTTTTCGGAAAAGGATTTTGATTTTTTCTCTAAAAGAATAGGCTCAGTAGTAGTAGACGAATATAAAAACTCCGGATATCCGATTACAACTGAGCTTTTAAAATTTACCGATAATGGCGTTGAAGTTGTTGGAAAATTTCCAGTTAATTAAATCAAGCCGCATTCAGCTCAATATTGATACTGGTGCCTTGGTTTACTATTGAATTCACTTCATAGTTGCCTTTTAGGTATTCGATCCTGTTTTGAATATTGCTGAGCCCCATTCCGTGCTTCACTGTTTTTGAGTTAAAACCAATGCCATCATCTTCGATGGTAATATAAAAACGATCGCCATTTTGGCTGCATTGCAACATAATCTGTTTTGCTTTGGCATGACGAACCGCATTGGTTAACAGCTCTTGAACAATCCGATAAATATGGATCTGTACCTGCGAAGGAATTTTCTTACTGATATCAAAGGATTGGTAATTGATCTTTAGATCCTTTTCGGATAAAGTTTCGCAAAGTTCATTTATCGCTACGTCTAAACCAAATTTAGTCAAAGTTTCGGGCATAAGGTTTCTGGAAACGCGCCGCAGCTCTTTTACGGATATATCCAACTGATTGATCACCTTGTCTAACTGGCCACCCAACTGGTGTTCATATTCCCTATTGGCACTCATGGCCGACAAGCTCAGTTTAGCACCAGCTAACAAACCACCCAAACCATCGTGCAAGTCGCGTGCCACCCGGTTTCTTTCCTTCTCTTCGCCTTGCAGAATAGCCTTCATCACCATCAGCTCCTGAAGCTGTTCCATGTCTTTTATTTTTTGTTCGGCCAGTTTCTTTTTATTTCTGTACTGGAAAAAAGACAAGATCGCAATAGCCAATAAAAGCACGCTTATGCTTCCCAAGAACCAGCTGAGCAATCGGTTATTTTTGAGAGACAGCTCATTCTGAACAGTGGCCAGCTGCAGTTTCGCTATCTTTTTCTGGTTCTCGGCATTGCGGAATTTGATTTCTAAGGCATTGATGTCTTTCTTGATCTTGCTTTGGCTTAAGCTATCGCTCAATTCGCTGTATTTTTTCATCCACGAAAAAGCATTCGTCATGTCTTTCAGATCTGAATAAGTGAGCGCCAACCCATAATACATTTGAACCCTATTGTTTGCTAGGGACATAATTTCCTTTCGCTGCATGAGCCTGATCATCAAATCGCGGGCCTCCGTATAATCTTTGTGGTTATAAAGCGCATAGAACTTTTGGAGCAAAAGCCTCTGCTCGGCATAGGAATCCTTCAGTTTTTGAGCTAATAAAATCCCTTTATCCAAGTTCGCAAATGTCTGTTCAAACTTGGCCGACATGGTCAGGTACATGGCCTGTCCGGCATAATAATCAAGCCATAGTTTAGAATCGGGATCAGGTTCTAAAAGCGCTTTCATTTTTTCCAGCAAGGGTCCTGCTTCTTTGATTTTTCCGGTAAGCACGTAGTTTTCTGCCAAGGTATGGTAGGCCGATGCCAAAAAAGTGGCAGGCGCATGGTTATCTTTTAATGTTTTAATTGCCAGCAAGAGATAGGTTTCTGCTTTCGAAAAATCTTGGATATTTTTAAAGCCAATGGCCAAATCGAGGTAGTTTTTGCCGAGGTAAACACTATCTCCTACCTTTACGATCAGGGGAATAACCTTGTTCAGCAATAGATCTACATATAACTGATGATCATCTTTTCTTTTCTGCAGTACCGCAAAATTACGCCAGCTTTTGGCCTGATACATTAATGCTTCCTTTGTTTTGAATTTTAGCAACAAGCTGTTGGCTTTTTGATAGGCCAGAGCAGCTTGTTCTGGCCGGTTTGAACTCCATACAATGCCCTGGTAATAGCTGGCAAGTGCCAGTAAGTAGCTATTCCCAACACTCAACTCTCGTCCTTGATTGAGGTAGCGGACAGCCAAACCATTATCATTGTCTGCCCAGTACTCTGCCAATAAAAAATTGGTCTTTGCCCTTTCTTGCTTGGCTATACTTTGCTTAAGCAATGCGCTTAAGCTATCTGCATAATGCTTGGCATTTAGTGGCACTTGTGCCTTGCCTGCACCTGCAAACACTAACGACAACAACAATATGATTGCTATTTTTTTCATACTTCATCTAAATTTGGGCTCTGCGATCAAAAAAACAGGATCAACTAACCTACTTTAAAAACCTAAGTCAATCCGTGTAAAGTTGCCAACTTGATCAATTCGGCTACATTTTTAGCTCCGAACTTTTGCATTAAGTTTCGCCTATGTGTTTCTATGGTGAGCGGACTAATAAAAAGCTTTGTACCAATATCAACTGTGGTTAGGCCTTCGGCAATTAAGGGCAAGATTTCTTTTTCCCTACCGGTTAACGTAGGAAATCCCTGTGGCATAATGGTAGATGGACGCGCCATAATCCCCTTTACTTCCTCGCTAAGTGCAATTTGCCCCCTAATAGCAATGTTTAGGCATTCCATTAACTCATCGGCTGATGCATTTTTAAGCAAATAACCGCTTGCTCCATTTTGCAAAGCCTGCATGATAATGCTCCGCTCGCTATGGTTGCTCAGCATAATGATATAGGTTTCGGGGCTCAGTTGTTTAATGTCTCTGCATAAATCCAGTCCGTTTTTATCTGGCAAAGTAATATCAAGTAATACGATATTGACTTTTACTCCAGTTAAAAAATTCAGAAATGCAGCACCTGTATTAAAAGAGCCGGCGATATCGATATATTCTTTATCGATGAGCAAAAGTTTAAGGCCTTCAATCACGATCGGATGATCGTCTACTATGGCCAAAGTGATTTTTTCAGGTAACATTGAGTTCAATATTTATAGTTGTTCCTTTATTTTTTGCGGTACGGATATCATAATTTCCTTTGAGGTATTGTACCCTATTCCGTATATTTTTCAGGCCCATGCCTTGTACGTTTGTCTTTGGTTCAAAACCTATACCATTGTCTTCTACCGTGATCAAAAAAATGGCTTCGTTCTGGCTGCACTGTAGCAAAATATGGTTCGCCTGCGAATGGCGAACGGCATTGGCCAGCAATTCTTGCACAATGCGATAGATATGCGTTTGTACCTGGGGTGCTATATCTTCATGGATTTCAAAAGACTGGTAATCTATGCGTTGCTCCTGCTTAGAAAGAACGCTTATCAATTCTCTAATCGCGGCATCGAGACCAAATTTAGTAAGTGTTTCTGGCATTAGGTTATGCGAAATTCGCCGAAGTTCGGTTACTGAGCCATCTAATTGCTTAATTACGGCATGCAAATGCCGGTGCACCTCGTAACTATCATCTGCGGCAATGGCCGATAAATTGAGTTTTACGCCAGCCAAAAGTCCACCTAAACCATCGTGTAAATCTCTTGCCACCCGGTTTCTTTCCTTTTCTTCGCCCTGCAATATGGCCTTCATTAAAGCCAGCTCCTGCTGTTGGGTCATTTCTATAATCTTTTGCTGATAGTTAAGCTCTTTTTGCTCGGCCAGCTTTTTCTTGTTCCGCAACTGGATGAAAGAGAAAGCACCGATAGAAAGCAACAATACCAAAATACTACCCAATAGCCAACTCAATAAGCGATTGTTTTTGGCATTGAGCTGTGCTTCGGAATTGGCAAATTGAAGCGCAGCGATTTTCTTTTTATTTTCTACATTTCTATACTTGATTTCTAGACCATTGATTTCGCTCTTTAATCGGCTATTATGGATACTGTCGTTCAACAGGCTATATTTTTTTTGCCATTCAAAAGCGGCTGCCATATTATTCATTCCCATGTAGGTTTCGGCCAAATCATGGTACAACATTCTCTTATTATTTGCCACCGCCATCAATTCTTTTTGCCTGCTTAGGTAAAGCATAATTTCGACGGCTTCTGGATACTTTTTGAGTTTAATAAAAGTTACGCTTTTTAATTTCAGCAGCCCTTGTTCCGCATACCTATCGTTGGTGCGCTTGGCAATTGCTATTCCCTTATCATAACTTGCCAAAGCATCTTGATAAACGCCACTCCTTCCAAAATACAGCCCTTCTCCCTGATAATAGTATATTTCTTCTCGGCTGTTTTCAGGCAAAAAAGGCAAATACGATTTTGCTTTATCTAATAATCGTTTGCCTTCTTTGTTCTTATTCAAATAGTTATAAGAACCCGCCCAGTTCACGTACGAATCAACTAGTCCCTGATAATTTTTCTTTTTGGTATATCGATTGGCCTGTGCCAAGTAAGGTATTGATTTTTCGTAGTCGCCATTATTCCTAAAAACAACCCCAATGAACGAGTTAACGCTACTAATTAATGTACTGTCTTCACTTTTCGCCGCTATTGGAGTGGCTTTAAGCGCAAAATCCAAAGATTTTTTGGCATCTGAAAACTGTAGCTGCACTGCGCGATTGTATAATGCTCTTCCACTAAAAAAATAAGCTTCTTTAGTGTGATAGGAATGTAAAAGCGAATAACTTTTGAGATAAAGTGCTCCATCTAAAGAACTGTTCACCTGCTGTTCGTATTTTCCTTCAAAAAAGGTAGTGATCCCAGCCAAAAAGGCATTGTTTCCGACATGCGATTGAGCTTCATCCAAATAAGCCTTTGCTTTTTTAGGGTCTTTGTTCAGTATTTGCTCAAAATTTGCCAATGCGATCCTCACCTTAAGGCTGTCTTGCTTCAATTTTAGCGACTGGCAATGGCCTTTATGCACGAATAGACAGGTAAATAGGACAACCAGCAATGAAAAGAGGTAGGCTTTTCGCATAATTAAGAGGTTAAATTAACCAATTGCGAAGCTTTTATAAAGGAAACCAGTAAAAATCCATGAAAACCAGTAGATGAAATTCACTACATGCAGGTATTTAAAATTGCGTTTTTAGCCCTTAAGTTTGACTATACAATTTAACGCTCGAAACACAAATAAATAACGCCTCTAAACACGAAAAAATTATTTCAGTTAGAAATTTAAATAACAAGTTATGAAAAACATCTTATTAATGTGCGCTACAGCGTTAATGTTTTGCGCAACAACCGCCTCTGCTCAAAATGCGGTTGACCGTGGAATTGGAAAGGCTCAACAAGTGGGCAATACAGTAGATAATGCCAAAAATACTGCGGATAAACTGATTGGCCTGTTTGGCAAAAAGAAAAAAGCAGAAGCAGAGGGCATCACAACCGTTGTTTCTATTAATGGTGGCACTTTATCAACGATCAAGCAAATGAAAGCTGATATCGAAGCCTGCAAAGGTGTTACCGAAAGCACCATGAAATTCAATTCTAATGGTTCAAAAATCACCGTTAAGCATGCAGGCACTACCGATGCCTTACTGAAAATGCTACAGGCAAAATCTACCTTGTTCAACGATAAAAATATTACCGGAATAGATGAAGGCGAAATTGGCCTTAAAATAAACTAATTAAAGATTGTTTTTAAAGTAAACAGCTTAGTGAGTTCAAGGGCTGCCCGGAGGGGTAGCCTTTGTTATTTAACACCTATCAAAAAATTGACAAAACTAGTTTATATTTGAATATACCTTTGAAAAGGCGTTAACCATACGCATTGCCATTGACCTATTGTTCCTATTAAATCTAGTCGAGTGAAATTAATTGCCACGTCCCTATTTCTATTTGCTGTTTCCATTGCCCATGCCCAGACCTTGACTCCAGACAGCACAAAAAAGCTAAATGAAGTAATTGTCAAGGGTTATTACAATCCACAGACTTTGTTAAGAGCTACAGCTGCTGTAAATGTTTTAGACAGCAATCAATTCCGAAATCAGCCAAGGGCTTCTTTAGTAAGCCTAATGAATACAGTGCCAGGAGCAAGAATGGAAGAACGTTCGCCAGGCAGCTATCGTCTTTCCCTGCGCGGAAGTTTATTGAGATCCCCATTTGGCATCCGGAATGTAAAAATATATCTGTCTGATTTTCCTTTAACAGATGCGGGTGGCAATACTTATCTAAATTTAATTGATTTGGCAGGCGTTGGTACGATGGAAGTTTATAAGGGTCCAGAAGCCAGCACTTTTGGCGCCAATACTGGCGGTGCGCTGCTCATTAGTCCAGCACTGAGCCAAAAGAACGAAATCGAAATTGGCATTGATGCAGGCTCTTACGGCCTTTTCCATCAAACGGCAAGTGTGAACCAAGCTTATAAAAATTATCGTCTCAATGTAACCCAAGGCTATCAAAGAAGTGATGGCTATAGGCAAAACAGTGCTCTTCAAAGAAAATATATCCAAACTACACAACAGTGGGATTACAGCCCTAAAGGCCAATTAAAAGCCTTCGTTTTTTTAAGTGACCTGGAGTACGAGACACCTGGCGGACTAACGCAACAGCAATTGGCAGACAATCCCAAATTGGCAAGACCAGCAACGCCTGCCCTACCTGGCGCCATTGCCCAACAGGCTGGCATTTACAACCAAAGTATTTTTGGCGGATTGGCTCATCAATACCAATTCAATCAACATTTTAAACATCTGATTGCGTTATTCGGCACTTATACCGATTTTAAAAATCCTTTCATTACCAATTACGAGAAGCGCAAGGAGAATACGGTAGGGCTTAGAACGTTTGTAGAGTTCGACAGTAAAATCGCCAGCTTAAAATACAATATCCAAGCTGGGGTAGAAATGGCCAATACCCAAAGCAAGGTTCGGAACTTCGATAATAATAAAGGGGTAGACACTTCGCCACAAGCGATTGACGACCTTGATGCCCGTCAGCGCTTTGCCTTTTTGAAAATGAATTTTGATGTAAATGAAAGATGGCTGCTTGAATTAGGTTCGAGCCTTAACTTTTTCAAGTATAGCTATCAAAGCTATTACCCCATCAGCATTGCCGAAAGGCATCGAAATTTTAGCGCAAGACTGATGCCTAAAATAGCAAGCTCTTTTTTAATAAACACCGCATTGGCGCTTCGAGCTTCAGTAAGCAGAGGCTATTCGCCCCCTACACTGGCAGAAGTACGCTCATCAGATAATGTGATCAATACGAGCCTACAAGCCGAGGCAGGCTGGAACTACGAGGCTGGCTTGAGGTTTAAGACCAGTGATCAACGTTTTTATATCGATGGCAATCTTTATGAGTTCCGTTTAAGCGGTGCCATTGTGAGGAGACTGAATGCCAGCGACATCGAGTACTTTATCAATGCAGGGGGCACCAAGCAAAAGGGCGCAGAACTGATTTCGTCATGGGCTATATTGCCAAGCAATAGCAACCGCTTTGTAAACAGCTTACAATTAAATGCTGCCTATACCTATAATCACTACAGGTTTACCAATTTCAAGAATGCAGCACAAGATTATTCTGGAAATCGTTTAACTGGCGTACCCAACCATGTTTTGGTGAATAGCGTAGAGCTGGATGTTAAAAAGTATGTTTATCTTTTTGTTCAGCATAGCTTTACTTCCTCAATTCCGCTAAATGATGCCAATACTTTTTTAGCAAACAGTTACCATCTCATCGACTTTAAAATTGGCGCTAGAAATCTAAACTTGGGCAAGAAGCTTTTAAGCATTGATTTTGGCATCAATAACCTGTTTGACCGTACTTATAGTTTAGGCAATGACCTCAATGCAGCCAGCAATAGATTTTATAATTCGGCTGCAGGGATTAACTATTATACCAGTGTAGCCCTTAAATTATAGGCAAGAAGGGCGCCATTGCTGGCGCCCCCATGCAACAAAACTAACTTTCGGCAGTTGTTTCCTTAGTGTTAACCTCAGTTACCACTATTTCTGTAGTATAGCGCTTGCTTCCGTCTTTGGCTTCATAGCTGCCACTCTGTAACCTGCCCTCAATGCGCAGGTGCATACCTTTCTTGATCTGAGCCTCGGCAAAGTCTGCCTTGGCATTCCAAAAAGTCAAAGTAAACCATTGGACTTTCTTCACCTCCTCGCCCATTGCATTTTTAAAATGCTCGTTCACCGCCAAATTTACACGTGCCAATTTCTGATTGCCAGATAAGACCTTCACATCGGCATCGCCACCGGCATACCCACTCAATACTACCTTGTTTGTTACATTTTCCATGTTCTTCAAATTAAAGTGACTAAATAATTAACGACCAGCAGCAATTCACTGCCGACAAAACAAAATTGATCTTTGGCAAATCAATAATCGGAGGATAAGCATTTATATCCGTGTATAATCGGATATTAAATTATAATCGGATATCGCGCTGGACAATCTTCAATTGTTTTTGTAAATTGGATAGTCATCCCAAGCAAAAAATTAACGCTATGGAACGCTTGTGCCTGGACTGCAACGCACCGATTAAGGGGCGGGCTGATAAAAAATTTTGCGACGATCAATGCCGCAGCAATTACAACAACCATTTAAAGGCTGATGATTATAGCTTTCTGAAACAGGTCAATCAAACCCTAAAAAAGAACCGTGAAATCCTGAAAACGAAAAATGCCGATGGAATGGTTAAAACAGGCCGGTTGGCGCTGCTCAAAAAAGGATTTGATTTCAATTACTACACCCACACCCATGTAACCACAAACGGCGGCACTTATTTCTTTTGCTATGAATATGGCTATCTGGCGTTAGAGAACGATGAAATTTTACTCATTAAACGGCAATAAAAAAACCCAAAAAGCATTTGCCTTTTGGGTTTTCAGGGAATTAAAATGTAGCTTAATACTGTAAAGCTTTTTTGTAGTCTCTATTGTAAGCCACGGCAAAATTGCTCTCATCCAGAACTACTTTACCATCTACTTCTACCTTCAAACTAACCGTATAAGTCTGGCCTTGACTAAAAACCCCGCAAAGGATATTTAAAGTCGAGTTGTTTACTGGCATTACAGATTCGATTACGTACGTTTTAGTACCACCAAAAAAGTCAGTCTCATCAAAATCGACAAATGATTGATTGTTTTGGGTAGCTCCATTTATTTTCCATAAGGTTTTATCATTAATTGAACCTGTACTCCCACCCACCGTCACTTGAACATTTCCATTGGCATCTGTTACACCTGCCATCGTAACCGTATATTTAATGTTTTTCCCGGCAGGCGTTGAATCCTTTTTCTTAGAGCAAGAAGTTAAAATAGTAGTTGTTAATAGCATGATCACAACTGAGAAGTTGATTAACTTTTTCATTTTATTTGTAGATTTAATTTATAGATCTTTTATCCTTACAAAGGTAACCCATACAAAACGCCCCTGTAATCCTCGTAATTCTGTATTTTCAGCTACTGGTTTTCCCGTACTCTATTTAAAACCCTATTGAATACTTCTTATATTTAGCGTTATGGAAAACGACGAACTTAAAGAAATGGCAACCCAATTGAGGCAACCCAGTGGCGAAAAGGGAACCGAAATGGCCCGTATGATGAACGAAACCAATATGGGAATGACCAAAAACGCCATCAAAAACCTTCAGCTCGAAGATGGCGATCAGGTACTCGAATTGGGACATGGCAATTGCGGTCACCTTGCCCATTTGTTTGATCAGGCTACCAATCTTCATTACAATGGGCTAGAATTATCCGAGTTGATGAACCAGGAAGCACAGGCTTCGCATGAGGAATTTATAGCCCAAGGCAAAGCTGGTTTTGACTTGTATGATGGTATGCATATCCCTTTTCCGGCAAATCGTTTTGATAAAATTTTTACCGTTAATACCATTTATTTTTGGGCGGAGCCTAAAACACTGATTGCATCAATCTATCAGGTCTTAAAACCTGGAGGAAAGTTTTGCCTTACTTTTATCGATAAGCATTTTATGGAAACCTTGCCCTTTACCCAATTTGGCTTCGAATTGTATAGCATTCAGAAAATGAAGGATTTGATTGCCACTACTCCCTTCCAAATTGGCCAAGTAGATGAGCAAACAGAAAATGTAAAGACGAAAATGGGCGATTGGGTTGATCGGAAATTTACTACGGTGGTGTTGTCCAAATGATGAGCATATTGGTTATACCTTTCACGAATAGCAATAATCAAACATCAACTCGATTATCTTTAAAATAAATGGTATTTCTATTAATCACCATTATCTTTATAGAAGATAAACAACCAAAAACCTAACTAACCACTTCATGAAATCCCTAAGCTTTATTCTATTTGCTTGTACGCTCTTGTTTTCTTGCGCCAACAAAAACCAGCCAAGCACAAATGCCGGCACCAACGAAACACTAATCAAACAGTATTTTGAGCATTTCAACAAACACGATTGGACAAAAATGGCCGGAATGTATACAGAAACCGCCGATTTTAAAGATCCGTCTTTAGGCATAGGCATCATAAAGCAGTCGCGAGAGCAAACCATAAAAAAATATGGCGAGCTGCAGCACATGTTTCCAGACGTTAGAGACAGCATTATCAACATTTATCCAGCGGGCGACAAGAATATCGTTGTCGAATTTATCTCTACAGGCACAGCTCCTGACAAATCTAAATTTGAGTTGCCTATCTGTACGATATTTACCATCGAAAACGGATTGATTACCAAAGATTTTACCTATTACGACAATTCGCAAGCCAATTAATCTCGAGGCATTATGAGGCAGCTGTACACGCCTATTCAGCCCAGCATCAAACAATCGGCAATAAATGTAACCTACCAGGAGTTTCTGCCCGATCTGAAATTGCAGGATTACATTTATTGCTATTGGCAATTGAAAACCACTGTAGAGCTGGATGAGCCATTTTGTTATCGTGTTGTGGCCGATGGCTGCATCGACATCTTTTTCGAGCTTAACCAGCCTGAAGAAAATTTTGTAATGGGTTTCTGCAAAAAATATACTGAATTTCCGCTTCAGCAAAACTTCAACTATATAGGCGTACGCTTTTTACCAGCCGCCTTTCCGCAACTTTTTAAAGTAGATGCTTCAACATTGAGCAACCGTTTTGAACAGCTGAGTACAGTTGTTCCTGCAACAGCAACATTCATCGCCAATCATTTTAAGCCCAACCAAACACCGGCTCAGCTCAAAGCCAGCTTTGACCGGTACTTTTTAAATCATCTCTCCACCCTAAGCCTCAACAACGATCCGCGTTTATACCAAGCCATTGCCCTGATCTTGAAAAACTTTGGCGTGCTCGATGTAGAAAAGGATTTGGATACAGGCATTAGTCCGCGACAATTGCGCAGGCTTTTTGAGTTCTATATCGGCGATACGCCAAAAACCTTCAGCAAAGTGGTGCGCTTCCAAAACATTTTGAGGGCAAAGCCTTCTTCGCAAAGCCTGCGCCAAAACAAGCTCTTTTTTAATCAGGGCTATTATGACCAGGCCCATTTTATCAAAGAATTTAAAACCCTGTATGGTGTTACTCCCAGCAAGGCTTTCGGAAGATAAGTTGTCCGTTTTTTACAATACGGGCTCCTACATTTCATGGAACTTTGGCTTAACAAATCACAGCTCATGAAAAAGTTAACCACCCTAATTGCCTTGGTGTTGCTAAGCACCAGTCTTTATTCACAAAACAGTTCAACCCTTAAAAAACAAAGCAAAATGAAACTCAACGCAGGTATTGTAACTTCAAAATTGGCAGCCACAAAGGCTTTTTATGTAAACACGCTTGGCTTCGGCGTAACCTTCGAAAACGAATTCTATCTTTTATTGCATACGCCGAACAAAGAGGCAGAAATCAGTTTCTTGTTACCTAACCATCCTTCGCAACAGCCGCTTTTCCAACCGGCTTTTCAGGGTCAGGGCATGTACCTCACCATTGAGGTGGATGATGTGGATGAACTCTATCAGGCATTAAAAAAGAAAGGTGTCGAAATCAAGATCGATCTGCGCAACGAGCCTTGGGGCGATAGGCATTTCGCCATCCAAGATCCAAACGGCATCGGCATAGACTTGGTAAAATACGCGGGGCAATAATTAATTGGCTCAATGCAAATTAGTTTTTGTAAATTTAATTACCCTAAAAAATAGCCATGGACTACCTACAGCGCCTTATTGGAGAGATCGAAATCCATTCTGTGGCAGGCATAAAAGAATGTTTCGAGAACGGCGTAAGTCCGAACGATTATTTTAGGAACGAACCGCTTATCAATCAACTGACGAGCGAATATACCCGAACACCAAGATTTAAGGACTGTGTAAGAACATTTGTAGATTATGGGCTCTCTGTTAAGGATGAAGTGCTATTGGCCGTATTGTTGGATGATGCACACTACCTCAACTCGCAATTAGCCAAAAACAGAGATGCCATACATCATAAATACGCTTTGCGCTGCGCCTATACCCCTTTGTTTGAAGCTTCGCTATTGCATATCTGTGCCGAGTTTAATCACCTTACCTGTGCCCAGGCATTGGTAGCATGCGGAGCCGATGTAAATGCAAAAGCAGGATTAGACAGTAATGGATTTGGTGGACAAACGCCCATTTTTCATACCGTCAATCAAAATTCAAACAATTCTTGGAACATGCTGAATTTCCTAATTGCCCAAGGGGCCGATGTGAAATTAACCGTTACCGGATTGATCTGGGGCAAAGGCTACGACTGGGAAACATTTATTCCGGCAGTAAATCCAATTAGCTATGCCATGATGGGGCTTTTGCCACAGATGCACAGAGACGAAACAAGCATTTCCAAAGTGGTTTCGCTTTTGCTCAAGGTTGGTTTCGATGTAGATTATACCCCAACAAATGTTCCTTGCGCTTACCTTAAATAGCTCTTCTCAATGAAAAAAATAAAATTCACCCTTAGCGTATTTTTGCTCTTTGCCTCTCTTTATGCCCATGCTACTTGGTCAATTATTGTAATCGACCCAAAAACCAAGGAAATTGGCATTGCGGGTGCCTCCTGTACTTACAGTGTTTACGGAATTGGAGCCATTGCACCTGGGCAGGGCGCCATTATCGTACAGGCCATGAGCAATGACATGGCTCGGGCAAAAGGATTGGAAATGATCATGGCTGATGCCTCGCCTGACGAAATTATAAAAGCCTTGCGTGATCCTCAATTCGATCCCGAAGAGCAACAATATGCCGTTATCACTTTGAAATACATCAATAATGCGGCAACCTATACCGGCAAATTAGCCTATGAAAGTAAAGGTACCCTAACTGCCAAGGGAATTTCTGTTCAGGGCAATATCCTCAGCAGCCCTAACGAAGTAAAAGAAATTATGCAGGTCGCACTTAAAGCCCAAAAAGCTGGCTTAAGCATCGAAAATGTATTGATGTTGGCTTTAGAGGCAGGCTCTAAACACGGTGGAGACAAACGTTGCGGAGACAGGAAAGCCCTTAGTGCTTTCTTGACTGTTTATAAACCTACCGACGACAAGGAAAAACCGGCTATAAACCTGGTTGTTTTAGGCAATAGCGAAGACCTGAATGCCGTAGATGAGCTGAGGAAAAAATTCGATAGCTGGAAAAAAGATCCGAGCAAATTTTAAGTAGTTGGAATCCGTGCCAACAATGGAATAATAAATCAAGTCTAATGGAAGGTTATTTAGAAAGTGTTAAAAAACAGTTCGAATATTATAAGCTTTTGGGCGACAAAACATTCGAACGGCTGACCGAAGCCCAATTGTTTTGGCAATACAACGAGGACAGCAATAGCATCGCCATTATTGTTAAACATTTATGGGGCAATATGCGCTCCAGGTGGACCGATTTCTTGACCACTGACGGGGAAAAGCCCGACCGCAACCGTGACGCCGAGTTTGTAAACGACATCAGGGATCGGAAAGAGCTCCTCAGCAAGTGGAACGAAGGTTGGCAATGCCTTTTCAATGCCATCGACCCATTAAGCGAAGCCGATTTAAGTCGGGAGATCTTTATCCGCAACCAAGGCCATACTGTAATGGAAGCCATCAACAGGCAGTTGGCACATTATCCTTACCACGTAGGACAAATTGTGTTTTTGGGCAAGATGCTTTGCAATGGCCATTGGCAGTCGCTTTCGATCCCGAAAGGCAATTCGGCTAGTTTTAATGCAGCTAAATTTGCACAGCCAAAGCACAGACAACATTTTACGGATGAATTTCTAGACGAAAGAAGATATGACGAAGAAGCCGACTGATGAACTGAGTGCACAGGCTTTTATCGAACAGCTGAAAAGCCATCAATCTGACGAAGAACGGAAAAAAATTCAACGTTATTTCAAAGCTGAAGCAGGCGAGTATGGCTACGGCGATGAGTTTATTGGCGTAAAAATGGGGCAGGTATTCGAACTGGCCAAAGCCTTTGCCGAAATGCCCATTAAAGAAATTGAGCTATTGCTCGAAAGTCCGATTCATGAAGCACGGGCCGGAGCAGTGAGCATTATGGATAAAGCGTCCAGAAAAAAAATCAACACTGAACGCCTAGCAGCATTCTTTCAACTTTACATGAGGCGACACGACCGCATCAATAATTGGGATTTGGTAGATCTAGGCTGTTTGTACATGACTGGTCTCTATCTATTTGATCAGCCACGGAATATTTTATACGAATTGGCCAAGTCTGAAAATCTTTGGGAAAGAAGAACCGCTATTTTAAGCACCTGCTATTTCATCAGGAAAAACGACCTGAACGATACTTATCAAATTGCAGAACTGTTATTGCATGACAAAGAAGATTTGGTTAATAAGGCTACCGGCTGGATGTTGCGTTTTGCAGGCGACAAAGACCTTAAAAGGTTGTGCACCTTTCTAGATCAGTATGCCTCCATCATGCCCAGGATTACCTTACGCAATGCAATAGAGAAATTTGAAAAACCAACAAGAGAACATTACCTGGGACTTAAAAAACAAAACTGAGTTATATTATTATTTTAACCGTAATTAATCCGATCTGCTTCATAAGCATTCCCAATAGGGATATCGTGATGAACGGAAAGCTGATTTAAAAGCTTTATTGTACATTTGTCAATTGCTAATCTCTATCCCATTCAATGATCAGGTCGTTTTTGAATTTAAAAAATACGTTCTTACTTTTTCTGTTTGGTATTTTATGTTTTCAAAGGGCAGGCGCACAACAAAGTGTTACGGTTCGCGATGATGTAGAACAGCACATCTTTAATTTGGGAGAAATCGAATTGTTGAAGGATCCTGAAAATAACTTTACCTTCGAACAGATCAGCAGTACGGCTTTTGCCAAAAAATTTGAGCCCAGCAGCACCAGCACCCCACAAACCAAAGAGCTGAATACGAGTTACTGGTTTAGAATCAAAATCAAACATAATACCGCAGCAAAAAAGAAATTCCTCTTGGAGTTTTTTGATCAAACGATCGATCACATTACGGCCTATATGCCCAAAAGCAATGGCAGCTATGAAATCAAACAACTGGGCGATCGTCTGGATTTTGAACAGCGCCAGCTCCGTCATAAAAACTTTGAACTCAACCTCACCAATGAGACCAATAAGGAGCAGATTTATTATTTTAAGATCCGTTCTTCCCAAATTTCTGATGTAATTATCGTACTCAGATCGGTAGACTTTTTTATCGGCTATGCCTTGGACGAGTATTTCTATTTCGGCATTTTTTATGGCATGATCCTCGTTTTCAGCTTCTATAACCTGATCATGTTTATCGCCATTAGGCAAAAGCAATACCTGTATTACGTACTCTACAACTTGAGCGTTGGCTTTTTTGAGATGAGCTCAGACGGCATCGCCTATCAGTACATCTGGCCCAATTCGCCAAATTGGAACCAGATTGCCTATGCTTTTTTCTTGTATGGAACCAGCATTTTTGCGCTCTTCTTTACCAAAGAACTGCTTTTTGTAAAGGCCAAAGCCCCACGTTTAAACAAGCTTATACTTTGGGTGATTATAGGCCGGAGCGCCTTCTTCTTTTATTGTCTTTTTATAGACCAAAGGCTTTTCAGCTATAAGTTTTTAGAGTTTATTCCTTTGGCCATCGCCTTTTTTACGGGTATCTATATTTTTAGGCGAGGCTATCAGCCTGCCCGTTTTTTCGTATTGGGCTACAGCTTTCTGTTCTTTGGCTTTGTCCTCAAATTCCTGATCATGTTGGGCATCGAATGGCTCAATTTCGGCATTATCACCTATTACAGCTTAAGTTTCTGCTTTGTGCTTGAAATGATTTTCCTTTCCTTCGCCATAGGCGATAAGGTGCGCATCCTTAAAAAGAAAAAAGACAAGGCGCAAAGGCAGATCATCCAGCAGATGGCTGTTAACGTAAAACTGAAAGACACCCTCAATCTCGAATTGGAAAAACAGGTACAGGAACGTACCAAAGAGGTTTTTCACAAATCGATTATCATAGAAGCCCAAAATGAGGAATTGTCGAAAGCCAATGACCAATTGAAGCAGCAGGCCGAAGAAATTTCGAGAATGAATGTGCTGTTGGCCCAAGACAATCAAGAGTTGCAGGTAAACATAGAAAAGGTAACGCGGGACCGCGTGATGTCCGCAGATGTAGACTTTGAGGAGTTCAGCAAAATCTACCCCGACAAAGAAAGCTGCAATGCCTTTTTGGCCAACATGAAATGGAAAAACGGCTATACCTGCAGAAAATGCAAGAATACCCATTACTATCATGGGCACATTGCCGATAGTCGCCGATGCAGCCGCTGTGCCTATGAAGAATCGGTAACCACCTATACCATTTTCCACAATACCCGTATTCCGATTAACAAAGCCTTCTATATGGTCTTTTTAATCTATTCATCTAAGGGAAAAATCTCTTCCCACAAACTATCCGAACTGCTCAACATTAGGCAAAGCACCTGCTGGACCTTTGGTTCAAAGATCAAAGCTGTAATGGAAGAACGAAAATCACAGCTCAAAAAAGCCAACAAAAACGGCTGGAGCCTGTTAGTTCTCGATTAAAAACCGTAAGGGTACCCAAGCGTATCATGTAGAGTACTGTGCAACTCAAACAAACAGAGTTTAAGCGCTGTAAATCAGCTTAAATCGTTTTAGTTTTTAGGGGTATTATAGCGTATCATTTTTAATATAACTATCTAAATATCAGATATTTACAAAAAATATTTATTGGTTTTTTCTTGCAAATAGGCTAAAAATGGCCTTAACTTTAACCAACTAATTAAAAATGTAACTAACCAAAAAATCATGAGAAGAAAATTTACGCTATTTATTGTGTTTCTTTTTTATGGTATAGGTTTCGCTATGGCACAAGACATTACTATTAATGGCTTGGTGAAAGATCAGCAAGGCCTGCCTATACCTGGAGTATCAGTTAAAGTAAAGGGTACCAATTTGGGGGCTTCGACCTCTACCGAGGGAACCTTTGTTTTAAAAGCTCCTGCAAATGCTACCCTTACCTTTTCCTTTATCGGTTTTAAAACCATAGAAGAAGCGGTAAACAACAGAACCCAAATCAATGTTTCCTTATCAGACGACAACAACCAATTGAACGAGGTGGTAGTTGTAGGTTATGGTACACAGGTGAAAAAGGATTTGACTACTGCAGTGGTTGCCATTTCATCAAAAGACATCGAAAACCAACCCGTAACCAATGCCTTGCAAGCCATTCAGGGTAAGGCCGCAGGTGTTCAGGTTACTTCACAATCGGGCAAGCCGGGTGCCGGCATTGCGGTAAGCATTCGTGGTAATACCTCGATCACTGCCTCCAACAGTCCTTTATATGTGATTGATGGGGTAACTTCGAGAGATGCCAGTTTCATCAATCCGACCGATGTAGAAAGCATGACCATTTTAAAGGATGCTTCTGCTGCTGCCATTTATGGTTCGAGCGGTGCAAATGGAGTGGTTTTGATTACGACCAAGAAAGGCAAGGAAGGCAAATTGAGCGTTGGCTTTAATGCTTTTACAGGCTTTTCTAATTTATGGCAAACCCAAGATGTACTGAACAAAGATCAATATGTGGCCCTGTTAAACGAATTGGGTGGCTACGTAACTACTGGAACGGCCAATACCGATTGGCAAGATTTGACTTTTGGCACAGGCACTCAAAACAACTATCAGGTTTCCTTATCTGGTGGTGTAAAAGGCGGACAATACTATTTTTCATCGGGCTATCAACAAGACAAAGGCGTGGTGGCACCTGCGAAATTAGATCGTTATACCTTTAACTTTAACGGTTCGCAAAGCCTCACCAAATGGCTGAAACTAACGGCTAATGCCGCATTGACTTCAGGAAAATCGATCGATGTGAGTGATAACGCCGGTGTAGCCAGAGGCGGAACAATTTTATCGGCATTAACCACGCCGCCTAATATCGGCATTTACCTGCCTAATGGCTCTTATGCCGGAAACCCCAATGCAGGTGGCTGGGAAAATCCAATCGCCAATGCTTTTGCAGCCAAAAATGCCAATAGGAATTTAAGGTTTATTGGTGCTTTCGGAGCGGAAGTTAAATTTACGCAAGACCTTTCGTTCAGGTCGACGATCAGCACGAACGTGAATAAAAACTACTACAGCTATTTCATAGACCCCTATTCTACAGATTATGGCCGGACCCAAAAAGGGCTGTTTAGGAATAACCGAACCAACGACAATGTATGGCTCAACGAAAACCTGCTCAGCTATGTGAAAAAAGTAGGCAAGCATGATTTCTCGGCAACTGCCGGTTACACCATTCAGGAATCTGATTGGAGATACAGCAATTACGAAATCACCAAATTTACAGATCCGGTAACCAATGCATTGTTGCCAAACGGAACTGCCGTTGCTTTAACACCACCAGAATCGAGGGCACAATGGTCTAAACAATCTTATTTGGGCCGTATTTCTTACTCATACGACGGCAAATACCTGCTTTCTTCAAATTTTAGGGCCGATGGTTCTTCTCGTTTCAAAAAAGGTAACAGGTTTGGCTACTTCCCTTCTGTTTCTGCAGGCTGGAGGATTTCTGGAGAAAACTTCATGAAAGACAGCAAGATCGTTAACGACCTTAAATTAAGGGGAAGTTGGGGCCAAGTGGGTAACGACGAGGGTATTGGCGATTATGCCTACATGAAATTGTACCAGATCAACGCACAGGGTGGTATCAGCTTATCGCAACCTGCAAATGACAACCTGACCTGGGAAAAAACCACACAAACCAACGTGGGTTTAGATTTAACCATGTTCAATAGCCGTTTAACTTTTACTGCCGATGCCTATATCAAGAAAACAACCGACCTTTTGGTAAGCGTACAATTGCCACCATCATCAGGTTTGGGCGCACAGGCGCTTAACGTAGGTTCGATGCAGAATAAAGGCTTCGAATTCGTGTTATCGACCAAAAACTTTGTAAAAAACAAGTTTACCTGGAATACCGATCTCAACTTCTCGTTAAACCGCAACGAAGTGACCAGCTTGGGGATCACGACTAAATCATTGGATTTTGGTGGCATTTACGAGCGTGATGCAGCGGTTAGAATTGTAGAAGGTAAACCTTTGGGCAGTTTTTACGGCTATGTATCAAAAGGTGTAGATCCTGCTACTGGGATGATCGTTTATGCAGATTTAGATGGCAACAAAACCATAGATGCCAACGACCGTACCTTCATCGGTTCTGCTCAGCCTAAATTCACCTATGGCATTAACAACAGTATGACATTTGGCAATTTCGGCTTCTCTTTCTTCTTCCAAGGCGTACAGGGCAACGATTTGTTTAATGCTTCTCGCATCGACTTAGAAAGCTTAAACGATTCTAAAAACCAATCTGCTGCCGTACTGAGAAGATGGACTACCGTAGGTCAAGTGACCGATATTCCAAAGGCGGTTAAAAACTCTGACAACACCAAAACCTCGAGCCGCTTTGTTGAAGACGGGTCTTACCTCCGATTAAAAAGTGCTACCCTTTCCTACAGTTTTGGCAAAGCAGCCTTGGGTCGTTTAAAAATGAGCAAGATCAATGTATTTGCAACAGGTTACAACTTGTTAACCTTCACAAAATATAGCGGATTTGACCCAGAGGTAAACCAGTATGGTGCAAACGGACCTTCAATGGGGGTTGATTATGGAACCTATCCACAATCGCGTACGTTCTTATTTGGTGTTAATATTGGATTTTAAAGAAAAAACAGATGAAAACAAAGATATATTCATTACTCGCAGCAGGCACATTGGCACTCACTATTCAAAGTGGCTGCAAAAAAGATTTCTTGGATAAAACTCCTATTAACCAAGTTCCGGCAGAAGTTGCATTTGTAAATAAGGAAGCAGCTGAAAAGCTCTTGCAAGGGGCCTATGATGGCATGTACAACGACTACCATATTTGGGATTACATGATCAATGGTGATGTAACTGCCGATAATGCCTATGCAGGCGGCGATAACCAGGCCAACATCCAAATCGATTTGTTCGAGGCCACCTCTACCAATGGTAATGTGGGCAGAGATTGGGGTGCGCTTTATTCGGACATTAAAAACGCCAATGAAGTATTGGAAAATGTTCCGAACATTAAAGATGCAGCACTTGATGTGGGCAACCGCCGAAACGAAATTTTGGCCGAAGCCAGTGCCTTGAGAGCCTACATGTATTTTAACTTGGTTCGTTTATTTGGTCCGGCGCCATTAGTGCTCAAAACACCAGCCAACTTGAGCGAAATGCAGCCTGCAAAAGCCAGCGTTGATGCAATTTATACCCAAATCATCAAAGACTTGGAATATGCCGTAGCCAATGCAAAAGCAAGCTCGGCCAATAAAGGTATCATTACAAAAGGGGTAGCCAATGCACTTCTGGCAAAAGTTTATGCTTCAAAACCTACTCCAGACTGGACCAAGGTGCTTCAGTATTGCGATGCAACCATTGCCAGTGGCTATTCTCTGTTTGGCAATTACGATGGCTTATTCGATTCGAACAACAAAAACAACAGCGAAGCCATTTGGGAAATGCAATACGATGGTTGGGGTGGCCTGCATGGCAACTGGATGCCAAGCGTTATTGTAGGTACCGGTTGGAAAAGATTCTGTACACCAACCAACGATCTGGTTAAAGCTTTTGATGACGAAGGTGATATCATTCGCAAAAACTCGAGCATTAAATTCAACAATGCCTCATCAGAAGGATGGAGCGACGATTATTGGAGCAAAGCCAATTATCCGTACATCAACAAATACAGGGCCGATGATAAAAGCGATAGCTATATCATCAGGTTGGCAGATATCTTATTGCTCAAAGCTGAGGCACAGAACGAAGCATCGGCATCTGGCTGGACTTCTTCGAAAACCATTGTCGACCAGATTAGGAACCGTGTAAGTTTGGGCGGTACTCCGGCAGCAGACCAGGCAAGCATGCGTTTGGCCATTGAGAAAGAACGCCGGTTGGAATTGGCTTTTGAAGGCCACCGCTGGTTCGATTTATTACGTACCAATCGTGCCATTACGGTAATGAATGCACAAAAAACCGGTAGTGGCATAAACTTGAATTACAACGTAACTCCAGCTAAGCTTTACTTCCCAATTCCGCAGGCAGAAATCGACAGAAATCCTAATGTGAAATAAAAATACCTGCAGGGGTAAAAAATAATTCATTTTTATCCCTGCATTTTTACACAACAAAGCTTTGGTACCGAAGCGTATCAAAAATAAATCCATGGCTTAGCACAAAATTTGATTTTTGATCAGCCAACCAAATAAATAGTCAAAAATAGCTTGTGAATAAAGCGTATTAATGTTTTGGCCTCAGTTTTTCCAAGCTCCAAATGTCCAAAAGCAACCATAGCCAAGGGCTAGTTTAAATCGATATTCCTCCTATTTTAGAGCTCCAAATCATTCCAAATACACACATATGAACCTAAAAAACTTTAGCATTTCGCTACTGCTTACTTTAATCTGCGTGCAAATTTCGGCACAGCAAAAACCTAAACCCTCTCCTATCGACCAAAAGGTAAATGCACTTTTGGCCAAAATGACATTAGAAGAAAAAGTTGGCCAAATGGCTCAAATTACTTTAGATGTAATTGGCAAAGGAAAAGATCGCTACACCAGCGACGAACCTTTTAGCCTCGATGAAAAAGCCATGGAAAAAGCATTGGTACAATACAAACTTGGATCTGTACTCAACGCTTCTAACAATAGAGCCAGAACACCGCAACATTGGTTGGAGGTGATCAGCAAAATACAGCAGGTGGCCATGAAAACCAAGAATGCCATTCCTGTTCTTTATGGCATTGATGCCATCCACGGCGAAACCTATACCGCTGGGGCAACCATGTTTCCGCAACAAATTGGCCAAGCTGCCACTTTTAACAGGGCACTTGTTTTAAAAGGTGCCGAAATTACGGCCTATGAAACCAGGGCCAGTTCTATTCCATGGGCATTTTCTCCCCTATTGGATTTGGGTGCCGATCCTCGTTTTCCTCGTCAGTGGGAAAGCTTTGGAGAAGATCCGTACCTCATCTCCGAACTGGGCAAACAAATGATTTATGGCTACCAAGGCACCGATAATAATATTGGCAATCCATTTAAGGTAGCGGCCTCGATCAAACACTTTTTGGGCTATCAGGTTCCTATTTCTGGAAAAGACAGAACGCCAGCAATTATTTCAGATCAGGCTTTAAGGGAATATCATTTGCCTCCGTTCAAGGCTGCCATAGACGCCGGAGCTAAAACCATCATGATCAATTCGGGCCTCATCAACGGAGTCCCGGTACATTCGAGCTATAAAATATTAACCAAACTTTTAAAAGAAGAATTGGGCTTTCAGGGTTTAGTGGTTACCGATTGGGGCGATATCGAAAACCTTTACAAAAGAGACCACATTGCCAAAGACAACAAAGAAGCGGTAATGATTGCTATAAATGCAGGCATAGACATGTCGATGATTGCTTACAACTATGAGCCTTTCTGCGACGACTTAATTGCTTTGGTAAAAGAAGGAAAAGTAAAGCAAGCCCGCATTGACGATGCCGTAAGAAGGATTTTACGTGTAAAATATGAGCTGGATCTATTCAACAAGCCAACCACAAACATCAAAGACTATCCAAAATTTGGAAGCAAGGAGTTTGAACAGGCGGCCCAAAACACCGCAGCAGAATCAATTACCTTGCTAAAGAACAACAATAATGCATTGCCATTAAACAAATCGTCGAAAATCTTATTGGTTGGCCCAAATGCCAATTCGATGAGAACCTTAAACGGTGCCTGGACTTACTCTTGGCAAGGCGAAAAGGTAGAAGACTTTGCCGGCCAGTACCACACCATTTTAGAAGCCCTCCAAAACAAGATCGGCAAAGCCAATGTAACTTATGTTCCAGGGGTGAGCTACAAAATGGACGGCAAGTATTTTGAAGAATATGCCGATAAGATGGACGAAGCAATTTCGGCCGCCAAAAATGCAGATGCCATTGTACTTTGCCTAGGCGAAAACTCTTATACCGAAACTCCTGGCAATTTGAGCGATTTATACCTCTCAGACCTGCAAACAGAACTGGCGCAAAAACTGACCTCGACAGGTAAAACCGTTATTCTGGTATTGAACGAAGGCAGGCCACGCATCATCAGCAGATTCGAGAAAAAGATGAGCGCCATTGTGCAAACCTATTTACCTGGCAATTTTGGTGGGGATGCATTGGCGGATATCCTTTACGGCGATGTGAACCCATCGGGCAGACTGCCTTACACCTATCCGCAATTCCCGAACGCCTTATTTACCTACTATCATAAACCCTCAGAAGCAAGGGAAACTACAGAAGGGGTTTATAACTACGATGCCGATTACAATCCGCAATACGTATTTGGCCACGGCTTGAGCTATACCACATTCAAATACGATGGCTTAAAACTAAGCAGTGCAACGCTTAAAAAAGGACAGACCTTAACCATTAGCGTAAACGTAAGCAATACTGGCAAAGTAGCCGGAAAAGAAAGTGTGTTGCTTTTCATCTCCGATTTATTGGCCAGCGATATCAGTCCAGATATTAAACGTTTAAGAGGCTTCGACAAGATTGAACTGCAACCCGGAGAAAGCAAAACCGTAAAGTTCAGCATCAAACCTGAAGATATCGCCTATGTAAACGCTGAGCTTAAAAAAGTAACCGAACCTGGCGAATTTCTTATCCAGTTAGCCGATCAAAAAATCAAATTCAACTATATTCCTTAAATTATGAACTTCAAGAAACTTTCATCCCTAGCCGTTGCCACCCTAACTGTTGTACTGATTTCATGTGCCTGCAAAAAAGGCACTAAAACGCCTAAAACAGATACGTCTGGTCCACCGCCAACTACCAATCCCGTAGCCAGTGATGTGGCTTTTTGGCTAACCAAAGGCGATAGGACCGCTTTATTGGAAAAGCAGAACGTAGCGCTCAACTTTAGTACTGCCAGCAATTCCAATACTACTATCGAAGTAGATGATGCACAAGTTTTTCAAGGCATCGATGGCTTTGGCTATACACTAACCGGGGGCAGCGCTACCTTGATCAACAACCTGCCTGCTGCAAACAAAGATGCCTTGCTTAAAGAATTGTTTTCTGCCGAAGACGGAGGCATAGGTGTAAGTTATTTGCGCGTAAGCATTGGCGCCTCTGATTTAAGTGCGAATGTATTTACCTACAATGAAAGACCTGCCGGACAAACTGATGTAAACCAGGATAATTTTTCCATCTCAGCCGAAATGACCGATTTAGTGCCTATTCTGAAGAAAATCTTGGCTATCAATCCTAACATCAAAATTCTGGGCTCGCCTTGGACAGCTCCAACCTGGATGAAAACCAATAATGCCTACAAAGGCGGAAGCTTAAAACCCGAATATTACCAGTCATATGCTACCTATTTTGTAAAATACATCCAAGCAATGAAGGCGCAGGGCATCACCATTGATGCCATCACCATCCAAAATGAGCCTTTGCACCCGGGCAATACGCCAAGCATGTACATGGAGGCTAAAGACCAGGCTATTTTTATCAAATCGGCCTTAGGCCCTGCTTTTAGAACTGCCGGCCTTGCCACTAAAATCATTGTTTATGATCACAATGCCGATCGTCCTGATTATCCTTTAACTATTTTGGCCGACACAGAAGCCAATCCTTATGTTGACGGTTCTGCCTTCCACTTGTATGGGGGTAACATTTCTGCCTTAACCGATGTACACAATGCATATCCTGATAAGCACGTCTATTTTACCGAGCAATGGGTTGGTGGTCCGGGTAATTTCGGCAACGACCTTAAATGGCATGTTTCAACTTTGATTGTTGGTGCCACCCGCAACTGGAGCCGCAATGTATTGGAATGGAACCTAGCCGCAGATCCAAATTACAATCCACACACGCCAAACGGAGGTTGTACAACCTGTTTAGGTGCGCTTACGATTGGCGGCTCAGACGTAAGCAGAAATGTAGCTTATTATGTGATCGGTCATGCCTCAAAATTTGTAAGACCAGGTTCTAGCCGAATTGCGTCTACCCAAAACGGCACTTTAGCCAATGTGGCATTTAAAAACGTAGACGGCAAAAAAGTACTGATCGTTTGCAACAATGCCAATTCAGAACAAACTTTTAACATCAAGCATAATGGCAAACTCGTAACTACTACCCTGCCGGCAGGCGCAGTAGGCACTTATGTTTGGTAAAGGATTTCATATTTGTATATGATTGATTTAGTTAGCCCCGCCTTTGAGTGGGGCTTTCTATTTACAAACATTCTGTGGGTCTGGTTTGTTAAAAAAGCTGATCATTCAACTCCAATCATGAAAAAGTATTTTATCGTCTTGCTTACTTCGGCAATTGCCCTATTCACGGCCTGCCAGAGCAACAAATCTGAACAGGGTGAAACAGATACCCCAACCCTCGATACGAATATAGTAAGTGCTACGGCACAGCACTGTTTTCAATACATCAAAAACAGGGATACCGCCAAGCTGAGTTTCATGACCAGTGGAAAAATAACCACCGGCGAGCTCAGTTACAGGTTTGCCGAAAAAGACAGCAACAAAGGAATCATCAAAGGCGAAATGCGTGGCGATACCCTTGTGGCCGATTATACCTTCAGTTCAGAGGGCAGGGAATCGGTGAGACAGGTTGCTTTCTTAAAAAAAGGAGATCAGATGCTGGAAGGCTTTGGCGATGTAGTTGAAAAGGACGGCAAAATGATCTTCAAAAATCTGGATAGCCTACGATTTGGCCAGCCGATAATTTTTGACAAAACCGATTGCCATTAAAATTTATGATTATTTTAGTCCGGTATATTTTATTTTATGGACAAAAACTTTGAAAATTTCCCACCTATAGGAGGATTATTGGTTTCTAAAATGATCTTTGATGAGAACAGCAAACCTCGTTTCATGTATCGGGAAAAAAGCACCCGTAAAGAAGACAGTGGCTGGAGAATATTTTGTGGATCTGAAAGCGAAGCTTATACCGACGACCCGAAAAACATTATCATTTGTAATCCTTCTACCCTGTTAAAAATCGATCCTACTTTAGCCCCGGTACTGCTCAAAGGCGTGGGTTCGGTGTATGAACGCGAAACTGAGCATTCAGACTGGTATAGGGTGAGCGATTATCCGCTAAATGATGATTTCATGGTCAAACACAAGCTCACTGAGGCTTGGACAATCGACATCAATAACTTATTTGAGCGCCATGTTGAAGAAAGCGGTTCTTTGCTTTATACCACGGGTGATAAGTCTGTAAGATTGAATATTTGGCGCGAAGAGGGACAATCACAACCGCAGTTGAAGCAGTTTTATGAGCAGGTCGGATTAACCCGGGATCAATCGATAGCCAAGACGGTTAAGACTTTCGATTATTCTGATGATAGTGTTGCCAGAGTGGGCTACCAGATCAAAGAATCTGATGCGGATAAAAACTATGATGTCATCTACACCTTCAACCTTATTGACAATGAAGTACTGCAAGCGGTTTTCTACTTTGATGAACCAGCTGATATAGATTGGGCCATAGAGACCTGGAAAAACCTGAAGCTGAAAGACTGAGTTTAAAACTGTTCGAATCTCTCCCAAAAACCATCAACCGGCAATTTGGCAAAGATAGAAACAGGTTCTTTCTGCACAGGGTGGATAAACTCTAATTTTCTGGCATGCAGACAGATGCTTCCTTTTCTGCTTCCACGGGGATAGCCATATTTGTTATCGCCAACTATCGGACAATCCATCGTAGACAATTGTACCCTGATCTGGTGCGAGCGGCCAGTTAATGGATTGACCTGCAAAAGATAGTACCCACCCACTTCTGCCAATAATTTATAATCCAATTCGGAGCGCTGGCTATTTGGCACTTCTTTATTGTAAGCCGTAACCAAATTTTTCTGTGGATTTTTAATCAACCAATGAACCAGATTACCCTCGGGGCGTGCAGGCTTGTTGCGTACCACGGCAAAATAGGTTTTGCGTACTTCGCGGTTCTTGAAAACGGCATTCATCCTTTCGAGTGCCTTACTGGTTTTGGCAAACAGAATAACTCCGCTTACTGGCCGATCTAAACGGTGAACCACGCCTAAAAAAGCGCCATTAGGCTTATTGTACTTTTTGGCAATGTACTTTTTAACCTGCTCGTCCAAAGGCTCATCGCCGGTTTCGTCAACCTGCACAATATCGCCAGCACGTTTGTTAACGGCAATTAAATGGTTGTCTTCGTATAAAATATCTGATTCGTTTATTGGCATACCCCAAACCCCTAAAGGGGCATTATGATTTAAGTTATTTTATTCCCAAGTTTAAAACCCACTTTAGGGCTTTGGGGTTAATACTGTTCCTTCTCGTTCGGGAAATCAACTGCTTTCACATCTTTGATATAAGCTTGTGCGGCATCTTTAATTCCCTCGTACAAATTCACATATTGACGCAAAAACCTTGGCTTAAAGCCCTTGGTCAATCCAATCATATCGTTGATTACTAATACCTGTCCATCGCAATCTGGTCCAGCACCAATGCCAATGGTTGGAATGATCAGGCTTTTCGTCACTTCTTTTGCTAATTTTGCCGGAATTTTTTCGAGCACTACGGCAAAACAGCCTGCTTCCTGCAAAGCCAAAATATCTGTCTTCAACTTATTCGCTTCCTCTTCATCCTTAGCCCTTACGGTATAAGTACCGAATTTATAGATCGACTGTGGGGTAAGTCCCAAATGGCCCATCACGGGAATGCCTGCGGTAATGATCCTTTGTATCGACTCGGCAACTTCAGCCCCACCTTCCAGCTTTACGCCATGTGCGCCTGATTCCTTCATAATCCGGATAGCCGAGTTTAAGGCCTCTTTTGAATTGCCCTGATAAGAACCAAAAGGTAAATCGACCACTACAAAAGAACGACTGGCACCACGCACTACGCTCTGTGCATGATAAATCATCTGATCTAAGGTAATAGGCAGGGTCGTTTCGTGTCCGGCCATTACATTCGAAGCCGAATCTCCAACCAATAAAACATCCAGGCCAGCATCATCTAAAATGGTAGCCATCGAATAATCGTAAGCGGTCAACATTGCGATTTTCTCGCCACGTTGCTTCATCTCTTGCAAGATGTGCGTAGTTACGCGCTTAATTTCTTTGTTTACAGACATGTTTTTTGTTTTGTTAAACAAAATTAGGTTTTATAGCCGAGATATCTCTTTTTTATTGCTTTTTATGAGTTATATCACACCATCCTTACATTATGCAGCTAGCTCTCGAAAAAGCCGCAAAAACCCAATGGATAAAATATCTCAAAAAACTGACAAAATCTCTTGAAAAAAGCTGGCGAAAACTGTACCTTTGTATCCTGAAATGAATGAATTCAGTCAGACTTCTTTGCCTTCCTTCAAAAACGGCATAACCGTTAAAGAAATCCATTCTTTTTTATCTTTTTTCACCACTAATTCTTATTGTAATTCAAATGACTAACTACACCAAGTTACCTGCAATTTTGTTATTGGCCGATGGCACCGTTTTTTATGGCAAGGCGGCAGGTAAAATCGGGACCACCACTGGCGAGATCTGCTTTAACACGGGCATGACCGGCTATCAGGAAGTATTCACAGATCCTTCTTATTTTGGTCAGATTATGGTAACCACCAATGCCCACATCGGCAATTATGGTATGCACAGAGACGAGATAGAATCTGGTTCTATCAAAATAGCGGGCTTGGTTTGCAAGAACTACAACATTTTATACAGCAGAAAAGAGGCTTCAGAATCTATCCAAGACAATTTTCAAAACGAAAACATTGTAGGTATCTCTGAAGTAGACACGCGTGCACTGGTTCGCCACATCCGCAATAAAGGTGCGATGAACGCCATTATTTCTTCTGAAATCACCGATTTGCAGGAACTGAAAAAAAGACTGGAAGCCGTACCTTCAATGGATGGCTTGGAGCTTTCCTCACAGGTATCAACCAAAGAGCCTTATTACTATGGCAATCCTGAGGCTACCTACAAAATCGCGGCCTTAGACCTTGGCATCAAGAAAAACATTCTTCGCAATTTCGACGATAGAGATATTTACGTAAAAGTTTACCCTGCAAAAACCACTTTCGAAGAAATGGACAAATGGGGTGCGAACGGCTACTTTATTTCTAACGGCCCTGGCGATCCTGCGGCTATGCCTTATGCCATCGAAACAGTTAAAGCCATTTTAGAAGCCAACAAACCAATGTTCGGCATTTGTTTAGGCCACCAGTTGTTGGCAGAAGCAAATGGCATTGGAACGATGAAAATGTTCAATGGCCACCGTGGCTTGAACCATCCGGTTAAAAATATTATCAAAAACCATTGTGAGGTAACTTCGCAGAACCATGGTTTCGGCGTTATTCCAGACGAAGTTAAAAAATCGGATAAAGTAGAAATCACCCACGTGAACCTGAACGACAATTCGATCGAAGGTATCCGCGTAAAAGACAAGAAAGCATTCTCTGTGCAATATCACCCCGAATCTTCACCTGGTCCGCACGATTCTCGCTACTTGTTCGATGATTTTGTACAAATGGTAAAGGGCCAGCTTTCTTGGTAATACCCTTTTTACATAGCATTTAAAGCATCATAAAGCCTCCCCACCTTCGTTTCGGCTGAAGTAAAGGAGGCTTTACCTGTTAAAAACGTCATTTTGTCGGCGTTTTGCTACCATTCGGATAAAATTCATTTTCAATTCATCTAAAGCTTCTTACATTTATTGAATGGAAGGTATCAGATACCGCTACAATCCAGACGATAACCAAACAAATTAATAGCAGTGGAAAATAAAAATGTCATGATCAGCGTAAAAGACCTGGTCAAAAACTATGACGATTTCAAGGCCGTAAAAGGGCTGAGCTTTGAAGTTTACGAAAACGAGATATTTGGTTTGTTAGGTCCAAATGGTGCCGGAAAGACCACTACGCTGGAAATTATCGAAACCCTGCGCAAAAAAACTTCTGGTGAGGTAGTGGTGGATGGTTTTTCGGTAGATACTGATCCAAATGCCATCAAAAGCATCATTGGCGTACAGCTACAGGCAGCTGGTTATTATCCCAACCTCAACCTGGTAGAACTGCTTGAGCTTTTTTCTGGCTTATACGATGCAGAAATCAAGCCGATGGAAATGCTGGAAAAAGTAAACCTGCAAGATAAGGCCAAAGCCAAGTACAAAGCTTTATCTGGCGGACAAAAACAACGCTTTTCCATTGCGACTACTCTTATCAATTCGCCTAAAATTATCTTTTTAGACGAACCAACTACTGGCCTCGATCCACAAGCCCGTAGAAACCTTTGGGATTTGATTACCGAAATCAGGAATAATGGTACTACGGTAGTTATTACCACGCACTATATGGACGAAGCCGAACAGCTGTGTGATCGCGTTGCCTTTGTAGAAAACGGCCAGATCATCGCACTCGACACGCCTGACCAATTGATAGACAACCTGGTTGCAAGTGGTTTTGAGCGCAAAAAAGAAGTAAAAAAAGCCAACCTAGAAGACGTATTCATTAACCTAACGGGAAAAGAGTGGCGCGAAGATTAGTCTTTGTACAAGTTTAAAGTACAAAGTTTAAAGTCTAAAACCAGACATCATTAACCATTTCCCTTCTGCGGAGGGGTGCCCAAGGGACAGGTGGTTAACAATATAGCAATTTAAACAATAACGTTTCAACCTTACAACATTTCAACTTTAACAACGTAAAATGTCAAAAACATACAATCATACAAAAGCTACCTTAGCCTTGGCCAAAGCCAGTTTCAGGTCGATTATGCGTAGCCCATCTGCTGTGGTATTTACCTTGGCGTTTCCATTGATCTTTATTTTGATTTTCGGTTTCTTAGGCGGAAGCGGCACCAAATTGGATGTGGCCATCGCCCCGGGTTCCGATTTGCAAAACCCAATTGTTGGCGCATTGAAGAACATCAATATCATTAGGCTGGCCAACAATGACGATGCCAACGACATCAATAAAAAACTTGAAAAAGGCGATTACGATGCGCTCATCAGCGTACAGAAAAACCCGCAAGGTTTACCTGCGTATATCACCAATGTCAAATATACATCGGCTTCTATGGACAAGGGCAATATTTTACGTTCGATCCTTAACGAGCTTTCCTACAAGCTGAATACGCAAAACATGAAGCCCACGGTAACCGAGATCAGGGCAACTACGGTAGAAGGCCGTTTGTATCGCACCATCGATTTTATACTGCCTGGACAATTGGGTTTCTCGCTATTGAGTACCGGTGTATTTGGTACGGCATTCGTATTTTTCAGTCTTCGTCAAAACTTGGTGATCAAACGTTTCTTCGCTACACCGGTTAGGCGTTCGAGCATTGTATTGGGCGAAGGTATTGCTAGGATCGGCTTTGCTCTGTTAGGTGCCTTGTTTATTATCCTGATTGGCCATTTTGCCTTTAACTTTACGCTCATCAATGGCGCTTTAACAGTCTTCAATATGCTGATCCTCTCCTTCATTGGTGTAGTTATATTTATGGGTTTTGGATTCGTAGTTTCAGGTTTGGCCAAAAGCGAAAGCACTATTCCGCCGATTTCCAATATCATCACCCTGCCTCAATTCTTGCTTTCGGGTACTTTCTTTTCCATCGACGCATTTCCAAGTTGGCTGCAACCGATCAGTAGGGCTTTGCCACTCACCTATTTGAACGATGCCATGCGAAAAGTTGCCTTTGAAGGCGCTGGACTTTGGGACGTAAAACACCAGATTTTGATCATGCTCATTTGGGGTGTCGGAATCTACGCCGTAGCAGTGAAAACCTTTAAGTGGGAGTAAAAATTAGTTCATTGGTTGATTAATCATTAGCCAGGTTCATTCAGAGTGCAACGAGGAATCTTTCTCGAGAATAGCTCCTTCTCTGCGTTCTGGATGACAAATTAATTCATTGCCCTTGTTGGTGTTCTTCACCAACAGGCCAATATGTTAGTCGGGAAATGCTTTCCCGACTTTGCTAACTACGGATTTGCAATCCGTTTACAAGCTTTCATAGGTTAATGTTGAATACAAAGCCTTACTTGGGTCGAGATGGCACATCCCGACCAACCTCCGACAAAACTGCCCCATCTTCCATTTCCCCTTTTACATCTTCCATCAAACCCTTATCTTAGGGAATGAAAAAAATATCCATTCTTTCTGCCAGTGTAAGAAACGGTCGAAGCAGTCACCGAGTAGCCCTATATTTTAAGAATTACTTGGAAGCTCATCAGTTAGCGGAAGTTAACCTTATCGACCTCAACGAGTATAATTTCCCCATTTTTGAAGAACGTTTACGTTTTATTTCCGATCCTTCTGAGGCGATGCTGAGCTTTGCCAAACAGGTTAGCGAAGCAGAAGGCATGATCATCGTAACTCCAGAGTACAATGGAGGCTATCCCGCCAGCTTAAAAAACGTAATTGATCTTTTATATGCAGAGTGGAAGCGCAAACCCATTGGCATCGCCACCGTTTCGGCAGGCGCTTTCGCAGGTTCTCAGGTCATTACTTCGCTGCAATTCAGCTTATGGAAAATAGGCGCTTTGGTCGTGCCAGCTATGTTCCCCGTGCCTACCATAGATAAAACCTTTAACGAAAATGGCGAGCCGGCCGATAAAGAAGGTACAGATAAGCGCGCCAGTATCTTTATCAAGGAATTAGTTTATTGGATGGAAGCCAAAGCAAAAATGGACTAAATCAGCTTCTTTTTTTAGATTGCTATCGTTAGCGTTCTTCACCAACGAACATGATCAAATCTTCTTTGCTTGTGAGTGAAGAACATCAACAAGAGTGTAAAGTTATTATCATAAATAGTTTAAATTTCTATGAGCTATCAAATGGGCGGTGTTCCCACCGCCCACTAGCACTCGCTAGATGGGTATCCCACCCACCTTATAAACCATAGATTTTTATGTCATTTTTAAACAGTTTCTCAATGAGGCCAAGGATTGTTTGCACAATTGTTGGCTTTTTTATTGAGACAGTTTTCCGCATCCAAAAAACTCATTTTCAAACAAATAAGCACAAATCAGCTAAAAAATAAACGGATACATTCTGATAGTTTAAAAATTATTTTAACTTTGGATACGCCCTACCTAATTGTATGTTTTACACTAAGGGCATTTTTTAATCAAATCAAAAATAAAATGAGTTTAATAATTGATGTCCATGCAAGGCAGATCCTCGATTCGAGAGGAAATCCGACAATTGAAGTTGAAGTAATTACAGAAAATGGCCAAATGGGTCGTGCAGCAGTTCCGTCTGGAGCTAGCACCGGCCAATACGAAGCTGTTGAACTTCGTGATGGCGATAAGAAAACCTACATGGGCAAAGGCGTATTGAAGGCTGTTGAGAACGTAAATACTAAAATTGCCAAAGCCTTACAAGGTGTTGATGTTTTTGAACAAAACCTGATCGATCAGTTGATGATTGACCTAGATGGCACTGAAAACAAAGGAAATTTAGGTGCAAATGCAATTCTTGGCGTTTCTTTGGCTGTAGCTAAAGCGGCTGCTCAAGAAAGCAGACAACCTTTGTATCGCTACATTGGTGGTGTTAATGCCAATACGCTACCTATACCAATGATGAACATCATCAACGGCGGTTCGCACTCTGATGCGCCTATCGCTTTCCAGGAATTTATGATCATGCCAGTTGGCGCATCATCATTCTCTGAGGCTTTGCGTTGGGGAACCGAAGTATTCCATAACCTCAAAGCAATTTTGCACGATAGAGGTCTATCTACAGCAGTGGGTGATGAAGGTGGCTTCGCTCCTACTTTCGATGGCACCGAAGATGCAGTGGAAACTGTATTGAAAGCGATCGAAAAAGCAGGTTACAAACCAGGTGTTGATATTTTCTTGGCTTTTGACTGTGCAGCTTCTGAATTCTACAAAGATGGAAAATACGATTATACCAAGTTCGAAGGTGATAAAGGTGCTATCCGTACTAGCGCAGAACAAGCAGAATACCTAGCTCAATTGGCTACTAAATATCCGATCATTTCTATTGAAGATGGTATGGACGAAAACGATTGGGACGGCTGGAAACTATTGACCGAAAAAATTGGCGATAGGGTTCAATTGGTAGGTGACGACTTGTTCGTAACCAATGTTAAACGTCTACAAAAAGGTATTGATACTCACACAGCTAACTCAATTTTGGTAAAAGTAAACCAAATTGGTTCTTTAACCGAAACCATCAATGCAGTAAGCTTGGCACAAAACAGTGGCTATACCTCAGTAATGAGTCACCGTAGTGGCGAGACCGAAGATGTGACCATTGCAGATTTAGCAGTTGCATTAAACTGTGGCCAAATCAAAACCGGTTCTGCTTCACGCTCTGATAGGATCGCAAAATACAACCAATTGCTACGTATTGAGGAAGAATTGGGATCTGCTGCTCGTTTCATCGGCAAAGACTTCAAATTCTTAAAAAAATAAGCACAATAGAGCTATATAAAAAACGCCCGATAAATATTTATTGGGCGTTTTTTTTGTTTCTTTATTTTAGGATTCTGGCAATCAGTTCATCCAGTTTTTTCTCCGAAAGCTTCTTCGGAGCGTATAGCTCAGCTCTTTCAGACCATTGCTTTTCCATGTTGAAATAATCTGGAGCAACGACCTCCTTCCCTTCCAACAATGCGAGTTGCTCTTCCATAAATTTCTTCCACCGTTCCAAGTACAGAGAACCGAGCAAACCATTCCATTCTTTGTGGGCGTAATCGCGCAAATCTGTTTTGGGATAATCACCTCCCCAATAGGTAATTTGAGCTTTGGCATTCTTCAAGGCATTTTTCCTTTCTGAGACATCGTTACCAGCCATTGCGATAGCCTGATCCAACCATCTTTTTACGGTAAACAATTGATGGTTGCCCAATAAAGAATCCTGTTGCAAAATAAGCTGTAGAAATTGCTGACTCGTTTGTTTGAACCGAGTGGTATTTTTCTGCTGGATGGCATCAGTAAGCTGGTGATAAACTGCTAGCGACCGATTAGATAAAACCTGCCTTACAAAATCCAGCCTGTCAATTTGATACGTTTCAATGCCTTTAAAGTTTGCTTTAGCCTGATTAAAGGAGCGAACAGCTTCTTTAAAAGCCAAAGTATCATAATTGCGAACCACAGTTCCCCAAGAGGACACCGTTTTAATTCCCAAAGCTGGCCTCGCGCACAAAAGAGACTCTGATGGGCCTTCCTGATAAACGGTTGGACTATTGTAGGCCGTTGCCAGCAATTGCTGCCAAGCTTTTGAAACTTTCGCGTCTGTTTTGCCATAACGGTATTGCTGATAAGTGGCCAACCACTTGCCTACCTCTAATTTTTCATTATGCCAGCCCAATTCCAGCATCAGGTCGTAAGCTACCGGATTGTTGTTGATCCCCTCTGGAATAATGCCTATACCTTTTAAAAACCTCCTGTATTCTCCCTTCCTTGCTTTATCAACTTCGGTAGCAAAACGCTCCAAGCGACCATAAATACCATTCTTTTCTCCAAAATTGCTCACATTGCTCCAAATGAAAGGCGTTCCCTGATAGGCTTTCGTCTTTTCGTAATTGCTTGTATTTTCTCCAAACAACTCTATGATTAAGGCTTTTTGCTGATCTAGTCCTTCTAACAGCTTGGTTGAGGGATTGCCTCCCCAGCCCTGCAACACCCAAGTGCTTTGAGGGAAGCTGGCTTGCATATCTTGTTGAATTTTTCTTGCGGCATCGCTCACATCCAATCCGGCACTCGAGCCACCTTCATGAAAAGGATCGCCACCGAAAAAATGTAAATCCTTTCCGTAAAGCTTTTTCATTTCATCATAATAGATCGTTGCCAGTTTATCGAACCAAGGATCGCTAGGTTTTAGAAAATCTGGACGTACAAATCCGCCCACCCATTTATTTTGGGGAACAACGTCAACTTTGAGTTTCTCTTTCAGTGTTGTAGGCACCATTCCGTAAAAGCCATGCATTACAGGTTCTATGCCTAGCTCGGCCATACGTTTTAAAATATGCTGTTGCAACTTAGCCTGCTTATCGATGTGTTGCTGTGAAACTGGCCCGCCCCAACCTTCGAGGTTGCCCATGAGCCACCAGGCCGAGAAAGCAGGGCCAGGTATAAATTGCAGTGCTTCTGCCTGTGTATAGCCGATTTTCTGCAATGTATTTTGCCAAACGGCTTCCATGCCTACTGGGGCAAGCATTAAATTGACGCCGTTTAGCGCCATCCAGTCGAGTTCTTTCTCCCAATCGGCCCAAGTATAAAAACTCATCGAATAGCTGATGGTACAATAGTTTAAGGCATAACGGAACTGATAGGGAGAAACAATGCTTACCTCTCCCTTAATAGCCGGCGGTTCTTTGAGGGGCGATAGGTTGTCGCCCATATGGCTTAGGCTTCTATGGCAATAATATTTAAGGTACCAGCCCAATCCCTGTGAGGCTGCACTAACGCTCGAGGCAGCAATTATAACCTTTTTGCCATTGCTCCTTAATTTAAAAACTTCGTTTCCGTCATTAGATTTGATGCTCGAAAACTGGAGATGGGCAGCCAGCCAAGGAACCCTCCTTTGGGCAATGGCCTTAACCGAATTGAAATCTTGTGCAGAACTGGTTGCAACACCAAAGCACAAAGCAGTGGCTATTAAAATAGATTTGATAGACAGTTTCATAAATAGAGGATGTGATAAATGTACTGCAAGCTACGAAATTCTCGTCATTGTTGTAAAGTCGGAATGTTTTAGGGTGATTGTACGAATTGCTATATCGCTAAACTGGTAACTGAGAACTGTTAACTGAAAACTGATAACTGCCAACCGGTAACTGTTAACAAGTGGATAAATGCATTTGTAAAACCGTTAATGTTTTTAAATCTTCGGATGTTTTTTTAATCCTATATTTACAAAGGATTTTGATATGAAGAAATTAATAGAGCTTTTGCGCAATAAATATTTTCTGTCCATTGTTGCTTTTGCAGCTTGGATGTTGTTCTTTGATAAGAATGATATCTTGGCGCAATACGAATACCGCACAGAAGTAAACAAGTTGCAGCAGGAAAAAGATTTCTATGTCAAAGAAACCGCCACGGTTAAAAAAGACCTGAAAGAGCTCGACAGCAACCTGAGCACCGCCGAAAAATTTGCCCGCGAAAAATACTTCATGAAAAAAGACAATGAAGATGTTTTTGTGATTGTGCGAAGCAACGAGAAGAAAGATTAGGCCCAAAAATCAGCAATCATTAGTCTGGCGCCCGAGGTTGCGCAGGACAACAAAAGATTTAATATTTTCAATCTAATGCCTTATCTTCGCTATAAAGGGAATATTTGCGATCCTGCTAAAGTATGATGAAGAAAGTAAGCCTATTTTTGTTTTTACTGCTGGCCTGCATGAGCTACTCCTATGCGCAAGACCTGCCCAACCTCAAGCACATTAAGCTTAACAAAAAGGCACATTTCAAAAATACAGAACCTGTAGCCCTTAAGGTGATCGACTACCTGTTTCAAACGCCTATCGATAAAAAGAACAAATCGAGGATTGAGGCTGGCCGTTTTTTGATCGATTGGATGAACGGTACGCCAGATTATACTTTTTACCTCGAAGAAAAGGAAACTGATTTCTTTAATACCGATTCTGACCTCACCTTGATGTACATGGCCAGCATGACCAAATTTATGCTCGAAAACAAAGAAGCAAAAGACCAAAAAACAATTGTATTGGGCAGCATGAAAATTTTGCTCCCCTATCTCAACCAACAGGCTAATAAAAAAAGTTGGCCCGCAGCCTTATGGCAACTGAATGAGGCTAACCAAAAAGGCGCATTGGAACAATACCTATATCCCTAATAGCCGAACTTAGGCAAGGTCAGTTTATAGCGCACTACAACGATCCTTAGGGCGAAAATAAAAGCAATTACAATGATTTTCGCTACATCTGCCTTGAGGTTAAAATAAAGCAGGGCGAAGTAAAGCACGCCACCCAAAATACAGGCTGTGGCATAAATCTCTTTTCTAAAGATAAGCGGAATGGTATTGAGCAAGGTATCTCTGATAATACCGCCAAAACAACCCGTAATGGTGCCCAAGGCCACACAAATACCCGGACTTAATCCAAACACTATTCCTTTTTGCACCCCTACCATGGTAAAAAGGCCCAAACCCAAAGAATCGAACAGAAACAACGTTACCTTGAACTTTTTGATGTGTGTTTTGAAGAAAATGGTCGCCATAGAAGTGACCAAAATGAGCAGACAGTAGTTTACGTTTCGCATCCAGGCTACTGGAGTATCGCCTAAGAGCAAATCGCGAACGGTACCACCACCAATTGAGGTGACGAAAGCAATAATAAGCACCCCAAAGGGATCAAGTCGCTTTTGCATGGCTGCAAAAGTACCCGAAATGGCAAAAGAAACCGTCCCTAAGGTTTCAATGATATAGGTGCTGCTCAATTCCATTAGACTTCGCCGTTACGTTTCCTTAAAAACCATTCTGTAGTGAGTACTAATATAATCAAAACGAAGATCCATTTCAGGCTAATCAGCTCTTCATATTTGCGGTCTTCATAGCTGATGGTTTTCACTTGTCCGCTTTTCTCTAGTTCATCGGCTATCTGCAACAAATTTGCCGGCTGGTACAGCTTGCCGTTGCTCTGCTGTGCCATGGTGTACAATAGCTGATGGTTGGCTGTGGTTTGCTGGTATTCGGCAATCAGCGCATTGACATAGAAAGCGCCAGAAGCTGTATATTTCTTATCGCCCAAGGCCGTAGAAGCCACGTAGGTATAATTGCCCTGTGGCAAAGTACCTGCATTAAGATTATAGCCAGCACCAAACTTAGAAAAGGTATAGTTGAACACTTTGCCTTCGGCATTTTTGAGTTGCACTTTTACATCTGGTGTATTTACAGGTTCATAGGCCTCATTGTACAATGTCGCATTCAAGAGCACATTTTCGTTTTCTTCGAAAGTACTTTTGCTGGTATATACCTTAAATTTGCGTTTATCATCTTTTACAGATAGGTATTGGATGGTTTTGGCGACCAATTCATTTACCAAAGGCAGACTCTGCTCATTTTTGGCTTCTTCCAGTTTCCACTTCCAAATGCCTTCTCCCAATAAAAATCCGGTTTTTTTACCATTATCATCCACAAAAAACAAAAGCGGATTTTGGGTATTTACCCTTCCAATTCGCTGGTTTAAAACGGCGGTATAATTGCCATTGATGGCCATATTGGCAAAAGGCCCCTGCAAGGGATCGTAATCGTTAAGTTGCTTCAAAGCCGTCGCATCGAGGTTGAAAGCAGTAAAATTGGGATCCGAATAAGGGAAGATTTCCTGCAGAGAACCTGTTGCCCTATTTAGATTGAGGATCTTCTGCGCTTGGCTCAATGCCGTCAGGTTGCTTTGTGCACCCACGATATACCAAATTGGCAAACGAGCCTCTTGAAGCTTAGCAATCAAACCAGCTGCCGTATTGCCATTGGCGGGCAATTGATAAAGAATGGCCAAGTTATATTTCTGGATATCAATGCCATTCAGATCGTCGGCCAAAACCGTGGTTACTTCATAATGTTTGTTCTGCTCTATAGCCTGTTTCAATACCGCCATATCCGGATGTGGCGAAGCGCTGGCCAACAATACCTTTTGGCGGGCATCAATTACCTCTACAAAAATGGTTTGGCTATTGTTTTTCGAGGTAGCTTCGTTCTTTACTGCCGAAACATTAAGGGTATAACGCTGAATGCCTATTTTATTGGCTTTGAGCTTTACCTGAACATTTTTCACAAAACTGTTCGCATCGATGTCAACATTTTGTTCCTTTACCTGCTTGCCGTTTTCAGCTACGGTTAGCCGGGTTTGTTCGCCTTTGCTGGCATAGGCCTGTACTTCTACGTCAAGCGTAAATTCGTTATCTAAATAAACCAGGTTATTGTAATTCACATTGGCAATCAGTACATCGCGCTTCGGAATGGTATCGCCCATGGCAATGGTGTATACCGGCGCCTTGATCTTATTCAGTTCGTAAAGCGGATTGCCACCACGATTAAAAATACCATCGCTAGCGATAATAATGGCACCAACGTTGCGGTTCAGCAGTTCGTCGTTCAGCTGATTAACCAATGCCGATGCATTGCTCAGCTTGCCCTGTCCAGAGAAATCAATCCCTGCCTTAACACTATCGCTAAAACTGTAGGTTTTTACTTCGTATTTGCTCGAAAGCTGATCGGCCAGTTTTTTTAAGTCGTTTTGGTATTGTTGTTTATTAAAGCCTGCAGGCTCCACTTGGTCAACCGAAATGGAATTATCGTGTGCCAAAACAATGATTGGCTTTTCGGGTGTATAAGAAATACGCTTAACCAAGGGGGCAAAAAGCAGCCAGGCCAAAATGGTAATGGTCAAAATCCTAAACGCAGCCAGCGCATACCTTAATTTGGCAGTAAGGTTTTTGTTTGCGCCGTAAAGGAGCCAAGCATAAAGGCAACCCAAGACTAGGCAGGCCAAAAAAGTAAAAATAGAGGATACAGTAAAGAAATTGCCCATAGCTTTAAACGTAAAGATGCTAAAATTCTAAAAAAATCAACGTAATTTGTTTGCGAAATAGCGCGAATGCATGAAAACATTGATCAAACTTTTACTCTTACTAGCCATGACAACTACGGCGACGGCCCAAACGGGTTTTAAACAGAGCCAGCTTAAATTTGAACGCGTGAGGCAGGCTTATGACCAAAAGTGGGCTACCTTGCAACAAGACCTCTCCAAAGCAGGTTTTAAAGGCGGCTTTAAATTAAAGATCATGGCTTATAAGGCCGAAGGCAAGTTGGAACTTTGGCTTAAAACAACTTCCCAGAATAGTTATCAGCTTTTTAGGACCTACGACTTCTGCGCACATTCGGGCACGCTCGGTCCGAAGGTTATTGAAGGCGATGGCCAAACACCGGAGGGCTTTTACAAGATCAATGTATTTAACCCTATGAGCAATTTCCACTTATCGCTTGGCGTTGACTACCCTAATGCAACAGATTTGGCAAGAACGGGTAAAGACCGCAAGCCAGGTGGCGATATTTATATCCATGGCAACTGCGTAACCGTAGGCTGTATTCCGCTAACCGATGAAAAGATTAAAGAAGTATACGTTTTGGCTGTAGAGGCACGCAACGGCGGACAAAAAGATATTCCGGTAAGTATATTGCCTTTTAAGATGACCAAGGCAAACCTCGATCGCTATTTGAAGGCCTATCCAACACAGAAGGTTTTTTGGGAAGGATTGTACAATACTTACACCAAACAAAACAAAGGCTAGGTTATTCTTCGAGTTGGTCGGGATGTGCCTGATCACTATGAATTTGTAATCTATTTCGGCGAATACACAACACAAGGTTTATAAGCAAACGGGCTCGATTCTTCAGAGAATCGAGCCCGTTCTATATTGTAAATATCTAGACTTAAAGCATACCGCCACAAACAGATAAGGTCTGTCCGGTTACATAAGCGCTCATATCCGAAGCCAAGAATACACAAACGTTGGCAATGTCTTCGGTTTCGCCGGCACGTTTAAGCGGGATTCCTGCTTCCCAACCTTCAACTACCTTCGGATCTAATACGTCTGTCATTTCGGTACGAATAAAGCCCGGTGCAACCACGTTGGCGCGAATGTTACGAGAACCTAACTCTTTGGCAATAGACTTGGTAAAACCGATGATACCTGCCTTAGAAGCCGCGTAGTTGGCCTGACCTGCGTTACCGGTTACACCTACCACCGAGCTCATATTGATAAATACGCCTTTACGGGCTTTCATCATTACTTTAGAAGCGGCTTTAGTTACGTTAAAGATCGATTTCAGGTTTACGTTCATTACATCATCCCAATTCTCTTCGCTCATGCGCATTAACAAACCATCTTTGGTAATTCCGGCATTGTTTACTACAATATCAATCGTACCAAATTCGGCTACAATATCATTGATCAGTTTTTCGGCCTCATCAAATTTTGAAGCATCCGAGCGAAAGCCTTTTACTTTCGTACCAAAACTTTGCAGTTCTTTTTCCAAAGCTTCGCCTTTTTCTACAGATGACAAGTAGGTAAAGGCAACATTGGCGCCTTGCTCTGCAAATTTTTCAGCTATCTTACGGCCTATTCCTTTTGATGCGCCTGTAACCAGGGCTGTTTTTCCTTCTAATAATTTCATTCTTTAAATTTTATGTCAGTCTGAGCTTGTCGAAGACCAAAGTTATTATTTCTTTTTAAGGTTTGATAATCTTTTAATTTCTTCCCAGTCTTCTTTAAATAAGGCTTCCTTTTTCTTTCGGCTCCAACCCTTAACCTGTTTCTCAAATTCTATTGCATGTTCAATTTGATCAAAGCGTCTATAGTATTTTAGAATTACTGGTCTTCGATTATGAGTATATGATTTTTCACTATAACCTTCATTATGTTGCTGTAGCCTAACTTCTAAATCATTTGTTACGCCCGTATAGTAGCTTTTATCTGAGCATTCTAATATGTAAACAAAATAATTATGAATAATTGCCATCAAACTAAAGATAAGGATTGCCGCTATAAAAACGAGCTTTCTAGGTTATCCTTCGACAGGCTCAGGATGACAAACCTCAATAGGAACTTGATAACAAAATCGGTATTAAATCCTATAAAGAGTTCAAGCCGAAACTGTTAACCGGCAACTGAAAACTGAAAACCGACAACTGGCAACTAATTAAACAGCTGGCTCCTGTTGGCTCAAGCAGTGGAAACTGCCCAATCCCCAAATAATATCAGTAGAATCAATGCCGATTACTTCTCTGTCTGGAAATGCCTTTTGAATGATCTCTAGCGCCAGCTTATCGTTCACGTCTCTAAAAGTAGGTACAATGACTGCTGCATTGGCGATGTAAAAATTGGCATAAGAGGCAGGCAGGCGCGTATCTTCATAAATCACCGGCGATGGCATCGGCAACTTGATAATGTTCAATGGCCTCCCGTCTAACAATTTCATGCCTTTTAATGCTTGTAGGTTTTCGTGTAGCAATAGGTAGTTTTCATCCAATGGATTGCTCTCTACAACGGTCAGCACGGTATCCTCGTTCACAAAGCGTGTAATATCGTCAATATGTCCATCGGTATCGTCGCCTACAATGCCATCTCCTACCCAAAGCACCTGCTCGGCACCGTAAAACTCTTTAAGGTATTCTTCGATCTGCTCCTTGCTCAGGTGTGGATTTCTATTTTCGTTCAACAAACAGGCAGTGCTGGTTAAAATCGTTCCCGCACCGTTAAACTCTACCGAGCCACCTTCCATTACAATGTCTGGCGTAAATAAAGGCAGGTTAAAATGCTTGGCAATTTTGGTTGGGATTACATCATCCAAATCATAAGGAGGATATTTACCACCCCAAGCATTGTAGCCCCAATCAACCACCGCTTTTTCGTTACCTTTTACTACAAATGCCGGACCATGATCGCGACACCAGGCATCATTGCTTTCGTTAAAATAGAACTCTATCTGGCTTAAATCGGCTTCCGCTTTTTGCAATTCGGCAATGGCAAAAGCTTTCATTTCCTCATCCCTTACGTTGATGCGCACTTTTTCACCTTTGGCAACCGCCTTAATAAATTGGCAATACGGCGCATAAATAGTTTCGATCTTGCCTGGCCATGAAGCCTCCTTATGTGGCCAGCTCAGCCAGGTAGCCTCATGCTTGGCCCATTCGGCAGGGAAAGCATAACCTTGTTTTTTTGGCGTATGGTTAAAGTCAGAGGTCGGAAGTTCGAAAGTCGAAGAGTCAGAAGACATATTTAAATTTTATATAAATTGTTGTCACGTTGAGCTTGTCGAAACGCAATTATTCTTCTCCAAGCTCAGGATGAAAGCAAGAACGGACTAACCCTTAGTCCCCATCAATGTATCTTTTGGTAATCGGCTGGTACGAATCAATTCTTCTGTCTCTTAAAAAAGGCCAGTGCTTACGGAAGAAATCGGTTTCTTGCATATCCAATTCTACCACTTCTGTCTCTTCCTCATCGTGCGATCCCAGGTACAGAATTCTGCCCTGCGCATTGGTAGCGAAACTGCCGCCCCAAAACTTCATGGCGCCATCTTGTTCCAAACCTACGCGATTAACGCTCACTACAGGTACGCCATTGGCCACTGCATGCGAACGCTGAATGGTTTGCCAAGCATTGTACTGGTCTTTGTTGGTTTCTTCGTCTTGGTCTGTTGCCCAGCCAATTGCGGTTGGATAAAACAAGATATCGGCACCCATTAACGCAGTAATACGCGAAGCTTCCGGATACCATTGGTCCCAACAGATCAAAACACCAATTTTGGCATATTTCGTCTGAAAAACCTTGTAGCCTAAATCACCTGGCGTAAAATAGAATTTCTCGTAATAAGCTGGATCGTCAGGGATATGCATTTTGCGATATTTACCCAAATAAGTACCGTCGGCATCTAAAATAGCCGTTGTATTATGGTACAAGCCCTGTGCACGTTTTTCAAACAATGAAGCGATCACCACCACATTCAATTCTTTAGCAATCACCGCTAAAGCATCTGTAGAAGGACCTGGAATGGCTTCTGCCAAGTCAAAATTGTCATAGTCTTCTACATCGCAAAAATAAAGCGAGGTAAAAAGCTCTTGCAAGCAAACAATTTGGGCGCCTTTTGCAGCTGCTTCCCTAATTTTAACAATTGCCTTGTCCAGGTTTTCCTGTTTATCTTTGGTACAGCTCATCTGCACCAAGCCAACTTTTACTTTGCTCATCTTTTTTAATTAAAGAATGAGAGAATGAAGAAATGAGAGAATGAAGAAACGAGCAATAAACACTACCCATCCAATCATTCAAAATTCAATCATTCAATCATTTAATCTGACCATTCGAAATTACGGGGCAAAGGTACAAAAAAGCTGGGAGGCTAGAAAGGAGAAGACTTACGAAGTTTGTTAAATTTCATCAGTCTGTAAGCTAAAAAATTCCTTGGTATAATTAGAAAAGCAAGAGCAGTGCCCAGCACAAAGCAAGTCCGGCTTTACTCTGTATCTTTTTCGCATTGCTCAAAAGGATGCCGTTGCAATCCGGTTTAGAAAGAAAAGTCGGTGAATAGACATGCGTAAGCTAAATAAAAAGACACGCGAGGTTTTTAGAACCTCGCATGTCTGTAATCAAAGAAGGCTTACAACTCTTTTTTGGGTTTTTGTTTGATCTCTACAACTTCTGTTGTTGCAAGGGCCAACCCTTTCCCCTTTTCTGGATCCATCATTTCCATCAGTTTCAATCCTAAAAGTCCATCCATTGCCGAACCGCCTGTATTTGCGCCACCACCAATCAATACATCAGGAATTAACTTGATGTGCCCTTTTGAGAGTTCTTCGGTAATTTTATAACGAGTAAAGTTTTCTCCTCCCAAGGCTTTTACAGCCAGTTCATAGGCTTCGGCGGTTGACTTACCTACAGCCAATATTTTTCCCGCCTCGGCACTACCTGTTAAAGAGATTTTTTCGGCCTCTGCCGATGCCCTTAATTTGATGGCCTCAGAATCTGCCTGTGCCCTGGCTTTGGTCGCTTCGGCCTCTGCATGCGCACGCATTTTGGTAGCCTCGGCTTCTGCACCAACGGCCAGCTTTACGCCTGCAGCATCACCTTCAGATTTTTTAACCGTTGCACTTGCGGTACGCTCGGCAATTTCTACGCTTTGTTGCGCTTTTACAATGTCTTTTTGCATATCGGCAATAGCGGTTTCCTTTTCCATCCCTTGGCGGGTTTCCTGCGCCTGCTTTTGGGTGTCGTAGGTAACCTTTTGCTCTTCGGCTATCTTACGGTCGGTTAAGGTTTTCATCAACGACTCTGGAGGCACAATATCGCCAATCAAGGTATCAACTGCATTCACGTTGTATTCATCCAACACTTTACGGATATGGTCTTTTGCAGATTCCTGACGTTCTTTACGGGTGCTCAAGAAGGCAATTACATCGCTATCTTGAGCCGAGTTGCGGAAATAGTTACCAATAGTTGGCTCTAAAACCTGCGAAACCAGGTTCACCATGTTGCCAAAGCGGGCAATTACCTTAGGCGCTTCTGTTGTAGGTACATGAATAATTTGTGCCACATCTAAATTGAATGGGAAACCGTCTTTGGAACGCACGGTAATGGTAGAGAGGTTTTTGTCGAGGTTATGCGCCTCGCTCCTTGCACTTGCCCAATTGAGCACCAAGTTGGTGGTAGGAACCAGTTCTACCTTCATCGTATATTTGTTAATTGGGTATTTGCCCGGACCAAGCGGTTCTAGCCAAACCCCTTTCGAGCCTTTGGCCACAATATTGCCATGCTTAAAATCGGCACCGGTCAAGTCGTTGCCTTCTTGTCCGATATAAGAAATTACCACGCCTACATAGCCAATTGGGATTTCCGTCATCGGAGTTTCTTCCAATTGGATGGCCCAGGGATTAAGGTTATACGAACCTGCCAATATCACCTGTGGTTGCAAACCTCTGTTGCCGCCATTTTTGATGAAGGCATCAAAATCCTGAAAATTATTGTGTCCTTCTGCCCATTTACCCGCGATCTGATTGGCTTCGATAGGCAAACCATCTAAAGTGGTTACAATACCCACCATGCTCTCTTGTATCCGGATCATATCCGTAATAGATACCTGGAACAACAAGGTGTTGATCCGGTAAGAACCCGAAGTGATATAGGTGGCCTGCCTACCTCGCTGACCGCCATTTTCCAAAAACTTTACCGCATCTTGAAAGTTGTCGCTATCAACACGCTGGCCTAGGATGTTCCCTGTCGGGATTTCTGTACCGTCTTTGGCCATGATCAGTCCGATTTTTCCCTGTGGGATCACCGTAAACTGCTCCATGGTTACGCTGTACTGCCAAAACCACATCCCAAAGTAAAGTCCTGGCGCCAAGGTTTTGCCCTGAAAACCTGCTTCGCCCCTTAAGGCAATGATACGCCCATCGGGCAATTCTTTTTGTGAACCAAAGAGCACGAATTTTTTGGTAATCAACCCAATCCTGTCTTCGGGCACAATCACCATCCCGAATAAGAACCTTAAAATATATTTATACATCACAAGGCAAATCAATGCCAATAAAACCCACCAATAACTTAAAATCAGCGTTTCCATAATATTTGTTTTTCTATTTTTTTGATACAGGATAAACCATTTATCTTGCGAAATATAGATGCCAAACATTAGGCTTTGTTACCACTTTTTCGTGTTATTTCAATAAATATTTTTATCGATTTTATGGCCTGAAATAGCCCCTAGGCATGATTTTCGCAAAAGAACCAACTGCAGTTGGCATTTCAACAGATCGCGATTTAAACGAGGCGGAAATGGGCTAAAAATCGATTTGGCTTGGGCCGAATACTGATGGGATTTTAATTCAGCAAGACTTACGAAGTTTGTCAAATTTCGTAAGTCCATAAGCTCAAAAAATCCTTCGTAATTAGAAAAGCAAGAGCAGTGTGTGGTACAAAGCAAGTCCGGCTTTACACTGTATCTTTTTCGCATTGCTCAAAAGGATGCCGCTGCAATCCGGTTTAGCAAAGCAACATTTGTGAAGTTTTAAAAAATCAGCATAAGTCTACTTTCCTTCAGCAAGTTTCGACAGCTGTTCAAAAGCCTCGAGGGGCCTCGTTGCCTTTTTATCTATAATCGTACCGTCTTTCCCTACAATTACATAGTGCGGAATACCTGTAATCTGAAACAGGTCATTGGCTTCTTTAATCAACTGTGGACTGAGCAGGTAGTGTTCTCCCTCAATATCCAATTCCTTGCGCGCAGCCAGCCAGTTTTCTTTTTGATCCTGATAACCAAAGTACAGAAACACTACATCTTTGCCCTTCAGCTTGTTTTTAAGCACTCTTGCATTAGGCATCTCTCCCCTACATGGCGCGCACCAGCTGGCCCAAAAATCGAGGTAGATTACCTTGCCTTTATATTTTTGAAAGATTTCGTTCAAAGAAGCGCTTTGGCTAATGTTTTCTTTAGAACGATTGCTTATTTCCACTTTGGCTAAATAGTCGTTGCGTTCGTCGGCAATGATTTGCAACAGTTCCCTGTCATTTACCGATGCTTTAAATTTTTGAAGCATGGCATTGTACATACTGTCTTTTCCTTTAGTAAAGGGCACCATTTGCCGGGTTAAGAATACTTGTTTGGTTAAGCCGCTTAGGTTGTCTTTCGTACCAAACTCAAAGAAATCAGCAATTTTTAATGGATATTTGGAACCATTGATTTTAAAATGCATATAATAATTGGCCAGGTCGTTGTACTCGTTTGAGTTTTTGGCTGCATAATCATCGTTAAAGCCATTTGTAGTTAACAAGGCAATATATTTAGGATCTTCCCTTAAATTGTTTGAGCTTAAATGTTCTACCAAGGTTCTTTCGTAAGGTTCGTACTTGTATAATGTTTTGAGCCATTTGTAATATTCATCGCCCAACTTATTTTGTCTATGGTAATCTTCCATCACAGCCAATTGGAATTCAGCCCTTTCTTTGCGCATTTTTAATGCCTCTTCAGGATTTAAAGTGCTTACTGTTTGGTAAAACGATGACCCGTATTTTTCGCTCTGTTTTTTATCGAGATAGCCTAAAAAATTAACCTCTGCCGCATTCGGTCCTATAGCCGACACCTTGTTGCTACGCTCTTGGGTTAAATCAATCACAAGGTTGAGATCGTGGCCACTACACAGATTCAGGATGGCAAACTTATCACCCTGTTCAATGAGCCATTCCTGGATGGCCTTTTCGGGCAAGGTAATTTCAAATTCGCCTTTGCTGTTTAGTTTGGCTTTGTAGCGCTGGCCATCTCTGACCCTTGTTATTGCATTAAAACCATTTTTACGGAATACAATAACACTATCCGTGCTGTTTTTAACGATGCCTTTTACTTTAACATCTTGGGCAAAGGCTGTAGCCGAAGCAAGCCACAAGCCAATTAATAAGAGATAATTTTTCATGGTTGAATTGATTGGTTATCTCTAAACTATAAATATAGTTTTCTACTTGCAACTATTTAGGATATTTTAACATTTGGCAAAATACTGGTCAATGAATCTTAAGTTCCTACAAAATACTTTCTCGGTATTCTTGCTGCAGTTCGAAAAGGCATTTGGCACATAAACAGCCGTCGTACAGTTCGCTGATGTGCTGTACCTCGTTGATGGTGAGCTGTACTGCACTGCATTGGCATTTGGTATAGGCATTGGCTTTGCACTCGATAGCCGTTCCGCACCTTTCGCAGGGAATGATTTCGTGTTTGCTATGTGGTGCGTATGACATGGTTGGCGATTAGCGTAAAGCGTTTAATTGTTCGACACAAAAATAAGGACAAAAAACAAGGTTTTGAACTTTCGCCCAAAACCTTACTTTAACATTGCTTTTTACACCGTTTATCTTTTAGCCTGCCAGACGCTTCGCTTCTTAAACTAGTTTAAGTTTTTCAGAAAACGTATTGGCCATCTTTGTATGATCATTAATCATTAAAACAGTACAGACGATGAAAATAGTTATTATCGGTGGCACCGGCCTTATCGGAAGCCAAATCGTAAATCAATTACAAAACAGCGGTCATGAGGTAATTGCCGCCTCGCCTAACAAAGGGGTAAATACGCTTACTGGCGAAGGTTTAAAAGAAGTGCTTCAAGGCGCGCAGGTAGTGGTAGATGTATCCAACTCGCCCTCCTTTGAAGACAATCAAGTAATGAACTTTTTTAAAACCGCCAACGAGAACCTTTTGCCCGCAGCAAAGGCAGCTGGTGTACAGCACCTCATCGCCTTGTCGGTAGTGGGTACCCAAAAACTACAGGCCAGCGGTTATTTCCGTGCAAAACAAGTACAGGAAGATTTGATCAAGGCTTCAGGTATTCCCTATACCATTGTTCATGCTACGCAGTTTTTTGAATTTGCAGGAAGCATTGTTCAGATGAGCATGGCTGATGGAAAAATAGTATTGCCAGCGGCCAACATTCAGCCTATTGCGAGTAAGGATGTGGCCGCTTTTATGGCCAAAACGGCATTAGAAAAACCTGCTGGTCAAATCCTTGAAATTGGCGGCCCTGAAAAATATGACATGGCCGTTTGGATAAAGCAGTACCTGCAGGCCACCCATAAAACCGATGAGGTAATTTCTGACGCCCAAGCTCCGTACTCGGGAGCATTATTAAATGCTGATACACTAGTACCGGAAGCCGCTACCTTTCTAGGCAAAACACACTACACAGAATGGATTGCGATTCCTGAAAATCAGCGATAAGATAAAAAACAAAAGCCCGATACAATTTGTACCGGGCTTATTCTATTTGGAGGGGTTTTTAAATCCTATTAAAAGTCTCGTTCAGGAGCAACTCGCTGCGACTAGCCTGAACAGCTGATGCAACCGTCTTCCATCGAGCAAACTGGTCCGTCGGTAATTTCTTCCGCAACCTGATCTTGCGAAATCACATCTGGAATTACCGCTTCGATTGCTTTTCCGCCTTGGTTCTCTACCGTAAACTTCACTGCTTGCGAAGCGGCTTGTGTACGCAGGTAGTACATACCGGTTTTCAATCCTTTTTTCCAAGCATAGAAGTGCATTGAAGTTAGTTTTGAAGTATTTGGCGCATTGATAAACAAGTTCAACGATTGTGATTGGCAGATATAGGCTCCCCTATCGGCTGCCATATCGATGATGTTACGCATCTTGATCTCCCAAACTGTTTTGTACAGTTCTTTGATGTAATCTGGGATTTCTGCAATGTCTTGGATCGAACCATTGGCCAAGATAATCCTGTCTTTCATGGCTGGTGTCCACAAGCCTAAAGCAACCAAGTCTTTTAACAAGTGTTTGTTCACTACCACAAACTCGCCACTTAATACCCTTCTGGTATAAATGTTAGAAGTATAAGGTTCAAAACATTCGTTGTTGCCCAAAATCTGCGAAGTAGAAGCAGTTGGCATTGGTGCTACCAATAAAGAATTGTATACGCCGGTTTTCACTACGCGCTTGCGCAATTTATCCCAATCCCAGCGATTGCTGCTTGGAGTTACACCCCATAAATCGAATTGGAATTTACCTTTTGACAATGGTGAACCTTTAAAGGATTTGTATGCACCATGTTTCTCGGCCAAATCAGCAGAAGCAGTCATGGCAGCGAAATAAATGGTTTCGAAAATATCTTTGTTCAATTCTTTTGCGGCATCGCTCTCAAAAGGATAACGCATCAAGATAAAAGCATCGGCCAAACCTTGTACACCTAAACCAACCGGACGATGACGCAAGTTCGAGTTTTCTGCCTCTTTAACAGGATAATAGTTATGATCTATAATCTTGTTCAGGTTCAAGGTGGTTTGGTAAGTTACATCATACAATTTCTGATGGTCAAACTCGCCGTTAATTACATATCTAGGCAAAGCCAATGAAGCCAAGTTACAAACGGCTACCTCGTCTTTAGAAGTATATTCGATAATTTCGGTACACAAGTTAGAGCTTTTGATCGTTCCCAAGTTTTGTTGGTTCGATTTGCTGTTGGCGGCATCTTTATACAATAGATAAGGCGTACCAGTTTCAATCTGCGAATCTAAAATAGCGAACCACAATTCTTGTGCTTTTACTACTTTACGTGCTCTTCCTTCCGACTCGTATTTGGTGTACAATTTGTTGAACTCTTCGCTGTGGCAATCGGCCAGGCCTGGTGCCTCATCAGGAGAGAACAAGCTCCAATCGCCATTCTCTTCTACGCGTTGCATAAACAAATCGCAGATCCAAAGGGCATAGAACAAATCGCGGGCACGCATTTCTTCTTTACCGTGGTTTTTGCGTAAATCCAAGAATTCGAAAACATCGGCATGCCAAGGCTCTAAATAAATAGCAAAGGCACCTTTGCGTTTGCCACCGCCTTGATCTACATAGCGAGCCGTATCGTTAAATACCCTTAGCATTGGTACGATACCGTTGCTGGTACCATTTGTACCGCCAATGTAAGCGCCAGTTGCACGGATATTGTGGATGCTCAAACCAATACCACCTGCACTTTGAGAGATTTTAGCGGTTTGTTTCAAGGTATCGTAAATTCCTTCGATGCTATCGTCTTGCATGGTTAGCAAAAAGCACGATGACATTTGAGGCTTTGGTGTAGCAGCATTGAACAAGGTTGGCGTAGCATGTGTAAACCAACGCTCGCTCATCAAGTTATAGGTTTTGATCGCGCTCTCGATATCTTCTTTGTGGATACCAACGGCTACACGCATAAACAGGTGTTGCGGGCGTTCAACAATCTGACCGTTTACCTTTAGAAGATAGGATTTTTCTAAAGTTTTAAAGCCAAAATAGTCAAAACCAAAATCTCTATCGTAGATAATGGTACTATCTAAGATATCAGCGTTTTTAGAAATCACTTCCCAAACATCATCAGCAATTAGTGAAGCTGATTTATCTGTTTTAGGGTCGATATAGTTGTACAACAGCTCCATCGTTTTAGAAAACGACTTGATGGTGTTTTTATGCAAGTTAGATACCGCAATACGCGATGCCAACAAAGCATAGTCAGGATGCTTTGTAGTTAAAGATGCTGCCGTTTCTGCCGCCAAATTATCTAATTCTGATGTAGTTACACCATCATAAAGCCCTTCGATTACCTTCTTGGCAACATCAATCGGGTCTACTAATTCTGCATTAAAACCATAACACAACTTCTCGATGCGAGCAGTTATCTTATCAAACTTTACCGCTTCCTGGCGGCCATCTCTTTTTATTACAAACATCCTATCATTAATTAATGGTGCGTATCTTGCGATAGCGGCACCAGGTTTTAAAATTTATTATTTTTGAGTATCAAGTAGCGAGCATCAAGTATCAAGACCCTGGCTATTTGTTTTTCAACTCTTTACTAAAAATCGTCATCCAACGAAAATGCCGAAGCTTTGTTATCCGATGAGGTCAATACACCGCTTTTTTGGTAATCGCCTACTCTTTTTTCGAAGAAGTTGGTCTTGCCTTGCAGCGAAATCATCTCCATAAAATCGAATGGATTGGTTGAGTTATAGATTTTCTTGTAACCCAATTCCGAGATCCATCTATCGGCCACGAACTCAATATACTGGCTCATCAATTTGGCATTCATTCCGATCAATGCAACCGGCAAGGCATCGGTAATGAATTCTTTTTCGATCTCTACTGCATCTTTGATGATATCGTGCACCTGCTTTTCAGAAAGCTTGTTGCTCAACATGCTGTACAATAAACAGGCAAACTCGCAGTGGGAACCTTCGTCTCTCGAAATCAATTCATTGCTGAACGTCAGTCCAGGCATTAAGCCACGTTTCTTTAACCAGAAGATAGAGCAAAAGCTTCCGCTGAAGAAAATACCTTCAACCGCAGCAAAAGCCACCAAACGCTCGGCAAAGTTTCCGTTATCTATCCAGCGCAATGCCCACTCTGCTTTTCTTTTAACGGCAGGAACGGTATCTATGGCATGGAACAAACGGTCTTTTTCTTCTGGATCTTTAATATAAGTATCAATCAACAGCGCGTAGGTTTCTGCATGGATGTTTTCCATCATGATCTGGAAACCATAAAAACAACGTGCTTCTGGAATTTGCACTTCGCTCATAAAGTTTACAGCCAGGTTTTCGTTCACAATGCCATCACTTGCCGAGAAGAAAGCTAGAATATGAGAAATGAAGTGACGCTCGCCGCTGTTTAAATTATCCCAATGTTTTTGGTCATCAGACAAGTCGATTTCTTCAGCCGTCCAAAAACTAGCTTCGGTCTTCTTGTACATTTCCCAAATTGCCGGGTATTTAATTGGGAGCAGCACAAAGCGATCTTTGTTTTCCCTTAATAGTAATTCTTGTTCCTTCTCCATTAGCTCAATTTTTAACGTTAGCAATCAATTGCAGACCAGCATTTTTAGAATTACATTATTAAACGCTTCTTCTATTTTGTGGCCCTCCTTATCCAGAAGCCTTATCAAATACCCACCGCCGACAAATCGCATCCAGCTGGAAAATTTTAAAAAACACTTGATTTTGGCGCTTTTTAACCAACTAAATATGAAGTACTTAAATAATATTCGGAGTGGATTCTTTTTAAAGAACTTTGTTTAACAAATATAAATGTTGACCCCTTTTTTAGGCCACAAAGTTGTTAACATCTTGTTGGGAGACAGGCAAATTTCCATCAGTTTTTTGTCAGAAACGACATAGAAAAAAGCTAATTATTTCTTTTTAAGGACTTAGTAAATTAAAACGAGTGTTAATAATTTTAAAAACCATGCCGTAACACTCCTTTTTGGAGTAGCTGGCTAAGGCATTACATATGCAATTTCCACACGGGCATAACCCAGTTTGTAAATGCCTAAGGCTTTGGCTGCTCCCTGCGAAATATCCAAAGAAAACTTCTTGCTAAAGGGGCCACGGTCATTCACTTTTACCTCAATGGTTTTGCCGCTAACCAGGTTTCTTACTTTAACAATGGTGCCGAAGGGCAGGGTACGATGGGCAGCAGTAAATTTCTTGCCGCGGTACCTTTCTCCACTGGTGGTTTTGCGTCCTTCGAATTTTTTGGCGTAATAAGTAGCCAATATAATCTGCTTGGTCGTATCGGTCGCTTTGGCAGGTACTTCTTGTGCTTTTAAGGCAAAAGAGGCAAAGCAGAGGAGCGCTAACAGCTGTAAATGATATTTCATCTATTGTTTTTGGTTTGTGGCCAACCTCAATCGGCCATGATCAAAATACATTCCTTTACGCTACAAAAAACGATAATGTGTATTACCTTTTTGTTAAGCGGACGGCAAATATACAAAATACGTTTAGCTTACGCATATTTAGGTCGTTTCACGCACTTTTTTCATCCGCCAGCGGGAGATCATCCATATAAGATTTTAACTTAAACAACAAATGCCCAGCTTTCCATTCTTTGTTGACATCCTACACAAAGAAACCTTTTTACCACCCTACATTCCTTCTTGCCCTCATGCCGGGCATTGGCACTCCATTTTGTGCGACCAAAATGGAGGAAAAGTCGCCGACTGCGCCCTTTGCTTTAAAGTCTGTACTAAGGGCAAACTAGTGCTGTCGCAAAGGCCAAGGTCGGTTCTAAGCATACCAACAGCTTCTGCTAAGGCTTGATATAACGCATAGACTAGCATGCCCATAATAGTTTACCCTTAAACACCAAATGCCCGGCTTTTAGCCAGGCATTTGAATTATACTCGAGAAAGATGCTGGATCGCGTCCAGCATGACGATTCTTCTATTTATTTTTTATCAGGCACAAAATTCATTGAAATAGAATTTACGCAGTGACGGGTGTTTTTTGCAGTTAAGCCCTCGCCAACAAAAACGTGGCCCAAGTGGGCACCACAGTTTGCACAAATGATTTCTGTACGTTGTCCATCGGCATCTTCCACACGTTTAACGGCACCTTTAATTTCATCGTCAAAAGCCGGCCATCCACAATGTGCATCAAACTTCGAATCAGATCTGTACAAAGCGGCATTGCAGCGTTTGCAGGTATAGGTTCCTTTCTCGAAAAACTTGTCGTATTTGCCTGTACCAGGATATTCAGTTCCTTTACGTACGATTACATCTTCCTCTTCTTTGGTTAATTTGTTGTATTCCATTTTTTTAGTGGTTTTTGAAGGTGCTTTCTTTTCTTGCTGCTGTGCGCAGGCCACCAAACTTGTCATTACCAACAAGCTGAGCACCATAAATGTTTTATTGATCATTGCTCTCATTTTATCTGTTGTTTTCAAAACTATATACGCTTTGTCGCGTTTTTTGGTTTTTACTTACAGCCTTATACAAATATAATTAATCGGCTTTGTTTTATTTGTTGAGAGTCGTTAGGCGAAAGTCATAATTCTATTGGTTCATTGGTGTCATTAGTTCATTAGGATATTAGCTGATTGGGATTGCTACTTAAAACTGCAACTGCACTTATTAGGTTGAAGGTTGTAAAGTTGAAAAGTTGAAAGTTGAAAGTTGAAAGTTGAAAGTTGAAAAGTTCAAGCGTCAAATCATTACGTTTGCAATGATGGCTATAAACAACAAAAGCATCCTACAATGTAGAATGCTTTTTTATTTGAACCGAATAAATCGGATCTTATTTCTTCAATAAGTTAGCCATGGCCGCACCAATTTCTGCAGGGCTTTCTACTACGGTAATACCGCACTCGGCCATGATTTTCATTTTGGCTGCTGCTGTATCATCGGCACCGCCAACAATTGCACCAGCGTGGCCCATTCTACGTCCCGGAGGCGCTGTTTGGCCAGCAATGAAACCAACAACTGGTTTAGTACCGTTTTCTTTGATCCACAATGCAGCTTCAGCTTCCATGCCACCACCAATCTCACCAATCATGATGATACCTTCGGTTTCTGGATCGTTCATTAATAATTCAACTGCTTGTTTGGTTGTAGTACCGATAATAGGGTCGCCACCGATACCGATAGCTGTAGTGATACCCATACCTGCTTTTACTACTTGGTCTACCGCTTCGTAAGTTAAGGTTCCAGATTTTGAAACCACACCTACTGTACCTCTTTTGAAGATGAAACCTGGCATAATACCAATTTTAGCTTCGTCGGCAGTGATGATACCTGGACAGTTAGGACCGATTAAACGGCAGTCTCTGCCAGTGATATAAGATTTTACAGCGATCATATCCTTTGTTGGGATACCTTCTGTAATACATACGATTACTTTAATGCCTGCTTCTGCAGCTTCCATAATGGCATCGGCTGCGAAGGGAGGAGGTACAAAAATAATAGATACATTGGCGCCAGCTTTATCAACCGCATCTTTTACAGTGTTAAATACAGGTCTATCCAAATGTGTTTGGCCACCTTTGCCTGGGGTTACACCACCAACAACGTTCGTACCGTAAGCTATCATTTGCTCAGCATGGTAGGTACCTTCATTTCCGGTGAAACCCTGAACAATTACTTTTGAATCTTTATTTACTAAAACACTCATTATATCTATTTTTTTGTGTGCAAATCTAAGTGAATTGAAATGGAATGTCAAATGCAAAAGACAGATAATTTGTCACATCTTTATTTATTACATAGACCTGCAGGTTTAATCTGCATTAGGCACCTCAAACCTTAGAGGTCCCAGTCCCTAATAATTCGAATATTGGTATTTTTGGGCTTCATTTAAATAAAAATGATTGGTAATCAGTTTATTTAGCTGATCGACTATTTTTAATAGTTCTTCTTTTCTTTCTTTTTTATCAGCTGGAGAAACAACTGCGTCAAAATTATAAAGCTCGTCATCTAGTACTTTTTGCTTCAATCCGGCAATAAAAAAGTGCTTTTCTTTGGCTACTGGATATTTTTTTTCGTCATATTCCTTACCATAAATATAAACCGCATACTCCGCATGAGCATACAATCGTTGGTATTGATGGCCAAAATAGGTACCTCCAGATTTTAAATGTCCGTTCAAAGCATTAATTAACCTAAAAATAGAAATCAATGCATGTCTTTCTTTCACATGTTTGGTTTCCCCATTTCTTTGCCTCAAAAAATAGGTATACATCAGGTAATAATCGTCTTGGCAAATTTCGCACCCAAATCTGTTAAATTCTTTCTCTTCTTCAGTTTGAGGTTCATAGCCCATGCCACGAGTTGCATAAGCTTCATCTGGATTTTGAAAAAATTCTTCACTGAATTGGGGAATAGTTTTTTTGGCGAGATAGAGATCACGCTCATTGAAATTTATCGTATCATCATAAAACACAACCGGAATCTTGCGTTGGCCTACCGTATCTTTAACAGGCCCATGTTTTTGTTTTGCTGCACTATCGATTTTCGCAGTTGTATTGTCCATTTGGGCATTTTGACAGCCCAAACCTAAGAGTACAAGCCACAACAATAATGTGCTTTTCATTGGTGTATGTAATTTAATAGGCTTAAAAATGATCTCCCTCTGCCTTTGCAATCGCCAATGGCTTAATGGCATTCCGGTATTTCTCTTCGTCAAATTCGTTTTCGCTTTTAGCAATCACTATAGTGGCAATTCCGTTGCCGATCATATTGGTAATGGCACGGGCCTCGCTCATAAAACGATCGACACCCAATAAAATGGCGATATGTTCAACCGGCATAATCTTTAAGGCTGTTAATGTACTGGCCAACACAATAAAACCGCTTCCCGTCACTCCTGCTGCGCCTTTCGAGGTCACCATCAGCACCGCCATTACAGAAATCTGCTCTCCAACAGAAAGGTTTATATTGAATACCTGCGTTAAAAAAATCACGGCCATGGCCAAGTAAATGGAGGTACCGTCGAGGTTAAAAGAATAGCCCGTCGGGATCACCAGCCCCACCACCGATTTGTCGCAACCGATGTCTTCCATTTTCTTCATCATGCTTGGCAATACCGATTCGGAAGACGAAGTGCCCAAAACGATCAGTATTTCCTGCCTGATAAATTTAAGGTAAGCCCACAAGCTGAACTTATAATAACGACAGATAAGGTTGAGCACCACGAAGATAAAAAGGAAACAAGTGAGGTAAACCGAACCCATTAAACTGGCCATTGGCTTTAAAGTACCAATGCCATAAGTACCAATGCTATAGGCCATGCCCCCAAATGCACCAATTGGCGCCACACGCATCACCACTTTCATCATGTTGAAGAGCACTTTCGAGATCTTGTCAAAAGTGCCCAACAGCGATTGGCCTGTGGTACCCAGTTTGCTCAATCCGTAGCCAAACAAAATGGCAAAGAACAAAATCTGCAGGATCTCACCCTTGGTAAAAGCCTCAAAAATGTTTTTGGGAATGATATGCGTAACAAACTCCAGCCATTTGATTTCGCCTGCCTGCTCTGCGTATTTGGCAATTTTGGTTACATCGCCAGCCGGCACCTTCACCCCAACGCCGGGCTTCAGCAAATTGGCTACCACCAAGCCTATGGCAATAGCAGCCGTTGTTACAATTTCGAAATACAGCAATGCCTTGCCACCAACGCGCCCAACTCTTTTCATATCGCCCATGTGTGCAATGCCCAACACAATGGTAAAAAATATGATGGGTGCAATCAGCATGCTGATCAAATTGATAAAGCATTTGCTGATGAGTTCTGCACTTGGCGCAAAACCAGGAAATTCTTGACCTACAATAACACCAAGGATAATGGCTAGGAGAACCTGAAAGGTCAAGTTGGCAAATATGGATTTTAAAAATAAAAATACAGGCTTCATTAAAACGGCAATTAAGGTTGAAATATAAAACTATTTTTTGGCGCAGTAGTCCATTTTTTAACAAATGGAAAAAAAAGCATCGGCATTAGATAAAAAAAGACAATTTGTACGTTGTAAGAGCTGGAACCCCAATTTATTAGATTAATGCCTATCTTTACCGCCCATAACGCCGTTAGCATGAGAAAATTGAGTCTTTTATTGATCGTTGCTGTCAGCATGCTGTTCATTTATGCCTGCAAAAAAGAGGTGGTTGAACCGCAGCAGGCCGTGCAAAAGCAGATTTTAGGCAGGTGGCCACGCAAATACGAAATTACCACTGTTTATGTAGACAATATTACGATGTGGCCAGACACCACGATAATATACAATCCGATAGATACGCTCGTTTTTAGAACCGATGGCAAAGTAATTACCAGAAGAAGTGGCATAGCCGTAGACAGTACTACTTATAGCATCGATACCGAGGGACAGCACATTACTTTTGGGACCCAAGCCCCACAAAAATTAAGTTTTGTACGGTTTAAGAGCATTGGCATCATTACCGAAACCATTGTGAAAAATGGTGCAAGCACTACCAAAACAGTGAGAGAAACGCAGTTGATTAAATAAGGTGGAAAGGTAGAAGGCGAAAGGCCTGGGAGACTGCCATCCTGCTACTTAATACGGTTCATCATTCTCCCTTGGCAATTCCTGCCGAAGAAAACTGTAGTTCGTAAAGGCGTTTGTAATAACCATCTATCTTGAGCAATTGCTGATGGGTGCCCTTTTCCTTGATTTCGCCTTTATCCAACACAATAATCAGGTCTGCCTTTTGGATGGTAGATAAACGGTGGGCAATTACGATAGAAGTCCTGCCATGCATCAATTTATCGATCGCATTTTGGATAAGCATTTCTGTCTCGGTATCAACCGATGAGGTAGCTTCATCGAGCACCAAAATAGAGGGCTGGTAAACCAAAGCCCGAATAAACGAAAGCAATTGTGCCTGCCCTGCAGAAAGCGTAGCTCCACGCTCCATCACGTTATAATGGTAGCCACCCGGCAAACGCTCGATAAAATCATGCGCCCCTACTTTTTTGGCAGCAGCTACCACTTCATCAAAAGTAATGGAAGGGTTATTGAGGGTAATGTTGTTGAAAATGGTATCAGAAAAGAGGAATACATCCTGCAGTACCGTAGCAATGTGGCTGCGCAAATAACCCAGTTCGTAATCTTTGATATTTACACCATCAACCTTGATCGTACCTTTCTGGATTTCGTAGAAACGGTTCAGAATATTAATAGTAGATGATTTACCCGCCCCCGTAGCACCAACCAAGGCTATAGTTTGTCCCGGCTTTACCTCAAACGAAATATCTTTGAGTACATAGTTGTCATCGCCTACCGGCCCATCTTGGTTATAGCTGAACCAAACCTGCTCAAAGTTGATTTCGCCCTTCATTTCGGCAGGTACGTAAGTGCCTTTGTTTTCGGTAGCTTCGTCGGTATCTAACACTTTAAACACACGTTCTGCACCCACCATTCCCATTTGCAAGGTATTAAACTTATCTGCAAGCTCTCTAATCGGCCTAAACAACATGTTAATGAACATGATGAAGGTAGTGATGGTTCCCGGCTCTACATCAAGAGGTTTTTCCAATATCATCCTCGAGCCATACCAGATGAGCAAGCCCAAAGAAAGTGCCGAAATCAATTCGACCACCGGAAAAAAGATGGAATAATACCAGTTGGAACGGATGTTGGCATCGCGGTAGCGCGAGTTGATCTTTTTAAATTTCTTGTATTCCTGCTCTTCCCTTGCAAAATATTGAATGATAGAAATACCGCTGATGTGTTCCTGTAAATAGGTATTGAGGTTGGCTACCTCGGTTCTGATCTCTTGAAAGGCCACCTTAATGGCTTTTTGAAAAATACGGGTAGCGATAATCAAAAACGGAATAGGCAAAAGCACCACGATGGTCAGCTCCCAATCAATATACAGCATCCATCCGATAATGACCACTACCTGCAAAAGGTCGCCCACCATGGCAATCAAACCCTCGGAAAAAATATCGGCAATGGTTTCCAAATCAGATACGGTACGGGTAATCAACTGCCCAATAGGCGTCTGATCGAAATATTTAAGCCTCAAGCGACTGATGTGGTTAAATATATTGATCCTTAAATCTCTAATGGCCGATTGGCCCAAGGTATTGGTTGATAAGGTTTGGCTATACTGTACGATGGTTTGCAGTGCCAGAAGCGCAATCATTAAAATGGTCATCCCCACCAAGCCTTTGTAATCGCCTTGTAAAATGTATTTATCTAAAGTATATCCAATTAAATAAGGCCTGATCGGCGTAATTACCGCCAGTAAAAGCGTTAGTGCTACCGACCACCTGAAAACCGCACGATAAGGCCTTACATACTCAAAAACACGCTTGAGCAGGTTAACATTAATGGCATCTCCAGTTATTTTAGACATATATTATTATAATTTTGAATGATTGAAGGCTTCAATGATTGAATGTTTATTTCTCATTTCCTAATTCAATCATTCACTAATTCAATCAATTTACATACGGGTATTCTATTTTAACCAGATACAATCCGCAGGCTGGTACCGACTGACCGGCATTGCTCCTGTTTTTGCTGGCTATGATGGCTTCTACTTCTCGGGGCGCCAAATCTCCCTTGCCCACCAAAACCAAGGTACCCACAATGGCTCTCACCATATTCCTTAAAAAACGATCGGCACTGATGCTAAAAACAAGGCCTCCTGCTATCGCCTCGAACTTGGCTTCGGTAATTTTGCAATTGTTGGTAAAGGTCTGTGTTTTAGACTTGCTGAAACAAGAAAAATCTGTAAAATTTAACAACAATTTTGCGGCCTGGTTCATGGCTTCTACATCAAGCTTGCCTTTATATAGCCAAGAACGATCGAGCTTAAACGGATCCTTCTCAAAATGCAGGTAATATTTGTAAGCGCGCGAAGTTGCATCAAAACGGGCGTGGGCTTCGTCGGCTACGCTGAAAATCCGTTTGACGGCAATCGTATATGGCAAAAGCGAATTGATTCCGCCCACGGCATTCAGCACTGTTGCTTCGGGCAGGTCGGCCACATCAAAATGGGCAAAAAACTGAGTAGCATGTACGCCAGCATCTGTACGGCCACAACCTAAACTTACTATTTCTTGCCTCAAATAAACGCTCAGCGCCTTATCCAAGCATTCTTGAACAGTAAGCCCATTGGGCTGTGTTTGCCAACCGTGATAGCTGGTGCCATCGTAACTCAGTTCTATAAAGTACCTCTTCTTGTCCACTTGTTGCAAAAATACTTTTTTCTGCGCATTTATCCTTTCTGCAATCTGCATTTGCATCGGCTATCTGCCTAAAATATTTTTTCGGCCACAGTGCACTCTTATTTATTGCTTTTAAATGCATTTTTTAGCTAAGTTTGTTAAAATTATTTGCAATTATATGATACAAAGAATACAATCTATTTGGCTGCTATTGGCCTGTGTAACCATCTCCTGCTTAATTTTTTTCCCTATTGTGAATACCAATGTGGGCAGCGTACAATATGTGGTAAACGCACAGGGCATTTATGAAAAGGTTGGCGAACAAAGCAAGCAAATCGAAGCTTCTTTTCCAGTTTTAATCAGCACCATAGCCATTGCTTTATTGTCGCTTTTTAACGTTTTTAATTTCCGCAAGAGGCAGCTGCAAAAAAGAATTGCACTGGTTACCATCGTGTTGATCATCGGCTTGTCTTTTTGGTGCAGCCAATATGCCAAGCAAATACCAGGCGGATTGGAAAATGCCAATTACAACGTCGGCTTATTCTTGCCTGTAGTGGCAATTTTCTTTACTACTTTGGCCATCAGAGGTATTAATAATGACGAAAAGCTGATCAAATCTGCCGACCGTTTGCGGTAGATTTGGACATGATCAAAGGACTTTACGAAACCCATATCGAAGTCGAAAACCTCGAAAGAGCCATCGACTTTTATAAAAATACGCTCGGCCTAACCCAATGCCATTATGAAGAAGGCCGTCGCATTGCCTTTTTCTGGATTGGCGAACCCCAAAGTGCCATGCTCGGCGTTTGGGAAAAGCCTGCTGGCGAAGTACAGAAAAGACACTTTGCCTTTAGGTGCGAAGTAGACGATATTTTGCAGCATGCCGTTCCTTTTCTGAAAGACAGGAACCTGAGACCTTACAATTTCTTGAAGGATGGCAAAGAAGAACCTATGGTTTTTGCCTGGATGCCAGCGATAGCCGTTTATTTTAACGATCCCGACGGCAACTCGCTGGAATTTATTGCTATCTTGGAAGGTGAGGCTAAACCCGAATTGGGCGTAGTTTCTTATGCACAATGGATGGCCGAAAGATAGACTTTAAAATCTTTTTATAGCTAGGCAACCCTAGGCTTCAACATCGCAGTTTCCAACAGCACAAACGTGATCAAAATTTTCACTGTTTGGGCCTGTCTAAATTTAGCCCTTCTCAAGCTAAACAGGTTGGAATCAGACATTAAATTTTATTAAACAACCCTGATTTCTTCGGAAACTATCTTACATTTGGCATCAAATCTAAAATTAACGCCATGACAAGAATTATATGCAAGCCACTCATTGCCTTCGCATTGCTTTTATTTATTTCAAGTTGCCAGCCTACTACACAAGAAAAAGTAAGAAATTTTGTTGGAAGCTATAACGAAAGCGCAAAACAGCTCAACGATCCTGTTATCGCTCAAACCTTTGCAGAAGAAATAGACAACGAAACAGGGAATGGACTTAAAGACATCAAAATTGTTTTTTGGACCAAGTTAAGCAAAAACGAGAGCAACACCGAAATTTTCAAGGCACTATTGCCCAATCTATGTGGCAATATGATTAAAAGTGAAAAATCTGCTAACAATCTCATTGAGAAGGGAGTAAAATTTCGATTTGAGCTTCGCGACGAAAGAGGCCGATCTATAGAAATGATAGAAATTGACAAGGCCAAGCTACAAGAAATAACTGCCAAAAACAATGAGAAAAAAAAACCAGACAGCCTTAGCAACAACAGCTCTTCTTCTCAAATCAATCAGGTATTAACTACCCTAAATCAAAGCCTACCAGCCGTGATAGATAAAGAACTTGGGCTCAAAATGCTAAAGATTGAGGTTAATAAAGCAAATGAACTAGTATACATTACCGAGGTTCCGAACAAAACAGTGCATTTGTTCAAAAACAAAAATATCGAAGAGGTAATGAAACAAGAAGTCTTAAGAAGCTCAAACATCAAAATGCTGCTCACAAAAATCAAAACTATGGGATTGGTAAGGATTAGATATGTTTACAAAGACGAAAAGGGCAGTGAATTAATAACAGTTCCAATATCAGAAACGGATTTATAGCATGAGCGAAAGAACATCCCCTTGGAGATTGGTATTGAGCCTTGTCGTCCTTTTCATTGTCATCATTAGGTTTATTGCAAAGGTTTCTACACCTACAGCCAGCTATTCAGCTCCAAACACAGATCAATTGGGTTTAGCCAATCTGCAAAGGCTCTCTGAAGATAGAAAACTACAGTACGAAACCGTGCTTAATGCAAACAGAAAGACTATTTTCTATACCAAATATGCCGATTTAGATACCTTCTCTTTCAAAAACAGAACCAGCTATAAAATGTACAAGCTTATGGCAGACAGCTTGGTTACTTTTGACCTTAACACTAAGATAAAGATAAATAAAGGCTATTATTTTCAAAACTTGCATGATGACCAGCTGAGGATGGCTATCAAAACCCCTAAAGATCTGAACATTTTTGTACACGATTTCGAGTCCAAAAACAGCGTTGCCGATGATTTCAAATCACTAAAAAGCAATTTAAACCTGCAATATTTCAAATTAGAAAAGTTAGTGAAGGCAAAAATGATTTCTTATCAGCTCACGAAAAACAAACTCGTATTTAATGGTTTTGCTTTGGCTTTTATAGAAAACGGCTATTCGCTTTTTATAGAGTTCGAAAGCGCAAAACTAAAAAAAGACGAGCTCAGACTTACTGCGCTAAATTTTTTGCAAACGAATCTCATAACAGAAAAATAAAAACTACACTTTGCTGTGAAACCCCTATTTGTACTTCTTGGCACCTTTATCATTAGCCTTTTAGTCACCAGGCTTGCCCAAGGCTTTTACAATTTCATCCTAGCCGGCAGCATTGCCATGGCTGCCATGTTGGTTTTCACGGCAATTGGGCATTTCGCTTTTACCAAAGGGATGGCTTTGATGGTGCCAGATTTTGTACCCTTTAAAACAGGTATGGTTTATTTTACTGGCCTACTGGAAATTGCTTTTGCAGTTGGACTGGCTATTAACGATTGGCGGGTTTATACGGCATGGGCACTGTTGGTCTTTTTGATTATCATGCTCCCGGGCAATATCAAGGCAGCATTAGAACATGTCGACTACCAAAAGGGAACATTTGACGGCCCGGGACCAAAATATTTATGGTTCAGGATTCCCTTGCAGTTCTTTTTCATGGCTTGGGTTTATTATTTTTGCATCAGCCTAATGAGTTAATGTGCCACCCGGGCTTGTTTCTTCTGTTTCTGATTTTTAGACTTTCGAAGTCTTTACTTTGATGTTGATCAGATAGTTTGTTTCTTTAACTATCAAAAAACTCGATAAAGAATGACAGAAGAAGAATTACGAGAAACATATGTCAAATGGCCTACTTCTAAGCTTTTACATGCTCAGGCTAATGAAGAAGACTATACCTCAATAGCAATTTCTGCCATTAAAGCCGAAATCAAGGCCAGAGATATTTCACAAGAAGTACAGGATCAGCATTATGATGTTGCCAAAACCATAAGAGAAAGCAAATTTACGACGATCAATTTTGATCTTGATTTAGACCCTTGGCTAAAAGCTCTCTTTTTCTTTCTGTTTGCTTTCCCTTTTGTAGGCCCAACACTTAGGGCAGATTTTGCAAATAAAGGCCAGTTGCTCAGACTTAGCCAGGCTCGTTATTATTCTATTTTAGGCATTTCATTCGTAATGATTGGGCTATTCTTTTCGGTCGGTCCCAACGGATCAATTATTTATTTATTTGGATGCTGGATTTTAGGTTACATTTTAGCTTATTGTTGCGATATGAGTTTCATGAAACAACACTATATCGAAAAATTAAAGAGCCGTTTTCCAGACGGGAAGGTGATTCTTGATAGGGAAATGCTCTAAAGCTTTAAGCAAGGTCACTGCTGCTATCTTCTTTACACTGGACCTGGGTAAAATAGCCCGGATTGAAGCGGCATCCTTTTTTGCTGCGAAGGCAAAAAAGATACAGCGCAAAGCCGGACTGCCTTTAACCTTGCCAAAGGCACTGCGCTCCAAATCAGTTCGCAATTATTAGTTTACAGTTGCTCTTTAATAGCAACCAATGAGCCAATAGGCTACTTGACCAATGACTAATCAGCCGATGAACCAAGAATTACTTAACCTACTCAAAGTCAACCTATTTGATATAGAGGCGCTTTCAAAAACTATTTACCTGAAAATCTGTGAAATACGGAATATTAACCGTACCTTTGCCGCTTAATTAAAAAATGTTATAATGATAAACCCATTTAGTAAATTGGGGATAAGTGATGACGTTGTTAATGCCGTAAAAGAGCTAGGATTCGAAAATCCTACGCCTATTCAGGAGCAATCCATTCCTGTACTGTTAGAAGGTAGTAACGACTTTGTTGGTTTGGCCCAAACAGGAACAGGAAAAACAGCCACATTCGGATTGCCGCTGTTAGAATTGATAGACTTTAAGAGCAATAAGCCACAGGCACTCATTTTGTGCCCTACCCGTGAGCTTTGTCTGCAGATTGCAAACGACATCAAGAATTTCTCAAAAAACACGCCTAATGCACACGTAGTTGCCGTTTACGGTGGCGCGAACATTATGCAACAACTACGCGAAATACGCAATGGCGTACAAATCGTAGTGGCCACGCCCGGCCGTATGTTAGACATTATTGGCCGTAAAGCCATCGATTTCTCTAACGTGAAATATGTAGTATTAGATGAAGCCGACGAAATGTTGAACATGGGCTTCCAAGAAGACATCAACGATATCTTGTCTACTACTCCAGACGATAAAAAAACATGGTTATTTTCTGCTACCATGCCTGCAGAAGTTCGCCGTATAGCCAAAAACTATATGGATAATCCTGTAGAATTGACCATGGGCACCAAAAACACTGGTAACGTAAACATAGAACATGAGTACTATGTGGTTCGTGCCAGAGATAAATATGCCGCCCTTAAGCGTATTGTAGATTTTAACCCGGAAATTTTTGCCGTGGTATTCTGCAAAACCAAAATGGATACGCAAGAAGTGGCAGACCATTTGATTAAAGATGGCTATAATGCAGATTCTTTGCATGGCGACCTTTCGCAACAACAACGCGACAAGGTAATGCAACGTTTCCGCGAAAGACACATGCAGCTATTGATTGCTACCGACGTAGCAGCCCGTGGTATCGACGTAAACAACGTAACCCACGTAATCAATTACGCATTGCCTGATGAGATTGAAAGTTATACCCACCGAAGCGGCCGTACTGGTCGTGCAGGCAAAACCGGTATTTCTATCTGTATCGTTAACTCAAAAGAGATTGGCAAAATCCGTCAGATCGAAAGAATTATTGGCAAACAGTTTACCAAGGCCGAATTGCCAACTGGTTTCGACGTTTGCGAAAAACAATTGTTTGCTTTGGTACACAAGGTTCACAATGTAGAAGTAAATACCGATCAGATCGACCAATACATCCCTAGGATTATGGACGAGTTTGCCGAATTGAGCAAAGAAGAAGTAATCAAACGTTTTGCTTCTTTAGAGTTTAACCGTTTCTTGGAATACTACAAAAATGCACCAGACTTAAATGCAAGTGCTGATGATCGTGGCGAAAGAGGCGATCGCGGACCAAAAAGCTTTGGCAGCAGCGATTACACCCGCTTGTTCATTAATGTGGGTTCTGTAGATGATTTTACCAGAGGCGATTTGTTAGGCTTCGTATGTAACAACGGTAAAATTAGCGGCAAATCTGTAGGAAAAATCGACCTTAAAGGCGTTTTCTCTTTTATTGAAGTAGAAAATGACGCAGTTGATTCATTGTTCAACAACTTTAAGGAAGTTCAATACAACGGACGCGAAGTAAGGTTGGAAAAAACTTCGGAAGAAGCCCGTAGCGAGAAACGCAGTTTCGGTGGCGGTGGCGAAAGAAGAGGTGGCGGTGGCCGTGGAGGCTATAGTGGTGGTGGCGACAGAAGAGGCGGCAGTGGCCGTCGCGAAGGTGGCAGCAGCGGCGGTGGTGGTTTCAGGGATTTCTCTGGACGTAGCCGTGAAGAAAGAGGTGGTGGCAGCGGCGCAGGCCGTGGCGATCGTCGCGACAGCCGTGGCGGAGGAGACAGAGGCGGAAGCAGACGCAGATCTTAAGCACACAAACATAAAAAAACCCCGACCAGCAATGATCGGGGTTTTTTATTGACTAATTTTTTTCTTTAGGCCTGTCTTTAATTTCACTGGCCTTTAAGTAAACTTTAGCGCCCTTACTATTGATGTAGTATTTCTGGTTCTTGCCGTCTATATAAACGTTTGTGCCATCTGGCGCCATTTTGCCTTTATAAGTTTGGTCGGCTACTTTAGAAGCACCTTTAACAGCTACTTCTGCGGTTTTGTTGCCCACGCTCTTCGCTCCTTTTTCAACAGCCTTTCCTGTTTTGTTAAGGGCTTTACCCACCTTTGTTTTCTTTTCTTGCGCTACAGCTGTAAAAGTAACCGAGGTGATCATTGCCATGGCCGCTAGGCCAACTAAAAATTTTCTCTTCATGGTAATTATTTTAACTAGAAACAAGATAAAAAACGCTTTGTTTTGAAAATCGGTAGCCTTAACCTAACTAATCCTAAAAATTAATTTAAAATTTATAATAAAAGTTTAATTTTACTAAACAAAAAAATCACCTTATGAAACTCAGATTAACCTTATTATTGGCTTGCATTGCTTTCGGCGCGTTTGCCCAAAGTACCAAAACCAAAAACATTGTATTTATTTCTGTCGACGGCTATCGCTGGCAAGAACTCTTTAATGGCGCCGATTCTGCGCTAATCAGGCAAAAAAAATATAGATCGCAGGATTCTGCCGAAGTAGTAAAAAAATACTGGGCCGGCACATCCACAAAAAGAAGAGAGTTGCTCATGCCCTTTTTCTGGAATACGATTGCCAAACAGGGACAGCTTTACGGCAACAGGGCGCATGGCAATAAAGTAAATGTCCGAAACCCTTACTGGTTCAGCTATCCTGGCCGAAGCGAAACCATAACAGGTTATGCCGATCCGAAAGTAAACAGCAATAGTTATCCCAATAACCCGAACGAAAATATTTTAGAATTTGTAAACCAACAAAAGGGCTATCAAGGCAAGGTAGTTACCTTCGCGGGCTGGGCACCTGTTGCCCAAATTGTGAACCGCGACAGGAACAAAATGCCATTGATTAATCCTTACGAAAAGGTAACAGGCACAAATCTTACCGAAGCACAGCAACTGGCCAATGAGTTGCAGGATTATCTGCCAAGTTATTTTGGTAAAGAAGTACGTTGGGATGCCAATACCTATGCCATTGCCAAGACTTATATCAAGGCCAACCATCCAAAATTTGTATACATCGATTTTGCTGATCCAGACGATTTCGGCCATGCCGGGCAATACGACTATTACTTAGACTGTGCAAACTATATCGATGCCATGATTGGCAATTTATGGAAAAGCATGCAGGCCGATCCTTTCTATAAAGACAACACCACTTTTGTAATTTGTCCAGACCACGGCAGAGGAGTTGATGGCAAGTGGGTCTCACACGGCACTTCGGCCCCCGGCTCTAACGAAACCTGGCTGGCTGTTATTGGTCCAGATACGCCGGCCAATGGCGAAATGAAAAGCGAGGGACAAGTTTACCAGGATCAGCTGGCACAAACCATGGCCAAATTGTTTGGATTTACCTTTACTGCCAACCATGATATTGGCCAGCCTATTCCATCGGTACTGAAGAAATAATTATCAGTTCTTAGTTTACAGTTTTCAATAACGATTGAACAATTATTTAACTTGTCATTCTGAGCATCGCGAAGAATCTACTTGACACAGATTCCTCGTTACACTCGGAATGACAAATTTGGCTTGAAATAAACCAGATAACTAGTTTTTAATCCACTACATGCGCTGGTGGATTGTACTGCTTGCGCTGGGTTTGTTTGCACGATTGGTAAAAAGCATTATAGGCTTCTTCCATTTGGGCCGAATCCTGCTGACCAGTATAATCCATGAGGTAAACATTGGCCTTGGGCTTAAAATTTGCCAGAAAATCTAACAATACAACTGCAAAAACTACCTGAATGGGCTGTTTGTTCTTTTTGAGGATCCTGTCTAATCCCTGTTCAAAATGGATTTGGTTTAAATGCTGTGAATAAACTCCGCCTTGCGGGAAAATGCCTAGCATGTTTTTAGGATCGCTTAATAGAGAAGCTGCATAGTTAAGCGAATCGACAATTGATTTTGATTTCTTGTTAACCGAAAAGCAGCCGATATATTTTAAGGGCTTGAAGTTGCGCATCTGTTCTTCGAGCACCATTACCTTAAATTCTTTTTTTAAAACCTTTCTGCACAACAGGTGCATCAGTGGGCCATCATTAAAGCTGTAATGGTTCATGAGCAACAAGGTCGCTACATCAGGTTTGATGGGTGGCGCATTTAGGAAAGCTATCTTAGAAAACTTAGACAGCAAGTACTTTTCTGCAGCCAGCATCAGCCATTGAACCAGTTTGATAGGTTTATCTTTAATCATTTTATTGTTGCAACTGGGTAGCCAAATAGTTATTCATTTCTACGTTTACCAATTCGTGCCCGCCATCAAATACATGTATTTTCGGATCGGTTAGCAAGGTACTAAACCGTTCGCCAATTTTGCTTGGAAAGAGCTTGTCTTTTTTCCCAAAATATAGATGGCAATCGATCTGGTGGCGATTGATCGCTTCGGCAATTCGCTTCCTGTTAAATTCGAGTTGCGCATAATAGGTAATCGTATTGTAGCAAGTCAACCTCGTTTCGGTTGTACCGAACTCTGCCTTTAAAATCCGATGGATGTCTTTATCGATGTAATTAAGCCTGAGCAATGAATTTAAGAGAAAATTAACCGTTTTAGGACTGTAAACCAGTTTATAAAAAAGCCTATTGATCAACAGGTTAGCCCCTCCCAGTCTTAACAGCTTATTAGGCTCTATGCCATCGGGGGCAATGAGGTATGTTGTGGCAATTCTTTGAGGCAAGTTCTCAATCAAACAGAGCGCCATTCTGGTACCGATGCTGTAAGACAACAGCGATACCTTATCGACATGAGGATACGTTGCCTCGAGAAACTGATTGATCTGAACAGCGAATTTCTTGGCATCAAGTCCTTTACGGATATGGTGAACAGAATTGTCGTTTAGGCGTGTTTCGCCATGAAAAAACAAATCGAAGCTAATGATGCTGTATTTCTTTCCGAAAGCCTCCTCTAACACCTTAAACTGCGTACCACGCATACCAAAGCCATGAAAAGCCAAGAGAATTTCATCACCGCTCCCATATTGGTGGTAATGCAGGCTGCTTGATTCCGTTTTAAAAATCGGCATAAACTAATTCAGCTTTTCGGTAAGCAAACGCATTTCGATGTGCGGCGAATGCTTTTCGTACAAAATGGCATATACGGCCCTGCTGATGGGCATATCTACCTTGTATTTTTTGTTGATGAAATGCATGCAGCTCGATGCATAGTAACCTTCGGCCACCATATTCATTTCCAGCTGTGCCGATTTTACCGTATAGCCCTTGCCAATCATATTGCCAAAAGTACGGTTGCGGCTAAACTGCGAATAGGCGGTTACCAATAAATCGCCCAGATAGGCTGATTCCTTGATATCTCTGTCTATAGGATGAACGGCATCTACAAAATCCTTGATCTCCCTAATGGCGTTCGAAATGAGCACCGCCTGAAAATTATCGCCATAGCCTACCCCATGGCAAATGCCACTGGCTACCGCGTAAATATTTTTCAATACCGCAGCATATTCCGTTCCGAATATATCATCAGATACATTGGTTTTGATATATCTTGTATTCAGCAACTTGGCGAAATAATCGGCTTTTGCTACATCTGTGCTCGCAATGGTCAAATATGAAAGCTTTTCAAGTGCTACCTCTTCGGCATGGCATGGTCCGCTGATCACCAAAATATCTTCCAAAGGCACCTCAAATTTTTGGTTCATGAATTCGCCAATGATGAGGTTTTCATCGGGCACAATCCCCTTGATAGCCGACACGATCTTTTTGCCTTTTAAAGAAGCAGGACTTAAACCTTTCAGCGTGTCCTTTAAAAAAGCTGCAGGTACATTGAGCACTAAATAATCGGCTTGCTCAACAATAGCTTGTATATCCGACGAAATATTATCCGCCGGCACTTTGATCTCAACAGAACTCAGGTAATTGGGGTTATGTTTAAACGCCTTGATATGGGCGATGGCTTCTTCATTGCGCATCCACCAAAAAATTTCTTTTTCAGAGAAGTTATCGGCCAACATCTTAATGATAGCCGTTGCCCAACTTCCGCCACCAATCATTGCAATTTTAGGTATCATAAGCATTTAAGGGTTATGGATAAGCGAACTTAAACAAAACTGTTTTAAAGACAAAAGGTTTAAAGTAAATGCCTAATGCATGTACCTTAAACCTTATGCGGTATCAAAAATACCTAATTTTTATGAGTTTGGGAACTTACTTTTTCCCGTCGGTTGCAAATAGCTTATCCTTAGTGGTTTTTTCCACCTTCATGCCATCCGACAATTTATTCTGGATGGCAGAATAAGGACCCGAAACAATTTCTTGACCGGCTTTTAATCCAGTTTTTACAATGATATATTGATCATTTTGGATGCCTGTAGTTACTTCGGCTTTCTTCACCGTGCTGGCTTTGCTATCAAAAAGATAAACGTATTGTTTTACTTTTTTATCGGCCAATTTTGCTTTTTGCTTATCGGTGTTTTGGTCGTTGCCACTTGTCATCGGATCGGTTGATTTATCCTTTTCGCTGGTAAATACGGCCTGGATTGGAACTGCCAAGGCAGTTTCCGACTCGCTTTCGATATCAACCGTAGCCGAAAGGCCTGGTCTGAATGGCGAAGGCAAATCTTTGGCACCACCTTTAACTTGGTTATATGAATCTGGCAATAAGCGTACTTTAACAGAGAAATTGGTTACCTGATCTACAGATGATGAGGTGGTAGTACCCACACTGGTTGATGAACTGGCAATTTCTGTCACCACTCCTTTGAATTTTTTATCGGCAAAGGCATCAACTTCAACAGTAGCGCTATCGCCTACGTTCACGCGGTTAATGTCGTTTTCGTTTACATCTACGTTAACCTCCATGGTATTCAAGTTAGAAATACGCATGATCTCTGTACCCGCATTTTGTGAAGTACCCAAGATACGATCGCCCAATTCTATTGACAATTTAGATACTACGCCATCAACAGGAGAGTAAATAGTAGTTTTAGCCAAGTTCGCTCCTGACTCTTTTACATTGGCACCTGATTCTTCCAAATCAAATTTAGCGCCTGTAACAGCTTCTCTAGCGCTAGCCAATAAAGCTTTCGCAGATAGGTAAGATGCTTTGGCTGCATCAAATTCTGATGCAGAAATTACTTTTTTGTTGTATAATTCTACATTACGTTTGTAGGTGGCTTCGATATTTGCAAAGTTAGCCTCATTTTGCGCTAACGACTGTTGCGCAGCCGCTACCCTTGCTTTTTGTGAGCTGTAAGAAGCAACTGCCCTCTCATAACCTGACTGTAATACATCTGGTCTTACTTTACAAAGCAATTGACCTTTTTTAACCACATCGCCTTCTTTTACCAAAAGCTCAGTTACCTCTCCAGAAACCTCAGAACTTAACTTAACTTCTATTTCTGGCTGTATTTTGCCACTAGCAGTTACGGTTTCAACAACTTTTTTGTCACCTGCTTTCTCAACGGTTATCTTTTCGATTTGTTTTCCACCAATAAGGCCGGTCATTTTTGCAACGATAATGAGTGCAATTAGTACACCGACGCCAATTAAAATGTGCTTAAGTTTCATAATTATGGATAAGTAATGTTTGTTTTCGGGTTAAAATATAATCTGTTTGCCCAAATAGTAGTCGATCACCTTAGACCTGAACAACAAGTCGTATTTAGCCTGGATCATGTCTATTTCGGCTTTGTTTTTATTGGTTAATGCAGTGCTATAATCCAATGAGTTCACCAAACCTACATTGTAGCGCTGCTCAATTACATAATAAGCGTCTTTTTGCGCCTGAAATGCATTGGTTGTAGATTCGAAACGGCTTTGGGCAGCTTTCAAATCGGCAACAGCCTGATAAATTACCTTGTTCAGGTTGTTTTTGGTCAGCTGCTCCTGTGTTTCGGTCTGCATCAAATTAATGCGTGCCCTTTTTACGCCATACCTGGCCTGCAAGCCATTAAAAATCGGGATCGATAGGCTTAGGCTTATTCCTTTTGAAAGGTTGTTTTTCAACTGCTCTCTAAAAGTTTCGTTTGGCACGGTAGAGTTATAGTTATAGAAATAAGTTGAACCGTAGCTAGCACCAAAACCCAAACGAGGATACAGACTTCCTTTGGCCACGTTTACGCCAATTTTGGCAGCCGCCGTTCTTTGTGCGCCCAATTTGATATCCGGAAAATTGTTTAACGCTTTTTGATAGATTGCTTCTGCATCTTCAGTAGCGCCCTGTTGCGTAAAATTATCAATTGAAGGTGCCTGTACATCATATTTTGTAGATGATGGGATATCCATCAATTGTGCCAAGGTGATATAGGAAATAGAAAGTGTATTAAGCGCATTGGTTACATTGAGCTCGGCAGTTGCCACCTGCGATTTCGCCTGTGATAAATCGGCCAATGTTTTATTGCCCACATCCAACAATTGTTGTTGCTGGTTTAACAATTGCTTGGCTACCGTTAATTGCTCTTCGGCTGTTTTCAGAAAATCCTTGTTATACAAAATCTGCATGTATGAAGTAATCACCTGCAAGATCAAGTCGTTCTTTACTTTTTCAGTATTGGTTTTATCGGCATCCAGCAACAGTTTGTTCTGTTTGATGGTATTTAGTTTGGCAAAACCGTTAAAAACGTCAATCCCTGTATTCAAACCTGGGCTAAAGTTATAGTTTTGGGTATTTTGGTATAAACCCGATGCGGTTTGGTTACGGCCCCAGCCCATGCTTTGGTTGGCACTGGCGTTCAAAGTTGGGTACAAGTCCATTTTAGATTGCTTAAGATTTACATCTGATAGGCTTTCTGTAAATTGCGACTGCTTAACCTGCAAGTTATTTTTAAGGGTATTTTCTACCGCTTGTTTAATGGTAATTACCTCTTGCGCAACGACTCTTTGGCCCACAGTGAGCAGGACTGTTAAAGAGAAAATAAAAGTAAACTTCGCTAAAGAGCTGTAATTGGCAACTTGTTTCATAAAAATTTGTTTCACAATAATAAATAAACAATTAATCGAATTTTGTAAATTTTTAAGTACAGCCTAAATGTTTACTTTTGGACATGTACCTCGTTAAATCTCCACTTCTACTCAAATGGTATTATCCGTCTTTAACATGGAACAAATCCCGCTCGGAAAAAACTGTTTATTTAACCTTTGACGATGGACCTATACCCAATGTTACAGACTTTGTACTAAATACTTTAAAAAGCTTTGGTGCAAAGGCCACTTTTTTTTGCATTGGCGACAATATTATTAAACATCCCGCTATTTTTGAACGAATAAAAGACGAAGGCCATGCCATTGGAAACCATACCTTTAATCATTTAAAAGGATGGAAAACCGACGACAAAACCTACGTAGACAATTTTCTGAAGTGCCAAGAACTTACCCAAACCACTCTTTTCCGTCCGCCTTATGGTAGGATTAAAAAAAGCCAGATCCGCAAGATACAATCTGAAGTCCGAAATTGGGATGCTGAAGTTTACTTATCCAAAAACTTAGCACTCAAAACTCAAAACTCAGAACTAACTATTGTAATGTGGGACGTGCTCAGTGGCGATTTCGACACTACACTTAGTCCAGAAAAATGCTATCAAAATGTAATCGACAATACAAAAAATGGCGCTATCATTGTTTTTCACGATAGTTTAAAAGCCTTTGACCGTTTGCAATTTGCCTTACCCAAAACCATCCAGTATTTGAGCGAGAGAGGCTACCAATTTGGCACCCTGTGAAGCGAACAGCCAAGCGCCAAGTTTGTGCCAAAGCCAAAACACATTCTTAAAAATCTGTATTTCAGTAATTTACCTATTAAAATCTCTGCCTTACTGTTCATAAATGCACAAAAGCGTTCGATAATGGACACCATTCATTAGTTTATCGGGAATCCAACTCCAGATCAGATCCTTCACTGCGTTCTGGATGACAAATCCTTTATTACAATCTTGTAAACTGAAAACAGGCAGCTCTAAATTGTAACTCCATAGCTATCGGCAGAAACTGTAATCAATCTTTGGGTTTTAGATTCTGGTCTCTCTGCCTTATTCCATCTTCCATTTTACACCTTCCATTATTTAGAACATTTCCAAATAATATTAGGAGATACAGATGATACCTTTAAGCCTATTTTTTTTGTAAATTCGCTACCAATTAGACGAATAGATTACCTTTTAACACCAATTATCAATGGCTTTTGATATAGAAATGATTAAAAAGGTGTATGCAAACTTTGGCAGTCGTGTAGAGGCGGCTCGTAAAGTGGTTGGCAGGCCTTTAACACTTTCAGAAAAAATATTATACGCACACCTTTGGGACGGCAATGCCAATACGGCATTTGTTCGTGGAACCGATTATGTAGATTTTGCACCAGACAGAGTGGCTATGCAGGATGCAACTGCGCAAATGGCGCTTTTGCAGTTTATGCAAGCCGGCAGACCACAAGTTGCCGTTCCTTCTACGGTACACTGCGATCACTTAATTACCGCAAAATCGGGTGCCGAGATAGATTTGCCTCATGCAAAAACTGAAAGTGCAGAAGTTTTCGACTTCTTGTCTTCTGTATCAAACAAATATGGCATTGGTTTTTGGAAACCAGGTGCAGGGATCATCCACCAAGTAGTTTTAGAAAACTATGCTTTTCCGGGTGGTATGATGATCGGTACCGATAGCCATACGGTAAATGCCGGTGGTTTGGGCATGGTTGCCATTGGTGTTGGCGGTGCCGATGCCTGCGATGTGATGGCTGGCCTGCCTTGGGAACTTAAGTTTCCAAAATTGATCGGTGTAAAACTAACCGGTAAATTAAGTGGCTGGACTTCGGCCAAAGACGTAATTTTGAAAGTAGCTGGTATCTTAACTGTAAAAGGTGGTACTGGTGCTATTGTTGAATATTTTGGCGAGGGTGCAGAAAACCTAAGCTGTACGGGTAAAGGTACCATTTGTAACATGGGTGCCGAAATTGGTGCAACTACATCTACTTTTGGCTACGATGCCAGCATGGAGCGTTATTTACGCGCCACCAACCGTGCAGAGGTTGCCGATTTGGCCAATGACATTAAAGATTACCTAACTGGCGATTCAGAAGTTTATGCCGATCCTGAGAAATATTTTGATCAATTGATCGAAATCAATCTTTCTGAATTGGAACCTTACCTCAACGGTCCTTTTACACCAGATTTGGCTACCCCTATTTCTCAAATGAAAGAAGTGGCTGCTGCTAACGGCTGGCCTACCAAAGTAGAATGGGGATTGATCGGTTCTTGTACCAACTCTTCGTACGAAGATTTATCCCGCGCTGCTTCTATTGCCCAACAAGCCATTGATAAAGGCTTGATCAAGAAAGCAGAATTTGGAATCAACCCAGGTTCCGAGCAGGTTCGCTACACCGCTAACCGCGATGGCTTATTGGCCACTTTCGAGAACTTAGATGCAACCATCTTTACCAACGCCTGCGGACCTTGTATTGGAATGTGGGATCGCGTAGGTGCCGAAAAACAAGAAAAAAACACCATCGTACACTCGTTTAACAGAAATTTTGCTAAACGTGCCGATGGCAATCCTAATACTTTTGCCTTTGTAACTTCGCCAGAAATTGTAGCTGCTTTGGCTATTGCCGGCGATTTGAGCTTTAACCCATTAACCGATACCTTAACCAACGATAAAGGCGAGCAGGTTAAACTAGATGAGCCAACTGGCTGGGAATTGCCAACTAAAGGCTTCGCAGTTGATGATGCCGGTTACCAGGCTCCTGCCGAAGATGGTTCTGGCGTTCAGGTTTTGGTTTCTCCAACTTCACACCGCTTGCAATTGTTAGATCCATTCGCAGCTTGGGAAGGCACAGACCTGAAAGGCTTGAAACTTTTGATCAAAGCAAAAGGCAAATGTACTACAGACCATATTTCTATGGCTGGTCCATGGTTGAAATTCAGAGGTCACTTAGACAACATCTCTAACAATATGTTGATTGGTGCGGTGAATTACTTCAACGATAAAACAGATACCGTTAAAAATGAATTAACTGGAGAGTATGGTCCGGTTCCTGCTACCCAACGCGCTTACAAAGCTGCTGGCTTAGGCTCGGTAGTAGTAGGCGACGAAAACTATGGCGAAGGTTCATCTCGTGAGCACGCCGCTATGGAGCCTCGTCATTTGGGCGTTCGTGCAGTATTGGTAAAATCTTTTGCCCGTATCCACGAAACCAACCTGAAAAAACAAGGTATGTTGGGCTTAACTTTTGCCGACAAGGAAGATTATGACAAGATTAGAGAGGACGATACTTTAGATATTATTGGCCTTACTACATTTGCACCAAATGTTCCTTTGCAAATGGTATTGCACCATACTGATGGCACTCAGGAAACCATTACAGTTAACCATAGCTATAATGCGCAACAAATTGAGTGGTTTAAAGCTGGTGGTGCGTTAAATATCATCCGTAAAGAAGCGGCAGCTAAAGCGGCTCAAGCCTAAGAGGAATAAAGAACAAGGATAAAGAGCAAAGTTTGAAGTTAAAGTCCCTCATTGTTCATTGATCCTTAATACTTTATCAAAATAAAAAATCCCGTTTCGGTTTCGAAGCGGGATTTTTTTTATAGGAATGTTTGTACTATATCCATTTACTGTGGACTAGCCACTATTCTTCTTCTGTTAATGTATCGGTATTGGCCAAGAATTCGGTTATGGCTTGTACTTCGTTTTCAAATACGTGCAATTGAATGCCGCTGATCGAAGTGTCAAACACAGGATAAACCAAAGCTGCGTTTTCGCCGGTAAGGAAACAGTTAAATCCGGCATCCTTTAATTTAGCTGCTACAATGTTGGCCTCCATCGGGCTTTCGAAAGTTTTATACACTACAATTTTATCGTCCATGCAACAAAGTTAGTAAACAAACTTCGCTTTGCCATCAATACAGCTCACACTTTTAGGAAGCATTGCTAAGCTGTGAGCAGCTATTGCTCTTGATTTAACAGCAGGGGCTTTTGTGTTCTTAATTATTATAGACAAATGTTGGTTTGCCATTAACACATTCTACCCTAGTCGGCGGAACATATCCAATCAAGGTGCATATTTGGTTCTTGTTGTACGTGGCATTAAAAGCTTTTTGCTTTTCGTTATGCGAAGCTACTTTTTCCAAAAGCAATGCTTCATTAATTTTTGTAGAATAAGGAATATACATTGGTACCCAACAAGCACCTTCATTTAGAGCCACAAATTTCCACTCTGCTGCGTTTTCACAACTGAACTGGCTCGACATTTTCAGAATTTCATCCTTTAGCTTGTCCAATTCTTTTTGATCACGTCCTTTCTCAAAAGAATTGTCCTTTTTGCAGTAACTGAGTGAAAAGAGCATAATGAAAAGGCCAGCGCCCAACAATGATTTTTTGAATAATAATCTGTTCATAAAAATTTGTTTACCTAACCATACGTGTCGAAGAACGTAAACGCTACATTATCGGTTCATTTGTTCATTGGCTCATTAGTTCATTGGTTTGTTGGCTGATTGTTCAATTGCCGCATTTTGATCTTGTTGAACTGGCAACTACTAACTGCATAGAGGATTAGCTTATTAGAGGATTGGGTTATTGTTCATTATTGAACTGACAAGCGTAAACTGTTAGCTGATTAACCAATAACATCATTGAACCTGACTCTCAGATCAGGCGAAGCAATCTCATCACGAGAGAGATTGCTTCGTCGTTGCTCTCCTCGCAATGACGAAACTGCTACTCTTTTACTTCGGCAACTTTCACCTCGATGGTATCCTTTGCCAAAGTTGGCACTTGGTAATTGCCCGAATCGATTTTTACGCGTGGAAATGCTTTTTTCAAGCTATTCCAATCTGCTTGCTGTACTTGTGTATGGTAAAGGTAAATGTATGCCAATTTTTTAAGTTGGCTTAATTGGGCCACTCCTTTTGCGGTTACCTTAGTGCCTACCAAACTTAGCGACTGCAACTGATCCAGCGATTTGAGGCTCAGCAAGCCCTTATCGCTAATATTGGTATTGTTCAGACTTAATCGGCTAATATTTTTGCAATCTTTCAAACCTTTTAAAGTGGCATCGTTGGCTAAAGGATGATCAAGTTTTACCCAGATCAGCTGCTCTTTAATGGCCTTGATCTTGTCCATTACCGTATCGGCCAGCGAAACCGCATTGATAAAATTGGCACTCAAATAATTGCTGTTTTGCGCTACAGGAACAACCATTATACCGGCATTTTTCAAAGTTTGCAGTGCTTTCTCATCTGCCGCACCTACTTCCTTCTCGGGGATAAGGTTCAGTTTATTTTCGGAAGTGGCTGCTATTCCTTTTTGAAGGGCGAGCAAAATTGGTTTGATGTTTCCGGATTGGTTCAATTCTTTAACTTTCTTGTTAAATGGGGCTCCATTATTGATCCACCATTTTAAAAGCTCTATTTCATTGGTCGTTAATTGTGGCTTTTCTTTAGGCGCCATGTGATCTTCATTGCTGATGGGCAACAATAGGCGTTTGATCAATTCACTTTCATCGGCTTTGCCCGGTACAACTGTATGACCACCTTCTCCTCCTTTTAAAATGAACTCTTGCGCATCGAGCCTTAACTTGCCTTTTTGTTTTTCGCTGCCATGACAACTGTAGCATCTATTTTTAAGCAAAGGCTGAATGGCTGATTCGTAAATCAATGCTTCTTGGATATTTGGAATCGGCGGGATGGCTGCCGTGTTTTTTGATCCCCCTTCCTTTAACGGAGCCGTTAAGTAATCGGAGCCGTGGGTTAACGAGCCGCCCATATGTCCGGTAACAGAAATCAACACGATGAGTGCCAATGCGGTAAGTCCAGATAGCTTATTCGATTTTGAGTATTTATAAATCAGCAACAATAGCAATGATATCGCCGCAGTGGCAATCCCCATCCACTGGTGGTTACTCACCAATTTGCCATCGTAATCGCCACTATTGGCCAAAAAATAGCCTGTAATGCAAGAAAATATAGCGCCCAGCATACCAAAAAACAAAGTGATGCCGATGGCAGGCTTCAATGTCTCGAATTTTGGCCTTAGGCTGAGCAGGATAAAAAGGCAAGCAATTAATAAAATCCCGATAGGCAAGTGCACCAGTACAGGGTGAAAGCGTCCTAAAAATTCCAGCATCTTATTGGTATCTTTTTCTTAAAAGTTTCATCATATATACGTTAATGGCCCATTGATCGGCCACTGGCTGACGTGTATAGGGCATTGTCTGCATGTAATCTGCAGGTCCAAACTCTGTAAGAATGGTCATGCGCTCACCCTTTTGTTTTTTACGTTCTATGATTTTGTCCCACCATGCCAAATGCGCCTTTACCGCACTCTCCCACTCTGGCGCCCTTGGGTCGTTTACTTGGGGTCCTTCTGGATGTCCTATCCTAGAATGGATGTGTTCGCAACGCGACAAGAGAAAATCTATAGTTTCTTTTTGATCGCTCAATAAGCTCTCGTGTACGTTGCACCAATGCGAAATATCCAATGTTAAGCGGAGATCGGGATTTCTTTCGGCAAAATCTTTAGTAATATGGGCCGCAAACATCATCCTGCCACGATGGGTTTCGTGATAAATCGGTATACCAGAAGCCTTTGTTTTAGCCGTGGTGTAATCTATAAATTTTTTGTTCTGCTCATACGTGAAATAATCCCGGCCCGAATGGCAATTGATATATACTGGCTTCTGATAAGAATTAGCACAAATGGCATCCAGGTTTTTCTTGAACAAGGTCAAATGTTCGTCGGCATTAGCCTGATAGCCTCCACAGAGAAAACCAATTTGCAGGTTATGCTTTTTAACGGCATCGAATAATTCTTTTTGATCTTCGGCTTTATCTGTCCACCACACTTCTATGCCTTCATAGCCTTCTTTCTTGGCTGCCGCACAAAATTCATCCCTGCTGCCAGCAAAGCCCCAATCGGTTTGCATAAACAACAGTTCATAGCCAGCTCTGGCCCTGATACTCGGTATTTCTTTGGCTGCTAATTCGGCCAATGGATTCAACAGGCCCACTGCCGTAAGTGCAGTGGTATTTTTAATAAAGTTTCTTCTGGTTTGAGACATAGGTAAATGGAGGTTGAGGTAAAAGGTAGAGGGTTTAAAGGTGGGGGTGTGAATTTGTTTAAGCAATAATTTCGTTGATTACTTTGCCACTCACGTCGGTTAGCCTAAATGGCCTGCCTTGGAAAGGATAGGTAAATTCTTCATGGTTAAATCCCAATTGGTTCAAAATAGTGGCCTGAACATCAAAAGCATCAACTTTTCCGCTGATGGCGCTGTAGCCAATTTCGTCGGTTTCGCCATGGGTGAAGCCTTTTTTAACGCCTCCACCGGCCATCCAAATGGTAAATGCCTCGGTATGGTGGTCGCGGCCCTTAAACGGATTTTGCACTCCGTTTCGGTTTTCCATCATCGGTGTGCGTCCAAACTCGCCGCCCCAAACTACTAGGGTTTCTTCGAGCAAGCCCCTTTGTTTGAGGTCGAGCAATAAAGCCGTGATGGGTTTATCAATACTTCTGCATTTGTTTTTAAAGCCTATATTTAACGAACCCCCTGCATGGTCGCCGTGAGTGTCCCAGCCCCAATCGAATAATTGTACATAGCGTACTCCTTTTTCTACCAGTTTACGGGCCAACAATACGTTATTGGCAAAGCAGGCTTTTCCAGGCTCTGTGCCATACATTTCGTGGATATAGGCTGGCTCATCATTGATGTTCATCACTTCTGGCGCAGCGATCTGCATCCGATAGGCCATTTCATATTGAGCGATGCGCGATAAAATCTCCGGATCGTTATATTCTTGGTATTGCTGTTCGTTGGCTTTGTTGATGGCTTCGATCGATGCCTTGCGCAAATCGCGGTTCATGCCATCTGGATCTTTTATAAACAGTACAGGATCGCCTTCGCTTCGGCATTGTACGCCTTGGTAAACAGAAGGCAAAAATCCGCTTCCCCAAACGCTTTTACCTGCATCTGGAAAACTGCCTCCACTGGTTAAAACCACGTAGCCAGGCAAATTCTGATTTTCGGTTCCCAAACCATAGGTTACCCAACTGCCGATACTTGGTCGGCCCAAGCGGGGACTACCGGTATGCACTAGCAGTTGCGCCGGCGCATGATTAAACTGATCTGTTTTTACGGCCTTTAAAAAACTTACCTCATCGGCCATTGTAGAAAAATGTGGCAGGTTTTCGCTAATCAGCGCACCACTTTGTCCGTGTTGTGCAAAATTGGCTTGTGGGCCCAACATTTTTGGTACTCCGGTAATAAAGGCAAATTTTTTACCGGCCAAAAGAGAAGGAGGACAATCTTGTCCATCCATTTTCATCAACTCTGGTTTATAATCAAACAATTCTAGTTGCGATGGGGCACCAGCCATGTGCAGGTAGATCACACTCCTGGCCTTGCCAACAAAGGGTGGCGATTTTGGTAATAAGGGATGCGCCGGATCATAGCTGATCTTGGTTTGTGGCTTGCTGAATAATCCGCCACAGCTACCCAATAAAGAACCCATGGCCAAGCCTCCTAAGCCCATAGCGCTCTCTTTGAGGAAATGTCTCCTGGTAATACCGTTCAATTGGGCTTCTTGAGCTTCTTTAGCCAATTTATGTGCATTTAATTCGTCTCTGGTCATCTGTTTTAGTTTTTGGTTACCACTTCGTCCAAATTGAGCATGGCATTAGCCACCAATACCAATGAGGCATCTTCGGGCCTATACATTTTTTGCTTATCGCCCATAAATGCAGCCGTTGCCTTGGCATCTTTTTTAAAAGTTTGCAATGCTTTTGCATATAAATCTTCGAAGATCTTTAAGCGGTTTTGCGGAATTGGCTTATATAAAATGGCTGCATATCCTTTTGAAATTTGATTTGCGACACTATTTCCGCCCAATTGCTGCATGCGGGAAGCAAAATGCCTTGCCATATCTACATAAACAGAGTCGTTTAATGTAACCAATGCCTGCAAAGGGGTATTGGTGCGTATTCTTCTTGGGCTACAAACTACACGCGATGCACCATCAAAGGCAATTGCCGAAGGATAGGGTGCTGTACGCTTCCAATAGGTATAAATTCCCCTGCGATACTGGTCTTCGCCACTGCTCTTAGTCCATTTGGCTCCGTTGTAGGGAGAAAACCATATGCCTTCTGGCTGCCAAGGCATTACCGGCGGGCCATACATTTTAGTGCTCAATACCCCGCTAATGGTCAATCCCTGATCTCTTACTTGTTCGGCGCTGAGCCTTACCCTTGCCCCTCTTGCATAAAACTTATTAAAGATGTCTTTTTCCTTCAGTTCTTCCGAAACTTTCGAATCTTGTCGGTAAGTAGCTGTCAGCACCATCTCCTTGAGCATTTTCTTTACGCTCCAGTTGTATTGGTTCATCAATTGGTAGGCCATGTAATCCAAAAGCTCTTGATGGGTTGGCGCCATGCCTTGTGTTCCCATGTCTTCGAGTGTTTCGACCAAGCCTGCACCAAACAGCTGTTCCCAAAGCCGGTTTACCATCGTTCTTGAAACCAAGGGATTTCGCTTATCGGTTAGCCACATGGCCAAACCCATTCTATTGTTAGGTGCGTTTTTGGGCATGGCATAGGCCAAGGAGTTAGGCACGCCTACTTTTACTTCTTTTCCTTTTGAGGTCCAGGCACCGCGCTCAAACACAAAGTTTTTACGTTGCATGGCCGTAGGATTATCAATCATGATCGGCGTGGTAGGTACCGAAGCATTGAGCAAGTCGTTAAATGTTTTTTTGTAAGCGGCGTATCCTGGCCTTCCTTTACCAGGAAATTGAGGCGCAAAGTGAAACCAGTCGAAAAACACCAAAAATTCATCTGGATTTTTAATGCTTGGGTTGGTATAAGTGAGGTAAACATCATGAATACCGCTTTGCACCTTAAAATCGACGTATACATTTTGATAGCTAGGTCCAACAGCCAATGGCCAAGAGGCAAGTAGTGGTCCATTAGGCGAGTCGACACGTAAACTCATCTTTCCCCCTGGCTTATTGCAATTATACCTGAAAATGAGCTGATCAACCTTGTTCAGGTCAACCGCTTTTAAACGAGCCACTGCGTTATTCTTAAAAAACAAGGCAATATTGTTGTTTCCGATTACGGCATTTTTGAGTTCGTCGGCAGTAGTAGAATTGATGGATGGCTGTCCGGTTTTTAAGAAAAGATTAATTGCTTTGGCCCTTTCCGGCGATTCGGCCTGAGCTACCCAGGCATTAAGTTTTTTTAATTCGTTGCTTAGCGAGTCGTTAAACTGCTTAAGCAATGGATATTCTGAGGCGATATCTTCATCGCGGGTATTGTTAAAATAAGACATGAATTTATAGTACTCATCATGCTTAAAAGGGTCGTAAGGATGGCTATGGCATTGCACACAGGCAAAAGTGGTGCTCATTAATCCTTCCCAAGTCGCATTTACGCGATCGAGGACCGCAGCCGTTCTAAATTCTTCATTATTGGTTCCGCCCTCGTCGTTGGTTGGCGTATTGCGACTAAAGGCGGTAGCGATGTACTGCGCATCTGTAGGATTGGGCAATAAATCTCCGGCCACCTGCTCAGTTACAAATTGGTTATAAGGCATATCTGCATTAAAAGCCTTAATCACCCAATCCCTATAGGCCCATATGTTTCTGTTTGGATCCGATTCATAGCCTTTGGTATCGGCATAACGGGCAATATCGAGCCACATCGAAGCCCAACGCTCGCCAAAACGCGGAGAAGCCATGAGCGAATCGACCAACAATTGATAACCCTTTGCTTCATCTTTATTGTTCAGGTATAAATTGGCTAATTTTTCTGAAGGAAGCGTGCCGATCAAATCTAAACTAACCCGTCTCAACAAAGTGGCTTTATCTGCCTGTGGCGATGGCTTTAACTTATTTTCTTCCAGCTTCGCATAAATAAACTTATCGATGTTGTTGCGTGTCCAGTCATTTTCAACATCAGGTACAGGCACTTCTTTTACGGAAACATAGGCCCAGTGGTTGCCCCATTTTGCACCCTGTTTAACCCAAGTGCTTAAAATATCTATTTCGTTTTGACTGAGGGCTTCGTGTTTATAAGGCATTCTTTGCTCAGGGTCGTTTGAGGTTAGGCGCTTGATAAACTCGCTGTCTTCGGGATGCCCAGGAATGATTGCCGCTTTTCCACTTTTGGTAGGCGCCAAAGCTTCCTCCCTAAACAAGACGCTAAATCCGCCCTGTTGCTTTACGCCTCCGTGGCAGGATATGCATTTCTTATTGAGAATGGGCTTTACCTCAGCATTGAAGTCGATCTGCTTTTCGGCAGAAAATAAGGAAAAAGCAACCAAACCCGTGGCAATTACAAAGACCGTTGCCACAAGGATTTTTTTTTGTGATAGCATAAACAATTTTTTGTTGTTAAAGTGCTATACCGAAATAATTAAAACAGTATAGGTAGATACTTAAATTTCCTCAAACTAAAGCACAATAACAATATCCAATATTATGTTAAAAATGGACTATTTTATGGAATTTACCTCGCAAAGAAGCCAACATCCTAAAGATTGGTGAGAAAGTTGGAGTATAGGGTAAAAAAGTTGTATTAAGCCTTGAGAAAACTTTGCCACCAGTGACCGGAATCTTTAATGGTGCGTTGTTGGGTTTTGAAATCGTTGTGCACAATCCCAAACCTGGCTTGATAACCTTCGGCCCATTCGAAATTATCCATTAATGTCCAAACCATGTAACCTGTAATAGGGATGCCTTCATTTTTGGCTTTGAGCAAGGCCTCTAGGTATAATTTAAAAAACTCGATCCGATCCTCATCAGCGATCTTGTTGTCTATTAATTTATCGTTAAAGGCCGCTCCATTTTCTGTAATGATCAGCTCCTTTACATTCGGGTAGCTGGCAAACTGCTTGATGATATTGTAGAAACTATCGGCATTAATCTCCCATCCCATTGCCGTATGTGGCTTGTTTCTATTTTTTGCCTTTACTTCCCAGGCCTGTACAACCGGAATAAATGCATTGTACTTAACCACCAATGGAAAATAATTCTGCAATCCGATGAAATCAAAATCGAAAGTCATGCGCTGTGCATGTCGCCAAGTGGAGTGGCTTACGGCAAATTTTTCTAGCACGTCCCAATCGGCCGTAGGAAAACCCATGCCCAAAGCAGGTTCTACAAACAAGCGGTTCATGAGGCAATCTACCCGTTTAGCGGCCAAAAGATCATTGGCGCTACGCGAATAAGGGATAATTTCTGAGCAGGAAAACGTGGTTCCTATACGGGCATTGGGTACTTCAGCGCGTAAAATGTGGCCACCATCTGCCTGCGCGATGGCCGTATGCTGTGTGGCTGCCAGAAAATTGGTGAGCCCAGTTTCGCCAGGTGCGTGGATGCCCAACATATAACCTAAGGAGGTAAACCCAAAGGGCTCGTTAATTACGATCCAGTTTTTCACTTTATCGCCATAGGTTTTGGCGCAAAGCATTACAAATTCGTTAAAATCGGCATTGATGCTAAATACTGTCCATCCGCCCACCTGCGAGAGAGCTTCGGGCAAATCCCAATGGTACAAGGTTACATAAGGAATAAGCCCCTGCTCCAGGCATTCGTCAATTACGTTATGGTAAAACCTGATTCCTTCTTCATTGATAGGCCCTTTGCCCAAGGGCAACAATCGAGGCCAGGAAATAGAAAAGCGAAAAACCTTAAAACCCAAAGCTTTTACCAATGCAATGTCTTCGTGATAGCGATGATAAAAATCGCAAGCCATTTCGAGATGAGCCCCTTTTTTGATTTTTCCTGTTCTTTTGGCAAAGGTATCCCAAATAGAAGCCCCTTTTCCATAATTGCTGGCCGCGCCCTCTATTTGGGCTGCTGCTGTAGCTACTCCCCATAAAAAATCATCACCAAAATCGCTGGCTTTAATCATCTGCTTATCTATAATTTTAGCTAAGGTCAATTATTTCTGTTAATTTAATATTAACATTTATGTTTTGCCCAAGCAAAGCTTTTTTTTCTATTTTTATGAAATGACGCGCTTGATTATCATCTGTTTATGTTTATGGGCTTTTGCGGCCCGCGCCACTCGCGTTCCACCAAGCAACGATGATATAGAAAAAGCCATCAACCTAGCCAATACCGATGCTTTTTGCAGCGAAGAAGCCAAGTTCAGCAACATCGAAGCAACCAGTAGCCCAAGAGGTACGCCACTCAACTGGAATGGAAGCGTTGGCAAAGACGTATGGTTTAAATTCACCGTAACCAAGTTCGATGTCAATATTACGGTAAGCGGCAAAGATAATCCCTCAAGCCCAAATACACTCACCAATCCGCTCATTGCACTTTATACTTTTGATCCGGCCACCAATTCAATAGGCGAACTCAACACCAACATGTTGACCTCTAACAGCAATGTAACGAGTATAACCAAAGGCGGATTAATCCCCGGCCAGATTCTTTTCATCAGGGTAAGTGCGGCCCAGGATAATGAAGGCACATTTAAGATCTGCGTGAATAATTTCTTCGCCCCGCTCAAACCCGGACAAGATTGTGGGACGGTTTCTATTCTTTGCAAAATGGAAGAATTTACCCAAAACAACGTTACTGGAGCCGGCACCAGAAACAATGAGGCTGCCGGAACCTGTTTGAACATTGAATCGAATTCGGCTTGGTACATGTGGACCGCAGGCAAAGATGGCGCATTTACCTTTACCATTACGCCTACCGTTCGGGATAATGATATTGACTGGGTTTTATTTGACCTTGGCCCTGGCGGAGATTGTAGTCAGGTAACCGCAGCAAATGCTATCCGGTGTGCTGCTGGCCATGGCATTACCTGTAATCCGTTTTATAACCAAACCGGCCTAAGCATGACGGAAACCGATTTGCGGGAAGAGCTGGGCTGCGTGCCTGGCCAAAATGGTTTCGTAAAGTATGTAGATATGATAGCGGGCCACAACTATGCCTTGATTGTAGATAATTTTTCAGCTGGCAACAATGGCTTTCATATCGAATTTGGGGGCACAACGGAATTTGTTGGTCCAACAGCCGAAATCAAAATAGACAAGATCAATCCTTGTACCACGCAGCAAAATTATACTTTTACCAGCCTTTCTTCTAATTACAATACTTTGAAGTGGACATTTGGAGATGGCGCCAATATAGCCAACGCCACTACCGAAGGTCCATTTAACATTACCTACTCCACTCCGGGAGAGAAAACGGTGGTACTCGAAGCAAAGGGAGCCAATGGTTGCACGGTGTACAGTACGGTTAAGTTTATCGTGGCCAACACACCTGCGCCACCCGTAATTACGCCATCGGCCCTAAAACTTTGTGTTGGAGAAACCTTGAAACTGAGTACGCCTGAGCTCGACTTGGCTACCTATCATTGGACAGGGCCAAATGGCTTTACCTCAGATCAGCAAAACCCTGAAATTGCCATTACCGGACCTGAAAACGCCGGCGATTACAAACTTTTTGTACAGGTTGGCGATTGCGCAAGTGCAGTAACTACCTTAACTATTCCTCCCATTTTTTTAAAGCCTGAAGCTTTGTTTGAAATTGTAGCCAGCAATCCTTGTTTGCCTAACCAGAGCTTCACTTTGGTTAATAAATCGACCAATTTTACCACTGCAACCTGGAATGTAGGCAGCGACGTTGGCACATTTACAACCGCAGCCAATGGCGATAGGATTTTAACCTACACCAGCGTGGGTACCAAGACCATTACCCTTACCGTAGAAAATCCGAACGGTTGCGCAGTGAGTACGACCCAAGAGATCAATGTGCAATTCAAGCCTGCAACGCCGGTAATTGCTTCGAATCAGACTAAATTTTGTATTGGCGACGTAATGAAATTGGAAATTGCCGAGGCAGTTGGCGTTACTTACGAGTGGACCGGACCAAACGGCTTTACTGCCAATACGCCTAAATTAGAAGTCTCCTTAACTAATTTCAACCAGTCAGGCATTTATCAGATCATCCTAAAGATTGGCAACTGCCAAAGCGACCCCGTACAGTTTGTAGTGCCACCGATTGCCAAAATACCTGTAGCCATTTTTAATACCGAGCCTCAATTTAATGCCAAATTTTCTGCTCCGCTACCCGTAGTGTTTACCAATAATTCTAAGGAAGCCGATACCTACTTATGGAACTTTGGCGATGGCAGCCAATCAACCGAAGCAAGTCCAACACATACCTATACGCAAAGTGGTACTTTTAAAATTACCTTAACCGCCTATGCAGACGAGGGTTGTTCAAATTCGGTAACCAAAGGCGATTTGGTGATCTTAAAAAATGCTTCTTTATTTGTACCCAATGCTTTTTCGCCAAATGGAGATGGCATTAACGACGAGTTTGTGGTGAGTATTACCAATCTCAAAAAATACCATCTTTTTGTTTACTCGAGAGTGGGTGAAAACCTGTTTCAGACTACTAGTATCTTCGAAAACTGGAAAGGCACCTATAACAACAAAGCGGTACCGGTTGGGGTATATTACTATGTAGTTTTAGGCAAGAACCTTACCAATCAGGATGTAAAATATACAGGGTCGATTACCTTGATCCGCTAGTTTTGCTCTTCCAGTTCCAAACCGATTTCTTTTAACAGGATAGCCGCGTTAAAAGTACTGCAAGACCCATTCTTCAGTTTGTAATCAAAGTTCATCTCGCCTTGGCTGAGTTGGATATCAAAATGGAAGTTCCGTACCTTTTCTGGATGGATTTCTTTGAGTTCAGACAGTTGCAGGTCGTGCGTGGCAAACAGGGTTGGTGTTTGGAGTTCAATCATTTTCTCGATAAACACCTTTGAACCCAAATATTTATCACGACTGTTGGTACCCCTCAGCATTTCGTCAATTAAAACCATGGCATTTTCGGTAGCCTTTACCGTGTTTAAGATCATCTTTAACCTGTTCAGCTCTGCCTTAAAAGTAGATGTACTTTCTTTTAGCGAATCTACGATACGCATATAGGTCACCAATTTCAAAATAGACAGTTTCATTTCCTTTGCACAAACCGGTGCGCCGGCATAGGCTAGTATCATATTTATGCCAACGGTTCTTAAAAAAGTACTTTTCCCAGCCATATTAGAGCCGGTTACAATATCAACAGTAGCCTGCCCACCTACCTCGTAATCATTATACACCCTTCCCTGTGGCTTGATTAAGGGATGGCCCAATTGGCTTGCACTTAGCGAGAAATTAGCTTCGATTGTCGGAAAAGTCCATTCAGGCTCGTTGTGCATCAAGGTTGCCACCGAAATCAGTTCTTCAAAATAGCCGATCCGATCTAAGCCGTTTTCCACTTCGGCAGTAGCATTCCATTGGTCTAGTTTAATGCAACAATCCAAATCCCACAACAAGAAGAAATTAAGAATGCCGCTCAGCAATATGTTTAGCCTGGCATCGAAGGCCTGTATAATCTTCGACAGCTTTTTAATCTGTGCGCTTACTTTCTCTTCCGAAGAAAAGAGGTTTTTGATATAATTGCTTTTCCAGTTGAGTTCTTCAGTCCATTTAATTGCCGTGGCGTAATCGTTAAGCAAAGCTGAACTCCCGCTAAAGCCATAATAAACCATATTTATTTGCTTAGCAAAATAAAAGCTGAGCGTTGCATTGATAAAAGCGATTAAGATCAGGATCGTCCACAACTTACCGCCTAACAGTATTGCCGCAAGCGTTAAAACAGTAGCGATATAAGGCAAAACCTTGATGTAAAGTCTCAACAAAGGTTTTTTGGTAAATACCAGCTGTTTGGTTAATTGGCCTTTCAGTTTTTGTTTAATCTGTTCGATTTTGTCTACATCGTGACCCTTTAGGTTGGCCCGAAATCCAAAAGTAAGGTCAATATGGCTGGCCATTTCCTGAACAGCTTCTTGCCTCGCTAGTATGCCTTCTTTGGTATCGGTTAAGGAAAAGCTTTTTGCCAAGCGAGTTGTACCTATCTTGGTAACACATCTATTGAGGAGGGCATATAGAGAGCCTCTTCCAAAAACATCAAGATCTGAAGTATAGGGATGCAATTCGTCTTTAAAAGCCTCGCCATCGTTATATTTGTTTTCGTTGCCGTTTAACAGCCCCAATTCATTTTCATAAACCCATAAAAGGTTGCTCAGGTAATCTCTCTTCTTGCTCAGGGCATTTTGCTTTTTAACCGTTAATATAAAAACAGCGATAGGCAAGAGTAAAAGCATCCCCCTCAACCAGGTTTCCGTATCGCTAACCGATTTCACAAAAAGCACAAAAAATGCGATTTCTACCAGCAACAATGCAATGCGAACCATGGATAGCTTGTCGATGCTTTTTTTGAGGCCATCGATGATACCGATCAGCTCTGTTGCACCCAACTTATATTTGTTTTCAATTTCTTGCTGGCTTTTTAACATTATATTTGTGGTTTGATTGCGCGCCAAAGATACTAAGAAAAGAATGAGAGGCAGAAGGTAAAAAAGACCAAACGCCTAGCTCTACCTTATCATTCTCTCATTCAAAACTCGATCGTTCAAAATTATTACAGATGAAGATAACGCTAATAGCCGTTGGCAAAACAGAAGACAAGTACTTGATCGAAGGCATTGAAAAATACCTCAATCGACTAAAGCATTATATCAACTTTAGTTTTGCCATCATTCCAGATGTAAAGAACACCAAAAACCTGACCGAGGCACAGCAAAAGAGCAAGGAAGCAGAACTGATCAGCAAACAAATCAATCCAGGCGATGTAGTGATGCTTTTGGACGAAAAAGGAAAGAAGCACAGTTCTGTTTCTTTTGCCGAATATTTAAACAAGCAGATGATTGGAAGCGTACAGCACCTCGTGTTTATAATTGGCGGTCCTTATGGTTTCGATGAAAGCATTTACAAACGTGCCAATGGCAGCGTATCGCTTTCAGACATGACTTTTTCACATCAAATGGTGCGTCTTTTCTTTGTTGAACAATTGTACCGAGCCTTTACCATCTTAAAAAACGAACCATACCACCATGCGTAGCATCCTATTTATTATTGTTGCTTTTTTTATTTTTGGGTATGCCTGTGCTCAGGACACTAGCGCCGATCATTTCAATACGGGTATAGGCAAAGCGCGACAAAAAGATTATGTGGGTGCGATCCAATCCTACAACAAAGCTATTGAACTGGACTCTGCCGATTGGCAACTCTATTACAATCGGGGCCTTGCCAAAAAAGACCTGAAAAACTATACAGCTGCCTTGGCCGATTTCACCCATGCTATTAAATTGGCCCCTGCAAATGAAATCCTTTTTTACAGCAGCGGCATTACCAAATACATGCTCAAGGATTTTGCTGGCGCCATTGCCGACCTGGATAAATTGATTAGTCTCGATCGTGATTATCCAGCTGCTTACCTGATTAGGGGAAATGCAAATAGGGAGCTTAAGAAAAACAAAGAAGCCATTGCCGATTATGGTCAGGCAATTAAGGCAGATCCAAAGGAAGAGGAAGCCTATTTTCAGCGAGGGGTTTTATTGGGCTACCAAAAAGATTTTGCTGGGGCTGTGGCCGATTTTTCCAAAGCCATTGCCCTTAATCCACAAAATGCCAATGCTTATGTGAACAGAGGCTTGGCCAGACTCAACAACAAACAAAAGGAAGAAGCTTGCAGCGATTTTAAAAAAGCAATAGCTTTAGGCCATACTAATGCCAAACAAATGTTGGCCTCGTATTGCAAATAATTTATGGAAATGTTTTAGCATTTTCATCGTTTTAACAAAAAGGAGGATTTATGTTACCGAGTGATTATAAAAGGAAATACAAGTTCAGAACCGATAATTCCAAAGAGAAAAAAGTAATGAATATTACCATTATCATATTGGTTATAATGGTGGTAGCCTGGTATGCTTATAAGTATTTTGCTTAGTTTTTTTGTTCGTTTTCAGTTTGTTAGTTATTCGTTGCTGGTTTTTAGTTGTTCGTTGCCCGTTGTTAGTTATTAGTTGTTCGTTTAACTGCAAAGACGTGAAGAAAAGAAGCTAATAATTAAAATACTTAGGATAAAGATTTGTCATCCAGAGCAAAGCGAAGGATCTATTTCAAGATAGGTCCCGGATTAGGTTCAGGACAACGAGTACATAACAAAAAAAGCACCAGCTCTTTCGAGTGATGCCTTCATATCGTTAAAAACGTTAATTAAACGCCTTTTTTGCTGGTCATGCTGGCCTTTTTGGCTGGCGCCGATGTTTTGGTAGTTGGTGCTTTTGCATTACTCGGCTTGGCCTTAGGCGTAACGGTTTTAGCTTTCTTCTCTACTTTTTCATCAGCTTTTGCTTCTGTTTCAGTGCCTTCAGGCTGCTCTGTAAACAAAGGCAGGTCCTTTAGCAATTGATACCAAGTCAAGATTTTCTTCATGTCAGAAGCATATACTTTTTCCTGATCGTGGCCAGGCGCTACTTCAACAAAGAAGCCACGCAATACCTTGCCATCTGCTTTGCTATCGGGAACAGCGCTCTTGCTAGCTGCAATGTTAGCCAATACATCAACCAATTTCAATTCTTCGTCTTCACCATAAATGGTTATATCTTCTAACGAAGCCAATTTGGTTGTAGAAATATTAGCTACAATCTTTAACTTTTGTTCGTCTAGGCTTTCTAAAACGTAGCCTACTTTGTTTTGTCCAACCAGCTTGAACAAGCCTGGTCTGCCAGATACGGCTACAATTCCTCTTAAATTCATATCAGTGCGTTTGGCGCTCAGCGTTTGGAGGGTGGCGTGTATTTATTGCTTAACCCTATTCGCTGTACGCTGTTGTTTATTATTTTACGTGGACGTTGCGGGTTAATGCTTGCGCTTAACCCTAATCGCTCAACGCTTAGTCTTCTATAACTTCTACACCTAAAATCTTGTCGCCTTGTCTAATATCGTCAACAAGATCAACATTTTCAACCACCTTGCCAAAACAAGTGTGATTGCGATCTAAATGTGCAGTATTGTCTCTGCTGTGGCAAACAAAAAATTGTGAGCCTCCTGTATTTCTTCCGGCATGTGCCATAGATAATACGCCACGGTCGTGATATTGGTTCTCTCCATCCAGCTCGCAATCAATTTTGTAGCCAGGACCACCTGTACCAGGCATACCAGTTGCACCATCTTTAGAATTAGGGCAACCGCCTTGGATAACAAAATTTGGAATTACACGGTGAAAAGTAACGCCATCATAAAAGCCTTCTTTAGCTAATTTTTTAAAATTGGCAACAGTATTAGGGGCATCTTTATCATAGAACTCCACGGTCATATCACCTTTTTCAGTCTTTATTATTGCTTTGCTCATTTTATATTTTATTGTGAAGAGACAAATTTAACAAATTGAAACGATTAGCCCTACATCTCTGCCACAAATCGTTGCAAAGAAATTCAAATTTGATATGAAACCTGCCATTTTAACGTTTTTATGAACGTAATAATTTTAGATTAGCCTCCAAAAAATATACATTCGCATAGTACGTATCCATATGGCTTTAAATAAATATTGTTTAATCGTTTGTTTGCTGTTGCTTTCTATAGCAAGCAGGGCTTCTTCTATCTTGATTTACATGGATGAAGACCAAAAAAACCATCTTAAAGCCTATGGCATTGCCTATTGGAGCATTAAGCAACAGGTAGAGGTAGAATGGCTGCTCAACTATCGGGGCGGCAGTTTTTTGGTAAAGTATGCCAAGCCCGTTGAAGACGAATGCAAAATCCGTGGTGTTTCTTATGAGGTGATAGCTGATGGAAAAGCCAGTGCCATTTTAAACGAGATCAACAATCCGGATGTAAACATGGAAATGGTGAAATTGGAAAAGGCACCTAAAATTGCTGTTTACTCGCCCAAAAGCAAATTGCCTTGGGATGATGCGGTGACTTTAGTGCTTACCTATGCCGAAATTCCTTATGATGTTATCTATGACGACGAAATATTAAAAGACAAACTCAGCAGCTACGATTGGTTGCACCTGCACCACGAAGATTTTACGGGGCAGTACGGGCGCTTCTGGAACTCATTCAGAAATGCCACCTGGTACCAGGATGATGTGAAATACCAAGAAGCCGCAGCCAAAAGGAACGGATTTAAAAAGGTATCTGAAATGAAATTGGCGGTTGCCAAGCACATTAAAGAGTTTTGTGCAGGCGGCGGATTTTTATTTGCCATGTGTTCGGGTACTGACAGTTTTGATATCGCCTTGGCCGCAGAAGGCGTAGACATTGCCGAAAGCATGTTTGATGGCGATGGCACCGATGCCAATGCACAAAACAAGCTTAACTACAACAACAGCGTAGCCTTTCAGAATTTCAAGATAGACATGAACCCTGAGCGTTATGAATTTTCGGATATTGATGTTACCCAAACCCGTAATTTTAACGCCAGCAACGATTTTTTCACTTTGTTTGATTTCTCTGCCAAATGGGATCTGGTACCTACCATGCTAACCCAAGACCACGACAAGGTAATTAAAGGCTTTATGGGGCAAACTACTGCTTTTAGAAAGAATTTGGTTAAACCCAGCGTTACCATTTTGGGCGAAAACAAAGGTGGCGGCGAAGTGCGTTACCTGCATGGCGAAATTGGCAAAGGACAGTTTACTTTTTATGGAGGACACGATCCCGAAGATTACCAGCACCAAGTAAACGATCCACCTACCGATTTAAGCCTGCACCCCAATTCTCCGGGCTACCGCCTGATTTTGAACAATGTGCTCTTCCCTGCCGCCAAAAAGAAACCGCAGAAGACCTAGCCTCGAGAGTTATTAGTTGACAGTTATTAGTTATTAGTTGATCGTTGTGGTTTCTAGTGCACGGTCGAAATTGCTTCGTCAATCTAATCCCTTTTGTCATTCCGACGGCAAGGGGAATCTGATACAGAATTCTTCTCCATAGATCCTTCGCTTTGCTCTGGATGACAAGGCTTAAGTTGAATGATAAATTTCCGCTCTAGGCGCTAGGATATGCCTGTGGTCTAATCATAAAAGTTCCAGGTTACGCCAAATTTCAGGAGGCGATCGGGCATTGGATACCTGTTTACCGTATAGAAGCCACCGCTGAACAAACCTTGGTTTACGTAGTCGTATTTGACAAAAAGATTAGCCCTGCGCAAACCGGCTTTGATCCAAACATCCATTACAGGCTTCGTGCCTAGCTTTACATCTGGTCCGTTATAGAATTGGGCAATTGCCGGTGCATAGGAAAGTGCCGAATATGCCGTGTTGTACCTGATATCAACACCTATTTGTGTTTTCAGTGCCTTAAACAAGGTTTGTTCTTTATAAATGCTGTTAAAGGTATAAACCTCAGGCGTTCTCAGGATATTCTTGCTGTCGGTTTTTTGATAAACCACATAGGCATCCAAATGCAGGCTCTTGTAGGTAAATTTCTTGCCCACGCTTATCTGCAACAGGTTAATGCTGCCATTTGCCTGTTGTGGAGCTATGCCGTTTTTTATATCGGATGCGAAATAAAGGTAATTGTCTATCAAGTAATAGGCTGCAGAAGCATCCAAGCCATACTTTTCATTGATATAATTGAAAGAAAAATTGATTGTTTTTGTCCGATCAAAATTATTGGTCCAGTTATAGTAATTGCCGAAATAGCGCGTATAGATTTCTTCTGGAGATTTGTTTTGCATATAGGCGCCCAACACAATCTGCCCGGCTTTTTTGCTCAAGAAAACATTGCTCTTGGCTTCGTAAAGGAAATCGCCTGTATTTTCTCCCTGAAAAACCTGTTGCAGGTTCACATTGATATCAACCTTGTTGCTAAAGCGATAGCCCAAGGCACCCAATAAACTAATGTTCTGAAAAGAAGAAGTATGTTCATAATACTTGGTCAGGTCTCTTAATATGCCATATTGGGCATAAGAATAGTAATCGTGCCTGATCCCCGCATCAATTTTCAATTCGTTCTTAATAATGGAATTGCCACCCTTGCCCCTCAAGAAAAAAGTATAGACAAAATCGTTCTGCAAATGTTTTACACTGGTCGAATCGTTGGTAAATACCGAATCAACAGGATGGAATTTATCCAGAAATTGTTCACCCACCACAATAGCCTTATAGGTATCTACTTCATCTTTCTTAAAGGAATAGGAACTATTGGTATACACCAGGGTATGGGTTAATTTATTGGTAGGAAGTATATTTTGGTTATTGGCATTCGAAGTACTGTCTATACGGCCCACAAAATAACTTTGGCGCAACATAAAGGAGTTTTTCCGCCAGAGCTGCTTGGCAGTATTCAGCCTAACCGACTCTGCCAATTTATCAACCAGCGAACCACTTTGCGTAAAAATGGTATCTTTTAGGATAGAGCCGTTTTCTTGCGCCTTGAAGGTATTAAAAACAGCATCAGTCCATAAATTATAGCGTTTATTTGAAGATTGGAGCCACATGAACAAAGCCGCATTGAGCACATCGCCACGCTGGTGCGTATAAGCGCCATTGGCCCCGATACGATTAAAGTTGGCTCCAAAATTAAAGTTCTTATTTACGTTTTGCGAGTGTACGATTTTTAGCACCTGTTCCTTGTCAGAACCATTTACATAATACAAACTGGTAAAAGGAGTTCGGGCACGGTAAAACCTGACATCATCATAATTGAGCGCATAATAATCCATGGCATGAAAACCCGCATCAAAACCGATGTTCTTCCTGGGATCAAACAATAGCGAAGTAGCGGAAAGCCCCATCACGCCAGTACCTATTGTAGGCCTACGTGGTTGTTGCAACACGCTAAAATTCTGAATACCCGTTAACCCAGTATCTATGGGCAAAGTCTGTATGCTGTCTTTGGTTAAGCGTAGTGTTGTATAACGGATATACTTCGAGTCGAATACGATCGAGTCTTTTTGTCCCTCTTCTTTTTTGCGCAACGAATCGAGTTCCTTGTTATTGGTTACATTGGTTTTTAGATCTTGCGCAAATAATTGCGAAGTGCAAAAGGCCAAGCAGCAAAAAAGAAGGGAAGCAATAAGTTTTTGCATTATAGAACAGAGATAAGCTGGCTAAGGATTTGTGTCATTTTAGGTTCTGCATGTGTGGCCGTTTCCAAAATCTCTTCCAAGCTCACTGGCTTCAGGTCTTCGGGAAAGCCTTCGTCGGTTAGTACCGAAATCGCAAAAACCGGCAAGCCTGCATGATTGGCCACAATTACTTCAGGAACGGTACTCATCCCAACGGCATCGCCACCAATGATGCGCAAATATTTGTATTCGGCTTTGGTTTCTAAATTCGGACCGGTAACAGCCACATAAACTCCCTGGTGACAGGTGATATTGGCTTCTTTGGCAATGGCCAAGCCTTTTGTGATCAAATCGCGGTTGTACGGCTGGCTCATATCCGGAAAACGCGGACCCAAATCAGAATCGTTAATGCCGCGTAACGGACTTTCGTGCTGCAGGTTAATGTGGTCGTTGATGATCATCAAATCGCCTTTTTTAAAGTCTGGATTTAAGGAACCTGCCGCGTTTGACACCAATAGGTTTTGTATGCCCAAGGCTTTAAGCACCCTGATGGGGAAAGTGATCTGTTGCATGCTATAACCTTCGTAATAGTGCAACCTGCCCTGCATGGCCACTACTTTCTTGCCTTGCAAAGTACCAAAAATCAATCGGCCAGAATGAAACTCCAAGGTAGAAATAGGGAAATTTGGAATGCTGGCATAAAGCACGCTGTGCGCTACTTCTATTTCCTTAACCAAGCCGCCAAGGCCTGTGCCCAATACAATGCCAACTTCTGGCTCAAAATCTCCTATTTTACGCTTAAGATACTCTATCGACTCTTTTAGTGCCTGCAACATAGTCTAATATATTTTTATCAAAGGTTTGCTTATCTGTTGTTGCCAAATCTATCTGAATTGGCAGGTAGAATATCGGCAAATTTAAGAGTAAATCTTTTAAATTATCTCCTAATAAACGCTGACTATCCTTTTCTGTTGTAATTATAATCTTTTCTTCCGAAGAATGCTCATTAAACGCTTTTACGAGCTTTTTAATATCTTCTCTACTAAATTCATAGTGATCCGGAAACTCAAATGCCTCTATCGTTGCCGAAAAGTGCTCGAGATATTTTGCCAAAGGCTTGGGATTGGCAATGCCAGTGAGCAAAAAAATTGTTGTTGAAGCAGTTAATTCTTGCTTTGTGCCACCAAACAAAGGCATCAATTCCCCATATTTAATGGCCGAAAAAGAAAGGCTCAGGTTACCGTTCAGGTTAAATCCTTTTCTGATATCTGCTTTTACTTCTTCGTTTAATGCAGCTGGCGCTTTGGTAACCAGCAAGGCTTGGGCGCGCTTGTAGGCATTAAAAGGCTCGCGCAGGTTACCCATTGGCAACAAGAACTGCCAATCCATAAAAGAAGCAAAATCGAAAAGCAGGATATTAAAGCCGGCTTTTACCGCGCGGTGCTGAAAGGCATCGTCTAATAGAATGACATCATGCGTATCTTTCAACTGGCTGATTCCTTTTACGCGATCTTCGCAAACCGCAACGGTTACCGCAGGAAATTTCTGATGGTACTGCATGGGTTCGTCGCCAATGCTGGCTGCAGTTGCGCTGGCATCGGCCAATAAAAATCCTTTTGTTTTACGGCCATAGCCCCTGCTCAAGATGGCTACCTTGTAATCGGCCAAAAGTCTTACCAAATATTCTGTAGTAGGCGTTTTGCCTGCCCCACCAACCACCACATTGCCAATACAGATTACCGGGAGATCGAATTTGACCGATTTAAAAACACCCCAATCGTACAGCTTGTTTCTAAGCATAACCACAATGCCATAGAGCAAGGCAAAAGGAAAAAGCAAGAGGCGCAGGTATTTAAGCATATTCGATTTTCAAAAATAGCTATAATTACCCGTATAGTCAGTTTCTAGCTGACAGTTTTTAGTTGGCAACTAACCATTCCTCCTTTTTAGGGAGGGATGGTTAATTATTAATTTGGAGCGCTTCTTTGTGGCTATGATCAATGCCGGTCCTGCTATCCGCTATAGCCCCCGTACCTCGGGGCTGCCGCTCCTATCAGGGCTATAGACTTTGGAAAGTTGCTAGCTAACCACCAGTTGGCAGTCAACAGCTGAACTTTACAACATTGCAACTTTTAACCTTTCAACAATCAAATTACCAATCAAATTCGGTCAAACTGGTGGTACCGCTCATGTTCAAACTCACCAGCCTGTTGGTGGAGCAGGATAAAGAAGTTAGCGATTTTAAGCCCCTGATGTTGAGCGAGGATAAAAACTCGTTATCCGAAACCGATACCTTCTCCAGTTTCTTAAACGGGCTAAGGTCTAATCGCGACAGCCAATTAAAATTCAGGTTAATCGATTTGATCGCCAATGAGCCATCGGCCTTAAATTCGGTAATATTGTTTTTCTGAAGCTGTACTTCTTCTAGGTTTGGCAAATTGCTCAGGTCTACCTTGCTCAGCATATTCTCATCTAATTTCACCTCTTTTAGGTTTTTAAGTCCTGCCAGGTTTACCATTTTGAGCTTATTCTGGTGCAGGTAGATGACCGAAAGGTTGGTGAGGCCTTTTACGTTGAGCACTTCTATTTGGCTATTGAAACCATAAATACGGCCAAGCTTGGTCATGCCTTCCAAATCGAGCATTTTAATCTGGTTATCGTAAAACCCAAACTCTACCAGGTTGGTAAAGCTTTTGATGCCAGACAGCGAAGTAATTTTGGCCCCATTCACATAGAGCTTGGTTACTTTTGTGGCTTCAGACAACTGTATTTCTCCATCTCCATTTAAATCTACACCGTTAGCCACCAAAGCCAGCTTAAAGTTAGGATCGATAATTTTTACGTTCTGTGCACTCGCCACGGTACACCAAAAAAAACTCATTGCCAAACCGACAATGTATATATATTTTGCTTTCATCTTATTAAAATTTAATTGCTTACCGTTACGTTAACTACCTGCCCGTTTCCTTTTACTTCTACATAGCCGATAACTTCTTCCTCATCGCTATAGCTCTGCTTGTAATTGGTGTAAATGGCCTCTGAACCCACCTCGTTTCCAGAGTAGACATTGTAATAGGTTCGTGTGCCTGTTCTGAGGGTTACATTTTTGTTTTTCTCAAAAGGCACCCAAGTCATCACGCAGTATTTTCCAGGTTTTAGGCCCGAAAATTCAAAGCTTCCCTGGTCATCCAGGTATTTGCCTTCCACGCGATAGGCAAAAGCATTATTGGTCATGGTGGCTTCTTTCTTGCCTTTCGGATATTTCTTTTTCAGCTCCATAAACTCGCTGAAATAAGGGGTTACCGGAAAAAGGATCACTTTTCCTCCTTTTCTTACATAGTTTGCCTTGCCTTTTTTATTGAGGAAGGCTTTGCCACGGATGGTACAATCGCCTTGTTCCAATAATTTGGCAGTGCCTGCTTCGTCAAAAGCCGAAGTTGGCAACACATAGGTTGTTTTTTGGCCATAAGCTGCCTGGGCAAATAGCACAAAACAAATCAGGCCCGTAGACCTGAGCAGTAATTTAATGTTCATCATTTTTTAGCTAATAGGTTCAACCGCATCATGAAGCGACACGATTGTGATTGTCAAAATTCTCTTTGATCCGTCAAGAATCAGTCCAAAAAGCCTCTTTTCTTGTGCGAAAAGCACCCAATTTTAAAGAGGGGAATCGGGTATTATTTGGCACTAAATCTTTGGATTGCTATTTTAAAAAGCAGACATTTTAATATTTTAGCTATTATTGTTGGCAACAAAATTATTTTAATGGCACCAAACAAACGTTTAAAAATTGGCCAGGGCCAAATCAGTGGCTACATCTCTATCTTTTTAGCTACCTCAGCGCTTTTGGGCATCCTGTGTTTTCGCTATCCAGAACAACTGACCACTCCAGAGTTTAGAGAAGTTTATACAAAAGAGAGCATGGAAGCCCTCATGACGATCGTGATCATTGCTTCTTTCTTTTTTGCCGCCTTGAGCCTCCTGTTGAGCAAAAAGATCAAATGGGCATTAATTGGTTCGGGCATTGCCGGATTAGCCATTCTTTTTGGCGCCCTTAGCGTACAGGGCCGTGATGTAGAACGTACCAATTGGCATTTTGGACTGGATTGGATGTTGTTGGACCTGTTTTTAATGACACTGATTTTTATTCCGTTGGAGCTGTTTTTTCCAAGAAACAAATCACAGACCAAGTTTCACGAAGAATGGAGAACTGATTTGACCTATTTTATCGTTAGCCATTTGTTTATCCAGTTTTTTGGCATTGTGACACAAAAGCCGGCTATCTTGTTTTTCGGATGGATGGGCTTGGAAAAAATCCACCTTTGGGTGCAGAGCCTGCCTTTTGCCCTGGCGCTGTTCCTTGCCTTTTTTAGTACCGATCTGTTTCAATATTGGGCACATCGTTTTTTCCATACCCGCGTATACCTGTGGCGTTTTCATTCGATACACCACTCTACACAAAACATGGATTGGCTGGCGGGCAGCCGTACCCATTTTATTGACATCTTTTTTACCCGGGCCATGACTTTTATCCCTTTGTATATCCTGGGATTTTCACCTGCTGTTTTTAATGTGTACATTATTTTTATCGCCATACATGCCGTATTGATCCATGCCAACACCAGGGTTAATTTTGGCTTCCTCAAGTACATTTTTACCACGCCGCAGTATCATCACTGGCACCATTGCGAAGATCCCAAATATTATGGGCACAATTTCGCATCGATTTTCCCTTTTATCGACATGATTTTTGGGACTTATTACCTGCCGGACAAAAAGTGGCCCGAAGGCACTGGCGTGCGCGAATCGCAGTACCCGAAAGGTTTCATCAAGCAGTCTATTTATCCCTTTACCAAAAGTCCTTTTGATACCGACCTGAAAATGGAAGAACGGAGCGATCGCTAGTTTTAGCTGGCAGTTGTTAGTTGGCAATTTGCAGTTTAACAATTGAACTTTACAACATTACAACCTTTCAACCTTAAAACATTTACGGTTTTTAATCGCTGCCTTTGTTAGCTAAACCTTATTGGAGCGGGCACGAAATGAAATGGAGTAAAGCGGAAAGAAGGACTACAATTGCCGATGGGCATTACCATTGTTTTTCAACTAATGGAAGACGGGAAATGGAAGATGGAAGATGGTCTTAATGATCAAATAGCAAAACTGGGCGTTAATGTTCAATGAAAAGGTAGAGGGGTGGCATAAAAAAACTACTTCTACCATGCTTCTTCTATAATGAGCCATGCTGTACTTAGGTGCCTAAGGTGGTGAAATAAAAAACTCGGGCTTAAGACCCTAAAAATCTGATATTGAGATGAGGTTTTCTTGACCAAATTATAGGGAAGCCTTTGTGCAAAAATCCTATCTTTGTGCAAATCATACACAAAACATCATGCTTAAAGGATTTTTTAACGTACCACCTCCGGTAAACGAGCCCATTTTGGGTTACGCACCAGGAAGTAAAGAACGCGAATTATTGAAAGCGGCATTAGCTGAAAGCCGCTCACAAGTGATCGATATACCCATGTATATCGGCAGCGAAGAAGTGCATACAGCAGACAAAGGAAAAATTACGCCTCCCCACGATCATCAACATTTGTTGGCCAATTATAGCAAGGGCAACAAAAACCATGTAAGCCAAGCTATTGATGCTGCTTTGGCAGCCAAGGCTGATTGGGAAAACCTGGCATGGGAACACCGTGCGGCCATCTTCTTAAAAGCTGCTGATCTAATTGCGGGTCCGTACCGTTATAAATTAAATGCGGCTACGATGTTGGGACAAAGCAAAAATGCTTTTCAGGCAGAAATCGACTCGGCTTGCGAGCTGATTGACTTCTTGCGTTTCAACGTGAGCTACATGACCGAAATCTACAAGCAACAACCTCCGGTATCGCCTCGTGGCAGCTGGAACCGTGTAGAGCAACGCCCTTTAGAAGGCTTTGTATTTGCCTTAACTCCATTCAACTTTACCGCTATTGCCGGCAACTTGCCTACTTCGGTAGCCATGATGGGCAACGTAGTGGTTTGGAAACCTGCCAATACCCAAATTTATGCAGCAAATGTGCTGATGCAGATCTTCCGCGAAGCTGGTTTGCCTGATGGCGTAATCAACTTGGTTTATGTTTCTGGTCCTGATGCTGGCGATGTGATTTTCTCTCACCCAGATTTTGCAGGCATCCACTTTACCGGATCGACCGGTGTTTTCCAAGATATCTGGAAAACCATTGGAAACAACATCCATAAGTTTAAAACTTACCCGCGCATTGTGGGCGAAACTGGCGGAAAAGACTTTATCTTGATCCATGGTTCTGCCGATGCCGAGGTTTCTAGCACAGCGATCATCCGTGGCGCTTTCGAATACCAAGGTCAGAAATGTTCTGCAGCATCGAGGGTTTACATTGCCAAAAGCCTATGGCCAAAAATCAAGGAATTGATGGTGAGGGATTTGGCTACCTTCAAAATGGGTCCAACCGAAGATTTCAGCAATTTCATTAATGCAGTTATCGATGAGAAATCATTCAATAGCTTGGCTAAATATATCGATGCGGCCAAAAAAGACAAAGACGTAGAAATTATCGCTGGTGGCAATTACGATAAATCTAAAGGTTATTTCATTGAGCCTACGGTTTTAGTGGTCAACGATCCTAAGTACACAACCATGTGCGAAGAGTTGTTCGGTCCTGTTTTAACCATCTATGTTTACGACGACAAAGATTTCGATAAAACGCTTGACATCATTGACAGTACTTCAATTTATGCCTTAACCGGTGCAGTAATTGGCCAAGATCGTTATGCCTTGGAAAAAGCCACACAACGCTTGCGCAATGCAGCAGGCAACTTCTACATTAACGATAAATGTACAGGTGCCGTAGTTGGCCAACAGCCATTTGGCGGTGCCAGAGGAAGCGGTACCAACGACAAAGCCGGTTCGATGATCAATTTGTTGCGTTGGGTTTCTCCACGTACCATTAAAGAAACCTTCGATCCACCAAAAGATTACCGTTATCCGTTTTTAGCGGAAAGTTAATAAACGAGAAAAGGTCGGGCGCAAAACCCGACCTTTCTCTTTCATAAGTAGAGCGAATTTAATCTTCGTGCATGATGACCAACTGGTCTATCAGCAATGCTTCATTGTGATCAGACAATACCTGAATTTCCAGCTTGCCATCATTGGTATCTTCCCGCATCATCAATACCTTGATCCATTTACCCCCAACTGGTATATCTCCAGTATTAATCTCCCTACTTTCTAAGGTGATGGTCCCCTTATTTTTTAACTGTTTAGGGTTTGCCAAATGCAAATAGACGTAGCCTTTTACGCCTCTTGGCGGTTCTATTTTAAGGAGCATGTTTTTGCCTTTCCAACCTAGCTCATTGTTGCTTTTGACAATATCGGCATCAGCCACTGTAAATTGATAGCCTTTATTAACCAGCACAGAGTCTAGATTGCCTTTCCATGGCGCATTGCCAGTTGCATTTGCCCCAGCCTTTACAAACAAAAACGCCTCCTTAAATTGTGTAGGCAATGGAACCTCATTGTCTGCTATTTTGGTCTTGGCCAACAGGGCTTTAAGCTCCTGAGCGGGCAAGGCGAATGTTGGATTAAATGCTTCGCCATTCATGTAATTGAGCAAGCTTAAATACAGCTGTTGCGCATAATCGTTTTTAGGCTGGTCGAGGTTATAGCCACAAACCAATAATTTGCCTTTACCCACCATAGTCTCGAAAATACTGCCCAGTTTCTCGTTATAGTGAAAATCTGATACAGGCTGTGCCAAAGGCTTATAATTGGCCGGCATGGTGCTCAGCTTAAAATATTTTGCGCCCGGCGTAATTCGATACCATTGCCAATTGGTAAAGTTGGCGGTTGGAAAATCTTTAAAGGCGCCGCTTTTAGAATCTATCAGTGAGCCTAATGTTTCGTTGCCCTGTCCAGGAAAAAAGCTGGCCGACCAGAACAAAGGCGTAAAGGAAAGTGCATGCGAGTTGCTCTTTGTACCAAGCTGATTGGCCAATAAAAGTACTTTGCCTCCTTGGTTCAGTACGCTGTCTACTTTGGCATCCCATTCTTTTGCAACAAAAACATCTCTTTTTTCGATGGCATCCTGATGTGGTACCACAAAGAAAGTCCATGAGTTTTGGTAAGACTGATCTGCAAAATATAAGCGAAAAGTGTAGGCCCCTGCTTTATTTGGAAATGATGTAGCGGCAAGGGCAACACTATCTGCTTTGGTCAGCTTGCCTTGCTCAAATTGATTTTCCTTACAAGTACCGGCCTTGATGATAATGCCTGCTTCATCCTTAAATTCCCATTTTAGAGCCTTCTTGATGGTAAAATTATGGTAATTGGCCAATTCCATTGCTATTTTAATGGTATCGGTACGGCTGTAGGTAAAACTTTTTGTACGAATTAAAGGTACTACGGCATTACTGTGCTGCCTGAAATCTGCAGGCTTGGTGATGCCTTTATCCTCCCAAAATGCATCTAGCCAACCTACTAGCGCTTCTCCCTGTCCTTGGTAATCCTGCATGCTCAACAATTGGTAGCCGGCACTTGATGGTGCCAAGAAAACATTCTCAATCAGGTTTTTATAAAGCAATTCCTGCAGTTTGCCACTGGCCTGATGAAAATCCTTATCCTGAGTTGCAATTCCATTTTTAGTGGCTACGGCTTTAAATTCTTCGAAATTACGTGCTTTCAGCACCCCTTTATATTTGCTGATTTCGCTCCATTCTGGATAAACAGGTGCCTGGCCTACCTCGTGTGCAATGATTGGAAGATTAGCTTTGCTGTAATTTTTCTCTAGTCCGGCATCGGTTTTATTCATGCTGTAACCATAGGTGCCACCAATGCCCGGAATGTTATGCGTTACGCTGTAGTCGTCTAAGGGCATGATCTTACGTGCAGTAGAAACCGAGTACAATCTTCGCGGATCGGCCTCTTTTTCTTTCTTAAGCCAAGATTGCATCACCTCAAAATCTGAATTTCCCAATTCGTTGCCAATGCAGAAGAACATAAACGATGGATGATTGCCGTAGGCCTTGAGTACCCTGCTCATTTCGGCCTGTACAAAAGCATCGGCACTTGGATTTTTTCCTAGCCCCTGTGGCAAGCCTTTGGTGAGCATTTCTGGCCTCACGTTTTCGCTGGTTGCCATCCACCAATCCAGCCATATAATTTCGGCTTGGATGTAAATACCCATTCTATCGGCTACTTTAAAGGCAGCTTCTGGTGGGCACCAAGAATGGAAACGCACCGTATTTAGGCCGTAGTCTTTGTATTTTTGAAAAATCTTTTCCCAATCCTTTTCGTTGCACGATGGATAGCCAGTTAAAGGAAAATGAATGCAATCTAAATTGCCCCTGATGAAAGTAGCTTTATCATTGATCAGTATTTTATGCTGATTAGTAGTTAGTTTTCTAAAGCCCACTTCGTCGGTCCAAGTGTCACTCACCTTATTTTGTACCACACTTAATGTAACCGTATAAAGGTGAGGGTCAAATTCGTCCCAGCTTTTTATATTTTCTAGATTGCTTAACGTTAATGTTGTTTTCTGGCTTCCTACTGTGGCCTTTTGGCTTTTACTCATCGTTTTGATGACCTTTCCGCTAGCTTTATCCTTAAGCGATGCAACAAGCTGGTAACTGATTGGCTTTGCTGTTCCGTTAGTCAGCTGTACCTCAAACCTGAGTTGCTTTTTGTCAGCTTCCGAATAGGTTTTCACTTCCTGAATGGCCAAATTTTCAACCTTTTGAAGTTCGATCTTGCCTACAATACCATTCCAAATGCTTTGGGTATATTCAGAGTAGCCATGTCCCTTGTCCCCAATCTGGTGGATCAGGTCGTTATTAATACAAATGGTCAATACATGAGGCCCCGGTTTAAGCTTGCCCAGTTGATGCTGATGGGCAACATATAAAGGCGAAAGCGTTGATACGAGCTTGCCGTCTATAAAAACCTTGCTTTCCCATAATACCCGTTCTAAATAAAGATTTACGACTTTGTTGGCCCAAGATGCCGGAATTTGAATGCTACGCTGGTACCATGCCGGACCAATATACTTGTGTGCCCTTGTTAAAATGCCGTAATCCGAACCTTGCGTGACTTTGCCAAAACCTGCCTGATCGGTAGTTCCTGGCAACGAGATAAGCTGAGTCAATTGCTTTGGTGGCTTGTTTTGTTTGTAATTACTGCTATCGGTATCAAGTGCAAAAGACCATTTGCCTGCCAGTGCAATATGCTCTTGGGCCTTTATTATCGGGCACAACATTAAACCGGCAATCAGAAACAAAAGGAGAATAGGTAAACGCAACTTCATTTTAGGGATATTTAAGCTAACGAAGTTCGTTAATATTCCCTTTCCTAATCAGGCAATTTACTTGAGGATATGCTTAAAAAGATGTACTATTTTACTGTTTTCTTTTGCGGTAGGCCGAAGGCGATACTCCCATCCACTTGGTAAATAGGCGCGAAAAATAATAGGGGTCTTTTACACCAACGGCATTAGATATCTGTTTGATGGACAAATCAGAGTACAGTAATTGCTGGCAAGCCTTCTGTATTTTAAGGTGGTTAAAATAATCTAAGGGCGAATAACCGGTGGCCGACCTGAACACCACAGAAAAATGCGAAACAGAGAGATTGGCCCTATCGGCGAAATCTTTAAGGCTAAAAGTTGAGCCCAGGTTATGTTGCATAAACCTGATCACCAAATTGACCATTTGGTTGCTGTTTTTCAGTTCTACCCTCCCAAACTTGTCTTCATAAAGAATAGAAGAGAGAAAGTGGTAAAATGCCATGGTAATAAACCTCAGGTTATCATCACTATACCCGTTTTCGAGCGTAAGATAGATCTCTTCGAAAATCTTGATCCTGTTTTCGTTAAAGATAATCTTGGGTTCCAGCTTGCTGGTCTGTTCAGATATGAGATTGATGATATGACCGGATAGCTTTCCCTTAAAATGAACCCAATAAATACTCCAGGGATTATCCTGATCTGAGCCATAACTATGCTTGGCACCCAAAGGAATGATAAAAAACGTAGAGGGCGAAATCACGATCCTTTGTCCTTCTACTTCTATCCATCCGTTGCCATCTACACAATAAATCAAAATATGCTGATCGCTGCCTTCGTCTCGTTTTACAAAATGGTTTTTGGCTTTGGGAAAATGTCCTATATCCGTAATATAGACCTGTTTGGTAATGGGATCTTTCTTTAAAAAAGCACTTTCGATCTTCTTAGGCAGTATGATATGTCTTTGGCCCTCAAAGCCTTCCTTCTTTTTGATTTCAACAGGCAGTCGTTGTTTTCTCATGGCAAGCATCAAACCTCATCTCAAACGTATGGGGATAACACGTGCAATTGGATGAGGCAATATTTGGTTTATTTGCCGAAAGATACTAAAAGATGCCCACAACAAAGGCCTGTTAGCAAACGAAGATCATGGTTTTATTTGCTTCTTTTAAATAGCGATGCTATCTTTAGGCACACAGATGAAGATCGACAAAGACAAAAGCGAGTTTTTAGACGAGGTGATCGAGCAATGGAAAACCGATGGTTTGATAGATGCCGACACCGAAACTAAATTGAAGAAAAGCTACGAAACCAAGGCTTTTGACTGGTTAAGGCTGGCTCAATATTCTTTTTGGATTGCCATGGCCTGTGGCTTTATCTCCCTAGGTGCATTTTTGATTGACGATTCGGTACTCAATTACCTCAAAAAAATATACGATACACCTAATATTCTTATTAGCCTATTATCTGCAGCCGGCGCTGCTTGGCTATATTATATAGGCTTTAAAAGAAAAAAACACAACAGCGAACTCAAATTTAGCAATGAGGCCATTCTTTTTAGTGCCATTTTGTTAACTGCCAATGCACTCGCCTATTTTGGCAAAACCATTGATAACGGCAGCAGGCATTTCTCCATCCTCATCCTCATTTCTGTATTTGTTTATGGTACCATCGGTTACCTGTATCGCTCCAAGCTGACCTGGGTTTTCGCACTTATTTCATTGGCAGCCTGGTTTGGAACAGAAACAGGCTACCTGAGCCGGAGCAATTATTATTTCTTGGGGATGAACTACCCTTTGCGCTTTGTCTGCTTTGGCGTAGCCGTAACGGCTATGTCGTTCTTGCTGCGCAACAACAAAAAATGGAACTACTTTTTTGAGGTCAGCTATGTCTGCGGTATGGTATACCTGTTTGTATCCCTATGGTTTTTATCGGTTTTTGGCAATTACGGAACTTTGGAAGCCTGGTATGGCATCAAACAACTGAGCCTGTTCTACTACGCCATTATTTCGGCCCTGGTTTGCCTTCTCAGCATTTGGGTAGGCCTTAAGTACAGAGATGGAATTGCACGCGAATTTGGCATCACTTTTTTGTTTCTAAACCTTTACACGCGCTATTTCGAATATTTTTGGGACAGCTGGCACAAAGCGCTTTTCTTTTTGGTGCTAGCGGCTTCTTTCTGGCTCATTGGCCGCAAGGCCGAAAAAATCTGGAACCTCGAGTTTCTTAAATAAAATCATTAAATCGCACAGCCATTCAAAAAAAAGCCTCCAAATTGGAGGCTTTTTTGATGGTGTTAAAATACTACAACCAGCTTACAACACCAGTTTCTACATTATAATTGGCGCCCACTATTTTTATTTTTCCATCTTTTTCCATTTGGTTTAACGTAGCACTTTGGCTACGGATATCCTGTATGGTTTGTTTTACATTTTGCAGGTTCAATCTTTCCAACAAATCACTATTTTTAGAAGAACGTTCTTCTCCATCGGCAATAATTTCATCAATAATTGGAGTAAAATGATCTACTAAATGACTAAGATTTTCCATTCCCGTTTCTCTGATTGCAACAGCATCTAATCCTCCTTTTAAAGCACCGCATTTTGAGTGTCCTAAAACAACAATTAATTTAGATCCTGCAACGTTACAGCCAAATTCCATAGAACCCAAAATATCTTGGTTTACAAAATTGCCAGCAATTCTCACACTAAAAACATCTCCTAAACCTTGGTCAAAGATCAATTCGGCAGAAGTACGACTGTCTATGCAACTTAATATTACCGCAAATGGCCATTGCCCTGCTCTGGTATCATTTACTTGTGCTAATAAATCTCTATTGGCTTTTAAATTTTGTACAAATCTTTCATTACCCTCTTTTAGTATTTCAAATGCCTTTTCAGGGGTAATTGTTGCTTGTGTTTCTAAAGTATGTGCCTTCATTATTCTTATTTATTAATTTCTTCTACAATTTTGTTAGTTAATTTAGGTACGGTGTAATGACTTTTAATGTGCTCTAAAGTTACGATAATGCCTTTAGTATAAGCATTATGTTTGTAATTAAAAATGGTTTCCAACACATCGGGATCAATGTACCTGGCATTAGAGCCGTCGATAATTACGTTGGTTTCTTTCGGAATATTGGTAAGCAATACCTGAATAGAAGCCTTGTTTAGGAACGACACCTCTTCGGCCAGCTTAATCCTGATATTTTTCTTGTTTCCCTCTTCCTGTACCTTGTAAAAGAAAGGGTTACGCATATTGGTACGCAACAAGTAAAAAATAGAGAATGCCATACCAATGGCAACACCTTTTAACAAATCGGTAAGCACTACGGCCAACACGGTAACCACAAATGGAATAAACTGATCCCAACCTTTGTGGTACATGTGTTTGAACAGCGAAATGCGTGTCAGTTTGTAACCGGTTACCAAAAGTACTGCGGCTAAACAGGCTAAAGGAATCATATTGATCAACCTCGGGATAAACAGCAGCGACAACAGCAGCAAAGTACCGTGGATAATAGTTGACATTTTGGTTCTGCCCCCGGCGTTTACGTTGGCCGAACTGCGCACAATTACCGAAGTCATCGGCAAACCGCCCAACATCCCGCTGGTCATGTTACCAATACCTTGGGCAATCAGCTCGCGGTTGGTTGGCGTTACCCTTTTAATTGGGTCGATTTTATCAATCGCTTCAATACCCAACAAGGTTTCTAAACTGGCTACAACGGCAATTGTAACGGCAACTACCCAAACCTGCTTATTGCTGATGGCCGAAAAGTCTGGCGTGCTGAACAAGTTCTTAAACTCTTCCCAACCGTTAAACAGCGGAATGTTTACCATTTGATCGGCCCTTAGCTGATAGCTGGTACCCTGAAAAGCCAAAGCCAAGCCCACGCCTAGTATCACCACTAAAAAAGGAGCAGGTACGGCATTCAGTTTTTTGATTTTTGGCCAGAAGACAAGAATAGCGATAGAAATCAAGCTGATGACTACGGCTGCCAAACTCAATCCATTAGCGGCATGCAGAATGGCCGAGAAGGTGTTGTCGCCATCTTTTTGAAAAAAGCCCTCGTCGCCAAAGAAATCTTTGTCTACACCAACTGCATGTGGCAGCTGTTTTAAAATCAGCAATACGCCAATACCGGCCAGCATCCCCTCGATTACACTCGACGGAAAATAATTTCCAATAGTGCCGGCCTTGATCAGGCCGAGCACCAATTGGATAACACCCGCCAAAACCAAAGCAAGTAAGAAGATTTGATAACTGCCCAATGAGGCAATAGCACCCAATACAATTGCGGTTAAACCCGCTGCCGGTCCGCTCACACTCAGTTGCGAACCACTAAAAGCACCTACAACCACGCCACCTACAATACCGGCAATTAAGCCGGCAAATAATGGCGCGCCAGAGGCCAATGCAATACCCAAACATAGGGGCAATGCCACTAAAAATACCACGAGACTCGAAGGTATGTCGCGTTTTAAATTCTTTTTTAAGAAATACTTATTTATTCCCGACCCTGAGGTCGAACCCACATTTTCCATAATAAACTTGCGTTAAAATTTTATTTTTTCCATAAGAAATTGCCCCACAGTATTCTACTGCGGTAAAATTTAGCAATTCAGCGTAAAAAGCCTATGAAAAGTTAGGAGGTGGTGTTGGTACAGATGGATGATATGGATCTACATACCGTCGAGAATGTTCTATAAAGCTATTGGTTACCCCATAATCGATTTCGAGGGGAACATAAGTCAAATCATAGCGATAAAACATCAATTTATGATCGGCAAACTTTACGCTGCCCTTGGCCGTATCATCGCCATGGTTTTCTGCCTCAAGCTGCATAATTACAGCATTCATCAGACACTTGTCTAAATGCGCAAAAAATACCGGCGCGCCAGAAATCACCATCTTAGACGTAAATACGCCCATGAAGGCAATTACGATAAGTATACGGTATTTTCTAAGCCACATAAATCTTTTTTATTTTCTCGATTTCTCCAAAAATAGTTCCAAAAGCACCAAAATGGCAAATAAATTAGTAAAAAAAATGTAATTAAATCATTAACATTTTAAAACCAGTAGGATAAGCACCGTTAAAAAAATAATTTCTGTTCCAAAAGCTGTGGATTAACCGTAATTTCACCGCCCTAATCGAGCTCCACCCTTTGCTATGAAAAAAAGTCTGTTTTTGTTTCTTTGTTTAAGTCCTTTTTTGGCCCTTGCGCAAAATAACAATGCCCCATCTTCTATTGATATCCACGACATTAAAATTACCGGCTACCTTCAAACCCAATTCCAAAAAGCACAATCATCGGGCATTACTTCTTTCTCTGGCGGAGATTTCTCTGCCAATAGCGACAGCCGTTTCATCATTAGAAGGGGCCGTTTAAAAATAGACAGGGTAGATAAATATTCGAATATCGTTTTTCAGATCGATGCTACGCAAAATGGAGTTAATTTAATGGACGCCTTCATCCAATTGCATGCGCCATCGATTCCGGAGTTTTTGTTTACTGCAGGTCTTTTCAACCGTCCGTTTGGCTATTCGATCATTTATTCCTCTGGCTATCGCGATTTTCCGGAGAGGGCACGCGTATTTCAGACCTTAATGCCTAGGGAAAGAGATTTAGGAGCGATGGTTTCTTTTCATCCCCAAAAAATAGCCAAGTTTTTAACTGCCGATTTTGCTGTAATTAATGGCAGCGGACTATCGGCCAGAGATTACGATTCAAAAAAAGACATGGTAGGCAGCCTCAACTTTAAATTTGACAGCCTGGCCAATAAAAAACTGCACATCGGCTTTGGAGGCTCTTTTTATAAAGGATCGGTGCGCAGCAATACCGAGACCTATTACACCAACAATGCAAATGGCTTTACCGCCAATACCAGTGCAAGCAACGTAGGCAATAACCTTAAGCGCGATTATTTTGGCGCCAACCTCCAGTTGCAATACGACAATTCGTTTGGGGCCACCAGTTTCAAGACCGAATATATTGCCGGCACCCAACCAGGCGTGGCCAGTAGCGCAAGTTTGACCGGCCCTTATACCAGTCAGAGCTTTGCAGCACAGCCAACCACGAACCTTTACCTGCGCCACTTTAACGGCTATTACTTTTGGCTTACCCAACAGATTGCCAAAACGAGGTTCAGCGTTATCATGGCTTACGATGTTTACGATCCAAACACCGATATCGATGAAGACGAAATTGGCTTAGCCGGCAATAACACTACCGCAGGCGATATCAAATACGGAACTTTGGGTTATGGTGTGACCTGTGCTTTAAGCTCACGCCTAAAACTGACCGTGTACAACGAACATGTGACAAACGATGGTACGGCCCTATCAGGCTATCAAAGCGATTTAAAGGACAATGTGTTTACTACGCGTTTGCAATACCGTTGGTAATTTCTAATTTTAAAAAAATCCATTTTTTGAATATGAAAAACAAGATTGAAATCTTACAGGATAAAATAAAAAGTGCCCATTTAGGTGGCGGACAAGCGCGTATCGACAGCCAACATAAAAAAGGCAAATTAACTGCCCGCGAACGTATTCATTTTCTATTGGACGAAGGCAGCTTCGAAGAAATCGGCATGTTGGTTACCCACCGCAGCACCGATTTTGGGATGGAGCAGGAAAAATATTTGGGCGATGGCGTAATTACGGGCTACGGCACCGTTAACGGCCGTTTAACCTATGTCTTTTCTCAGGATTTTACTGTTTTTGGTGGCTCTCTTTCAGAAACACATGCAGAGAAAATCTGCAAGGTAATGGAAATGGCCATGCAAAATGGCGCGCCTCTTATCGGCTTGAACGATAGTGGCGGTGCCCGTATCCAAGAAGGCGTGGTTTCTTTGGGCGGTTATGCCGATATTTTTTACCGTAATGTACAGGCTTCTGGGGTAATCCCTCAGTTATCGGCCATAATGGGTCCTTGTGCGGGTGGCGCTGTATATTCGCCTGCCATTACTGATTTCATCTTAATGGTTGAAAACACTTCATACATGTTTGTAACCGGACCAAATGTGGTTAAAACAGTTACGCATGAAGAGGTAAGTTCTGAAGAACTAGGCGGAGCGACTACCCATGCCACGAAGTCGGGCGTTACGCATTTTGCCTGTGCCAATGAACTCGATGCCATTAGCCATGTTAAAAAATTGTTGAGCTACATGCCTCAAAACTGCGAAGAAATTCCAACCAGTTTGGCTTATGAAGGCTCTGACGAAAGCAGGCCGGCTTTAAACGAGCTGTTGCCTCAAAACGCCACACAACCTTATGACATCAGGGACGTAGTGAATAACGTAGTTGATGCCGACAGCTTTTTAGAAGTACATGCAGCCTATGCCGAAAACATTGTAGTAGGTTTTGCGCGCCTGGCAGGAAGAAGCATCGGCATCGTAGCGAATCAACCTGCTTATTTGGCGGGTGTGCTAGATAACCACGCTTCGGTAAAAGCAGCCCGTTTTGTTCGCTTCTGCGATTGCTTTAACATTCCCTTACTCGTTTTTGAAGATGTACCAGGATTTTTGCCGGGCACAGATCAGGAGTGGAATGGAATTATTACCAATGGTGCTAAATTATTATATGCCTTTAGTGAAGCCACTGTACCAAGAATTACGGTAATTACCCGTAAAGCTTATGGTGGCGCCTATGATGTAATGAACTCAAAACACATCGGTGCGGATATGAATTACGCTTGGCCAAGTGCCGAAATTGCGGTAATGGGTGCAAAAGGTGCCGCAGAAATCATTTTCAAAAGAGAAATTGGCAGTGCCGAAAATCCACAGGAGAAATGGCTGGAGAAAGAAAAGCTTTATTCAGAAATCTTTGCCAATCCTTACCGTGCGGCAGAACGCGGTTTTGTTGATGAAGTAATCGAGCCATCGCAAACGCGTCTTAAATTGATCAAAGCATTTAAAATGCTCGAAAATAAAGTGGTGAACAGTCCACGTAAAAAACACGGCAATATACCCCTTTAAGGTAGAAGGCAGAAGGTAAAAGGTTTGGGGCGCATTATGCAGTCTTAAAATCTTCTGCCTTCCACCCTCTAACCCCCACCTTAAACCCTTTTCCCATGTTAAAGCGAGCCGACGTCTTATTAATGGCCTTTTGTACTGGCCTCATTGTGGCAAATATTTATTATTGCCAGCCATTAGTAATCTTAATTGCCCAAGATTTTGGTGTGAGCGAAACAGTGGCCGGCAAAACCACCTACCTTACCCAAGCAGGCTATGCCTTGGGGCTTTTTTTACTGGTACCATTGGGCGATATGTTCGAACGCAAGAAACAAATCTTGGTGATCACGGGATTGGCGATTTTGGCCTTGCTCTTGGCAGCGATTTCCAAAAGCTTTTTCCTTTTAGAAATAGCCAGCTTCTTAATTGGCGTATGTTCCATCGTACCCCAGCTTATTTTACCTTTAACCGCCAATTTAAGCGATGACAGCAATCGCGGACATAACATTGGCATTGTAATGAGTGGCTTGCTCGTAGGTATTTTAGCTTCGAGGGCGGTAAGCGGCAGCATCGGCTTTTGGCTAGGCTGGCGCGCAGTTTATTACATGGCGGCCGGCATCTGTGTATTATTGATTGCTTTAATGGCCAAACGCTTTCCTAAAAGCTATCCTTCGTTTAGGGGCAATTATAAAGAGCTGATGAGTTCCATGTTTGGCTACATTAGATCGCAGCCTGTATTGCGTGAAACTTCAATCATCAATTTTTTGGCCTTTGCCATTATTAGTGGTTTCTGGACGGTGATGGTACTTTTCTTGGCCAATCCGCCCTATAACTTTCAAACCCTGCAAATAGGCCTTTTTGGTATTGCAGGAGCAGCAGGTGCTTTGGCCGCTCCGTTGGTAGGCAAATTGAGCGATGGTGGCAATCCACGTCAAAACCTAATGAAGGGCTTTATTTTGCAATTGGTGAGCTTGGCCTTGTTTTATTTTATCGGCACGGCGGTTATTCCTTTTATCATTGGCATTATTTTAATTGATATCGGTCAACAAGCGATCCATGTGACCAACCAAACCCGTATTTATACTTTAATTCCTGAAGCCAGAAACAGGCTCAATACCATTTTCATGTCGGTAAGTTTTGTGGGCGCCAGTTGTGGTTCTGCTTTAGGTTTATTACTTTGGGACCAAGGTGGCTGGAACTTGTTCTGTTATGGAATGACGGCCATTGTAGTAATCAATGTTTTAATTTATCAATTTTATAGCAGAAAGAAGTTCACTCCCTAACCAAAAAAACTATTTATGAACCCTAAACACGCTTTCAAAACATTTGTCATCCTCTTGGTAATTACACTAGGTTTTAACAAGGCAATGGCTCAGGATACGGCCAAGGTAGAGCAACCAACAGAGGTAAAATCGCTTAATAAAATTAGGCTTAACCTACTGGGATTGTATTACGAAAACGAACAAAAAATCGGGAAACAAACCACGCTTTATATAGGCGGTGGCTTGGCTGGTACTCTTTTGATAGAATATTACGATGGCGCTTTTACAAACGACGACAACAGCAAAACATATTTTAACCTGAGCCCAAGTGTTTATGCGGGCATCAGAAAATATTACAATTTTGAAAACCGTATAAAAAAGGGAAAAAGGACCATCAACAATTCGGGTAGTTATTTCGGCTTGGATGTAGCTGGTTATTTTTCTCCATTGTTTAATCACGATGGCTATTTTACCCCCGATTGGGAAATTGGAATTACGCCACAATGGGGCTTTCAGCATGCCATGGGCAAAAAGTCGAGCTTTGAGCTTTCCTTAGGCCCTACCGTGCGCATCAACGAATTTGAAACCTATTACGGCATTGATGCCAGGATAGGCTTTACCTTTTTATTATAGATGACAGCAGTAGTTGAACAGATATTTCCCTCATTAACTTGGCGCATTAGGCACATTGCCATGTATCCAGATCAGCCTTACGATTTTGTAAAACTGGAAAACGATTTCGAAGGCATCCATTTTGGCATTTACCTAGCTCATGAACTTACTGGCGTGGTGTCTTTGTTTACCGAAGGTACCGTTGGACAGTTTCGCAAGTTGGCTGTTTTGCCCGAAGCACAGGGGCAAGGCCTCGGCAAACAACTGATGGAATACCTGATCGATTTCTGCCAAGTGCAAAAACTGACCAAATTATGGTGCAACGCAAGGGTGAATGCCAAAGAATTTTACTTTAAATTTGGCTTCACCGAAACTGACCAGACCTATACCGCAGCCGGTTACGATTTTGTGGTTATGGAATTGGAATTAAATAGTTAACCGCAAAGAAAAGAAGAAAGTACAAAGTACACGGAACATCAAATTTAGCTTAAGGTTCTTTACCAAAACTTAAATTTCTCCGTGGCAAAGAAGATAAATAACAATACAAATCCATGAGCAAGATGATTGTTTAATCATCTAATCGTTGTAATCATATTATATATTATGGCAAAGAAAAAAGACGAAGAAAAAAAGAAAAAACACGTTCCTGTGGTGACCAAAAAATCGCTACAGTTTTTCGAAGAATACATTAACAATGCAGCGCCTACCGGTTACGAGTGGGGCGGACAAAAACTTTGGCTGGATTATTTAAAACCTTATATCGACGAGCATTTTATTGATAACTATGGCACCGCAGTAGGCGTAATCAATCCAAAAGCCAGTTATAAAGTAGTTATCGAGGCACATGCCGATGAAATTTCATGGTATGTGAACTATATCACCAGCGATGGTTTGATCTATGTGATCCGTAACGGAGGTTCAGATCATCAGATCGCACCTTCGAAGCGTGTAAATATCCATACCGAAAAAGGCTATGTAAAAGCAGTATTCGGCTGGCCTGCAATCCACACCCGTCATGGAGAAAAAGAACAGGCTCCAGAATTAAAGAACATCTTTTTAGATTGTGGCTGCACCAGCAAGGAAGAAGTAGAAGTCTTAGGCGTACATGTGGGTTGCGTAATTACTTATGAGGACGAGTTTATGGTATTGAACGATCGCTATTATGTTGGTCGTGCCCTAGATAACCGTGCCGGTGGCTTTATGATTGCCGAAGTGGCCCGTTTACTAAAAGAGAACAAGAAAAAATTGCCTTTTGGTTTATACATCGTGAATTCGGTACAGGAGGAAATTGGTTTGCGTGGTGCCGAAATGATTGCCCAACGCATTAAGCCTAATGTAGCTATCGTAACCGATGTGACCCATGATACCACTACTCCAATGATCAGCAAGATTACCCAAGGTGATTTAGCTTGTGGCAAAGGTCCGGTGGTTTCTTATGCGCCTGCCGTGCAAACCAACCTGAACAAATTGTTGATCAAAACAGCCGAGAAAAACGAAATCCCATTCCAACGTCAGGCTTCTTCGCGTTCAACAGGAACCGATACCGATGCTTTCGCCTATTCTAACGGTGGCGTGCCTTCGGCATTAATTTCCCTGCCTTTGCGCTACATGCACACTACGGTAGAAATGGTGCACAAAGAAGATGTTGACAACGTAATCAGCCTCATTTACGAAAGCTTATTGAACATTAAAGCCGATCAGGATTTTAGGGAGTTTAAATAGTTGAAAGTTAAAAATAGAAGTTAAAAGTGAACCGCAAAGAACACAAAAGCTTTCGTAAAGCATAGAATGAACAAATCCCGAGGAATTAATTTTTCTCGGGATTTTTTATTACACGTCATGCTGCACACCTATCCGGCATCTCATTGGTAAGAAAGACTGCTTCTTCGTTATGTTCATCGCAAGGACGACTTATCAATGTTCTTGAGAACCGGCCCTGCTCCATAGCCCCGATAGAAGCGGCAGCCCCGAGGTACGAGGGCTATAGCGAATACCGGGACTGGCTTTAATAGCAGCAGAAATAAGCGCTCCAAATACAAATTAATAGAATTGTTTGATTATGAACCACCTCCTCTTCCATTTTACATTTTCCATCTTCCATCTCTCCTACTCGTTCCTAAAATGTTCACATATTTTACATTAATTTTCGCAACAAAATCGTTTTAATCAGTGAATCAATAGCTTAACGTTTGCTTTGCTCCTTAACAAACATTATTTTTGATGTTTCAACATCAATAACCCAAACTTGTCCAATAACGTACATACCAACTCATTTGAACAATTGTTCAGAAACAACTATGCAAAGTTGTGCCACTTTGCCATGCAGTTTTTGAAAGACGATGAGCTGGCCAAAGATATTGTACAGGAAACCTTTGTAAGCTTTTGGGATAAGCAAGCCGAGCTGGAGTTAGATCCGGCAACGATTAGCTCTTTTTTATATTCGTCGGTTAAAAACGCCTGTCTAAACAAGTTACGCAGGCAAAAACTGGAAACTGGCTATTTGAACAAACAAGAGGCAGATCCTGCCGAAGAAGCCATTGGCCTTAATTCAATGATCCGCTCTGAAGTAATTGCCGAATTGCATAAAGTAATCACTACCCTTCCTAAAAACTGTCAGGCAATTTTTCGAATGGGCTATTTAGAAGGTCTAAAAAATCCCCAGATTGCTGCCGAATTAGGTATTAGCATCAACACCGTAAAAACACAGAAAAAACGCGGACTGCAACTCTTAAAAATGCGCGTTAATCCAGATTTTTTAGCGCTGATTTTAATTTTCCTGGCCCACCAAAAATAATTTTAAAAAAAAGTTCATTTTCTTTTCATCCTTTTTTGCTTTTCAGGTTTCTTACCTAAGAATATGAAAACGCAAAAAGACCCCGAATTAATTTCCAAACTGATTACCAAGTTCTTAAAGAACGAGCTTTCTGAACAAGAAAGTAAAGATTTTGAGCTATGGCTAGCCAGCGATCCAAATAACAGTGCGCTTTTAGAATCCTTTCGCGATACGGCAAACGTACAACAAGAAATCAACTACTTCGATTCTATTGATACAGATAGAGACTGGAACAAACTGGCGAATAAACTGAATTTAAAGCCTTCTCCAAAAATTGCTTGGCGCAAGCTCATCAGCTACAGCGCAGCCGCTATTCTTTTAGTGGTAGTTGGTGTTGGCGTCTACAAATATACCTCAACCCAGAATACCCAGTCGCCAGTTTTGGCATTGCAATCTGAGGCTTATGACATAAAACCTGGAAGCCTAAAAGCCATATTTACATCAGCAGATGGCTCATCCGTAAACTTGGATGGACATGCAGTGGCACAAGCCAACCCGATATTGGCCAACAAAGATGGTTTCTTGGTAGTTAACAATGCCAATCGAAGTCAAAAAGGCTATAACCTGCTCAAAACGCCAAAAGCAGGAGAATACAAAATGATTTTGCCCGATGGCAGCAAAGTATTTCTGAACTCGGCTTCAATTCTCAGGTTCAGCAACAATTTTAACAAAGGCGACAGGCGCGTTGAACTTTATGGCGAAGCCTATTTTGAGGTTGCCCATAACAAAGACCTGCCTTTCATTGTAAAATTCAACAATACCGAGGTTGAAGTATTGGGAACACACTTTAACATCAGCGCTTACCGCGGAGAAAAAGCCAAAGCCACCCTTTTGGAAGGTGCAATTAAAATCAGAACCGACAAAGACCAGGGCTTGCTTAAACCTGGCGACGAAGCCAGCATAGCCGATGGCCTGCTTAACGTACAGAAAGTAGACACCTATAAATCGATTGCCTGGAAAGAAGGCATGTTCTACTTCCATGAAGATGGCATTAAAGAAATACTCGACCAGATAGCCAGGTGGTACGATGTAAAGATCGAATACAACGGAGAACCTAGTACCAAAAAATATAGTGGCGATATCCGCAGGCAGGCTACCTTAAATCAGGTACTCGAAATGCTCAATGCGGTAAGCGGTGCCGATTTTACCCTTAAAGAAAGAACTGTAACTGTAAATTTTTAACCAAACCAAACAAACAACTTATGTAATAAACCAAACAAACTATTACAGCACAGGCACAAAAAAAACCGGGAACACTGCCATGTCCCCGGTTAAAATTTGTGTTTGTTCTCTCGACAAATTATTGAAATAAACCGATTTAAAAACTACACAAACAAAAATATGAAACATTTCCTTCTCGGCAAGTATCCGAGAAAGTATAAGCTATTTAATAGAACCACACTATTAGTTATGAAGTTAACTATTTTCTTGTTGATTGCCGGGTGCCTTGGCGTACATGCTTCGAGCTTTGCACAAAAGATAACCCTATCTGTACGCAATGCGGGTATTGAGAGCGTATGCACCGACATCAAAAAGCAAAGCGGATTTTCTTTTCTGTATGATGCAGCCGTACTTAAAAAATCGGGTACGGTAAGCTTGGAGCTTAAAAATGCTGCCCTTGAAGAGGCATTGAAACAAATGACCGCAGGCAAGGCCTTAAACTATCGCATTATCGATAAAACGGTAATCATTACCGAAGCCAAAACGACAAGCCAACTTGAAGATATTACGATTAAAGGGACTGTAAAATCTAAGGAAGGTCCCGGACAAGCCAACTTGCCTTTACCCGGTGCCGTGATCAGCATAAAAGGCACTAAGAGAGCGGTAGTTGCCGACGGGGATGGCAATTATACCATCAAGGCTCCTGCCGATGCTACATTGGTGATCTCGCTGATTGGTTATGGCACCAAGGAAATTGCCATAAACGGCCAAACCAACATTGATGCAGTATTGCTGCAAACCGCCAGCGACCTGCAGGAAGTGATCATTACCGCCTACGGAACTTCTGAGAAAAAGGAAAACCAAATTGGAAGTGCAGCTCAGGTAAACAGCGAACAATTGCAGCGTAAACCCTCAAACAGAATAGATGCTTTACTAGAAGGTTTGGTAGCTGGCGTACAATACGAGGCACAAGGTGCGGCTTTGAGCAGTGCACGCCCAAGGATGCAAACCCGGATTCGCGGCGAGGCCTCGTTTGGTGCTTCAAACGACCCGCTTTGGGTAATTGATGGCATCCCATTAAATACTGGCGACGAAACCAATATGATTCCAGGTACCCAAACCAGTATCAGCCCTTTAACTTTCATCAATCCTAACGATATCGAATCAATCGTAATCCTTAAAGACGCTACAGCAACTTCTATTTATGGCGCCAACGGTTCTAATGGAGTAATCCTGATCACCACCAAAAAAGGGAAGCCGGGTACTAAATCATTAGACTACAGCTTCAGAACGGGCATTAACGTATTGACCAATAACCGTTTCCATGTATTGAATGCCGATCAATATCGTGAGTTGTACCGCGAATCTTATTTAAACAATACGGCTTTAGATCCTAAAATGATGCCCGACTTAGGGACCGCTAATGTGGATTGGTATGATACCTTTTTCCGCAACGGCATTAACATGCAACACGACTTATCTTTTTCTGGAGGCACCGAAAAAACCAGGTATTACGTTTCAGCAGGCTATTTCAGTGAAAAACCAATCATGATCGCCAACGAAACCCAAAGGTTCACCACTAGGGCCAACATCGATCAGAAAGTTAATAAATCAATCGATCTTTTCTTAAGAGTAGGCGCTTCTTACAATGTGAACAACATGTTTTCGCCTGGCGATGCCTATTATAACAATAGGCCAATTGATGGCATTTACAACCCCGATGGCACTTTTGTGCTGAAGCCTTACAATGCCTATGCAGAAGCCAAGCTGAACGACGATAGGCAACGTACGGTAGCCGTAACCGGAAACATTGGCGGAACCGTTAGATTCTGGCCTTGGCTTACTTTTACCAGCACTAACGGTATCGATTACAGCAAAACCAGAGAAAACATTTATGGTTCGATGTACACCTTTAGCGAACGTGGCGATGGTATGGCTTATAGAGGCCATAGCAAAGGCTTTAACTGGGACAGTCAGCAAAGGCTTAATTTCGAGAAACGCTTTAAGCAACATGCTTTTTCGGCATTATTAGGCGCCGAGGCCAGAAGCGAAGACCGTAATTCTTTTTCGATTACAGGTTATGGCTTTTCAGACGATTTGATTAGAAATGTAGATTATGCTACCCGAGCAACCGCTCTGGTTTCTGGAGCAGAAAAAACCGGCGTTTCCTACTATGGACAATTGAGGTATACCTTATCTGATAAATACAGTATTTTGGGAAGTTTCCGTAGAGATGCCAATTCCGACTTTGGCTCTGACGTAAAATGGGCTACCTTCCAATCTGTTGGTGCTTCATACACCATTAGCAACGAAAAGTTCTGGAACATCAAGGCCATCGATTTTGCCAAATTTAAACTCAGCTATGGCACCAATGGCAACTCAAGGATCGGAGCTTACAAATCGAAAGGTATTTACACCTTTACCAATTCTACCATTTACAACGGCCAAGAAGGTGCCATTATGACTTCTGGTGAAAATCCAGTGCTTTCTTGGGAAACCACCTACCTCATTAACGGAGGCTTGAGCATAGGCTTGTTCAAACGCATTTCGATGGAGGTAGAGTTTTACCGCAATACAACCAAAGGAATATTAGATGCGGTAGATGTAACCCGTACAACCGGTTTTACCCGTATTTTACAAAACATCGGTTCGGTAAGGAACAGTGGTATCGAGGTCACATTAAACACCCAAAACATTGTTAAAGACAACTTCCAATGGAATACCTCTTTCAACATTTCGCACAACAGAAACAAGATTTTAAAATTGTATAACGGCAACGATAAAGTGCTCGACCTCACCATGAGACGCGAAGGAGAAGATGCCAATGCATTTTACCTTATTCGTTGGGCTGGGGTCGATCCACGTGATGGCGGTCCGCTTTGGTATGACAAGAACAACAACATTACCAAGGTTTTTGACCTTAACAATCGCGTAATTGTTGGCTCTAGTACACCAGATGTTTTTGGCGGGATGACCAACTCTTTCCAATACAAAAGCTTTACGCTTTCGGCATTGATGATTTACAATGTGGGTGGCTATGCCTTTAGCGATCTGCAGCGCGATGCCGAATCAGACGGACGTAACCTGGCCGATGATAACCAATCAACCAACTTGCTCGATCGTTGGAGAGAACCAGGCGATTTGACCAATATCCCAAAATCGGTATTGTTTGAAAACGCCAACAATGGCCGTAACTCTACCCGTTTCTTGCACAAAAAAACCAGTCTGCGCCTGCAAAACATCAGCTTAAATTATGGCTTGCCAAAAGAATGGTTAAGCAAAATAAAGTTGCAAAGGGCCAATGTTTATTTCCAGGCAGACAACGTAGGTTTTTGGACACCTTATTCAACGCCATCGAACAGAAACGATTACAAAAATTCATTTAACGCCTACCCGCAGCCATTGATCTTGTCATTTGGTTTAAATATGGGCTTATAAGATTTTAAGATACTGAAATGAAAAGAAATACCTATATCCTCACCCTGTTGGCCGTTGCCTGTATAGCTTTTGCTTCCTGCAAAAAGTTTCTGGAGAAAGAGCCGATCGGAAAAACCGGAAAAATCACTTTGTTCGAAACCGTAGATGGTGCCAATAAGGCCATGAACGGAGCTTACAATTCGATGCTTTCCTACTACAAGACTTCATTTGGGCTTTATGCCGATGTAGCGTCAGACAATGTGATCCGTGGCACCAAGGCCAATACACTTTTGCCACAGTTTAATTTTCAGAGCGTTGCCAGCGATGATGCTTTGGCCGTAGGCGATATTTGGCTCAATGTGTATGGCACTATCAACAATGTCAATAACATTATAGATGCCGTTCCTACCCTCAAATCAAAATTCCCGGAGGAAACCAAAACGCTCGATTTGATTTATGCCCAAAGCTTGGCTTTAAGGGCATGGTGCCATTTCGACCTGAGCCGCATTTATGCACAACCCTATAATTTTACGCCAGATGCCTCTCATTTGGGCATTCCGGTATTGCTTAAAACGCCTAGTCCGGGTGATCCTGTGTCACGTAAAACCATGAAGGAAACCTATGCACAGATCATCACCGATTTGGGCGCTGCACTGCCTTTACTGCAACAGTACGCCAACCATACCACACAGGCTACCATCAGCTATCAGGCGGCACTTGCACTGCTTTCGAGGGTGTATTTATACAAAGGCGATTGGGAACAAAGCATTACCTATGCTAACATGATCATCAACGATACGAATTACAAATTGGCTACTGCCAGTGAATATTTCTCGGTTTTTAACACCTATCAGGCCGACAACGCTACTCCTAAATTGGAAGCCATCTTCCAGCTTACCAATAAAGGTCTTACACCTGGTACAGGCAACATTTATACGGTTTATTCTGATGCCATTGGCGCGCAATATGCTACGGCAACAAAGTTGATCAACTTTTTCGACAATGATGACATCAGGCTAACTAAGATGTTTACCATTCCAACGTCTGGCGATAATGGTGGCAAATCATTAACCAAAAAATATGGTGATGGCACAGTTACCGCTAATACACCGCAAGTCATTCAGGTGATCAGGTTATCGGAGCTTTATTTGAACCGTGCCGAAGCCAAATGGCAATTGCAACGTTATACCGAGGCCGCAGAAGATTTGCGTATCATCTCGCAAAGAGCACATCCTAGTCGTACAATTACGATTACCTACAGCTCGAACGACGATTTGTACAAACAGATTGCCAACGAAAGAAATAGAGAGCTTTGCTTTGAAAACCACCGCTTTTTTGATTTGGCACGCCGTAAGGAAAACCTGCAGCGAAGTGCAGATTGCAATGCCAATGTGTGCAGCTTCACCTATCCAGACAATAGATATGTGTTGCCAATCCCTGCCAAGGAAATAGAAGCCAATAGATCGATTATTCAAAATACTGGCTATTAATCATGAAACCCTATGATTTACAATCGTACAACAGAATGTTCAAAATCATAGAGGCTTCATCACCATTGAGAAAAAATATAAACAGATGAAAAAATTTATAACCTACTTTGCCACCACGCTCTCATTGCTGTTTTTAATGCTGAGCTCGTCTTGCAAAAAAGAAACTACGCCATACAACCACCCGTTTTTTCACATTATGGTAGACAATCTTAGTGCGGTAGATGTACTTTCGAACCGCAAGGATATCGTAAACTATAATGTTTACCTCAGTGCCGAACTTCAATTCGAGCCGATTGATGTAACCTATGAAATTACGGTAGGCAACGGATTATTGGAAGGCCGCGACTTCGACCTGATTACCAAAGGCAACAAACTCACTTTTCCACAGGGGATTTTCGAGCGCCCGATCACCATTCAATGGAAAGAATCGCCGGTTGATCCTAGCAAAGACAACCGCATCATTATTAAACTCATTAGCAATACAAAAAACTATACGTTGGGCTTACCAGGTCCAGACCAGTTACAAAAACAATTGGTAATCATTAAAAAATAAAGAAAGAACAGATGACGAAGCAAAAGAATTTTAAAGGATTACTGGGACTGTTATTGATTTTCATAGCTACGGCCACCTCCGCGCAGCAGCTCAAGCAAAATCCGAACCTCATTACCGGAAGGCTCGAAAACGGCTTTACCTACTACATTTATAAAAACAGCAAGGCACAAGGCAACTCGGTATTAAGGTTATTTGTGAATGCCGGTTCACTCCAGGAAGAGAACGACCAACAGGGACTAGCTCATTTTATTGAGCACATGGCCTTTAATGGAACCAAACATTATTCAAAAAATGATGTGATCGAATTCTTGGAATCCAAAGGTGTAAAATTTGGTGCCGATTTAAACGCGCATACCAGTTTTGACGAAACCGTTTACAAGATCAGTATCAATACCAAAGATGAAAAGAACCTGGAAAAATCGATAGACATTATGGGCGATTGGGCTTTTGGGGTAACATTTGACAAGAATGAAATCGATAAAGAACGGGGCGTAGTAATTGAAGAGTGGCGCAGCAAGCAAGGTGCAGATAACCGCTTGAGAGAGCAATATTTGCCTGTGCTTTTCAATAAATCAAGGTATGCAGAGCGCTTGCCTATCGGGAAGGTTGATATCTTAAAAAGCTTTGACCGCCAACGTATTGTAGATTTTTATGAGAAATGGTATCGCCCAGATTTGATGTCAATTGCTGTGGTAACCGATATCGACCCTCAAAAAGTAGAAGCCTATATCAAGGCAGAGTTTAGCCAGTACAAGGCCAAAAGCAAAGCGCCAAGAGTATATTACGAACTTCCGGCACATAAAGACACGCTTTTTTCTATCATTACTGATAAGGAAGCATCTTCAATCGATTTGAGCATTTTTAATAAAATCAGTTCCTTCAAGGGCATCCAAACGGAAGCCGATTATAAAAACCAACTGATCCGTTCATTTTTTAATGCTTTGGCTAAAAACCGCTTCAGCAGGGTATCGCAGCTGCAGAATAACTTTAAAGAAGGCAGTTTCTCGGTAAGCAACCTGGTATTGAAGAATGGTATCGTATCAGGTGGCGTTTCTCTATTTCACGACCAGATTAACGAAGGCATAACCAAATACCTGAGCGAGGCCCAAAGAATTACGCGCTACGGTTTTACCAGCGATGAAGTAGTAAAGATGAGAGACGAATACATCGCTACCATTAAACGTGCAATGGCTACCGAAGACAAAACAGAATCGGAGACTTATGTAAACGAAATACACGATGTTTTTTATAACGGTACCGCCATGTTGGCAAAGGCCGAAAGAAACCGATTAGCCTTAAAGTATGCGCCACAAATCGATTCGTTGGCCATCATTAGCTTTTTGAAAGGCGTGGGCCAAAAAGGCAATACCGTGGTTTTGTTAACCGCGCCAGAAAAAGATGCCAAAAACCTGCCAAATGTAGCCCAGCTTAAAACTATGTTTGCAGCGGCAGCAAATCAAAAAGTGGAACCTTGGAAAGACAGTATTACCATTCCAAAAACACTATTGGCACAAGAGCCAAAGACAGGAAAGGTTGTTAAGGAAGAGAAGATAGATGCCGTTGGCGTAACCAAATGGACCTTATCGAACGGAACTACGGTATATCTTAAAACAACGGATGAGAAGAAAAACTACATCTCGCTTTCGGGCTTTAGGGCCGGCGGTATTTACGCACTTGATTCCACCCAGTTTGTTACCTCACAATTTGTAAAGCCGGTTACTGGCTTAAGTGGCGCTGGCGAGTTTAGCAGAAGGGCTTTGACCCAATTTCTGGCGGGTAATTCGGCTTCATCCACCCTCATTTTGTCGACTACCAGGGAAGGTGTAGTGAGTAGTGCCGATTGGAAAGATGCCAAAACCATGTTCCAGCTCATGTACCTGAAATGGGTATATCCAAATGCCGATTCGTTGACCTATGAGCAAGCTAAACGCCAAACCATCGAAAGGCTAGACAACAACAAGCTCTCTCCTACTTACGAATACAATAAAGCGATTGCAGAACTGCTGAAGGGAGATGATGACTACGCTTCGGATGTTTCTGCAGAACGCATCAACAAAGAACTGCGTTTTAAAGACATCTTGCCAATTTTCAAAAGTCGTTTTGGTTCTGCCAAAGATTTCCAGTTTGTCATTGTCGGCGGCTTTAACCTCGATAGTATTAAACCTTTGATTGAGCAGTACATTGGTGGCCTTCCAGCTGGCAACTACAACAACAAATTTGCTTACAATGGACCTGTGGGTGGCAATACGGCCAAAGACATTTTGGTTTATGCGGGCCAGGCACCAAAAAGCACCGTTAACCTTTTCTATCAAAGCAATAAGGTGAATTACGATTATCCGGAGATCTTGGTCCAAACCCTTTTGCAGGAAGTGCTGAAAGTAAAATTGCGCCTTAACCTGCGCGAAGAAAATTCTGGTGTATATGGCGTGGGTGTTTCCATCTCTTCAACCAGTATTCCTTCACCCTTGATCAGGTCACGAATTTCGTTTAGCTGCGCACCAGAATCTGCCGATTTCTTGATCAAGCAGGCACAGATCGAGGTTAAAAAAGTGGCCTATGATCCAAATTATTTCATCAGCGACTTGACCAACATCAAAATCCAACAGATAGACAGTTATAAAAAGCAGGCAGGCAAGAATTTGTTCTGGAGCTCATCTTTAAGAAACCAATTCTATTTTGGCTTTAAAGACTATAGTTTTTTTAATGATTATGAGAACATGATCAACAAAATTACACCAGCAATGATTTCGGCCTATGCCAAAAAATATTTGATAGAAACCCCTGGCATCAAAGCAGTACTCATGCCAGAAGACTTTAAGAAACTAAATTAACAGACATGAAAAATATAAAGCAAATCGCATGGTTGTTCTTGTTTGCTCTCGTTGGCTTACTGGGAGCCTGTAAAAAAGATCCTGTAATGTATGGCAAGGGATTTACCGCCTTCAAGTTCTTGGCTAAAGACGCATCAGGCACTGAAAAAGAATTCGTTGGTAACATCTCAGACGTCGAAATCGTAGTAGAGCTGCCTATCGAAGTTGATGTAACCAGCCTTAAGGCAAGCTTTTCTCTAGACAACGCCCGTACCATTGTACAGGTAGGCAAAACAGTGCAGGAAAACGGCGTAAGCACAAACGACTTTACCCAACCGGTTAGCTACACGGTTAAAGCAGAAGACAAAAGTACACGCAGCTATAGCGTTCGCGTAACTAAAAAGGTAGCCATTAAATCTTTTGGCTTTTACGTAGAAGACAATGCAGGCTTAGCCCAAAATTACATCGGTGTAATTAAAGGGACAGTTATCGAAGTCGGACTTCCTGAAACTGTAAACCTTACTACATTGGTGGCCCGTTTCGAAACTACAACTGGTGCCACATTAAAAGTGGGAGCTGTAGCACAAGAAAGCAAGAAAACAGCCAATGATTTTACTAATCCGATCACTTATTCGTTTACCGATGCCAGCTTGCCTTCAGTGGTAAACTTCACGGTTTCTACTTATTTCTTGGGTCGCCAGTGGGAGTTATTTGCAGATAAATTAACCGGACAGGTAACCGCAACAGGAATTAAAATGGCGATTAATCCATTTAACAATAATCCTTTCTTTGTTTATACACGTTCAGGAAAAGACGAAACCGGAGCAACGATTTCAAATGAGAATAAAAAGGTAGCCGTGATGGGTTTCAACGGCACCACATGGGCAAACTTGGGCAATGCTACCGGTATTTCAGAGCAAAGGGGCGATGTGGCGGGCATAGCCTTTAACAGTGAAGGCACGCTTTATGTAGGCTATAAGGATTACATGAACAGCGAAAACAAAGCTACAGTGCTCAAATATAATGGCACTGCATGGTCTGTAGTTGGTACGAGCCGTTTTTCTGCTGTAAAAACAGATTACTTTTCGCTTGCTATTGCTAAAGATGACATGCCAATTGTTTCGATGGCCAAAAATGGAACAGATAACAGTGGCATTCCGGCAAGGGGTTTATATGTAGCTGGTTTCAATGGATCAACATGGAATTCGATCACGCCTCCGGGAGGAATCGTTGTTTTCTATGACCAGATCATTAAAGGCTTGGATGGGAAAATCTATGTGGGTATCATGGATAGAGGCACCGGCGCCAATAAGCCTTCGCTCTACAAATACGAAAACAATACTTGGGCCGCTGTAGGACCAACTTCGTTTACCGCTCCTGATTTAATGGTCGGTTTCCAAGTGGTGAGTGTTGCAGTCGACAAAAATGGCGAAGCTTACCTCGCCTATCAAGTGGCTCCATCAGCAGGCAGGCTAAATCATATCATGAAGTATAACAAGGCAACCAACACTTGGCAAGAGCTGGGCAACCCGGCTTTTAGTGGCAGTGAAAAAGACAAATTTGCCTTAGGCGTTGATGGAGATGGCACCTTGTATTTTGCCTATACCAATGCTTCATCACTTCTGGTAAAAACATTTAACAAGAATACCAACAACTGGAATACCGAAAGAAGGGTAATCAGCGAAAAAGTAAACGAATTCGACATGCAGGTTGCAGGCGACGGAACGGTTTACATTGTTGCGAGCATTGCAAGCGACAACAGAACGGTTGTTTACAAATATGCCAAATAGATTAAAGGTTAGTTAACAATTTGGTTAAAACCCATCTCGAATAATTTCGGATGGGTTTTTTACTTTTATCCCTTTAAACAACCAAGAAAGCACTTTGCATCTAAATTTTACCACCTTCGGCACCTTAAAACTCTGTCAATTGTGAACCTATAAAGCTAAACCCATCTTCCATTTTACCTCTCACATTTTACATCCTTTCTAATTTCAGACTCCAGACTAAGGACTAAAGACTTTAATTACTGATTCCTCCCCTGTTCCTCTGCCGATCCAGAGTTTCTTTTGCGTATATCAACTTTCGAATTGCCAAAGCGATAATTGAAACTCAGCCTAAAACTTCTGCTATCGTAACGGCTTGAATAATCACTTCGGTAGTTTCCATAATTGGTTTCGCCCTTTTGAATGGAACTGAAAAAGATATCATTTACGTTTAACGATAAAGTAGCCTTGTCTTTCCATAAGCTTTTGCCAAATCCCATGCCCACCGTATAAAAAGGCAGGTTAACCTGGTTGCCATAAGTTACCTTGGTGCTTCCATAAAAATTTACATCGGCATACCATTGGCTAGAAAGCTTAAAGTGGCTGTTCATGCTGGCCGTTCCAGCCAATTGTTTAACTTCTACCATTTCGTTTTGATAGTCGAACCGGTAACTATTCAAAGATGAGCCCACACTCAAATTAAAGTCCCACAGCTTAAAAAACTGTCGGGCATAAGTTACATATAGCGAAGTATTGTTATTGGTATGCAAATTGGCTTTCAGATTGGTCGTGATTTTTGTTTGGTTATCTACTACTTGCAAATCTTTGATTACATCGCTCACATAGCTATAGGATAAGGCAAAAGAAAGCCCATTGGACAGGTTAAGCCCCAGCCTCAACTGGTCTGAAAAGGAAGGATTCAAATAAGGATTGCCTCTCGAAACAGAATAGGCATTGCGGTAAATGGCAAATGGATTGAGGTAACTATAGCTTGGCCTGCCGATACGGCGCGCATAAGATAGAGACAGGCTTTGCTTGCCCAATTTGTAGCCCAAGGCAATATTAGGGAATAGATTGATATAGCTCCGTTTCACCAAACTATCTAGCGTAACCGAATGTCCATTGGTAAAAGTCTGTTCGGCACGCAGCCCTGCCTGAACTGTAAATTTGCCCCAGGTTTGTCTGGTACTGGCATAGGCTGCCAATAAGGTTTCTCGGTAACGAAAATCATTGCTGCCCAAATCGGCAAAAGAACCGCCATCAGTACTATACAGCGAACTAAACTCGTTGTCGAGGTTGACATAGCTTCCCTTAACACCCAGCTCTAGGCTTCCATTGTAAAGTTTTTGGCTATAATCGGCCTTGTAGCTATAAATGCCTGATAAAGTTCGGCCATCCTGCAAAAAGAGCTGGCTAGGCGCCAATTGCTCTCCGTTAGGTGCTTGGAGCAGCAAATCTAAGCGGTTATCAGTATTCAGGTCAAACAAACCTACATCCAAATCCATGCTCAGCTCTTGCTTTTTGGCAGAGTCCAATAGGTTTTTATAATTGAGGTTGAAGTTGATTCCTTTGCCCAATCTTTTATTATTGGCATTGTTCAGCCTTAACGAATCAACCATTTCACGCTGCAGTTGCTGGATGCGAGTTTCAGTTGTCAGTTCGGGATTATTCTGTCCGCTGTTAGCAGTAACCAACACCCCTATCACATCGTTCTTATTTAAAAAATGATCCCATCCCAATCTTAGGTTATGGCCTTGCCATGGTGTGCGATACACTTCCTTATCACGCAGTTCAACGCCAATTTCATTCAGATAAGTATTACGGTCTATTTGTTGCGATTGCCTGCCAAATGAATAACTGTAGCTACCGTACAAATAATCGTTTTTTCTTCTCACATTAAACCCAAAAGATGCACCATTGCCGTTAAAATATTTCCAGCCATGCCCAGCACTCAAACCGAGAATCAGATCGTAGCCAGGTTTATCGCGTTTTAAGGTTTTAATGTTAATGATCGGCCCTCCACCCTGTGCATCGTATTTGGCCGAAGGCATAGGGATGAGTTCAATTTTACCAATGGTGGCCGGACTGGTAGTCGACAATAGTTGGATCAGCTCTTGTCCGCTGAGCCTGGTCAACCTGCCGTCTATCATTACCTCCACGCTTTTTCCTTCCAATTTCAGCTCGGTTTCATTGAGCAGTACCACACCCGGCAGTTTTTTGAGGATGTCGATCGCATTGCTGCCAGCTTTAAGGTTGCCATCTACATTCACTACGGTTCTGTCAAACTGTTGTTCCAAAAAGGGCCTGTTTCCTTGTATGGCTACCGCTTTAAGCAGTTGGGTTTCTTCTTGCAACTGGATTTTTAAATCGGCTCCCGCCAAGGCCTTGTCCCTGTAAGCGATGTAACCAACGTGAGAAACCACAAAATAAGTTTGTCCATCGGGCAGTTGAAGTTTGAACTGTCCTTTTTCATCTGTAAATACCTGTTGCAAAGATTTGTCGCTATTTTCTTTGTATAGCTGAATTGATGCACCAGGTAATGCCAAGTTATCTTTTCCAGTAACCTGCCCTGTTAAAATTCCCTGCTGTGCCCAAAGCATTGTAGGAAAAAGCCATAAGGCTAATAAGATTTGTTTCATTTGTTAGTTGATTGGTTGATGCGAAAATACCCTCACATTTCACAACAAAGGCACAAAATCCCTGAACGCCCAGCTTTGCTCTGCCAAGCCTCGTATTTCAACGGCAAGACCTTTGCAGACGGGATCAGCATTTTGGCAGATGAATAGGCAGTTATGGTCGATTAGCCATTTAAACTCGGATAAAAGCTATTACCTTTAAACATGAAATTCAAATGGCTTTGGCTCTGTTTGGGCTTTTTCGTTTTCTATAATTTTCAGGAAATTGCCTGGGCCATTGGCAATTACATTGGCAGCGGTACGCCTATTTTAAAATTCATTTTTGGCAACAGGATCATTTCTTATCCCTTTTATTTTATTACCTGGCTGGTTTGCACCACCTTCGCCTATGCTATTTTTTACATTTTCTTCTATAAAAAGCAACAGAAAATATTCGCTGTTGCCGTGTTTTTGGTCGTAGCTATCCCGTTGATGATCTGTTTTCGCTACCTGATGCAGGAAATCATATACTTCGAACTTACTGGCAAGCATAATTATAGCGCAGGCATGCGGGCACCTTTTCGCTATTTTTTAGACAACATCTTCTTCACCATTTATTACAGCGCATTCGGCATTGTGTTTTTCTTTATCCAGCATTCCGGTTATAACCAGAAAAAACAGAATGAGCTTTTGCTGCAGAACCGGCAGGCAGAACTCTCTTTTCTCCGTTCGCAGATCAATCCGCATTTCCTGTTCAACAGTCTTAATAATGTGTATACGCTGGTTTATCAGGGCTCCGAAAAGGCTTTGGGTTCCATTAGCAAGCTGTCTGAATTGTTGCGCTATATGCTGTATGAAAAAGAAGAATGGGTGCCATTGCTCAAAGAGGTGCAGTACCTGCGCAATTTTATCGACCTGCAGCTGATGCGCTACGATTTTGTACCAAACTATAAGGTTAAAATCGATTTGCCCGCAAACTGTACCTTAAAAATAGCTCCCCTTACCCTTATCCCTTTTGTAGAAAATGCTTTTAAACATGGAGATTTAAAGGATAATCAAATGCCTTTAACGATTGAATTGACCGCAACAGGTCATACCATCAATTTTAGGGTGAACAATAAAAAGGGTAACTTTAACAAAGACGAAACCGGTGGAATTGGCTTAGAAAATATAAAAAAACGGCTCGAACTGATGTATACTGGCCAACATACCTTGCAAATCTCCGATTCCGAAACACAATATGCCATTAACCTACAGATGAAGCTACATGAATAACCTGGAGAAAGAAATCAGCTGTTTAGTGGTAGACGACGAGCCTTTGGCCTTGGCCTTATTGGCCGATTATATTGAAAAAACACCTGGATTAACGCTCACCAAAGCTACTTCAGATCCGCTGGAAGCCCTAAAACTGGCTAAAAACGGCATGGCAGATCTGGTTTTTCTAGACATGCAGATGCCAGAACTTTCGGGCATTCAGTTCATGAAGATCCTGCAAAAGAAAAGCCTCGTTATCGTCACCACGGCTTATGGCGAATATGCATTGGAGAGTTATGACCATCATGTAGTGGATTACCTGCTCAAGCCCATTACTTTTGAGCGCTTTTGGATGGCGATAGAAAAAGCACAAGAGCGTTTCAATGGTGTTGTTGTTCAGAGTCCGGTTTCCAATCAGGCTACAGCAGCCAACCAGTTCATCTTTGTAAAAACCGACTACAGGTTAGTTAAAGTGGCCTTAGATGATATTTTTTATTTAGAAGGCGCGCGAGATTATGTGATTATCCATACCCCTACCGAACAATTGCTCACCTTGCAAAGCATGAAATCGTTAGAAGACCAATTGCCCGATGACCAGTTTATGCGTGTGCACAAATCTTATGTCATTTCGCTCAACAAGATCAGTTTCATAGAGCGTGGCCGGGTAGCCATCAACAAGCAACTGATCCCCATCAGCGATATGCACAAAGATCGACTGCTCGAAAAATTGAGGCTTCCACGCTAGTAAAGCATTTTTAAGTCAACTACTCAATTGTTGAACTGTTTAACCACCCCGACCTGTGGGCACCGCTCCAAGTGAAAACCGTAGTTTTGAAAAACAATGGCAATGCTCATCGGCAATTGTCGCCCTCCTTTCCGCTTTACTCCATTACATTCCGTGTTCGCTCCAATAAGGTTTAGTTAATAAAGGCCCGTAGTTCTTTTGTTAATGTAGGGTGTTAATCGTTGAATTTTTAAATCGGTTAACTGCTCATTGCAACCTGCCAGCTATGGGCTGCTTTTGCCAACTAGCCCCGATAGCAGCGGCAGCCCCGAGGAACGCGGGCTATAGCGGATAGCGGGACCGGCTTTCATAGCAGCGGCAATGGGCGCTCTAAATTATAGAATACATGCCGGGGTTGCTCAACTGCTCATTGCAAACTGCCAACTGTGAACTTTCATTTAAATTCCTTCTTCTATTTTTACCTCTACCATCTTATTTATACATTTACCACGCGAAAAAGCACCAACACAATGAAACACATCAAAGTCATCGCATTCGATGCCGACGACACCCTTTGGGTAAACGAACCTTATTTTAGAGAAGCTGAAGACAAGTTTTGTGCATTGCTGCAAGATTACCTGCCTCTGCACAGTACAGCTGCAGAGCTGTTTAAAGTTGAAATCAGGAACCTGCCGCTATATGGTTATGGCATCAAAGGCTTTATGCTGTCTATGGTGGAGACCATTGCTAGCATAACCGAAAACACAGCCAGCATAGAAATGGTTAATAAGGCTATTGAATTTGGAAAAGAACTGCTAAACAAGCCAGTAGAGCTGTTGGATGGCGTAGAAGAAGTGCTGCAAAGCCTCAAAGGCCAATACCGTTTGGTGGTGGCTACCAAAGGCGATCTATTGGATCAGGAAAGAAAACTGCAGAAATCAGGCTTGGAAAAATACTTCCATCACATCGAAATTATGAGTGATAAGAAAGAAAAAGACTACCTGAAGCTCTTAAAACACCTAGATTGTCAACCCAACGATTTCCTGATGATCGGCAATTCGCTTAAATCTGATATTTTGCCCGTACTGCAATTGGGTGGCCATGCCGTGCATGTACCCTACCATATTACCTGGGAGCACGAAACCGTAGAGAACAACGTAGCGCACGAAAACTTTACTGCTGCAGAAACCATAACAGATATCTTAAGCCTTTTGAAACGATGAGACAATTGTTTGACTTAGAAAACTGGCCCAGAAAAGACCATTTCAATTTCTTTAACCGCTTTGAAGAACCGTTTTTTGGCGTAGTTGTCGACATCGACTGTACCGTTGCCTATGATAAGTGCAAAAAAGAAGGAAAAGGATTTTTCTTGTATTATTTGCATAGTGCCTTAGTGGCCGCCAATTCGGTAGAGAATTTTAGGCTAAGAATAGAGGACAACCAGATTTACATATACGATCAGGTCAATGCTTCGGCAGTAATCAATCGCCCTGATGGCACCTTTGGCTTTTCTTATATCGACTATTCACCTGGTTTTGAAGAATTTCAAATTGGAGCCAAAAAAGAAATAGAGCGAGTGCAAAATTCAACAGGTTTGGTTCCAGCCGGCTCTGGCGATAATGTGATCCATATTTCGGCCATACCCTGGCTTAAATTTACTTCGCTATCACATGCGCGCAGCTTTTCGTTTAAAGACAGCTGCCCGAAATTTTCTTTTGGCAAGATGACCGAAAGCAATGGCAGCAAAACCATGCCTGTTTCTATCCATGTAAACCATGCCTTGGCCGATGGCTACCATGTCAGCTTGTTTGTAGATGGGTTTCAATCCCTAATGAATAGGCAATAACAGTTATAGGCCATTATTTGAACAGCCTTGTTAAGCAAATCAAGAAGATTCGGTTAGGCAGTTTGATAATCTAACTCAAATGCGTCTGCTAAGCTTAATACCTCTTCTTGCGAGATCGATCGTGGATTTAGATATTGCTTTTCTAGCAAGCCCAAAGAAATTTTAATTTGGCCGGCAGAAGTCCTGATCAAGCATTCGTTATCTTGAATAGAATTCGATAGGTATCTACCAATCTTCTTATTAGCTTCCGCAAATCTAAATACCAATTCGTGAAATATAAATACAGGGTAATTCATATTTCAAAGCTAGCGATGACTCTTGAGAAGGGCAAGTTATTATATTGTTAACAATGCTTAACATTAAATTAATATTTGCTTAACATTTTCTTGACTCGATTGACCAAATATTAATCAAATCAATAAATTCTTAAATAAAAGAACCTTTATTTATATTGGCGTAGGTCACTCTAATTAAAAATCTACCAAAACATGATTAAACAGGAAAAAGAAACAACTCACGGCTTTCTTAAAAAATTGAGTTATTTTAACCTTGGTTCATGCTTAATTTATTTAACCTTGGCCAAATTTCACAACGATTGGGTTGCTTTTATCCTACTTTTATTCCCTTTAATTTTTAATTGGAGAGTACTACAAAATCTTAAGCTAAAGCAGTTCAAGAGAGGGATTTGGCAATACTTAACAGCAATTACCACCTTAGTTTATATCACATTTTCTGTATTTGTCATTACAAGAAGGGCCCTACTTCCTTTAGCGCATGAAAAAACGACAGCTATCCTTTTAGGCTTAGAAGCCATTTTTTCAGTGGCACTTCTTCTTCATTTTGTGCTCTCTTTAAAGATGAACAATCAATATGAACTGAATAAAAATTAATCTTTCCCTTTTGCAGATTTCTTTCTTAATTTAAAGCCATCAAACAGCTATACTATGAGCGATCAAAAAGCACTATTCATCGAAAAAATCAAAGCCTCTTATGCGCCAACAGGTGCATCCATCTATTTGGGAGCAGGAATTTTAAATGGCGAGGTATTAGGCGATGCCGAAGTAAACCTGCCTCTGCGGATGATGAACCGCCATGGCTTAATTGCCGGTGCAACAGGAACTGGTAAAACCAGGACATTGCAGCTTTTGGCCGAACAGCTTTCAGATGCAGGCGTGCCTGTTTTTATGCTCGATGTAAAAGGAGATCTCTCTGGACTTAACCAAGCAGGAGCTAGCAATCCGAAAATAGAAGAAAGGGCGCAACAGCTTAAAAAGCCTTTTACCCCTAGCGGCTTTCCTATCGAACTTTATTCGCTAAGTGGCAAGTTGGGCGCGCAGATGCGCGCAACCGTAACCGAATTCGGACCAGTGCTCTTGGCTAAAATCCTCGAATTGAACGAAACACAAACAGGCGTTTTGGCAGTTATTTTTAAATATGCCGACGACAACAAAATGCCGATCGTTGATTTGAACGACCTTAAAAAATTATTAGGCTATTTGGCCGAAGGAGCTGGCGCAGCCGAAATCAAAAGCAGTTACGGCTCGATTTCTACTGCTACCTCAAGCACTATTTTAAGAAAAATTGTAGCCATAGAACAGCAAGGTTTGGCCGGCATGTTTGGCGAAACATCTTATGACATAGATGACCTTTTTAACAGAGTTGATGGGAAAGGCGTCATCAGTCTGCTCAACATCGCCGATGTACAAAATCAGCCGGTGCTGTATTCTACTTTTCTGTTGAGCTTATTGGCTGAAATCTATCAGGCCATGCCAGAAGCCGGCGATTTGGACAAGCCAAAATTGGTTTTCTTTTTTGACGAGGCCCATTTATTATTTAATGACGCACCAAAAGCATTTTTAGATCAGGTAAATACCATCATTAGGCTCATCCGTTCTAAAGGCATTGGCGTGTTCTTTTGCACCCAGTCGCCAATGGATGTTCCAGAAAGCGTATTGGCACAATTGGGCAATCGTGTGCAGCATGCCTTAAGGGCCTTTACGCCAAATGATGTAGATGCCTTAAAGAAAACGGTCAATACTTATCCAAAGTCGGAATTTTACGAAATCGATAAGGTATTAACTTCTTTGGGCACGGGTCAGGCATTGGTCACTGTACTGAACGAGAAGGGCATACCAACCGAGGTTTCGGCCACCATGCTTACGCCGCCAAGAGCCGTGATGGGTCCAATGGCCGCCATCGACTGCGAAAAACTGATGCAAGCGAGTCCGCTTTTTACAAAATACCAGGAAAGCATCGATCCTGTGAGTGCTTTTGAAATGCTTACCGATAGGATCAACCTCAAATTGGCCGAAGAAAACGAAGCCAAAGCGGCTGCCGAAGAGCAAAAAAGACAAGAAGAAGAAAGCAAACCAAAACCTGGCGAGAAAAGCATTGTAGAACAGGTAATGGGTGCTACCATTACTCGCCAAATTGGCAAAGAGATTGTGCGAGGAATATTTGGCATGCTAACTGGCAAAAAACCGAGAGCTAAAAGCGGTGGTATTTTTGGCTTTTAAAACTTACCTTTGGGGTTCATCTATTTACCTAAATCTTTTATTTAATTTTTAATGAAACCAACCTTATTAATACTGGCAGCTGGGATGGCCAGCCGCTACGGAAGCATGAAACAAATTGATGGTTTTGGACCAAACGGTGAAACCATTATCGACTATTCAATTTACGACGCTATGAAAGCCGGATTTGGCAAAGTGGTGTTCATCATTAAAGAAGAGTTTTTAGATAATTTTAAAGGCATATTTGAGCCTAAACTAAAAGGCAAAATCGAAACTGATTATGTTTTCCAAAATTTCGATCTCAAACAATTTGGTATAGATGAAGAGATTTATAGAGAAAAGCCTTGGGGTACTGCCCATGCCATGCTATCTGGAAGAAAAGTGATCAAAGAACCATTCTGCATCATCAATGCCGACGATTTTTATGGCTACGATGCCTTTAAAAAAATGGTCGATTTCCTGACCAACGAAGTTACAGATAGCCAATATGCTATTGTAGGCTACCAAATAGGCAAAACCTTATCTGATTTTGGGTCGGTATCTCGTGGCGTTTGCCAAGTAGATGAAGCCGGAAATATTACCGAAATCAACGAGCGTACCAAAATCTATAAAAAAGACGACAGCATTGTTTACGAAGAAGACGATAAAGAATATCCTTTAGCCTTTGAAACACCGGTATCGATGAACTTCTGGGGCTTTACGCCAGCGGTTTTCAAAACTACCGAAGAGCAATTTGTAAAATTTGCCTTGGCTAACAAAGAAAAGCCTAAAGCAGAATTTTTTATTCCTTTGGTAGGCGAATACCTAGTGAAAAACAATATCGCCAACTTTAAAAATATACCTACAGCAAACCAATGGTTTGGCGTTACCTATAAAGAAGACAAGCCAATTGTGCAGGCCAGTATCGATCAGTTGATCAAAGACGGTGCCTATCCAGAAAATTTATGGAGCTAAACCTTGACGGTAGTATTCTAAAAGCTTACGGATTTGATCAAAACGCCGTAACATTACAACAAATAGGTTCGGGACACATTAACCGAACCTATTTGCTTTTGGCGCCAAACCAGCAAAAATACATCCTTCAAAACATCAATGCCCAGGTTTTTCATGAGCCCTCGGCCATTGCGAACAACATCAATGCCGTAGCCGATTACTTGAAGGTTCATTATCCAGCTTACTTATTCCCCGCACCAATCGCGACCATTCATGGCGAGCTCATGGCAAAGCACAACGGCGAATATTGGCGCCTGCTGCCCTTTGTAAACGATACGGTTGCCTTCGATACGTTGAACGAGCCCAAACAAGCCTACGAAGCCGCAAAGCAATTTGGCAAGTTGAGTTTGTTGCTCAATGCTTTTGATACGACTGTACTAAAACCTACCATTCCAGGCTTTCATAATTTGGCCTTGCGTTATGAGCAGTTTACCTTTGCCCTAAGCCAAACCAGCTCCCACTTCAAAAACGAAGCCAAACCAGCCATTGAAATGGCCTTGCAGTATGAGTTCATTTTAAACTATTATCATTCTTACGAACATCGGAAAGATTTTCCAGATCGCGTGATCCACCACGACAGCAAAATAAGCAACGTACTGTTAGATGCTGTTACCCACGATGGTGTTTGTGTAATAGACCTGGATACCCTCATGCCCGGAAAATTCATTTCAGACTTGGGCGATATGTTACGAACCTATATTTGCGCCTTCTCTGAGAACGAAACCAACCTTGAACTGATCAAGATCCGTTTGCCCTATTTTAAGGCAACCATAGAAGGTTATCTTTCGGAAATGGGACAAATTCTTACTCCCACCGAAAAAGAGCTGATTTTATTTTCTGGGAAGTACATGGTGTACATGCAGGCACTTCGCTTCTTAACCGATTACCTTAACGGAAGCATTTATTATCCCATCTCTTATCCTCACCAGAACCTAGACAGGGCTAAAAACCAGTTTAAGCTTTTAAAAGAGTTGTTCGACAAGGAAAAGGTATTGCAGGATATTATTGAAGAATGCTTACCTTAAATCGTATTTTAAATTCAAATCACCCCTATCAACTATTAACATGTCTCAAATTAGCAATGAAATTAAAAAGGAATTCCAGATTGAGCGGATGATCCTTTTTACAGATGCCGTATTTGCTATCGCCATCACCTTGTTGGTTATCGAAATTAAGGCTCCCCACATTCCACACGGCTTTACCGCTGGTCAAATTACCGATCAATTGTTGAACCTCACCCCTTTGTTTATTGGTTTTATCATCAGTTTTTTTGTCATTGCCATTTATTGGCGTTCCCATCATCGGCTTTTCTCTTTTGTTAAGGATTACGATGACAGGCTGATCTGGCTAAATTTTTTCTTTCTTTTCACCATTATCCTCATGCCTTTTAGTTCGGCGTACTATAGCGAAAATTTCGAATATCATTTGCCATTCTATTTCTACTGTTTCAATGTAGCCGCAACAGGATTGTTAAATTATGCCATTTTAAGCTATATCATTAAACATCGAGGCCGCGTTTCCGAAGGCTTCGACGATATGAAGGCCAGGCAATTGGCCAGGTGCAGAACCCTGATCGTGCCCGGTATTTTCTTATTGGGTGCTTTGGCCAGTTGGGTCTTACCAGAAGGCATCCGTTATTATAGCCGGATGGTGCCGATATTGATTTGGCCGGCATTGTTTACCTTAAACAGGTTTTTTGGCAAAAAGAAGGAATTGGAATACACTACGGCGACTGCACATCCCAAACACAAAAAATAAAGCATAAAAAAAAGCTCCCAAGAATTAACTCGGGAGCTTTTTTATTTATCGTTCTTCGGAATTAAGACTATTTCTTATCGTCGTCTTTTACTTCTTCAAAGTCAACATCAGTTACGGTATCGCCACCTTGTTGTTGTCCATCAGCCTGAGGAGCTTCACCTTGAGGTTGGCCCTCTTGACCAGCTTTGTACATTTCTTCAGAAGCAGCATTCCATGCATTTTGCAATTCGGCTTGTGCAGCATCGATATCGGCAAAATTACGGCTTGCATGTGCATCTTTCAATTTTTTCAAGCCTTCTTCAATTGGAGCTTTTTTATCGGCTGATAGTTTTTCGCCAAACTCTTTCAATTGTTTCTCGGTTGAGAAGATCAAAGCATCTGCACTATTGATTTTATCAGCTTCTTCTTTTGCTTTCAAATCAGCTTCAGCGTTAGCTTCTGCCTCTTGTTTCATTTTCTGAATTTCGGCATCGGTTAAGCCAGATGAAGCTTCGATACGGATTTTTTGTTCTTTGCCAGTTGCTTTATCTTTAGCACTTACATGCAAAATACCGTTGGCATCAATATCAAAAGCAACTTCTACCTGAGGCACGCCACGTGGTGCTGGTGGAATTCCGTCTAAAATGAAACGGCCAATTGTACGGTTCTGAGCAGCCATTGGACGCTCGCCTTGCAAAATATGGATCTCCACCGATGGCTGGTTATCAGCTGCAGTTGAGAAAGTTTCTGATTTTTTAGAAGGAATGGTTGTATTTGCTTCGATCAATTTGGTCATTACGCCACCCATGGTTTCGATACCCAAAGAAAGCGGAGTAACATCCAATAACAATACGTCTTTAACCTCACCGGTTAATACACCACCTTGAATAGCTGCACCAATGGCAACCACTTCGTCAGGGTTCACACCTTTGCTTGGCTCTTTGCCAAAGAAGGCTTTAACAGCATCCTGAATAGCAGGAATACGGGTTGAACCACCTACCAAGATAATTTCGTCGATATCGCCTACGCTCAAACCAGCATTTTTCAAGGCCGATTTACAAGGATCGATTGTACGTTTGATCAAATCACCAGCCAATTGCTCAAATTTCGCACGGCTTAGGGTTCTAACCAAGTGTTTAGGACCGCTAGCATCGGCAGTAATGTAAGGCAAGTTGATTTCTGTAGAAGTAGTGCTCGATAGCTCGATTTTAGCTTTCTCAGCAGCTTCTTTTAAACGTTGCAAGGCCATTGGATCTTTGTGCAAGTCCATGCCATTTTCTGTTTTGAACTCTTCTGCCAACCATTCGATAATGATGTGGTCAAAGTCGTCACCACCCAAGTGCGTATCGCCATCGGTTGATTTTACTTCGAAAACGCCATCACCCAACTCCAATACCGAAACGTCATGCGTACCACCACCGCAGTCAAATACCACAATTTTCATGTCTTTGTGGGCTTTGTCTAAACCATAGGCCAAAGCAGCTGCAGTAGGCTCGTTAATGATACGTTTTACGGCTAAGCCAGCAATCTCGCCAGCTTCTTTGGTTGCTTGGCGCTGTGCATCGTTAAAATAAGCAGGAACGGTAATTACCGCTTCTGTTACTTCTTGGCCTAAGAAATCTTCTGCAGTTTTTTTCATTTTTTGCAAAATCATTGCCGAGATCTCTTGTGGAGTATATTTACGGTCGTCAATTTCTACACGTGGTGTATTGTTGTCGCCTTTAACCACTTTATATGGTACCCTGGCAATTTCTTTTGCCACTTCAGCATAGCTGCTGCCCATAAAGCGCTTAATCGAATAAATTGTTTTGGTTGGGTTTGTTATTGCCTGACGTTTTGCAGGCTCGCCCACTTTACGCTCGCCGTTCTCTGCAAAAGCAACAATAGATGGCGTAGTACGTTTGCCCTCGCTGTTTGCTATAACTACAGGTTCGTTACCCTCCATTACAGAAACGCAAGAGTTTGTTGTTCCTAAGTCTATACCAATTATTTTTCCCATTTTATTATATATTTCTTAAAGTTTTAATGTTTACATAGCCTAATAACAAGCAATGTGCCAATTAGGTTTTGGCAGAAATAGTCCTCAAAACTCTGCTAAAATGTAATGAAACAGCCATTTTTCGGCTGACAGCTTGGCAGAATTAAGGGTTAAGGTAGAAAGGCTGAAGGATTAAAAGGCTAAGGCTTAGGTAAGCGAATGGAAGTGCTGCTTGGCCCAAACAGTCCTGCTGTACGCTTTACTGCGTAGCCAGCTCTAAAAGCCTTTCCAAATGATGGTACCCGATGCCAAAATAAGCCTTGGTCTCTTTTATCTTTTGCAATATTTCTTCTTTGCTCTTTGTTCCTTTATCCTTATGCTTCACCCCTACCACCAGCACGTTCTTTGGCGTATGCGCATCAGATATAAATTCGAACACTTTGGTTTTATAGCCAAAATACTCTAATATCAGCGCCCTTATGCCATCGGTAACCATTTCTGCCTGGCGCTCCAGGAAAATACCATACTTGGTTAAAAAAGACACCTCATTCTTCACTTTGTGTTGTTCTATTTCCCGCCTGATCTGCTTGTGGCAACAAGGTGCAACTACAATCAGCTCTGCATTGGCTTTGATGCCTTTGTAAATCGCATCGTCTGTAGCTGTATCGCAGGCATGTAGGGCAATCAGCAAATTGATTTCGCTAACTTTATAATCTTCAATCGTACCCTGTACAAATTGCAACTGTTCAAAACCAGATTCTTTGGCAATACCATTACAGAGTTCCACCAGATCCTCACGGTACTCTACCCCAATTACATGGGCCGGCAATTGGAGTTGTGTATGCAAATAATCATAGAGCGCAAAGGTTAAATAGCCCTTTCCAGCACCCATATCTACTACATTTTTGATCGTACCTTCAGGCAGCTCCTTAATCAGCGAACTTAAAATCTCGATGTACTGATTAATCTGTTTATACTTATCCTGCGCATTCTTATATACATTGCCTTCGGCATCGGTAATCTTAAGCTCATGCAGGTAAGAGCCGTTTGGCTTAATTAACCGCTTCTTCTCTTTGTTATGCCCAACCTTAGCCTCCAATTTAACCTGCAGCTCTTTTTCCCTGATATCAATGGTATTTTTGCGGTGTTCTAAGATAAACTCCTTTTGCTCGGTGAATAAAGTGGCGATCTTAAAGTCGTTTTCAATAAGCTTCAAAATTAGCGCAACACCTCCCGCAATTGGATGGTTCTTAAAAATATCCCTCGTTTTGTAACGGTAGTTAAAAGAGAGCATAGCCTGCCTTTTAATAAGTACCTGCTTTACATAAATATTTTTCAACGCCTCTTCCTGGCCTTGGTAATTGCCCAAGGATAGTTTCACAAACTGGTTGGCACTTAGGCTGTCGTTTAAAAGTTCTTCAAATCTGGTTAAGGCGGTAACACTTGTCATGGGGCAAAATTAAGGCAAATAAATTAAACCGTTTCTTTGTCAAATAAAAAACCCCTTAAGGCTTTCCTTAAGGGGTTCTTATCTTTTGGGTAAAAGAATTAAGCTTTTGGTGCTTCTTCTTCAGTTGCAGGAGCTTCTGGAGCTGCCTCTTCTGTAGCAGGAGCCTCTTCTACTGCCGGAGTTTCTTCAACAGCTGGTGCTGCTTCTTCTACTTTCTCAGCTTTAGGTGCTTTTTCTTCTTTTGCTTCAGTTGCAGGGGCATCAGCTTTTTTAGCTTTGCTTCTACCTCTACGAGTAGTTTTCTTCTCTGCAGCTGCGGCATCTTTACCGTAAACTTCGTTGTAATCTACTAATTCGATCAAAGCCATTTCTGCGTTATCACCCAAACGATTGTTCAATTTGATGATACGAGTGTAACCACCTGGACGGTTAGCTACTTTGGTTGCTACGTCACGGAACAATTCAGTAACGGTTTCTTTATCTTGAAGATAAGAGAAAACGATACGACGTGAGTGAGTAGTGTCGTTTTTAGATTTTGTAATTAGAGGCTCAACATAAATACGCAAAGCTTTTGCTTTTGCCAAAGTAGTTGAAATTCTCTTGTGCTTAATTAACGATGAGGCCATGTTTGCCAACATTGCTTTTCTATGCGATGTGGTTCTGCCTAAATGGTTAAATTTTTTACCGTGTCTCATTTTTTGTTTTGTAAAGTGTATACCGTCTCTTTGAACTTAATCTGAGGGAATTATACACTGTGAATATGATATTATTCTTATCTAGTGCTAGCTTTAATCTACAGTTTCACAACTGGTAACTCAAAACTGAGAACTTGCTTATTCTTCGTCTAACTTGAATTTGGCTAGGTTCATTCCAAACGATAATTGTTTAGATTTTACCAGCTCCTGGATTTCAGTTAATGACTTTTTACCGAAGTTTCTGAACTTCAACATATCTGCTACATCATAAGAAACCAAATCAGCCAAAGTGCGGATATCGGCAGCTTTTAGACAGTTCAAGGCACGAACAGAAAGGTCAAGGTCTACCAGTTCAGTTTTAAGGATTTTGCGCATATGCAAGATTTCCTCGTCAACTTCTTTGGTTTCTTCTTTAGCCTGAGATTCTAATACCAAGTTCTCGTCAGAGAATAGCATGAAGTGTTGGATCAAGATTTTGGCTGCTTCTTTCAAAGCTTCTTCCGGGTGGATCGAACCATCGGTAGAGATATCCAAAATCAATTTCTCGTAATCGGTTTTTTGTTCAACACGATAGTTTTCGATCGTGTATTTTACGTTCTTCATTGGGGTGAAGATAGAGTCGATAGCGATCACGCCAACTACTGTATCTGTAATTTTGTTCTCTTCTGCAGGAACGTAACCACGACCTTTATTGATAGTCAATTCTACCTCTAAAGTTACTGATTTCTCCATGTTGCAGATTACCAACTCAGGGTTTAACACCTCGAAGTTGTTAGAGAATTTGGTAATATCACCAGCCAAGAACTGCTCTTGACCATTTACAATGATGAATACTTTTTCTGAATCGCCAGACTCACCTACTTTCTTGAAACGAACTTGTTTCAAGTTTAAGATGATCTCTGTTAAATCTTCTACAACACCTTTAATGGTAGAAAACTCATGAGAAACGCCTGAAAAACGAATACTTGTAATGGCAAAACCTTCTAATGAAGAAAGTAGGATTCTTCTTAGGGCATTACCAATTGTTACACCGAAACCGGGCTCTAAAGGACGAAATTCAAATTGACCATCGAAATCTGTTGATTTCTGCATGATTACCTTATCTGGTTTCTGAAATGCTAAAATTGCCATTTATAATGTTTTTAGATTTTTATTAATGTTGTGTAACGTAAAAAAAGTTAAAGCCACAAGGGCTTTAACCAAATCTATTACTTAGAGTACAACTCTACTATAAGGTTCTCTTTAATGTTTTCTGGGATCTCGTCGCGGTTAGGATAAGCTAAGAACTTACCTGTTAACTCGCCAGCATTCCAATCTAACCAATTGAATTTGTTGATTGATCTGCCTGCAACAGAGTTGGTGATGGCTTCTAATGTTTTAGATTTCTCACGTACTGCTACCACGTCGCCAGCTCTTAATTGATATGATGGAATATTAACAACCTCTCCGTTTACAGTGATGTGCTTATGGCTAACCAATTGACGTGCACCTGAACGGGTTGGAGCAATACCTAATCTGTATACTGTGTTATCTAAGCGTGCCTCAAGCAATTGCAATAAGTTATCACCGGTAATACCTTGACGTGACGATGCTTTAGTGAACAAGTTGCGGAATTGTTTTTCCAATACACCATAAGTGTATTTCACTTTTTGCTTCTCCATTAACTGGATAGCGTACTCAGATTGTTTTCCTCTTCTTTTTGAAGCACCGTGTTGGCCTGGAGGATAATTTTTTCTATCTAATACTTTGTCAGGGCCGAAAATTGGCTCTCTGAACTTACGGGCTATTTTGGACTTTGGTCCGGTATATCTTGCCATTTGTTTTTGATTTTAAAGTATCATACAACCTGTAGCTGCAGACTCTTAGCTTTAAAAATTAATTGATTAAACTCTTCTTTTCTTAGGTGGACGACAGCCGTTGTGCGGAAGTGGAGTGATGTCTTTGATAGACAATACTTCAATACCAGCTACTTGCAAAGTTCTGATGGCAGACTCACGGCCTGAACCTGGACCTTTAACAAATACTTCAACTTTACGCAAACCTAAATCAAATGCTACTTTACCACAGTCTGAAGCTGCTTGGCCTGCTGCATATGGAGTGTTCTTTTTAGAACCTTTGAAGCCCATTTTACCTGCAGACGACCAAGAAATAGTTTGACCGTTGTTGTTGGTTAGGGTAATAATGATGTTGTTGAACGTAGCGTTAACGTGTGCCTGACCAACAGGCTCAATTACAACGATACGTTTTTTGGTAACTTTTTTACTTTTAGCCATTTTATGTTTTAATTATTTAGGAGATGAATTACTAGATTAACGAATAACCTGGACCCATCAACTCTTGTAATTTTATATTCCAAACAACCGCTACCGGTTGTCTATCAATTACTATTTAGTAGCTTTTTTCTTGTTAGCAACTGTTTTTCTCTTTCCTTTACGGGTACGAGAGTTGTTTTTGGTACGTTGGCCACGAACAGGCAAGCCTTTTCTGTGACGAAGACCACGATAACAACCGATGTCCATTAAACGTTTGATGTTCAATTGAACCTCAGAACGCAAAGCACCTTCTACCTTGATGGTATCGTTGATGATGGTACGGATCGCCGACAATTCGTCGTCTGACCAATCTTGTACTTTTTTGTTAAGGTCGATCCCTGCTTGGGTCAAAATGCTTTGAGCAGTTGATCTGCCTACTCCGTAGATGTAGGTTAGACCGATCTCACCTCTTTTGTTTCTTGGTAAATCAATACCTGATATCCTTGCCATATTTATATATTGCTTTTAAATGAACGACCGAACGGCGGGCCACCGTTGTACGGATCTCGTTCCAATGTTTTTAATTATCCCTGACGTTGCTTGTATTTAGGGTTTTTCTTGTTAATTACGTAAAGTTTACCTTTACGACGAATAACCTTGCAATCAGCGCTACGTTTTTTAATTGAAGATCTAACTTTCATTTTATTTATATCTATAAGTAATTCTGCCTTTCGTTAAGTCGTAAGGCGACATCTCTAATTTAACTTTGTCTCCAGGTAAAATTTTGATGTAGTGCATCCTCATTTTTCCTGAAATGTGGGCGATAATTTCATGTCCGTTTTCGAGTTCAACCCTAAACATCGCATTCGATAATGCTTCCCTTATTACTCCGTCTTGTTCAATTGAGGCTTGTTTAGCCATATAATATTGATTTTTACTTAATTAGCTGTTATTAAACAGGGTTGCAAAATTAAATAAAAATTTTTAATTTTTTACTTTTTTTCTTGTAAAACTTCTTCAATCAGAGAAAAGGTAGATAAAACATCTGCTTTGCCCTTTTTGACTGCAACCGTATGTTCAAAATGTGCGGAAGGTTTGTTGTCTTTGGTGGTTACGGTCCAGCCGTCTGACCAAAATTTAATCCCGGCAGTACCAGCATTGATCATTGGTTCGATGGCAATAACCATTCCCTCTTCCAGTTTAATTCCGCTTCCTCTCTTACCATAGTTAGGCACTTCTGGCTTCTCGTGTAGCTGAACGCCAACACCATGCCCCACAAGCTCTCTAACTACCCCAAAGCCATTGGTTTCGGCATGGTTTTGCACGGCAAAGGCAATATCGCCGATGCGCATGCCCACAACCGCTTTTTCTATAGCCAAGTTGAGGCACTCTTGAGTTACCTTGGTTAGTTTTTGTTTTTCTGCGTCTACTTCTCCAATAGAAAAAGTATAGGCAGAATCTCCAAAGAAATTGTTTTTGATGACACCGCAATCAACAGAGATCAAGTCTCCTTCCTTAATTACATACTCGCTAGGGAAACCATGTACCACTTGTTCGTTTGGCGAAATGCACAACGAATTAGGGAAACCGCCATAGTTTAAAAAAGCGGGAATGGCTCCATGGTCATGAATAAATTCATAGGCCAGTTTATCCAGGGCAAGCGTAGTAATGCCTGGTCCAATAACTTTGGCCACTTCGGCCAAAGTTTTGGAAACCAGTAAAGAACTTTCTCTTATTAATTCGATCTCCTCCGGAGATTTATAAAATATTTTCGACATGTTTAATCTTACAACGCAGCAGTGCCACCAGCAGCCGGGATACCCGTACGGCCAGTAACTCTTCCTGTTTTCATCAAACCGTCATAGTGGCGCATCAATAGATAACTTTCGATCTGCTGTAAAGTATCCAATACTACACCTACTAAAATCAATAATGATGTACCTCCAAAGAAATGGGCAAATTCTTGTTGAATACCCAATCTTACAGCAAACGAAGGCAGAATGGCGATGATGGCCAAGAACAACGATCCAGGGAAGGTAATCTTAGAGATTACATCATCAATGAAGCTTGAAGTTGCCAAACCTGGCTTGATGCCCGGAATGAAACCACCGTTCTTTTTCATATCATCAGACATCTGAGTTGGGTTAACTGTAATGGCTGTATAGAAGAAAGTGAAGGCAATGATCAAAAACGCAAATGTTAAGCTATACGTTACCGAAGTAATATCTGTATACGAGTGTAACCAGCTATCGGTTAGCTTAGGGAATATTCCAATCAATGCATTCGGGATGAACATCAATGCCTGGGCAAAGATGATCGGCATTACGCCGGCCGCATTAACTTTTAAAGGAATATATTGCCTTACGCCCCCTACTTGTCTGTTGCCAACAATTCTTTTGGCATATTGTACAGGCACTTTACGTACCCCTTGAACAATAAGGATGGTAAACATAATCACTGCAAATAAAGCTACGATCTCTAATACCAATCTAATCAATCCACCGTCGTTGCCTGCAAATACAGAGCTGATCTCTTGTTGGATTGCGATTGGTAAACGGGCGATGATACCTACCATGATGATCAATGACGTACCATTACCAATACCTTTATCTGTTATTTTTTCACCTAGCCACATTACAAACAAGGTACCAGCGGTTAAAACAAAACCAGAAAGTACATAGAAAGTAAAGTGATCGATCATGATGGCATTGGTAGGAACCTGTGTTTTAACATATCCTACGGCCTGCACAGCAGTAATTGCTACGGTTAGGTAGCGGGTGATTTGCGTTAATTTTTTTCTGCCGCTCTCTCCTTCTTTTTGCATTTTTTGGAAAGAAGGTACTGCAATGCCCAACAACTGAACTACGATAGACGCAGAGATATATGGCATTACGCCCAATGCTACGATAGACACCTTAGAAAAGGCACCACCTGCAAACATATCCAATAAGCCTAACAGACCGGTTTTTTGAGTATTGCTTAACTGAGTTGGATCTACACCCGGTAGTACAACTTGACAAACGAACCTGTAAATTACAAGAATCATGAGCGTATATAGAATACGCTCTTTTAATTCCTGTATTTTCCAAATATTACTTAAAGTAGTAAATAGCTTCTTCATTAATTACAATTTTACGATTGAGCCTCCAGCAGCTTCGATTGCTTTTTGCGCACTTGCAGAAAAAGCATGAGCTGTAACTTCTAACTTCGCTTTAACTTCGCCACGACCTAGGATTTTTACCAAGTCGTTTTTAGAAGCCAAACCATGCTCTTGCAAAGCAGCGAAATCAATGCTCGACAAGTTGTGTTTCTCTGCCAAGCCTTGTAGTACGTCTAAGTTTACGCCTACATATTCGGTACGGTTGATTGGTTTGAAACCAACTTTAGGCACACGGCGTTGCAATGGCATTTGACCACCTTCGAAACCAACCTTAGTTGAGTGTCCAGAACGTGAACCAGCACCTTTGTGACCACGGGTTGAAGTACCACCGCGACCAGAACCTTGTCCACGACCAATTCTTTTGCTACTTTTTACAGAACCTTTTGCAGGTTTTAGATTACTTAAGTTCATTTTTAAAACTTGTTGTGTTGCCCTTCGCTTTCACTAATCAGGAACAACGATAAATAAATAGAAAATCTGCTTAGGGCATTTTGCTGCATCCTAAGCAGATTTTAATAATTAAACAGTCTCTATAGCTACTAAGTGATTAACTTTTCTTACCATCCCAATAATGGCAGCGTTAGCTTCAACCTGTACGCTTTGGTTCATTTTAGTTAAACCTAAGGCTTTCATGGTCCTTTTTTGGCTTTCGCTTCTATCGATAATGCTTTTTATTTGGGTTATTTTAATTTTAGCCATGATATTATCCGTTAAAAACTTTGTTTAAATCCACACCACGGTGCTGAGCTACGGTATACGCATCACGCATTTTGGTTAGGGCATCTACTGTTGCCTTTACCACGTTGTGTGGGTTTGATGAACCTTTTGACTTAGCCAATACGTTATGGATACCGGCACTCTCTAATACGGCACGCATTGCACCACCAGCAATTACGCCGGTACCTACAGCTGCAGGCTTGATCAAAACGAAACCGCCAGAAAACTTGCCGATTTGCTCATGAGGTACGGTACCATTCAAAACAGGAACTTTTACCAAGTTCTTTTTTGCATCGTCTACACCTTTTGCAATGGCTTCTGTAACCTCTTTCGCCTTGCCCAAACCGTAACCAACAACACCTTGCTCATCTCCTACAACTACGATAGCTGAGAAGCTGAAGGTACGGCCACCTTTGGTTACCTTGGCAACACGTTGTATGCTAACTAAACGATCTTTTAATTCGATCTCGCTAGTCTTTACTCTTTTTATATTGATAGTTGACATCTTACCTTTTTTTCAGATTAAAATACTAAACCAGCTTCGCGGGCACCATCTGCCAACGATTTAACACGACCATGGTATAAATAACCATTTCTGTCGAAAACAACCTCTTTTACACCAGCTGCAATTGCTTTCTCGGCAATTAGCTTGCCTACTGCGATTGATTGGTCAGATTTTGTTCCTTTACCAGTAAAATCTTTAGATAAAGATGATGCTGAAACTATTGTACTACCAGTTTCATCGTTAATGATTTGAGCATAAATACCTTTATTGCTTCTATAAACTGATAAACGTGGACGGCTCTCAGATCCAGTAAGTCTTTTTCTGATGCCTTTTTTGATACGCTCTCTACGCGATATTTTCTTTGCCATTTTAATTATTTTTTAGAAGCTGATTTACCTGCTTTTCTTCTTAACTCTTCACCAACAAACTTGATACCTTTACCTTTGTAAGGCTCTGGTGCACGTAACGAGCGGATTTTTGCTGCTACCTGGCCAATCAATTGCTTGTCAATACTTTCTAAAATGATTTTAGGAGTTTGACCTTTTTCTGATGTGGTGGTTACTTTGATTTCTTGTGGTAACTGGAATACATAGTGGTGAGAATAACCTAGAACCAAGTCCAAAGTATTACCTTGGTTAGTGGCACGGTAACCCACACCTACTAGTTCTTGCTCTAATTTATAACCATCTGTTACGCCTATAACCATGTTGTTGATCAATGAACGATACAAGCCGTGTAAGGCTTTGTGTCTTTTTTGATCCGATGGACGGTTTACAGTTAACACGCCATCTTCTTGGCTAACGGTAATATCTTGATCTAAGGCTTGGCTTAGTTCACCTTTAGGACCTTTAACAGTAACTACGTTATCGTTAGATACAGTAATAGTTACTCCAGCAGGCACATTAATTGGGTTTTTTCCTATTCTTGACATTCTGCTATCTCCTATTAATAAACGTGACACAATACCTCACCGCCAATGTTTAATTTGGCTGCTTCTTTATCGGTCATTACACCTTTAGAAGTAGATAAGATTGCGATACCTAAACCATTTAATACTCTTGGCATGTTTTCTACACCTGCATATTGTCTCAAACCTGGCTTGCTGATACGGGTTAAGGTACGGATAGCCGAGATTTTAGTAATTGCGTTGTACTTCAAAGCGATTTTGATGATGCCTTGAGCTGTAGTGTCTTCAAACTTGTAGTTTGCGATGTAACCTTTGTCGAAAAGTACTTTAGTAATTTCCTTTTTAAGGTTTGATGCAGGGATCTCTACAATTCTGTGATTTGCCTTGATGGCATTTCTTACCCTTGTAAGATAATCTGCAATTGGATCTGTATTCATTATTGTTGATTTGTGATAGTGGTATCTCTTGGCCACCCGGCCTCCGGACCTGCTATCGGTTAAAATTCATTTTGCTAGTATAAAGACATAAGTATCAGGTATCAAGATCTATAAATCTCGATACCTGATACTCAATACTTGATACTTTTATATTACCAGCTGGCTTTTCTTACTCCAGGAATTTTTCCTGCTAAAGCCATATCGCGGAACAACACCCTTGAAATGCCAAAGGTACGCATATATCCACGAGGACGACCAGTTAATTTGCAACGGTTGTGCAAACGTACTGCTGACGAATTTTTAGGTAATTTGTCTAACGCCTCATAGTCACCTGCCGCTTTTAAAGCCGCACGTTTCTCTGCATATTTAGCTACCAATCTTTGGCGCTTAATTTCGCGAGCTTTTACACCTTCTTTTGCCATTATTGCTCTGTTTTTTGATTTTTAAACGGTAATCCAAATTGTTTTAAAAGTTCCAATGCCTCAACATCAGTGGTAGCAGATGTTACAAATGTAATATCCATACCTAAAATTCTGCTGATCTTGTCGATATTGATCTCTGGGAAGATGATTTGCTCGGTAATACCCAATGTGTAGTTACCTTTTCCATCAAATCCTTTGTCATTGATACCTTTGAAATCGCGGATACGCGGCAAAGCTACGGAAATTAATCGATCTAAGAACTCATACATGTTATTATCACGTAAAGTTACTCTTACACCAACCGGCATACCTTTACGCAATTTAAAGTTAGAGATATCTTTCTTAGATTTTGCACCTACTGCCTGTTGACCGGCAATGGTAGACATTTCTAAGATCGAGCTGTCCATGATTTTCTTATCAGTTACAGCATAACGGCCAACACCTTGGTTAATGGCAATTTTCTCTAATTTAGGAACCTGCATTACGCTTTTGTAATTGAACTTATCTTTAAGAGCAGTTACAATTTCCTCTTTATATTTACTTTTTAATCTTGGTACGTAAGCCATTATTTGATTTCCTCCCCTGATATTTTAGCAACTCTCACTAATTTTCCGTCAGCATTCAGTTTTCTACCAACACGGGTAGTTTTACCTGATTTTGGATCAATTAACTGTACGTTAGAAATATGAAGAGCAGCCTCTTTTTTAATGATACCACCATTTGGAGTAGCGGCATTTGGTTTTGTATGTTTTGATACAAGGTTTACACCTTCTACTACAACTCTGTTTTTGGCAACAAGCACTTCTTGTACTTTACCTTGTTGGCCTTTTGAATCGCCAGCTATAACCTTTACTAAATCTCCTTTGCGGATCTTTACCTTGGCTTGTGTTACTTTATTTTTCATATTATAATACCTCCGGTGCTAATGATACAATCTTCATGAATTGTTTCTCACGCAGCTCTCTTGCTACCGGGCCAAAAATACGTGTACCACGTGGCTCATCTTGTGCATTCAACAATACGGCTGCATTGTCGTCAAAACGAATATAAGAACCATCTTTACGACGGATTTCTTTTTTAGTTCTTACTACAACTGCTTTAGAAACTGTTCCTTTTTTAATGTTACCTGAAGGCAAAGCGCTTTTTACGGTTACAACGATTTTGTCACCGATAGAAGCATATCTTTTGCCAGTACCACCAAGTACGCGGATAACCAATACTTGTTTTGCGCCGCTATTGTCGGCTACGTTTAATCTTGACTCCTGCTGTACCATCTTATTTAGCTCTTTCTAAAATTTGTACCAATCTCCAGTTCTTGTTTTTACTCAGCGGACGAGTCTCCATGATCAATACCGTATCACCGATACCACATTCGTTTTTCTCGTCATGAGCCATAAATTTGGTAGTTTTCTTAACGAACTTACCATAAATCGGGTGTTTCACTTTACGCTCAACTGCTACAACAACAGATTTATCCATCTTATTGCTTACCACCAACCCGGTCCTTGTTTTTCTTAATTGTCTTTCCATTTCGACTCTAAAAGTTATTTAGTTTCAGTAGCTGACTGAGCATTTTGCTTAGTCAATTCAGTATTTAATCGGGCTATGTCTTTTCTCACCTTCTGGATACGAGAAGGGTTTTCGATAGCCGAAATTGCGTGTGCGAATTTTAACTTGGTTAAGTTTTCTTTTTCTTCTGCAATCTTTGCTACTAATTCTTCTTTTGAAAGCCCTGTGATTTCTGAGTTTTTCATTTTATTAAATTTTTATGTCTGGTCTAGCGGTTGCAATAACAAGTTCACTTGCAACATTGATCCAAAACTTTTTTATGCTTCTACGTAATCTCTACGTACTACAAACTTGGTTTGAACTGGCAACTTCTGAGCGGCTAATCTCAACGCTTCTTTGGCAACTTCCAAAGGCACGCCTTCTGCTTCAAAAATAATGCGTCCGGGTCTAACAACGGCTACCCAATATTCAGGTGCACCTTTACCTTTACCCATACGTACCTCAGCTGGTTTCTTTGTTACCGGTTTATCCGGGAAAATTCTGATCCAAACTTGGCCTTCACGTTTCATGAAACGAGTTACCGCAATACGGGCTGCCTCTATCTGGCGACTTGTGATCCAAGTTGCTTCTAAAGACTTGATCCCGAAAGATCCGAATGACAATTCAGCACCACGAGTTGCTAAACCTTTCATTCTGCCTTTTTGCATCTTTCTGAACTTCGTTCTTTTTGGCTGTAACATTTTATTTTAAATATTATCGTTAAACGATTGGTTAACTATTTGCGTGGGCCTCTGTTGTTGCCGCCGCCTTTATTATCTCTTCCGCCTTGACCTGGACGACCACCGCCACCGCGTTTGTCGTTCCTTCTGTCGCCGCCGCCTCTATTATCTCTGCCGCCATCTCTGCCACCGAAGTTGCCTTGAGGTCTGTCGCCACCTTTGCCTGGAGCATTGCTCGTTGCGCCGATGTTTGGAGAAAGGTCACGTTTACCGTAAACTTCGCCTTTGCAGATCCATACTTTCACTCCGATTTTACCATAAGTGGTTAACGCTTCTGCTAATGCATAGTCGATATCCGCACGGAAAGTATGCAAAGGAATTCTTCCTTCTTTGTACTGCTCGGTACGTGCCATCTCGGCACCACCTAAACGGCCAGAAGTCATGATTTTGATCCCTTCGGCACCCATACGCATCGTTGATGCGATGGTTGATTTCATGGCTCTACGGAAAGAAATCCTAGCTTCTAATTGTTTAGCTACACCTTCTGCTACTAATTGTGCATCAAGCTCAGGGCGTTTGATTTCGAAGATGTTGATCTGAATTTCCTTTTTAGTCAATTTTTTCAACTCTTCTTTGATCTTGTCAACCTCTTGGCCTGCTTTACCAATTACGATACCCGGACGGGCAGTGTGAATAGTAACGGTGATACGTTTTAAGGTACGCTCGATTACTACTTTGGCTACACCACCTTTGGCGATACGTGCTGAAAGGTATTTTCTTATTTTTTCGTCCTCAACTAATTTATCAGCATAGTTGTTGCCTCCGAACCAGTTAGAATCCCAGCCTCTGATGATTCCTAACCTGTTACCTATTGGATGTGCTTTTTGTCCCATTTCTGTTAATTAGTTTGAGTTTCAACGTTTTTACTATCTACTATTAAGGTAACGTGGTTCGAACGTTTACGAATTCTGTAACCACGGCCTTGTGGGGCTGGTCTTAATCTTTTTAACTGACGACCACCGCCTACCATTATCGTTTTCACGTATAACTGGTTTTCTTCAGGGCGAGAACCTTCATTTTTGGTTTCCCAATTTTTGATAGCTGATAATAAAAGTTTCTCAACTCTTATGGCGGCATCTTTGTTGGTGAATTTCAAAATATGTAAAGCTTTCTCTACACGCTCACCTCTGATCAGATCTACAACCAAACGCATCTTACGCGGTGAGGTTGGGCAATTGTTTAATTTCGCTACTGCTTCCATCTCTTAATTATTTTTTCTTTTCAGAGTGACCCCTAAATGTTCTGGTTGGAGCAAACTCTCCCAGCTTGTGACCAACCATGTTTTCTGTTACGTATACCGGAATAAACTTATTACCGTTATGTACTGCAAATGTATGACCTACGAAATCTGGTGATATCATTGATCTACGAGACCATGTTTTGATCACAGACTTCTTGCCTGAATCATTCATAGAGACTACTTTCTTCTCTACGTTATGGTCAATATAAGGTCCTTTTTTAATTGAACGAGCCATTATTTTTTCCTTTTCTCTATGATGAAACGATTTGAGTATTTTTTAAGCGAACGTGTTTTGAATCCTTTCGAATAAACACCATTCCTTGACCGTGGCTGACCTCCTGAAGAGCGGCCTTCACCACCACCCATTGGGTGATCAACAGGGTTCATTGCTACTGGACGCGTACGAGGACGACGGCCAATCCAACGGCTACGGCCTGCTTTACCTAGTACTTCGTTTGCATGGTCTGAGTTAGAAACTGTACCGATAGTTGCTAAACAGGTAACCAAGATCAACCTGGTTTCGCCTGATGGCATTTTAATGGTAGCATATTTGCCATCTCTTGCAGCCAATTGTGCATAAGCACCTGCGCTACGAGCCAATTGAGCACCTTTTCCTGGGTGGATTTCCAAGTTGTGGATAATCGAACCCAAAGGAATGTTAGCCAATTTCAATGTATTTCCTACTTCTGGAGTAGCTTTGTCGCCCGAAAGCACGGTTTGTCCTACTTGCAATCCTTCTGGTGCAATAATGTAGCGCTTCTCTCCATCAGCATAATGCAATAATGCGATACGTGCTGTACGGTTAGGATCGTACTCAACAGTAGCTACTGTTGCAGGGATATCAAACTTATCACGTTTAAAATCGATTAAACGGAAAGATCTTTTGTGACCACCGCCGATATAGCGCATCGTCATTTTTCCTGTATTGTTACGACCTCCCGATTTCTTAGAAGATACAACCAATGATTTTTCGGGCTTGGTTGCTGTAATCTCCGTAAAACTAGCACCAACTCTAAAGCGGGTACCCGGAGTGACTGGTTTAAATTTTCTTAAGCCCATAGTTATAAATTATTCAATTCTGATTAAATATTCGCGTAATAATCTATTGTTTCGCCATCTTTCAATGTTACAATAGCTTTTTTATATTTAGGGCTACGGCCTGTTACAATACCACCTTTGGTGTTTCTTGATTTGGCTTTGCCATCTACTATCATTGTGTTAAGGGCAACGATTGTTACGCCGTACATTTTCTCGATAGCCGATTTAATCTGCAATTTGTTAGCTCTGTGGTCTACTCTGAAAGTAAAACGGTTAGCTTTTTCAGTTAATGCAGAAGCTTTTTCGGTTAAGATTGGTTTTTGTAAGATTTCCATATTACTTGGCAAATGCCTCCTCCAATGTTTTAAGCGAGTTAGCAGTTAACAAAAGTTTGCCGGCGTTCAATACATCATAAGTATTCAACTGGTCAGCAGTAGTTACTTTTGCTTTCTGGATATTTCTGCTTGATAAATAGATATTATTATTTTGCTCAGGTAAAACCAATAAAGTTTTCTCTCCAGCCAAATTCAACGCATTCACCAAATTCAAAAAGTTTTTGGTTTTAATGGTATCGAAATTGAAGTCTTCCAATACAACTACGCTGTTATCCTGCGCTTTGTAAGAAAGGGCCGATTTACGGGCCAATGATTTCAATTTCTTGTTCAATTTGAAGCTATAGTCTCTTGGCTGAGGACCGAAGATACGGCCACCACCATTGAACAATGGAGATTTGATACTTCCGGCACGTGCACCGCCAGTACCTTTTTGTTTATATAATTTACGGGTAGAACCTGCAATTTCGTTACGTTGCTTAGATTTGTGCGTTCCTTGACGTTGGTTAGCCAAATACTGCTTCACATCTAAATAAATCGCGTGATCATTCGGAGTTACACCGAATACCGCTTCAGGAAGCTGCACCTTGGCACCTGTCTCTTTTCCTGAAATGTTTAATACTTTCACTTCCATCTGCTTACTTGTCTAAGATTACGTAAGAACCTTTAGCTCCCGGTACGGAACCACTAACTACTACCAAGTTTTGCTCAGCATAAACCTTCAAAACTTGCAAGTTTTGAATTTTTACCCTGTCGCCACCAGTTCTTCCAGCCATACGCATACCTTTGAATACACGTGAAGGCCATGATGAAGCACCTAATGAACCTGGCGCTCTTAAACGATTGTGCTGACCGTGAGTTTGACCTCCAACACCACCGAAACCATGACGTTTTACAACACCTTGAAAACCTTTACCTTTTGAAGTACCAACTACATCAACAAAATCGCCTTCGTTGAAAATGTTCACAGTTACCGTATCACCTAAGTTCAACGATTCTTCAAACTGCTCAAATTCAACCAATTTACGTTTTGGGGTAGTGCTTGCTTTCGCAAAGTGACCTTTTAAAGGTTGGGTAGTGTTTTTTTCTTTGGCTTCGTCGTATCCTAATTGAACCGATACGTAACCATCTTTCTCTTCGGTCTTAACTTGTGTTACCACACAAGGTCCAGCTTCGATCACCGTACATGGAATGTTTTTTCCATCGGCGTCAAAAATGCTGGTCATTCCTACTTTTTTTCCAATAATACCTGACATTTTCTATTTTAAATTTAACACCCATCGAAGCAGTAGGGCTTCGTTCAAGGTGGGATACATCCCCGTTAAGGGACGGCAAAAATAGGAAAGAATTCTTAATTTTCAAATAGTTAGCTAATTATTTTTTCATCTATTTTATAGTTTTCTCTTCATGGCGGATGAAGCGATCATGATTTTGTAGTCATAATCTGTGTTTCTGTAAAATCATGATGGTTTCAACTCAATGCTATTTAGCGACAGCTTCTCCTTCTAAACTCAGAATCAGAGGCTTAATGGGCAATATCCAGGTACAAGCTGGCTATAATTATGATCAAAACCAGGGTGCCGATGAGCACATACATGTAGTCTCTCTCCATCAGAAAGCTGAAAATAGAGAAAACGATACGCGCAATCGGCGTAAAAATAAGCAAAAGCACACCAAACTGAACGATGGCCAGTCCATCAAAAGTCTTTAATCCCTTTAAGATTTCGGCAATCGAGGAGAAACGGACGTCTTCCGGCTTGAAGTTCTTAAACGATACGGTTTGTTGGCTATGCGAAAAAAGGTAAATGATACCACCCAAAATCACCACCGCAGTAGAAACCAATACACCAACACGCAATAAGGTGCCCAAAATTACCTGTACATCCCTATCGCCTAAATAATGTTTAATTTCTTTGCTCATGCCTGCCCACTTAATCCGTTATAAATCATCTGCAGTGCCAAAAAAGTAACTACAATGGCAAAAACAACTTTCAGCTTATCGGTTTTGGTTTTGATTAATATCTTCGCACCCAAGGTTGCCCCAGCAATTACGCCAATGGTTACCGGCATGGCGATCATTGGATCTATTTGTCCCTTGTGCAGGTAAACCAGTGCGCTGGCTGCTGCCGTAACGCCTATCATGAAGTTGCTGGTAGTGGTAGAGACCTTAAAAGGAATACGCATGATGTTGTCCATACCAATCACCTTTAAGGCGCCTGAGCCTATCCCCAGCAAGCCTGAGAGCGTGCCGGCTACAAACATCATGGCAAAGCCGCCTAGTACACGGTGCACGGCATACTGCTTTACGCCATCTGCTGTTGGATAGCTGCCATTCAGCTTAAAGTAATTGGCCAATACACTGGTTTGTTCGTTATTGGAATGGTCTACCTTCTTGCGCAGCATCATTACCGCCGAAAACAAAAGGATGAGTCCGAAAATGACGATGATATAATCTGCTTTGATGTACGTTGCAATGATTACCCCTACAATGGCACTGGCCGTGGTGGCAATTTCCAGGAACATACCGATGCGCACATTGGTAATGCCTTCCTTTACATAAGCAGCGGCCGAACCCGAAGAAGTGGCGATAACCGAAATGATTGAAGCGCCTATGGCATAGTGGATATCAACTCCTAATCCCAGGTTGAGCAAAGGGATGATGATCACGCCCCCACCCAAGCCTGTTAGAGAGCCCAATAGGCCCGCCAAAAAGGCTCCGGCTAAAACAATCAAGGTAAACAGCAATACCGTCATGCCGGCAAATATACCTTCCTTAGCTGGTTAAACTTCAAAATATTTGTATTTAGTAGACTACAAAAAAGGTGTATTTTATAGGTATTAGAGGAGTATTTGATCCCAAATCGGTTTAACCTAGGATAGAACAACCGAGATGAAATACAATAAATTTTGTTTATAATTGTTAAACTTAAAACGATATTATTGACATGAAACCAAGTTTACTTTCTTTTGCTGCCGTTCTCATTTTAAGCTTAACTACACCAAATTTATGGGCGCAAGCGCCTGTTAAACCTCAGACTTCGGCTACAAAAACTCCGGTTGCCTTCAAAAAGCAATACCAAACCAGAAGAGTTGATACGGTTAAAAACACAGATTTCAGCTTAAATGGCCAATATCAATTTATGCTTTCGAGGTCTAAGTCTATCAATGGCTATAAATTGATCAATCCGGATCGTTTAACCACGGTTTGGAAAAGCGTAAACGATACCCTCCGCAAAGAACGCGTAGAGCTGAACAAGGCCAAAAGCAAAATCGCCGAGCAGGAAAAAACCATCAGTGGCTTGCAGACAGATATCACTGGCAAAGAAACTTCGCTGAACACTGCCGACGCCAAGGTGAACGAAATCAATTTCCTGGGCATCTCTTTTACCAAAGGCACCTATAATATCATCGTTTGGTCTATCATCGCAGTATTGGCTATTGCCCTATTTGTAGTGATTGCCCGATCTACCAAAAACATTTTGGAAGCCAAACACCGTACCCAGCTTTACGATGAGGTTTCGGCAGAATACCAAGCCTACAAGGCAAAGGCCAGTGAAAAAGAACGCAAATTAGCCAGAGAACTTCAAGACGAGCGCAATGCGATGGAGGAACTGAGAACTCGAGGCAAATAGATTAGTCTTAAGTCGACGGTAGTATTGAATCCATAATTCTTTGTTATAGCCTAGAAGCCTGCAATATGGCTTCAGATCCTTGTTGGCTAATCTCCACTACGTAAAATGCTCTAAAATTTTACATTCGCCATTAAATTTTCAGAATCTGATTTTTAGTTAATATATTCATTATAAGGTAATTGTACAGCAATAGACCTTAAAATAAAAAACCTTAACTAAACAACAAATCAATGGAAAAAATGGATTCTGCTGGCTTATGCTTTGAGAAAGGCGAGCAGCTTAACAGGAAACAATTGAAAAGAGTATTAGGTGGCGGTCCAGGTGGACCAGCAGGTGGCGGATGCTTGGAGTGCGTAGTTTATGGCGTGGTAAAAGAGGCAACTTGGTATGATGCCTGTGGGTCGATGTTTGTAGACAGCTACTGTAAACAGAAGTATGGTTCTGAAGCCATTGGCCGTTGTGCACGCGGTTGCAGCAAGCTCGACGAATTTGATAATGGCGACGGCCCAGGCCCTATCCAGCCCTAAATGCAATGAAAAGATCTGATTGCATTACAAAAGCTTAAAATCATTTAACCAAATACAATACCATGAAAAAAGTAAGTTTAATTTTTGCATTGGCCCTGATTACCTGTGGCACAATGTCTATGAGTTCGGCAAGGCCTGCTGTAGCAAAGGTTAACCTCTGTACCATGCCAGCCTATCAGTTCGAATTTAACTACGGCACCGAATCTAGCCCTAATTGGCAGGTTGTGGGTTACTTAGACAGCTGGGATGGTCCTACGGGCATTACCACCCATCATTTTGGCACTCCTTACCGGGTTAGCTATGTAGAGAACATTCCCTGCTGGCGCGTAGAAGAATACATTCCTTAGCCGAAGCCAAAACAAGGCGAAATAAAAAGGCCTCGAGAATTCTCGGGGCCTTTCCACGTCATAAAATTGTTGACCTTGATCTATTTTACATTAATGTTAATTACTCCAAAGGGTGTGATCTTCGGGTTTCGATGAGCTATGTATTCTATTTTTACAATAGCAGCCAAAGTTAATTTAGAGAACAAGCCTTCCTTTTCATCATCAGATACGAGCTTGTTGTTAATCGAAATTGGCAATCGAATATCTAGGGGGTATTTATAGTTCTTTATGAAATCAGGTCTTGAATATAATATGCTGTCAATTTTATATTCTATATCGGGAACCTCGATGGTAATGATCATTACGCGCTTATTTCCCTTGATTCCCAATTCTTTTACGCTTTCTCTGGATCTAATGCTCGTTCTTTCGAAATTTTTTAGCAGATAATCATTCTTGACGATGATGCCGTTTACTATCCGCAGATAAGCAGTATCGTTTACATTAATAATATTACTTGTTTTTTGCTCAATTGGATATAGAGATTGCGAAAAAAGATTTAAACTGACAAGCAGGAACAGAATAGAGAACAGGCTTTTCTTCATATAATTTGGCTATAGTACTTATAAAGCTAAGGATCTGATTTTACATTTCTGATAGCCAGGCTAAGCTATATGTAGTCATAAAAACAAAAAAGGCCCTTAGAATTTCTTCTAAGGGCCTTTTTCATGTTATAAAATCGTTAAACTTTGATTTCTACTTCAACGCCGCTAGGCAATTCAAGTTTCATCAATGCATCTACAGTTTTAGAGTTAGAGCTATAAATATCTAAAAGACGTTTATAGGCACACAATTGAAACTGCTCACGTGCTTTTTTGTTTACGTGTGGTGAACGCAAAACAGTGAAGATTTTCTTTTCTGTTGGCAACGGAATTGGTCCGCTAACTACTGCGCCTGTAGGCTTTACAGTTTTTACGATTTTCTCGGCAGATTTATCTACCAAGTTATAATCGTAAGATTTTAATTTGATTCTGATTCTTTGGCTCATGTTATTTATTTAATTAAGGCCAGTGTTAGAGCTATTTATAACAAAGGCCGGGTTTATCTTGAAGAGTATCGAGTAGTGAGTATCAAGTATCAAGATGGATTATTTGTCCTGATACTCGATACTTTTATCTTGATACTAGTCTATAGACTTAATTTTACCTTTTGCTTTGGCAATAACCTCATCTTGTACGTTACGCGGAGCGGCTTCATAATGGTCAAATTCCATTGTAGAAGTTGCACGGCCCGAAGTAATGGTACGCAATTGAGTTACATAACCAAACATTTCCGAAAGTGGCACCAACGCTTTGATTACTTGAGAACCATTACGGGTGTCCATACCTTGAAGTTGGCCACGACGACGGTTCATATCACCCATTACATCACCCATGTTTTCTTCTGGAGTAAGGATTTCAATCTTCATGATTGGCTCCATCAACACAGGGTTACATTTAGGCAATGCCTCACGATAAGCCATTTTAGCAGCAAGTTCGAATGACAAAGCATCTGAATCGACCGCGTGGAATGAACCATCAATTAAACGAACCTTCATGTCAGGTAGTGGATAACCAGCCAATACGCCATTAGCCATTGAAGCTGCAAAGCCTTTCTCTACCGAAGGAATAAATTCGCGAGGAATTGAACCGCCTGTAATCTCGTTCACAAACTGCAAACCACCTTTTTCGTAATCTGCATCAATTGGAGAAATGATTACCTGAATATCGGCAAATTTACCGCGACCACCAGATTGTTTTTTATAAACCTCACGGTGCTGAACAGTTCCATTGATATTCTCTTTGTAAGCAACTTGTGGTGCACCTTGATTTACTTCTACCTTGAACTCACGTTTTAAACGATCGATCAAGATATCCAAGTGAAGCTCACCCATACCAGAGATTACTGTTTGACCAGTTTCTTGATCTGTTTGAACCCTAAAGGTTGGATCTTCTTCAGCCAATTTTGCCAAGCCCATACCCAATTTATCAATGTCAGCTTGAGTTTTAGGCTCAATAGCTAAACCGATAACCGGCTCAGGGAAATCCATAGATTCAAGAATGATAGGGTGTTTCTCATCACATAGTGTATCACCAGTTTTGATATCTTTAAAGCCTACTACCGCAGCAATATCACCAGCACCTACGTTAGGAATTGGGTTTTGCTTATTGGCGTGCATTTGGAAGATACGAGAAATACGCTCTTTATTTTCTGAACGGGTATTGTAAATATAAGAACCAGCTTCCAGGTTACCTGAGTAAACACGGATAAAGCATAAACGGCCCACAAATGGATCTGTTGCAATTTTGAATGCCAAAGCTGCAAAAGGCTCTTTTACATCTGGCTTCAACAATACTTCAGCACCAGTATCAGGGTTAGTTCCGGTTACACCTTTGCTATCCATTGGCGAAGGCAATAATTCCATTACATAATCCAACATGGTTTGTACACCTTTGTTTTTGAAAGATGAACCACAAACCATAGGAACAATTTTAGCATCTAATACTGCCTGACGCAATGCATCTAACACCTCACGCTCAGTAATGGTCTCAGGAGCATCGAAGAATTTCTCCATCAAGGTCTCATCATACTCAGCTACTGATTCAAGCAATTTCTCTCTCCACTCAGCTACCTCGTCAACCATTTCTTCTGGAATTGGAACTTCGGTAAAGGTCATACCTTTATCGTGCTCGTTCCAAACGATACCACGGTTATTGATCAAATCAACTACACCTTTAAAGCCGTCTTCAGCACCGATAGGCAATTGCAAAGGCACTGCGTTAGAACCCAACATATCCTTAACTTGTTTTACAACTTTAAGGAAGTCGGCACCAGAACGGTCCATTTTATTAACGAAACCGATACGGGCTACGTTATAGTTATTTGCTAAGCGCCAGTTGGTTTCTGATTGAGGCTCTACACCGTCAACTGCCGAGAACAAGAATACCAAACCATCCAATACACGTAACGAGCGGTTTACCTCAACGGTAAAATCCACGTGTCCTGGTGTATCGATAATGTTCATGTGGTAGTTTTGGCCTCTGTATTTCCAGTTTACAGTGGTTGCAGCAGAAGTAATGGTAATACCACGTTCTTGCTCTTGCGCCATCCAGTCCATGGTAGCTGCACCTTCGTGCACCTCGCCAATTTTGTGGCTTACACCAGCATAATAAAGGATACGCTCTGTTGTAGTGGTTTTACCCGCATCGATGTGAGCAGCAATACCAATATTTCTAGTAAATTTTAAATCTCTTGACATTGTTTATAATTAGCGAATGATTGAATTAGAGAATGAAAGAAGGATTAAAAACCCATTCTATCCACTCAAAATTCAATCATTCAATCATTTAATTATTAGAATCTAAAGTGTGAGAACGCTTTGTTAGCCTCAGCCATTTTATGCGTATCTTCTTTCTTTTTAACAGCTGCGCCTTCGCCTTTAGCTGCCGAAACGATTTCGCCTGCTAATTTCTCTTTCATGGTTTTTTCGCCACGTTTGCGAGCGTAAGAGATCAACCATTTCATACCCAAGGCAATTTTACGGTCTGGTCTTACTTCTGTTGGCACTTGGAAGTTGGCACCACCTACACGGCGAGATTTAACCTCTACCGAAGGCATTACATTGCTCAAAGCACGTTTCCATACTTCTAAACCATTTTCGCCAGCTTTTTTCTCAGCTAATTCTACGGCATCGTAAAAAATAGAGTAAGCGATAGATTTTTTACCGTCGAACATCATATTGTTTACAAATCTTGTTACCTGAACATCGTTGAATTTAGGATCAGGAAGAATAATTCTCTTTTTTGGTTTCGATTTTCTCATTTCTGTTTCCCCCTAATTATTTCTTTTTACCTTTTGTTGGTGCTGCAGCTACTTGTCCTGGTTTAGGGCGCTTAGTACCATATTTACTACGACGTTGGTTACGGCCAGCTACACCTGAGGTATCTAATGCACCGCGGATGATGTGGTAACGTACTCCTGGTAAATCCTTAACACGACCACCACGAATTAACACGATTGAGTGCTCTTGCAAGTTGTGACCTTCTCCTGGAATGTAGGCATTCACCTCTTTACCATTGGTTAAACGTACACGGGCAACTTTACGCATTGCTGAGTTTGGTTTTTTAGGGGTAGTAGTATATACACGTGTACATACACCTCTTCGCTGTGGACAGCTGTCCAACGCTGGAGACTTACTCTTGAACTCCAGTGCTACTCTACCTTTTCTAACTAATTGTTGAATGGTTGGCATTTTCTGCTTTTTGTGTTTTTGCTTTTTGTTTTTAAATACTTAATGGCTAGCTGACAACTAGGCTACATTAAGGGACTGCAAAAGTAGGAACTTATTTTGTGATAATCAAGCCTTTGCACGAGTTTTTTAATTTATGCTGCATTTCTTAATTTTTGGTTAATAAAGAGGCTGATAGTCCATCGTCTTAGTTGGCAGTTATCGGTTTGCAGTTAAACGATTTCGCAATGAAACAATAGTCTACAGTTTACAATTAACAGTTCAACAATTTAGCAACACCGCACCTCACAAATGATCAATAGGTTAATCAGCCAATGTTTTGATTAGAAAAGCAATAGGTAGCGCATTTCGGTTACGGCAGTCCTGCTATACGCTTTACTCCGTGTCCGCTCCTATCAGGTTTATTGAGGCTGGGCAAGTGCTGCTATTAGGGTAGATACCGATTGTCCAACTCAAAAAAATATGTAATTTGCCCTATCTAAATTACTCATGCTCATGGAAGAAGAATACCCGTCATTAGCTACACGTTTCCAATCTACTTTTATTGACACCCTTTTGATCATCATTTTAATGTTCGTTTTTTCCGGTATTCTCGAGAACTTTGGTCAAGTTGCAGACTGGTTAAGAATCGTTTTATTTGCTTTGCTATTTATTGTCTACGAACCTCTTTGCACGGCGAAAGCCTGCGCACTGGGCAACTACATCAAAAAAATAAGGGTACGCAAAAACGACGACTCGACTCAAAGAATCAATCTGTTCCAGGCCATTGTTAGGTATGTGGTTAAACTTTCGTTAGGCTGGATCTCATTCGTATCTATCTATGGCGATTTAAAGAATCGTGCTATTCATGACATGGCCTCAGGAAGCGTAATGATCAAAATAAACTAATCAGTACATGACCACCAGAAAGCGTTTTTACCTCATTTCTTTTATTTTTATCCTAGCTTTCACGGCTTTCGAAGAGCTAAAATTAAGGCCATATCTTTTCAAGAACCGTATCTTTGATTTTGGCATTGCAGGTTCCCTTCCCAATTTCTTGGCGCCTATAATTTTGCTTTTCGGCTCGTTGCTTTTAAGGCACCAAACAGCAAATCAGCCATTCAGAAGCACGGTGTCTTTTATAGTTGGCCTCATCATTTACGAGTTGGCACAGCTTTTTATGCCGGGTAGGGTTTTCGATAGCAACGATATTATCGCTTCCGTTTTAGGTGGTTTGTTTGGTTATGCTTGGATATTGGCTATTAATAAATTAACGCCAATTAAAGAGGAATAGTCGGGAGTTATTAGTTGGCAGTTTTCAGTTGGCAGTTCTCAGTTTGCAATTCAACAGTTTAGCAATTAAACAATTACTTTGTCCGGAGGGGTGTTTCAGCTAACGAGCTAATTCTTCTAATCAGCCAATGAACTAATTACACCAATGAACTATTGAACTAATGAACCAATAATTCTATTTACAATCTTTAAAGGTCTCACTGATAGCTTTCAACTTCGCAACCGCAACTTTCAACGATTCGGGTGCCTTACCGTATTCGAAGGTGATTTTATATGCCTTGCCACCTGATTTAAACGCCACCCACTCTGCTCCTCCATCTGCACAATCCGGGCAACCGATTACTTCTGGCAATTTGTAAACCTCGTCTGTGTTTAACAGTTTTTTGATCTCATTCACCTCGCTTTCGCTCACAGAGCTGTTGCATTTTTTGGTGGCCGAAGGTTCTCCATTCTTTTGTTTAGTCATTGTGGTTTTATTACCACTGATGGAAAGCTCGTTGTGGCAATAGCCTACGCACATGCCAAAAGAAGTGCCATAGCTGATGCTGTCTACATTTTCAAAGCTCTTCTTCTCGCATGCCGAAAAAGAAAGGAAAAGTGCAATTAGGCCTGAAAGCATTAAATATTTTTTCATGGGTTGTTTTGGTTTTTAAACCAAGTTAGTTCTAATACGTAACTGGATCCGAAAATGCTACAAATTAAAAACATACCAACTAGAGACCCACTAAACAGTTAAAACCTTACAATAAATTTAACTTTCCCTGCTTCCATAGAACTAAAGTTGTTTTTGCCGAAAGCCCTGTTATGGTAGCTGAATCTGATAGATTTTCCAAACATTGCTCCGCTAAATCGGGAAAGGTCTTCAAAGTAAAAGTCGCGGCCCAAAGCCTGATATTTTCATTAGAATTGTCAAGTAACTCACAAAACATACCATTTTCTTCCAACTCTTTTGCTCGATTATATAAAGCTTGTATTCTCTTATGAATTTTATTAGCTTTAGTACTATTACCTTCAGATATGGCATTACCATGCTCAATAGCCTCATTTAAAAATTTCTCTTTTATCTTTTCTTTAGTCATTATCGTTGCCATCCAAATCGGTTTAATGCATCTATTCCATACTGATATTGCTCTCCAAAACTTAGGGTTTTCACATAATCCCTTACTCTCATATTTGTACCTGGCATTAATGAATTATAATGTCCAGTAACTTTGGAATGAATAGAGCCTGCGCCGTGCTCTAATCTAATAACGTTATTTAAATTATGGATGTTTTTTGCTCCAAATTTTTCTATGTTCCCACCATGTTGCTCAACAATGTGATGCCATGCATACCCTTCTCCTGCTTTTCCAACTTCTTTCTTAAACGCCGAAAAGCTTTCAAAACCTCCAATATTGTTTGGTTTCAAATGATGAGCTGAATTTTCAACTATTTTCTTTTCTACAGTCTTAACCGATTCTTCAGCAACCTCCTTTACGGCCTCCTTTACAATCTGTGTCGCAGGTGCCTTTATGGCTGATGCGGCCAGCATCATTTCTCCACCACCCGCTCCAAAAGCCAGCCACTCCATGGCATCTCCTACTAATTTCGCAGTTGCAACGGCCTTATTTAGGTTGTACTCTAAGTCAATCAGCGCTGGATCCTGGCCAGACCTTAACATAGCTTCGTAGCCCCTGCCTCTATGCATGCCATAATTCAGTTCGTTAATGGCATATTCCTGAAGGTGATCCATGGTATTTTTCATGGTAGTCATCATGGAAATGTCCTTCAAAAGCTGAATCTGCATTGAGTGTAGAGATGCCATCATGCTGGCGGCCTCTGCTTTGGAAGTAGGCACAGAAATAGTCATCCCTGGAATGCCACCAATCGGAACTGGCATCATTCCATCTGGATCATTATGGGTTATTGGGTTATTGAATGCATAATTATACGGCGAAAAGCTACGCATCTTTTCTGCCATTGGATCTATTGCACTCCATTTAGCCAGAACTGGATTATAAAACCTAGCTCCGTAATCGTATTCCTCTAGTTCGTCTTGAAGTTCTTTGCCATTATATAGGTATTTATTATCATTAGAACTTGCCTGTATCGGTTTCCTATAACCGAAGGCATAATAATCGTCCTTTTGCAACACCTCTAATTGGGAGGTAATTGGGTTTTGCTTAAAACTTAAACGGCTATTTCCTATCTGATCTCTTAAAGTATATTCATAGCTATAGGTCCCCCCACTATTTCTGGCGTTGCCCTCGTCTGTTAAAATAATATCTATCTCTGTTCCATTATTTTTATATTGTATACCGGCAATATAGTCTGTTACGCCAGAACTACTTTGCTTTTGCAACTTATTGCCTAAAGCATCATAAGTATAGGTTATATTCTGGCTACCTGTTATTTGGGCAGGGAGATCAAGCGAATTATAACTGATGTTTATATTCTTTTGACTATCGCTATTTAAATTTCCATTCTGGTCATAGCCATAATTTCCATTAGTAAAGCCCTGAACTTGTGTTAATTGATGACCATTATAAGCCGTATAATTATTTGTGCCTTTTCCATCCCGGGCTAAACTTTGGATATTGCCCATCAAGTCGTATGTCACGCTTTCTCCCAAATTAGGCGAAACTGACTGAGTGAGCCTGTCTAATTTATCATAGGAATAGTTAAAGGTATTTACATTTGGATTGTTGCCATAGTCCCAGAGCTGATTGGCAATATTACCGTTGTATTGAGAAGCGGCTCCATTAACAGCATCATTATAGTTAAGCTGATAGCTGAATTGATTACTCGTGCTGTTTTTTAACCAGCCCCGTTCATTGTAAGCATAGGCTGTTGACTGCAGTCCGTCATGAAGTTTTTTCACCATAACCTGACCTATCTCATTATAGACCAATTCGCTCAAAAGTACTTTTGGACCAATAGTCGAATTGGTATTTATTCTCTGGTAGGTTTTGATCTTTCTACCGGCATGATCATACAAATACTCTTTTATTACAGTTGTAGTCACGCTCGAAGTGCTTACCGTATGTGTACGTGTACTGCTTTGAAGTTCATCAATAAAACTATAGGTGTTGTCTAAAATATCTATACCACCTAAATGATTTCGGGCCTTGCTTTGCAGCACACGAGCCTCATTGTCGTAATAGCTTACTTGAAGCAGCATGTTTGGCACGCTAAGTTGCGCGCCATTAGGACCAATTGTGTTTATTTTAGATCCTGTTGGTAAAGATTTTACCCTATTGCCATTAACAAAATTACTACCGCTTGGCGCCCCAAAGCTATTGCCATAAAAATTGTAGTCGTCATAATAATTAATTGAATAATAGGCTAATATATTTTGGTTAGGCAGAGCAACATTTGAATAGCCAGTTTGAGTTCCGTTGCTATTAGAATTATCTCGCTGTTCAAACAATGGCGCATTGGTTAGCGCAACATTATCTAATGAAGCTTGCAGATCACCACGACTACTATTGTCTTGAACGATACCTGTTATAATGTTTCGGCCAAATGTATCGTATTTTACAAAACTCCATTCTTTAGGGCTTTTTGCTCTTTGGTTGGCATCTTGTGAAAACACAGGTTGATCTAAATTATTATAAACCGAATATTCCCAACCCTTACCTGGAATTTTCTTTTCGATTAACCTGCCACGGCTATCATAATAATACTGATAAGCATAATTATCTAAGACCGCCTGAGTGATTGATCCATTATCTGGATCCGTAGCAGGAGGTAAAACAAAGCTTAATAGCCCATAATCATCATAAACATAATAGGTGCTTAATACTTCAATAACATTGCTCGGGTTTTTATTAAATGTTCGTTTTAATACAACTGCTCCATTTTTGTCCTTATATTCTTCTACTGTTCCGGCTTTGCCATCTGCGACGGTCCAATTTTCATCTTTTTTTATGGTAAGATAGAGCTCTTTTGAATTGTAATATCCCGATGTACTTAGCGTGCGCTGATGCTCCAACCCAGCCGTATTTACTGTAACCGAGTTATATTTTCTTGCTGCAAAACCGTCAACCGCATAATTTATATTTGTATTGCTTAACCCATAACCTACTTTGATTGTACGCCCATAAGGGACAGTCCAAGTTTGGCCTGGCGCTCCTTGTTCAATTACCCTACCCAAAGGCGATACTTCAAATACATTTTCGCTATAAGGATTGGCTATTCGAGTAACCCCGTCACTTATTGGAATTCCTACGCCTGGCGCATAGAATTGGTATACTTCATTTTTTGCCGATTCTCTAAATTGGCCTACATTGCCACCAGAAGGAACATACGGTAGATATTTAAACTGTTCCCGGCTCAACCTGTCAAAATCAAAGGGCTGTACAATATCTTTACCACCTGGGCTAGCCTGTATGTTAATGGTTTGCAGTGGTCGGCCAAAACCATCCAAATATTGCACATTAGTATTGACTTCTTCTTTAGTTAGCCCATTTAATTGAGACAAGCTTGTTTTACCGCCGACCTTAACTACGGTTTCGGCAATAAAATTTTTGGTTGTAGATAGTGTTTGAGCATTTACCAAACCATTCAGCAACAGGAGCGTCATTAGCCAAGCATATGCTTTCCAGCTCATTCTTTTGTTATCAGAAATTAAAATCCAGTTTTTCATATACGTTTGATTAAAGCTCTTGAACATAAATTTGATGAGTGCCATTTAATGGAACGGAGTAAAAATGCACATAAACTCCATTTTCCATTAAGGAATCGATGTAAAAATTGAAGGCCCCACTATAGCTTATTTCATTAATAGAAATATAATAAGTACCCTCAGGAATACCCGTTAAGGTACCATAGCCTGAAAGTAAATAATCAAAAGTCTGATTAGTTGCTGTATTCGACAGGTGCACATTAAATTCTCGTCCAGAAGCTAAACTATAATCAATCGTAGCCGTATTTGTAGACGTACATACTCCATTTGTATTTGCATAATTTTGTCCATTAAGCGCCATATCGTCAATCGCTTTTTGATCGGCATCTGCTTGGCTTATTATTGAAGTATAAATATGAGGCATTACAGTGTAAGTAACTGTAGAACCTGTTTGTCCAGAGGGGCATACTTTATTAAAATTTTGACTCATCATTGCGCTATAATATACATGAGGACCAGGCGTTGAATAATTATATTTATAGGTTTTTATAATATGGCCATTTTGATCTTTTATTGCCTGTAATCTTTGAAATCCATCATACTCGTAATATATACTTTGTTCTTTGGCATCTGTATAACTTAACAGACCAATCAAGGGACTGTAAACATAAGTTGCGATCTGTGCATTTGGCAGGCTAGTTTTTAATGGCACCATAAAATTATCAACTGCAGATTTGTCAGGACTGAGCAAAGCGGCAAAATTATCAATAGCTGGTCCTCCTAGTATATTCTCAATCGCGCTATAGTCTGCATTTTTTATTTCCGCAATGGGATGCTGATAGTTATAGCTCCATAAATAGCTTGTTTTCATCCCATTTGGGTAAGACGTTGTCAGGATATTCCCCTTTTTATCGTATGCATTGTAAGCTAATCTATTTTCAATTGGTTTTGATGCATATTGTGTTCTTGTGGTACTTGGCAAAATCAAAGTTGGATTGCTTGGCCAGTTCCTTACATAGTCGCTATATGTTTTTTCTAAAAGAACAGCATTTTTATACTTTTCGGTTTGAATAACAAAGCCAGTCATGTGCCTGTTCTCCATTTCCTGATATGGCTCTGTCTGACCTAAGGCCACTAAATCCCTTGGATAAAGGTATTTCAATGCATAAACATCTCCTTTACTATCAGTATAACTCTCTTGGGTTTTCTGTTTATTAGTACTATCAAATGTGAGACTTACTGTTTTGGCGGTGCTGGCATTGTTGAGATTGGGCTCAAACATTCTCTCCGTAACGGTATTGCCTACAATCCACTCGTTCAAGATATCGTAGCTCACTAAATCCATATGATTTGCCTGCCAGCTTGCTGTAAAAACATAGCCCTTAACAGTATTTGCACTTTTTGTAGTGTAAGTCATCTCTGTTTGCTTCAAAGGAACTTCTGTTCCTCCAACATTTACATAATCAGTTCTAAGCCTTAAAAGACCATTGCTGTTATTATTAATCTGAGGAAGACGCGGATACAGGTTTAATGAGGCCGATGAATAATTATAATATTCATCCACAGTCCGATTCGTTTCTGTTAGGCCAATATTTTTGATTACTACACGATCGTAACCTATTACATTTCCCTGGGCATCTCCACTAATTGGGATAGATGAGCTGGTATAAAATGTTTTTCCTATCTCTCTAATTATATGAGCATTATACATTGAGCAAGAGCCAGAAAAACCAACAGTGAAAGCAACATCATAAGGAGCCCAATAATTAATCTTTGACATGATTTTTCCACTAGACTGTGAACCATTACTGGAAATGTATTCAAACTCTTTGCGAGAAGATAAGTTGAGAAATCCATCAAAATTTACCATATCATCATTGTTGATCGCTTTTATCCTTACGCCACCACCGATCATCCCAGTATTTGTTGCATTTGCCGAAGACCAGAATAAACCGGTTCCCAGATTGGAAAAATCATTCATTTCAAAATCAAACGAAGTAACGAGCTTGCTTGGATATTCAATACCTCTCAACATATCGGCCTTTATGGCATTGGGGTCTGGATTCCTCGAATTACCAGTAATGCTAAAAGCGCCTCCGCTTGCAGGGAAGAGACTCGTATTGTTCTTGGGGCCGTTATAATAGCCCCAGTGATCTATATCTTTTGAATCTTTATCTGGCAGGCTAGGACTAGAATAAAGTAGTTTATGCTCCTTGGAGGTATTATCTAGATTGCCTAACTCTGATACCCTATCTAATCTTAACCGTTTTGAAAGGTAATTGGCATTATTTGATGAGCTAAAATAGCTTTGGTCAAATAGGAATGTTTTTAACAAATTAGGCCCAGATTGCAATGAATTATAGACTCTTATGGTCGTTAGTCTCTTCGCGACCCAGCTTAAGGCTCTCTGATCAATCCTATCTGCTAGATAAAGTAGTTCGACTTTACCGCCCGGAAATATAATCTCTGTTAAATCTACTGTATTTGTTTTTACATTATAAGTTGTTTTAGAGAGACTGTTTCTTGGCATTGGAGCCGTGTAACAAGTAGAGGGAATAGCATGGATATAACCCTCTCCAACTCCAAATACCTGATCTACCACAGGAACACATTCGATGCCCGCACCTGGAGTATAATTAAAAACAATCTCCTCACCATTAACATAGGTTATTTTGCTCAAAAACCAAGAAGAGATATAGTCAGATACCTCAATTGGCGATGGGTTGTCTCCCTCAGGTACCGCTCGGTCGTTTTGAGTTTCAGTAGCATTAAAATCATACCTTATCCCTAATTTGTCAATAATAGACCAAGTTTGGTTTGAATTGAGGATGATCTTTAAATCATCGTCGTTATAAATGCCGATCCTTTTGATTTCATAAGGCTGTGCTGGATTTGCTGAGTAGTCAATCAAAAATTTTCCTGAGAAGTTGGCGAAATTGAAATAAAATATATCTGGCTCCTTATCTGTTCCATCAAGGTTTGTATGTACGCTATTTTTATAATAGCCAATAGACGAAAGGTCATCCTTCATCTTCTTAGTTCTCGTAATTACACCTCCAGCGTTTAACGACCAGCCCAAGCCTACAGCAGAAGCCTCATCAGCAACCTTAATTCCTCCTGCGTAGTAAGATAAAGCAATGGGCAATGTATTTGAGCCCACCTTAATTTCATATAAGGGAATCTGGATATTAGGAATCCCTGTGTAGGTTGACACAGGAATATCTCCATATTTGCCTAAACTCGCCGCTGTTGGCGAAGGAGAAATGGGAGAATTAAATTTTACAATACTTTGGGCAATCGCTCCTTTGATAAAGAAGCCGATGATCAGCGTTAAAAGAAGTTTTTTCATTATTTTGTAGCTAAAAGATAAGCTTAGGCATACCTCTCCCCCAATAATTTACCGCTGTTGTTACCTGTCAAATCTTAATACAAGATATATCCATTTTATCGTAATAAGAAATATTTCCATTCACAATAATTAAAAAAATAAGATCTGAGTCCGTTAATTTTTAAAATAGCCACCTTACAACAAAATCATTGACAAAATAATTACAAATACTAAAGCTACTTAATTAATTTACTTTAGTACTTTTGTACATGCCAATTCCAATTCAAGAAGTTTCGAAATTAAGGGGCCTGATTTTTAAGATCACCCGCGTGGCCAAAAAACAGCCCCACGAGTTCCCTTTCTCTGCCACCGAAATGAATATCATTGGCCACCTCGACAGAAACACAGAACTGCTTCCTTCGGCCATTGCCGAATTGGAGCACATCTCGGCCCAGGCCATTTCTCAATGCCTCAACAATTTGGCCCATGCCAATTTCATCAATCGCATTACCGACCAAAACGACAAGCGCAAAACCCTCATTACGCTATCGGACTATGGCAAAACCAAACTTTCTGAAATCAAAAGCTTAAGAGACGGATGGCTCAAAAAAGCAATAGACGAAAGACTGGATGCCAAGGAAATCGACACGCTCTTTCAACTGATCCCCTTACTAGAAAAAATAACCGCTAACGAAACCAAACCCACATTGCCATGACCATGTTTCGCTCCTTTAAGTACTACAATTACCGCTTACATTTTACCGGACAATCTATTTCTTTAGTGGGCACATGGATGCAGCGTGTGGCCATAAGCTGGCTCATCTACCGAATCACTGGTTCGGCCTTTATGCTTGGCTTGGTTAGCTTCCTTGCTTTGATTCCTGCTTTGGTGCTGGCACCTATTGCCGGAAATTTTGTAGACAAGAGAAACAAATTCAAAATCGTATTGACCTGTCAGGTTATTTTTATGGTGCAGGCAGGCCTGCTGGCCCTGCTCATCTGGCTCAAATACTACAACATTACATTGATTGCTATGCTAAGCCTGATCCAAGGTATTGTGGCCACTTTCGAAACCACGGCTAGGCAATCATTGGTAGTCGAATTTGTTGACGATAGAGAAGATTTGCCCAATGCAGTAGCGCTCAATTCATCAGCCTTTAATGCTGCCCGTTTGATAGGTCCTGCTATGGCGGGTATTATTTTGAGTACCTACGGCGAAGATGCTTGTTTCATCATCAACTTTTTGAGCTTCATTCCAGTTATCATTTGTTTGTTGCTGATGAAATTGAACCTGAAAAAATCGGAAGCCGCTATAGAAGATATATGGACCGGACTGAAAAAAGGCTACCATTACCTTGAAGATTCGCCAGACATTTCTTCGCTCATTATTGTATTGGCCCTGTCTAGCCTCATGGTTATCCCTTTTTCTACATTACTTCCCGTTTTTGCCAAAGATGTTTTTCATGGCAACGCCACTACTTTTAGCTGGTTCGAAAGTGCAGGAGGATTAGGTGCTTTGGTAGGTGCTATTTATATGGCTTCGCTCAGAACGGCAAAAAACATGCAGAACATTGTCATTTCATCGGCCTTTGTATTTGGTGCCGGATTGATTTTATTGGCTATTGCACCAAGTGTTTGGATGGCTTTGATCAGCACCGGACTTGCCTGTGTAGGCATGATGATGCAAACCGCAGCCATCAATACCTATATCCAAACCCATTCGGTGAACGAATTGAGGGGCAGGGCAATCAGTTACTATTTGATGGCTTACCAAGGCGTATTGCCCATCGGCACTTTGGTAATCGGTTATTTTGCACATTTGTACAGTGCCCAAGCTATTGTTTTTGTAGAAGGCATTTTTGCCATCCTGATTATTTCGGGCTATTATTTTTATAACAAGGGAAGAGTTGCCAAACAGGCTTATTCAGCTAATTAAGCCAATTACTACCTCTTCGTAACAATCACCCTGCCGGTAATCAAGTTAAATTCGTAGATCTTATACAGGCCATCATCGCTGATATTGATGCTTTCTACCAAACTGGTTTTGCTAAACCCATCGGTAACCATATCGCCTATTTTGATATCCTGAAGGGTCTCTTCAGAGGTTTCGTCGTTTATCCTGATCATCTGCCTGAAAATTAATCCTCAAAAATGACTATTTTAGATGGAAATACGGCACGAAAGAAGAATTTAAGTACTAATCTATGATTGATTTAGAAACTTTCAGGCGAATGGCGCTTGCCTATCCAGAGACCTTTGAGAAGCCCCACTTCGATCGTATCGCATTTTATGCGGGCAAAAGAATATTTGCCACTTATGATCCCAAAAGAAACCAGGCCAACCTCAAATTGACGCTTATTGCCCAGGACGTATTCAGCAAATTCGATCCCGCAAATATTTTTCCGATTCCCAATAAATGGGGCCAGACAGGCATGACCACCTTTTGTTTGGCGCATACAAGGGAGGATATCTTTGCCGACGCCTTGCAAACCGCCTATGCATTGGTGATCGGCAGGGCATAAAAAACGCCCTGGCTGTTGTACAACCAGAGCGCTTATCAACTCTATAAACTTTAACTATTTGCTTGCAGCTTTCTTAGCTGCTTTTTTTGCTGCTTTAGCTTCTTTCTTTGCTTTTTTTGCAGTGGTATCTGCTGCTTTTTTAGCTTCTTTAGCTGGTTTTTCTACTTTAGCTTGTTTTGCAGCTTTAGCAGGTGCAGTTTGTGCACTAACAGTGCTTACAGTAAAGGCAGCTACTAGCGCGATCATTAATACTTTAATTGCTTTCATGTTTTTATTTACGTTTTAGATTTTGAAACTTATTTAATGCTAATCTCCTCATCAAACATGAAGATTTGATGAACATTTATTGCGGGTAAATTAATAGTAGGAATCTGGGATAAAAGGGATCTAAATGCCGAGTGAAGCATCTCTTGGTCTCTCTTCCAAGAAACGCTCCATGGCATTCAATTGCTTATGATTTTTTTACTGCTTTTTTGCCATGGTGTTTTTTATGGCCTTTTTTTGCTTTCTTTTCTGTTTTTGCAGCAGGTTTTTCGGTTTTTGCTGCTGGTTTAGCAGGTGCAGTTTGTGCGCTTACGGTATTTACGGTAAAAGCGGCTACTAAGGCGATCATTAATACTTTAATTGCTTTCATGTTCTTTATGATTTAGTGATTATTAAAATCGTTTAACAGTACTAATGTCCATATTGAATATGAAGATTTCGTGAACGAATTGCGAACGGCATTTTGGGTCAATTGGCTCAATAGTTCATTCGTCTTTTGGGTTGCAGCGGCCACGGTTTCTTAAACCCGATTGACAGCGATAGTTTTGAGCAAAGCGAAAAACTTTAGCAAAAAGCGGGGTTAACGATCAAATGAAATCGTGTTCTTGCTTTTCAACAAAAAACTTAAATAAATTATCCAAAGCCTATTTCATCGTCCATTTGATGCCGGACAGTACTTGCTTGAGGAACAAAGGGTCTTTATATGATTCTTTGGTATGGCCCAATGCGGTATAAAAAACCCTGCCACCATCAAAATTATGGTACCAGGTAATGGGATGGTCGTTCTTCATGTTGCCACCCTGATAAGAAGTTTCATCAACCTTGACAATTACCTTAACGGAGTTGTTAAACGACTTGAAATTATACCACTCATCTGTATGCATCCAAACTTCGGGAAGCTCTTTTACGATCTTATTTTCTGGCGCCACCAACAGCAATTTGGCCTGCTGTACCTTCGGATGGCTCTCGAAAAAACCGCCTACCATTTGGCCGTACCATTCCCACTCAAAGCTAAAATCGGTAGCGGCATGGATGCCTACAAAGCCGCCGCCCTTGTTGATGTATTTTTTTAAGGCCTTTTTCTGCTCGTCGTTAAATACATTGGTACCTGTAGGACTTAAGAAAATCAATGTTTTATACCTGCGGAGATTTTCGAGGTTAAAGGCTTTTACGTTTTCGGTTGTATCTACCTCAAAATCATTTTCTTCGCCCAGTTTTTTAATGGCCACGATGCCATCGGCAATAGAGGCATGCCTGTAGCCTCTGGTTAACGAAAAAACCAATACGGCAGGCTTTTTAGATTTTACGGGTTTGGTGGTAAAGCCAAAAGAAAGCATAATGCTTAACAATACCAGGGCTAGGGAGGGACGCATCTTCATCATAAAAAAATTGGTTTGGCAATAAAAAACTAATTTAAGGAATCTGTTTGCAATTTTAAGGATGGCAATACTCTTTTCTCTGGGGGCAACAATTTAAACTTACGGTACGAATCAAGAAGATAGGATTTAAAATCTTCTACATCTGCTCGCTTAACAAATTTTAGGCTTGGCCTGTACAACATGATAAAGGCGTCCAACTCGGGCTGCTTGATGGGCAAAACGGCCGTTATGGTCTTTGCATTAAATCGCCGGTCTATTGGAAGCTCTAATTCTTCTCGTTTTAACATGCGCTTAAACCTGCGGGCATTGCGGCCTTCTCTACTAAAAAGGGCAGATGGATAGAACAGTAAGCCCCTTCCTTGCTTGAGATGTATGGCCTCACCCTTGTTGATCTCTCGCGCATATTGCTCTCTGAGCCTCATGCCTTTGATAGAAACCGTACTCAAAGTATTGATTTCTAAGGCCAAGTACCTTCTTAGCGGCTTGAGGTTAATGAGCAACAAGGTATCTGGCCTATAACCTGGCGATCTGAATACCAGCAAATCATTTAAGGCCGCCTTGATTACAAATTCTCCTTTGGTATTGCTTACGGTCTGCTCTTTGTTGTTCAGGTTAAATACTTCAACCTGATTAATGGGCTTTCTGGACGATTGTGCAAATACTTCGCCTTTCACCTGGCTTTGCGCACTTGCCCAACCAATGCCTAAAAGGCACAGCATCAATATCATAAAAACCCTTTTGTTCATGATCAAATATAATGATTGACCCTAACACCGGATTTTCTTTAACACTTTTTAGCATTTGGCTAAGGCAGCACAAAGCCTACATTGTATTTTACCTTTTTGTTTTTAAGCACGTATTCCGAAGCCACTTCGCCATCTACCTTAATCTTAAATGATGCCGGGGCATATTGGCCTTTAATTTTAGGCGTGGCCGATAAATCCTTCCCTTTGGCAACTACTTTGAGTTTTACTGCCGTTCCAGAGCTCAGCCTTACCGTTTGTTCCCAGTTTCCGCTTACGTTTTTTAGTTTTACCGTTTGATTGTTGGCATCCACATAACTTATCCTGGCTGTTAGGCCTTCGCCTAAATCGGCTTGGTAAGTAACCTGATAGCTATCTTTTCGAGCAGATTTGAGTGTTCCTTTGTTAACGGAATAGATAGAGCAGCTGCTCAATACGAGCAGAGACAAAAGCAGGACAATGTATTTTTTCATGAGTTGGGATTAAGATAATGGGTGTATATTCTTCTATAAACAAGACGATGGCTTGGTGGATTTGGTTGCAAGACGGGTTAACTTATCGTTAAAATTGCTTAACTGTTTAATTGTTACTGAAAACTGCCAAATGAAACTGGCTTAGCAAAAGGTATCGATGTAGAGCTGTTCTACCTTTTTGCGGGCCCAATCGGTTTTACGCAAAAATTTAAGGCTCGATTGAACAGAGGGATCTTTTTTGAAGCAGCCGATATTGATCATCCGGCCTAACTCTTCCCATCCATAGCGCTGGAACAACTGGTTGATGATAAATTCGAGGGTCAATCCATGCAAGGGATTATTTTTTTGTATGGCCATGCGCCAAAAGTAGCGAACCGCTGTTAGGATTACAAATCGAGCTTTACATTATCGATGCTAAAAATGGTGGTAGGCTCTGATTTGCCCTTTAACAAAATCGACCCCATGTCTTCTACCACAAAGCGCTTGTCTAAACGACTGATCTTAACTACATAATCAGACACCAGGAATGTTTTACCCAATTCCTTGCACATGCCTTGTATGCGGGCAGTTGTATTCAGGGTATCGCCATGGTAGGCAATATCACGCTTCACCTCCCCAATTTCTACTGCAGTAACCTTGCCCAAATGCAAACCTGCCTTAAACTGTGGCACAACCCCATACTTCTGCAGGTAATAGTCGTTGCGTTTTTTAAACTCGCGCTCACAGGCAAAAAAGAATTGGATACAGGCTAGTTTTTGCATGCCTTCGCCCAAAAGCCAGGTTACAACTACTTCATCGCCTACGTACTGATAGATTTCGGCTCCAAAACGCAACAGTACATGGTTGATGTCCATAAAGCTATCGCGAATAAACTCACTGTACCTGATATGCCCCAACTGCTCGGCAATGGTAGTAGAAGAGCTCAGATCCATGAACATGAAAATCCGTTCTTCTTCTTTTGGCGTCCTGTATTTGCCCAGCAGCAAAGGCACCAATACGCCCGGCCCGTACTTCTTGTTCACCTGATTGATAAAATTGATCAGGAGGGTCATAAAAGCATAGAAAGTGAGCAATGGATAATAGATATAGATCCACGTATTCTTATTAAAAGGCACAAACTCCTGTACCGTTGGCTCATACAAAAGGTTTCTGGTGAGGTAAAAGAAAATACTAAAGGCAAACAGGAAGAACAAGCCTTTTAAGATAATGATGATGATCACAGGCCTATCCTTAAAAGGCTTCCGATCAAAAAGAATATTGATCAGTCCCGAAATCAAGCCATACAAAATACCAAGCACCACGGCGATCAAAAGCACGGGCAAATAGCCCCTGTGTAAAGTCAGGTTATAGGTTTTTCGAACAGAAAGCTCAACCAGATGGACAATGCTGGCGATAAAGATGTTCGCTATTACCCAAAAGTAGATTTGAATAAGCAATTGGCTCGCCAAAGGGAAGCGTATGGCAAACCTTCGGGCGTAGGTGGTATAGTCAAACTCTTCTTTCATCAGGATAGTATAGTTTTTTAATCGTCATAAAGCTACCACGAGCATGTTTTTCACAATTTGTTGTTTTGTTTTTCTGTTCAAGAACTCACTAAGGCTCGGCTCATTACATCTTTTCGTGGCATGCGCATAATGGTTTCATTACATGAATATGCTGAAAAAAACTGAATTAACCAGTTTTCAATTTACTGTTTTCAGTTAGTCAATAGTTGCCGGTTTTCAGTAGCCGTTTAAATTCATAAACGAAAAAAGCACAAAGCCAGATTTCGGTTAAAAACCTCCATCCGGTCCCATGCAATTTAATCCTTATGGATAAAATTCGTAGCACGCGAAGTGTAGAAATTTAAGCCATAGCCTATGCATAATCCTTTTATTTTGAGCGGTATGCCGAAATGGTTGCCGACATTGATATAATAATTGCCATCAATAACCTAAACCGTTGGCTTAATGTAAGATAAGTTAGGCTCCTGTTGATTGATGGAAAAGGGCAAGATTAAGGCGGACGACAGACTGGACTTGCCGTAAAATGCTGCATTTGCTAAATAAAAGCCGAAGATGAGCAGATTTTTGCCCCATAAAAAAGCCCGGCCAACCTGAATTGCCGGGCTTTCTTTAAAAACTTGTTGCTTATTTATCTTTGGTAAAGGTGTAGTTGTTGCCACCTTGACTTAAGGTCATTTCATTTTTAGTAGGATTAAATTCCATCTCTAATCCGCCTTCTTCAAAAGCAAATTTATTGCCGTTTACGAAAGATAACTCGAAAGCTGGCTGTGCACCTGCCTTAGCCATTAACTTGCCATCGGCTTTGCTGATGATTATTTTTACCGGAACAGTGGTAGATGAATAAGTACCTACATACACATCTAAATTTGCCGGTGGTGTAGAAGTAACCGGCGCACCGCTAGAAACCCACTTGTTGTTGTCTGGATTGCTGTCTGGCAATACTCTTTCTGGATCCAACTGTACTTCGGTAATTTCCTCGGTTGTTGGGAAACGTACCAACCAAGTGGTGTTTTTCATCCAAACATCAACCGGTACTTTAACAATTTCGGTTTTGCCGCTCTTAGTTTTAATCTGCAGAATGATTGGCATTGGCATTTTTTCCAGGTTGTTTACGCGAATGGTATAACCTGTTAATTTGCCTTCTTTCATCACCTCTTTAACTTCGCCTAAGCCTTGGTCCATTTTCCAGCTGTTTAAGAACCAGCTTCTCCAGAACCAAGCCAAATCTTCGCCGCTGCCATTTTCCATAGAACGGAAGAAATCGAAAGGCGTTGGGTGTTTATAAGCCCAGTTTTTGATGTATTGTCTGAAAGCGTAATCAAAACGGTCTTGACCCAAAATCTGATCTCTCAAAATGTTAAGCCCCCATCCTGGTTTGCTATACAAGTTGATCCCGATATTGGCTTCAGCCATTCCATCAGGCATTAACATGATGTTTTCAAAACGTGGGTTACCGATGCTCGACTTGCCAATGGCATTCATATTAGCCTGACGCTGTTTGTATTCGCCATTATTGAAGTTTTGCGAAGAGATTCCGTTGATGAACGTATTGAAACCTTCGTCCATCCAGCCATATTTGCGCTCGTTTGAACCTACAATCATCGGGAACCAGGTATGACCGAACTCGTGATCGATTACACCCCATGCACTGCCTTTTTTAGCAGTCCAACCGCAGAACACAATGCCTGGATATTCCATACCGCCAATATTGGTCGCTACGTTAACGGCCATTGGATATGGATATTCGAACCACATTTTTGAGTAATGCTCGATCGTTGTTTTTACATATTCTACGCCACGGCCATAAGCATCAGCACCATTGCTTTCTACCGGATGGGCAGATACGGCCAATGATTTTTTGCCACTAGGCAAATTGATACGTGCGGCATCCAATACGAAGGCTTTTGATGAAGCCCAAGCCGCATCGCGGGCATTGGTAATTTTAAATTTCCAAGTTAGTTTGTCTTTTGCCGGGCGCGATTTTGGATCTGTTACCTCAGCCTCAGAACGGATGTGTACGGTTGCATCGCTCAATTTGGCAGCATTCCATCTTTTCAATTGCTCTGGCGTGAAAACTTCTTGCGGATTCAACAATTCGCCAGAACCCATTACGATATGGCTTGCAGGTGCAGTAACCGAGAAAGTAATATCGCCATATTCGCAATAAAACTCGCCTCCGCCCCAATAAGGCAAAGTATTCCAGCCAATTACATCATCGTAAACACACATGCGTGGGAACCATTGTGCGATAGCAAAGATTTCGCCGTTTTTGGTGGTCAAGTGGCCAGTTCTGTCTGAACCTTCTTTAGGCACCGTATAAGAATAGTCCATGCTGATGGTAATCACATCGCCATTTGGCGCCATAGGCTGATCTAAACGGATCTGCATGCGTGTATCTTCTACCAAAGAAGTAAATTTCACGGCACCTGCTTTTTGCGATACCTTAATGTTTTGGATTTTATAGCCACCATCAAATTTTTCGCCCTGCGCACCATAACGGCTACGCGCTGGAGTTACGGCATAACCGCGTGAGGTTTCTTTGAAAGTGTTTTGGTCTAATTGCAGCCACAGGTACGGCAATTTATCCGGACTGTTGTTTTTATAAGTCAGCGTGATTGTGCCGCTTACCGTGTTTTTGGCTTCATCTAAGCTTACCGAGATATTGTAATCAACTCGGTTTTGCCAGTATTTTGCACCTGGCGCTCCATTGGCCGAACGAAATTCGTTTCCGTTTTGCGTATAGAACAGTGGGCCAAAGGCATCGGCCGGAACATAATTGGTTGTTGGCTGTGTAGTGGTTTGTTGTGCAAAGCTGGTTAGGCCAAACAAACAAAGCACCACCGCACATGCAACATGTTTGGTTAGAAATTTAAGCATGGTTATTATTGATTTGTATATTTTTTATCGACATTAATGAGCCTGTGGCCCAATTTTGTTTGTTTAAAGGTAAAAGCTAATTCACTAAATTCAAATAGATAAGCAATATTGTTACGCCACATTAGGGATTATTGGCTTTTAGCTTAGGAAGGGATGGCAACTTGCGCTGATCTGGCGGCAATTTGCTCCAGGTGCTATAGGCGCGAACAGTATAATAGGCATAATTAAAAGGACGTTCGGCTTTAATCTGATCAACTGTAGGCCTGTACATATCCATGAAGTTCCTCATGTCTTCGTCTGTACCCTCAAACTTCACTACGCTCTTGATATAGGTTGGCGTAAAATTCTTGGATATTTCTTCGTTGTAACGATCGTTTTCTTCTAAAGCCGCGATTTTGGCTTGTTGCCTGCGGTACTTGCCATAGCCCAAAGTCAACCTCATCCCCCCTCTTTCCTTGCTGTAATCAACCTGTCTTGCGGGTTTGGCGTCTGGATCGCGGGCATCTAGGAATGGTGATACCTTAGCCGTTGTAATGTCAACTGCCTTCAGGTTGTTAACTACTTGCCTTAGGTAAATATTTTTAGGGAAAAGATTGGTCAGGTAAATGGTATCGGTTTGAAAACCTGCTAAACCAATAGAAACAAGGTCGCCAATCTTTGCTGCAATGGCAAAATGGCCTTCCTTATCGCTCAGGGTAAGCGTTTTGGTAGTCAAATTCCTGATGGTTGCATTTTCCATTGCCTGAGTCCTATTGTCGTTATCGAAAACATTGCCGGTAAGGGTATTATTTTGCGCCAATAGTTGAACTGGAATGGCCAGCAGGAGCAGTAGGATTAACTTTTTAATCATATTCAAATTTAAGGCTCTTTTAATGGAAGCTCTTGTATTTAACAAAATTTAACAGAAAACTGATTTTTGTTTTTGAAAATACATCGATCAAAAAAAGAACGTATACGCCACAAAGAAAATAAAAAAAGGGAATAATCATTTATCCCCTCTTCTTTTAGGTTGTTTCTTCTGTTATTTTGAAGCGGTACCAGCAACTACTTCGCCTTTGATGATAATTGTTTTTACCGGATCTTTTGAATTTGATTTAATGGTAGTGGCTTTTGTAAAAACACCAACCGCAGCTGCATTGTAAGTCAGCTCAACAAAACCGCTCTCGCCTTTTTTAACAGGAGTTTGCGTGTATTTTGCTACAGTACAGCCACAAGCTGGCTCTACTGCAGAAATAATCAATGGCTGATCGCCAACATTTTTAAATTTTAAGGTCACGTTAACTGGTTTTCCTTGAGGGATTTTACCAAAATCGTGTGTTTCTTTTTCGAATTTGAATTCTGGCTGTACGGCTGCCTTCATAGCAGTTACCGCTACAAAGCTCACTACTGCGGCAAATAGAACGATTAATTTTTTCATCTGTTTTTAATTTAGTTTAACGGTAATGAAGCTCTCCTAATTTTAAGCATTATAAAATCATAGCGGCTTCATCATAAAGTTTTTAATTTTCTAAGCATAAACGTACGAACAAAACGACCTAAAATCCAAAAATTTAGATATGAATGAACAAAAAATTCATCAAATCTTCATCTTTGTTCAGGCTTGTTCTTTTATTTAAGCCGCTCTTGGTAAGCATCTTCGCTAAAGCCAATTAAGATGGCTTTGCCATTCTGCTCTACAACAGGGCGTTTAATTGCACTGGTATTATTGATCAGATAGCTAATGGCCTTAGCTGCGGAATTAATGTCGGCCTGTTCCTCTTTACTCAACTTTTTAAAGGTCAGCCCGTTTTTGTTGATCACCTTTTCCCAGCCAAACTGATTGAACCATTCGGTGAGCTTTTCGGCAGTAACGCCTTTCTTTTTAAAATCGTGGAATTCAAAACCAATGTGGTTTTCCTTAAGCCAATCTTGGGCTTTTTTTACTGTATTGCAATTTGGTATGCCGTAAAGGGTCATGTTTTGATCAATTTTGATAAAGGGCTAAAGTTAGGTTTTTTGGTTTAAAGTTTTCAATTGCTCCTTGTTAGTTGCTAGTTATTAGTTATTGGTTTCTTATTGTTGGTTGGCAGTAAGCAATTTGGCAATCGAGCATTTAAAAATCCGCCTCAAACTATTGACCATGGACTATCAACTAAGACCAATCTCGAGGATTCATCACATTTATCTAGGCATTGGTCACATTTTTAAAATCGGTAACTTGGTGCTTCTTAACATTGTGGCATCAAACTAAAATAATACCTCCAATGAAACTAAAAGAGCTACAAAAAGCAGAATTCTGGATTTCTACAATTTTATATGTCTTTGCCGTTTTAATGCTGATCACCTCTGTAGGTGGCCGTTTTCACAATGAAAACTACTATAATTTTAAAGGCGAACAGCTTAGCTACTCTTTTTTCTCCAATTATTTTGTGCCTGAACTGTTCAGGTATTCTATCCTTTACTTTAATTTTCTCTTTCTCAATTTTTATATCATTCCGTCCTTTCTCAAAAAGGAAAATATCGTACTCAATGCTTTGCTTACCTTTGTTATCTTATTGGGCTCTGGACTAACCATCAGTATCTGCAAAACCTATTCGCAGGCCTACACCTTAGTGCAATACGATGATATCCAGAATGCCTACAACCGCTTGTTTTTTGACGGTTTTACCAATGAGCTATGGATTATTGTCATCATTGCGGGCTACGTGCTTTTAAAGGAGTTTGTTAATTACTTCATTGAGAACAAGCATGACAAAGCCTATAAAAACCAAATGAAGATCGATACCGGCTTTGGTATTGCATTTTGGTTTGTTGGACTAATGCTATGGGTGGCCAGCAATGCCCATTCTAACATTATTATCATGTGGACCTTGATTATTTTCTCTTCTATAACCGTATTCATCTATTCCTTGTATTACCTGCTTCCGGAACTTTATCAAAAAAGCAGAAAATTCAGTGTCTTTTTTGGTCAGCTTCTACTCTTATCGATTTTACTGGCTATCCCGATGTGCTTATTCGTTTTCCTGCTGATTGGTACGAGAGGCGAAATTATTGGCGTAACACTGGCTTTCCATCTTCCTACCCAGTTGTTGCTGAGCGGTCCACTGGCTTGGTTTATCTATAAAAGGCGGGTAGCCAATTCAACAGAGTTGACTACGCTCAAAACGGAACTGGGCAAATCTGATGCGAACCTGAGCTTTTTAAAATCGCAGATCAATCCGCACTTTTTGTTCAACTCCTTAAACACGTTATATGGAACAGCTTTGCAGGAAAATGCCGAAAGAACCGGAGAAGGCATCCAGAAATTGGGCGATATGATGCGGTTCATGCTTCATGAAAATGTGCAGGATAAAATATCGCTTACCAGAGATGTAGATTACTTGGAGAATTACATTTCGCTGCAAAAACTGAGGACTTCAAGATCGGCGAATATTGTAATCGATACCCAAATTGAAGAGCAACTCAACAATTTGCAGATCACCCCCATGTTGCTTATTCCCTTTGTAGAAAATGCCTTTAAGCATGGAATTAGCCTGCAATATCCTTCGCACATTAAGGTTACCTTGCAAACCAAGGAAAATACGCTGTACTTTGATGTGCACAACAGCATTCATCTCAAGGCCGATAATGATCCCGAGAAACTAAAAAGCGGCATTGGGCTCCTTAACGTTAAGCAACGCCTGGCGCTCTTCTATCCCAAAAAGCACGAACTGATTATTAGGGAAAGCGCCAAAGAGTTCTTTATCCATTTAACCATACAGCTTTAGCCCAATTAAACCCAAACCATTTACTGCTCAAACCGAGAAGGAGGAACCGCTATGCCTAAATTTTTAAAATTTGTTATTCTATTGCTTGCTCTTTCCACCAATGCATTAGCCCAAACGAGGCCTGCTACAGACAGCTTGGTGTTTACCGAATTTCAATCGCAGTTATTGGCCGAAAAAAGGCGCCTGATTATACATCTGCCATTAAATTATACTAAAGAGCCTACCAAAAAGTATCCAGTAATGTATGTATTGGATGGTGGCTCGCAAGATGTGCATACTGCTGATAAAATAACCGTTTTGGCTGCTGCAACGTTGCTGCCTGAGTGTATTGTGGTAGGCATTTTGAATACCAAAACCAGCAGAAACCGCGACCAGACTCCTCCGTTTATGCAAACAGAAACCGAAGATGCCAAAAGTCCAAATGGTGAAGGAGATAAATTCTTGGCTTTTATCGAAAAAGAAATCATCCCAAAAATAGACAGCAACTACCGAACAAATGGCTACCAAACGCTTAGTGGACATTCAAGGGGTGGATTATTTGTGTTGTACTCGCTCATCGCAAAACCTGAACTGTTTAATGCCCGTTTCTGCTACAGTACTCCGGCGTGGCGCTTTAACGACTTGCTGATTAAACAGGTAGATGGCTTTTTGAAAGCAAAAAAACTTCGCAACAAAACATTTCTTTTTTGGAGTGCCGGAGCTGATGAAACCGAAAATATAAAAGGCGGATTTGCCAGGTTAGAGGTTGTGCTCCAAAAAAACCGAAATTCCTTCCTCACTTGGCACAGCTACCTAACGCCTCTTGCCAACCATCAACAAACCCCTTTAACGGCAACTGCCAAAGGCCTGGCCTTATGGGGAAATTATTTGTCAGCTAACTATTTAAAACCATAACTTATGAAAATCCAAAAATCTAGTTTACTGCTATTGGCACTCCTTATTTCAGCTAATTGCTTTGCACAATTTAAGCTCAGCGGAAAGATAAACGGCTATAAAGGCACAGAAAAATTAGCCATCAACATTCCATTGCTTTACGGCTATCACGAAGAAAACTCTATTTCGCCACAAATTGCCAAAGATGGCACTTTTAACACGACGCTACCCGTTAAAGAAACAAAATTGGCCACCCTCGTTTTCGATGGCAAAAGATACAACCTGCTCCTGCATCCGTCAAAGACCTTAAGCCTGAACATCAATGCATCAGACAAGAGCCTTGTTTTCTTTGAGGGCACGGCATTGCCAGAAAACAACTTATTGTTTAACATTGGATTTAAAGAGTCGCCCTTCTTCTTAAACGACGATGGAAGTGCATTTAACAAACTCTTTTTAAACGGTCTATTAGAAAATGTGGCCAAGCCATTTAAGCTAGAGCAAGAAGAAAAGATTAAAAAAGTGAATGCTTCAAAATTAAACGGCAAAGACAAGCAAATTATCATCAACGAAATCAACTACAGAGGCTATTACCTGTTAGACATGTATGCCCGAACTGCGGGCTTGGGCAAACCGACCATGGACAGTCTGATTCTCAAAATATTCGATAACGCTCCGCTAGAACCGAAGACATTGCCTGCAGGATCGTATTATTATGATTTTGCGAACAGTTATTTGAGATACATCGAAACCAAGGTCTTTATCAAAGTTAAACAGAATAAAATCCCTAGCTCGGCGCCACTACCTTATTATGGAATGAGCATGGATAGTGCAACTGCAACCATTAAAAAATATGGGAAGCCTTATTGGCTGTGGATTGGCGCTACAAAATTTCTTCCACCTGCGGTAGTCGAGCCTTTTATCTATCAGCAAATAGCCGACCTCTACAGCGAGAAACACCTTGCCAATTTATCTAGTTTGGCAAATGCCTTTAACAGCCAATTCCCCAATGGTATTTATTACAAAGAGGTGAATGCCAAAGTTTCAAGCCTGCAAAAAATGCTTTCAGCAAATGTTGCCAATAAAAAGATTGAAATAGTGGAGGGCTTCGAAAAAATAAACTCCATCGCCGCTATCATCAAACCTTTAAAAGGGAAGGTAGTTTATCTGGATATCTGGGGCACCTGGTGTGGTCCCTGCAAAGAAGAGCTTAGAAATGTACCCGACTTAAAAAAACAATTTAAAGGCAAGGATGTGGCATTTGTATACCTTGACATGGACGAAGACGACAAGGATACCGTTTGGCGCGAATTCATTAAGGTTAATGAAATGGAAGGCCTACATTTTCGTAAAAACAGAGAGACAATCGATCCTTTTTGGAAAGAGCTCTTGGCCAATGCCCAAGATAAATCTCAAACTTATCCCAAGTATTTCATCTTTAATAAAGAAGGCGAACTTTCTATACCCAATGCTTTGAGACCTAGCGACGGCAATAGGCTCTACCAACAAATAGAAAGCGTTTTAAACCAGAAATAAAATAAAAGTCCTGCGAGTTTTAAAACTTCGCAGGACTTTCTTTAGTTTTTTTGAAAGAATATTTTGCAACTTTATCCAAGACAAGAAAAACACTAAATGATTGCCATTGCTATAGATGATGAACCCATTGCACTGGATATTGTGGCCAGCCATGCATCCAAAGTACCCTATTTAGACTTAAGGGCAAGCTTTAACAATGCTTTTGAGGCCATCTCCTACCTGCAGCAAAACAAGGTCGACCTCATCTTTCTCGATATCAAAATGCCCGACATTAGTGGCATCGATTTTTTAAAGGCATTGAGCAAACCGCCGATGGTGATCTTTACCACAGCCTATAGCGAACATGCGGTACAGAGTTTTGAACTCGACGCAGTTGATTACCTGCTAAAACCATTTTCGCTCTCCAGGTTTTTGAAGGCCTGCAACAAAGCCAAAGAGCTGTTCGACCTACGTACCCAAACACCTCAGCCACAAAGCGATTTTATTTTCGTAAAAGACGGCTACGAACAGGTAAAGGTATTGCTCAAAGACATTAGGTACATAGAAGCTTCGGGCAACTACACTCAATTTCACCTTTTAGATAATAGGCTCATCAGCTCTCGGATTACCATTAACGAGCTGGCCGAAATATTGCCGACTTCTCAGTTTTTGCGCACGCACCGTGCATTTATCATCGCTAAAGACAAAATCAGCAAATACGACCGCTCCCAGGTTTGGATCGGCGAAAACATTATCCCCATCGGCACTACTTATTACGACTGCCTAAAGCCTTAAAACTGGCCTTATCATACGTCTACTCTTTCTCTTAGGGCATATGCTTGCGATTGTGCATGTTTTAATCCTATCTTAGATTCATAATTTATTATCGATGATTAAGCTGTCTTTCAAACAACAGGTCCTTACGGGGTTTGTTGTGTCCTTAATATTTGTATTTATTTCTGCTTTGACCTCCTATTTCAGCATCAAGGCATTTACAGAAAGTTCTGAGTGGGTAACCCATTCGCATGCAGTTATCAGCCTTGCCGAAAAAACCGAAATCGAATTGCTAAATGCCGAAACTGGACTGAGGGGCTATCTGATTACAGAAAACGATCATTACAAAAATCCTTACAATAACAGCATCAACAAGATTTTACCTAATCTTGATCAGTTAAAAAAACAGGTTACAGACAATCCGCAACAGCGCAAGCTGGTAGATAGCTTGGAGTTTTATGCGTCAATAAAAGTTGACGACATGAAAGTAACGATCCAAACAGTAAACAATAAGGGCTTTGAAGCCGCTAAAGAGCATGCGCTGGAGAGCAGGGGCCAAATTGCAAAGCAGAATTTTTTAAGGGTCAATGATATTTTTGTTAATAACGAATTGGCCTTGCTTAACGAACGCAAGATCAACAATGAAAAGAAAAGCCAAACTACCAATATTGTAGTGATTTTAAGTGCTGCAGTTATTTTTGGCCTTATTTTATTCTTGTTGCGCTACATCAGGCGTACTTTTGACCAGCAAAAGGAAACCGAAAAAGAAATCCTGGATACCAATCGAGAGCTGGCCGAAATATCTGCCCAAAACAAACATAACAACTGGCTATTAAGCGGCGCGGCCGAAATTAATGAGGCCATGCGTGGCGAACAAGAGGTTGATGATTTGGCCAACAATATCATCTCTTCCCTTTGCAACTATATCGATGCAAATATTGGGGTCCTATTTTTGGTTGACGATAAAAAGCAGTCGCTTTATTTAAGTGGTTCTTATGCTTATGAAACCCGTGGCAAAAACAGTATCCGCTTTGGCGAAGGCTTGGTTGGCCAGGTAGCAGTTGAAAAAAGAACGAAATACATTAAAGAAGTTCCGAATGGCTATGTAAAGATCAATTCGGCACTGGGCGAAACTGCACCCAACTATCTCTTTCTGGTTCCGATAGTTTTCGAAGACAAAGCTATTGCCGTAGCAGAAATGGGCTTTTTAGTAGAGCCACAAGCGAATAAATTGGAGCTGATCAATAATATTGCCGAGAACATTGGCATTGCGCTAAACAGTGCTCTGGCACATTTGCAACTGAAACAGCTTTTTGAACAAACACAGCAACAGGCCGAAGAACTGGCCAGTCAGCAGGAAGAACTGCGCACCACTAATGAAGAACTGGTGTATAAAACAGAAGCTTTACAGGCATCGGAAGAAGAGTTAAGGGTGCAACAGGAAGAACTGCAGCATGCCAATGCCGAACTAGAAGAAAAAGCCCAGCAATTAGAGGAACGCAATGCCTCCATCAACCAGGCCAAAGAAGCCATTAGCCTAAAAGCGGAAGAACTGGAACTGAGCAGCAAATACAAGTCTGAATTTTTGGCCAACATGAGCCACGAGTTAAGAACGCCTTTAAACAGCATCTTGATTTTGGCTAGGATTTTAAAGGAAAACAGGCCAAACAACCTACAGGAAGAACAGATCAAGTATGCCGGTGTAATCCATAATGCAGGTACCGACCTACTCACACTGATCAACGATATCCTTGATCTTTCTAAAATCGAATCGGGCAACATCGACATCAACCTACAAAACGCCGATATCACCGAGGTAAAGCACAACACAGAAGCTTTATTTGCAGAAGTGGCCAACAACAAGAAAATCAATTTTACGATAGATTTGGCCACAGACCTTCCAAAAGAGTTCATTACCGACCAAGGCAGGCTCGAACAGATCATCAAAAACCTTTTGTCCAATGCCTTTAAGTTTACACCGGAACATGGAAAAATAAAACTGGAAGTTGGATTGGCCAAGGCAACGCAATTTGGGCCTCACAGCAGGTTAATCAATCAAACCAATCCGCCTTTATACTTTTCCGTTAACGATAGTGGCATTGGGATCTCAAAAGATAAGCAACGTGTTATTTTCGAGGCTTTTCAGCAAGAAGACGGTTCAACCAGCAGAAAATATGGCGGCACGGGACTTGGTTTGTCCATTAGTCGCGAGTTGGCGAATTTGTTAGGTGGCGAAATCCACATTGAGAGCGAGCCAGACATTGGAAGTACCTTTACTTTGTTCCTGCCACAAAATCTTACGGCAAACAAAGAGGCTAAAAGCGAATTTATACAGCAAGCAGCCACCATTAGTGCACCTAGAGAGGTACCAAAGACTCTTCTTACAGAAATTTACGTAAGCAATCCCGAAGGCAAACACAGCCTGCTGATTGTAGAAGACGACGAGAATTTTGCCGAGATATTAAAAGCCTACGCCATAGAAAAAGGCTTTACACCAATGGTAGCGCATAGTGGAGACAAGGGTTTGGAAATGGCCACCGAATTATTGCCAGATGCCATTGTGTTGGATGTAATGCTTCCGGTAATGGATGGCTGGACCATTCTTAAAAAGCTAAAAGAAAACCCTGCTACGCAACATATTCCGGTGCACATGATGTCGGCTGGCGATGAAAAGGTAGCCAAAGCCGAAAAAGAAGGGGCCATTGGCTTTTTAAAGAAACCTGTAGAAAAGGAAAAACTAGACCATGCCTTCGAATTGCTGAGCCAGCAACATTCATTTACTTTTAGCAATGTGCTTTTGGTAGAAGATCAGGTGATGCAAAGCAATACGCTCAAAGAACAGCTGATTCAAAAAGGGGTGAAGGTTTCGCAGGCCTACACGGGCAAAGAAGCCATGGCCATATTGGAAGAGCAGACTTTTGATTGTATCATCCTCGATTTAAAACTACCTGATATTTCGGGTTTCGACCTCTTAGACCAGATCAAATCCAACCCTGAGTGGACACATATTCCAGTGATCATTAATACGGCGATGGAGCTCGACAAGGACAAGATGGCTCAGATTATGAAATATACCGAAGCCATGGTTCTCAAAAGCAACAAGTCTAATGACAGGTTGCTCGATGAAGTAAGCTTGTTTATGAATAGGTTGCAAAAGCAGGGCAACAGGCCATTGCCAAGTGCCATTCCTGCTCCTACTGGCAAAAAAAGAGCGACAACATTAGAAAAAGCGCTCAAGAATAAAACCATCCTGATCACCGATGATGACATGCGCAATATTTTTGCCCTTTCAAGTGCGCTGCAATTTTACGACATTAACATAGTGATTGCCAATACGGGTGTGGAGGCATTGAAAAAGCTGGAAGAAAATCCGCAGGTTGATTTGGTATTGATGGACATTATGATGCCAGAAATGGATGGCTACGAAGCGATGCGCCGCATTAGGCAAGACAAACAGTTTGGCAAGTTGCCGATTATTGCGCTCACGGCCAAAGCCATGAAAAACGACCGGGAAAAATGCATAGAAGCAGGTGCCAACGATTATATTTCCAAACCTGTTGACGTTGACAAACTATTGTCGATGATGCGTGTTTGGCTTAGCTAATTAAACCATGAGAGGCTTACCTAACCCTACGGAAGAAACCATCACCGAAAAAGAGCTGCAATCGCTGATTCACCTCATCAAAAAAGTGCATGGTTTTGATTTTGAAAACTACAGTACGGCCTCTCTCAAAAGACGGGTAAGCAGGATTATGCAACTGGAAAGGCTGGATTATCCCGATCTGGTGAACATATTAACCAACGATCAGCATTATTTTGATCATTTTTTGGCGGAGATTACCGTGAACGTTACCGAAATGTTCAGAGATCCTTCTTTTTACAAATCGTTCATTGACAATGCCATCCCCTACCTCAGTTCTTACCAACATTTAAAAATATGGCACGCGGGTTGCTCAACGGGTGAGGAATTATATTCATTTGCCATTTTGTTCAAAGAGCACCATTTATATCAACGCAGCTTCTTTTATGGTACAGACATCAATCCAAATGCCCTTGAACAGGCAAAAGAAGGGATTTATGACCTGCACCAAATGAAACTCTATTCAGAAAATTACCGGGCAATGGGCAGCAGCCATTCGCTTGGCGCCTACTATACAGCCAAGTATGATGCCGCATCTATGATACGCGCACTGAAAAAAAATACACTTTTTTCTGTACACAACCTCGTATCAGACGGGCCTTTTAACGAATTTCAGGTTATTGTTTGCCGCAACGTACTCATTTATTTCAACGCAGAACTACAGACCAAGGTCATCGAACTCTTCTACAACAGCTTGGCTATATTCGGTTTCCTATGCCTCGGCAGTAAAGAAACCATCAGAAACACATCCCTCCTAAAGAATTTTAAAATCATTGACAAAAAAAACAATATCTATCAAAAAATAATATAGCGCTATGAATAAAATTAATCTTCTTATTGTAGATGATAAAGCTGAAAATATTGTTGCGCTAGAAGCCCTATTGCACCAAGAAGACATTAATATCATTACTACAACCCTTCCCAACGAAGCTTTGCGCATCTGCTGGGAAAAGGACATTGCCATTGCCTTAGTGGATGTGCAAATGCCCGGTATGGATGGTTTTGAACTGGTAGAAATATTAAAAGATAATCCCCGTACACAGGAGATCATGGTTATTTTTGTAACCGCCATCTCTATAGAAACCAAATACGCCATCAAAGGCCTGAACGTAGGTGCTATCGATTACCTTTACAAGCCACTAGATCCTTATATTACCTCCGCCAAGGTCGATTCTTTTATACAAGTAGTGCGCAGCCAAAGGGAGATCAAACAAAAAAACCTGCAGCTCGAGCATTTTCAGGCTGACCTGATCAAGGCAAAGGAAGAAGCTGAACAGGGAAAAAGAGCCAAAGAAAATTTTATGGCGCACATGAGCCATGAAATCCGTACGCCGATTAACGGCATTATCGGCCTCACCCATTTGCTCAAAAAAAGCAAACTCGACGAACAGCAGCAAGAGATGCTGCAATTGCTCGAAGTATCTTCTGAATCGCTTTTGGGAGTGATTAATGATATTTTGGATATTTCTAAAATCGAGGCTGGAAAATTCAGGATGAATTTTGCCGAAACCGATATCCGCTTGCTGACTACACAGGCTACAAACCTGCTCAACATCAGGGCCAAGGAAAAGAGCATAGCACTCATACTCGACCTGGATGAGAATTTACCGGATATCATCATTGCCGATTCGCTGAGGCTCAACCAGATTTTCATGAACCTGTTGAGCAATGCCATTAAGTTTACCAATCAGGGCGAAGTAAGGTTCAAGGCAGAGGTACTCAACAAAAAAAGCAACAATGCCCATATCCGTTTCTCTATTTCAGATACCGGAATAGGCATTTCGGCTAATTTCAGAGACAAAATATTCGAATCTTTCGAACAGGTAGAAGACCATCGCATTTCGAGATACGGCGGCACGGGTCTTGGCCTTTCCATTGTTAAAAAACTGGCAGAATTGAAAGGGGGAGTGCTCGAAGTAGAAAGCGAAGAAGGCAAAGGAAGCACCTTTAGCTTTACCAAATGGTACGAATTTATAGAAGGCAAGAAAAACATGAAAGAAGTTGAAGTAACTACTGCCCTACCAGATTTAGATGGGGTTCGTATACTGATTGCCGAAGATAACCCGATCAATAAATTTTTGGTGGTTAAGATCTTGGAAGACTGGAAAGTAACTACTCAAGTGGTAACCAATGGCCAAGAAGCCTTGGATGCGTTGAGGGAGAACGACTACGACCTTATTTTGATGGATACTTATATGCCGGTAATGGATGGTTTAGAAGCCACAAAAAAAATAAGATCGGGCTTTATACCTGGCAAGCAATACATTCCAATTATTGCTTTCTCTGCAGGCGTGTTGGATATGGACAGGGAAACCGCCATTGAGGCCGGTGCCAACGATATTGTTGGCAAACCGTTCAAGCCTAGCGTGCTTCACCAGAAAATAAGCCGATTTACAAGGTAATACGTGATTTTAGTTTATTTGTTATAAAGGGTCATCGTTTGCGCCGCACCGATGGTAGCGAAGCTTTTGATCATCGTTACCCCACGGTTGATCAGTGTTGGCAGCTCCTTTTGTTCGTCTTTATCAAACCGGCCCAATACATAATCGGCCTGCTGGCCTTTCCTAAAATTATCACTGATGCCAAAACGCAAACGGGCATAGTTCTGTCCGCCACAAAGCTCTTCAATGCTCTTCAGTCCGTTGTGGCCTGCACTGCTCCCCTGTAGTTTCATTCGAAGCTTCCCTAAAGGCAATGCCAAATCATCAACCAGTACCAATACGTTCTCTGGAACAACTTTCAGTTCTTTCATCCAGTAGTTCACTGCTTTCCCGCTCAGGTTCATATAGGTAGTAGGCTTAATCACGTGCAGTTTTTTGCCTTTGAAACTAACTTCTGCATAATAGGCCAGTTTAAGCAGTTCAAAACTCCCCTCTAATTCCTCTACCAGCTTATCGGCAATGTTAAAACCAATGTTATGGCGTGTATCGGCATATTCTGGCCCAATATTTCCTAGGCCCACAATTAGGTACTTCATGGTGTAAAGATAATAATCCTTGAGACAAGTCTAAAGTCCAAAGTCCGTAGTCCGAAGTCGGAAGTTTATAGTTGATGGTTAATAGTTGATAGTCCATGGGGCAAAGGGGCAAATGAATTCATCAGGTAATGAACTAATAAAAACAAAAAGCGGTACAAAATTGCTTTTGTACCGCTCTTTAATACCGCTTGGGATAATCTGTTGATTATTTTCCTTTAGCGTCGTTTTCTGCTTGTTTCAATGCTCTTGACATACCTACAGAAACGATAGTATCTTCTGGTGTGTTGGTTACGAAATAATCCGAAGATTGTAAATCGCGAACACGGAATAAGTTACCAACTTCCAATTTGGCAATGCTTACCTCTACTACTTGTGGCATGTTTTTAGGCAATGCTTTTACACGTAGCTTACGTAGTTTTTGAACCAATTTACCACCCATTTTAACGCCTGGTGAAGTTCCGGTTAATTTAACTGGGATTTCCATCATGATTTCTTTGTCGTCGAACAACTGAAGAAAATCTACGTGTAATAATAAGTCGGTTAGTGGGTGAAACTGCGTATCTTTTACGATAGCTTTTACTTTGTTGCCATTTACTGCGATTTCAACAAAACTAGCTTCTGGTGAATAGATAGCGTCGTTTAAGTCAGTTCTGGTAATTGAAAAGTGTACTTGTTCTTTACCACCATACAATACCGCAGGAACTTTACCTTCGTAGCGAAGTTCTTTGGCATCGCGTTTCCCTACGTTCTCTCTAAGAGAACCGCTAATTGCGATTGTTTTCATTTTTGATATATATTAATTTGTAAAATGCTTTCCTTTTTGTTTAGTGTTTCGCGTTCAGTGTTTCGCGTTCAAACGCATATCCCAATACGCTAATCGCATATCGCCCTATACTCTAAACAAATCGCTGATTGAACCATGTTCATTTACATTGGCAATAGCCTTTGAAAATAACTTGGCAGTGCTCAGCACTCTTATTTTATCACTTTGCTGTTTCAAAGGAATAGTATCAGTTACGATCAGTTCTTCTAAAACAGAGTTTTCGATGGTTTCGTATGCCTTACCCGAAAGTACCGGATGTGTACAAACTGCTCTCACACTTTTGGCACCGTTTTCCATAATCAAGGCAGCTGCTTTGGCCAATGTTCCGGCAGTATCGCAAATGTCGTCGATCAATACAATATCTTGTCCGGTTACATCACCAATAATCGACATCGATTCGATTTCATTGGCACGTTTACGGCGTTTATCGCAAATGACCACTTCCGCATTAAAAAACTTGGCGAAGGTACGGGCACGGTAGGAACCGCCCATATCTGGCGATGCAATGGTTAAATTTTCAAGGCCTAAGCTTTTGATATAAGGCACAAAAATCACCGAACCATCCAAGTGATCAACCGGAATATCAAAAAAACCTTGAATTTGGGCTGCATGTAAATCCATGGTCATAATGCGATGGATACCTGCGGCCTTTAATAAATTAGCAACCAACTTGGCGCCAATGGCTACACGTGGCTTATCTTTTCTATCTTGACGGGCCAAGCCATAATAGGGAACCACTGCAGTAATGTAATGCGCAGAAGCTCTTCTGGCGGCATCGACCATGAGCAAAAGCTCCATTAAATTGTCGGAAGGCTGATAGGTAGACTGAACCAGGAACACATCGCAACCTCTAATCGATTCGTCAAAAGAAGGTTGAAACTCGCCATCGCTGAACCGACTTAAAGTTACGTCTCCTAGTGGTTTGCCGTAAGCGTCGGCAATTTGTTTAGCTAAATCTTTAGTGCCCGTTCCGGCAAAAATTTTAACTGGGTTAAATTGCAATGGCATGATTTGCGGGTATCAATGCTGGTTAAAAAAAATCGGATTGCGAATTATTCACAATCCGAAAAAACTTGTTGTCCGACCTGGATTCGAACCAAGACAAACGGTACCAAAAACCGTTGTACTACCCTTATACTATCGGACAATTTGCCATCTCGTATCGTTTGTTCCGAAATGGAATGCAAATTTACGCACATTTTTTATATCTGCAAGTGCGAATTGAAAAAAAGTGAAAATATTTTTCCAACCTCCTCTAAAGCCCAATTCAACGTATAAATTTTGTTAAAAGACCTTAAATGTTTATGCTTATTCCAATCTATTTCTTTATTTTCGGCAGCCTTATGATGTGCTAAGGCATTTATTTTATCCCATTTATAAAATGAACTATTCGAAAATAAACAACATCGTTGGCTGGATCTGTTTCTTTATAGCAACGTTAACCTATATTTTAACCTTAGAACCTTCGGTTAGTTTTTGGGACTGTGGCGAGTTTATTGCCTCGGCCTTAAAAATGCAGGTTGTGCATCAGCCAGGTGCTCCCTTATTCTTAATGATAGAGCGCTTCTTTTCAATTTTTGCCATGGGCGATAATACCAAAGTAGCCTATTTTATGAATTTAGGTTCGGCAATTGCCAGTGGCGCCACCATCCTGTTCCTATTCTGGACCATCACAGCCCTGGCCAAAAAAGTATTGGTTAAAGGAGGCGAAACCATCAGCAATGCTACATTGATCAGCATTATGGGCGCAGGTCTTGTAGGTGCGCTCGCCTATACATTCTCAGACAGTTTTTGGTTTTCGGCAGTTGAAGCCGAGGTATATGCCCTTTCTTCTTTGGCTACTGCCATTGTTTTCTGGGCCATTTTAAAATGGGATGCCATTGCCGATGAGCCTCGTGCCGATCGTTGGCTGCTTTTCATTGCCTATATTATGGGCTTATCTATCGGTATCCACATCCTCAACTTGTTAACCATTCCGGCTATCGCTTTTGTTTATTATTTCAGAAAAAACAGCAAACCTACTCCCACTGGTATCCTTAAAACCTTTGGTGTTGGTGTACTGATTTTAGCTGCCGTTCAATATGGCATCATCCAATACTTGGTTTCTTTCGGCGCCTATTTCGACCTTTTCTTCGTGAATACTTTAGGCTTAGGCTTCGGAAGCGGCGTACTTTTCTTTATCATCTTATTGGTTGGCGGATTGGTTTTCGGAATCAGGTATTCGATCAAACGCCAAAAGAAAATCTTAAACCTTGCTTTGTTGTCGGCTACATTGATCATTTTCGGTTATGGCTCATTCGCCATGATTTTGATCAGGGCCCAAGCCAAGCCTAACCTCAACAATAGCGATCCTGATAACGCTTTCTCTTTCTTGAGCTACTTGAACCGTGAGCAATATGGAGACAGGCCTTTATTGGTTGGCCCCAACTATAACTCTATTCCAAAATACAAGGACGATGGTTCACAGCCAATCAGCGTAGAACAAGGAAACATCTATAGAAAAGGCGCTACCAAATACGAGATCGCGGGCACAAAAAGCAAACATGTTTATGGAGAAAACGAAATCTTCCCAGACAGTATCCGTCGCCTGCAACACGAAGTTTTGTTCCCGAGGATGTACAGCGACGAGCAGCGCCATATCAATTATTATAAAGACTTTATGGGCTTTGACGACCAGCGTTTCCCAAGTACGATAGACAATATTGGTTTCTTCTTGCGCTACCAGTCTTCTTTTATGTACTTCCGCTACTTCATGTGGAATTTCGCAGGCCGCCAAAATGAAGACCAAGGACAGGGCAGCTTGTACGAAGGTCGTTCATTAAGTGGCATTAAAGCTATCGATGCCATTAATTTGGGCGATCAAAGCAACTTGCCTCCATCAATTACAGAAAGTACTTCTTATAACCGTTTTTTCTTCTTGCCATTGATATTGGGCTTGTTAGGGATGATTTGGCACTTTAAACGCAAACCAGAGGATGGTGGCATCATTGCGTTATTGTTCTTCTGTACAGGTTTGGCTATTGTGCTTTACCTTAATCAAAAGCCAATGGAACCAAGGGAAAGGGATTACGCCTATGTGGGTTCCTTCTATGCCTTTGCCATTTGGATTGGCCTAGGTGTATTGGCCCTTAAAGAATGGGTATTTAAAAAATTAACTCCACAAACTGGTGCCATTGGTGCTACAGTGATTGCTTTGGGCTGTGCTCCTGTGCTCATGGGTGCTCAAGGCTGGCGAGGCCACGATCGTTCTACCAAAATGGTAGCCCACGATATTGCGGTAAGCTACCTTGAATCTTGTGCGCCTAATGCCATCTTGTTTACTTATGGTGACAATGATACTTACCCGCTGTGGTATGCACAAGAAGTAGAAAACATTCGTCCGGATATCCGCTTGGTAAACCTGAGCTTATTCGATACAGATTGGTACATTAATGGCATGCGTAAAAAAGTTCATCAATCTGAGCCTTTGCCTATCACCATGAAAGAATCGCAGTATGTTTCTGGAGAAAGAGACGTGATGTATTATAAAGACTACCAGATTAAAGATCCGGTAGAGCTAAAACAAATTGTTGATTTGTTATTGTCTGAAGACAAAGACGATAAAATGGCTTTATCAGATGGCTCTTATACCAACATCATTCCAACAAAAAATTTCAAATTAACGGTAAATCCACAAGACGTCATCAGCACAGGTACTGTACCAGCTGGCGAAGCATCCAAGATTACGCCTGAGCTAGTATGGAAGTTCAACAAAGGCTATGTAACCAAAGGCACATTGGCCATGTTCGATATTTTGGCCCATAACAATTGGAAAAGACCAGTATACTTCTGTAGCACAGTGCCTTCAGAGCAGTTTAATGGTTTAGACAATTACTTGTATAGCGAAGGCTTGGCCTTAAGGCTATTGCCATTGCAACCTGATACGGCTTTGGCAAGTACTGGGGAGCAAGCTATTAATTTGGATCCGATGTATAACCATGTGATGAATAAATTCAAATGGGGCAATATTAAAACTGCCAGCTACTTGGATTCTCAATCTACAGACGATATTTCGATTTTCAATAACATCTTCAACAGCTTAACTACTGGATTGATCAAAGCGGGCAGAATTGAAGACGCTAAAAAAGTAATGCGCAGGTACGATGAAGTAATGCCTACCAAAATTTACGGTCTCCGTTTAATGATGGGCATGCCTACCATGGCGCAGAATCTTTATATTTTAGGCGAAACCGAAAAAGCAAATAACCTGATCAAGAAATCGGCGGACTATATCCAAAAAGAAATCAGCTATTTGGCAGATGTTTCAAAAAGCAAAGACCAATTGGTTGGCGGACAAAATGTTCAGATGGGCTTAATGTATGGGCTAGAGCCAATGGCTAGGGTGGCCTCACAATACAAACAGACCAAGTTAGCCGATGATTTGAACAAGCAGTACAATGAACTGTATGGCAGGTTTAGCCAATTTTTTGGTCCGCCACAGGGAAGATAATTTTCAATAACAACATTAAGAAGCCAGGAAACACTATCCTGGCTTTTTTTATGCCGCTTTTGTTGGTGTTCTTCACCAACAAGCTTTTATAGGCATTTATCCAAATCGTTGGTGAGGAACACCAACGATGGCATATAAGTCATGATTTTTCTTTATCGGTTGGTGTTCTCACCAACCGAAACCATGAAATGACAGGTGATGGTCTATAATTATTTGGCAGGTGAAGACACCAGCCAATAAAAGAATAAACAACATCCAAAATCATTTTTTTTTATCGGTTGGTGTCCTCATCAACCGAAACCATTTTTTTATCGGTTGGCGTCCTCACCAACCGAAACAATAAAAGAACAAGCGATAATCCATAAACTATTTTGGCAGGTGAAGACACCAGCCAATAAAAGATCTGATGCTGAGCCGAGGTCTCTTTCGCAAAAAAGGCCATCTAAATTGCTTAGATGGCCTTTCATTTAATGTATATTTTTCTGTTAACCTTCGTTTACTACACCCATCGAGCAGAATTTGTCGATCCTGGCAGCAATCAGTTTATCAGGGCTTTGTTTCTTTAAAGCTTTGAGGTCTTTTAGGATCTGTTCTTTTAAGGTTTGTGCCATCAGTGATGGATCTTGATGCGCCCCACCCAATGGCTCCTTCACTATCCCATCAATCAAATGGTTTTTGTACATATCCTCTGAAGTCAGTTTAAGACATTCGGCAGCCTTCTCTTTGAAATCCCAGCTTCTCCATAAAATTGAAGAGCATGATTCGGGAGAGATTACAGAATACCAGGTATGCTCTAACATGTAAACGTTATCGCCGATACCAATTCCCAAAGCACCACCAGAAGCGCCTTCGCCAACTACAAAGCAAATAATAGGCACTCTAAGTACCGACATTTCCAATAAGTTACGCGCAATGGCTTCACCCTGTCCGCGTTCTTCAGCTTCTAAACCCGGGTAAGCACCCATGGTATCGATAAAAGAAATTACAGGCTTGTTAAATTTTTCGGCCAGGCGCATTAAACGCAATGCTTTTCTATAACCTTCAGGATTGGCCATACCAAAATTGCGGTATTGCCGCTCTTTGGTGTTCTTGCCTTTTTGATGGCCGATAATCATTACCGTTTGTCCATCAATGGTGGCGAAACCACCAATAATTGCCTTGTCGTCCTTTACCGTTCTATCGCCATGCAATTCGATGAAATCATCGCAAATCAGGCTGATGTAATCTAAAGTTTGCGGACGTTCGGCGTGACGCGACATCTGAACTTTTTGCCAGCCTGTTAAGTTTGTATAAAGATTTGCGCGGGTTTCGGCTAATTTCTCGTCAAGCTCGGCCAAAGTTGCAGACATGTCTACTTTGGTTTTTTCGGCAACTTGTTTCACCTTTTCTATCTGCTGTACTAAATCAGCTAAAGGCTTTTCGAAATCAAATGATGTTTTAATCTGTTCCATAAGCGGGCTGTAAAAGTAAGTAATTATCCCGAAACATAATACAACAAAATTTCACGTTGGTTTTCTTTTTATTCCAAAAGGTTTTGCACTTGGGCAAATAGCAAAAAAATGTGTCGTTTCTCCTTAATTAGTACTGATAAAAAAGGCCCACGTAAACGCAGGCCTCTCGATTTATTTAGGTTAGTTAATAGTTTAGAACTTAGCAGGAACTCCTGGTTTAGGCAAAGCTTTTTGGATAAAATCCCTGATGTGGTCGTTGCCCATTGACAAATCTGGCTTGCGCAGGTACATCATGTGGCCACTTTCATAGCCTTCCCAGGTCATTCTATCTTTTAATCTTCCGCTAGGATCCATTTGCCACATGTCATATTTGGCATTGAAATAATCGCAGGCACCATCATAATAGCCAGATTGTACCAACAAATGTAAATATGGATTTTGGGCCATGGCTGCACGCAGGTTCTCGCCGGTGCGGTCGCCGGTATTGTCCCATGGGTGAACCGGACCGAACATGTTGTATTTCAAATCGGTTTTATAGTTTAGTTCATTGCGAAGATACATGTTAATGGCTGGCGTAAACGAATGCAGCCATGAAGTAAGCTCTGCATTATAGTCTGGACCATCGCCGGCATCTGCCCTATCAATCCCTTTATACCTCGAATCCAATCGGCCAACAGTATAGCCTTTATCACGCAACAGTTCTTTCCAGAATAAATTGGTGGATACGTCGAGGTTATTTTGCAAGATTACTTTTTCTGAAATGCCTGAATACCTGGCCATTTTGGTCGCAATCTTTTTCTTCTCATCCATTGGCAGGAAACCGCCTTTGGTAATGGCTGGAATAAGTTCATCTACCGTAAATTTCTCTACTTCTGGCAACATGTCCTGCAATTTTTTCCCTTGCAAATCGGCTGGCAGCATTTTATGGTACCAAGCAGTAGCCGCAAAGTATGGCAAACGCAAGGCAGCATCCATTACGGTTCCTCTTTCGATACCCAGTTCTGTTGGCGATACCAAAATTACGCCATTCAAATACATCCATTGGTTGCTTTGCAGTTCTAAAGCCAAGCCAGAAACACGGGTAGTGCCATAGCTTTCGCCGATAAGGAACTTAGGCGATGCCCAACGGTTGTTACGGGTTACAAAAGTATTGATCCACTCAGCCAAATAGCGGATATCAGCTCTTACTCCAAAGAATTTGCTTCCGGGTACATCTTTGTTTGTTGCACGAGAATAGCCCGTGTTAACAGGATCGATGTAAACGATATCGGCAATATCCAAAATAGACGAACTGTTGTCTTTATAGCCATAAGGCTGAACTGGATAGCCTTCATCATCAATATTGAGTACTACAGGACCCGTATAGGCAATGTGCATCCAAACCGATGCCGAACCTGGGCCACCGTTAAATGAAATCACCAAAGGTCTGCTGTCTCTGTTTTGAACATCAGAACGTTCGTAATAAGTATAGAACAAACCAGCGATTGGCTTGCCTTCTTCATCCCAAACCGGCAAAGTGCCTGTAGTAGCTTTGTAAGGGACAGCTTTTCCTTTAATGGTTACGGTATGGTTGGTTACTACCGAACTTTCGGGATTAATTGTTCTCGATGAGGTCGCAGCTGCACGTGGCGCTTGCTCTTCTTTTGCCGCAGGGGTTGTGCCAGCTGGCGCAGTTGCCGGACGAGGACCGTTTTGGCCTGCCTGACGTTGCTGTGCCTGGACAAAACCAATAAAGGTTAAAGCAAGTAAGGTTGTAGTAAAAATTTTCTTCATATAGTTTTTGGTTGGTTGATAAAGTAAATATCAAGATTTGAAAGTTATATTTAGCAAAAACACGAAATTGTTACTACTTTAATCTCTATATCAACTGACTTTAGGTTTAATTATGCCGATAGTTGCGAAATGTTTTCGAGCTTACCGCCAAGACTTTAAATTTTAGCCCTTTATTCCTTCACAATTGAATTTAATACCTTTTTCTTACCATCAATTTGTTGCGTATAAGTTAGGCCCAAGATGCGTGCGATAAGCGGATAGACATGTACATTTTCGAAGGCTGGAATTTTCATTCCCGATTTGAAAGCCGGACCCCAGGCATAAAAAATGGCATGCATATCAGGTATGGCTGGATCAAATCCATGTTGGCCAAAATCTGGCTTCACGCCGTTAATGTTAAACACTTTAGGCAAATGCGGTACCAACAAAATATCTCCGGTGCGATTGTATTTATCTTCTTTTTTATTGTAATGCCAAGCCTTGGGCACCTTTTTGCTCAAGTATACCTCATAATCTTTGGCTTCGGCCTTCAAAGCCTTGTAAGTTGGTTTGATAAAAGACTCGTCTTTGGCATAGAGATGCAACAATGCATTACCTGGAGTTACCGTAAACTGGTCTAAGCTAATTGATTTGGGAAGCGAAATGGTGTTTTCATTATCGATGCTCGTCATGCCATGATCAGAGAGCAATATAAAATTAGCATCGATCCCCGTAGCTTTTACGGCATCTACTAACTGCCCTATGGCATCATCAACTTGTTCAACGGCTTTTTTGGCCTGTTCAGAATCGACAGTAAATTTATGTCCAGCCTGATCAACCTGCGGAAAATACAATGCAATAAAATGTGGCCTTTTCTCAGCCGGCAGCTGCAGCCAATCTTTAACAATGGCTACTCTCCTATTTATGGGAATGCTTTCATTGTAATTGAAAAAATAAGTCGGCCTGATGCCATCCATCGAAATTTCGGAACCCGGCCAATAGAAGATGGCGCTCAGCATTTTTTGCTGTTCCGCTAACACCCACAACGGCTTCCCGTTGTACCAAGAGCTGTCAACCGCCATTTTCTTGTCCGATTTTTTGTAGACTATTGCCCTTTGCTTGTCGTAAAAGATGTTATCTACTATGCCGTGGTGCGAAGGATAAAGTCCGGTGACAATACCATAGTGGTTAGGAAAGGTCAACGAGGGAAAAGATGGCTTCAAATAATCGGCTTGTACGCCTGCTTCTCTTAGGCGGATGAGGTTTTTAGCTTGATATTTATCAGCCAAATCCCACCTAAAAGCATCGATAGAAATCAGAATTATATAGGGCTTCTTTTGTTGTTCAACACTGTTTACCCTATTTGGAATTACATTTTGTAGAGTATCTTGCGCATGCAACACACCTATGCCGTAACATAAGACAAATACGGCAGCTAACTTCTTTAACATCTTAATTCAAGGCTTGTTTACTATAGATATGATATTCTCCTGGAGCCAAGGTACCTGAGTAAATGCTAAGTGGCAGATTTAAATTGGTACCACCAGTTGCATCTGTCCAAGTACCGGTTGAACCAAAGTCGATATTAGCGGTTTGGCTTACCACATCAAAATTGCCCAACACGATAACCGTATTGTTTCCATTGGTTAATTTGATGTATTTTACACCTCCTGTTAAGCCATAGGTTGGATTTTGACCTGCGAAAATAGCATTGTTCTTTTTAAGCCTGATAAATTTAGCAAAGGCATTGTACAGCGCTTTCCTTTGCGCGTTATCGTAGTAATCCCACTTAATTGGCTTCTCGCCTGTACGACCATTGTAATCAATATTGATATCATAACCAAGCTCCCCAAATTGCCAAACCATTTTTGGACCAGGCATGGCAAACAGAAAAGCAGCGACCATTTCCTGGCGCTTCAATGCAGTAGCGGGATCTTTAGTAGAATAACTGCCGGATGAATTGCCAAAACTGATATTTTTATAGTTCATCCGTTCTTCGTCGTGGCTTTCCATATAATCGACCAGGTTTTCAGATTTGGCGAAACCATGCTTGGCAAAAAATCCCCATGAGAAATCAGACTTGTCCAGCCAGCCCATGGTCGCCTCGTTCATATCGTGGTTCAAATTGCCCCAAAGCATCATACCCTCATCGGCCAATACCTTTTCTTCGGTGGCATCGGCAAAATGCTCTAAAATCACATAGAAATTATTGGCATCAATGCTTTTGATGTAATTGTTGTATTCTTTCCAAATGGCAATTCGGCTTGCATCATAAGCCGCAAAAGCAGCATCCCCTGTGGTATAGTTTTGGGTAAAGCCTTTAGATAAATCGAACCTAAAGCCATCAATTTTATACTGTTGCATCCAGAACTTCACCACATTTTTTACAAAATATTTGGTTGCTGGACTTTCATGGTTAAAATCATAACCCACGTTATAGGGGTGTTTGGCATCTACATTAAACCAAGGGCTGTTGCTTGTGGGTTTGTTGCCATCAAAATACAGTTGCACCATTGGGGATTGGCCAAATGAATGGTTCAACACCATGTCCATAATTACGGCAATGCCCCTGCCATGGCATTCGTCAATAAAATTCTGCAAGGCCGTTTTGGTGCCGTAGTACTTATCGGGAGCAAAGTAATAAGAGATATTGTAACCCCAGCTCAAGTTGCCTTCAAACTCGGTTACGGGCATGAGTTCTATGGCATTAACGCCAAGACTAACCAGGTAATCCAATTTTTGCAGGGTCGATGCATAAGTATGTTCTGTGGTGAAATCGCGGATGAGCAATTCGTAAATCATCAAATTATTCTTGTCGGGCCGGATAAAACTGATGTTTTTCCAAGTGTAGCTGGGCTGATTCGCCTGCATTACGCTCACAATTCCAGTTGTTTTGCCACTTGGATAAGCCTTCAGGCTCGGATAAACACTTGCAGTGATATAAGGATCGTTATCTGGATCTAAAACCTTCTCGCAATAAGGATCGGCCACTTTTAAAGTTCCATTTACCAAAAATTGATAGGCATATTCGGTACTTGGATTTAAGCCATCTAGTTGTATCCACCAGGTATTGCCATCGGCGGTATTCTTCATTTGTGTAGCTGCCGAGGCCTGCCAATTGTTAAAATCGCCAATCAATGCAACCGAGGTTTTACCAGGTGCATATAAGGTTACAATGGCCGAAGTACCTCCGTTGATAAAAGCCACCCCATCTTTGGCGCCTGCTGGAAGTTCGTTGGTAGGCGTTGGCGTAACCGGTGTTGGTGGCGTAGGGTCAGGATTGTTTTTAGCTTTTTTACAAGCGGCCATCGCCACTACTGCAAACAACAAAATGTATATTATTTTTCTCATCGCAAAAGACACATCAGATTCAAAAATACTTATTATTAGGTATTTATATCGATAAAATTAGCTGTTATTTTCAGCTGTCTGTTTGCAATGATTCATTTGCTGGCTTATCAGCTCATATTTTGTTGTTCAAGCCAATTATAAAATCTAAATGTATAAGCTACTGCTCTTTTTGGGGTTCGCCTTTTTCGTTGTCTGCACAGCGAAGGCAGCACCAATGGCCAATAGACAGGTTTATGCCTCTCCATTCGAGGAACGACTACAAATGGCAAATCAGGCTATCAATACCCAAAACATAAAAGCAGCGACTTATTTAGCCGAGGCCGAGGCGATGCTGCCTCAATATCATGGCTCCCAGCTCAGTTATGCACAGGCTCAGTTGGCTTTGGCTTATGCCCGATTAGGGAAAGTGGAAAAAACGGTCTTTTATCAGCAACAGGCAACGGCAATTAGCCGTGGCAAGCCTACACTGGCCGTCAATAGCCTCAGCTTGCTGGCCCAAAGCTATGGCTTGACTAAAAACAGCACCGGCTTGCGACAGATGTTTGATAAAGCGCTTCATTCAGCGCCAGCAACTCAGCAAAGGGACATTAAAATTGCCTATGTAAATGGCTTGTTTGGTGTGGATGAAAATGTAAAAGCAGCTAACCTCCTTACCGAGCTTTATTCAGATACGCCGATGTCGGCCAAGGAGCAGGCAGAAATTTTAAGTCTGTTGCTCATTAACTCAATCAAGCTCAACCAATCGCAGTTGCTCAGCCAGTATTTTAGAGAGCTCGAACAGCTTGGCGTGCCGGCTACACCCAATATCATTTTGGCCAAGGGAATGTATTTGGAGCATCAGCAACAATATTTGCGGGCCTTTAAAAATTACAGTTTGCTATTTGGGGCATTCCAAAAAGGAAAGCGCGAAATTGTTTACCTCGACGCCCTATTGCAATTGGCACAGCTCAAAAGCAAGCAGCTGCAAAAAGACAGTGCCAGCTATTTCTTTAGGCTATTGGCTAATGCATTGCCTAAACCCCTCAATACAAGCGCCATTGGCGTACGTTACCTTCAAGCTTACCAGCTGCACCTTAAACGGTTCGATTCCTTGTCTCCAACGGTGTTTAGTAAAGTTCTATTACAAAAAGATTTCAGCTACAAGAACGAATTGATTGCCCTAACCAAAGAACTGAGCTATAAATACAAAATTGAAAAAGACAAGCAGAAGGCAACGCTCTTCCAGCAGCAAAAGGATTTACAGGCACTCCGCTTTGCCAAAAACAGGCAACGCAACAACTGGATCATCACCTGCCTTGGCTTGCTTTTGGTTTCGGGCATTATCGTCATCTCCCTACTCTTCCAAAGACGCAGACAGGCTAAACAGCTTCATTTAACTGAAATGGAAAGACTAAAGCAATTACACCGCAGCCAAGTGATCAAGGCACTAGCCACCTCGCAGGAAGAAGAGCGCTGGCGCATTGCCGATCAGCTGCACGATGAAGTAGGGTCGATGATTTCGGTGGTGAGGCTAAATCTTTCGGCAAACCCTCAAAAAAAAGAGACCATCGCTCCCGAAAAGCTCGAAACGGCCAATCGCATTTTAGGCGACCTTGCCGATACCGTTCGTGAAATGAGCCATCAATTAATGCCGGTGGCCATTAGGCAATATGGACTGGTCAAGGCCATCGAACAATTGATTGCAGACATCAATACTTCGGGCAAAATCTATATCGAACACTTGATCCATGGCTTTGGCGACCTTGCCAAATACCCAGAAGATTTTCAGGTGAGCTTTTACCGAATTGTACAGGAGCTTTTCCAAAACATCGTGAAACATGCCAAAGCCAGCAATGCCTTTTTTCAGTTGATAGAACATAGCGATTCGATTAACCTTTATGTGGAAGACAATGGCCAGGGCATGGCCGATGCACAGGAGCAAAAAGGAAAAGGCATTAAGCTTTTGGCCAACAGAATAGACTACTACGATGGCAAAATCAGCATTGAAGGGCAATCTGGTAAAGGCACCTTGATTGTGATTGATATTCCCACAGGCTATATGAAAACAGAACCGAACAATGGCAACTCTTAAACTATTTATTGCAGACGACCATCAGATCCTGATTGATGGTCTAATTGCCTTTTTTAATGAATTGGAAGGCTTTGAAGTTATTGGATACGCCAATGATGGCCTCGTGCTGTTACAGGAAATCGCTACCAAAAGGCCAGACATCGTATTGTTGGATTTAAACATGCCCAAAATGGATGGCTTGGTTACGCTCAAGCACCTGAAAGAAAATTATTCGCAGGTTAAAGTGATCGTGCTTTCGAACTACCATCAATCGCAGCTGATCAAAGAAACCAAGGCCATGGGTGCCAATGGCTATGTACTCAAAAACGGCTCTAAAAGCGACCTTCTTAACGCCATTGATCAAACCCAGCAAGGCCGTTTCTATTTTCCGGAGGAAGAAGACAGCTCAACAACTGCCAAATCTGTTTTTACAGACGAGTTTACAAAAAAGCACCATCTTACTAAAAGGGAGGTCGAAATCATCAGATTGGTTTGCAGCGAAATGAGCAGCAGGGAAATTGCCGAAAAACTATTTATTGCAGAATTTACCGTTACCACGCACAGGCGCAACATATTAAGCAAACTTGCACTTAAAAACACAGCCGCGCTCATCAATTTTGCCAAGCAGCATGGCATTGCTTAAAACTTCCCTATCCGAACATCTTTTGCTGTCCATTTTGCGTACATAAGTATAAGCGCTTAAATTAAATCAAGTTTCATGGTGCATAAGCCGTTTATTAAGGTACATTAGCTTAATATACAAAATACGCTCAGCACGTTTTAAACGAAATATGACAAAGAAAGTCAAGTTTACCAATGCCAATAAATCCACATTTTATGCCACCCTACGTAAACGTGTTGATGACCATTTCGAAGATCAAAATCTTAGCATAAATGCAAATGCTTCGATGTGGGTCAAAGCAGTTTTCTTTTTAGGAACCTTTATTTCATTGTATTTAACAATTCTGTTGGCTAACCTGCATCCGCTTGTCTTATTGGGTCTAGGGATTTTATTAGGCATTTTTGGTGCTTTTGTAGGGTTTAACATTTGCCATGATGCCATTCATAAGGCCTTTTCCAACAAGCCGATCATCAACAAGAGTTTTGGTTTTCTGTTTAGCCTAATCGGTGCCAGTGCTTACGTTTGGAGTATTTGCCATAACATTGTTCACCATACCTATACCAATATTTCGGGGCATGATGAAGATATAGACGTTGCACCTGGCTTGATCCGTTTTTGCGAAAAAGAGCCCGTAAACAAAATCCAACGCTTTCAACATGTTTATGCATTTGGTCTTTACAGCTTTGCCATGCTTTCGTGGGTTTTTAGAAAAGACTACAAAAAATTTTTCCAGACCAAAATCGGCTGTCAAATTGCCGACCACCCGAAAATCGAATACTTTAACCTTTTCTTTTTCAAGTTTTTGTACTACTTTTTGTTTATTATCCTTCCGTTAATTGTATTGGATGTAACCTGGTGGCAATTCCTGATCGGCTTTTTAAGCATGCAGCTGGCACAGGGGCTTGTATTGGGCTTGGTATTTCAGTTGGCCCATGTGGTAGAAGGAACCAGTTTCCCGCACCCCAACACCGATGGCAACATTGAAGAGGCCTGGGCAGCCCATCAAATGATGACCACTGCTAATTTTGCGGTAAACAGTAAGCTAGCCGGTTTCTTTTGCGGCGGCCTTAACAGACAGGTAGAACATCACCTGTTTCCAAAAATCTGCCATATCCATTATCCTGCAATCGGCAAGATTGTAAAAGCTACGGCATTGGAGTTCAATCTCCCTTATATCGAAAGTCCAACCTTTATCAGCGCATTGGGCTCCCATTATCGCATGTTAAGAAAATTGGGCCGGGATGCCTACCGCACACAAGAAAAACTTAAAAATTTGGTAGTTGAGGTCAACTGACGATCGAAGCTAATTATCTTGCTAAATAATTTTTTTAACTCCAACAAAAAAACCATTTCTTTGTTTAATCAAGATATAATCATTTTTTAGCTTACAAACAGATAATTACTGCTTGGCATGACCGATGGTTTCATTAGTGGGGGTGGCGAATGCGGTGCCCTTATACGCTCTATTGATTGGTCCAAAAACATCCTTGGCCCTATCGCCCAATGGCCGCAAAGTTTGCGGACTACCCTCAGTATTATCATCAACTCTAAGTTTCCCATGTTTTTATTTTGGGGACCAGAATACATCTGTTTTTATAATGACGCCTACCGAAAAAGCCTAGGCAATGATGGCAAGCATCCCAAAGCCATGGGACAGCCTGGCAAAGAATGCTGGGCAGAAATATGGGATGAAATTGGCGATATGCTCAATGATGTATTGCAAAAAGGCGAGCCTACCTGGAGCGAAAATATCTTGTTGCCAATTTTCAGAAACGGACAGATTGAAGATGTTTATTGGACATTTAGCTATAGCCCCGTTAAAGACGAAAGCGAAAAAGTAGCTGGGATATTTGTAGCCGTTGTAGAAACCACCAACAGCATTCATACATTAAACGAACTGCAGCAAAACAAAAAAGAACTCGAGTTTGCCATTAATGCGGCAGAGTTGGGCACCTGGGATCTTGATCCGCAAACCAACAAATTTACCTGCAACAACCGTTTAAGAAAATGGTTCGGCTTAGATTCAGAGACAGATATAGATCTTGATTTGGCACTGCAAGCCGTTTCAGAAAAAGACTTACCTAAGGTTAGGGAAGCCATTCAAAAGTCGTTAGATCATGAAACCGGAGGCCATTACACCATCCAATACGCCCTTAAAAACATCAAAACTGGCAAAGAGCGGATAGTCAAAGCCAGAGGCAAGGCCTTGTTTGATGCGGACAACGTAGCTTATCGTCTCAATGGAACACTCCAGGATATTACCGACGAAATTGTTGCCCAAAATGCCTTTAAAGAAAGCGAAGAAAACTTTAGAAAACTCATCTTACAGGCGCCTGTAGGCATGATCATTTTGAAAGGGGAAAATTTCTTTGTGGAGGAGGTGAATGACACCTACCTGAAACTGGCGGATAAAGCAAGAAAAGACTTTGTAGAAAGGCCCTTGTGGGATGCCTTGCCCGAAGCCAAGTCTTTAGGCTTTGAACATGTGCTTAAAAAAGTGATGAAAACCGGCGTGGCGCATTATGGCAACGAGCAAAACATCACCATTATCAAAAACGGAAAAAAAGAAACCACCTATATCAATTACGTTTATGAGCCTTTAAAGGATGTTGATGGCAGTATTAACCGCATTATGGTGGTAGCCATTGATATTACCGATATGCTTGAAAACAGGTTGAAGATACAAGATGCGGAAGAACGGGCCAGGTTGGCTACGGTTGCTGCCGGATTGGGCACTTTCGATTTAGACTTGCGCAGCGGGCAAATGGCAACTTCAGAACGTTTTGATGAGATTTTTGGCTTCGACCATCACGTTGTACGTTCGGAATATGCCAATGTAATCCATCCAGACGATCGTGGCATTAGGATAAATGCCCATAGAAGGGCCTTAGACATAGGGCAGATCTATTATGAAGTTCGGGTAATTTGGAAAGACAAGTCTATACATTGGGTTAAGGTTGAGGGAAAAATCTACTACGATGCCGACCATAAGCCACTGCGCATGCTGGGTACGGCAATGGATATTACTCAACAGCGTCAGGCCAAGGAAGAGCTGATCCAAATCAACCAGCGCTTAGCCATTGCCTTAGAAGCTGGAAAACTGGGTTCTTATGAGCTTGATCTCAAAACCAAAAAAGTAAAACTGTCTGAGCAGTTCTGCAAAAACTATGGCTTCAAATCAGAAACCGAACTTACCTACGAACAATTGCTCGACTTTATAGAACCTAGCCAAAAAGAAGCGGTTGTTAAGGCCGTAGATTCGGCAATTCTAAATGGCACCGTCTTCGATGCCGAGTACCAGATCCATTGGAAAGACCATTCCATTCACTGGATCAAGGAATCGGGCAAGGCTTTATACAACGAGCAAGGCAACCCTATCAGCTTTATTGGCGTATCATTAAATATAAGCGAGACGAAGCAGCTCCAACAGCAAAAAGACGATTTTATCGGCATTGCCAGCCATGAGCTCAAAACGCCGGTAACCAGTATCAAGGCCTATGGGCAGGTATTGGAAAGGATGCTGCTAAAAAAAGGAGATATCGTTGAAGCGGGGCTGATGAGAAAGATGGATGCCCAACTGAACCGCTTGACCAGTTTAATTGGCGATTTATTGGACGTAACCAAGGTAAACTCTGGCAAGCTGCAATACAACCATGCCTATTTCGATTTTAACGAAATGATGCATTTTGCCATTGAAGAACTACAACGCACCTCAGAAAAACACCAGATCAGTGAAAACCTACAGGAAGTAGGGCTTGTTTTTGCTGATAGGGAAAGGCTAAGCCAAGTGGTCACCAATTTGATTACCAATGCCATTAAATACTCGCCAGATGCCGAACAAATTGTAGTGCACAGCAGCATTGAGGGCGAAAACATTGTGGTTTGTGTAGAGGATTTTGGCATTGGAATAGCAGAAGACAAGCTCAACAAGGTGTTTGAGCAGTTTTATAGGGTAAGCGGCAATATGCAGCATACTTTTCCAGGCCTTGGCTTGGGACTGTTTATATCATCTGAAATTATTAAGCGGGAAGGTGGCAGAATTTGGGTAAGCAGCCAGGAAGGCAAAGGCTCTAAATTTTGTTTCTCTATTCCGAGAACACGTACAAACGATTATTAAACCAAGCCAAAAATACAACCTGATGAACAGTAAAAACAAAAGGGTAACACTTGCCGATGACGATCCCGGAATTTTAGATGCGATAGGCATGATGTTAGAGATGGAAGGCTATGAAGTAAGCACTACCTTAAACGGAAATACGGTTTTGAATTTTGATGGCGAACTGCCGGATATCTATGTGCTTGACATCTGGATGTCGGGTTCTGATGGCAGAGAACTGTGCAAGAAATTAAAAACCGACGAAAAGACCAAGAATATTCCCGTTATTTTGATCTCGGCCAGCAACGACCTGCAACGATCAGCAGAAAGTGCCGGGGCCAACGACTTTTTGGCTAAGCCTTTTGAAATAGACAGCCTCTTATCTAAAATAAAAAACTGCCTCCAAAATTAATTGAAGGCAGTTTTCAGTTCACAATTCACAGTTTTCAGTTCTCAGCCACCAACACCAATGAACTGATCAGCTAATGAACTTTTATTTAACCTTTATACTTTTTAAAGAGACTGGTCGCCGTGTGGCCTCCAAAACCGAAGGTATTGTTCAGTGCATAATTCACTTCCTGATAAAGTGCCTTGCCCAATACAATTTCCAATCCTGCAGGAACAGCCTCGTCCAACTCAGTGGTATTAATCGTTGGTGGAATAACATCATTCTGTACAGAAAGTACCGAAATGATGCTTTCTATCGCACCAGCTGCGCCCAATAAATGTCCAGTCATAGATTTGGTACCAGTTACCTTAACAGGGTGATCGCCAAATACACGTTTCATACCTACCAATTCGCTGATATCGCCTATACCGGTTGAAGTAGCGTGCGCATTGATATAATCGATATCTTTTGGTTCGATGCCGGCTTCTTTAATGGCTTTGCTCATACCCAAGGCGGCGCCCAAGCCTTCTGGGTGTGTACCCGTAAGGTGATAAGCGTCGGCTGCCATGCCAGTACCTACCAGTTCGGCATAAATTTTAGCACCCCTGGCCAAAGCATGATCTAAATCTTCCAAAATCAATGCACCTGCACCCTCGCCCATCACAAAACCATCGCGTAGCTTATCAAAAGGACGTGAAGCACCTTGCGGATCTTCATTGTTTTTTGACAGGGCCTGTGCGGCATTAAAGCCTCCCACCGAAGCCTCGGTAATCGCAGCTTCAGAACCACCGGCAACCATAATCTTGGCTTTGCCCATTTTAATGGTATCGAAGGCATTGATGATGGCCGTATTAGAAGAGGCACAGGCCGAAACAGTACAATAGTTTGGTCCATACAACTTATGGCGGATTGAAATTACACCCGCAGCGATATCAACAATCATTTTCGGAATAAAATAAGGATTGAACCTAGGTGTTCCATCGCCCCCGTTAAATTCCTTCAACTGATTTTCGAAGGTGCTGATGCCTCCGTTTCCGGTAGCCCAGATCACGCCAACATCATAGCGCTCTTCTTCAGTCATTTGTCCAAAGTCCAGCCCGGCATCTGTAATGGCCTGATCACTGGCTGCAATGGCGTATTGGGTAAACATATCGTACTTCTTGATTTCTTTTTTATCAAGATAGGCTTCAATGCCGAAATCCTTTACCTCGCAGGCGAACTGTGTTTTAAATTTCGAACTGTCGAATTTTGTAATTGGGCCGGCAGCACTTTTTCCTGCCAAGATATTTTCCCAAAATTCGTTTACCGTGTTGCCTAAAGGCGTAATGGCTCCAAGCCCGGTTACAACTACTCTTTTCATAAAATGTGTTTTATTGACAAAACCCTATCTGCAAATGAATCCAATCAGCAAACTAACTGATCGAATCGAGCTGTTCGGCTCTTTTGGCATTCATTACATTTAGTGCTTCAGAGGGCGAAGATAGGAAAAGCTCATAGATTTTTGCCGTATCACCTACCCTGATCTCAAATTCATTGTTGGCCAAGCCGTTTAATAAATCATCGGCAACTACCGATGGCGGGATGCCATTCTCTCCACCAATTTCTACCGAGAAAGTGGTATTTACCAATGGAGGCAAGACTTCAAAAACTTTAACCGGTGTATTCTCTAGAGTCATGCGCAGCGATTTGCTGTACGAATGCAGCGCTGCCTTACTGGCCGAATAGGTAGGCAAGCTGGCTCCAGGTACATAAGCCACTATCGACGATACGTTTACAATGGCTGCTTCTTCTTGTGTCCTTAACACAGGCAACAGCAATTGGTTCAGCCTAGCAATGGCCAAATAGTTGGTCAACATTTCGGTCGATGCATTGTCAAAAGTGTTTTGTTGGTCGTCGTTCAAGCTGTAATAAAAAGCACTGCCAGCATTATTGATCACAATATTCAGTTCTGGAAAATCCTGTTTCAGCGTAGCCACCAACTGCTCTACATCCAATGCGTTGCTTACATCAGCCTTGATGGCCGTTACCTTGCCCAGTTTTTGAGCAGCTTCATCCAATCGGTTTTGATCCCTGCCGATAATGATCACCTTGTTGCCGTTTTCAATCAATAATTTGGCAAATTCGAAACCAATGCCAGCACTGCCGCCGGTAATTAATATGGTGTTGTTTGTTGTTTTCATTTTATTCTGATTTTTAATTGTTTCTTAAAATTTAAAGATCATACAGGTACTGGTGGCATGCGCATACACCTGACCTTTATCATCCAATAATTGTGCTTCCACTAAAGCCGTACGTCCGCCCAAATGAATGACCTTTCCTACTGCCTGCAATTCTCCGGTTTGAATGGTTACCGCCTTTAAAAAATTTACCTTCAGTTCTAAAGTGGTGTAGGCCCTTCCCGCTTCGAGCAAGCTATGCAACGAGCAGCCCATGGCCGAATCCAATATGGCCGAAATCACTCCGCCATGTACCGATCCTATTGGGTTATAATGAAATTCTTGAGGTACAAAAGAAAAAGATACGTTGCCAGGCTTAAGCTCTCCAACCTGAAAATCAAGCGTGTATAACAGTGGTGGCAAAGGCAGCTGACCTGCACTCATGGCTTTAAGGTAATCGATGCCATTCATTTGCAAGGCTTGTTTGGCGCCTGGTGCCGGATCTTCCCAAGTAATTTGTTTCGTTCTTTTCATAATTTAATACCAATTGGTATATTTTAGGTTAAAAAAATTTAGCTCAGCCCTTCGATCATTTTTCGCATCGAATCCATAATCAGTTTCATTGCTGTTTTGCTTTCCAATAATTTGGCAATCATGATCCCACCTTCAAATAAGGCAATAATGGTTAATGCAACTTGTTCTGGATTTAATGTTTTGCTCAATTCATTATTGGCGATGCCTTGCTCTACTACCTGCACAATGTTGGCCTTCCACGATAAAACTGCCTGACTGGCCTTCTTTTTTAAACCCGCATGCGTATCATCTGATTCTACCGCGGTATTGAGTACCGCACAGCCACCTGCATCTAATGGCGGTTCGAAAACCTGTGAATAAAACTCGGCAAATACCATCAACTTTTCTTTTGCTTTTGTCCTCTTGGCCATTTCGCGACCAATTGCCGAGCTCACCCTCTTAAAGTTATAATCGAAAACAGCCAAGGCTACTTCGTCTTTATTGGCAAAATTACCGTAGATGCTGCCCTTGGTTAATCCTGTGGCTTCGGTCATGTCGGCCAAAGAAGTACCTGCAAATCCTTTTTTATTAAAGATTGGCGCGGTTTTTTCAATGATATAAGCTTTTGTTCGCTCTGCCTTTGACATGATGATGCTGAATTGACGATACAAATATATACCGATTGGTATAATTTTACAAATCTTTTTGCTGATTATGATTTTGAGGAGACATTGGTTATTTAGCCATTATGAAAAAGAAGGACTACGTGTAGCGTGTTTACCACATAAAAACAAAGCACACCTAGTGAGGTGAACCACCAAGACACTAAGAGTACCGAGAACTTACTTTGTGGTTAAGCAGACAGCCAAAAACTAAGAACCTATTGAAAGAGATTACTTCGTTCCTCGCAATGACGAACGCTTTTATTCTTTTTGAAAACTTCGCCTTACGGTTAAATTATAAACTGCCTCCTGAAAACTGCTAACTGCCTACTTTAAGTAAGGTTCCATTATTTTTTGCCAGATGGCATAACCCTTCGCATTCATGTGCAAATTATCCGATAGGAAAATATCCTGCATAATGCTGCCATCGGCATTGAGCATCGAATTGTAGGTATTGATAAAAGTGACTTTCTTCATCTTTTTCACCATTTCGGCAATCATTTGATTAGCTTCAATCATTTTAGGCTGATATTTTAGTCGGGAAGGACTTGGCTTAATAGAAATATAGGCAATAGGTACTCGCGGGTATTTAGTCCTGATGAGATCGATCAATTGCTTTACGCGTTCTGTTACGATACTTGCTGTAACTTGGTCGCCTCCCGTAAAGTCGTTCTCTCCGCAATAAATTACCACCTGTTTTGGCTTGTAGGGAAACACAATATCACCAACATGCTGAATTACATTGGGCAATGACGAACCGCCAAAACCTCGGTTAATAATGGTATGCCCGGGAAAATAGTCCTGTACATCTTTCCATTTGGTAAAGGTTGAGCTGCCAATAAAGAGAACGGCCTTTTTTGGCGGGAAGTTAAGGCTGTCTTGCTTTTTAAAATAGTTGATCTCATTAATAAATGGGTCGGTTTGCGCATTAGCGTTCAACAATAAACTAACGAAAAGGAAAAACAGCAATAACTTTCTCATGGGGATTTCATTTAATTGGTTCGGATTGACTTACTTAAAGCGAAGATAAGCTACTCATTTGTTTTCTTCAAAATTCCTTCGGCTAGGCTATCTTTATTTTAGCTCTATTTCAAGCATAAGGCTTGTGTATAAATAATCCAAAAAGCCTACCAAACTTTCCAATCTACTACATTATTCTCCGATCTGGAAGTGGGTTGTTGCATGCCCGAGGTCAATTCGACCACCCTTTCGTTTATCCTTTTCTTTAAATCCTTAATGCCGGTAGAACTGCGTTGCTGCATGTATTCTAAAATACTATAGGTAAAAACCCCGTTTTTGAGGCTGTTTTTCTCCAAGGCATATTGCATGCCACCGGCAGCCGAAATAATGGTAGCCCCAGTGCCCTTGCCGATATTGGCAAACAGATCCTGCATCAGTTCAAAGCTGTTTTTCATTCCAACCTTACCATTTTTGCCTGTATTGATTACTTTAATGCCCTTACTTACTTGATCAGCATTAGCCTGTACGCCATTGTTGGCTAATTGGACTTGTGCCTGATTTAATTGTTGCAGTTCTTCCTTATCTACTTCGCCACTGTGGCAGGCATCAATCAGCACCAGCTTCTGCCGTGAGGGGATATTGTCTACCAAATCTTCAAACGAATCATAAGATAGGCCTTCCTTTTCAGGCTTATTGAAATCTACTTTATAAGTTGAAAGGAAATAATCATATTGATCGCTCAACAATCCATGGCCAGAGTAGGCCACAATTACCTTGTCGTCAACCTTGCTCTGCTTAAGTTTTTGCTTAATGGCTAAAACCGCAGCCTTGCTAACCTGTTCATCAAAAAGCGTATCAATTTCTAGCTGGGCGGCATATTTTTCTTTCAGTTTTGCGGCCAAGTCTCTAATATCCTTTACGCTCCATTGCAGGTTATGGCTCTGCTGTTCAAAATTATTGATGCCAATGCCTACAAAATACAGCTTCCCTGGTATTTTTTCTGTCGGACTATAGTTCACCAATAAGGGCAAGCGATAACTTTCTATACCACTGGCATTAATTACCGAAACTTCTATTTTATTGGTCCCGTTATTCAGGGCTACTGAGATCAGCGTATCGATATTTTTTCTTTTGCCAGCTTGGAGATTGATTCCCTTCAAACCATACACCGGAACTTCGTTAACCCAAATATTCAGCCGGTCTAATGGAAGTTCCATATCGCCAGCCTTTATCTGCAAATTCAATTGACTGGCTTTTTGCTCGAAGGCAATTTGGTTTCTATTGGCAAAATCTGCCTGTGGCACACTGTAATTCGCCGTAAAAAGACTGGTATCGATGCCCAATTTCTTGATGCGTTTTTCATAGGCTTTTCGATAGGAACTGATCAATGCCGTATCTGGACTTTTGAGTGCTTGCAATATTTTATCCGGCCGATTAAACCTATAATCGAACTGTTTAAAAGAATAGGTATTGAATTCCTGTACATAATGCAAGCCTGAAACGTTGTTAGCCGGCACCATGTAATAATTATTCGGTTCAAAAAGGGCAATCCCCGATTTACCGTTGGCATAGAGCTGAACTGCTTTGAGCACAATTTTACCTGTTTCATAATCGAGTACAGACAATTGATTGTCATCGCCTGAGGTAAACAGCCACTTGTTGTTGGGATGGAAAATCACTTCGCCCACTACCCCGCTGTGCAGTTTTCTACCAAAGATTAAACTTGTATCCGCTATTTTTCTCAGCTCTACCAAGCCATCGAGGTAAGCCAAACATACAAGGCTATTGGCCGTATTGAATTTAATATCGCCTATTGGACCGTTCAGCAGTTTCATTTTGAGAGAAGAGCTTCCAGTAGCCACATCAAAGCTTTTCAATTGAAAGCCGATATAATTGATTCCTACGCCTTTCTCATGGAAATCGCTGTACTCATACCACAAGGCCTTGCTATCTGGGGTAAATGCCAATTCGGTGATGCCGTAGCCCGAAAGTTCGTCTTTTCCAACGATCCACTTTTTGCTTTCGAGGTCGTAAACCTTGATCGCCTGTTCGCCACCGAGAGCGAGGTACTTCGAATTTGGGGAGAACAATATTTTGGTATTGGTTATTTGCTTGAGCTCAATTGCTTTTACGTCCGTAAAATTTGGTCCGGTAGCGATAAACAAACGGTATTTTAAGGGCGACAAGAAAGCCAATGTTTTGCCATCGGGCGATATGGACGCCGAACTAATGGCATAGCCTTCTTTGCTGATCGATTGATGCACTTTACCCGAATAAATATTCCTGATCTGTACACTATGTTTCGAATCGCCTGTATTTAGGTATTCCTGTTTGATGCAAAGCACCAATGAATCAGAAATCCAGCTTTCTACTGCTACGTTTTGCTCAAATTGCGCCGCATTATGCAAGTTGATACCACGGCTAAATGTAGAAAAAGAAGAACTGTTGCTTGTAGTAAGTACGTTTCCCTTTGGCGAAAAACTCAATCCGCGTAAGGTAGAGGCCATCGCATCCTGTTCCAATATCTTCTTGCCTGTAGCTGCCTGAACAAATTCTATGTTCTTGCCCAGCTTTGCCAACTGACTGGCATCGGCAGCAATCGCAACAACAGGTTCGTAACTGCTCATGGCTTTGTTGATCCATTTTTGCTGAACCAAACTATAAACTATTGCGTTGTCGTTTAAGGGCACGACGAGATGCTGTTCATCGTCGCTCAGTCTCATCTTGAGCTCGGTATACATGCTGGCTTTGGTTTCGGCAAGGATACTGTCTTTTAAGGTCAAGTCTTCCGCAAAAATCCTGATACGTCCGCTTTTCCCTAGCACATAAGCTGTTTTTCCATTTGTGGTTATGGATCGGCTTTCTTCGGCTAAAGGTTTTGATTCTTTAACAATTATGCCTTTATCATCTATTAATGCCAGTTTATGTTGGGCATCCTGTTTATAGGCCATCAAATAATGCCCAGGTTTTGCGGTAAAGGCGAATTTAGCGTTATAATCCGGCAATTTAAATTTTGCAGTTTTGGCTTTCTTCAGGGCATCTACCAGAAACACCTCATCAAAGGCCTTCAAAAGCAATTCTGTACCGATTTTGTTGCGTTCTAAACGATCAAATGTTTTGTAATAAACATCGTTAAAACTCTTGGTGTAATAAGCCAGTGTATCTAAGGACTTTCCTGTGCGGGAATCGAAAAAACGAAGCGAGGCATCTTTTGCGTGTTCATAAAGCAACACCGCAATCTCGTTGCCCTCCTTGCAAAAGCTTGCGCCAACCACATTATAGGGCAAAGGGATAGCGCGCAGCTGCATACCGGTTTGGGTATTCCATAAAATTACCTCATGCTTGCTAGCTGATAAAAGCAAGTGCTTTTCATTCCAAAAATCGAAGTATTCGATCTTATCGGCATGGCTTTTCTGAATAATGGGAGAAATGCTGTTTTTTGCTTGCTGGGCAAAGCCCAAAAAGCTCCAAAAAGAGAAAATGAGGAACAGCAACTGTTGCTTAGCCATAATCAACTTGTACAAAGGCACAAGTTATTGCAAATCGACAGCTTAAGAAATACCTAATAATCGGTATTTTGCCTACTTGGCTTTTACCTGAAAAGTAAAGGTCCCTGTTCCAGGTATGCCAGTTTGCGACAGGCCGTTAATAATTCCAATGTATGTTCCCGGTAAATCAGAGGTGTAAAATTCTGCCCTGCCTTTACCTTGGCTATCTATATAAACCGAAGGCGACCAATAAAGTACATTTCTAAAATCGGGAATCCGGCTTTGCTGCTGCGTGGCATTTTCATATTTAGGCTCATAAAACTCCCGTTGCTGCTGCATCCCATCATAGTCTAGCACCACTGCATTGGGGTTGATATCGATATTGGCCAAACTGGCTTTAAAACTGCTAAAGCTCAACAGTCCCTGAAAAACCGAAGAACCATAAAAATAAGCTTCTGGAACGATGTCAAATTTTTGAATCTTATTAGGGTCAATGTCCATCGCCCTGTTCATATCGAAATAGGGAACGCCATCTAAGAGCACCAATGGGTTGTCGTTTAAAGCTACATCGCTTCCCAACAGCCTCAGGTTAAATTTTCCTTGGTTTTTAGACACGAAAACCTGTGTAGTGTATTCCCTCAAGGTTTCCTCCATGGTTCTAAAACGAGTATAATCATCTAAAAAATAGGTTCTAAACGGTTTGCCATAAAAACGGCTTGTATCAATAGCAGCAGCATAAAAACGCCTAAGCTGCTGGGCCGAGAAACTATTTTGCACCTGTGTGCTCAAATTATATAGCTCAAGATCTTCGCTTGCACTGTTCTGCAACTGAAAACCGGATGTTATAGTGCTGGTAAATTGTTCGGCAAAAGGATTGGCTATCGAAATTAACGAAGTAGTATCTGTTCTATCGGTTTGGATCACCAGCTCATTTGTTCCGTACAAATAGGGCACATTAAAGGTAAAGTTGCCATTAACATCGCTAAGGCTTTCATAAAAGCGACGCCCCTTGGCAGGAATGCTCAAATAAACGTTGGTATATTTTACCGCAGCTCCATTTTTGCTGAGCTTGCCACTAAGGAGATGGCCTTGCAATTCGGGAGTAAATTTAAAAGTAGGCAGGCCTTTTTGCATTAGCTCTGGCCAAGCAAACCTGCGCCAGCCCTGGGTCAGCAACAAATTATCCAACGCGGTATTGGCTTCGTTGTTTCCGTCCTGAAAATAATAGCCTGGAGATTCGATAGCGCCCTTTAGTTCAGAACTCAGCCATAAATAACTTTGGATATCCTGCAGGTCTAGGCCTTGCAAAGAATCCAATCTCCTGATCGAGACCGATACATCGGCCCCAATGCCTTTGCCAGCTTCGTTTTGAGCGATAAAATCGATGTTCACCTTGTTGCGTTGCTCATAAACCGACAAATCGCTTTTGGCATCGAGTTTTAGCTTTTGGCTGGGTCTTTTAAAATACAATCGCTCTGCCACAGCTTGTGCGTTGGCATCAAAAACAGTAAAATGAGCCAATCCATCACCAAGTTTTGCCTTGTCAATCTGGATCGATGCTTTTCCGCCACTTACAGGAGCCAATTCGGCTAAGCTAGTAGTTTGGCCATTGTGCACAAAGAGATAAACTTCGTTAACGTTGAGGTTGGTACTGATGGTTAAATTCAATTGTCCAGCATCTTTATCTTCTAGCATCAGCGCATAGCCTTGCGCTTTGGCAGCCGGCAGGTCTTTTACGATCTTTTCATTCCCTAAACTTGCTACTGCTTTATAATTTTGGCCAGCCTGTGGCGTAAAGGCAAATCGGCCCATTCCAAATTTCAGGGTTTCGAACCTGGCAACGGTGTCGTTCTTCTGGTTGATTACCGCTCCTTTTAAGGCCTTGCCCTTACCATCTGCACCTAAAGCCTTAAATGCAATTGTAGCGGGCAGTCCTTCAATCATATCGCCACCTTCTGGAAAAAACTGCAGGTCTGTACCTGCCTTTTCGTTTTGTTGCCTGCTTTTGTTTTCCAGTGGATTAATCAGTACCAATTGCTTTTCGAAAAACGAAGCGGGTCCAAAATTCTGCATCCAATTGGTATAAGCTCTCAATTTATAGGCACCGGTAGTCAATTCGGCCGGAAGCATAATCGAACCGCTTCCTCTACCTTGATCCAGCATTACCTTCGCCTGTACCAAAGGCTGGTTATTTGCTTCCAAAACCTCTACATAAGCTATTTTACTTAAAGTGATCGGCTGATTGTTGCCCGCATTTACATCATAGATTTTTAACCACAACAATTCGCCACCTATATATTTTTCCTTGTCTGTGTGCACAAACAGTTTTTCTTGCAAATGATTTTGCTGATAAGCATCAAAAGCATTGCGCACGGTATTGAGCACCTGTGCCTTTACTGTAAATTGTACCGTGGCAAAAAGTACTACAAGAATTAATCTAGGGTATATTCTATTCATATTTCAATACTTATGGCCAAAATGATGGTTTTTTTGTGGTTCCTCTAATGGTACAATCAGCACATTCTCTCGAAGCAGCGCGGGTTCCTATCGGCACGCCGCCAACATATTCATATTCCAACGGAATAAGCGTTCCGTCTCTAAACCTCTCTTCGCCACCGGTTCGCACAATATCTGGCGCCACGCAGGTATTGTAGGGATAGGTAGGCGTCCAGTTAGGCAAATCGCTTTTATTGACAAAAATGCGCTGCTTTTGCACGCTACCCGCACTGATAAAGCCCAGCACAGGCTCTGCGGCATTGGCCACATTGTGGATATTTCCAGTGAGTTGCGATGGCTGGGCATCGAAAATAGAACCCAAGCTTTCAGTATTTTTCCTGAGGTTATCCCAAAAAGCATAAGCCTCTTTAGTGAGCACATATTGCTTTACCAATATACTATAGGTTTCAGACAGTTTTTCTGAAGTAGGCGGAATCAGTAGTACCTGACCTTCGTTAATCACATCGTCGTTGAGCTTGGCCGAAGAACCCAATGCAATTCTTGTAGAAATACCGCTAGACCAGCATTTGTAGATATCTTCCAATTGTCCGCGGCTATCCAGCCCCCCGCTACCGGGCCTATAGATCAGCTGCGAACGGTACTTGGCGAAAAAAATCCAGCTGTCTTCAAATTCCCAACGGTAATAGATAGATTTTTTGCTGGCGTCGTGTGTATTGGCATAAATCTGTAGGCCGTTTGATTTGGCCGACCAGCCTATTTTATCAATCACTGGCGATAACTTCACTTCTACCAAGTCAGATTGATAGGTTGAACCATTGCTGGTTCTTATTTTTAGCCTATACTTTTTGCTGGCATTCAAGCTTAGGGGCAAAGCGCTGTAAACACCGGCCTTAATCTCGCCCAAGGGAAAGTTTTCATTGCTTTCGCTTTCTACGCTTACCGTAGCATTGGTTTCGGGACTTAAGGTGCTTGCGCTGCTTACCTGAACGGTTCGGCTTAATTTAATGATGGTCGAATCGCCCCCAGCATTGATAAATCCTTCAACAACCAACAAATTCGTAACGTTGTTATCTAAAACCGGTGTATACTTGTCTTTACACCCAAATACAAAGCAAAGTGCTAACAACAGGCAAAAGCCAGCTAGCTTGGTACGAGGCATATGATATAATAACTGATCCTTTTCCATGGTTTAAAATTTGATATTATAGCTCACAAAAGGCAATGCCGCTGCATAAATAGACAGCTTGTAGCCATTAATTACCCCGTTCTCCTGCGTAAAATAAGTTGAATAAGCATTTTTTCTGCCTGTAAGGTTATATACGCCAAAAGTGAAGGAGTTGTGAAAGGTCTGGTTCAATTTATGGTTGCCTTCGATGTTAAAAGAAAGATCCGTACGGAAATAATCAGGAATACGATAGGCATTTCTTTCTGAATAATAAACACGTTCGCTACCTGCATAATAATACTTGGCAATAGGCAGGGTGATTGGCCTACCGGTGCTATAAGTTACGTTAAGCGAGATATGGTACCTTTGTTTAAAGGCATAGTTTCCCGTAAAATTAAAGGCATGGGGCTTATCTTGGTTTGCCGGATAGTAATTGCCCGAATTAACAATTGGCCCATTGTTTTCGTCGGTCATTTTAAGCTCGGTGCGCGAATAGGCATAGCTCATCCAGCCTGTTAGTTTTCCGGCATTCTTTTTCAGCAAAAACTCCACTCCGTAAGCACGGCCCTTGGTATTGATTACATCGGTTTCGATGTGATGGTTCAGCACCAGGTTTGCTCCGCTTTTATAATCGAGGTAGTCTTTCAATTTTTTGTAATAAACCTCTACCGAAGTTTCTATGCTTTTAGTGTTGATGTTTTTGTACAAGCCCAAAGAAACCTGCTCACCCAATTGAGGCTTGATGTTAGGGTCGCTGAGCTTCCAAATATCTGTTGGTGCAATTGCTGTAGTGTTGGATAAGAGGTGAATATATTGCCTCAAAGTATTGTATCCCGCCTTAATGGAAAGATTGCTTGCCAAACTGTAACGGGCCGAAATCCTGAACTCAGGCCCTTGATAGGTTTTAATCAGCTTATTCTTGCCATAGCTGGTTGTTCCCGTCTGGTTGTCTTCGGTAACCGGCAGATTTGGCGCATAACTGTTCACGGTTTGTGGCCCCAAATAGTTATAAATAGAATAGCGGATACCTGCATTCACCGAAAACTGCTCGCTTACCTTAAACTCATCGCCAAGGTACAAAGCACTCTCTAATGCCTGTTCGCCAGGCACAATATCTTCGGTAACCAAAGAAGCGCCACCCACAGGGCGATAAGATCCTGGATGTAGTTTGTAATAGATAGAAGAAAGTCCAAAATTAAGCTTGTGCTGTGCGCTCAAATTATAGGTAAAATCCGATTTAAAATTAAACTGATTGATATCAAAACTCAATCCATAGGCATTTACAGGATTGGCATCGCTCTTGATTTGATATTCGTAACGGTCGGCACCTAAAGTAAAGGAACTGCTCAATTGCGGATTAAATACATGCTTCCATTTGATGGATGCGTTTTTATTGCTGTAATTATAATTAGTATCGCTGTTGAGCTTAAAGGCATCCTTGCTGTAGTATCCAGAGAAAGAAAGTTCGTTCTTTTCGTTAAACTGATGATTAATGCCCAGGTTAAGGTCGTAGAAAGAAGCCTTGCTGTTTTTATAATCATCAGGCAAGAGCTTGAGCAGCCAATTAGAATAGGTAACCCGACCCCCAAAAATAAACGAAGTTTTACCACTGTCTATAGGCCCTTCGATATTTAACCTGCTGGTAATAATGCCAATACCTGCAGAGCCCGTAAACTTCTTCTTATCGCCTTCTCTATTCGTCACTTCGAGTACTGACGATAAACGGCCACCAAATTTCTCAGGGATGGTACTTTTATAGAGTTCTACATCCTTTACAATATCTGGATTGAAAGCAGAGAAAAACCCAAAAAAGTGCGATGGATTATAAATGGTAGCATCATTTAGCAAGATGAGGTTTTGATCTGTAGAACCTCCACGCACATTAAAGCCAGTGGTGGCCTCGCCTACGGTTTGTACACCCGGCAAAGTTAAAATCACGCGCAAAATATCTGGTTCTCCAAATAAAGAGGGCACTTTTTTAATGGCTTTCAGATCAAGCCTGCTTACCCCCATCTCTACACTTTTTGTATTGGAGGCTTTGGTGGCTGTAATTTCTACTTCGCGCAACGTATGTACCGGATCGCGCATTTCGATATTCAACTGTCCATCGCTATTGAGCAACACTTGGCGCTGGGTTTCATTCTTGCCTGGCGCTTTTATAACTAACACATGTTGTCCTTTTGGCAACGTGAGGCTATAAAATCCCGATTGATTTGAAACAGATTCTACCTTTGGATTTGCGGTTGCCACACTGGCGCCGGCAATAGGCTTGCCTGAGACCTCCTTTAAAAACCCCGTTAGCGTAACCGTAGTTTTCTTTGATGCACCGCTTTTGATGCCTACCACGTACAACTTATTGGGTGTACCCGCATCTTGTATGGTTTGTCCGCCAGTATTAGCTAAGACAGGAGCAACAGGAGCGACCTGAGCCCCATTAACTGGGACTAAGCTTATTGCATTGCTTTTAGTTAGGAAAACCGTATTCTTATAAATGGCAAAGTAGCAATTGGTGTTTTCAAATAGTTGCCCCAATATAAAGTCGAGGGGCTTTTGATTGACCTTTACCGTAAACCTTAAGCTGTCAAGCTGCACCTCGTCATAATAAAAATGCACTCCGGTCTTTTGTTCAAGGTCGCTAACCACTTCTTTGATTTTGGCCTGCGAAAAATCTACATTGATTATTTTATTGGCTCCATTTTGGCCCATAGCCGTTATTGAACTCAACAAAAGGAAAAAACAGGTTAATAAGTAAATAATCCGCATATCATTTGGTTAAGCTTTCATAATAACTGGCTATAATGGCCATTGCCTGTTCAGGATTATCCTTGTATTTCACCTTATTGGCAGATAGCTGCTCTTTAAGCTCTTTCTTTTTGTCTTTAAACAAGTTGAGCAAGGCGCTTTCGCTGCTAAATTCATTATACTTGTTGTCCCTCCATAAAAAATAACTGGTTTTGGGATTGAAATAATAAGGCACCTCTTTATTTGTGGTGAACTGCAGTTTTTTGAGGCGTTTGGCGTAGATCTTAATTCCTCCATCATGGATTACCTCAAAAAAACCTGTTTTGATATCGCTTGCCAAGCCGCTACTGTCTACATTCAAAAAAACAAAATGATGGTCTTTGATGTAAAAGTCCTTTACCTGTTCGCTATTGAGGCTGAACATAGAGCGTTGATCGTATAAAACCGATACTACCTTATCTATATATAAATCGTATTGAAGGGGTACGTTGCTGTAACGAACATTATTATAGGTTACGTCGCCGTTTTCGAGGCCCAAATTCATGAAGGTAGCCAAGCCTTCTACATTTGAGCCATAAGTTTGGTATAATTTGCCATTATAGAGCAGCGATTGTTGCTTAACAGCCCCAAGAAACAAAGCTTCGACTTTGTTTAGGGCCACATTGCCCGTATCGACTTGCCGATTTTGGGCATAAATGGCATTGAGCACAAATACCTGTGAGCCCATCAAAAGGAGGAGCTTGATTTGTTTAGTCATTAGTTGAGGAAGTTAATAGTACCTAATAATAGCAATTTTTAACTATAAGTTGCAAGACATTTCTCATAAATCCCTGTTTTCATGGATAGTTTTTACCCCATTCGACTTATGTTTTTGCAATAGGTGGTATTTATATTTAAGATCAACATCTTCCGTAAAAATCAGGCCATCCAAAAGCTTAATCTTTAGTTAAATCTAGTTGGCAATTTGCAATCGGTTGCATTAATTGGATTTAACCCACAAAAACCAGCTCAAAAAGGCGACTATTTTTTTAAGAAGTTTGCTAAAAAGTTTCATAGATTTTACTTTACTTTAACTTGTTGAAAAAGAAAACCACCATATATGACATTGCCAAAGAGCTTAACATTACAGTATCTACTGTATCGAGGGCGCTTAGTGGTTTTCCCGCAATCAGCGAAACAACCCGTAAGGCGGTTATTGCTACTGCACAGCGTTTAAATTACAGTCCGAACCGTTTGGCTTCGGCCCTCAAATCTGGCAAAACCCATATTATAGGCGTGATCGTACCCAGCGTACAGGCCCATTTTTTTGCTTCCGTGATACACAGCATAGAAGAAGGTTTGAAAGGAAAAGGCTATCGGGTAATTCTCTATCAATCAAACGAATCTGTAGAAAACGAAATCAACGGTGTAAGAACGCTACTCGAGGCACAGGTAGATGGCATTATTGCATCGATGTCATTAGAAACCGAAGACGTATCGCATTTTGCCGAAATCATTACACAGAACAAGCCACTCATTCTCTTCGACCGTGTTCATGATGACTTGGTGGTGCCGACAGTAACCCTAAACGACTTTAAAGCAGGTTATTTGGCTACGCAGCACTTAATCGACCAAGGCTATAAACACATTGCTTTTATCACTACGGTACATCAGATCAGGATTTTTAACGAAAGATTAAAAGGCTATAAGGCCGCGCTAAAAGCCAATGGCTTGCCCTTTGTTGAAGAGCATATTATTTTTGGAGGACTTTCTATCAAAGACGGCAGGTTTGGAGCAGGAAAGTTGATGCGCTGCCACCAAAAGCCAGATGCTATTATTGCTGGCGATGATTTTACGGCATTGGGTGTAATCAAAAAGCTGATAGAAATTAACGAAACACCTCCCAGCATTGGTGTAATAGGTTTTGCCAACGAGGCCTTTTCGGCTTACATCAGCCCTAACCTGTCTACCATCGATCAGCACGCCAATCAAATGGGAGCCGAATGTGCCAAGCTGTTCCTTAAAATGATCCAGCAGGAAAATCCTTACCACAACATCAGCCACATCGTACTAGAGCCAGAAGTTGTAGAAAGACAATCTACAGGAAACCTGGTCCATTAAAACCGAAAATTGCTTCGGGGCAGCCTTATAATCAAAAACTTTTGAAAAAATTTGACATTGCCTAATTTACGATCTATATTTATGCAACCGTTTGCATAACCAAATCAAAAACCATAGTTCAATGTATTTATTAGGGATTGACATAGGCACTTCGTCTATTAAAGTTGCCGTAGTTGACATCCACACGCAAAAGCATGTGGCAATGGCTCAATACCCTGAAGAAGAAACGGCTATTAAATCTATTCAGGCGGGCTGGGCCGAGCAATCGCCCATAGATTGGTGGCAACATACCCAACAGGCCATTCTGAAGCTGAATGCTACGGGCTTGTTCAATCCAAAAGCCATCAAAGCCATCGGCATTGCCTATCAGATGCATGGTTTAGTGGTGGTAGACAAAGCGCAACAGGTATTGCGCGACAGTATCATTTGGTGCGACAGCCGTGCAGTTGAACTTGGCGAGGAAGCTTTCGACAGCATTGGTCACGAATTTTCATTAAAACACCTGCTCAACTCACCTGGCAACTTCACCGCCTCCAAATTGGCTTGGGTTAAGCAAAACGAACCCGCCATTTATGCACAAATCGATAAAATTATGCTTCCCGGCGATTTTATTGCCATGAAGCTCACTGGAGAGATTACGACCAGCATCCCGGCCCTATCAGAAGGCATATTTTGGGATTTTCACAACAATGAATTGTCAAAGGAACTGTTAACGCACTATGACTTCTCTCCCGAACTCATTCCGCCAATCAGGCCATTGTTTTCGGTCCATGGCTTGCTAAAAAATGATGTTGCCGAGCTTTTAGGACTCAGTCCTGCTATTCCAATTGCCTATAAAGCTGGCGATCAGCCTAACAACGCACTTTCTTTAAATGTGCTTCAGCCTGGCGAGGTAGCGGCTACTGCGGGTACTTCTGGTGTTATTTACGGGGTGGGCAACGAACTCGTCTATGACTTGCAGTCGCGGGTCAATACCTTTGCCCATGTAAGCTATACACAGGAACAAAAATACACCGGCGTATTGCTTTGCATTAATGGCACGGGCAGCATGTACCGCTGGGCCAAACAGACTTTTGCACCTGCTTCAACTTATTCAGAATTGAACCAACTGGCTTCACAGGCGCCTATTGGCAGCTTAGGGTTAAAAGTTTTGCCATTTGGCAATGGCGCAGAGCGAATGTTAAACAATCAGTATACGGGTGCACAATTGCTGGGCATCGACCTTAACCTGCACAACCAAATGCATATTTTTAGAGCTGTACAAGAAGGCATCGCCTTTTCTTTTAGGTATGGATTAGACATCATGCGTGAAAACGGCATGCAGCCTAAGGTAATCCGAGCCGGTAAAACCAACCTGTTTTTAAGCGAAACATTTACCCAAACCTTTGTTGATGTAACCGGAATTCCGGTAGAGCTTTATGAAAACAATGGCAGTGTTGGTGCAGCCTTAGGAGCTGGCATTGGCGCAGGTATTTTTTCGAGTCCGGCAGATGCTTTCAGGAAACACGAATTACTCGAATACATCGAACCCCAAAACGAGCAAGCATATGAGCCTATTTATCAAGAGTGGAAAACCTTGCTGAAACAGGCTTTGAAATAAGTATATAAACACGAACATCATGAAAGTAGTAAAAGGAGAAAAGGAATTTTTTAAAGGGATTGAACAAATCCAATTCGAAGGTCTACAAAGCGACAATCCTTTGGCATTTAGATGGTACGATGCCAATAAAGTGGTGGCCGGGAAAACCATGGCCGAGCATTTTAAATTTGCTTGTGCCTATTGGCACTCTTTTACTGGAAGCGGAGCAGATCCTTTTGGCGTACCTACGCATATTTTCCCATGGGATGAGAAAAAAGATGCCGTAGAACGTGCCAAAGACAAAATGGATGCGGCTTTTGAGTTCATGACCAAAATGCAGTTGCCTTACTACTGCTTTCACGATGTAGATGTAGTTGATTACACCAACGATCTAACCGAAAATGAGCGTCGCTTACAGGAATTAACCGTTTATGCCAAGCAAAAGCAGTCCGAAAGTGGGATAAAGCTGCTTTGGGGCACAGCAAACTTGTTCAGTCATGAACGTTACATGAACGGTGCAGCCACCAACCCTGATTTCAATGTATTGGCCCATGCCGGTGCGCAGGTAAAGGCAGCCCTAGATGCCACCATTGCCTTGGGTGGCGAAAATTATGTTTTTTGGGGTGGCAGAGAAGGTTACATGAGTCTGTTGAACACCAACATGAAGCGTGAACAAGAACATATGGCTCAATTTTTACATCTGGCCAAAGACTATGCACGTAAACAGGGATTTAAAGGCACTTTCTTTATCGAACCGAAACCTTGCGAACCTTCCAAACATCAATATGATTACGATGCAGCTACCGTAATTGGCTTCTTAAGGCAATACGACCTGCTCAAAGATTTTAAACTGAACCTCGAAGTAAACCATGCCACATTAGCTGGCCATACCTTTCAGCATGAACTACAGGTGGCAACAAATAATGGTTTGCTAGGCTCTATTGATGCCAACCGTGGCGATTACCAGAACGGCTGGGACACCGATCAGTTCCCGAATGACATCAACGAACTTACAGAAGCCATGCTCATTATTTTAGAGGGCGGTGGCCTGCAAGGAGGCGGTGTAAATTTCGATGCAAAGATCCGTCGTAATTCAACAGATCCGGCAGATTTATTTTATGCGCACATCGGTGGGATGGACATTTTTGCACGTGCGCTGGTCACAGCAGACGCCATTTTGCAACAGTCCGACTATAAGCAAATCAGAACAGATCGATATGCCTCTTTCGACAATGGTCAGGGTGCCGCTTTTGAGCAGGGCAAATTAAGCTTAGCAGACCTGAGGAACCATGCCCTAACGCATGGTGAGCCAGAAAAACGCAGCGGCAGGCAAGAGTATCTGGAAAATTTGGTGAACAGGTATATTTAAAAGCTAAAATTGCTGAATTTCCGTAGGGTTGAATTGGTAATTTGGTTGTTGGTTGAGTAAGTTCATTAGTTAGTTGCTAGCGCATCATCCAAGACTGGCGACGATTTGTAGCCAACTATTGACTAATCCGCTCAGCCGCAAACGTTTGTTCGCTATTAATTTTGTTAGAATTAAAAATGATAGATGTTGATTTTGTACATTTAGAAAACCCAAACTTTAAACCAAATATATTTAATGAAAAACAACCTGTTGGATTTTAAGGATTATATTGTATTCTTAATCTATTTCGTTATCGTAGCGGCTTACGGCTTTTACATCTACTACAAAAAGAAATCTAAAACCGGCGATTCTAAAGATTATTTCTTGGCTGAAGGCTCCCTAACCTGGTGGGCAATCGGCGCTTCTTTGATTGCTTCCAATATTTCGGCCGAGCAGTTTATCGGCATGAGCGGTTCGGGTTTTAAAATGGGCCTTGCCATTGCCACTTACGAATGGATGGCTGCGGCCACGCTTATTGTGGTTGCCGTATTTTTTATTCCGGTATACCTCAAAAACAAGATCTTTACCATGCCCCAGTTCTTGCACCAGCGCTATAACAGCACGGTAGCAATGATTATGGCGGTATTCTGGCTATTGCTTTATGTAGTTGTAAACTTAACTTCTATTCTTTATTTGGGTGCCCTTGCTGTAAGCAGTATTTCTGGTTTCGACCTTAGCTTATGTATGTATGCCATAGCCGCTTTTGCCATTATTATTACCCTTGGCGGGATGAAGGTAATTGGCTACACAGATGTAATTCAAGTGTTTTTCTTGATATTGGGAGGTTTGGCCACAACTTATCTGGCGCTAAATCTTGTTTCTGACCACTATGGCACAAAAGGTATTTTAGAAGGCTATAGCGTAATGACCCAAAAGGCTTCTGAGCATTTCCATATGATCTTAAAACCCGACAATGCCAACTATATCGACTTGCCTGGATTAAGCGTCCTTGTTGGGGGTATGTGGATTGTAAACCTAAACTATTGGGGCTGTAACCAATACATTACCCAACGTGCTTTGGGAGCCGATTTAAAAACCGCACGCGGAGGTATTTTATTTGCGGCTTTCTTAAAATTATTGATGCCTATCATCGTAGTATTGCCCGGTATTGCTGCTTATGTCTTATATAAAGAAGGGGCTTTTCAAACGGAGATGTTGCAAGATGGCTCTGTAAATCCAGATCGTGCTTATCCAGTATTGCTTAATCTATTACCAGCGGGCCTAAAAGGATTGTCGTTTGCAGCGCTTACCGCGGCCGTAGTAGCTTCATTAGCCGGCAAGGCCAATAGTATCGCAACCATCTTTACTTTAGACATTTACAAAAAAGTGATCAATACAGAAGCCACAGAAAAAAATCAAGTAGTTACTGGCAAAATCGTAATTATTGTGGCGATGGTTTTGGGCGTTTTAATTGCTCCTCATTTAGGCATCGATAAAAAAGGTGGTTTCCAATATATTCAAGAATATACCGGCTTTGTATCTCCGGGTATCTTTGCCATGTTTATTTTGGGTTTCTTTTGGAAAAGGACTACATCAGCCGCTGCCCTATTTGCTACAATTGGGGGTTTTGCACTTTCTATTTTTCTAAAGTTCCTGCCATCATGGGCAGATCTTTCTTTTCTGGCCAATTCGGGCTTCTCTGTTAAGAACGCTGATGGCATTTACGAAATTCCATTTATCGACAGGATGGGTTTTGTATTCTTGATTTGTGTAATTGGTATGTATATTATCAGCATGATGAGCAATAAAACCAAAGCAGAGGCCAAAGGACTTGAAATTGATGCTAAAATGTTCAAAACTTCAACAAGCTTTGCCGTTGGCGCATTGATTATTGTGGGAATTTTAGTTGCCCTTTATACTGTTTATTGGTAAATAAAATTTATTCTATAATAAGCCCCGATTATTAATGTGATCGGGGCTTTTTCTTTTAGCAAGCCTTTATGTATAGCGTTTATCTGCTTTGAAGCGCAAGACCCTTAAAAGGATGTCGCTTCAATTTGGGCTATTTTACTCGGGCCACTGCAATCAAGTACTTTATATTTTGCACAAACGCTGTTCGATAAACCCGATGGAAGCGGGCACAAAGCAAAGCGGAAAGCAGGACAGAATTTGCCATGAAATACTGCCTTTGCTTTTCAAAACTAAAAACTGCTTGCTGATGCTTGTGTTGTGTTCAACCGTTGGCGAGGTGCAATAATAATCGCAAAATTTAGCTAGATTGCAAATTCAGAGTTATTGGGTCGAGATTGCAAATCCCGACCAGCCAGTTAAGTGATTTTCTACGGGGCTAATGTTAATGGAACAAGCTCGCTTGAGCTATCGGTTTGCCAAGGCCACCTTCTTCACCAAACAAAAGTTTAATGCGCTTCGCGTCTTTTACAGTAAGCGTAAACGGATGGTAGCCCGCCTTAAGCCTAATGTTGCTCTGCAATTGCTTATCGGAAGTATAACCATAATCGGCGTCAATGATTACGGCATCGTGCAACCTCAAAAAAGCCTTGCCGTTGGTACTAAAGGTAAAAGTATAATTAGCGTCTTTTTCAACTTTAATATAGCCCGAGAACTCGTACACATTGGCTTTAGCCTGGAGTTTGAGTACAATATTGTCGCTTATTGCCTTATTCAAAGCGCTAAGCTCTTTTGTTTTGGGCACCCAACTGCTCTTCTCGCTGTAAGCCATGATGGCAATACCAGGTTTTGGTGTTGCAATTTCCACAGCTGGCACAAATTCATCATCATAAGGTCTTTTGGCACTCGCATCGCTCCTTCTCAGTTGCAATACCTTGTCTTTCATTTTTTGCTGCAGCGATGCATTCTCCTTTGCCAAATCGGTAGCCTGATGGGTATCGCTCACTACATTGAACAATTGAAAATCATCATTAGCCGATTTCACGTTGTACCTCAGTCCAACAATATCGTCAAAGCGGATCATCTGCATTTGGTTACGTAGCTTGCCCCTATTGTTGGGCGAATATTCAGGATAATTGGGTGTTTTTCCCCCTTCAAAATACTCTGAATAGATTAAGCTGGGCTCTTGCTTGCCTTTTTGCAAAAGCGACGGCAACAACGAAACGCCATCGGCAACTGCTGGGATACTCAAACCTGCCGCATTGGCGAAAGTTGGCAGCCAATCGTATGATATATTTGGAGAAGCCACCACCGTATTTGGAGCAATATGGTTTTTCCATTGGGCAATTACCGGCATACGCATTCCACCTTCCAACACATCTCTTTTAATGCCATCGAAAGGGCCAAAACTATCAAAGAAACTTGCTTCATAAGGCACATTCGGCTTTGGCAAATAAGCTTCGATGGATGGACCATTATCTGAGCTGAAAACCACCAAGGTGTTGTCGTCTATTTTTAAATCGCTCAACAGCTTTAACAGGTCTCCAATTTCATCATCCAAACGTTTGGTGGTGGTAGCGAAACGTTTGTAGGTATCGGGCCAGGGTTTTTCTGCGGTAGCTGGATTTTTATCATCGTCATAAGTGGCATTGGCATACAAGGGGTCTGTCCAGCTATCGGGAGTTCCGTTAGCCGTATTGATCATTTCTCCGGTTTTTCCCAGCCACTTTAAGCCTCCTGCTAAACCTCCACCGGTAGGATAAGCCTGGGTAGGCTGTTCCAGAACCGCATGTGGCGTATCGTAGGCCAAATACATGAAAAAGGGCTGTTCGGCATGTTTCCTTGCTTGCTCAATGATCCAATCTTTGGCCTTCGCCGTCCACAGGTCGCCAGTATAGCATTTATCCAAACCTGCAGACACTTCGGTTTTATTTTCCCAAACCTCTTTCTTCCCTCTGTAAATGCCTTCCTTAGGGTAATGCTCATGGCCGTCAGAGTGGCGCATGTAACCATAAAAATAATCGAAACCTCTGTTTAAAGGATGTGCCGGCCAATTTTTTCCAGTACCCTGCAAACCCCATTTGCCAATAGCGGCTGTTTTATAGCCTGCCTTTTGCAATACATTTCCGAGGGTATAATTATCAGCCAACGCCTTATCGAACTGGTTATCGCGAACGTTAGCATGGCCCTGGCTTTGCCCCAAAAGTATAGAAGCCCTAGAAGGTGCGCAAACTGGAGCCGCACAGTAGCTCTGCGTTAAAACCGCGCCATTGGCAGCCATTTGGTCTAAGCTTGGCGTGAACGCAAAGGGCAATGCCTTATTGTGCTGCTTTGCCCTTTGGTTCTGAAAAAAGACCCCCACATCTCCATAGCCCAAATCATCTGTTAAAATAAAAATGATGTTTGGTTTCTTGGCTTTTTGCTGGGCAAAACCCGGTTGTACAAAAAATACTGCTAAAAAGCCTAGGAGTATGGAAATGTTTCTCTTCATTGTTGTTTGTTTATTCGTAGCCGTTTTCGAAGGTAATCTTTTCGCCTTTATTCAAAGTTACTCTTGCAATGCCATCTTGGCCAAATTTTACTCTTTTCGCATCTATATTTTTTACGATGTGCGTTTTAAAAGGAAGTTTGATGGCCAACAGTCCACCTTGTTCTGCCGTGATCCGAACTTTTGTAGGCACTCCGTTTTCCTTTTGGGCACTCACGATAAAGGCACCTTCGGCTCTCAATTTCTCGAATGATGCATCTTTCCAATCGCGGGGCACTGCCGGAAAAACCTCAATGTAGCCTTCCCTGCTTTGCAACAACAGTTCGTTAACACCTTGGGCAAAAGCAAAATTGCCTTCTAAGGTAAATGGACGATAGGTAAAGCCAGAATATTGACCGCCTTTTTGATCTCCATTCAAGTGAAAACTATTTGGCGAACAGAAATTACTGACAAAAATCTGCAATTGCTTTACCGCCTTGTCGGCCTCGTAGGCACGTGCATAGAGGGAAGCCATCCAGCTAAACGAATAGCCACACCAGGCACGCGTTCCTTTTTCTTCAATGCGCTTTAACGAGTTGCTGATGCGTTCTTTATCCTGTTCGCGATTTACATCGAGCAATGCCAAAGGATAAATGGCCATGTATTGCGAGAAATGTCGGTGGGAATCATTCAAATTCTGACCAGGGGCAACGGTAAAGCCAGTTTCGTTTACTTCAAAATCCGGAAGCTGTTTCAATATGGTTAGCCAGTGCTGGCTTTCTGCTGTTTGTCCGTTGGCTCGACTTACTTCGGCCGCTGCCTTGAACAAAAATTTGCTCAGGCCCAAATCGAAATTGCTCCAGTTTAAAAACCAGGCATTGATGCTGTTGTCGTTATACTCCGGACTAGAACTCAAAGGCAGTTTACGCACTCCATTTTCTAAATAAGTGATGTTTTCGAGGTAAGTGGCGGCCTGATGGATGTAAGGGTAAGCTCTCGTTTGCAAAAAGTTTTTGTCCATCGAATATTTCCATTGCCAATAAAAATGCTGCGATGCCCAAGCGCTTACCGTTGGCGATAAGGCATACTGGATCCATCCGCCCATGGGATCGCCACTTAAAGTAACTACGCCGGGTACATTTAAGCCTTCCACCCCAAAATACTGCTTGGTATAGGCCGTGCTTTTATCTTTTATTTTCCAAAGCCAATCGGTAAACGTAGCGGCTTCGGCCAATCGATTTCCGGTATAAGCAGGCCAATAGCTCAATTGGGTATTCAAATCGTTGTGAAAATCGCCTTTCCATGGTGGCAAGCTTCCGTTATCTGCAGTCCAAACGGCTTGTAGCGTAATGGCTGGCGCTCCTTTTCTCGATACGCAACCCAATTTATACAGTTCTAGGTAATATTGTTTTTCTATCAAAGTATCGGGCAGGGAAACCGACGATTGTTTCCAGTAGTTTTTCCACCACGTTTGATGCGAATCCCACCCTGTTGGCTCTTTTAACTTGGTTGAAAGGTTAGCCATTATCGCAGGCTTGTTGTTGCTAATGGTCCAAGAGCCGATGATTTTATTACCCGGAACTTTTTGCCATTTAATGAGCACTTCAAAATAATTGCCGTTCGCAGTTGGCTGATGATAGGTAATGCTGTTGGCCGTTTTTTTCACTGTGCCTTTGGCATAGCCCAATTTACCCAAGCCTTGGCCGGCGTGGCTGTTATCGGCATCGCCATTTACGCTTGTATTGTAATTGTGGACGATCAGTTCGGGCAAAATAGCGGCAGATTTTAGGTTTTCAAAGCCAAAATAGCCTTCTTGCTTGGTGGCATGGATATAGCAATTGAACACAACACCATTCTCAAATTTAATCGTATTCAGCGCATCTTTAATGCTCAATATGTTAGAAACCACTTTTCCTAAAGTGCTTACATTAAATTCGATAGCCGCTGCAGGCAATTTGGTAGGATATGGCGTATTGTCATAAGGTGCATCACCGATTTTTTGAACCGGACGATAATCTTTCTTGAGCACCTGTTCCTTTACCCATTTAAAATTGAGCTTGCTGATATCTAGCGCCTTGCGTTCGTCCCAAAGATCGGCACGGTCTAAAGAAAGCCTGAGCTTCTCTCCCTTTTGCCAAACCAAGGCACCCAGCATGCCGTTGCCTAAAGGCATGGCTTCATCCCATTTATTGGCCAGCTTGGTAAAAACCAGGTTATGTTTGTTTTCATTCTGTGCCCATACGCCCTGAAATGAGCCAAAGAGCACAAGCAAACAGGTAATTTTTTTTATCAATAGTGTTTTCATAGGTAGGTGAGGTTAGTTCTGAGGAGGAAAATTAAAAGGTGCCCAATTTGGATAAGCAGCTAATTCTTGCGCTATCGAATCGCTTACCGGAATACCCCAGGTTTTCCAGAATGGCGCCAGGTTTCGTTTTACGATATTGGAATAAGTCTTTACCCAAAGATCGATTTTTTGCTGGTCTTTCATCCTGCCAATGCTTGGCCCTAGTTTTTGGTATTCCCTAAAAAAGGTTTTAAAGCTCTCCCAGCCAAAGCCTTCCTGCATCTGACGGAACATGATCAGGCCTAGGAACGGATCTTTTTTCCATTTTTCGTAACTCGGACCTTCGGCAAAATATTTCTTCATTTGTTTCTGGGTGTTTTCGCTCGAAACGCCTGAATGCGAATCGTCATGCCCGCCCATTAGGCGATCGAACATATACAGCGAGAAGAAATTATTGCTCACTTCGGTAGTACCGCCAAACACCCAGTTGAGGTTTTGCATGTTGTGGCCAATTTCGTGAAAAAAGCCCCAGTTGGCACCGCCTTTGCTCGGTTTCATGAGCAAAAGTGGATTGGCCATGATCTCGTTAGACAACATTTTTTTGGTTGGCGAATGATGGATCATAATCGGATAGCCACTATGCATATACCCCCCACCAATATGCTCATCGACCACTAATCGCTGTGCCCTGTAAAAAGGCAGGTTGATCTGGGCCAATTCCATTTCGCCTGCTACAATCAAATTCCAAAGCTTCATTACTTCTGTAGGGTTTTTAATGGTTTGCAATACTGAATCTGGTAAGGTTAAAATTACGTTTTCTGTTGCCATTTCGCCCCATGGCGCCTTGTTGTTCTTTAATTGCTCAGCCCATTCTTCGTCGCTGGTTTTGCCCAATACAAACAAAGGCGATGAAATGGCATGCTTGATATTGATCTTAAAGTTTTTGTTGGTGCTTTTTGGAGAGATGGCAATATAGATCAAACCGCCAAAAGGCGTAGCCATTTTGTTGCTGCCGTTCTTTAGTTCTTGTCTTTTGGTAATGATGGGCATACGGCGCCAGTCTTCATTACCGGCCACCCAAGTATTTAAGCGGTCTGACTGCGAACCAATCTGTACGCTTACTTCTTTGGCATCGATTTCTTTTGGCAATACCACGTCGATATATTCTCCAGCAACAGCATATAGACCTGTGCTGTACAGGTTATTGGCCCATGGACCAGAATAGCCTAGGGTAGAAACAATGTCGACCAGGCTGTCTGCTATTTTTTTATGGTCGATGGCTACTTCCCGATCTGTAAATTTATAGCCGGTTTTTGGTGCACCAGGAAATACCGCGGCCGATGGATGGGCCTTGATGTTTTTATAATCGGTACTTTTCAGCGTATTGTCGCTCCATTGGCTGATGGCTTTTCTAAAAGCCGTATCGGTTTTTGACAAAGTGTGCTGTGGCGAAATCAGCACCGTTGCTGGATCTTTAGGTTCGGTTTGCGCATTTGCCAACAACGCGAAGGCGCATGCGACAAGTGTGAGGGATGCTTGTTTTTTCATTTGGGTTATATCATTGGTTCATTGGTGGTTCACTTATTGGTGTTCGAGCCAACAAGCTTGAATAGCATTTTCTATTAGCAACTTAAATTTGTCATTCCGAGTGCACCGAGGAATCTAACTCGAGAATAGATCCTTCACTTCGTTCTGGATGACAAATCCTTAATTTAAAAGATGTCGGATCGGTGTCCAACATGACGAATCTCTGTACGAGGAACGAGTCTTTGGATTATATCTTCTTTAACCTAAAAACCTTGGTTTCGTGCGTTTCTACTTTTCCTTTCCACTGCTTGTCTTTGCCCAGCACTTGGTGTTGCCAAAGGTCTCTGATTTCATATTTGCCTGTTAGGCCCAGTTCTGCAAAGTTGATTTGTGCATTTTGAGCTGTTTCCGAGCGATTTAACACCGCGACAGCGAAATCGCCATTGGTCAAAGGCTTTACAAATATATTCCAGGTATCGTTCTTGATTTTGCGTTCGGCCTGTTTGCCTAATGGATCTTGGTTAAGGGCTAACACTTCTTCGTTAGAGAGGATTTTCTTGGTTACATCGTTCATGTTGCGCAAATCGTTGCTCATGTACAATGGCGAGTTAAGCATACACCATAAGCTCATCTGGCTTTGGTACTCGATATCGGTACAACCTTTACCGCCCAAATCGCCTGATGGCCCTTTATAGCCTTTTAAGCCAATAATGAGCATATCACCATCGTTCCACCTGCCTGGACCAGCATATTGGCCAAGTTCCGAAATCCGATCTACCACATCCATTACGCCAACCGCATCAATGCCATTGCCTTTGTCTTTCCATTTGTCGCGCAGGTCGAAAGTAGCACGCCAGCTTTGTCCGCCGGCTGCAGCTGCCCACTCCCATGGTTTACGTGGGCCCCACTCGCAAACGCCAAGCACAATATCACGCCCTGATTTACGAAGTGCGCTGGCCATTTTTGCATAGCGCTTTTTGGCTGTTTCTACATCTTCGGGTGCCCCACAATAATCATATTTCAGATAATCTACGCCCCAAGAAGCAAAGGTTTTGGCATCTTGTTCTTCAAAATTCAAACTTCCGGTATAGCCCGCACAGGTTAAAGGTGCCGCATCCGAGTAAATGCCCAGCTTCATGCCTTTTCCATGCAGGTAATCGGCCAATGCCTTAATGCCCGATGGGAACTTCTTAGGATCGGCGATAATGTTGTTCTTATAATCGCGTCCGCCCTGCCAGCAATCATCTATAAAAATATATTGATAGCCTGCCTTTACCAATCCGTTGGCCACCATGGCATCAGCCATTTCGCGCAGGTCTTTTTCATTTACCTTGTTCGACAAGAGGTTCCAGCTCATCCAGCCCATGGGTGGTGTGGGTGCCAGTTTTGCTTCTTGAGCCTGTGTTATCGTGCTTAAAAAAAGCGCGAGCAGGCCAAATAATTTGTTCTTCATCTTATTTGATTGGTTTAATCCAGTAACTGTATTCTTGGTCCTTATAAGGAATTTGGTATTCGGTTAAAGGCAATGAGCCCCAACTGTCTATGCCCTGCACGCCGAGTTGCTTCATGTCCATGTGTACATAAATCTGGTTGCGCTTAACCAATTCGCCAGAGTGATATTGTTTCTTTTCGGCTTCTGGGTCCAAATCTTCAACCGCATAAGGCAAGGCACCAAAGCTCAATAGGCTATCAGCCACTTCAAATCGCAGGCCTTTGCCCTGTTTATCGGTAAAAGCAACCCAACGTACATCAGTTTTATTGCCGCTTTCCTGCGGACGCGCATAAGGGAAATACTGCTCGTCTACAGTTTGTTTATAGGTACCAATGAGCGAAGCGGTTTTTCTATCCCAATAGTTTTCTCCCGGGCCTCTGCCGTACCATTCGATATTGCCATAGGCTTTGTTCAACTGCAAATCGTTGCCAATGCGCATCATGGCTTTATACTTTCCCTTAACCGCATTGAACTTGTTTTTCACTAAAATACTGCCATCGGCCAGCACCTCAAAAACCTGGGTGGTATTGGCATCGCCATTTAACAAGGTTGATTGAACGGTTAACACAAATTTGTCTGCCGTTGCATTTACAGTTGCTTTTTTCTGCGTTGGATCGGTATCCTGATACACGTTTCTCCACATGCGCAAAGACCTGTTTAAGCCAGCACCGATATCGTTATCCGTTGGGGCACGGTAAAATCCAGGCTGAGGTCCTTGAACCAATAGTTCTTTCCCTTTAGCGATGTAACTGCTCAAGGTGCCTTTTTTCAGGTCGAAAGTCAAGGTAAAATCACTTCCTTTTACCACCGCTTGATCAGCAGTTTGCTCCACTTTCAATGCTTTTTTCACTTCGGCATAAACTGCTGTTTTTGGCGTACCTGCCCAGGCAAACTGGTCGGTGGCAATCTCGTAGCCTTTCTCTAAAAAGGGCTCTTCTGTTTTTAAACGGTAACGAACCGTTAAGAAATATTCTTTTCCGGCCTTGACTTTGGCTTTGATTGGCAAGGCCAAAGTGGCCGATTGGCGCGGTTCGATGTTCAGGTTCGCATTGGTACCACTTTCTATCACCTTTCCATCTTCGAGCAATTGCCAGTCTAACTGCATATTGGCAATATTGCGGAAAAAGTAGCTGTTGTTTACGCTTACCTGGTTGTTGCCCAAATAGGTAGTCTTGATAAATTGATATACTTTTTTGGCTTCAATAGCCATTGGCGTTAAGCCGCGGTAAGCCGTTACTACGCCTTTAACGCAGAAATTATTGTCGCTAAAATCTTCGTTAACCGGGCCCTGTAAAGGAAAATCTCCGCCGTAGGCCAAAATACGCTTGCCGTTTTTAACAGTATCGATACCCTGGTCTATCCACTCCCAAATAAAACCGCCCTGTAGTTTCGGGTGGCTTTCAATGGCATCCCAGTACTCTTTGAAATTGCCTAAGCTATTGCCCATAATGTGTGCATATTCGCTCATGATCATCGGGCGCTCGCTCTTGCTTTTCGAATACCTGGCCAACCAACTTGGATCAGGATATTGTGGCACGATCATATCGGTATTGAAATCGTTTTCAGCACGTTCGTATTGTACCGGACGAAAATCTTTTTGTTTTAACCATTCGTAGGCTTCGTAAAAGTTAACGCCATTTCCTGCTTCGTTGCCTAGCGACCAGGTGATTACCGAAGCATGGTTTTTATCGCGTTCGTACATTCTGGTGATGCGCTCCAGATGAGGCACGCGCCATTTTTTATCGTTAGCAAAAGTGGTTTCCAAACTGTAGTAACGCCCATGCGATTCGATGTTGGCTTCGTCAATTACATATAAGCCATATTCATCGCAAAGCTCCATCCAATATGGGTCTGGCGGATAATGCGAGTGGCGAACAGCATTTACGTTCAGCTTTTTCATCATTTCCATATCCTTACGCATGTCTTCGTGGCTCAAAGTATGGCCTTGAGTAGCATTGTGTTCGTGCCTGTTTACGCCTTTCAAGAAAACACGTTTGCCATTTACCAACAAGTCGCTTCCCTTAATTTCTACCGAACGGAAGCCCACACGTTGCGGAATCACTTCGAGTACTTCGCCACTCTTGTCTTTTAAGGTAATGTACAGCGTGTAGAGGTAAGGAATTTCGGCCGACCAGGTTTTGATATTGCTGATTTGTGTCTTAAAAGCTACATTGCTTTTGTAATTGCCCAAAACTGCTTTGGCTCCAGTGGCGTCTTTCCACACGGTATTACCTTTGGCATCCTGCAAATCGAGCGCTACATAAAAGCTATCTGGTCTGCTGTGGTTGGTACGTTGGTCTATTTTATAGTTTTCTACGGTTAGGTTTACATCTAATAGGCCGTTGGTATAAGTTGGGTCTAAGTTTCCGATTACCTTGAAATCACGTACATCTATTTTTGGGGTCGAGTACAGGTAAACATCACGTTCGATCCCCGAAATGCGCCACATGTCTTGGCACTCCAGGTAGCTGCCATCGCTCCAACGGTAAACCTGCAAGGCGATGGCGTTTTCGCCAGGTTTTACATAATTGGTAATATCGAATTCTGCGGCCAGTTTGCTGTCTTCGCTGTAGCCAACTTTTTTGCCGTTTACCCAAATAAAGAAAGCCGATTTAACCGCACCCAAACTGATAAATACCTGTCTGTTTTTCCAGTTTTCGGGGATGGTAATCTTTCTGCGGTAAGAACCCACCGGATTATTGTCTTCCGGAATATCAAAAGGAGGATTCATCCTGTTGCCAGTTAGTTTTCTACCTGCAAATTCATAAGGCTGGTTTACATAAATAGGCAAGCCATAGCCGTTTACTTCCCAATTGGCAGGCACTTTAAAATTGTCCCAACCTGAATCGTTGAAATCGGTTTTGTAGAAATCCAGAGGTCGCTTGCGTGGATCCTGCACCCAGTTAAACTTCCAGGTGCCATTTAAAGAGATAAAATAATTTGATTTTTCTTTGCTTCTTTTGCTGGCCAATGCTGCGCTTTCGTAAGCAAATGCCGAGGCACGCATCGGCATGCGGTTCAGCGAAACTACCTCTGGCGTTTGCAGTTCAGATGGCAGTTCTTGAGCCTTGGTTAGGTTTAAGAAAAGGAGCGAGAAACAAAAGATAAGGAGACTTTTTTTCATAAATTTTTGAGGATATATTAGGTTATTTGTGTTGTTCGGATTTTGTTGCAGACCCAACGATTGGCCATAGCCAAATAAGCCCAGGAGGACCAAAAGCGGGTAATTTGTTTTTCATGAAATAGGAATTTGATAGATGCGTGGTCAATTTCATCATTCTCCTGTAAATACACAACCGTTCAGTTTATTTCGTAATTTAAGGCTAAACAATCACTCAACATGTCGAAATCTCAACGCACACGTTTGTTCTGTACAGTTATGCCACTAATTTTTTTGGCGATGAGTACAGGCGCCCAAACTTTAAACAAGGAGTTTAGGGAAATCCATCAAAAATTTTACGGGAAATGGCCAAAGACCATTACGTTTATGCAGAAAACCGGATTTTATAAGGCCGATACCTTAAACCGGACGCAAACCTGGTATGAAGCAGGAATTTTTCCGCGTCTTTTCCGTATTGATTTTGGAGAACCCAAAGACGGGAATTCGGTAATTTATAGGGGCGATACGGCTTATAGCTTTAGACAGGCGCAGGCCGTGAAACCTGTGGTAAACCCCAATATCCTCATCTACCTTTTAGGCGGCATGTATTATGATACGGCTGATGAGGTATTTAAAAAACTGGGCGCTGACGGCTTTGACCTGAGTAAAAGCTACAAAACAATTTGGAACGGACGCCAAGCCCTGGTTTTTGGGGTAGCCAATGCCGATAGCAGCAAAAGCCAGTTATGGTTCGATGCCAAAGACCATTATTTGGTGCGGATGATCCAACAAAAAGAAAAGAGCAAGCTCGAATGCCATTTTGCCAAGCACCAGCTGGTCAACAAAATCTGGCATGAAACCGAAATCAAGATTTTTGCCAATAATAAACTGATCCAGACAGAAGAATACCATGATTTTAAAACCAATGTGCCTTTGCAGGAAGCTTTTTTTGATCCGGCAAAACACGGCACCTGGCATTGGCTGAAGCAGTAGTTCCGTTGGTGTCTTCACCAACAAGAGCAGACCATATCTTTTTTTGAAAAGCCAAAACAGTTTTTCATGGCAAATCCAGTCCTGCTGTCCGCTTTACTTCGTGCCCGCTTCCATCAGGTTTAGTTAACTATATTCTCTGCTCCTATTGTTTGTTGCACTGGCCCATACAAAATAGCCCAGATTGAAGTGGCATCCTTTGTTGCCGATCAAGGCAAAAAAAGATACAGCGGAAAGCTGGACCTGCTTTAATAGGTCTTGGGAACCCTGCGCTCCAAAACAAATGATTATAAAAACTGAAACTAGCTTGCTGGTGAAGAACACCAACAAGAGCTAGTGATTATATCTTTCTTTTTGAAAAGCAGAAACAGTTTTTCATGGCAAATTCAGTCCTGCTGTCCGCTTTACTTCGTGCCCGCTTCCATCAGGTTTAGTTAACTATATTCTCTGCTCCTATTGTTTGTTGCACTGGCCCATACAAAATAGCCCAGATTGAAGCGGCATCCTTTGTTGCCAATCAAGGCAAAAAAGATACAGCGGAAAGCTGGACCGGCTTTAATAGGTCTCGGGAACCCTGCGCTTCAAAACATAAAATAGCTTGCTGGTGAAGAACACCAACAAGAGCGAGAAACTTTATCAACCAATTATGGATTTACCTTAAGCACCTGTTGCCAATCGGTTAGGCCTACATGTTGTGCCACCATTTTCAAGGGCTTTAGTTTTTCGCGGTTTACCGCATTGATTACCTCTTTGGCATAGGCCGATGGAGCTTGTGCCGTTTGGATGTAATCGCTGGCCCAAAGCAACTGGTCTTTAGACAGGTAACAAGCCAAAGCACCCTCGCTTCCAATTCCGTTAATTGGAAATATTTTCAACCGGTTATTAGCTAGTAGCGTAAATTTATCAACAGCAATAAATTTCAATTTTATAGGATGTTTTTGTAATTCATCTGGTTGTAAAGTCCATTTTCTATTCACTATTTTCTCAATAAATTTTTGCGAAGCCGAATGTGAGATCACCGTTGCGCCTTTGCTTACCCAATAGCGTATGCCTCCTATATGTGGCCAAGCCAAGTCGGTAACCACCAGTACAAAATTTTTCGCCTCCGGAAAGGTCTTTTTGATCAATTGCTCATCTTGTTTGGCACGTTCCTCGTTAATCGTAGCATCTAACAGGTAAATTGTATTCCCAATTCGGGTAAAGGTTTCGGTATACATCCTGTTCTTGCTCAAATAGGTGTCTTCGCTGACCTTAATTAATACAGGCTGTTCAGAAGGATACCATTCTATGTTTACGTTCTTAGGTCCTGTGGTGGGTAGACTTCCAATTTTATTGAACAAGCTGAGCGAATCAGAAAGCTTGCTTTTGCCAAGTGTGCGGTAATACATGGGTTCGCCATCTTCTAGCCTAAAAGCCGAATTTGGATAAAAACTGTTTTCGGTAAGCGTCCAATTGCTGTAAACGACTTCAATATGCTGTTGTCCCCACAAATTATGCAGTTCGTCATAATCTAGCTTGATGGGGAAATAGGTTTTGGGATCTATAAACAACTTTTCTTCGCCTACCGCAGCCTTGCGTGCCAATACCAAACGGTCAAAATCACGGTAACGTTCGTTTTTGACTTGCTTTACAGTTGGATCGCCAAGCCAATCGAGCAATACCATCCAAGCGTTCAGCTTGTCATATTCAAAATGAAAAGGCCTGTAAACGGTATCTCTTGCAAAATAGCTTTTGCCAATGGCCTTGTATAACACAATTGGATTCTTGGCTGGGCCAGTGCCTACCCGAATGCTGTTTTGCTCTATGCGTTGGGCATTGTGTTGCGGACTATACCAAACCTCTGCATTTGTTGAGGTGGTAAAGAAGGGGGCATACGTACGATCTGATTGTTCGCGTCCTAGGCTCACTTCATTGTAATAGAAATGCAGAATCGGCTTTTTCAATTGTTCCAGACCTAGCGCTGATTTTGACTTTTCCAAAATGGCTTGTGGCGTTTGCTGCTGTGCAGTGGTCAATAAAGGGCTTACCAAAACCAGTAATAGCAGTTTTAAGGAATTTAATTTCATAGCACAAGTTTTATGGCTTTTTAACAAAACGCGTATACACATCTGGCGCCAAGGCAGGCAACTTCACTTTGTAGCGGTAACCACCCGGAAAGGCATCTTCCTCCTTTAAAAACTCATGGCCTTTTTTGCTGATCCAAAAGGTCTGTACATATTTGGCTCCCCTGTTTTCGCTTTCTGTACGCAGGAGCCAGCAATCAATCTTCTGGCCATCTAAGGTGCCCAACATTTCGCTGCCCACTACCGAGTAATTGACATATTTCGGCACATCGAAACCTGCATCGTAAAAATTAATGGCAAAGGTCTTTCCTGCCGCCAATGGCAACATTTCGAAAGTTTCAATGTCCAGGTTCCAATTAAAGCAAGGCGCATTGAAATCGAGCTTGAAGGCCTTTTGGACATTTTGGGCAACCGTATCTGCGCCCTTAATGCCGGTTGTACTCCAATTAAAGGCTTTTAACTTACCAGCCAAACTTTCTGCGTGGTAAATCGGTGCAAAGTCTTTGGCCCGATTGAGTGAACGTACTTCGCGGTAGCTTGTACTGTCGCTGCCATACCAATGCTGCGTAATCGAGAATACGTTTTCGCCGTTTTTGGTTTCGCGTTTTACATCGCGCAGCCAAAGCCAGTACTTTAGGTCTTTCGGACTTTTCGGCATCTGGAAATAAACCAGGTATTGCTTTAATCCGAGTTGCAGGGCTGAGGTGAGCAGGCGCTGGTCTTTTAGGCGAATGGTATCTACTTTTTGGGCATGGGCAACGTGCATTAGTCCGGCAAGCATCATTACAATCAAGAGTGTAGGGATCAACTTTTTCATAATTTGGGTTTAATTGAACCTAAATTTGGCGATAGCAATGCTTTTAGCTTCAATCTATTCAACCAATGCAAAGCTATTTTTAACCTCTTGCACATTTTATCCATTTCGGGCATTGGTTTAAAATTATTGACAATTGATTGAAGAGCTCACATCTGGTATGGAGGCAAGCTTGTATATTTAACAATGGATTTCCCTAACCTCAAAAAGATAAATACTACGCAATTCCAATGGTTGGTATGGATTGCCATTTTCCTGATTTCTTTCTTTTCGACGCTGCCATTAACAACCGTCGGGCAATCTTTTGTTTTCAACCTGATGAACACCGTGTTTTATGGGCTCATTATTTATGGCAATATCAACTGGTTGTTTCCCCGTCTCTATGAACGTAACCAAAAAACACTTTATGTGCTGCTGGTTATTTTCTTTTTATTGGCCTACGGGTTTGCAAAAGCCCACTTGACCAGCTATGTGTACAATAATTTTTTTGGCAGCGACATGCCCGAAAAAATCACTTTCCTGCGTGTACTCTACGTAAGCATTAGCGGCGTACTTATTTTTTTGCTGAGTTTTATTTTCAGGATTGCCCTGGCCTATTTTGGACTAAAAAAACAAACTGAAGAGATTTTGCTGCAAAAAACACAGGCCGAGCTTAATTTGCTCAAATCGCAAGTACAGCCCCACTTCTTGTTCAATACCCTTAACAATATTTATTATGAGGCCTACATCGAGGCCCCTCGCACTGCCGGATTGATTGAGCGCTTAGCTGATATGATGCGTTACTTTGTAGATGAAAGTCCAAAGGCAAAGGTTTTTATTTCTACGGAACTTAACTTTTTGGAAAACTATATTGAGCTCGAAAAAATCAGGATGAAGCATCAAATTGCCTTAAATTTCATGAAGGACTATGAAGAGGACTATCAGATCCCACCCATGTTGATGATGACTTTTGTAGAGAATATCTTTAAGCATGGCATTGATAAAACAAGTGCCAACAACCGCATCGATATTTCTTTGATCCAACACGGCAACGAACTCATTTTCAAAACCCTCAACAATATGTCTGTAAAAACAGATCACACCTCGGGTTCGGGCATTGAGAACCTTCGCAAGCGACTGGCTATTCTATACAATGATCGTTTTGAACTGCGTACGGGGGAAGCCGAGGGCTATTTTATGGCGTATTTTAAAATTCCGATCCAATGAGCTTAACCTGCATGATTATTGACGATGAGCCGAATGCGGTAAACCTGCTCGAGGTACTGGTGAAACAAACCACCGATTGGACTTTGGCCTGCACCTGCTACAATGCATTAGAGGCTTTGGCTTACCTCAAAGAAAACAAGGTTGATTTTGTATTTCTGGATATCAATATGCCTATGCTCAATGGCATGGAACTGGCTGGGCTCTTGCCTCCCCATATCAAAATCGTTTTTACTACGGCTTATTCTGAACACGCGGCCGAAAGCTACAGCTACCAAACCATCGATTACCTGCTCAAACCCATTACCTTGAAACGTTTTTTATCGGCCATTCAGAAAATAGAGTTTTATTTTGGCAAGGTAGAAACGGTTAAAGCTCCAGAAAACACCGGCTTACAGGATGAATTCTTTTTTGTAAAATCTGGCAAGACCTTAAGCAAAATCCGTCTGGAAGAAATCCTTTATTTTGAGGGCGAAAAAGAATATGTGCGCTTAGCTACCTCAAATGAGCAATTGCTGGTTTATAAACGCTTAAAAGAAGTAGAGAGCCAGTTGGCCCTTCCTTTCGTGAGGGTACACAATTCTTATATTGTAAACATTAAACAGGTTGACAAAATACAGGACAACCATTTATACTTGGGCGCCAAACAAATCCCGATAAGCGATAAGTTTAGGGAACATTTCATGGCCTTGATCAAGCTGAGGACTTTTTAATTGCTTACATTTCTGGATGATGATTCTAAGCATACCTAATGAACAAGTGACATTAGCGAACTGATAATTTCCCTAACTTTACCTCTACCAAATATCCAATACGAATGCCTCCTACTCCTACGCAGATTCCAAAATGGATTTTGCCTACCATTGTAATTGCACAGTTCTTTTGTACCTCTTTATGGTTTGCGGGCAATGCCATTATTGCGGATATCGCCAAGGCCTACCAAGTTGAGCCTAGTTATTTAGGACATTTGGCTAGCGCAGTACAATTAGGTTTCATTTTGGGCACTTTGGTTTTTGCCGTACTCAGTATTGCCGATCGCTTTTCGCCTGCCAAGGTATTTTTTGTTTGTGCCCTTATTGCCGCCTTGGCCAATTTAGTCATGGGAATGAGCAATATTGGTGCCGGCACTTTAATTTTATTCAGGGCGATTACTGGTTTTTTTCTGGCTGGCATTTATCCGGTAGGTATGAAAATAGCTGCCGATTACTACCAACAAAGGTTGGGTAAATCCTTGGGTTTTTTGGTGGGCGCCTTGGTTTTAGGCACTGCTTTTCCGCACCTGCTTAAAAGTCTGCCTTCTTTTCCATGGCCTTATGTAGTTTATGCTACTTCGCTCCTTTCGGTTGCAGGTGGTTTAGCTATTCGGCTATTGGTTGCTGATGGACCTTATCGCAAGCCTGCACAAAAATTAAACTGGGCTGCTTTCCTAAAAGGTTTTGCACAGCCAAAATTCAGGGCTGCTGCTTTTGGCTATGTGGGCCATATGTGGGAGCTTTATGCATTTTGGGTATTTGTTCCTGTTATCCTGGCCAATTATCAGCAACATTATCCACAGCAGCACTTGCCTATTTCGTGGCTTTCTTTTTGCATTATCGCCATAGGGAGTTTAGCCTGTGTAGGCAGTGGCATCGTTTCGCTACGCCTGGGAACCAAAAAAACAGCAGTCATTGCCTTGAGCATTTCCTGCACCTGCGCTTTGCTCTCTCCCCTGCTGTTGCTAAACCCCTCGTTACCTTTACTTTTGGCATTTTTGTTGATTTGGGGGATGGCGGTAATTGCCGATTCGCCTTTGTTCTCAACCCTTGTGGCCCAAAATGTAAACGAAGAATCAAAAGGGACGGCACTAACCATTGTCAACTGCATCGGCTTTGCCACTACCATTGCCAGCGTCCAGCTGATCAACACATTGCTCAATACCCAAAATGCACGGTATATTTATATGCTTCTAGCCATTGGACCAATTTTTGGTTTAATCGCCCTGCTTAGAAAGAATTAACTACTTCTTCTTGCTATTCTTTTCTAAGTTTTGCTGCATCCGGTATTTTACCATTCGGGCAATCAGTTCTAAAGGCATTGGCTTTTCTATTGGAAATTGGACCGATCCCTTGCCTTGTTTATATTGGGCCAGCTCTTGGGCAAAATCTTCGTGTGCGCCGGGCGTGGCATAAAAGCCGATATGGTTTTTATATCCTGCGAAGTGGACCAGGTTGCCGTGAAATACAAAAGTAGGAATGGCATATTTGATGGCTTCTGTAGCCTCAGGTGCTGTTTCTTGAATAGTTGAACGCACTTGTTGCAACAATTCTTGTACAGCTACAGGAAAACCAGCGATGTATTCGTCTATGTTTTTGGCTATCTTATTTTGCATAGCTAAATATAAGGAATTGATGCATTTTAAAATAATTGTAACTTTTGGTTTGGCTATATTGTCTCCCTATCAAATACATGAAACCCGAGTTAGACCAAACTTTTTTGCAATGTCGCCCGAAGCTTTATCGCTTTGCATTATCGCTCACCAGAAATGAGGCCGATGCACAGGATATTTTTCAGGAAACCCTGCTTAAAATTTGGCAATTAAGAACCAGCTGGACTACTTGGGAAAACTTTGAGGCCTATGCCATGCGCATGTTGCGAAACGTGTTTCTCAACTATAAAAAGAAAAACAATAATCATGTACATATAGATTTAGCCGAGCTGCCAGAAATTGCAACTTTAAACGATATTGAAAAGCAAGCAGACCTCAGGGATTTAAAAATGCGCTTTTTGGCTTTGATTGCTAAACTACCGGAAGTGCAGCGTGATATTTTGTATCTCCGAGAAATTGAAGAACTCGAATACAAGGAAATTGGCGAGGTATTGGAGCTCAGCGAATCGCAAGTAAAGGTCTATCTTTTTAGAGGCCGACAGTACATCAAAAACAAAGTATATGGAAAAGGACAACATTAAGCACTTGTTGGAAAAATATTGGGACGCCACAACTACCATTGAAGAAGAAGCGCTCTTGAAGGCCTATTTTGCCAACAACACGGCCGATGAAGAACTGGCCCAAGCCTGGTTCGGACCGATCAACGATTTTAAAGCACTGGATACGGAAGTGGTACTTGCCGATGTGATACCTCCGGCTAGACTTCCAGAACGATATTTTTTCTTGAAAGTTGCCGCGGCCATTGTGGTGGTGGGCACCATGGCTTTATTAACCATCAGCTACAGCAAAAAAATGCAGGAAGAAAAAGAATTCGTCATGAGGCAAAAAGCGGAAGCCAGCTTACAGGCCATTGCCCAAGACCTTAACCAAGGCTACCAAACCCTTAACCAAACAGCCGAAATGATGGCTAAACAACAATTTTCAAAACAATAATCATGAAAACGACCCTACTCGCTATACTTTTATTTTTTACAGTTGGCAGCTTATTTGGCCAAAGCAAAAATACCACGCAGGAACAAACTTTTATAGATCTGTACCTTAAACCTTACAGCAACGAAGCCAAATACCAGGTTAATACCATGGGCGAAGCGATGGTGAAACGCAGCAATGAGATGGGCATGTGGACCCACCCTAGTATTGCCAGAATTATGAAACAGGTAAAGCTTTTCAAAACCCTGAATTTTAATAGCGATCGCAGGCAAGAAATTATCGCACAAATAGAAGCCACAACCAAAAAAGCCCATGTATACAACGAGTACTTCAAATGGGAAATGAATGATACCGTTTCTTCTATTATCTATACCCGAAACAATGGCAATAAAGTGGTTGAACTCGTTAATTTAACCGTTAACAAAAAAGGCATCAATGTGAGCTGCTTTATTGGCGACGACATTGACTTAGAGAGCATCCGCTCGCTGGCCCAAAACAAATAGTTTCTTTCTTTTAGCCTAACCTTATTTACATATGAAAAGATACATTTTTATCTTTATGGGAATCCTATTGCCTTATTTTTCGATGGCACAACAAGACCTTTTAACTTTAGATGGCAAGGTGATAGACCAGGAAACCAAGGCGCACTTGCCTTTTGCCACGGTAAATATTTTCGATCTTAAAAAAGATTCGATACTTGTAGCCACAGGGCTGAGCAATGCGGATGGCAAATTCTCCTTCCGGCTCAAAGCTGGAACTTATCTGCTCAGGATCAAACTGCTGGGCTACCTCGATGCCAATCAAAACATCAGCCTTGCTGCAAACCCCAACGCACTTGTTATTGCCTTAACCACAGCAAGCCAAACACTGAAGGAAGTTAGTATTACCAGTAGCAAAAACATCATTGAAGCCACCAACAGCGGCTATAGCTTTAATGTGGGCAAAGTGCCCTCAGCTACCGGACCTATTTTCGATATGCTGAGGCAGGTTCCGGGCCTAACCGTTGATGGCTCGAACAACATCAGACTACAGGGCAAAAGCATTGCCGTACTCGTAAATGGCCGAAAATTGCAGATGAGCGGTGATGAGTTGGCTTCTTACCTTAAAAGCATCCCAGCCAACAAAGTGGCTAAAATTGAGGTAAACATGAGTCCCAGTGCCAAATTTGATGCCGACGGCGAAGGTGGCTTAATCGATATCCAATTTAAAGCAAACCAAGTTCAGGGATTTTTCGGCAGCCTATCAAGTACTGTTTCTACACTATTAAGTACGGATCAGAATGCCAGTGTAAATTTGAGAAAAAACAAGTGGGATTTATCGGCCAATTATGGCTACAGCTATCGAGAAGGCTATTACAAAAGGAACAATATTTACGAAAACAGCAACCTGCCCGATTCGCTCTTCCGTTTTGAGCAGGTACAACGGGCAGACCAGGTTCAAAAAAGCAGTTTCTTAAAGGCAGGCTTGGCTTATCAAACGGATTCGACGAGTTTGTTGGGCTTTAACTTCTTCGGTGCCTGGTTTAGGCAAAATGCGCCAACTATATTAAACAGCAAGGTTTTTAATCGCGAACAGCTATTCCAAAATCGCTATCAGCAAAACGAAAACAACCATACCGATAACAATTTTTACATTTACGATCTTTTCTATAAGCAAACTTTCGCCAATAAAAATCTTTTCAATTTAGGCCTTAACTATGCCAATTATCAAAATCAGCTTGATCAGGTTTTTAACAGAACATTTTACAATGCAGCTGGCGAAGTGCTTGCGGATAACTATGCGGCCAATAGAAAGATCAGCACCATTAGGCCCTATCAACTGTTAACGGCAAACAGCGATCTTGCACTGAACCTGAGCCCATCTACTCAGCTAGAACTTGGGGCCAAGTACATCCAGGCTAAAACCAGCAGTATTTTCAATAATCAGCTGGCAACTGATAATGGTTATATCAACGACCCCAATTTATCCAATAGCCTCAACTATCGCGAATCTACAATAGCAGCTTATGGACTTTTATCGGGCAAGCTTAAAAAACTAAGTTATCAGCTGGGCTTGAGGCTAGAAGATTTCAGCTACCATTTAAACTCGCCCACACTGGCTACGAATTACCATAACAGTTACCTTAGCTTCTTTCCCAGTCTTAATTTAGCTTACACGCACAACAAATCTACGTTTACGTTTAATGCCAACAGACGCATCCAACGCCCAGGCTATGCCATGCTCAATCCTTTTTTAAATGTGCTTTCGTTGGGCCAATACCATGTGGGGAATCCCTACCTCAAACCTTATTTTGTCAACAAAATCGAGCTTCGGCTGACTAAAAACTACGGTACTGGCAATTTCCTGATGGTTTCGCTTTTTGCCAGCGAAGCACATAATATGTATAGCCAGGTGCTCAAACATGAAGAAATCAGTCAAATGAACGTTGATACTTATGACAACTTTAGAAGCAATACGCAATTTGGCGCCTACCTTGTGATGCAGCATAGTTTGAGCAAGTGGTTTAATTTTAACGCCTACTTGGCAGGCACGCAAACTAATTTTTCGAGCGAACTGGCAAACGATATTTTGCATGCCAATAATTTTTCGGTTACGGGCAATTTAAGTCTCAATTTTAACCTGATCAAAAACACTCCTATCCAGCTTTATGGCTATCTGATTAGCCGAAACAAATATTTTCAACTAGATAATGGCAGCAATGGCAACATCAGTTTGGCGATGCAACACAAATTGTTCAAAAACAAACTTACGGCTTCGCTAAACATGGAAGACCTGTTTAACCTCAATCAATATCCTGTTACGGTTAATACGCCAAATGTATATATCTACTCGCTCAACAAGCTTCAATCACGGTATTTGCGTTTGGGCCTGAGCTTTAATTTTGGGAAAAACTTCAACAACAAAAGCACCAAAGATTTGAAAAAAGATTCACGGATCGATTAGTATATTTGGGTACAACAACCGCCGAACAATTATGCCAGTTTTCTTCGATTCATTTGTCCACTTGGTTTTTATAGGGATTATTGCGCTTTTTCCTGTGGTTAATCCCATAGGATCGGCGTTCATAATAAGTCCGTATTTTGAGCACCTCAGCGCCAGAGAAAAAAGAAAAGCAGTAAACTGGATCGTTTTTTATGCTTTCCTGATCTGTACGGTATCGCTCTTTGCAGGGCATTGGATTTTGCAACTGTTTGGGCTTTCCATACCTATTGTGCAGCTTGCCGGAGGAATCATGATCTGTAAAATGGGCTGGGAATTTCTGGCTGCCGATCAGGAAAAAACTCCCGATGAGGAAGAAGAGGCAAAAGACGGCGAACCTCTTTCGGCTTTTAGGCACATTAAAAATAAATTATTTTATCCCATTACCTTTCCGGCCACTACCGGAGCAGGAACCATTTCGGTACTGTTTACGCTCAGCGCACATAGCGCCACGGTGGGCAGCATGGATTATTATGTAAATACCGCAGCCATCTTGGTGTCGATCATTGCCATGTGCATATTGATTTACCTGTTTTACCTCAATACCAAAACACTGATCCATTTTTTGGGCGAGAATGGCGAAAATATAGTTAACCGCATTTCTGCTTTCCTTATTTTCTGCGTGGGCTTACAAATTGCTTTTACGGGATTGAAGGAACTCTTCAAATTATAAGGGCATAAAAAAAGGCAAACAGGTGATTTCTGCTTGCCTTTTTATTTTAGTAGCTGTTGTTATTTGCCAAATTTTATCCTAAGGTGAAGCTCAAAAGTACCGTTGGTATAGGTATTGAGTTGTGAAGTGTTAGAGGTATACATCCCGCTAATCAGGTATTTCTTTTTATAGTCCATCCCTACCCCAAAGGTGGCATTTTCGGTGCTGTGGTAAATGGCTGATAGCAAGATCTGCTGGTCGAGCACCGAAACCTGTGCACCTGCATCCCAAATATCCTTATAACCTTCTACCATGCGGTAAGCCACCAAGGGCTCTAACAAAGAACCTTCAAGTCCACCACCGCCTAGCGAGATTTTATAGCTGGCTGCCGAATAAAAGCGGGAAATATCTGCCACATTGGAATCGTCTCTCTTGAAAAGCTTGTTCAGGTTTGGCAACGATGCGCTTACCGTTAAACGATCGTTGGTAAAAGCTACCCCAAATTCTCCATCGATATAGGTTTCGCGGTCGTTGTACTGCCCTACCAATACATCGTTGGGGTTGCCATTGATATCGGAAGTGCTCAGGCGCTCGTTGGTGAAGCCTAGCGATACCCCAAAATTCAGCTTGTTCTTTTCGCTAAGGGGCAAGTGGTAGGCATAGCTGGCCAACACCTTGGTCTGGCGCTGCAGGCCGGCCTTGTCATTGTACACATTCAGGCCCACTCCAGAGCGCTGGAAGCCATAATCGAGGGTAATGGCCTGGGTTACCGGAGCGCCGGGAATATTGTTCCACATGCTCCTGAAACCTACGTTCAGGTTTACGCCCTGCTCAAATCCGGCAAAGGCCGAATTGGTCTGGTAGCGGTTGTAATAGTACTGGGACGACATAGGATCTAATTGAGCCTTGCTGCTTAGGGCACAGCAAACAAATCCTAAAACTGTTAAAATATGTAGTTTCTTCATTTTGAAAATAATTTAATCTTAAGCCCGAACCAATGATGGTTTTAAAAGATGAACATTAAAAAATAAAGCGAAATAAATTCTTTGAATTCCATGCAGCAATCTTGCTTTTAAGTGATCAGACCACTGGCTTAAGGAAGGGAACGACAAAGTCGTGAGGCGACTTGTTTTCATGAGAGTACGCGTTAAGTTTATCTTTTTTTTAACCCGATTTAAACAGCATCAAATTAGGCTAAGACCCTATAAACCTAAATAAAAATTAACTTTAACGCAAGAGAATCAACCCCAATGCAAGTAAATGTGCAACATTTTTACAATCAGTTAAACACCAAAAAAGAAACCTTAAAAACGAGACAACCTTAAGTTGTGGCAAATTAAATGATGAAATTTTCGTGATTTGTTTTGATCATTGCAAAAAATAGCCTTCAGCGAAAATAAAGGCAGGTCAAATCGAAATTTATAGTTTAATCAATCCTAGGCTTTAAGATGTCAACAGATCCGCAATCCATTTATGCCTAAGGCTTTTTCGGCTTTGTAAAAAAACCATTACAAATTTAAAAGGGATCCTATCACCTGGTTTAATTGGCCAAATGAGGTTCGATGATTTCTAGTTTATAACCTTTGCCATGAATATTGATCAAATGCACGGTATCATCATGCTCAAGCTTTTTCCGAAGCTTGGAAATGAACATATCTAAGCTTCTGCCTACAATTACCCCTTCGTCTTCCCAAATTTCTTTCTGTAACCTGCTCCTTTCGATAATGAGATTTGGCGAAGCCGCAAAAATCAGCAACAGCTTACTTTCTTTAAGCGTAAGATCGGTAAGTGTTTCGCCTAAAAGCAATTGTCTCTTCTGCGCATCAAATAAGGTTTTGCCTATTTTAAAATGGTTTTGTTCAGCATTTGTAGCGGCGATTTGCTTCGTTCTTGTTTTCGCAGAGCGTACAAGCAACAATCCTATAAAAGCCAGCATCGGCAGTCCGCCGATTAGATAATTCTTTTGTGAAGCAGAAATAACCGGACTTTCGAACTTAATATCGATCAGATAGCTTCCTTTAGGTTGCACCCTGCCCGAGCAAGGCATGATATTCTTGGCTTCGTTCTTAAAAACCACATAACCGAATATCACTTCGTTGGCATAGCTATTCCGTACATTTACAATGTAATTGGATGCCAGTTCGTCATTAACCAATGAACGCCTGATGATCTTAACCAACGAATCTGGCTGAAAAGTAAATTCATTTTCAAACCTCAGCTGGTATTCGTTCTTGGCTATTTTCTTTACAGGCAAGACCCTTGAGGTACTGTCGCCTGCATGCAGCAATATTTCGTGCCCGATCTTACGCAACAGAATTTCTTGCTTAACCAGGTCAAAATCATCGTTTTCGCTTAAACTAAAGGCGGTGCAGATGATAGTGGTTAATAGCAAGGCAAGCAAGCCAAATAGGTATTTGCCTGACGTACCGAATATTGTTTGATAAGCGCCCATATGCTGATTGTTTGATTTTACAAAGTTTACAATTTTATTTACAATAATTAGCATGACAAACTTTTGATGGATAGCTAGGTTTACCGCAACAAATATTCACAATCATGATCAACAAACCTATTCTTATCTTTTTAATGGCCCTCTTGCCACTAGCAAGCCTCGCCCAGCAAACCTATCAATTAGATGTTAAAAAAAGTAAACTGTTCTGGAAATCGCCAAAAAGCATGGGCAAACAACATTATGGCTATTTATCTTTCAACTTGGGCAGCCTGAGCTATGCGGCAACAGGCGAACCCTCAACCGGCGCATTCAGCATCAACATGAACAGCATGAACAGCATAGACCGGGATACGCCTACCGACAGAAAAGAAGTAAACGATTTGTTAAAGGGCGAGGATTTTCTTTCGGCAGCCAAACATCCCACTACCGTAATGATCGTAAAGCAAATTGTAAAGACCAAACAAGCCAATGTTTATAAAGTAAGTGGCGACCTAACCATTAGGGGCATTACCAACCCTATTGAATTTATGGCGACCATCAAAAAAACCGGAAATATAGTTACTGCAAAGGCCGATTTGAACATAGATAGAATCAAATGGAACATCCACCATAGGCCAAAAGATTGGGACTTTTTCACTGCGGTAAAAAATCAAGTCATTGCCGATGAGTTTCCAGTTTCCTTAAATCTGGTATTTCAGTAGGCTAATTCCCGTCCGATTTAAAGGGCAGGTCTACAAAAAATGTCGTCCCATTGGTTTTGTTATTCTCAAACCAGATCTTGCCATTGTGGGCTTCAACAATTTGTTTGGAGATCGCTAACCCCATGCCAAAAGGCTGTTCGCCAGCAGTGCCCGGTCTTTTGGCTTCGGTAAACAAATCAAATATCTTCTCACCCATTTCGGCGGGTATGCCAATCCCTTCGTCTTTCACCAAAATTCGCACTCCCTGCTCTTTTTGCATCATCTTGACTTTAATTTTGGCGCCTACAGGACTAAACTTAATGGCATTGGCAATGAGGTTGCTGATTACCCTCCAGAGCTTTTCGCGACTGGCAGCCAATACTGCCGGCACAATTTCTAGACTCAATTGCTGTTCCTTGGCTTCGGCCTTGCTTTTTAACAACGAAACGCAATACTGAAGCATCTCTGCAATATCAACTGGCTCTTTCTTCAATTCTTCGCTGCTAAACTGAATTTGCAACAGGTTATCAACCAGCTCTAGCGAGTGCTGTCCAGATGTTTTCATCAAATCGAGCATTACCCGGTCTTCTTCCGACCTGCCAGGCTCGTCCAGCATCATCGAGGCAATAGAATACATGCCTCCAATCGGGTTGCGCAGGTCGTGTGCCACAATCCGCATCATGCGCGTATTGTCTGCCTGACTTTGCTCCAGCGCACCCAAGGCCTCTTTCATCTGGCTATTTTGTTGTTTGGTGCGGCGCAGGTGTTTGCGAATAGAAATGATGGTAGAAATGGCCAGCAAGAAAGCGATACAAGACAATATAGTTAGCGCTACCTGATAGGAATAACGGCTTTCCAACGATTTTACCTGTTCGTCTTTGAGCGCATAATCGATATAATCTATTCCCGAAGCATTGTTTTGCTCAGCCTTTTTATCATGTATGCCGATGAGCTTTTTGCTATAGATCGCTGCTGTTGCATGTTCGCCTCGAGAATCGTAAAAATCAAACAATTTGCGGGTCAGTATTTCGCTATAGAACAGGTAATCGTTGCGGTCTGCTATTGCTAAAGCTTGTTTATAGTAGATCACCGTTTGCTGGGGCGCTGTAGCCTGAAGCTGTTCGGCCATATCGATGAGCATATCCATCGATACATAGTACAGCTTTTTGTTAAGTGCCGTTGTAATTGCCTGTTTCAGTAAAGCCAATCCCTCGCTGCGCTTACCGTGGCTGATCATGTCATCCGCTATTAATTGATCTAAGGCGACCAACAGCCTTTCGTCTTTGTATTTTGTAGCAATACGCTTGGCAATGGCGATATAATATTGGGTAGAATCCCTGGTGAACTTGGCAGGATATGAAAGCAGGTAATTATATATGGCAAAAGACCTAATGGAGTCTCGCTGTAACTGTTTTGCTTGGCTAAATGCCTGGTCGTAGCGTTGGATGGCGCGATCATCTTTGCCCATTTCCTGGTAAACCATAGCAATATTCATGAGCGCCTGTACACAATTGGCCGAATCCTTCAATTTCTTGTAACCCAAATACCCTTCGTTATAATAGCGCAATGCCAGCTGAAAATTGCCTTTGATATCGAAAAAAACACCCAAATTATTCATAGCATCAGCCTTGCCCTTTTCATAGTGGTGGCGATTGGCAATTTCTCGGGCTATTTTGGTGTAATAAAAAGTGCTATCAACATTCTTTTCGTAAAGCAACATGGCCATTCGATTCAGGGCATCTACATAGCGCAGGCTATCGCTGATTTTAGGAAGAGCAACTTGAATGCTCTTTAATTCTGTCGACTGTGCAACACATAAATTCCACGAAAGCAATAGCAAATAAATAAACAGCAGCCCTTTTTTCATATCGTCCAATAGGTTTCTCTAAAATTAATCTTGACAGATGAAATTTGCCTGAAGACTCTCGTCTCAGTCTCTACTAATGTTGATATACAACCAATTTAAGTATTTATCTATTGAATACCTAAATTAGTTTCGGCAATAAAGAAGCTTTTGAAATTTAACTATAGATTAAAGCCTCGCTCATTGGAGTGGCTTTACCTGTATCTGCTAGCATGCGATTAGGGCTTTGGCACCACAGCTGCTTCCCTAGTATTTTTTCCCGGCCTGTTCGTAAGGTCATCGCCAAGGTCGTTTCGAGCATCCTCGGCAATAGCCAGTAATTTTTGCAAGATTTCTGGATACAAGGTCTGCACATCATAGCGTTCGCCTGGGTCGTGGGCCAAGTCATATAAGGCCTGAGGCACCTCGATTTTTAATATTTTGCCACCCTTCCCATCTTTGCCGTGAACAAGATCGTACGAACTTGACGGATGTGGCAGTACCAGTTTCCAATTCTTATAGCGGATGCCCTCTAAATTGTTCTTTTTAAAATAATAGTAAAATACATCGCGAGGGCTTTTTTTCGTGGATGGCGACAGTAGGGACGGCCAGAAATTCAATCCATCGATCCTGTTTTTTGGGAGCGAAGCACCAGTAACCGAAGCAATAGTGGGTAAGATATCCATATTGGTCATCAGCTGACTATAAATACCTCCAGCTTCTATTTTTCCTGGCCATTGCATAAACATGGGTACACGGGTTCCACCTTCTGAAGTAGTGGCCTTGCCCTCTTTAAAGCCAGCCGAAGAACCGGCATGATCACCAAAGTTTAGCCACGGGCCATTGTCGCTGGCTACAATCAACAAAGTATTCTTATCTAGTTTCAAGGCTGCCAAGGTATTCAGGATTTGACCAATCGACCAATCCATTTCCATAATTACATCGCCAAATGGCCCCATCTCGCTCTTGCCTCTAAACCTGGCCGAAGGTGCTAAAGGAATATGTGGCATAGGCTGGGCGATGTACAAAAAGAAAGGCTTGGCTTTGTTTTCCTTGATAAACGATACGGCCTTATCGGTAAACAGTTCGGTGAATTTGCTTTGCTGTTCGTGGGTTTTGATGGTATCTACGGCCTGATCGCCATTTAACAATACCAGTTCGGGCCAGCTATAGCGTGTATCTTTTGGATCGGTTATTTTATTGCCCTGGTAATCGCGAGGCCAAATATCATGGGAATAAGGAATTCCCAAAAAGCTATCAAAGCCATAATGAATCGGAAAATAAGGTGGCCGATTGCCCAAATGCCACTTGCCTAGCATAGCTGTTTTATAGCCTGCTTTTTTTAACATCGATGCAATGGTTTCTTCTTTCGGGTTTAAAGCCATAGTAGAGCCCGGCAAAATTGCGCCAGAGATACCAATACGGTTCGGATAACAACCCGTTAGCAATGCCGCTCTCGAAGCGGTACAAATAGGCTGACCGGCATTGAAATGTGTAAATCGGGTACCTTGTTTGGCCAAACGGTTAAAATTGGGCGTCGGGATTCCTGTCATCCCAGAGGGCTCGATGTCGCCATAGCCCATATCGTCGAAATAGACAATGATTACATTTGGAGGTCTTTTGGTTTGGGCATTAGCCACAGTAATAGCAAGGAGCACTAACAAAACGGGGAGGATTCTTCTCATAACGCTATTCGATTGATGTACAGCTCAAATATAAAACAGCATTTAAAAAAGAGATCTTCGGCTGTGTAATGATTTCGTTAGCAAAGGTTTGCTTGTAAGAAGTTTCAATTGTTGCTGTTGCTAAATTGTTTAACCCGCCCGCCCTGCGAATAAAAACAAAACCGCTTCTTTTAGGGAAGCGGTTTTGTTTAGCCAACATGAAAAGCGACTTCATGCGCTTCCCACAAGGTTGGAATTTCCAATTTGTAGGCCAGTTTATCCAGCACTGCTGCGGGAACAACAGCATCACGGTTTTTATTTTGTCCATGCAATTGCTGGTAAGGCATTTCGATGTAGACAATTTTGACCTTGGCTTTGTAAGTCATGAACAATTCGATCAGTTGCATGCGCATCTGACTGGTGGTATTGGTTGCATTCCAAACAAAAGATTCCTGCTTGCGCAAATAAACCCTGGCTTGTTCCTTTGCTTCTTGGATCACTTGTCCATTGCCTGCTTTATCTGTTGGCGAAATACCTCTTTCAGTCCTAATGGCATCTAAAGAAATTACCGACCAATCTGGATAGTTCTTTTTGACAAAAGTATCCTTACCGGCACCCGGTAGCCCACTGAGCAGCACTACTTCAACCTTTGGCTGTTCAAATGGAACATAATCCAAATAAGCATCCTCGTGTTGGAGGTAATACATTTTAGCTTCGCCAACTGTAAACTCGCGTGATTTTCCCCAACAGTTGTTTTCTTTGCAACACATTTCAAAACAATCGATGCGGTAAAGCATCTCTTCTTGGTCATCGCATATCCGGCCCAGCATATCAGCCCGGGCCAACAAAGCTAACCACTGTGTATTTACTTCCATGCTTGCTTTTACTAAGGCCTTTAAGGGATCTGGCTTTTCAAACAGCCATATCGGCAAGCCATGGTACCTTACCAAAGCAACGATTTGTTCGCGGATGGCAAAAGGGGCCGGTTTGTCAATATACAACAACCGTCTAGCAAACTGCGCCCCTTTACGTGCATGTCCGTTCGAAGTTATGCTCCCATCAGGCTCGTGTACCGTGGTGCTGTATTTTTCCACATCGTGAAGCAAGGCAGCAGTCCACAGAATCTCCTGCTCCTCTTCAGACAATCCTTGAAAAGCAGGCTCGTTCTGTAAGGCTTTTAGCACCATTTGGGTATGGATGGCCACGTCGCCCTCTGCATGGTAACGAGAATCCTGTGGTACTTCCTGCATTCGTTTTACCCAGTCAAATTGCTCTTCCAGGTAAGTCCATTCTTTATTTTTGCTAAAGGTCCACATGTTTACCTCCTTCGTTTATTAATGGCGCACGCTTCCAGCTGCGCGTCCAGTGTTCATCAGTTTTAACATGCCCTTTTCTTACGTATTTAAATACGTTCTGGGCAAAATCAGCTACTGGATAGCTATTGGCATTTCTGGTTACGATGCCTTCCATTGTTGCCGGCTTTTGCTCCATTGCATCATAGGGGTCAAAAGCACCCGAACCCTTTACAAGCCCGAGCATCTCGGCCTCGAACGCCTGCCTGTCTAAGGGTGTTTGTTCCATTTTAATTACCGGAACGGTTGGCAGTTCCAACATATTCGCATAAAACCGGGTTTCCTCCCAGCTTAGCCAGTGGTCATGCTCCCGGATGCCGAACACATAAAAATGATGATCGAGCTTACGGTATTCGATAGAATGGATTGCATATAAATTTTCGCCAAAGATTTCCAAGTCGCCCAAATCGAATTTGACCAATTGCCAAAAACGCCTGAGACTTTCTGTCCATGGGGAAGTAGTGGGCGCCACGTGCGAACGCGCAAAAACGCCTAGCTTTGACAGGCAGTTATTTTCGCCGTCCAGTTTTTCTGTATGTATTAAGTTGGGAATTGCCTGTATATGTTCCCAGTAGTCGTGCGCTATCCTGTCGTCGCTGGTTGTGCCAGGCGAAAACGGGTAATGATAGGTACGACCATATTTTTGTGATATAGCCATGTTTTCAATATTAAAATTAAGAAAATAGAATTTCGCTTCCTCCCCAGAGCTGGGAAAGATCATAAATAATTTTATGCGCTAGCGATTACATGGCTCAAGACTTAATGCGTTTGATTTGATGCAAATATAATATAATTAATTGAATTGCTAATTGTTAGCGATTAAAGCTGAAATACCGAATTGCTTAATTGTTAACTGAAGCGTTGCCCTTTAGCCCCGATAAGAGCGACAGCCCCGAGGTACGAGGGCTATAGCGGATAGCGGGACTGACTTTGATAGTTGCAATAAACAAGCGCTCCAAATCTTAGCAACTATTCTTTAAGGTTTAGCAGACAAGAGCATACTTCTTTTGTTAAGGCAATGGCTGATTATTGACAGAAACTTATCGAAAAAGATGGTTTCTCCCGATGAAAAATCGGGATCGCAATGACGATTTCATCTTACATTTTCTCTCATCAATTTTCTAGTCTAATCTTCATCCGAAGCAACAGTTTTGCCATGGTTCGGATCGTCTTGTTTTGGGGTTTCGATTGAAGGTTGTGAACCTTCTACCGCTTTTGGCGTAGGCGTTGTGGTTACCCCATTGGTTTCCTCATCTTCCAAATGGGTAGCACTATCAATCTCGGCCTGATTGCTTTTCTTTTTATCTTCTTCTGAACGTTGGTTTGCGCCAGGTTGTTCTTGATTGTTCATAACATTTAGATTTAAAAAAGGCAAAATCGCCTCTTATATTATTACCTAACTATTAAGCAGTTATCGACCAAAAAAGTTTTAATTTTTTAGCTTAATTTTTATTATTATCGTATTCCCTATTCTACCCCCTAAAAAACATTTGCTATGCACGTAGGCACCTCCTATAGATTAAAAGAATTTCTGGTTTGGACCAGACGTACCATTTACGCACTGCTCATCATCGGCTTTGCCCCACCTATTTTATATCAGGCATTCGGTTTCAAGTGGCTAGCTATTCCATGGACGGTTGTAGCCCTGCTCGGCACGGCCACTGCCTTTATTGTGGGCTTTAAGAACACGCAAACCTATAGCAGAACCTGGGAGGCCCGGCAAATATGGGGCTCCATCCTCAACAGCAGCCGCGCCTGGGGCACCATGTGTCGAGACTTTGCCCATCGCAAACCAGAAACCGTACAGCTTTTATTCCATCGCCATTTTGCCTGGCTTACTGCACTCCGCTACCAGATGCGCGAAAGCAGGGTTTGGGAAAATAGCGGCAAGGCACCCAATGAAGAATACAAACAGTTCTATTCCATTCCCGAAAAAGAGACCCCGCTCGAAAACGAACTGGCCAAATACCTTTCGGCCACAGAGCTTGAATATATTTTATCGACCAAAAACAGGGCCGCACAGGTAATCAGCCTGCAATCAAAGACAATCAAGGAGCTCTACCTTGCCAAAGAAATAGACAGCAACCAATTGGTAGCCATGCAAAATATGGTTAAAGATTTGTACGATCAGCAAGGCAAAAGTGAAAGGATCAAAAACTTTCCTTATCCGAGGCAATTTGCTACCATCAATACCTTTTTTATCAAAATTTTCTGCTTCCTATTGCCTTTTGGCATGCTGGCCGAATTTGATAAACTCAATGCCAATGTAGAGGGGCTGATGAAAGGCCATATGGTTTGGCTGGTCGTGCCTTTCAGCGTGCTGATTTCTTGGGTTTATACTTCGCTTGAAGTAGTTGGCGAGAGTACAGAAAATCCGTTTGAGGGCAATGCCAACGATGTACCCATCTCTCAAATGAGCCGGACCATAGAAATAGATATGCGAGAAATGCTGGGAGAAACTGTTTTGCCACCGGCGCTACAGCCTAAAAACAATATTGTATTGTAATTGGTGCCTGATTCACCCATGCCTACAGCTGGCATGGGTAAACAGGACTTTGTAAGAAAACTGATCAAATATACATTGTTTAGAATAATTCTAAATAGTTGATTTCTACTGTGACACTCCGATTACAATTGAATCCTCAAATCTATCCTTATGGTTGACGGGAACCAATAAACAAAGTAACCAGGCCATCAAGGCCCGGTTACTTAAACAAAAAAATTCAGTATATTGATGCAACAAAAGGGATCATAGGCAATCCTGCCTATTCGATGCTCCTCCGTTTAAAACGCATCAATCTGATTTCATACGACAAATTGAATTGCCTACGAAGTTGGAGAGCGTTAATTATTTTTTTCTGGCTTGCTCCTGTTCAGGAGTACCACCGCAAAAAGAATAAGCCCGACACCTATCCATTGGAATAGACTTGTTGGCTCTTTAAGCACAACATAAGCTGTTAAAATCGCTATTGGAATTTCTATGGATGCCAAAATAGAGCCCAATCCAATACCAGTTAAAGGCATGCCACGCGTGAGCAAAATAGGTGGCAAAATTGTTCCGAATATGGAGATCAACAAACCCCAATGCAACAATATGCCAAATGAAAAATTGCTGTTCAGGGCCGAGTGAAAGCTAACACAAACCACCAATAAGCCTCCCAATATCATGTACAAGCTTCTGGTAAGCGGAGGCTGATGGGCTTCGATATGCTTTGAAGAATATAAAGTTGCCGTATAGGTAAATGCTGCTAAAAGCCCCCAGCCCATACCAAGCCAATTGATGCGGATGGATTGACCAAGCAGATTGGCAGCCAATGCCGTTCCTACAAGTACGATAAAGACAGCGGTTATTTTGCTCAAACTTGGAGCCTTTCGATGCAAGATCATTTCCAGTACTACTCCCATCCACACCGTTTGCATCAGCAATACGATGCCAACACTCACCGGAATGTACTGAACCGCTTTGTAGTAAAAAATACTGGTCAAGCCCAAGGATATTCCTGCTGCCATTAACTTGGCTCTGCCTTTAAAACTGGACTTGGAGGCTTTCGGTTCTTTTCCTTTTTTGCAGATGAAGTTTAAAAGCAAGAGACCTGTAAAACCCAACACAAACTGGGCAATGGTTACTTCGGCTGTAGAATAGCCTTCGCGATAAGCCATTTTCACAAAAGTGCCGAGCATTCCGTAACTTGAAGCCCCAAGCGCAATAAAAATACTTCCTTTGAGTATGCCGTTTTTCACCTTACCAAGCTGTTGTATCGATCAGCTCTTTGATGCTTTGCTCGGCTATTTCCATCGAATTTTTGAGCCTTTCGGGAGCCGAAGATGCCCCATTAATGGCCACCGTTTGGATATTACTGATTCCCATCATATTGAAAATGGTCTTCAAATACGTGTTTTGAAAGTTCATGTGCTCGTTAGGTTCGCCTTTTTCATAACCTTGTCCGCCCCTCGAGAGCAACAGAAACAAGGCTTTGTTTGGCAATAAGCCAACATAAGGTTGCGCTTGGTTGCTCGGATCTACCTTAAATGTTTCGTTTACGCGGAGCACATGGTCAACGTAAGCTTTTAGCGTACTCGGGATAGACCAGTTATACATTGGCGCACCCAAAACAATCACATCCGCTTCGCGCAGCTCGGCAATATAGGCATCACTGATCCTTAAAGTTTCTGTTTCTTCTTCTGATCGCGAGGCTTTGGGCTTAGAAGCAGCCGCAATCCAATCTTCATTAATATGATTGACTTTTGCGGGGGTCAGTTCGCGAAAGCTAAACAGTGTATCGGGCTGTACTTTTTTCAGTTGTTCCAAAAATAGGCTGGTGAGCTTTCTGCTATGAGAATCAAGCGTTTTCGCACTTGAATTGATGATGAGTACTTTTTTCATTTCAATAATTTTAGGCAAAAGTAGAGGCGATTTGGATTATATTTGTATACCAGTTTACACAAAAACAACGGCCCAGATGTTACCTTATAAATCGTTAATCCAACTTGATCGAAACGCGTCGGTATCATTGCATATCCAGGTTTGCAACAGCTTCATTGCACTGATTACCAATGGTACCTTGCAGCCATCTGATGCCCTGCCCAGCTCGCGGGTACTGGCCCAGCTGATCGGCATTAACAGAAATACGGTGAAGCTGGCCTTTGAGGAACTGATGAGCCAGGGCTGGGCCGAATCCCTGGAACGAAAAGGGATATTTGTGCTGTCAAAGCTTCCCATTATTTCGAAGCGGAAACTGCCCGAAACCAATAAGACTGTTAAACAGGGCGAAGCTTTTTCCTGGGCCAACGAATTTGAAAATGCAACACCTAGTATCGACCTGCAAAACACCATGCTGGGCATAGACGATGGCTTTCCCGACGTGCGTTTGGCGCCTGTTGATCAGCTGATGCGGGAATACCGAAGCTTATCAAGAAAATTTTACGGAAAAAATTTTCTTAAGTATGGCACTTCGAAAGGTTCTGCACATTTGCGCCAAGCCGTTTGCCACTACCTTTCCACCACGCGGGGATTAACTGTTTCGCCTGAAAATATCCTGATTACCAAAGGGAGCCAGATGGGCATATACCTTGCTTCGCAACTCTTATTGGGTACATCGGATCATATTGCCGTTGGCTTATCGAATTATGCCCTGGCCGACGATAGTTTTAAACATGCTGGAGCCAAACTTATACGCATCCCCGTTGATGACCACGGCATGGACATAGATTTTTTGGCGGGCGTGTTGCAACATCAAAAAATAAAAGCGGTATACATTATCCCCCATCACCATTGCCCCACCACGGTAACCATGAGCATGGAGCGGAGGCTCAAATTATTGAATCTGGCCAAAGAACATCGCTTTGCCATTATAGAAGACGACTACGATTTTGATTTCCACTACAATAACAAACCCTATCTGCCACTGGCCAGCATAGATCATAACCAAAATGTAATTTACATCGGCTCGATTACCAAAACCTTTGCGCCTGCGTTGCGGATCGGGTTTATGGTTGGGCCACCGGCATTTATCGAAGCGGCGGCTTCTTTGAGACAACTGATCGACAAACAAGGTGATACGCCATTGGAAGAAGCATTTGCGTCGCTGTACAACAGTGGTGAAATGGAAAGGCATTTTAGAAAATCGCTCAAAATCTACAAACAACGGCGAGACCTTTTTTGCGAGATACTGAAGTCTGATTTTAAGGATGCCATCAAATTTAAGGTACCTGAAGGCGGACTTGCGGTATGGGCCAATTTTGAGGAAAGAATAGACTTGATCAAGCTATCGGAAAACGCCGCCAAGAAAGGGCTTTACATCGACAACGGTAATTTTTACAAGAACGAATCCTTTCATACCAATGCCATGAGGCTGGGTTTTGCTTCGCTTAACGAAGCCGAAATGACCAAAGCATTGGCTATTCTCCAAAGCTTAATTCTTTAGCCCAACTGGGCCATCTATTATTTAAAAGCTGGTCTAATTTAGGCACCCAAACTTGGCTTAATTTTGTGGCAGATTTTTAAACAGATGAAAACACGAATTAAAATTGACCAGGTTGCACCGGCTGGATATGCCGCCGTACTTGGATTGGAGAAATTTATAGAAAGTACTCCGCTGACCAAAACACATAAAAATTTGATCAAAATCAGGGCATCACAAATTAATGGATGTGCTTTTTGCATCGATATGCATACCAAGGAGGCACGCAAAGCCGGAGAAACAGAACAACGTATTTATGCCTTAAACGCCTGGAGAGACACTCCGTTTTTTACGCCCGAAGAGCAGGCCATATTAGCTTTAACCGAAGAAGTTACCTTGATTGGCAACCATGTGAGCGATGAGACTTATGACCGTGCGGCTAGCGTTCTCGACGAAAGCTACCTTGCACAAGTTATCTTGGCAATCATTACCATCAATGTATGGAATAGGATTGGGATCACTACGAAACTGATACCCGCTTAACATTTGTAGGGCAATTGCCAAGAAAAAATCTCAGTGATTGAACACCACTGGGTGATCTATGGAACCACGGAATTTAAAATCTTTTCGTGGTTCTTTTTTATTTAGTCTTGTTGTACCAGCCTGTTCTTTGATAGGGGCTGTGCAACTACTTTTTTTTGGCCGATTTGACAATACACCTATGCCTTACCCTATTCCGTCTTAACAAAACAAGTTTTTCAAGGCGCTGGCTCAGCGATTCGTTTTTAAGGCTCGCATCTACAAAGAGTTTTCGCAGCCGCTCGTTCTCGTTCTTCATCTCCATCAATTCTAGAGCGATCTGCTTAAACTCCTTTAACCAGTTATCGAAAACAAATCGTTCTATCTCGTACTCGCCGCAAATTTGCTCGATCTGTTTGCCATTGTAATAATTTTCAATGGCTGTTATAATTTGTTTTACTGAAATCTCTTCCATTTTCAAGGTAGTTTGAATTTATGAGAGCGGAGAGCGGAAATTTAGATGGTTCTCATCCTACAGGGCATGGTTTTAATCTTATTGTTTTACAATTTTAAACTCGGTTCTGCGGTTCAGCTGGTGCTCGGCCTCGGTACATTTTACCCCATTTGCACAGCGGTTCAGCAACTGGCTTTCGCCATAGCCTTTGGCTGTAATCCTGTTTTTGGCAATGCCCCTGTCAATGATGTATTGCACAGCCGCATTGGCTCTGCTTTGCGACAGCCATTGGTTATATTGATCGTTGCCACGGCTATCGGTATGCGAGCCCAGTTCTATCCAAATGGTTGGATTGTCTTGCATAATCTTAACTAATTTATTCAGCTCAATGGCCGCATCTGCCCGGATGTTCGACTTGTCGAAATCATAGTAGATGTTCTCCAACCTGATTCCCTTATTCATTTCAATCTGTTCGAGGTAAAGGTCTTGCTTCAACGCGGTTGAGGCCAGGAGGTTTTTGGTGCTCAGGCTTGCCTTGTCGCTTCTGAAATCGGTTTTATCACCAATAAGTTCATAATCGGTTTCCTTTTCCAAATTAAAGCTGAATTTTCCGTCTGCATCTGTCTGCACTTTTAAAGTGTTGCCCTTTGCATTGCCTAACGTTACCAATACATTGCCTAAAGGCTCATTGGTTTTTTTGTTATATGCCGTGCCACTCAGCTTGAAGGCAAGGATCAGCTGTTCTGCAAAGCTATAGATATCATCTTCACCAAGCCCATCGGTTCTGTTAGAAGATAGATAGCCATTGGTGGAAGTAGTTCTGTTGTAAGCAAAATCATCTTGTGGCGAATTGGTGGGATAACCCAGGTTTTGCGGCTTACCTATTTGTCCAGCCAAAAATGTTGCACTGTAGATATCCAAGCCACCCATACCGATCAAGCCATCGCTGCTGAAATAAAATTTATCGTTTGCAACCGATGGGCTTCGTTCGTTTCCTTCGGTATTCACAGCTGTTAAATTGATAGGCGCATCCCAGTCTCCAGCACTTGTTTTATGGCAAACGTAAAGATCAGTTCCGCCTTTGCCACCCGGTTTGTTCGAGGCAAAATACAAGGTCTGCCCATCAGGCGCAATAAAAGGGTCGCCTACCGAAAAGTTGTTTACATCATTGTATTTAAACGCTACCGGTTCGCTCCACTTTCCATCTGCATCTTTAACGCTTGAATAGATTTCTATATTAATGGTAGCCAATTTTCCTTTTAGGCCCTTCACTTTTTCATATTTGGCATCTTTTGGGATCCGGGTCAAGGTAAAATACAGTTGCTTGCCATCGGCAGTGAAACTTGCCGGCCCGATATGGTAATCGGTACCAACTGCGATCGGAAACAATTTGATCTCCTCGTTTTCATTCTTTTGGTAAAGGCGCAGGTAACGATTTCCAGTCCATCCATATATCTTTTTATCGGGAACATTGGCTCCATCGAACTTCAAAAAAGGACGGCTTTCGCCCTGTACATCACTTGTTTCCATTCCCCTGTCTGATGAAAAAATAGTGGCATTGCCCAACTTAACGGCACCCCAGTCTGATTGGCCGGTATTGAGCGCTTTTTCATTGCTGATCAGCGATGCTGTTGGGCTTTTCATCCAGCGCATGGCCGAATCGCAACCTGCGAGCCACAGATTTTGTTGCAATGGAGTAACCGATTTATCCAAGGTTGTATACTTTTGGTATTGGGCTTTTGCCTCCAGGTACTTAGAATTGCTACGCAGGGCATTGGCATAATAAAGGGTATTTTTTGGGCCACTCTCGGGCATAGCCGATGCAATGGCATACCAGCTTTCGGCCTCGCGGTAGTTGTTCTGGTTTAAATAGCATTCGCCCAAACGCTCGGCAGTATGAAGGGTTTCTTTTTTCTTCCAGGCCTGCTCGTAAAGGTCAATGGCTTTTGCAAAGTTGAACAGGGCATACTGCTTATCGGCTTCATTGACTACATATTGTGCCTTTGCTGCCGAACAGCTCCAAAAAACAATTATAACACCTATAAATAAGGCTCTTTTCATTTGAATAAATTCTATTTTGATCTTAAAAATATCTTGGGCTTAGCATTCTTGTATTCTTCTTGTTAAAGAAATAGCTGAATGAAATTTCGTGGGTACCGCCACTGTAGCCACGCAAGGGTCCGATTGAGAAATCGTAGGCATAACCGATCCTAAAGTTTTCAGTTGGCAGAAATTGCGCAGCGGCTACTACAGAGTTAAGGCTACTCAAATCCTTTTGCAGGTAATCTTTATTGTAAAGCTTTACACCCGTACGGTACGAGCCTCCCAGCCAAATCCTATCGCCCATAATCAGAAAGGCATTAATGTCTAAGCTGGTTGGTCCGCCCCTATCGTCTTTTAGCAAAAAGGAAGGCTTGATCAACATATCTTGAGAAAGAGGCACCAACATTCCAGCTGTTACATAATAATGTGGCTTAGGCTGTGGAATGAGCGCATACCTGTCTATGTCGATGTATTGAGAAACCAGGTTATCTGCACTGATGCCGGCATAAAACCGATCGTTCGAGAAATAGATCCCTACCCTTGCATCGGGCACAACGGTAGTTTGCATGCCGATGGGTTGCGAAATTTCCGGATCGTTTGGATTAAGCAGGGCGCCATTTATGCCCAACTGCACTGCTCCAACACCGAAACCAAAAGCCAACCTCGAGGTACCATCTGCATTGGTGCGTAAACGGTAGGCATAATTGGCATAGCCAGCAAGGTTGCGCTGTGCACCCAGCTGATCGCTAGAAATTTGCAGGGCAAGTCCCACATTGCCATTGTTGGCGATGGCATCTACAGCTACCGACAATGTTTTGGGCGAACCCTCAATACCTGTCCACTGGTTACGGTAAAAGGCATGCATATTCAGCTGTTCGCGATAGCCGGCATAGGCCGGATTGATGTAAATACCGTTGAACATGTATTGGCTAAACTGCGCATCCTGTTGCCCATAGCTTGCGATCGCTGCAAATTGCAACAACACAATGGACATTAATATTTTCTTTATAGCTGATTTCATTGTACTCTTTTTATGATTAAAAGGCATCGGCTCGTGCTTACTTTTTAAATGATTTGACAAACATTACAGCGCCCTTAAATACCTGCCATTCTGAACCAGCGCTTTCTTTTACACGCAATACATAGAAGTAGGTGCCTTCGTTCAGGCCTTCGCCTGTCCAGTTGTTCTGGTAGCCGTTGGCTCTAAATACCTCATTGCCCCAGCGGTTAACGATCACTAGGTCGTTTTGGGCAAAAAGGTCAAGCCCTCTGATTTCGAAGGTGTCGTTCGTGCCATCGCCATTTGGCGTAAACAGGTTAGGGATTTGCAAGGCAGACCCAGCAACCGCCAATTTGGTAAACCAGATGCCATTGGCAATATTATTGGCCAACAGATCTACATTGAAACGGGTATGTACGCCCATACTTGGATTGGCGCCTTTAACTACGTCCCATTTGCTGCCTCCTACAAATTGTGCAATACCTGCATTGGCATCTCTGAACAAGGCACCGTTGGTAGATTGGTTATGTTGCAGGGTAAGGTCTACGCGGATAGGGGCCTGGGCATAAATCTGCCAGTTGCGGTTCATCCCTTTGTTTGGATCAATGCCTGCGCTTGATTCTGAAAAATCTTCCACACTTACAAATATCTTTCCTGCCATCTTGGCAGCGATTGTTGCCGGCGTATAATCCTTTTCGGCAATCCCAATAGGGAATACAAATGAACCAGGAGCTAAATATTCTTTGATCATATGCCCACCGCTACTGTTGCCGGTTACTACCATTCTATTTGCATTGTAGCTGCTGATTTTTCCTGCGGCATTAAAGCCCAGGTTATGGTTGTTAAGGATAATATTGGCTCCATCAATGGCCAAATCCAAGTTGCCGCCAATGTTTAGCGCAGCCGATTCGGCCCCTGTTGGCTCATTGCTGTTATAGCCTGGATCTTCTACATCGGTAAGTACCGCATTGTTGTTATTGCGATGCTCAACAATCAGGTTAATAAAAGCACTATTATTTCCGTCGATACGGGTTGGTCCAGCAGTCATATCCACATAGAATGGATTGTCGCCAGGATTATAGATGATAATTTTGCCTTTGCCACTAAAAGTTGCACCATTGGCAATCCAGATGTTTCTGCTGTAGATTTCCAAGGTACCATCGATGGTCCAGTTGGCCTTTGGACCAAAATAGCTGCCTTCGGCAAAGCGCGTTTCGGTAGTACCGCTGGCAATATATACTTCAGAATTGTCTGTAGTCATGCTTCTTGCGCCTGTTTGGGCGTAGAGGCTATTAATAGCTAAAAATGCTATCGGCAATAAGCCAATCAGCCGTTTAAAAAGTCGAGATAAAAACATAGCAGCATCCATAATTATTGATTGTTACTTTTTGTAGGCATTGATGGATTGGTAATGACCTGGCATTTGGAAACCCGCACACTGATGGTCGCATCTTGCGAACGATAAGCCTCATCCCCATATGGTCCGCCCACAATCGGAACTGTTATCCCTTTGATGTTATAATTGATGGAAGCTGTGCCCACGAAACCTAGGGCAGGCTTAAATGTAACTTTCTTTGTAGTAGCGCTATAGGTAAAGGTGCCTTGGCTGTTGGTTACCGAAAAGGGATTGGTTGCCGTAGTACCATCGCTATTCAAAAACCTGAATTGGCTGGCATCAATATTATTTTTTGATGCAGTTGGCACTGGCGATAGAATGATCAATCCGGCATAAGCCACATCATTATCATAAGGATCTATCACTACTGTTGAATTTCTACAGGTTGAAGCCACATCGTCTGCTGTTTCTGCGGCATAAGGCAGGGTAATTGATAGGTTTTTAATCACGTGCGTGTTATTGAAACCTCCTGTACTCGCAGCAAAACCGATGCGTAAAAAACTGGGCACAGTAGCGGTTAAGGTCTTTTGGACATCGGCTCCTGCACTACTGCTTGTATTAAAATCAGTATTGTTAGCTGCGTTGGCATTTTCCGTATAGGTGAAAGATGTACGATAGAGGTACCTGTCTATAATTGTAGTAACCGTGCTTCCGTGCTGTATCTTAACCGTAACATAAAAACCGTTGTTGTTTCCCAGCAGATCGTTGTTTGGGATCAGGTCGATAAATGCCTTTCTATAGTTTGCATCGGTTGGACTAGTGCCCACGCTTGTTGTTTTAAGATCAAAACCAGTAGATGGACCAGTAGAAAAAGTATAGCCCCCACCAGTTTGGTTCAACACCGCGCCACCATTTCCAGATGGTACTGCCAGGGTAGATTGGGTAATCATTACCGGGTAGCCCGTAAAGCCTGAGCCTTGACCTGTATTGTTGATAAACGGTCCAGGTGCTGCCCTTAAGGTCACATGGCTCGCTCCGGTCAGGTTAACGCCATTGGATCTTTTATCCGTTTGAAATTGCTTTACCTTAAAGTTTCCGAAGGCATCGATACCTACACCCAAATAAGCACCGGTAAGACCTGCTTTTCGGTTTGAAGCATAAGAATCGTTGGCGCGGGCAAAGTTATAGCCCAAACCTCCACCTTGTGATCCAATTACTGGATTGGTGACCGCCGCATCAAATAAAAACATTGAAATCCCATCGGCACCAGTACCTCCATACATGCCAAATTCAAAAGCAATCTTGATCCCGTTTTTAGAGGAAAACTGCCTATTGTTAATAAATACAGCTCCGAAAAGGCTATTTACAGCTCGTGTTAACCTTAAGCCACTGGTGGTAAAGGCAACGTCGTTGGTACCAGCACCTGTTGGCACAGATACTTCGGCAGGTTTAGTGCCCGATGTAAATGACTGCGCGTAGGGAAAATCGCCATATAAAGATTGTGCCTTTGCCGATTCCTTGTTTAAAAGAATGAAGCAAAATATTAGCCCTAGCTTAACGCCTTTACCTAAAATACTTGAATTAAATAGCTTATTGCTCATTTTCTTTATCATCATCTTGCTACTTAACCTTAAATACAATGTTCATGAAAGATGCCTCTGTAGCTACAGCGGTTGATTTAACGGTATAGGTAATTACACCTGCTGCCGAAATGCTTACGGTGTTAAATACCGTGTTATCGAAATAGGTGATGAAATAATCCAACTCGTTTGCTGGCAATACCGGTAAGGTAGAAGATGTATTGCTTCTGGCCTGTCCGATGCCCCCGCTAAAACCAAATTGCTGTGCATACATGCTATAGATATTTAATGTCTGACTGCCTGTAAGCGGATTGCCATTCGAATCATGTGTTTGTACCACCACCGATGGTGCATAAAAGAATTTTGGCAATGCACCTTTAAGTGCCTGCAACACTCCCGTAGAAGTAACAGTTACTACCTTATCAGTTTCTGAACCGGTTTGCAAACCTGGGATGGCCAATGTAAAGGCCGAAGTAGTGGTAATGGTAGTGGCTTTGTTCAATGCACCTCCCAACTGGGTGTTGGCAGCACTTGACTTGCTTAAACCGTTATCAGCGGTACTTGTTGAGTACAAAGCAGTTAAATCAACTGTTTTGGTATTCCCTCTTTCTAGCGTAAGCGTTAATACATTGGTTGTGGAATTATAGCTGAAATCGGTAATGGTTTGTTTATCGGTGTCGATTACGGTGTTATTGATTACGTAAGGATCTGCAGCTGTTCCGGTACCGCTAATTGAAATACCTGTTCCAGCCTTTGATGCACCGCCTTGACCTGCCGCACCCGTATCGCCTTTGTCACCTTTTAAACCTTGAGCGCCAGTAGCACCGGTAGCACCTGTTGCACCGATTGCTCCAGCATCACCTTTGTCACCTTTTAAACCTTGCGAACCAGTTGCACCAGTTAATCCGATTGGACCCTGAGGACCTACCGCTCCAGTTGCACCAATATCTCCTTTGTCGCCTTTCAAACCTTGCGAACCAGTTGCACCAGCAGGGCCTGTTGCACCAGTTAAACCGATCGGACCCTGAGGACCTACTGCTCCGGTTGCACCAATATCGCCTTTATCTCCCTTGTCGCCTTTCAAACCTTGCGAACCAGTAGCACCTGCAGGGCCTGTTGCACCAGTTAAACCGATTGGACCCTGAGGGCCTACTGCTCCGGCTGCACCAATATCGCCTTTATCTCCTTTGTCACCTTTTAAACCTTGCGAACCAGTTGCACCAGCAGGGCCTGTTGCACCGGTTAATCCGATTGGACCCTGAGGGCCTACCGCTCCGGTTGCACCAATATCTCCTTTATCACCCTTATCCCCTTTTAGGCCTTGAGCACCTGTTGCACCGATTGCTCCAGCATCGCCTTTATCTCCTTTGTCACCTTTCAAGCCTTGCGAACCAGTTGCACCAGCAGGGCCTGTTGCACCGGTTAATCCGATCGGACCTTGAGGACCTACAGCTCCAGTTGCACCAATATCTCCTTTATCGCCCTTATCCCCTTTTAAGCCTTGAGCACCAGTAGCTCCGGTTGCACCAATATCTCCCTTGTCACCTTTCAAGCCTTGCGAACCAGTTGCACCAGCAGGGCCTGTTGCACCGGTTAATCCGATCGGACCCTGAGGACCTACCGCTCCGGTTGCACCAATATCTCCTTTATCGCCTTTTAAGCCTTGAGCACCAGTAGCACCTGTTGCACCGATTGCTCCAGCATCGCCTTTATCTCCCTTGTCACCTTTCAAGCCTTGCGAACCAGTAGCACCAGCAGGGCCTGTTGCACCGGTTAAACCAATATCCCCCTTATCACCTTTTGCACCGTTGATGTTCGTCCATGTATTCGTTGTCGGATTATAAACCCAGGTGCCGCTGTCGTTCGTAACCACAGTAATGCCCGCACCAGGTGCGCCAGGCTGGCCTGAACCAGGTGTTCCAGGAGTACCGGAAGTGCCCGGAAGCCCCTGAACGCCTACCACGCCAGCATCTCCTTTGTCGCCTTTTGCACCGTTGATGTTCGTCCATGTATTTGTTGTCGGATTATAAACCCAGGTGCCGCTGTCGTTGGTTACCACAGTAATGCCTGCGCCAGGTGCGCCAGGCTGGCCTGAACCAGGTGTTCCAGGAGTACCGGAAGTGCCGGGAAGCCCCTGAACGCCCACTACTCCCGCATCACCCTTATCGCCCTTTGCACCGTTGATGTTGGTCCATGTATTTGTTGTCGGATTGTACACCCAGGTACCGCTGTCGTTGGTTACCACAGTGATGCCCGCACCAGGTGCGCCAGGCTGGCCTGAACCAGGTGTTCCAGGAGTACCAGAAGTGCCCGGAAGCCCCTGAACGCCCACTACTCCCGCATCGCCCTTATCGCCCTTGTCGCCTTTTGCACCGTTGATGTTGGTCCATGTATTCGTTGTAGGATTATAAACCCAGGTGCCGCTGTCGTTGGTAACCACAGTAATGCCCGCGCCAGGTGCGCCAGGCTGGCCTGAACCAGGTGTGCCCGGAGTGCCAGATGTGCCCGGAAGCCCCTGAACGCCCACTACTCCCGCATCACCCTTATCGCCCTTGTCGCCTTTTGGACCGTTGATGTTCGTCCATGTATTTGTTGTCGGATTATAAACCCAGGTGCCGCTGTCATTCGTAACCACAGTAATGCCCGCGCCAGGTGCGCCGGGCTGGCCAGAACCCGGAGTGCCGGGAGTACCAGATGTACCCGGAAGTCCCTGAACGCCCACTACGCCCGCATCGCCCTTGGCACCGTTGATGTTCGTCCATGTATTGGTTGTCGGATTATAAACCCAGGTGCCGCTGTCGTTGGTTACCACAGTGATGCCCGCTCCAGGTGCGCCAGGCTGGCCCGAACCAGGTGTACCAGGTGTACCCGAAGTGCCGGGAAGACCCTGAACGCCCACTACGCCCGCATCGCCCTTATCTCCCTTGTCGCCTTTCGCGCCGTTGATGTTCGTCCATGTATTTGTTGTCGGATTGTATACCCAGGTGCCGCTGTCGTTGGTCACCACAGTAATG
>NZ_JCASSL010000002.1:530981-1435475 GCF_059693725.1 Pedobacter sp. B4419
GCCTGCGCCAGGTGCGCCAGGCTGGCCTGAACCAGGTGTGCCCGGAGTACCGGAAGTGCCCGGAAGCCCCTGAACGCCCACTACGCCAGCATCGCCCTTATCTCCCTTGTCGCCTTTTGCGCCGTTTATGTTGGTCCACGTATTCGTTGTCGGATTATAAACCCAGGTGCCGCTGTCGTTGGTTACCACAGTGATGCCTGCGCCAGGTGCGCCAGGCTGGCCTGAACCAGGTGTGCCCGGAGTACCGGAAGTGCCCGGAAGCCCCTGAACGCCTACCACGCCGGCATCGCCCTTGTCGCCCTTTGCACCGTTGATGTTGGTCCATGTATTCGTTGTCGGATTATAAACCCAGGTGCCGCTGTCGTTGGTTACCACAGTGATGCCCGCGCCAGGTGCGCCAGGCTGGCCAGAGCCCGGAGTGCCCGGAGTACCCGAAGTGCCCGGAAGCCCCTGAACGCCCACTACGCCCGCATCACCCTTATCGCCCTTTGCACCGTTGATGTTGGTCCATGTATTTGTTGTCGGATTGTACACCCAGGTACCGCTGTCGTTCGTAACCACAGTGATGCCCGCACCAGGTGCGCCAGGCTGGCCTGAACCAGGTGTTCCAGGAGTACCGGAAGTGCCCGGAAGCCCCTGAACGCCCACTACTCCCGCATCGCCCTTATCTCCCTTGTCGCCTTTTGCACCGGTGATGTTCGTCCATGTATTTGTTGTCGGATTATAAACCCAGGTACCGCTGTCGTTGGTCACCACAGTAATTCCCGCGCCAGGTGCGCCAGGCTGGCCTGAACCAGGTGTACCCGGAGTACCCGAAGTGCCCGGAAGCCCCTGAACGCCCACTACGCCTGCATCGCCCTTATCGCCCTTGTCGCCTTTTGGACCGTTGATGTTGGTCCATGTATTCGTTGTCGGATTATAAACCCAGGTGCCACTGTCGTTGGTTACCACGGTAATGCCTGCACCCGGTGCGCCAGGCTGGCCTGAACCAGGTGTGCCCGGAGTGCCAGAAGTGCCCGGAAGCCCCTGAACGCCCACTACGCCAGCATCTCCCTTGTCGCCTTTGGCACCGTTGATGTTGGTCCAGGTATTTGTTGTAGCATTGTACACCCAAGTACCGCTATCGTTAGTTACGATTGTAACACCTGCACCGGGACCACCTGGCTGTCCAGGAGTTCCTGGCTGACCAGTTTTTCCAGGCTGACCTTCTACATTAATTGTTCCGGTTGCCGATTTAATAAAAATCCATTTGGTTCCGTCATTGTAATAGATTCCGGGAACAACATCATTAGCCGTAGCTATGTTATAAACCATCATTCCAGCTACATGAGCAGTTAAAGGACTGGCATCTGTGGTTCTCACTAAAGAAACCCTGGCATGCAAGAGCCCTTTGTTGTTACTTTCAAGATCTAATATGGCATCCTTGTTTGGTAAATTACCATTGTTAAGGGTACCATCTTTTACTTTTTGTTGAGCTGTAGCAATAGAACAGATAAATAGAGATAGGGCAATAAGTAGTGATTTGTTCATTTAGATAATTTAATTATACCGCTGGTTTAAAAAATTGTGCAAATAAAGCCCCATACCATTAAGTATGGAGGAAACACAACAGGGATGATCGAGGGGGCGATCAAGGGGGATGATAATTAAATTTTTAGCTAGCTTAATTCGTAATTGATGTAGATTACTGGGCAAACTATAACTCATCCTTACTCAAAGCAACAGCCAAACAGGTAAAAGCCTTGTCTACATAGTTAAATAGCAGTATTAACTTTCAATTAAGGGGGAGAAACGGGAAATAAAAGAGTAAAATTGGGGAAACAAGACCTCGAAAGACAGCAAGAAACTATCTATCTGACTCTTTTTTCTTAGGATTGGTGTTGATCATGTTTTTTTGTTTTGAAATCCTCGCCATCTAAAAAAATCAAAACCAGATCAAATAGCCAATTGTTAAAATATCATCTACTTATTTCATTCTAAACCATTGCGTTATGATATTAGAAAACCTCCTAGCCGAATTCGAACAAGAAACAAACAGCACCCGTAAATTGCTCCAAGCTGTTCCCGAGAAAGATATCAATTATAAACCATCGGAAATTTCCTGGACAATGGGTGAACTGGCCCAACATATTGCCACCATTTATTATTGGTATGTAGGCACCTTGACCCAAGATGTGTATGATATGGCTACCGACCACCTGGAGCGTGGCGAAGTCAATGATATTCAAGCCACCCTTGTTCTTTTTGAAAGCAATGTGGAAAAAGCCAGAACGGCTCTAAAATCCCTTACCGAACAAAAACTGCAAGACGATTGGACCATGAAAGTTGGCGATAAGGTAGTACTTGGTCCTATGCCCAGAGGGATTGTGGCACGGGGATTTCTTTTCAACCATATCTACCACCACAGAGGCGAAATGATTGTGTATCTCCGTGCCACCGGAAATAAAGTACCAGGTCTTTATGGACCAATTTACGAGGATAGCAAAGACAATTAGTTGCTAGCTTGATCTTGGAAGGGTATGAGGAACATCAAAGTGTTCATGCCTATTTAATGCGCCTGTAAAGCCTCCAAGGGTGCCAAGTTAGTGCTTTTAGCACTGGCAAACCGTACAAAAGTGAGCAGGTAAGCCGTAAACAACAAGGGAATGCTAATCCAAACCAATCCTTGGATTCCCCATGATGCTATGGCAAATCCACCTAGCATCGTTCCTAAAGTTACTCCGGCATTACCGAAGGAAACCATTAAGCTGGAAGCCAATTCAGGTGCTTCTGGCGCTTCTGCAGTGGTACGGATCTGGCCAATTAAGAAACCGCCTGTATGGATAAATCCCCACAAAGAGAGTATAATCGCCATTGGTCCGAACCAACCCCCAAAAACATAGGCCAGCACATGAATTCCTGCCAACGCAACTAGAAATACTCTTACCGTAAGCAGTACATTTTTGCTTAAAGCTATTCCGGTAAGCCAATTTCCAGCAATACCCGCACCGCCGAAGAGCAATAACATCAGACTAATTTGCGCCCCATTCAAGTGGGTAATCTTTTCTAAGAATTCTGCCAAGTAACTGTAGCTAGAAAACATTCCGGCGATCATCAATGTTGTAGCGATCAGATTTAGCCACAACTGTTTACTGTTTAAAGCATTTAGCTGGCTTTTTACAGACAGTTTCTCCTTAACGGGCATTGATGGAACCATGGTCAGCAAGGCCAAACAAGCTACCAAATTAATGGCTCCCGATACCACAAAAGCATATTGCCAACTCGTTAAATCTGCTACATAAGTAGTTAGAGGCACGCCCAACACGGTTGCCGTACTTAAACCGGCCAGCACTACAGACACTGCTTTGGGTGCATCTTTGGGATCCACTTGCTTAGCCGCCGCCACAGTAGCTACCGCCCAAAACACAGGGTGAAGGATAGCCGGCAGTATTCGGGCGATCATCAACATCGTAAAGCTCTGCGACACCGCCGAAAGAATGTTGGAAATGACAAAAATGAGCAACACTAACGACATCATCGTACGGCGATTGACCTTTGCCGTTGCGAGTACGGTAAATGGACCGGTAAGGGCAATGGTTAAAGCGAAGCCACTCAATAGCCAACCTGCAGTCTCGATAGAGATATTCATATCCTTGGCAATCATAGGCAATATGCCAATAACGCCAAATTCAGTGGTGATGATCCCAAAGGCTCCCAAGGCCATAATGTATATAGATTTTTTCATTTATTCAAATATTTAAATGTTTCGATTTATTTAATGAAATGATTGTATTGCTGATTTATTATTCGTTTTATAGGTTGTTTTTGAAGGCCTGTACAAAGCGGATATAATTATCCAGCACCTCTTCGTTGAGTCGGTACTTGATGTTTCTGCCTTCTTTTTCTGGCAGGAGCAGATCGGCTTCTACCAGTTGCTTCAAATGATGGGATATGGAAGGTTGGGCCAAATCAATAAACTCGTGAACTTCGGTACATGGCAGGCATTCCTTACGGTTTTTGAAAGCCTGCAAGATCTCAATCCGATGCGGATCGCTCAGTGCCTTGGAGACCTTTTCAAACTGTTTTGCTTCCATGGTGCAAATATATATAGAAACATCGAAATACTTCAATGTTTTATTTTTGAAATTAACAAAATCCAGCTCAATGCATTGATTACAGGTCTTCGAGGAAATTTTGTGAGATAAACCTTACAAACTCACTCCTCTTTTCCAAGGAATAAAGTCGTCCTGCTCTAGTTGTACAGCCTTTGGAATTTCTTCGCCACTGGCTACCGCGATGATGTAATGTAGAATCCTTTCACCGGCTTCTTCGATACTTTCTGTACCGTCTATAATGGTACCGCAGTCGATATCGATGATATCAGGCATTTTTCTGGCCAGTGCCGTATTGGTCGAAATCTTGATTACAGGCGCTACCGGATTGCCGGTTGGCGTGCCCAAGCCCGTGGTAAACAAAACAATATTCGCTCCTGCACCTACTTCGGCTGTTGTGCTTTCTACATCGCTACCTGGTGTACACAGCAAGTTCAATCCAGGTTTGGTAACCTTTTCCGGGTAATCGAGCACTGCGGTTACTGGAGAATTGCCCCCTTTTTTGGCGGCTCCTGCCGATTTAATGGCATCGGTAATCAGCCCGTCGTTGATATTTCCTGGCGATGGATTGGCATGAAAGCCAGACCCATCTTGTTCTGCTTTGGCATTGTAGGTGGTCATCAAATCCATAAAACGTTGCGCTACTGTTTCGTTCACACATCGATCGCTTAGCTCCTGTTCAACGCCGCAAAGTTCTGGGAACTCCGACAAGATGACGGAACCACCTAAGGAAACCAATAAATCTGATACATAACCGATGGCGGGATTGGCCGAAATACCCGAAAAGCCATCAGAGCCACCACATTCGAGACCAATACACAGTTTGTTCAAAGGTGCAGGTGTTCTTTTTTGCTCATTAGCTTTTATCAAGCCTGCAAATGTCTGTTTCAATGCATCTTTCAGCATCTGATTTTCAGTACCAGAAATCTGCTGTTCCAACACCACAAGAGGCTTGTCAAATTTGGCATCGCGTTTATAGATTTCATCCATCAATATACTCGTTTGCGCATGCTGGCAGCCCAAAGAAAGTACCGTTGCTCCCGCTACATTGGGATGGGTAATATAACCCGCCAATAAGCCACATAAAGCGTCCGAATCCATTCGAATGCCTCCACAGCCTAAATCATGCGTAAGAAATTTAATACCGTCTACATTCGGGAATACCCTATCTACCTGTTTGCCAGCTTTAGAATCCGCAAATTCTGTAGCTAAAATATCGTGAACAGCCTGTCCGTTTTGATACAAGCCAATTAACTGATCTACTTCTGTTTCCCAGGTTTTTGCCTTTTTATAACCCAGTTTTTCTATAAGTGCTTCTTTTAATACGGCTACATTTCTATTCTCACAAAACACCATTGGAATAACCAGCCAGTAATTTCCAGTGCCAACACTGCCGTCGCTACGCGCAAAACCATTAAAGGTTAGGTTTTCAAAACTTGAAACGGCAGGTTTTTGCCATTCGAGTTTGCGTTGGCCCATGCTAAAAGAAGTGGCCGCATGAGCTACGTTGGTTACGGTTAAGGCTCCACCTATCGGGACAAACTGGGTGGTTTTGCCCACCAGCACGCCATACATATAAAGAGGAGAGCCTATTGGAAGATCGGCGATGCTGAATTTATGCTTCCCCTGGATATTGTCGTTCAGGTAAAAGGTTGCCCCATTAAAATCTATTGGAGTACCTTTATCCAAGTCTTTTAAGGCAACCAACATGTTATCTTTCGGATGGATTTGCAGATAACTTATTTGCGTATCGATCATAATAATAAATATAACTCAAGTGTTTCATTAAACCCAATCTCTTCGGGTTTTAACCAGGCATTTTGCTATTACCGAACGAATGATGAGTGGGCACATCATAACAGCTGCAATTAAAAGTACACAGCATATCGTATAATTATCGGTTTTTTAAAAGTTCAAATAGTTTGGTCAATACAAATAACGAATCCTTAGAAATCTAAAACTTGCTCGAATTACCCATTTATTCAGCAATATTGGCATCCACATCAAACATTACACAATTATGATGTATATTTATTTGACCAATTTTATAAACCATCCCCATAAGTATGAAACCGCAGTTATTAAAAGTTTCAACAGGCCCCGCGCAATCTTTTAGTGTACGGAGAGACCTTGTACCGCACATGAACAACAAGTGGCATTACCACCCAGAAGTTGAACTCATCCATCTCAAAAAAGGCGTCGGAACCCAGTTTATCGGCGACAGTATCAAGAGCTTCAGATCAGGCGACATCGTATTAGTTGGCCCCCATTTGGCGCACTATTGGAGATTCGACGACATTTATTTCAAAGACCAATCTAAGGCATGTGCCGATGTGAGGGTTGCCCACTTTAGCGAAAACTTTTGGGGCGAGCAATTCCTTAACCTTCCAGAAAACAAAGCGATCAAATCGCTATTGGAAAACAGCAGAAGAGGGCTGCAGGTGAACGGAAAAATAAAACTGAAAGTTGCCGAACTGCTAGAGCAGATGCTGGTTTCTGAAGGACCACAAAGAATTATCCTGCTTATAGAAGCGCTTTCCCTGATCGCCAATTGCAACCAAACGGTAAAACTTTCGTCAATTGGTTTTAAACAGGCCTATGATGAATCCGAAAACATCAGGATCAACGCCATTTACGACTACACGCTGGAAAATTTCAGAAGGAAAATCCATTTGGAAGAAATTGCAAGCGTAGCCGTCATCAGTCCGAATTCTTTCTGTAGGTATTTTAAATCTAAAACGCGAAAAACCTACTCCAGGTTCCTAACCGAAATAAAAGTGGGCCATGCCTGCAAGCTGTTAATCGAAAACAAACTCAACATTAAGCAACTGTGCTATGAAAGCGGATTTAACAACCTGGCCAGCTTCCATAAATACTTTAAGATTACTACTGGCAAAAGTCCGTTAAGCTATCAAAAAGAATACATCTCACATTACAACAGCTAATGGTTTAATGTGATTGTCTCAATTAGAGCAGCCTCGTTGGGGTTGCTCTTTTATTTTGCTAATCGCATTGAATAATTTGCTCATAAATACTATTCAAATACCTCAGCGAATTGCTTATTTCATGTCATGAACCTTAAAATTTTTCTCTTTACGTTTTGTTCCCTCTGCTCTTCTGTGCTTTGGGCACAAAACCGCAATTCAATTGTAATCGAAACCCAACATACGGCTTTGGTTTTTACGGCTGATCAAGGTGGTAAATTAATGCAGCGCTACTTTGGCAAAGCACAGCCAAAAGACAGTTATGCCAAATTAAGAAACGGCATAGAGGCGTACATTGGTGCCGGAATGGAGGATGTTTTTGAACCAGCCATTCGTATAGTGCATGCAGATGGAAACCCCTCATTGGATTTACGCTTTAACAAGGTTGAAATCAAAAAAATCGACGACGATGTTACCCAAACCGACATTTATTTAAAAGATCCTGTTTACCAAACCGGGGTGATCTTGCATTTGAAGGCAGCTTTCAAATCAAATGTACTGAGCAGCGCCACAGAAATCATCAATAAAGAAAAAGGCAGTGTTGTTTTAAGCAATTATGCTTCTTCCATGCTCCATTTTGATGCCGACAGCTATTACCTGACCCAGTTTCATGGCGATTATGCGCGCGAAGTAGACATGCAGGAAAGCAAGCTGACCAGTGGCATCAAGATTATTGACAGTAAATTGGGGAGTCGTACCAACATGTATCAAACGCCGGTTTTCTTGTTATCGCCCAACCAAACGGCTACAGAAACCGAAGGTGAAGTAATTGCCGGAACAATGGCTTGGACCGGAAATTTCCAGTTTTTATTTGAGTTAGACAGGACGAATAAATTGAGGGTAATTTCGGGGATCAATCCCTATGCTTCTACCCTAACCTTAAAAGCGAACGAACATTTTTCTACACCAGAATTTATTTTCACGTACAGCGATAGCGGCAAGGGACAAGCCAGCAGAAACCTGCACAATTGGGCACGTAATTATGGGGTTTTAGACGGCAGCAAGCCAAGAATGATTTTATTGAACAATTGGGAAGCCACACACGTAAAATTCGACCAAGAAAAACTGGTTGAACTATTTGACGGTTCCAAAAAACTAGGGCTCGATTTATTTTTGCTGGATGACGGCTGGTTTGGAAATAAATATGCCAGGAACGATGACAAAACAGGCTTGGGCGATTGGCAGGAAGACCGCAAAAAACTACCTGATGGCATTGGCTATTTGGTAAGGGAGGCCACCAAAAAGGGAATTAAATTCGGAATTTGGCTGGAACCGGAAATGATCAGTCCGAAAAGCGAGTTGTACGAAAAGCATCCAGATTGGGCTTTAAAGCTTCCTAACAGGGCAGACAATTATCAGCGTAATCAGCTGATTTTAGACCTGATCAATCCAAAGGTTCAGGATTTTATATTTGACCTGGTAGATAAAATGATGATCGAAAACCCGAATTTGGCTTACATTAAATGGGACAACAACAGGTTCATGACCAATGCCTATTCGCCTTATTTGGGCAAGGACCAGTCTCGCCTATTTATTGATTATACCTTAAGTTTTTATCAGGTGATGCAAAGGATAAGGGCCAAATACCCACACCTGCCTATTATGCTTTGTGCTGGTGGCGGTGGCCGAACGGACTATGGTGCACTAAAATATTTCGACTCTTTTTGGCCAAGCGACAATACCGATGCGGCCGAAAGGGTATTCATTCAATGGGGCTACTCGCACTTCTTCCCTTCAAACACCATTTCGAGCCATGTGACTTCTATGGGCAAGCAAACCCTGAAATTCAGGACAGATGTAGCCATGATGGGCAAACTGGGTTATGACATCAGTGTGGACAAAATGACCCCTGAAGAAATTGCGTTTAGCAGCGCGGCTGTAGCCAATTATAACAGGCTAAGTAATGTGATCTGGCTTGGAGATCTTTATCGCCTGGCTTCTCCTTATGAGGAAGACAGGGCCGTATTGATGTATGCCGATTCCACAAAAAACAAAGCAGTTCTATTCAGCTATAACCTATTCTTGAGAAAAAAACAGATCTTCGGGAAAGTAAAGCTGCAAGGCCTTGATCCGGCTAAGGAATATACGATTAAAGAAATTAATCTAATACCTGGAGCGGGGGCAGAAAGTCCTGAAGACGGCAAAGTTTACAGTGGCAGCTATTTAATGAATATCGGCCTCAACGTAGCTCCTGCCAAACTAAGGCCTTTGAGCAGTATTGTTTTAGAAATTACAAGCAAATAAATGAAGCAACTTATTTTTTTAGCCTTTGCCATTGCCATGAGTGGCAAAATTCAGGCGCAGCAAAAACATCAATTGGTTAAACTTTGGCAAACCGATAGCGTAGTAGCCGTTCCAGAATCGATATTGATAGATTTTAAGGAGAAGATATTGTATGTGTCTGAAATCGGACCTGGAAATGCATCGGCCTTTGACCAGAACGGCGGCGTTGGCAAACTGTCTATGGATGGGAAGCTGATCGACTTAAACTGGGTTAAGGGCTTACATTCGCCAAAGGGCTTGGCAAGGATAGGAAACGAACTGTATGTGGCCGACTTAACCGAATTAGTAGTAATCGATATCAAAAAAGGTAAGATCATTAAAAAATATCCTGTAGAAGGTGCCGGCATGCTCAATGATGTAACGGCTAGCGATAAAGGCGTTATTTACTTTTCTGATTCGCGAACAAAAAAAATCCATCAAATTGTTAACCAGCAACTGAGTACCTATATGGAAAATATAGCTGGCGTAAACGGCTTAAAAGCCATTGGCGATGAACTGTATATTTTAGGCGGAAAAAGGTTTTTTAAGGTTGATGCCAACAAAAAGGAAACAGATATTGCCCAATTGCCACAAGGAGGCGATGGTTTAGAACCTATTGGCAATGGCGACTTTTTAGCGACCAGCTGGGGAGGCTATATTTTTTATGTAAGTAAAGATGGTCAGGTTGAAACGCTGTTAGACAGCCACGAGCCTAGGGTAAATACTGCCGATTTAGCTTATGATCAGACAAGGAAAATACTTTATGTGCCTTCTTTTTACAACAAGACGGTTACTGCTTATCAGTTGAAGTAATTCCTAGGTTTTTTTACCAACCTAAGACACCTCAAATAACTAAGATTGAGATTGCAATGTGAGGTGGTTTGTCATCCAGAACGCAGTGAAGGATCTACCTCGAGTTAGATTCCTCGTTTCACTCGGAATGACAAACCAGTGGTTAAAAAAATAAGATTAGCTAAGGTGTTTAAGGTGGTAAAACCCATCTTCAAGTTTTCTACTTGATTACTGGCAAACCGCATCTCCTTCTGCAATGCAGAAATCGGCAAACCTTACTTTTTCATCTCTGATGTAAGACGTATTATTTAAGCTTCGGTAAATGCCCCATTTAGGTCTGCAAAACGTGGTACCTGTGCGCCATAAATCGATGTTGCTATTGGAATAGCTCAACAGCACCGTGCCATCGCTTACATTTTTGATGCTGATTTCAAAGGTACCGTTGGTTCCGTATTTGATCTTCTCGGCTACTTCAACCCAATTGCCTTTAAATGGTGCCAAGTCAACTGTCTTTACTTTTCCTAAAGATGTAGCAGAAGATCCCGCAGTATGAATAATTTCGAGCTTATCCGGGTTGCCATATCTTGGGGTAATGGTAATCAACGGTGAACCGTCATCGCCATCGCCCGCCTTGATCTGATGAATATGCGTAAAACTTGGCGAAGGCTTAAAACCTGCATCCAACTTAAACTTCCATCGATAGGTTACGGTTTCTCCCAAGGCTCCCTTTACATTATCTGGCGATGGGCCATAGGTTTTGATTTCATTTCGTTGCCGATCTGTCGATCCATTGCAGCGATCATCATCAGGCGTAACATGGATATAAAATTCGAATACGTTTTTCTTCAAAACATCATCAAATACTTCGGCAATATGGCGACCAAAAGCTGTATGTCCACAATCAGGGGTTTCTTCAGCATCGCCACCTAATTTGCTATTGATCAGCTCATAAGTATTTCCAGGTCCATCTGCCTGGAGCATTACCCCTAATTTGGGTGCAACCACCGGTGGATCTACCTCTTTATTTTCTACTGGTTTACTCGCTTTCTTGCAATAGAGAATTGAAAACGTAGTTAAAACAAGGAATAACAATAATATTTTATCTTTCATTACAATGTGATTTTACAGGTTGCCCCATCGTTAATTAAATAGGTTTTGGCTTTTTTGCCGGCCTGAGCAATACTAATTTTCAGCTTATTCCCATTGGCTCTTTCTACCAATAGATCAAATTGGCTTCCAAATGCATTGATTTTATTCAAAGCCATCTGATTCCAGTCTTTTGGCAAACGCGGTGTACAGTCAAAGCTGTTAAAACCCGTTGGACGCATCCCGAAAAGGCCTTCGGTATAAATGCGGCAATACAAACCACTTTCTGCGGAAAGATGTCTCTGGTTACCTTCAGGATAAGCTTCCACCGCATAAGGTACGTGTTCGCCCAACAATCGCCTTTGCGAATAATATTTTAGGAAATTCATCGCTTTTTCTGTTTCGCCCGCAGCAAAAACGCCACGCAAGGCATAAAGCGTAGATCGGTCCCAGAAAGTAACCTTGCCAGCTTCGGTCGCTAAACCATCAGCCGTCCACAGCCTAGGCGAAAACAAGGCATCAATGGTTCCTTTTTTGCGGTCGTAAATGCCAACCGTTAAAGGCAGGCAAATCCAAGCCCTTAAGGTAGTATTGGTTTCGTAGTATTTGTAGGTATCAAAACCTTCTACATTGGCGCCGAAATACTTTTCCATATTTGCCCTGAGCTCATCAGCCTGTTTGGTGTAAGTATCTGTTTGGCTTTTCGGCTTGCCCAGCAATTTGCCCAACATTGCTGCCGAGCGAAGTGCATCGTAATACAAGCTATTGGTTGATAAATTGGCTTTCCCGGCAGGAAATCTGTTTTCTAATTCATCGCTGTCTGAACTGGCTACACCTTCGGCATTTAACTTTCTATGGCTATATTCCAAACACCATTCGATCAATGGCCATAAAACCTTGGCCGAATCAATATTGCCGTAAGTTAAGGCGTATCTTGAAGCTCCATAGGCGATCATGGCTTGGTCTCCCCTATCGCCGGCGCCTTTCCACATGCCATCGCCCTCGGCTACAATAGAGCTGGGAATGGGCTTATAATCTGCGTTCATGTATTTGCCAAACCATCGGTAGGCGTTCATGGCTGATTGATTGCCCACGTCGTCGCCCAAAAAGGCAAAAAACGGATTTACATATTCTGCTTGGTCATTCGCCCAAATGGCAGCGTAATAAGCCAATCCGCCAGGCCCATGCATGTAGCCGCCCTTTGTTTTATAAATGCTTTCGGTGGCTCTGATTTTTGCAAAATCGAATGTGGTATTTAAAACCTGATCTGGTGTTACCAATTGCAGCTTATCCATTAATCCGGCAACACGGTTCTTCCTTGCGGTTTCTTCTGCATCGGCATTGATGTTCGGCACTTCGCCAGGATTGTCTGTAGCTAAATAATAAACCGTAAAAGTGACCGACTTGCCAGGAGCTATTACTTTGCTTCCTGCACCTAAAGTACCTGTAATGATGCTGTGTTGTTTGCCTTTGGTTCTAAGGCTATCTGTGCGTATTTCCTTCCTCAGGTATTCCATGGCAAAAGTCACATCTTTATCTGTTACATTGGTAAAGGTGAATTTTTCTAAGGCCATAGGCTGATTTACCGAAGGATAAAACTTGCGTTGGATCTTTGCCAAAACCGGCGTTCCCGATTCGGCATTCACTGTCATCACCCCCTTTTGACTAATGTCTGTTATCTTGTACGACAAATCTCCAGACTTCCCGCTTTTAGCCAAGTTGGTTTTCAGCAACCTGTTGTTGATGTAGAAACGTGGCAGGTCGTTATCGGTAAAACTGTAAGAAATATGGGTTCTCGTTGCATCGGGCAACATTCTAAAAGTTGGAAATACAACGGTTCTGTTAATGGTTGACCTGCCCGCGCTGTCTATGCCATACTCTACCCATAGGGATACTTTTTCGCCACTCATTTCGATGTGGTCGGTGTGTGGCAACCTTTTGTCCAGCTTCCAGTTGATGCTCCCATCAGGCTGGATAGTCCAACGGTCTTGCTGTGGCGTTAATTTGACCTGCGCAACAACGGGCTCATGAAATCCTAAAAACAGAATAACGGAAAGAATAGCTAATGATCTCATTTTCTAGTAAAATAACAGGGTGATTAATTATCGATTAGCGCTGCAGCCGTCCATAAAATTGGGGCCTGTCCATGTAAATCGCCAACTACCCTTTTTCGGTCTAAATAATATTGCTTATCGTTTTTCTTGTTGGTGCCTTCGCAAACTTCCTTTACATCGGCGTTCTCGTCAATATAAGAAACCAGACCCAACCATGCTTTTCGTGCGGCCGGCATATAGGCTTTTTTATCGAGCCAGCCCTTTTTAACCCCTACCACCATAGCATAGGTAAACATACCAGTCGACGAACTTTCTTCCCATGAGCTAGGTTCATCGATCAACTGTCGCCATAAGCCTGATGGAGCTTGGTATTTCAATAAAGAGGCCATCATGGTTTTATAGCCTTTCATAATGCGCGCCCGGTCTGGATTGTTTTCTGGCAGCGAACTCAGGATTTCGGCCATACCGGCGGCCATCCAGCCATCGCCTCTGCCCCAAAAGAAGGGCACATCTGGTGCATGATAGAACAAGCCATTAGGCTTTTGCAAAGAATCAAGGTATAGCACCATTTCCTTGGCTGCTCTATTGATATACTTTACATCGCCCGTTGCCCTATAAGCCTGGGTTTGCAAAGCGGTGATCATAAACATATCGTCTATCCACATTCGTGTATGCCAAGAGTAGCCCTTTTCAAAGGCTTCCATTTGCTCAGGTTTTACTTTTACGTTGGCCTCAGGCTTTGCCCATTGTTTATCGGCAATGGTTTGCCCCAGTTCTAAATACCTTTTATCCTTGGTTTGCATGTATAACTGCAAGGGAACCGAACCGAAAACAGCCCAATCAACATTGGTTACCGGTGGCACCATTTTCGCTTCAGTAGTAAATATAGGTTCAAATCTTTTGATGAGGTCGCTTTTCAAGGATTCATCATGAGTAGCTTTTGAGAATTTTAAGGCACCATACCAGGTACAGCTTTCTGGATAGGTAAATACCGAAGGCGGCGTTGGCCTGTTAAAATTGGTATGTGGCGTGGCAACAAACCTGGCCGCTACCCGCTTGCCTACTTCTTGTGGCGAGGCATCTTTTGGCCATGAGGTTAAATTTGCAGATTGGGCAAAGCTTGTGCCTGAACAGGCCAATATTAATCCGAAGATTACAGGTATAGATCTTTTCATATGAGTTTTCTATTTGGTTAATGCAATAAACAAAAATTGAGCATGCAGATAGTTTACTGGATTGGCTACTCGATCAGCAATTTTAGCATCAAAAGCTTTGCAATAACCAAAGGCATGTACATGCGATTGATTTTTTAAAATAGGAAAGGTAAAATCGCATATTGTATTGCCAATATCCCACAACCAATTAAAGCTGCTTCTAGCTACATTTAATTTTAGTCAGATGAAATCATGATCAAAAACATTTTATTGTTAAGCACAGCCCTTTTTGTACTCGTATCATTTAAAACGATAATCAAAAAGTTAGAAGAGTCTAAATACATCAGGGTAAATACCGATGGTTCCCTAAAATACATTCCCGATGCAAAAAGAAACATTATTCCAGATTTTAGCCATGTGGGTTATCATCAGGGCGACAAAGCCATTCCAGATGTAGCCGTGGCAAAAACCGTTAGCGCAAACGAAGGTGGAGACAGTCAACAGCTTTTGCAAAATGCGATAGACGAGGTCGCTCGCCTGCCTTTAAACAAGGATGGATTTCGTGGTGCACTCCTGCTTAAAAAGGGAACCTATAAAATTGCGGGCACCTTGCACATTAATAAAAGTGGCATTGTATTAAGGGGCGAAGGAGAAAATGCCACCAAACTGATCGCCACCGGTAAGGGACAAAGATCTTTAATCGTTTTTGGTGGTGATGGTGCCTTGAAAGAAATTAAGGGGACAAGGGTGCAGGTAAAGGATCAATTTGTGCCTGTAGGTACTTTTTCGCTGACTTTAACAGATGCCAGCAAATTCAAAATTGGCGACGAAATTGTGGTATTCAGGCCAGGTACCGATCAATGGATCAAAGACCTGAAAATGGATCAGATTGAGGCCAGGGATGGCACCAAACAGTGGCAGGCCAAAGAATATAACTTGGAATTCGAAAGACGCATTACCAAGATTGAAGGCAATAAAATTACCCTGGATAATCCGATAGTGATGGAGATGGAACAAAAATATGGCGGTGCCGAAGTTTACAAGGCTTCTTTTGAAGGGCGATTAAATGAAGTGGGGATAGAAAATATGTACATCGAATCTGACTATGCGACTGATACCGATGAGGACCATGGCTGGGTTGCCGTAGAATTTAGCAAAGTGCAAAATGGCTGGGCAAGAAACATCACCACCAAATATTTTGGCTATGCGGCAGTAAGCATTAAAGCAAGTTCGAAACAGATTACCGTTAAAGACTCGAAGTGTTTGGATGCCAAATCGGTAATTACTGGCGGGAGAAGATATTCGTTCAACAACGATGGGCAGCTGAACTTGTTCATTAATTTAGAATCTACCGATGCGAGGCACGATTACGTAACTGGTTCGAAAACCTTGGGGCCAAATGTTTTTACGCAGTGCAAAGCGACTAGAACCCATGCAGATATCGGTCCGCACCACCGTTGGGCAGCTGGCACTTTGTACGATAACATCCAAACCGATGGCGAGATCAATGTACAAGATCGAGGCAACTGGGGCAGCGGACATGGCTGGGCTGGCGTAACACAGGTTTTATGGAACTGCAAGGTGAAAAGAGCTGCCGTGCAAAGCCCTTGGACAAATGGACAAAACTATAGCTTTGGTACGCAAGGTGGCAAATACGATGGCCGATTTAAAGGAAGACCCGATGGAATTTGGGAAAACCAAAACCAAACGGGTGTTAAGCCGGTTTCGTTGTACCTGGCACAGCTACAGGCTAGAAAAAATCATTAGTTCATTGGTTCAATAGTTCATTAGAATTAACGACATATAAACTATGTGCCTATGTGGTTTAGTTCATCACCTAAGAAAAACTAGTACACCCTAGTTATCACCAACCTTAGGTGTTTGAGGCAGTGAAAAACATAAAATTATCTAAGGCATTTTGTCATCCAGAACGCAGTGAAGGATCTATTCTCGAGTTAGATTCCTCGTTGCACTCGGAGCAACAAATGTAGAGGAATGAAAAATCCAATTAGAAAGATCCTCATGCCAAACAGGCAAAGGAATCAAAAAGGGAAGAAATGTTTTCTATTTCCTCCCCCTGCCCCCTCAAAGAGGGGGATAGCATGATACTTATGGAAAAGACTGTAAAAAGAATGGGTAAATGCACATTCCTCGTTGCACACGGAATGACAAAAGTAAAGGAATGACAAATCCAATTAGAAAAAATCGTCATGCCGAACGGAATAAGTAATCAAAAAGGGAAGAAATATCTCTATTTCCTCCCCCTACCCCCTCAAAGAGGGGGACAGCATGATGCCTATACGCTTTGACTATCGACTAAAAGACCATAGACTAATCGATAGCTCCTGTTTTCATTTTCTCTTTGCCCGATTCGCCAAACCAGGTTTGCATCTTTCCTTTTACTTCCACCTTAATTACACTGGCTACTTCATTTGGAGCTGTAGTTGGCAACTTGATGGTTACCTGGTCTCCAGCTTTATTCCAGCTTACTTTGTTTTTATTGTTGAGCAACTGTGCAGAAAGGACTTCATTCGATAAACCTTTAACCACCAGTTCGCCGTTTTTAGGCCATTCGAAAACAGATAAGTATAAAGTGGTGTTACCATTGGCCTGGTCTTTCCTAGTCACCCTGCCCCAAGTTTGTGCTGGAATTGGACTGGCTTGCGTAGCATAAATCGCCTCACTGTACACCTTCATCCAAGTTCCTAAATCTTTCAATCGCTCTACGCTGGCTTCTGGAAAAGAACCATCAGGTTTTGGACCTACATTCAACAAATAGTTTCCTCCTTTTGAGGCAATGTCTACCAAATTGCGGATCAAAGTGGTTGATGATTTCCAGTTCACATCCGAATTTCTAAAGCCCCAGGTGCCGTTCATGGTCATACAGGTTTCCCAATCCTTGCCATCCAGCTCGCTCAGGTTTGGTATTTTTTGTTCAGGCGTTTTGGTATCCCCTGGAAAGTTAGGACGTTTGAGCCTATCGTTCGTAATGATATTGGGTTGCGACTTTAATTGATCTTGCAGCTTCTTGGCTGCTTCGTCTGTCATATTGGTTGGGGTATCCCACCATAAAACGGCTACGTCGCCATAATTGCTCATTAGCTCTTTTACCTGTGGCACCGCTACACGATCGATGTATTGATCAAAAGTTGAGGTTTCTTGCACGGGATCCCAGTGCCCTTTATGCTCTTGGGTATAGGTATTAATCTTGGTGCTATCTGGATTTGGCCAGCCCTCTGCCATTACCTTTCTGGCTACGGCACCACCCGCATTGCCCCAATCTTGGGCCTGCGAATAATAAAAACCCAACCTGATGCCATATTTTTTACAAGCTGCAGCCAAAGGCTTTAACAAGTCTTTTTTATAGGGCGTAGCGTCTGCGATATCCCAATTGCTGGCTTTTGAATCGAACAAAGCAAAACCATCATGGTGTTTAGCGGTAATGATCATGTATTTCATTCCTGCGTCTTTGGCCATCCTCACCCATTCATCGGCATTGAATTTTACAGGGTTAAATTGCTTAGCCATGGTTTTATATTCGGCCACTGGAACTTTCATGCGGTTCATGATCCATTCTGCCCCGCCCCTGGCCTGTTGGTGCCCCTTGTACTCGCCTGCCATTTGCGCATACACGCCAAAGTGGATGAACATTCCGAAACGGGCTTCGCGCCACCATTCCATTTTTTGGTCGTGGGCAGTTTTTTGTTGCGCATAGCCGAAGCTGTAAAAGCAACTGAGAACGGTGACAAGAACTAGAAATTTAACACGCATGATTATAATATTTTAAGGTTTAATAGGTTTTTGTTTGGTAGTTTTTGTAGCGCAACAAGGCTTCGAGGTAATAATAATCGGCATAGCTCAAGGGCACATCCACTTCACTGTTTGATGGCTTTGAGCCTGTACTCTGCAACAAGATAAAGCCTTTTGCCGTGCCTAAGGGCGCGATATATTTGGTACTTAAGATATTCAAAACCTGATTGGCTTTCTGATAGTAATCCTTCCCTTGCTTGCTGTACTTACTTAATTCGTATAAACCCGAGGCAATTACCGCAGCTGCTGATACATCCCTCGGTTCGTTGGGAATTTGAGGCGCATTAAAATCCCAATAAGGCACCAAATCTTTTGGCATGTTTGGGTTGCTGAAGATGAACTTGGCAATATTTTCGGCCTGTTTCAAATAGATCGGATTTTTGGTATAGCGGTAGCAGAGCGTGTAGCCGTACAAGCCCCAAGCCTGTCCGCGGGCCCAGGCAGATGAATTACTATAGCCTTGGTGTGTGGTCTTCTTTAATACTGCCCCTGTCTGCGGATCGTAATCCACCACGTGATAAGAACTATAATCTGGGCGGAAATGGTTTTTCATGGTGGTATTGGCGTGGCTCACTGCAATTTTGTAGAATGAAGAATCGCCAGTTAGTTTAGTTGCCTCAAACAATAGCTCCAAATTCATCATGTTATCTATAATCACAGGATTTACCCATTTATCGCGACTATGGTCCCAAGACAAAATCACTCCAGTTTTAGGATTGAAACGGGTGGCTAGAGTCTTTGCCGCTTCGATGATTACTTCTTTATCGTGTTCGTTGTTGGTTAACCTAAAGGCATTCCCTACGCTACAAAAAACCTTGAAACCCATGTCGTGTGTGGTGCCATTGGTTTTTTCTTGCTCCATGTAGGTGGTGAACTTTCTGGCTGCGGATTTCCATTGTTCGGTTTGGTAATATTCATCTAAATACCAAAGCACGCCTGGAAAAAATCCGCTGGTCCAATCTCTGGTGGCTACCAGTTTCAGCTTGCCATTCTCTGCCAACGTTCTTGGCGAAACCAGTTCTGGCTTGGTTGGGTCTTTTGCCTTTTCTATCTCCTGCAACATCAAGGTTGTTTGAGATGCCGCCTGTGCAAACGCTTTTTGTACGTCTATTTTTTGCGCGTAAACAGTGCTCTGCAACGCCAATAAAACAAGGGAGCTCGCTAGGTATTTAATTGTCTTCATCATTCATTTATGGGAATTAACTGCACTTCTAAAAGCTTCATCAGTTCAGTTTTTACAATGGTATTTGGACTTATCGTGATATGGTGTACGCCTTTATCCAATTGAATTTCGGCTATGCTTTGTGTAAGGACTATGTTATTGCCAATGAGTATCTCCTGTTCAATTTCTTGCTCATCAATTTTGAAATTAAAGTTTCCACCGCTGTCTTTGTTTGCCAAATATTTGAGAATAAATTTAAATTTTTGTGGCGCACTTGTTCTAAATTCCCATTTTACGCTTTGGTCTTTTTTGGTCCAATTTTCTACATAAAAACGATCGGTTTTGCCATCGCCAAACTTAAAGCCCTTGCTGAGTTCGGCATCGAATGCCAATAGTCTGGTTGGAGTTACATTTGGAGCTACATAACGTACGCTATCTGTTTGGATTGGCTCCTTTAGAGCCAACACAATTACGGTATTGGCCGTATCTGGTGCTTTAGTAGGCACGTTGATGTAAAAATCGATGTTGCTCATGGCCTGAGTTAACAGTTTGTTTTTTTTAGGATCGGTGAGCAAATAAGCTTTCTCTATTTTAGATTTCAAGCCACCCACATACAATTTCCCATCCTTTGGCCAACTGAATACATGCAGGTACAGGTTATTGCCGTTTTGGCTAGTCACGCCCCAGCTTTGCAGGGGCATTTTGCTTTGATGGGTTTTATAAATGCTTTCCGAGTTTTTGGCTATCCATTTTTCAATGCCACCTAATATCTGTAAATCTTTGGCATCAAAAGCACCATCGCCTTTTGGCCCAATATTTAATAAAAGGTTACCATTTCTAGAAGCTGCTTTGGCTAATAACTGGATAAAAAAGCTGGCTGGTTTATGCGAATCGTCATATTTACTGTAGCCATATGATTCATTGGTAGTCGGAATGGCTTCCCAATCTCCATCTACAGGGAAAAACTCGGCTGGTCGATCTGCAGTATTTTTATAATCTCCAAAATTGGCACTGGCGTTTCTTACCAATCGTCCATTCACCACTACATTAGGATCAGTTTCCCGAATAGCTTTTAAAATCCTGATGTTTTCTGAAAGTGGCAATTTCTGTGGCGTATCAAACCACAAGATATCGGGATGGTATTTGGTAAGCAGCTCCTTGATTTGAGGAATTGCCTTTTCATCCACATACTTCACTGCTTTTGGCAATAATTCTGGATGCTCCACATACCAGTTTACACCGCCATGCAAGCCTAAATCTCCCCCCGGATTTTTATACTCCCAATCATTTCCTGGCGCATTTGGATCTTCCCAATCGAAAGCATGCGAATAGTAAAAACCGAATTTCATGCCGCGTTTTTTGGCCGCAGCAGCCAACTCGGCCATCGGATCTCTTTTAAATGGCGTTTGATCCATGATATCGAAGTTTGATACTTTCGAATCGTACATTGCAAAGCCATCGTGGTGTTTGGCGGTGATGATAAAGTAATTCATCCCGGCTTTCTTCGCGTCTAAAATCCATTTATCGGCATCAAAAAGAATCGGATTAAACTTATTGGCAACGGCTAAGTAATCCTTTTTCGAGATCTTTTCCTTGCGCATCAGATGCTCTGCATAGCCACCTACTTTTTTACCTTGCCATTCGCCGGCTGGCAAAGAATAAACGCCCCAGTGGATGAACATACCAAATTTGGCATCGCGCCACCATTGGATCCTTTGTTCGTGATTCTTCATCGAAGCTGTCCACCAGGTTTTCACCGCTTCATCAATTGCTTTCTGATCCCGGTTTTTTGACTGGTTGAACATTTCCTTGTCCTCGTCTCCATTTTGTGCCCAAGCCATTGGCGTTGCGAGCACCAATAAGAACATCATATTGATTAGCCTTTTCATTCTTATTTGGTCATAAACGTAAAACTTACCTTGCCAATGGTATTTGGCTTTCCTTTTTCCGCAGCGCTGATGCTTCCTTTTAGTTGTCCGTTTTTAAGGCGTTCAACTTTAATTTTTCGCCACGACAGCTGCCCTTTTTCAAAATCAAAGGTTTCTCCATCATCATCGTATAAATTATATTCGCCTGCTTTTTCGCCATAGTGGCGGATTTCCAGGTCTACTTTTTCGCCAAGTTTTGGTGCGTGGAGCAAGGCTGGCATCATCGGAATGATCGCACCGTCTTTTACGTAAACCGGTATTTTATCCAAACCAGGTGTAACTGTAATCACCTGTCCATCGCCCACAAAAACACCCGTGTAAAAATCGTACCACTTGCCTTTTGGCAAAATTACCTTTCTTTGGGTTTGGCCGGTAAACATTGGCGCTACCAAAAGATATTCTCCTGCCATGTACTGATCTTTGATTTCTTTTGCCGTTGCTTCTGCATAAGGATTTTCTTCCAGATTGGTATTGGCCTTTTCGACTTTAATTTCTTGTTTAAAGCCTTCTTCCAGATTCATAGCCCTAAAAGGAGGTGTACCTTCAAAATGGTATTTGGCAAATTCGGTATACCAGTACGGCATCATCTTCATCCTCAAAAGTGCAAACTCTTTTACCTGTTTTTCTACATCTGGGTAAGTCCATGGTTTGGTACCACTGGCCCAGGCATTGATCATGGCCATAGGCGAAAACACATTGGATTGAAACCTCCTCAACCATTCTTCTCCGGTTTTGGAAGCCCTAACTTCGGGGGTCCACAGCACACCAGCAAAACCACTGTTGATGAGTGCGGTAATAAAATCTTCATGGTTATAGTAATCGTTGTAGATTACATAAGGAAATGAAGTTCCCCCGCCGTTAGATGCTCTTACCAAACCAAATGTACGTTTGTTCATATTTTTGAATAGGGCCGCAGAGTAGCGCTGCATCAACAGGCCATAGGTCTGGCGCATTTGTTCGGCGCTAATTCCCGAAGGGAAAGTGGCTACATCAGGCCATAAATAATGATCATAGCCATCAACCTCGTCAATTTTATAGCCACTGATGCCAATATCTATCTGGTCTTTTTTTAGCTGGCCAAAGAAAAGTTCTTGGGCTTTGGGCATTGTAAAATCTGGAACGGCCCCCAGCCAAACGGTATGCGAGCCTGTTAAAGGCCTGATTTCTTTATAAAATGGGGCATCTGGGGAGACGTATGGGTTGATCCAAAGATTAAGTCGAATACCTTTGGCCAACATGCTTTTGGCAAAACTGGCAGGCTCGGCAAACCTGTTTTTATCCCAAGAGAAAGTACCTGGATAGGCTTTGCTCTGCCAACCTGGTTCCAAGCCCACAAAATCAAGCGGATAGCCCTTTTCTTCAAAACTGTTTACTTCCTTTTCTACATCTGCAGCCGTAGAACGGGTCATTACGCGCTGTGTAAAGCCTAGTCCCCAGCGAGGAGGCAAATAGCCACCACCGTTAAAAAGGTTATATCTTTTGATCGCATCTAAGGTATTTGGACCGCCGAAAACATAAAATTCTACACCCGCAGCAGGCACCAAAATTTCTACTTCATCGCCATTATTGCGAGATGACCAGGTTTTATCTGAGTTTCTGTCTTTTGGTGTTGGGAAATTTTTGCTGTCTTTTCTCATTCCGGTGCCGGTCCACACTTTGAGGTACCTGGCCGAATTGATGAAAACACCATAGCCGTTGGAAGAGACATAAAAAGGAGTTGGCGCATGGGTTCGGCCATTGTCTTTGCCTCCATAATGGTCTACATGGAGTTCTAATATTTTGCCGCGTTGATGTACCGTCTGAAAGTTTAGGCCAAAGCCATATAACTGTTCGGTTTTATCTAAAGGGATGCGCAAATAGGTTTTGCCATCGTTCAGTTGGGCTATGATGGGCTGGTTGGCAAAAGGAAAGGCAACCGAGCCTAATTTGGCTAGTGATTCGTGATTGGGCTGGGCACCTGATGCCTTTAACAGATCGTAGGCTTCTGGCGTACCAAATACGCCCTTCCACACTCCTGGTTCTATTTGCGTCCAAGCTATTTCTTGTGCTTCTGAGTTAAAGATCGTGGCAAAAAAAAGCAGGCAATAGAGTATTGCGTGTTTAGGTTTGGTTACAGGTTTATACATTTGGTTGATCAAAATAACGATAAGCAAGTAAAGGATTTTTAGCTTCTTTTCAATCCATCTGCTGTGCACTTTATTCAACAAAATTGGCATCTGATCAAGATGAATTAAAAATAATAGGGATATTTAGTTGAATACTAAATCTATCATCAAGTACAGCTAATGACATTTGTCATCCAGAACAGCATTTGTCATCCAAAACAACATTTGTCATCCAGAGCGAAGCGAAGGATCTATTGAGAAGGACCCTGCAAATTAGATTCTTCGTGCCTCGGAATGATAAAAGAGTCTGAATGATTTGCCATCCAAAACGATACTTGTCATCCAGAGCGAAGCGAAGGATCTATTGAGGAGGATTCTGCAAAATAGATTCCTCGTGCCTCGTAATCACAAAAAAACTGGAATGACAAAAAGGATTGGAATAACAAAAGAACTGATACAAAAGATCATTCCTCAATAACTTCATCATTCAAAAACTTCCAGTCTTTGTTTTCAGCTTTGATCAGCGCTACTTTTTTTGCCCTAGACCAGCCTTTGATTTCCTTTTCACGTTCTATCGCATCATTAACATACTGATGTCGTTCAAAATAAATCAAATAATAGCATTTGTATCTTTTTGTAAATGCCAGACCGTCCTCTCCTTCAAAATGTTGCTTCAACCTGATAGATAGGTCATTTGTAATACCTGTATACAACACAGTACGATTAAAGTTAGTTAAGATGTATACAAAGTAATTATGATGGCGCATAATTTAAGTTACTGAAAAGTATGTCAAACTTCAAGTCCAAATTGCACAAAGCAACTTCTCATCCAAAACAATATTTGTCATCCAGAGCGAAGCGAAGGATCTACTAGAAGAATTCCGTGAGTTAGATTCCTCGTGCCTCGGAATGACAAAAGGCTTAGAATGGCACTTATAATCTACAATAATTTTGTCATCCAAAACAGCATTTGTCATCCAGAGCAACATTTGTCATCCAGAGCGAAGCGAAGGATCTATTAAGGAGAAATTCGTGAAATAGATTCCTCGTGCCTCGGAATGACAAAGGATAGGAATGACAAAGGCCTATAACGGCACAACGGTATACGAACGACCTTTAATTGTATTGAAATCAATTACATAAGTTTTGGCAATAGGCAACTCCAATAGTTTAGCATCCCCGTTTTTCTTAAACACCGCTGCTTTAGGCTGGCTGTTGAGCTGATTTGGGTTAGCACCCGTAGCCTCACGTGATGGTGTTTCTACCACTTTCACCGGAATAGTTGTCCTTAACCTGCAGTTGCCACCTACATTGGAGGTGATTGTTGCCTTGATTAATTGATTGTCTCTCCAGCTGATGTTTACCGTAAAATTTCCCCTGGCTTTAATTCCGTTAATGGAACCAATTGCCCATTCATTAGGCAAGGCTGGCAACAAGTACAGCTCTCCATTCTGGCTTTGCAACAGCATTTCGGTTATTCCAGCAGTAGCACCAAAGTTGCCATCAATCTGAAATGGCGGATGCGCATCAAACATATTGGGATAAGTACCGCCACCACTCATTTGTACATTGGTTAATTGGGCCTGCGGGTTAGCTGGTACAGCAGGTTCTACGGTTTTGGCCGGATCGATCAAAGTCAAGCCTGCTTTTAAAATCTTTAAGGCATGGTTTCCATCCTGCAGCCTCGACCACCAATTGATTTTCCAAGCCATAGACCAGCCCGTACTTACATCGCCCCTATAAATTAGAGATTGCTTGGCCGCAGCCGCAAGTTCTGGCGTTTGGGTAGGATTGATTTGTTGCCCAGGATACAAACCAAACAGATGCGATAAATGCCTATGGGTATCTTTAGGGTTGTCTAAATCATTGAACCATTCTTGCAGTTGCCCATATTGTCCAATTTGGTAAGGATATAGTTTTGCTTTCGCTTGGACTAACCTGGCTGTAAATTCTTTGTCTATGCCTAAAACCTGTGCCGATGCTATACAATCGGTAAAGAGTTCTTTGATGATGCTCATGTCCATGGTACTGCCCATACTGATCTCGTAATCTTTTCCATTGACATTAAATACGTTTTCTGGCGAAGTAGAGGGATTCGTTACCAAATAGCCGTTCTTATCTTCCACCAGCCAATTGAGCATAAATTCGGCCGCGCCTTTCATTAAAGGATAACTTTTCTCTTTTAAGAAAACCTTGTCGCCTGTAAAAAGATAATGTTCGTACAAATGGGTACTTAGCCAAGCGCCACCCATAGGCCAAGCCGACCATCGGGCTGCAGATTTGGGATCCCAATCATAGCCACCACTGGGCGATGTTTTTGCCCAAATATCGCTGTTGTGGTGCACTACCCAACCTTGATTGATCCCATAATTGACCTTGGCCGTAACTGCACCATTTTTGGCCAAGCGAGCAATAAAATCGAAAAGTGGCTGATGCAACTCTGAAAGATTGGTATTTTCGGCCAGCCAATAATTCATTTGCGTATTGGCATTTACGGTATAATTGCTTCCCCATGGTGGCTGTACGGCATCGTTCCAAATTCCTTGTAGGTTGGTTGCCTGTCCTCCCTGCCTCGAACTGGCAATCATCAAGTAACGGCCAAACTGATAATAAAGTGTTTGCAGGCCTTGGTCATTTCCGTTTTGCCCCTGCCTGGATAAACGGATATTGGTAGGCAATTTAATCAGTGCCGGATCTGCCTGGAGGTTAAAACTCACTCGATTGAAGAGTTTTTGATAATCGGCCAAGTGTGCAGTTTTTAAGGTTGCGAAAGATTTAACTTCCGCATTTTTCAAATTGGCCTTAGCCTCAATTGAGGGATCTATTCCTGCCAAGCCAGGTGATCGATCAAAACCATTGAAACTGGTGCCGCTTGTTAGGTAAATGGTCACCGCATTTGCTCTTGAAACTTTGATATCATGACCAATAGCTTTCACATTTCCACCTTCGTTCTTAAGTTTCAGGTGCACTTCAAAGTTCATCCCCTCTTTCTCGTCGTACACAATTTGCTGCGCTTCACTGGCCCGATGTGCCACATGTTTTGGCGCCTTTCCTTTTAAAACAAGGTAATTGAACTGAACAGCAGTGGTTTGATAGCGCAATTTACTGGTCAAACTGGTGGTAAAACTGATTGCATTTTTATGGTCGGCAGTAATTCTTATGGCTAGTACGCGATCTGGGTAACTCACCAAAGTTTCCCGCTTGTAATTGATTCCCTTGATGTTGTAGGTTACGGTATGAACAGCCGTATTTAGATCCAGTGTTCGATTGTAGTTGGCAGCGGTCGAATCATTTAATCCGAAATCAAGAAAGAGATCGGCCATGGTTAAATACCTTGCCGAATAGGTTCCCTGTAAATTTTGCTTCCATAAAGTGGCTGCCTTTGCATAATCGCCTTCAAAAACCGCTTTTCTAACCTGTGGCAAAGCTTCTACGCCTTTCGGATTGTTTCCCGCATCAGGATAGCCCGACCAAAGCGTGGCATTATTGAGCTGAATTCTTTCCTTATTTACCCTTCCAAAAACCATAGCGCCATTTTTACCATTTCCCAAAGCCAAGGCTTCTTCCCAAATTTTTGCCGGGGCTGTGTACCACAACTTTAAAGGCTCTTTTACCTGAGCACTTGCCGAGAACGCAAAAAAAACTAAGAAAAGGAAAATGTATTTCTTCATAGCTAAAAGTTAAAGATATAGGTTTTGCCCGCTAAGGTCGACAAATCATAGTCGGTTGATTTGGGAATAACCACCATGTTCAACTTGGCTAAAGGCGAAATCAATGGTGCTTTAACCTGGGGCATTTCATAAAAAGTATTCGGATTCTTGTTTTTGGCTAATGTAAGCGAGATCCTGCTTTTATCAATTTGGTTATCGTTTAAGCGCAACCTGCAATTGCCACCCAGTTTGGATTTGATTTTAAGTTGCGTAATCTTTTTGTTTTTCCAGGTAATGGCGACTTCAAAACCTCCCCGCGCAATTAAACCGCTGATTTCTCCATCTGCCCATACATCTGGCAGCGCAGGTAAAAGGTATATTGCACCGTCATGCGATTGCAATAGCATTTCGGCTATGCCTGCCGTACAGCCAAAATTTCCATCAATTTGAAATGGCGGATGCGCATCGAGCATATTGGGATAAGTACCGCCACCTTTTACGTTTACGGTATCTAGCCTGCTTCCCACCAAACGCAACTGGTCTGTAATGAGTTTGTAGGCATGATTGCCATCTAAAAACCTGGCCCATAAATTTACCTTCCAGCCCATTGACCAACCTGTAGCCGGATCGCCACGGTAAATTAATGAGGTTTTGGCGGCATCGAATAATTCGGGTGTGCGGTTTGGCGAAATCTGGTTACTCGGATACACGCCATACAAATGCGATACATGCCTGTGCTTGTCGTCTACCCTATCCAAATCGGTTAGCCATTCTTGCAACTGACTGTGTTTGCCAATTTGCATCGGTGCCAATCGGTCTATGGTAAGGCTCAGTTTTCTTCTAAAGTCGGCATCGAGGTTCAAGAGTTCGCCAGCCCGTTTGGTCTTGCTGAACAAATCAAACAGCAATTGGTTATCCATTGTGGTGCCTGCTGAAATAGATACTCTTTTGCCTTCTACATAAGTATTCTCTGGCGAAACCGATGGCACTACCACCAGCCATTTGTGCGAAGGTTCTTCCTGCAAAATATCCAGGTAAAATTCGCAGGCGCTTTTGAGGATGGGGTAATAAGTTTTCAAAAAGTTCTTATCGCCAGTAAATTGGTAATGATCCCACAAATGTTGACTGAGCCAATTTCCTCCCATTGGCCATAAGCCAGGAAAAACACGATCTACAGGACCAGTGATCCTAAACAAATCGGTATTGTGATGGGTAACCCAACCTTTGGCACCATACATTACTTTCGCGGTTTCCTGTCCGGTAATTGACAAATCTTGCAGCATTTTAAACAAAGGATCGTGCAGTTCGCTTAAGTTGGTGACTTCCGCCGGCCAATAATTCATCTCCGTATTGATGTTGATCGTGTATTTGCTATCCCATGGGGGAAGCAATTTATCGTTCCAAATCCCCTGCAAGGTAGCGGGTTGTGTTCCCGGTTGTGAGCTAGAAATCAGCAAATACCTGCCATACTGAAAGTAAAGTGTGGCCAGATTCGCATCATTTGATTTGGCGAATGCTAAAATTCTTTGGTCGGTTGGCTTGTTTACCGCAGCAGCCTTACCTAATTGCAATTTTACCCGATTAAAATATTGCTGATAAAACTGAATATGTTCCTTTAAGGCTAAATCATAGTTTTTTAATAGAGCTTGATCTAAAAACTTGTCTGCTTTTGCCGAAGCATTGACGCTGATGTCATTGTACTTCTTAAAATTGGTGGCAATAGAGACGTAAACGGTAGCAACATTGGCATTCTTAACTTCGTAAGTTCCATTTTTTGCGCTAAGCGTTCCACCTTGTTGCAGTACTTTTATTTGTGCCTCGAATTTGATTTGTCCTTTTTCTCCTTCGTGATCAGAAGTAATTCCGTTTAGGATCAGCTTGCCCTTATTTATTTTTTGTTCGCTTTTTTGTGGCGAAACCATCGAGGTGGCAAAAGAAATTTGGCCGGGTTTGTTGGCAGTTAGCCTGATGATCAACACTTGATCTGTAAAAGAAGAAAATATTTCCCGTTTGTATTTTACGCCATTGAGCTCATAAGTTACCGTAGCCAAGGCTTTTTCTATATTTAAGTCTCGGTAATAATTTGTTGCTTTTTCATGCCCATCAAATTGCAGAAACAAATCGCCTACGGTTTGGTAAACCATGCCGCTGTTCTTCTTAGGGAACATTTTCACATCAGCAATGGCCTGTGCTTCTTCAAATTTTCCTTCAAAAATCAATTTTCTCAATTCGGGAATTGCAGTTCCAGATTCGGAGGTAATGTTTTGATTCGGTCCCCCAGACCATACCGTTTCTTCATTCAGTTGCAATTGTTCTTTGGCGGGGTTGCCAAATACCATGGCACCCAATCGGCCATTTCCTATGGGCAATGCTTCATTCCAATTGGCGGCAGGACTAGCATACCACAGTTTTAGCGTAGCATCGGTTTTTTGTCCCTGGGCATAGCTTAGCAAGCTGCATCCTAATCCTAAAACAGAAAATAAAAGCCTTTTGAACATCTTGAAAAATGGGACTGAAAATTAATAAAAAATAGTTGGGTGGTTCATAAAAAGGCTCCCGTCTCGATATAAACCGGAACGGGAGGCCTTTATGCAAGATTGCATCATTTAGAAGATATAGCCTAACGCGATGCCTAAATTTCTGTTGTGCGATTTGAAAGCAGGGTTATTGCTGATATTAGCCAAGCCGAAACCATAGTTAAGGCTAAGATCAATTTTGTTTTTTAACCTAAAGCCTACTACCGCATTCAAGCCGTAATCGGCCTTGTCTAGCTGCTCGGGCTGTTCGCCAAACTCTATTCGCTCTGCGCTGCCCCTCTTTATGTAGGTATTTCTTTTGTTGATAGACCTGATCCTGCCACTAATGGCATAGGCTGCATAGGCGCCACCACCTGCATAGGCGGTTCCGAGACTGAGCTCTTTGTTGTAAAGTACGTTAATCGGAAGCTCTAAGTAATAGATATTGAGGTTGCGCTCGGTAGTGTAAGGAACAGGATAGCCGAATGAAATGCTGTTCTGTTGCTCAACCGATTTATTTCCCTTCACCGAAAACGATAGGCCCGGTTGTAAAGTGGTCGACTTTCCGATTTTGATATTGGCAAAGCCACCCACCAAAAATTTAGCACTTATTTTATATTCAGACCCTGGACTAAAGCCCGTTCTTGGCTGGAGCGATGGAAAGTTGATTCCCATTTTAACCCCAAATTGCGTTTCTTGAGCCCATACCCCATGGCTAGCCATGAGGATAACGAGCAGAAATAAAAGTTTTTTCATCATATATACGGTTAAAATGAATTATCTAGATGGACGAACGGTAACACCCCAAACGTGGATGGTTCCATTGGTTGCCCTGTAATTAGAAGATCTTACAATCAGTCCTCCATTAATAAACAACTTAGAATCGGCTGTATTTGATAGTTTGAGGGTAAATTTACCTTCAGGATCAAAGCCCTTTCCATTTGCACCAACATAATCGAAACCGAATACCGCTGGTGTGCCCGTACTTGCCGTGGTAAAGCCCGGAACCGTTGAAGGCGTAATCATGTAACCTAACCTCGACTCTTTGGTAGCCACATTACCAGGCTGCAACAGCGATTGAACCGTTACTTCGGCCTGGGTTAAGTTGCTGTAATTATATTCTCCTACACCAATGAGGTACAACAGGTACTTTTTAACTGTTTCCTTGTCGTAATCTTTCCAGCTTTTGGTAGGCGTAGTCGTTACCGGAATGCCTGAGGTAGGCGTGGTAAAAATGATTGACCCATCTGGATTTTTACTGATGATCGGGAAGTCGTAAAAGAAGCAGTTGTTTTGCAATACCTGCGAACCGTTAACCCTTCTGATGGCTTCGTTATGTAGAAAAATATAGGTTCTATTTGGTTTGGTGTACTCGAGGGTATCAATTCCAGAATAGTCGATTGCTTTTTTCATCCATCTAAAAACGGTATCGTTCGGATTATTGCCATCGGCTCTCTTTTTCAGGTAGGCCCATGCGGTCATATTCACATTCTCTTCTAAGAGCGATTTTTTGTAATCGTAATCTTCTTGGAGATCTAAGCCAAACACGCTACAGCCTGTGATAAATAAACTAAGGCCTAACATTACCATCAGTCTATTAAATATTTTTTTCATGTTCATGATATCAATTTCTTAGTCAGTATAGGGTTGATTTTGTTTCAATAGCGAATTGGAGTTCATCACATTCCTATTGATTGGCCATAGGTATTTGCGCTTATCGGTACCAAAACCAGTTGCCTCGGCAGGCAATACACCAGCCCTTACTTGGCGTGCCTTGATAATTGGATCCATTACCTGGATTACCCTATCGGTACGCACCAAATCGAACCATCTTTTACCCTCGGCAAAAAGCTCATACTGTCTTTCTTGGATAATGGCGTCTTCTAACTTCGTTGGATCTAATACGCCTGGCGTAACCGAAACCTCTGGACTGTTTACCGTGTATACTGGAATGTTTGCTCTGGTACGGATAAAATTCAAGTATTTAAGGGCATTGGTTCTGTCGCCAGTTTTATTCAAAGCTTCAGCATATAATAAATACATATCTGCAAGCCTATACATCGAAATATAAACGGTAGAGTTGTTTACATCCCTATCGGCAGCCAACACCGTATAGCCAGCGGTACCTAAAGTTCCTGTTCCTTTATAAAACTTCCAAACCCTGTCTCTGGCATCGGTTTTGGCAATATCGTAGGTGGCACGATGCCTGATATCTGTTGGATATTTCAATGGCCAATCGTAAAAAATACCATAATCGATTACCAAAGGAGTATTGTTTGGCGTAGCAGTTACACCTGCCATACATGGACAGCCGTTGGTAGTGGTATTCCAGTGGATATTCCAAATGGCTTCGATACTGTTTGATGGATCATAAAACATTTTGTTCCAGTTGGCAGTTGGCTCCAAATCTGTAATCGCATTTCCGCCATAAGTTGCCTTTGCAGGAGCTTTTGTGGCACCCAACAAACCGAACCATTTAATGGCATTCGCATAATCCTTGCGCCACATGTACACATCAACCAAGGTTGCGCAGGCTGCGGCCCGGCCGAATTTAAAAACGCTGTAATTGGCATTGTCTACATTGTTATAGGCAAAAACCAAATCAGGGATGATTACCTCGTCAAAGATTTTGTCAACCGGATCTCTGCCCTGTCTTGCATCTTTCGTAGCATCTTCAAAAGGCACCAACTTGATTGGCGCATCGCCCCAAGTACGAACGATATAAAAATAGGCAACTGCTCTTAGGGCCCTGCTTTGCGCAACATTGTCAGTGATGATCAATGGCGTAATCAGGCTTTTATTGAGCTCTGTATTGGCAATGCCCGGAATATATTTAATGTTTAAATTGGCAATGTTGATTACCTTATACATACTAGACCAATCTGCAAAAGGATTGCCAGCTGTTAAGCCATTCAGCTGCAACTCTGCATAGGTAGCGTTAGAGTTGCCCCCTCTTTCATAATTGTCTGATCGCGCCTCGCCCCACATCGTATACTTGTTGTTAGCTTGAGACTCGCCCACCATGGCCTGCTGAAAGTTGCCATATAGCGAAGCCATGGCACCAGTCATATCTTTAGCCGATTGATAAAAATTTTCTGCCCTGATAGCTGTTACAGGTGGGATTTCTAAAAATTTCTTGCAACTTCCTAGCGTGATCATTGTTGCTAGCAAAGCGATACCGAATATCTTTTTCATAAATAATTATAAGCTAATGTTAATACCAAAACCAAATTCCCTACGCTTAGGATATTGACCTCCGTCGGTTGAAGGCGTTAATGGGTTGCTGTTGCTAAATTCTGGATCGAAACCCGAGTAGTTTGTCCAGGTTAACAAGTTGGTTCCATAAACAAATACCGATAGCGATTTCAGCATGAATCTATTGACTAAGGCCGGCTGAAAAGAATAGTTTAACCTGGCGCTTGATAGCCTTACAAAAGAGCCATCTTCAATATAATAGCTGTTTACCCCTCTTTTCTGGTTTCCGTTGTTGTCTTTGGTAGGGAAATAAGGATAGATGGCAATATCGCCTTCTTTTCTCCATGCCCCATAAATCGCTTCTGGAAATGCAGTTCCGTTAGTTGATCCGAAAGTAGAGAAGTTCTCTTTGAATGCATTGTAGATTTGTCCGCCAATAGTTGCGTTCAGCATTACGTTTAAAGAAAATCTCTTATAGCTAAAGGTGTTCGAAAGACCCAAATAAAAATCTGGTGTTGCATTGCCAATTACCTGGCGGTCGGCATCGTCAATCACCCCATCTTTGTTTACGTTATCCCATTCGGTATCGCCACCCTTAAGAAAACCTGCTGGTCCGCTTAGTTTTTGGATCGTACCAGTATAACGGCGTCCGTTTAGCGTATAATATTCAGCAGTTTGGCCGTCGGGAGCAACGTTTACCGGTTCTAACCTTGTCCAATCTGATGAATAGGCATTAGATGCAGTCCACCTATAAATGCCCAATTGCTTATAGCCATAAAAATCGCCCAAACGACCTCCCGGCTTAATCAAATACCTCGATCCGGTGATAAAAGGCTCATCCTTAAATAAAGACTTCACCCTACCTTGTTCAAAAGAGATGTTTGCGTTGACGAACCAGGTAAAATTAGGCTTCGAAACCGGTGTTCCAGAAATAGAGAATTCGGCCCCGTTGGTATACAAATCGCCTGCGTTTACACGTACGGTTTGGAAACCCGTTTCTTTAGGCAACAAGTTATCCATCAACAACTTGTTGGTGGCTTTATGGTAATAGTCCATTACCAAAAGTAATCTTCCGCCAAACAAGCTGATATCTGTTCCGATATTGGTTTGGATGGTGTTTTCCCATTGGATTTCGGGATTACCCAACCTGTTTGAAATTACTGCACCCGCATTGCCCAAATAGCTCACATCGCCGAAGCTCACCAAAGTGGCATCTTCGTTATCGCCGATACCATTGTTACCCTGCGCACCTATACTCACCCTGATTTTGGCATCGTTCAGCACTTTTCCTTTGGCCCACGACATGAATTTCTCGTCTGATAAACGCCATGCCAATGATCCCGACAGGAAATCGCCCCACTTATTATCTGGACCGAATTTAGACGATCCGTCTCTTCTGTAGGTACCATTCACGATGTAGCGACCCTTAAAATTATAGCCCAAACGACCGATCAATGAGGCCAAAGAGTTACCGCCACCGCCAGTATTGCTATTTCTGATATCGATATTACTTAAGTTAAAGTTGGTTACATTCTCGTTTACGAATGAGCCTGGCAAGGCCTGAAACTTCAATGATCTTGAATTGTTTTTCGAAGCCTCTACCCCTAAGGTTGCATTGAACCTATGGTCTTTGCCAATGGTTTTATCGTAGTTAAAGAACGACTGTACTGTCCAGTTAAAATTGATGCCTGAACTTTGTGATCCCCTGTTCTCGTTTCCGTTATCGTCTAAGAACTGTGGCTGGAAGTATTTGTTGTTGGTATTGCTCAAAGAAGCACTTGCCGTGGTCGTGAACCTCAAATCGTCGATGATTTTATACTCGAGGATATCAGTAAACGAAGCAGCATAGCCATCGGTAATATTGGTTTCGAGCAAGGCATTCGCAATAGGGTTACGCTTGGTCGACGTATAACTTGTTAAGCTGCCGTCGGGCAGGTAAATCCTTAAGTTGTTAGGCCTATCAAATACCGGATTTAAAGAGCCACCCGTACTCCAGGTCGATCGCTTGTTCCAGTTAAAAGTAATGTTGGCGGTGTTTCTCAATTTGGGAGCCACCTGAAAATCGATGTTCATTCTGCCCTGCAAACGCTTGGCCCAAGTGTTCAATACGCTTCCACGGTCATCCAAATAGTTCAAACTCGAGTAATAAGTCAATCCTTTCTGACCACCACTCACCCCCAATTTCACATCGTTTAACCAAGCGGTATTGCCCAACAGCATCTCTTCTAAATAGTTATCTGCATTATAGGCTACGTTTAAGGAATCGGTGTTGCTGCCCGAGCTTGGGTTGTTGTTGTTCTGGATTTGTCTCCACAAGCGCAAGTCTTTTGAGTTGGCCTGTTGGATGGTGTGGGCAATGTTACCCATTTTAAGTCCGTAGGAAACATCGATACGAGGCTTGCCGGCTTGTCCTCTTTTCGTGGTTACCAAAATTACGCCGTTGGCTGCCCTCGATCCGTAGATAGAAGTAGAAGCCGCATCTTTTAAGATTTCGATATTCTGGATATCATTCGGGTTGATGTTAGAGATACCATCGGTAATTACTCCGTCTACTACGTATAAAGGGTTGTTACCCGATGAGCTGAATGTAGAAGCACCACGAATTTGGATGGTACCTTCGGCTCCAGGTTCGCCATTATCGTTAACTACCAATACCCCTGAAGCCTGTCCTTGTATGGCATCGAAAATATTGGTTGGCTGACGTTCGGCAATTTGTGTAGCATTAATAGATACGGTGGCACCGGTTAAATCAGATTTCTTGGCAAAGCCACCATAACCTTGTACTACTACTTCGGTTAACGAGCCTACATTTTCCTTTAATACGATAGCCAGTTCTTTTCTGTTGCCTACCTGTTCTTCGTAGGCATTGTAGCCAATAAAGGTGAAAATAAGTACTGATTTCGAATCTGGCACCTTAATGGTAAACTTACCGGTATTGTCTGTTACCGTGGTAGCAGTTCCGTCTTTTAGCTTAACGCCTACCCCAGGAATTGGTTCTCCAGAAACTTCTTTTACCGTACCCGTAACCGTAATGGTTTGAGCCAAAGAAGCAAATGGAGACATAGCCATCAGGAAAACCAGTGTTCTCCAAATGCTATGATTAAATAATTTAGTAATTGTCTTGTCCATATAGTGAATATTTTGTTTGAATGTTTGAATTGTTTTAAGGCTGCTCAAAATTCATTCACGTAGGATGTCGATTTTGGACTGCATGAATTTGCAGACCGCTCAGATTTAGTGTCATGATAGTTTATATTTGGTATTACAATAGAAAGGAATTATAACCTTGCTTTAGTGAGTATTTTTAGCGTTTTAGTAAGCTATTTTAACATGCTCGAAATAGATTTCAATCTAAACATGCTTAAAAAGTTGACAGTCGGCCAAAAAAGTGATGGCCAAAAAGACAATTGTTCTTCGCCCTTGTTTTCATAAAAATAGGCCTTGATGCTATAATTGTGACATTTCTTAAAGCGATCCTACAATTGGCAACAATGTCAAAAATGTGAACTTTTTGTCATCAATTTTGGCTCGCCAACAGGGCAATAGGCGCTATTTATTTTAATCTGATGCCAAAATAATTGTATAAAAAGCCAAAAATCTGCAATTATGATTTCTGCCATCAGCTAGCTTTGAAATACATTTAAATATTTCAATCTTGAAGCAGATCTCTATTAAACACTTTGTTATATTAGGTTTATGTATAGCAAGCATCAAAAATGCAAACAGTCAGCAAACGTATGCGGTGGCTAAAATTAGCGAGGATGCAAACATCAGATCAGACCAACGGCCGATCTCCATTGGCTTTTATGATCAAAAAGCGAACAAAACTTTTATGACTTGGATGGGCGCCAAAAGCACAGCCATTATAAAGGCTTATGATCATACCAAAAAGATGTGGAGCGACAATAAAGTGGTGGGCACCTCTCCATTTGTAGACAAGCACAACTATCCAGGCATGCTAAAAGGACGCGATAACCGCATCTATGTTTTTTATGGTTGCCATAACTCTACCTTAAAAATGACGGTTTCGCCTAATCCGCTTAGTATTGACGGAACTTGGCAGGACCAGTTTATTTCCTTGGCCGAAAAAGCTTCCTATCCGGCACCAATAATTACTACAGAAGGTAATTTTTATGTTTTTTATAGAGAAACCCGCCAAACCAAGGGCTATTCTGATGACAGGCCTTATCAATTCGTTAAATCGACCGATAATGGAAAAACCTGGTCTAGGCAAATGGCTATCGATCCTTTTCCCAGAACTACAGACAACATGTGCGAAGTGTATAACGGAAAGGTAACCTACCAACCCGCCATGAATGGCAAGAAAGCCAAAATCCATCTGGCATGGACAATTGCTGGAGAAAAAATCGGCAAACATGCCCACGCTACTTATGGCAGAAATGTTTATTACGCCTACCTCGATCCAACCAACGACCATCTTTATAATATACAGGGCAAAGACTTAGGCCCAACCATTGATGCCAAGGAACTGGATGAATTTTGCCAGGTATTGGATACTGGAATTCCAGAGACCGGGCATTTGGCAGGCCTGCAGGTGTCGGTTCATTACCGTGACAATGGCTTGCCACTTATCTATTTCGATAATCAGATTGGTGGCGGACCAAGCTCTGCCACATGGAATGGCAGCAAATGGATCTTCACCAATATCGAAAGCCCAGGCAACAGTGTGCGGGATTTAAGAGATCCGAGAGAATTAGAAAAATTTGGTGCAGATTCTTTTAGGGTTTACAAACCATCTGATAACTTCATAAAAGTTTATGCCACTACCAATGGCGGCCAAAGCTGGAAATTGGAAAGTACTATTGATGTAGGCCAAAAAGTAGATCGGGTGCATACCATAACCAATGCCAATCCGGCCATTAAATTAATGATTACAGAAGCTGGCGACAATACTTTGGATGTAGCCAACAGAGATGTTTTTATAGGAAGTATTAAAAAATAGCTAATAAATAAATCAAATGAGAAAGAAAACAATCATTCCACTCTCCATCGCCAGTTTTTTATTGGTGGGCTCATTATGCGCCTTTATGTACAGGCATGGGGAGGAAATTACGCCATTCAAAGCCGATGCCGATAATGCCGGGCTAAAATTGCCGACTGGTTTTGGGGCCAATAAAGTGATAGACAACTTGGGCAAGGCCAGACATATCGTGGTAACCAAAGACGGCAGCGTTTATATCAAACTGATGAAAGTAGTAAACGGAAAAGGCATTTTGTTTCTTCAGGATAAGGATAAAGACGGCAAGTATGAGGTACAAACTTCGTTTGGCAATTACGGTGGCACCGGCATTACCATTAAAAACGGTTACCTCTACGCCTCATCTGACAAGGAAGTATTTCGCTACAAGCTCGATGCCAACGAACAGGTGATCGATCCGGCAAACCCTGAGAAAATCATTACCGGCTTATTGGCAGGCAAACAGCATCAAACCAAATCCATTGTATTGGATAACGAAGACAACATTTATGTAAATATTGGTGCGCCTACCAATTCGTGTCAAGAAAACGACCGTGGACTGGAATCAAAAGGCAAAGCAGGTTGTCCAATATTGGATTCGGCTGGCGGAATTTGGCAATTCAAGGCCAGCCAATTGAACCAATCGTACAACAATGGCATAAGGTATGCAACTGGTATCAGAAACGTAATGGGCTTGGATTGGAACACCGAAGATAATACGCTTTACGTCATGCAACATGGCAGGGATAATTTAAATTCTTCATGGCCTAAGCTTTTTACCGAAAAACAATCGGCCGAAACTCCTGCCGAGGTAATGTATAGGGTTAAAAAAGGCGATAATGCAGGTTGGCCATACACCTATTATGATTCTTTTCAGCATAAAAAGATCCTGGCTCCAGAATACGGTGGCGACGGAAAAAAAGAAGGCAGCAAGGATTATATCGATCCGATAGTTGACTTCCCTGCGCACATGGCGCCTAATGCCTTGTTGTTTTATACAGGCAATATGTTTCCAGCCAGGTATAAAAACGGAGCTTTTGTTGCTTTCCATGGTTCGTGGAACAGGGCGCCTGAAAAACAAGCCGGCTATTTTGTGGTTTTTGTTCCTTTTGCCAATGGAAAACCCAGTGGCAAATGGGAAGTATTTGCAGATGGTTTTTCTGGAATGGATGCCGTAATGGTTCCTAGAGAGGCCGTGCACAGGCCCTGTGGATTGGCCCAAGGCCCAGATGGCTCTTTATACGTTACCGACGACGTGAAAGGCACAGTTTATAGAATTGGATATACCGCTAAGAAATAGATTTTATGAAGAAGATATACTGCATGGCTTTTTTGTTGATCGGTTTATCGATCAGTTTACATGCGCAAACCAAGAAAACAACTCCAGCCAAAACCACTGCCCCTACAAGTGCGGGGCCATCTTTGGCTAAAGGCAAATTGCTATACAACAAGCATTGCCTCGTTTGCCACCAGGCTGATGGCGGAGGCGTGATGGGTTTAAATCCACCCCTCATTAAAACCGATTACGTTTTGGGCGATCAAAAAAGATTGATCAATATCATCTTAAAAGGATTGAACAAAGAAATTGAAATAGATGGCGAGAGCTATGCCAACCCAATGCCAGCATTAGGGCATTTGAGCGACCAAGAAGTGGCTGATGTACTGAGCTTTGTACGCAATGGTTTTGGCAATAAGGCCAGTGCAATCACGGCAGCACAGGTTAAGGCGGTGAGGGCTTCGAAATAATTGGATTGCAAATCTAATCTGCAAAAAAGGCTGCCTATTTAAGGCAGCCTTTTTTATTCTTCGGGATCGTAAACATCGATGTAAAGGGTAAATTCTTCATCTGGGCCTGTACTCTTGGCCACGGTACATTTCAGTATGCAATAACCGGCATGCGAAAAGGTAAGATCGACGGCCGTATCCCAAGCTGGCCAAACAGTGGCTTGAGCGGGGCCTTCAACAGACCAAGTGTACGACACTGCATCGGCTACTTCTTCAATATAAAATCCATAAGAATCGCCATTGGCGTATTTTACATCACTCGGCTGGTTGGCTTTTACCTGTGCATAGATGCTTGAGCAGGCAAAGGATAGGAATAAAACTAGGAATAGCTTTTTCATCATCAATTAAGTTAAATTAGGTTTGAAGATATTGTTGGTTTTTAATCACGTTAAACGTGAGGTTGCAATGGACATCGACTTAAACAGGTTAAATTTCTGTCCTTTTGGGGATGATTAAATGGATGTTTCTATAGGCGCAAGCATTAGTTTCTCCTACTCTTTTAAAGATTTTCGGCCGCTCTGTTTTACTAAAGCTAGCTTTAAAATGGCCATAAAAAATCAAGCCAATTGACTGATTATTAATTGATTTTACCATTCACCAATAATCTTTAAAAATAAAAAGGGCAATCCTTTTCAGGAAAACCCTTGTCTGTTAACTTATGGTAAAACGATAGCTACGCTCTGATCTTAATGGCTTTTAAGTTTGCTCCATTTTCAAAAACAACGGCTTTTGTGGCTTTTCTTACATCACCGCCATCTAGTGTTAAATCTGAATTGGCACTCCCTACTAGTTTTAAAAATGCCTTTGCAGGACTTAACAGTCTTGCCGAGGAAATCAATACCTCTTTGGCACTGATCAATTTGAAGGTACAATCGGCAGTTGGGCTCCCTTTTACGGCGAGGCCCGTGATGCTGCAATCTTGTACGTTATCAAAAATAATGGCTGGTCGGGCATCTGGCTGCTCATACTCCAAGCGCACATTTTGAAGCGTTAAGCCTTTCACGTTTCGGGCATACAGGCCATAAGCTGGCGGACCGGAAGGTTCAGGATCCCAAACCGTAAAATATTCTTGTGCCGTTTGGGGGATCTCTTTTTTTGCGGCCAAGGCTACAGAGCCACCACCAGCGTAGCTCACATGCACATCGGTAAAGCTTACATTTTCGATGAAATTATTGCCCAACGCATTTAAGGTAATACAACTGAAATGTTCTCCAGGATACACTTTTACGTCGAAAGGAATATCTGGGTGATTAATGGGAACAGGTACCACTGTGGCCCGAATACCATTGAAAACAATATTTCTTACAAAGATTGGCTGTGTTGTTGCAGGGGTCTTATCATTGGGGCCTCTTTTTGCCGATCCACTAAATCCGATACCAATTGGCCCCGTTACATTGCGCATAATGATATTGGAGAAAGTAAGGTTTTCTAATCTCGCATTACCTGCGCTTATTTTTATCGGACAGCCATAGGTTTCGTAAATCAGGCAATTAGAGATGCTGATGTTTTGGGCATCGCCACTGCCAAACCTAAAAATAGACCATCGGGTACTGAAAGAGCAATTGGTTACGGTTACAAATTGATTGCTCCCAAATAAGGCACAGGCATCGTCTTGGCAACGTACATCTGAATTAACAATGTGTACATATTTGCAGTTGTTGAAGTGGAAACCGTCGTTGTTTTTGTTTACGCGGTTATAAATTTTTACGCCATCGATATTTACCTGCTCGCAATTTAAAATCCTGAAGCAATGGTAGGCGCTTTTGGTGTAAAACGAATCGCGCAACAAGAGGTTGTAGCACTTGTAAAAAATCAATAAGTGTGGCCTATCGAAATAGCCCCCGCCTTGCGAGTTGGGGCCGGTATTATCGCCTTGCCCGGTAAAAAAGGCTGTTCCATTGCCATCAATCGTTCCCCTACCTTGGATGCTCACATTAACGGCATTGGCTGCGTAGATCATTACGATGTTTCCATTGCCAGCCGGCACATCTTTTCCGCCCGAATAATCTTCCTTTTTCGCACTGCCCAATAACCTGCCCTGATTAGCCAGGTGTAGGGTCACATTGCTTTTAAGTTCGATGGTACCGATTACAAAATCTCCTGCAGGCACCATTACCGTTCCGCCATTTTCTTTGTGGCATAAATCTATGGCAGTTTGTATGGCTAAAGTATTTAAGGTTTGTCCATCGCCTTTAGCACCAAAATCCCTGATGTTATAAACTTTGGCACCAAGCAATTGGTCTTCTGCAATATCGGTTTCTTTTGCTTGGACGCTTTGGCCAATAAAGCTTGCACCGATAGCGGCCACTGCAGGAACAGCTGCATTTTTCAGCCATTTCCTTCTCGAAAAGGTAGTTTCATCTAGGTTGGGATTTCTCATCTTTTCAGTTCTATTTGAGTGCTACAGGCACATAGTTTTTAACCGGATTAACCTCGATCCACGATTTTTCGCTCCCGTCTTTAGCCTGGCTTAGGCAAGAAGTAAAAAAGGCAGTAACTTGTTCTTTCTCGTTCACAAAAACAAACGGCCTTTCTCTTCTTCTAAAAGTTTGCTCCGTTCCATCGTCATAGCTTACCGTTTTGGTATACACCGATTCTTTTGAGACCAAAGTATAATTGATGCCATCTTTAGAGGCATATTGTGCTCCGTTTTTACCTGTGCCTGTGGCATCGCCCCTAAAATCGCTCAAGATGACATTGTATTGGTTTTTGGCCCACCAAATGGTTGGATCTTCCAATTGGTTTTTACCGGGCAACAAATTATATTGATCACTCACTAATTGATACTCACCATTAAAAGCAGGCGCCTTGTACGCTTGGGCAATGCGGATGTTATCAACCGATTTTCTACCAAAAACATAAATACTGCCATCTTTTTTAGCCAAAGGTGCCGGATTAGAAAAAGGCATGGCCAGTTTGTCTATCCTTGTCCAAGGGCCCGTAATCGATTTACTATAGGCGTAGCCTGTTTCATTGGCCGATGAAATGTAATACAGCACAAAGGTATCGCCAGCCTTTACGATTTTTGGGTTATGCGCCCGGTCATTGTCCCAGAAATCGGGTCTTTTTTGGATCACCACCTCTTTAAATTCGTAAGGTCCATACAGGTTTTTTGAGCTTGCCCTTACAATCTCCGAATAGGTTGTCCAGCCACCCAAACCATATTTTTCTGGCCAGCGAGAGGCAAACATATGGTAGGTATCTCCAACTTTGATTACCGATGGGCACCATAAAATATAGCCCTCCATTTTAAAACCTCCGTTTTTTACGGCAGGCTGCATGGCGTCTTTTAGTGTTTGCGACTTTGCGACAATTGCAAAAAATAGGCAAATCAATAGTGTGGTGGTAAATTTCTTCATCTTATTTTACAGGTTCGAGGATAATGGATTTCAACTTAAAGAGCTCTTTGCCATTTTGTAGCGGATGTATAACGATGCTATAAACTCCGGGTTTTGTAAAGGTGGTAGTGGCTATCGTGTGTTTGATGAACATGAGCGGTGCGCTTTTATCAAATTCTGATGTGCGCAAAGTCCGAAACAAAAAATCCTGGTTGTTGATACTTAAGCTTCCTTCCAGCTTGGCACTTTCTTGTGGGCAATTGTATTCGGCAATGACATGATAGTCGCCCGCTTCGGCTACTTTAATGGTAAAAACAGCTTGATCGGTACTGTCTTTCATATTGGTTACACAGGTGGTGTGTTTCCAATCGCCGAAATAGTGGCTATAGGTTAAAGAAGTGGTTTTGCCGTTTCCATTCACTTTGGCAAAAACAGCATCAATTGTATTTTGATCAAACTGAGCAGATACGGTGATGGGTGTTTGCAGGTCATATTCGGGAATCGTGCCTGTGTATTCGACCACAAACACAGTGTTAACCGCATCTTGATCAAATGCGGGCAGGTCAATCCATACCTCGTTGCCAATCTTTTTAAAAGTTAAAGCTTTACGATTGGCCAAAGCATAAACTTTTTGAATGCTTGCGTTAAAATTCGGGAGCAATAATTTACCGTTTTTTGGCCTAGTCGTTACATGCAGGTATTGCTTTCCCGGCTTCGAAGTACTTACGCCCCATGGCTGTGCCGGAATTAATCCGTAAGTAGTGGCGTAAATACTTTCGCCGTTTGCTTTGAGCCATTTGCCCGTTTGCTGCAGAAATTTAATCGAATATTCGGGTATTTTACCTTCGCCATCTGGCCCCACATTGAGCATCAGGTTACCACCTTTCGAAGCCACATTGGCCAACAACTGGATAATTTCCCTGCTGCTCTTAAAGTTCATATCGTGCTTAATGTAGCCCCAAGAATCGTTATGCGTATAAATCGATTCCCAAGCACCTTTGATCGGAGTGGTTGGCACTTCCGAATCGCCAAAGTCTTTGTAGTCGCCCAAACCCTGGCCTACCCTGCTGCTAAATAATGTTTTGGGTTGCAATACCCTTAATTCGTTTACAAAGTCTTGGGTTTGTGCTTTGGTCATTCCGCCAGGTGTATCAAACCAAACGATGCCCAAAGGACCGTAATTTGTTAAGAGTTCTTTGAGTTGCGGAATTGCCTTTTCCTTGTAATAGGCTTGATAATCTTTCTTGTCGTTTACAAAGTCCCAGCCGTTTCCGCCACCATTGGGTTCATGCCAATCTTGAAACTGCGAATAATAAAAGCCGAAATGGATGCCCCGCTTTTGGTTCGCTTCGGCCAATGCCTTCATGGGGTCTTTTTGATAGGGCGTAGCCGCTACAATGTTAAAATTGCTCACTTTAGAGTTGTACATGGCAAAACCCTCGTGGTGCTTGGCGGTGATCACCATATATTTGATTCCCGCATCTTGCGCCAATTGCGACCATTCTTCAGCATTAAAACCGGTTGGATTAAAGGTTGAAGCCACTTTTTCGTATTCGGCTACAGGAATTTTGCCTTGGTTCATGATCCATTCGCCACTGCCATAATAACGTTTGCTCTTATACTCACCAGCTAACTTCGAATACAATCCCCAGTGGATAAAAAGACCAAATTTGGCTTCCTTAAACCATTTGAGGTTTGGATTTTCCTTGCCCGCAACGCTACTGTCCCACATCTGATCCATGGTTTGTGCAAAGCCATTAAATTGGAGCAGGGATAATAAAAGCAATAGTTTAAAATGTCTTTTCATAGCGATGTGGTAATTAGTTGGGCTTAGCGTTTGATGCAAATTCTAGCTCTTTTTTTAATTGCTGATGCCTTATTGCTGGTCACCTTGATGCTTTTGCTAGTGGCTCCTTCAATCCTCACCAAAGCTTGTGCGTCACCCTTTACAGCTATATCCTTGATGTTTGCACCCACCACGTTTTCTAAACGGATAATGGCTTCGGCACCTGTGATTGCTGGCAAATTCCAATTGCTTACGGTTAGCGCCTTGCCATCGTCACAAACCAAGGCTGGGCGTAAATCGTTGCTTGCTAAGTTAAATTTGACGTTGATGAGTTTGAGGCCTTTCACATGACGTGCCCAAATGCCATAAGCCGGAATTTTTGGTCCAAATGTCTTCACTTCCGGATATTGGTCTATCGCCTCTGGCACTACCTTGCGCGAATCTTCTGCTGTACCACCACCAGCTAAGGTAATTTCAATGTTTTCTAAAGTTAAGTTGGTGATGTCGTGACCCGAAACACCTGTAATCAAGATCCCCGATGGTGGCGTCAGCTGCGCATTGTCGGCTGCCTTGGCTTTCACGTTTTTAATCGTTACGTTTTCGAAAGTTCCGGTAGGTTTTTTCGTTTCGGTATTTTTGCGGAATACATTGAGCCTCGAGCCCAGACGAAACAGCATCGGCGTTCTCACTTCGTCCATTGTTATGTCACTGATCAATACATTTCTGATATGGGCACCATCAACCGTTAAGAGTTTGATCCCTCCGTTTTTAGTATCGTAAATATGGCAATTGGTAATTTTGATGTTTTCGAAATCGGCAATGGATTCTGTACCTATTTTGATACCCGCCTGATTGCTTTTTAGTTTCAATCCACTTACTTCAATATCTTTGCAGGCCATTAGCCTTGATGTGGTTTTGAATACCAAGGCATCATCGCCACTAATTACATCGCAATCCTTAATGCGCACTTGTTGGCAACCATCAATCCCAATCCCATCGTTATGGGCAACCCCAACACTTTCGATTTTTACATTTTCGATTAAAATCTGTTTGCTTTGAAAATAATGGGAAGTCCAGGCACCGGCATATTTCAAAGTCACGCCACGCACGGTTACGCCGGTACAACGCACAATGCGTACTAAAAAAGGCCTCAAGCCCCAACGCTCGCCTTCTGGACGTGTATCGGTCAAAATATGTTTAGCCTTGATGGCCGAGCCTTGCCCATCTATTGTTCCTTCGCCTTCGATACCGATATTTTTCGCATCAACCGCCACCAACAAGGCCCAGCCTACATCAATGCCCAAACCTTCGGTAAAGGGATCTAGATTCTGATAATCTTTTAAATCGATACTACCCAATAATACCGCATCCTTTTGTAGGGAGAGGGTCACCTTATCTTTGAGCGCGATGGTACCAGATAAGAATTTGCCTGCCGGAATAATGACTTTGCCGCCACCGCTTTGGTGACAGGCATCTATGGCCTTTTGAATAGCCTGGGAATTTAGCGTTAGGCCATCACCAATTGCACCGAATTTGGTGACGTCGAAATCTGTTGCCTTTGCGCTAAAAAACACTGACAGCAAAAACAACAAAAGGCTTATTTTTTTGATACCGCTTGCCATACAAGAAATTATATTTGATACTGCAACTAAGTGATAATTAGTCGGGTTTTACGCAGTTCAATTGTCCTTTTATTCAACAATATTGACATCAAAAACCTAGGCTTGTATCTTTTAGCGTAAATGAGATTGATTTAACTCCTTATTATTTGGCCAAGTATAAAGCAAAGTTTTTGATAGCCGGATAGTCACTGAATTTACTCACCGTAAGCTTGACTTTCCAAGCGGTTATTTGCGGAAACTTCACGGTTTTATTTTCGCCTATGGTAGTTCCCTGATCTATCAAAATCCACTTGCTATCCAGTTGTACTTCTATTTTATACTCCTGCACCCTTTGTCCTAAAGCTTCGCCTATTTTCAGGGCATTAATTGCTACGGGACCTTCCATGTCTACCTCAAAAGTAGCCTGTTTCAAGCCATCGTTAATGGCCCAATAGGTCTTATCGTTGCCATCTAAAGCTTTTTCGCCTCCGAATTGGCGGGTAGTGCCTCGTACGTTGCTGGTATTTACCGGACGTTCATAGGCCAGATTTATACCTAACTGCGGATCGCTATCTGGCTTGAATGGTGTTGGCTCAATTGATTTATTGTTAAACTCGCTCCTTTGATTGGCTTGATAACCGATATTTTTTAAGGCTTTTTTGCCTAGCCTTTCTTCCAATTGTGCCAAATATAAACTTTGAATGGACACGGGTTTGCCATGCGAATCAAAATTGCCATCGGGAATAACAGGGCTGCTGTCGAATAATCTAGCAGTTTGTTCCCTGAGGCCAATACAGCCAATTGCCCAGTTTGCTGCGCCTGGCGGATTTTGGATGATGTAACTTTTGGCCACACAGTTCCAGGCCACTGCCCAGGCCATTGTCCAGCCATGGCCAGAGCCAGCAATGCCGCGGTTCATGAAATCGATATTGCCATCGGGAATGGTACAGTTATCGACCAACAAGCCCGTTGCCCAGCGCTGGTGAGGTTGGATGCGACTGCCTATGCCTTTAAAAGTAGAGTTTAATACCACATTTGGACCAGTTACCATACTCGAAGTCCATACAAAATACGTATTTCCTCCAGTGGCCTCGCATCGGTCTATTAAATTCTGGCTCCCTTCTAAGCTGAAATCAGCAGGCTTTGAAGCGCCTAAATTAGTATAGGTATGTTTGATTTTGATCTTTTGCATGGTAATCCGATCTCCTGCCAACACGGTACTGTTCATGGTTTCTTCGGCAAATACGTTCTTCACCCAGCAATCATCGCCACCTACCCTCACCGCAGCATAAGGTGCATGGCCATAGTCGATTTCTAAAGGTTCGCATTGGATGTGCAGGTCTTCTATACCCACATTCGTTACCCTGTTCAACGTTCTGATCTTGACAATTTTTGCACCCATGGGTTCCAAAAATTTGGTATCATAGGAATCAGCTAATGGCACATCAACCGTAAACTGATTGCCATTAATGGCTTTGATAATTCTTTTCGAAATTTCTTGTCTTCCTGTTCCCAGCCAGGTTTGCTTTTTGCCTTCCCGATACATGTCGTCCATTTTCATGAAGCTGATCCAGGCATCGGTAACTGGGCGTTGTATAGCGATGGTATCGCCTACCTTAAAGCTTTTCGCCTCTCTCACTTTAAAAACGGAAGCGCCGGCCGGAACGTAGGCAGCTGCCAAATGTGTACTAGCTAGCGCGATTTGTTCTTTATCTTCTGTATTGCCTAGCGCCACTTTGGTATTTCCTCTTCCAATAACGATGGCTGTATGGGGTTCGCCAATCATTTTAATAGTTGTACCGCCCTTTTCGCTGCCATTTCCACGTAAAACGATGCCATTTTCTGAAAGGATGATAGAACTTGCACAGGTAAACACCCCAGCCGAAAGCTCCACTGCTCCCCGAAAGCCATTTCGTAGAGGCATTTTGGCTACTTGGTCGATTGCATTTTGAATGGTCTTGGTGTCATCACCAGTACCCGATGGTTTTACCTTGATTTGGGTAGCTATATTGGGCAAGGGCACGCCTCCACCTTGATAGCCCGCATGAGAGAAATCCATGATGCGGTCGCCATTAGCAGTAGCTTTGTAATTGAGTTTTCCCTTTTGATCGTCGTATTTAACCCATTCGCTATTTTGTGCGGATGCCTCGTTAGCAATAATAAAACTGAATGCCAACAAAAAGGCGATGCTAAGTTTGTTCATGTGCTGCAATTATTTCTTGGCTAAATGGCCTACTTGGCTAGGCAATAAAATACTGGCTTTTACCGGAGCTGTACTCACCTCATCGGCACCAGCATCTAAAGGGCTAACTCTTGGCTGGCCATCCATATCAACACTTACCGCTGGGTAAGCCTCTTTAACGGTATTGATTAGAGGGCTATTGGCCGATAAATGAAAAGTACCGGAAGCATCTTTCACCAGTTTCGGATCTATAGTTCTGTAAGAATCGCCTGGCAAATCACCCGGGCCTACGTTAAAAAGAACATTCCCTTTCCATTGGGCCTGGGTCATTGGTCCAGAAATTTTGGTGGCCAAATTCCCGCCTTGGATCAAATTATTTGCCACCGTAACATAAGTTGCCCCCAACCCGTCTTTTCGAGGAGTTTGCACGATGTTTTCTTTGTTATTGACCAAGGTATTGAAGGCAATCAAAATCCGATCTGGCCTGTCATGAGAGGTTAATGGAGCACCATCGGCTACTTCTGCACCACCGTTTCCAATGGTAATTGCCGGCTTGCAGTTCTCAAAATAATTGCTGAAAACCAAATGGTCGTCTCCAAAAATCCTTAAGCCAGGCGTGTTGACAAAGTAGTTCCCATACACCTGATTTTTATTGCCATGACGAAGCGTAAACTGCGCCGGGCAATCTCTGATGGTATTGTAGCGTAAAATTACCCCTCCAACTTTTACAGAAATGAGTTCGTTTTCTCCTTCGCATTTCTCGAACAGGTTATACTCTACTACACTATTGCTCAGTGACATGCTAAAGCCGCTTAAGCCAAACTGAAAAGCTTCGGCTCCGTTTTTACCTCCTTGACTGGTTGCCGTATTGAAATAATTATGGTGGATATGCAACCGCTCCGCGATCTGTTTACCTTCGCCCCTAATGGCCACAAACCTGCCCATGGCATTTTTATTTTGGAAGGTATTGTAATCTACTTCCTGATCGGTACCCGCCACGGTCAAATCTTCTCCATCGCCGGGCGTTTCGAAAATGTTTTGGGTAAACCTGCAAAAGCTGGTGCCATTGCCTGTTTTGGCTCTTGAGGCCAGGTGTGTAAACTTAAAGCCTTTAATAGTGATGTATTTGGCAGGTTTTACCAAATTAAAACCTCCTTTTCCGGTAATTTCCGTTTCACCAATTTGCTCCGCAGCAATGACAATAGGCTTTCCGGCAGTACCTTCTTTATTTACAGTGATATCTTCTCTAGTAGTGTAGACGCCTTTTTTAAGCAAGATTACATCGCCAGGTTTGGCTTTATTGAGGGCCGTTTGCAATTCTGCGATGGATGCCACAGTAATGGTGGCTGCGAAAAGACTCGATGAGCTCAGTACAAGTAACAGTACTAGGCCAATTAGGTTGATTTTTTTCATATAAAGAAAACTATCTGGTTTATAATGATGCAACCTATCTATAAAAATCAAGAATTAGGTAAGAGAGTTTAGCTAATAAATCAGGTATTTTGGCATGAGGATTTTCTTTTTCACCACCTTAGATAGTCTTTTCACCACCTAAGACACCTTAGTTCATCTTAGCCATGGCTCTTGTCCCTCTTTTGAGCCTTAACTTCTTCTATGTGCCTATGTGGTTAATTTTTCCACCATATAAGACACCTTAGTTCATCTTAGCTATGGCTCTTGTCCCTCTTTTGAGCCTTAACTTTTCTATGTGCCTATGTGGTTAGTATTTTTACCACCTAAGATAACAAGGTCTCTGTCCCCCTTTGGAGGGGAGTAGGGGGAGGAATAGAAACCACTTACCAAAGAATTTTGTGGCATTGTGGTTAAATCAAAGAAAGATAGGTCATTGCGATCTAGATTTGCTGGGAAAGACATCTATCTTGGATATAGATCCTTCACTACGTTCTGGATGACAGGTTCTCTGTTAACTTTATCTTCCATCTTACATTTTCCATCTTACATTCTTCGAGAACTTCTTTTCTTCGATTAACAACAGCAGCTATCTAATCACCGTAAATTCCTTCTTGAGTTTAATCGCTTCTGAGGAATTGCCGATCAACACCTCGAACTTACCCGGCTCTACCGTCCATTTCATGTTTTTGTCCAAGAGCATCAAATCGTCTGGCTTCAATGTAAACTGAACAGTTTTGGTTTCTCCTGGAGCTAAGCCTACCCTTTCGAAACCTCTCAATACCGTTTCGTAGGTGGTTACGCTGCTCACCACATCTTTCAAATAAAGCTGTACCACTTCATCGCCTTTGCGGTTGCCCGTATTCTTCACATCAACCGATACCTGTATTTCTCCCTGCGAGCGGATTTGTGTTGCACTTAGCTTTAAATTGCTGAACTCGAAAGTGGTGTAGCTTAAGCCATAACCGAAAGGGTAAAGCGAGCCTAATACCATGGTTTTGCCAAAACCGTTTGGATCATCATTTTTGCTTTGCCCCGCTTGCGATGCCGGTTTGAAAGGGAAATTGTATTCGATTTGGCCAACAGATTTGGGATAGGTCATGGTCAGTTTGCCACCAGGATTATTTTCTCCGAACAAAGTTTCAGCAACAACTTTACCTGCCGAAGGCCCCGGAAATCCGGCTTGAAGAATTGCTGGCAGGTATTTGTTTTCCCAATTGATGGTTAAAGGACGACCGTTTACCATAACCATCACTACCGGCTTTCCGGTTGCATACAAAGCCTGCAACAATTGCGACTGCAGACCAGGCAAATTCAAGCCTGTTCTGGTTTTGCTTTCGCCCACCAAATCATCGGTTTCACCAACTACGGCAATAATCACATCAGCTTTGCTGGCTGCTGTTACGGCTTCGTTGATTTGGGCCTGCTCTTGGGCAGTTACCGCAACAGGCATGATTTCGCTTTCGGGCCACTTGGAATCGGTTACCTCGCAGCCTTTACTGTAATTAACGGTAGCAGACTTGCTTGCAAAAGTCTTGATTCCATCCAAAATAGACACAATTGGATTGTTAGAAGGGCCGTACCTGCTGGTGGTGTATTTCGTTTCGGTTGCTAGCGGACCGGTAACCAATATATTTTTGTATTGATTAACATTGAGTGGCAATAGGTTTTTATCATTTTTCAGCAACACCATCGACTCCCGGTTCAATTGCAAAGCCAATTCTTCATCTGCAGGTGTATGCACATTTTTATCGGCAAGTGCCGGCTCATTCACATAAGGGCTATCGAACAAACCCAATCTAAATTTCACCCGCAAAACATCAGCAACGCGTTCATCGAGTGTTTTCATCGAAACCGAGCCTTCTTTCACCAGCTCGCGCAAGGGCAGGATAAAAGTCTCGGGCATGGTAAAATTGGTGCGTACATTTAAACCCGCTTCCAGGGCTTGTTTTACTGCTCCTTTATAATCGTCGGCCACATGGTGTTTGCTCGAGATAAACTCTACCGCCTCACTGTCTGAAACCACATAACCATTAAAACCATATTGATTGCGCAACAGATCGGTCAAGAAATAATAGCTTCCGGTTACAGGTTCGCCATCCCAGTCATTGTAACTGCTCATTACGCCCATGGGTTTGGCTTCTTGGATCACGCGTTTAAAGGGATAGAGAAACATTTCGTGCAATTCTCTAGGTGCTACATGCGGATCGGTTCTGGCATTGCCATCGCGACCACCTTTAGGCACACTATAAACGGCATAATGCTTTAAAGTAGCCGCTACTCCTTGATCTTGGATGCCCAATGTCATTTGTTTACCCAGTTCTGCAATCAAGTAAGGATCTTCTGCATAACATTCCACCACACGGCCCCAGCGCTGGTCTCTGGCCACATCGAGAATAGGTGCATATACATTGGTATAGCCCAAAGCCTTGGCTTCTCTCCCAACGGTACTGCCAGCTCTAAAAACCAAGTTTTTATTCCAAGTGCTGCCAATGTTGATAGGTGCCGGAAAAGGCGTAGCCCGATCGTGGCAAAGCCCATGGATGCCTTCATTGCTAAAATCGACCGGGATCCCGAGACGGGTTTCTTCTACAAACCATTTTTGCACCGTATTGATGGCACTGGCGTGTTTGCTAAAAGGGAATGAATATTGGGTTACCGCTTTCTTATTGTAAGGTAAGCTGTTGAGTTCTTCGTCAATATTGGCGATACCGTCTTTCCAGATTTTTGTCTTCCACTCGGCCGTTGGCATTTCGTCTTTCAGCACCCTGCCGTAGCCATAAAGCGTGGCCGTTTGACAGGTTTTTTCATCCAAATTCATTTGGCTCAACAAGTTGTTCACCCGGTTATCGATGGGTTGAGATGGATCTTCAAAAACATCCATTTTTCCATTCTTGTTAAAATCTATCCAACCTTTATGGTAGATTTTATTGTTTTGGGCATAGCTAACTGATGTTGAAAAGAGAAGAGCAAAAAATAAAACGGAAGGGTATCGGAAAGTAAGGTTCATTTATTTTGAATAATGATTATTTAAAGTTAGTTCGGCTTTGATAAGGCTTTGGGATCTTTGCCCAGCACATCATCATCGTACATTATTTTGTCTATGCTAATTTGTGATGCATTTTTCCGGCCAATCAAAACAGGATTATCCGCAGGCTTTACCATCTTAAGGTCTGAGAATGTGGCACCAATTACATCATCCAAAAATATAACATAACGGCTATCTCTCTTCTCGTAATTGAAAGAACTTTGCTTAACTGTCAAATCTTTTACATGGCGTGCCCACAAGCCATACGAAGGCTGTACTTTCAAATTGGATACGTTGTATTGTCCAACACCCAATTCTGGAGGACTTTGTGCAGTATCTGCCACCCCATTACCGCCTTTAACGAGCACATGCACATCGGTAAAAGATACGTTTTTGATGTAGCCGGTATGCTGACCATTGGGCAGTTTAAAATTTAGTCCTCCCTCTACGGCTTCGTTATCGGGCAACTTATAACCCGCAATAATGGGACTTGCTTTGCGCTGTTTGCCGTCGTAAGCTTTCCAACGTTTGTCGGCATCGCCATAAGAACTGCCTCCATAAACTTCGGTAATATCTACCCCATTGATGATGATGTCTTCAACCACCCCAATGTTGATATTTTTGACCAAGAGCTCGCTGTGTTTTTCGCCGTTGTCGGTAAAGTTGTATCTGCCTACAGCTGCGCCTAAAATCCTGCCACGGTTAGAAATCGAAATAAAAAATGGTGTGGTGCTGCGCAACATTTTAGACCTGGCATGCAAAGTACCGGTATGTCCACAATTAAGGTGGATGTTTTTGATATGGGCGCCATCGTTGGTTGAGATGGAAAATCCAGCCTTGTTCGCGCCCAATACATAAATGTTGTCTACGCAGATATCCATAATGTCATCGGCGGTTTCCGATCCGATCTGAAACAGGTTGCAATTGGTATCGCCAATAATGTTACGCACCTTGTAGTTTCGAGCCGGTCGGGTATAGCCCAAGGAACAATCCGAACCAGGTTTCACGATATCGTCTGAACTTACCTTACAATAAATATTGGTAACGGTTACGTCATTGCAAGCCATAAAATCGTAAATGTCGCGTACATTCGAGGTACTGTTTCTGCCGAAATAAGTGTTGTGCACATTGATCGAATCAGAGCCTGTTGCCAATAAGGCAAAATGCCCAGCCCGGTCTATATTGAGCATGTTTTGGGTGTCGAAGTTTTTGCTGCCGTCTTTGCCTACATAATAAGGTTCGTCTTTTGCAGGATCGTACCATAAATCTTCGGTTTTAGGCAGGCCGCCAATTTCTATATTGGTGCAGAGCTTTAGCGTAAACATCTTATCAGTCCTATTATCGGGCGCATTATTCATTACATTATCGCCATTTACCAAATTGCCATCACCGGTAATCCTGCCATTTCCTATAATTTTGATGTTGTCCAAACGCTCGCCAAAAAACATGGTGTTTCTAAAATAATGGTGCCCCACATCTTGTTTGGTAAGGTAGTTTTCTGGATCGGCATAAGGGCCGATAGCCGTGGGCGATAATCCTGAGCGGTATTGTTTATCGCTAAACCAGGTCTCTTCTGGCGCATCAGCTCCTTTAATGGCTTTAATAGTTGCTTCTTTGTCCACAAACAAGTAAACATTACTCTGTAGATGAACCGTTTTAACCAAGTAGGTGCCTTTGCCAAAGTACAAGGTACCGCCACCAATTTTGTGGAGGTAAGCAATGGCCTCATTGATTTTTTGGGTGTCGTCTGTTTGGTCATCAGCATTCACACCAAACTTTTTGACATCCATTTTTCCAGTATAAAACTGTACCTGATTAGAATAACCCTTTTTCTCGCCATCTTTTACCGCGAGTCTAAAACTATACAGCAAATTAGATTGAAGATTGCTTACTTTGGCCGTACCTGTTTTCACATCTAGCACAGCTGTTGGCATAAGCGACCATGTTTTGCCCTCGTTGAGCGATTGCTCTAACTGGATATTTTCAGCATCGTTGATGAACGGCCATTTGAACTTTACCGAGGTATAGGTAGCCGGGGTTTCTTGATAGGCCAAATTCTTATCTACCACGCGTTCGAAATCAGCTATAGTTTTAGTCACTTTTAAGCTAACGGTTTCGTTTCCGGTACCAGCACTGCTCAACACCTCTGGCAAGGAAGTGGTGTAAGTAGCTTTGAAAACGAGATCTCCGCTGTTTTTTAAACGAACGTCGCCTATTTTTAAGATCAGATCGGCACCATTTGCTGGCCTGAGGTCTAAATTTTTAAAAGTGAGGATGCTCCCGTTGGCAGATTTGGTTATTGCTACTTCTCCAACTTTCGAATAAGAATAAAGCGAGCCCGCCCTGCCGATTGATTGTCTGCTTAATTCGCCCAGTTTCACAAAGCCCCTTCCAATTACGTTTACGCTTGTATTGCTTAAAGTTGGTTCAATACCCAAAGGAAAAAACAATTTTACGGTTGCATTAGGGCTTCTTTGCCCGGCAGTATAGCTAAGGGTAATGCTGGTATTGGTATTTTGGGTGAGTTGCTTTTTGAGCAGGCTCAATTTTCCACCCAAAGCCAGCTGTTTAAATGCAATGGCATATTTTTTTATGGTTTTTCCATCTTGGGCAGTTACCTGTAGCCAATCATCTTCTTTGATTATACCCTCACTTTTCAGTGCCCCACTGCTGTCTTTAATCTGATATTGCTGTACTGAACCATCTGTAGAAGCTAGTTCATTGATGATTTCGGCCACTGTAGCCCTTGTGGCGGTTAAGCCTTTATCTTCGGGAGTGTCTACCGTAAAACGATAGGTCGTTCCTGTTACCAATAGGAGTTGGCTGGCATTGATTTGGGCAATATGCGGACTATTCGTCCCAACTCTAATCGTGGTTATTGAGCTATTTGGTTTAGCCAGTGCGGGGTAAACGATCAGCTGGATCACCAAGACCAAAATGCCTACTATTTTATTCATTTTAAATTCTATTTAACAATAATATTCGATTTCTCCCTGCCGATGCCTCCGTTCATGTTGCTGCCTTCAACAATGATGGTGTAAGAGCCTTTTTTATCGGTAGCATAAAAATTGACATGCGCTTGGCCATTTTTATCCGTCACTACATTTGGATTCCAATAAACCGTTGAACGTGCATCTACGGCCGAGACATTGGCTTTTACGGTATATTTCGGACTATAAAACTGCTTGGCTTCAACCATGCTAAGAGGCTTTAGGAGAAATGTGCCTGGCGTTTTGGCTATGAAAGCTCCGTTGCCAGAATAGGTGGTAATTTCGATAAAGGCATGGTAATCGAACACATCCTTTGAGGAGTTTAAAAATCGCTTCCCATAATTGGCGATCATTCCTGGCGAACGCATCAGTTCTATGCCTTTAATGTCTTCGGCGGTCATTAAATCGAGGTAGTAATCTTTATAAAAATCGCGATAAGTCATGCCTTGCGGCCTAATTGTTCGCACATCGATCCCGTCGATGACCAAATGCACAAACTGGTCTCTGATCATGTACACATGCTTCATTTCGTCAATCCTTAAATCAGGGATATACTGATAAAGCAATTGACCCAAGTTTTTTTTATTGGCTTTATTCAAATCCGATTCGTTTAGGGTAAGGTCTGCCTCGCCATTGTTTAGGCTACTTGAGCCCTTAACCGTTTTCTTGCCTATAATGACAACTTCGTTGAGTTTTTTCCCTGAACGCTTATGTTGTTCCTGGATATTTTCGATCCTGTTTTTAACCGTACCTAGCGTGCTGGTATCGATATTTAAAAACCATGGCTTGTTAAGATGGTAAACCGAATCGAATTTAGGAGCAGTAAATTCGTCTACCTTAATGGCCACATTAAAACTCTTGCCGTTTTTGTTTTTTGCCTGGATAAAATACACTGCAGAATCTGCTGGCTTTACTTCATTAAAGGCAAAAGCGCCTTTGGCATTAGTGGTGGCCTGCAGCAAAAGCGATGGTTTTTTGGACAACAACACCACATTGGCATTCTCCATTGGCTTGCCCAAACCCGAACTTACGTTGCCGTTTATGGCATAAGTCGATTCGTGCTTAAAACGAGGTTCAACGGCTTTGTATTTTACATTCCAATTGTAGCTTGTCCAGCCTTGGGTTAACAGCAAATGATCCAAATCGCTCCAAATTGTTGCCGTCATTTGCTTTGGAAAATAATAGCCCGGGTCCTCTACATAGCCTTTCAGCTCTGAGCTGAGCAAGATGCGCGAAAGCAGGTTTTCATTTTTAATGGAGTCTATTTTAACCTGGCCGTTGTCTGTTACCGCAAGCGAAAAACTGCCTTGAACGGGATTTCCTTTTTCATCTTTAACAGCTATATCCAGATCGATGTTATCTCTGTTGGCATAATTGGGCTTATTGGTTTGGAGGCTTACTTTTAACAAATCATTGCCGCTGTTAAATGCCAATCGTTCGCCTATCGCTTGTTTTTGTCCGTCTAATAGAACGAATTTGATGACGCCCGATGGGAAAAGATTTTTGCCGATTTTGATCTGTACAATGGAATCGCTTAGCTTAACCACACCACCATAGCAACCCACGCCACGAGCTTGGCCAATAAAAAAATAGCTTCCTCCTCTCTGATCAGCCGTAGCCAAGAACTGGATAAGCAACGAATCGCTCAATTGCTCATTAATTACTTTAAATATAACTCCAGATTTTTTGGCAACAGGCAAGGAGTAGCTCCTTTCTGTTCCATCCTGCTGTTTAACCACAGCGGTATAGGTTTCGCCAGTTTTGGGCGTAAGGACAAAAGCGCCCATTCCCAAACGGTTGCTTTTCAATTGGGCAACAGCTTGCTTAAGGTTATTATAAACCGTTCCCGAAACTTCTGTGCCCAAGCCCTGCTCGTTAATTGCCTTAAAGCCAATTTTGCTTTTTAATCCAACAACCAAGTTGCCTGATTCGGGCAAAAACTGCAGGTCGATGTTTTGCTCTTGCTTCAATAGCACTGGAAACTTTACTCCCTGTGGATTATTGCCTGTTGTTTTTAACTGGATAGTCAGGTTTTTGGGCTTATCGTTGCCAAGAAGCGGAAATTTCAGATTCAGCCTTCCTATTGCATCGGTTTGCACTGTTGTTTTTTTCTTCAGCTTTTCGCCATCAAATAAGCTGGCCTCTATATCCTTTTGGCCAATTTTCGCTCCATTTGTCTGGCTCAATGCAATAGTAGCGTCGAGCAGCTTTTCTGATCCTTGTTGTTGTATTTCCATTTTAGAATCAACCAGCCATTCGTTCTCTGCAGGATCTGCGATGGCAAAGGGTCTTTCGAAAAGGTATTGTGAATCAAAGTTCTTCATCCAATTGGTATAGGCCCTTAGCCTATAATTGCCTGCCTTGTATATGGCTCCGTTGAGATCGATATTGCCGATGCCCATGCCATAATATTGGAAAACCATTTGACGCTTGATGAGGGTTCCATTTTCATTAACAATATCCAGGTAGAGTACCTCTTTTGCAATTGGATTATTGAGGTAGTTGGCATTCCACACATAAGATTTGAACCAAAGAGTATCGCCCAGCATATAATTGGGCTTATCGGTTTGGAGATAGGCTTTTTGGGCGGGCAGACTTGGCGGGTTAAGCAGGGATGAAACTTCGCTTTTCTTTTCGGTTTGCGAAAAGCCCAGATTAGCATGAAGCGAGGATACCAAAAACAATAATGAACAAAGCGTTAACCTAAAAAACTCAGAAACATTTTTTGTCTGTCTGTTCATTTTAAAATCCTAATGGTCCATTTATACAATCAACAGCGTTGATCATTTAAAGATACTGCATCAAGGATTATGGAGATTGGCATTTTAATAAAGGAAATTAACATGATTCGGTTTTCAATTGGCAGTTTTCAATTCATAATTTAACCGCAAAGAAACCAAAGGCAGGGTGGAAAATAAACAGAAAAGAATCTGTTATCGAGTTAAACTCCTTTTTGTACTCGGAATGACAAGCCTAATCAAGCAAATCAATCCTTTAATTACACAATGAACTAATGACTAATGAACTAATAAAGCTAAAGCAAAGCCAACAGTTCGCTTGCTGAAATTTTGGTTGGATCTTCAAATTGCTGATGATAAACGCTTTCGGGGATGGTTACATGGCCTGAGGTTGTCTGTACATAAACTCCTCGGTCTGTTTTCCTGCAGGAAACGAAATCCCCAACATCGGGGTTCAGTTCCTTGATCCTGATCAGCAGTTCATAGATCACATAGGTTGCTATTTGCATGCCACAAAATTAGGAAACATTAAGATAACCATAAATTATCATTTTGTTAACAAAAACTTCACAATGCAGCAGAACTTAACTTAGCCAATCCCATTGATCAAAAATAATAGTTGGGTAGCCTTGGCTTAATAGTTACCAGCTTCCCTTGTTCGGATTTCAACTTAGTACCAGAACTGGTAACGATAAGGCTTTTGATGCACTGTACGATAAATATTGGGCTACTGTTTATTCCAGTGCCTACAAATGATTGTTCCTCTTCCTAATCTTGATGGAAGCTCTTCTTGTACTTATGTTTACTGTTGAGGTAGCCGATGAGGTATGGTTTGATACGCTCTGGAAGGTCTTTAAGTAAGGTTTCAAGATTTTTAACAGGTTTGCAGTCCTGCTCAACCTTGCAGTAATAATCAAGATGGAAGATGTATTTTTTGTTATCAAAGAGGACGATATAGGATACTTTTCTGTCAAATTCCTCATATCCCCCGCAATAATAGAACGGTATGATCACGGCCTTGCGTCCTCCGAATTCCTTGACGGCAACCTCCTCTTTTACAAAATAGATCAACGACATCTGCGCATAAGGATAGTTGTAAGTCATTCTGGTCGTCTTGGTGTTTTTTAGCGAAGCCTCTATTTGGGTCATCGAACCATCGAATATTGACGAGTCTGCATTACATGGATTCGTAACTTTTATCGTCAGGTTATTTTTGCCGAACGAATCATAATAACTTTTCCGCATCGTGATGCTGCGCTCTTGGGCATATCCATCTGCAAACGGCAAGGCTGTTACGAATAGCGCAACGATTAACTGCAATACCCTAGCTATTTTTATGGTTTTAGGGCTTAGCCTCATCGCGTTTATAATTATAGGTTCTTGTGCTGTTATTGCTGGCCAGAAATACGAATACCCAGCCCCATTTGTTCTCCATCCTATCAACCCGTAGGTTATTGCCTTCATTTAAGGAAAGTTGGAATTGGTTGTTGCTGAAATTTCCATAAATCAGTGGGATAGGAATTGCGCTGCGACGGTGCTTTGATACAAAGTAGTTATCCTTCAGCTTTCCTTTCAGCTCTACCTCCTCATCTTGTCCATCGCTACGCTTCCAGCTCGCCTTCAGCCTGTTCGAAGCAACGGCTTCAAGCCTGATCCATGTAATAGGAGCCTGTGAGAAATCAGGTTTATCCTTCAAATTCAAGTGATACCACAGCGAAGCGGATGTACCTGCCGTACTGTCTTTTTCTGAATAAACACCATTAAATGCGTTAAGGCTGGTGATTTGCTTTATGCCAGTCTGTTTCGACTGCTCCAAAGATGCGCATCCGGCCAAAATTGATAGTAATCCGATGGTGAAGAACATCGGAAAGATAAAAGCACGGTGCAAAAATTGGTACCGTACTGAAACAGTATGCTCATCTGGTCGTTCCATCACAATAGGTTAATTAGAATCGGGTTAGCCTAACGTGTACAAAATCTGTTCCAACATCGAAAAGAGTGGTTCTCCTCTCGTTCGAATACGAGATTCAATTATCCAAATGTCCCAGCCATTTAAACGGTGAATAGGTATCGCCTATGCAGATTTTTACAAGTTGGGCACTCACGTTTTCAAAGTTTTCGCTGTTGCTCAACAAAACCACTGCAATTCCTTTTTCGGGGAAGGCCACCGCATAATTTTGGTTGGCATCGCCATGCCCGGTATGGAAAAACCCCTTGCCATAAGGCGATTGAAATAAACCAATACCCAAGCCCCAGGCTAGTTTAATGGCATCGTTTTCATGGGTTATGCTATCCCTCAAAGGGCCAAAGCCTCGTTTGCTGGTTACTGCAATTTGAGATGACAGCATTTGTTGATAGCTGGCTTTCTTTAAGCCCTTTTCTGTCATCAGGTTAATGAAAAAACGGGCATAATCAGTTGCGGTAGTCGACATTGAACCCGCTGCGCGACTGCTTTGCCGTCTTTCTGAACCGTATTTCTGCCCGTCTTTGAAATAAGCATATGAAAAGTTGTTTTCAAACGCTTTTTCCCAGATCATACTGGTCTGCGCCATTTGCAAAGAACCAAAAACTTCTTCCCGAGCAATCACCTCAAGTGGCTTTCCGGTATATTCCTCTATCATTAAACCTAACAGGTTGATGCCTTCGTTCGAGTAATAAAATTTTTCGCCAGGTTTGGCAATCAGGTTGGTTTTGTTGCCGTACAATTGGCGCAACACAGGCAGGCCCGAACTATGGGCCAATAACATCCTTGGCGTAATGCGGTTAAACGAGATTGTATCAGTAGCCAAGTCTTTCCATTTATCGTACTGGCCAATAGGTTTTTTCAGGTAGGCACGTACGGGCTTATCCAAGTTAAATATGCCCTTATCAACCAAACGCAGCAAAATATAGGCACTAACCGGTTTGGTTAAGGAGGCTGCGTACATTACCGTACTGTCGTTTAGGCTTTTTTGGTTTTCGATATCCTTATAACCGAAACTCGAGGTCCATACGGTTTTGTTGTTGTTAATGATGGCTACCTGCAAACCGGCAAGTTTGGCGCTGTCAACGATATGCGCCAGTCTTTTTTGCAGGGCTTCGGTGCGAACCGATTGGCCGTTGAGTTGTTTAATTTGTACAGCATGCTGAGCGAATGATGGAAGCAGGTAGAGAGTAAAAGCAAGGGCTAAAAATTGTTGTCTCATCGTTAAATTATTTAATCCAAAATTAGGCATACAGACTCATTTCTTTCAACGACACCTTACCGACACCTTCACGCCATTTCGCCCTTTCTAAGCCATAAAGGCTGTTTACTTCAAAAAAGCAAAAGCCAAGGGATAACGAACGGCTTGCTGATTGATCGACCTGAACAGGTTGATTACGCACATAACCAGGGTATAAAAGTAGATCAATATAGTTAAAGGAAAACCCAAAGGGAAGAAGAAAACCAGTAGCACAACAGCAGGAACAAAAGCAAAAGACATGGTCAATTGAAAGTTGACAACCTGTTTGCCTTGCCGATCATATTCGGGATTTTCGTCTCTTTTAAACCACCATAAAAACCCCGGAAGAATAATATTGAGAATAGGAAAAAACAAGCCGATCAGCGCCAAAGCATGGAACATGGGGGTCCATTTATCTGCCTTTTCAACTATTGGAGCAAGGGCGTCTGGCTTTCCTTCCAAAAGGAGTTCGGTCTCTACATCCATAGCCTCGGCCAATAACTTGAGTGTGGCTAAATGCGCTTCTACTGTTCCTTTTTCAATGCGCTGGATGGTTCTGGCGCTCACGCCCGAAAGAGTTGCCAGTTGCTCTTGGCTTAATCCTTTTTTACGTCGGCAGATCGCTAATGGAGAGGTGGACATACACAAATATAAAATTTACAGCCTAAAATTAACTGTAGCAATAAATGATTTAAACAAAAAAGCAGTTCTGAAAAGAACTGCTTCAATTTGAGCGTTATTGGAATCTAGTTGCAACGAAATGCCCTAGTTCGATCCTTTAAATAGACGAACTATATCTAACTGGTTATTTCCTGGCGTTGCAAAGTAAGTACAAACCGAACCTTTCTCTCCAAACTTAGGAAGAAGAAGCGTTCCTAAAGAGCCTTTACTCAACAGCTCGCTATTGTTAAATGCCCACTGGTCTGTAGTACCGGCTTTGGTAAAATAGAGCGTAATCTTATCCAGTTCCTTAAATCCCTCGGGAGTTATGTAATTTGAATAGGCCCAAGTAGCAGGCAACACATTTTTGGCAATGTATGAAATCTGTCCAACGTCATTTTTCAGAAAGATGTCAACCGCATCGCTACTTTGCGTATTATAAAGATAGAAGGCGATCTTATTGGTTGAGGGATCGGCTGCCGTAGGCGCAATCGCTAGCGGACTGCCATTGAAGAACACAAACGGAAAAAACATTTCCAGCTCGCCACTGTTCAGTTTCAACTGTTGCTGGTATACTTCTTTTCCAGAAGTAATATCCTTTATTTTCAATAAGGCTTGGCTTTTGCTGGATGGATAGGTATAAACCTTTCTAAAGTTCAGCTGTTTATTTGCTGACGTCCTGAACTTGTCATAAGTTACTTCATCTATCGAAACCTCTAGCTCGCTGTTTCCAATGTTATAGCCTGCCAGCTGTACGCTAACTGCTTTCATGCGCTCGCCTTCCTTATTACAGGCCGTAAATCCCAGTAGCAAGATGACGAAAAAAACTGTTTTTTTGATGGTTATAATGATTTGTTTCATTGTTTGATTTTATTGTTCTAAACGGGTGTTAAACCTCATTACACTTCCCGCAGGAAGTTCATTGAATATATAAAGCTTCGAAGCCGCAACAGAAGAAGAGGGCTTTGGTGCGGTGGTCGACAGTAAATTCCAGCTATAGGCTGTGCCATCGGTGTAAGGAATATTTGTACCGGCCTTGCAAATGCGTACAATAAACAAAACTGATGTCATTACCCCATTGTAATCCTGCCTGGCGGTAGAAAATGTCGACAGCTTTACAGGCGTACTGAACTCATTAGGCTTTACGTTTTTGGCCCTTACCACTTCCTCAAAAACCTGTGGTGTTACATAATATTTCCCTACTACAAAATCAACAGGTTCTGTATAATTCGTAGCTGTAGGCTGAAACATGTAGATGAGACTGATCTTTTCGTTCTCTAACGCGGGTTTATCTGGCATTGCAACAATCTTGCCGTCCATATAGAGGAAACTTATTTTCGCAGTGCCATCTTCTTTTTTAAGTTCCTTTTCCAACACCAGTTTTCCGGTCTTTTTTTCGTTCACCGTAAGCTTCACCTGGTTTTGAGTCCCTTTAAACGTGTAGAAATTGCTTTGTTGGAAACTGGTATTTGGCCCTAATGTAGCAGGGAAGCTAAAGGTGTCTACCTTCACTACCAATTCTTCTGCACTGCCGTTAAAGCCGGTTATAGCAATAGGCATCACGCCTCCCTTATAGAAAAAATTCTCATTGCCTTTTTTACAGGCGGCCAGTACCAGCAACATTATGCTGAGGCAAGCCAGGTATCGTTTGTTCAATTTCATTGTACTCATTTTTAATTGATTAAAAATTATAGTTTAGGCTCAAACTGAATGAAGAGCCGATCTTACGGATAAACGAATCCGTATCACCTATGCGCCTGGTCTTTCCTTCGCTGTCTGTTTCATAATAGCCTTCTTCGTATTTGTCTGAAAATCCATACTTCCACTCATACACATCAGACCACTCTTTCATATTCATGCTTTCTGTACCGGGCTTTATTTTATAGGTGTTTTTGCCATTGATGAAGAAACGGTAAGGACTGTTCAGCAAGTTGCCCATATTCAGCCTGGTTTCCAGCTTTTTGCTTTTGAGGAATTTATAGCTCAATTGTGCATCTAACTGGTTGCGTGGCCTTTCCATTTCCGAATATTGGGGCAACATGCCCACCGTAAAGGTTTTATAGCCTGAGTGGTTAAAGGCGACGTTGGCGCTTAAACGTTCGCCCACATACTGCAAGCCAAGATTGTACAATACCGGCACCTGACCATACAGCGGACGCTTTTCGCGCAGATAGGTCTTGGTACGATAAGAATAGGTATTACCATCATTGTCATCTGATGCCGCCATTCCTTTATAAACAAATGAACTGGCCTGCACTTCTGAGTTTTGGAGGGTAAGGTTACCACTGAAATAAAGATTGCTCAAAAATTTCCAGTCGCTGCTGATAAACCCGAGGCTCTTGCGCAGGTCTAGCTCCCAGCCATTAACATCGGCGTAGTCGGAGTTGGCCGTAAGCAGGTCTACTGCACCACTGGTTGAGGTAACATCAAGATACATTTCGACAGGGTTTTTGAAATGCTTTTTAAAATAGCCTGCAGAGATGACCTCACCAGCAGCCGGATACCATTCCAATCTCAGATCGTAATGCGAAATGAGGGTAGAAATCACCCCTGTATTCCGCTGTATGCGTCCATACAGGTAGTTGAAGCGAGAGAAACTCGAATTCTCGATTAAGGCTGGCCTAACGGCCGATTTGGCATAAGAAGCACGGATATTGAAATCGCTAAACGGGGTAATCGTCAGGTTTGCCGAGGGCATGTAGAGCCATTTCTTTTCCTCGGAGCTGGCATCATGGGTGCGGTGTACCAGATTACCTGTTTCGGGGTCTACAAACCGTTGCTTAGCTGCATTATCCAAGTCGGCTTGCGCTATTTTGTCTGCAGCCGCATCCAATACCTTTTCGTATTTGTAGTACTCAGCCCTCATGCCCCATACCAGGCGCAGCCAAGTACCCAAACGGCTATCCATCATCCCGTATAGAGCCTGATTATTGTTTTTGCCGATATAGCTTTTGTTATTGAATCCAGCAGGAAAATAGTAAAAATCATGCAGGGGATCATTAAAATCGGGACTCCATTGTTGGATTGGCGTATATGCGCCATTAAAACCACTTGCCGCACCTATTGGCAAAACGTTCCAATCATAGCCCCCCTTTTTATCCTGATATTGATATCCGGTTTTGAATACCTGTACCGATTTTCCAATATTGAATTTATAGCTTAAGGCAGCGTCGGCCATCCAATTGGTTTCGGCATATTTGTAAGAAGAACGACTTAATGGTCCCGGATTAAGGGCGCCTCCAGTAGTAGCACCAGGCCCATAATTATAAGTTACCCCATTGAATGTTACCGTAGGAAACAGATTCGCATCTACCGCATCCTGCTCGTGGTTGTTGATCTTATTGCGAGCAAGGCCCCAGTCGAGCCTCAATTTGCCAAACGTATGCTCGCCACTGATCTTGTTCTGTAACAGATCGATAAATTTCGGACGGTCATATTCTCGCACTGCCGGATTTTCGCCAGAACCCAAATCTTCACCCCAACCCGAAATACGGAAGAACTGGTTGGCAAATGACCTTGAATAAAAATTACGCAAAGTAAGCTTATGGTTTTTGCTGGCCCAGCCCAGGTTAAGCAATGCGCCCAAACTGGTGGTAAAATTATATTGCTGCGCAACCGACTGTTTGAACTCTTCATGGGTGTTCGGATCATAGTTATTTTCATTGAGCTTATTGAAAGCACCACGCTCAAAGTGGGCAATATCATCAATGGCCTGCTCGTTGCGGTAGCTTAATGAACCTACAAAACCAAAACGGCTGTTCTTTAATCCGTAGCTTCTGCCCAAGCTAAATTGGTAGTTTTGGCCGGGAGCCGTTTGATAGATTCGAGTACCCAATCTTTCCAGCCCTCCTATCTTTTTGTTCTGTTCGGCAATCATCTCAGGCGTAATTTTCTGAATGCCTGCAGGTGGCGCTGTGGCAGACGGATTGGTGGGGTTATAATTAGCCGGAGTTAAGTAAAAGAGATCCTTTGGAAAATGGTCTCTACCGCCATCGTCAAAACCCAGGTAGTCGTTCTTGCCACGTTGGTAGCCCAAAAAATCCTTGCCGGTGCTTCCGTTAATATATTTGCTGCCGATATTGAATGAAATGAAATTCTGGCTGGGAATAGCCATCGTATTCACCTGTACCAAACCGCCACCAAAGCCAAAGCTCATATCTGGTGTAGCCGTTTTAGAAACAACCACATTGTCAACCAGGTTGCTTGGAATGATATCAAACTCAAAGTCGCGCACTTGTACATCGGTGCTGGGCAATGTGGCACCGTCCATCATGGCCACATTATAACGTTCTGCAATACCACGTACCACTACCTTGCGGTTATCTGTGGTGCTTACGCCCGAAATACGCTTCAGCGTTTCGCCAATGTTCTTGTCGGGCAAAGCAGCCATCTGCTCCCTGCTAATGCCATTAGAAATAGATGCATCGTTTTTTTGGCGGACATAAAGTGCATTGGTACTTTCGTTCTTAAATGATCCGGTTACCACTACCTGATTTAATTTATTGGTTGTGGCGTTCAATACGATATCGAGCGAGGTCAGTTGTCCGGCTTTTACAATCACCTCAGTTACGCGCTTTGTTTGGAAGGAGATGTAACTGACTTCCAAGGTGTATGTTCCCTCAGAAATACTCAGGCTATAACCGCCATCTGCGTTGCTCTGGATTAATTTATCGGCTTGTAACACCTTAATCCCGGCACCAGGAAGCGGTTCGCCACGATCGTCGATGATTTTGCCAGCTATCCGTCCGAGCTGCTGCTTGTTAACCGGCATTTTAACGGCAGTAATCACAACCATGTTGTTTTTGATCACATACTGGTAAGGCTTGTCTTCAAAGCAGGTATTAAGCACTTCTTCTATAGTGGCATTCTTTAAATTGATGCTAATTGGCTTTGCCTTAGTGAAGAGGTTCGTATCGTAAAAGAAATCATACTGGGTCTGCTTCCTGATCTCTTCCAATACGGCATGTATGCTGCTGTTCTGTCTGTTGATAGAAACACGCTGGGCATAACTTGCCGCACTCACCTGCAGGAGGAAGCAGGTTAATAATATCATGGTGATTTTCATAACACGCATGCATTGATAAAAATTCATATTTTTGTTAATGTTAAAATGTTTGATGCTATTGTTGCTACAAGGTATTTTTCAGCTTTAACTTATGGCCAGGGGTGTTCCACCACCCTTGGCTTTTTGTTTCGGCCTCGTGCTCATAAGTATTAGTCTGTCACGATGAGCCTCCTTTCCTTAACCGTTACTTTTGCCATTTTTGTTAATTGTATCATGTCTATGATAGTAGAGAGTGGCTGCTTACGTGAAATCATACCGTTGAAGCGCAACTTGCCAAGACGTGGCGGACATTCTATCGTTACATCGTACCAGCGGGCAACCTGGCGCAGGGCACTTTCCAAAGTCTCGCCCCTAAATATAAAATCGCCGTTCTTCCATGCCAGCTCCTGATCTACAGTGGCATCTTCTACCCGAATATCCTTGTCGACTATAGCCAACTGCCCAGGCCGTAAAAGTGCGGTATAGTCATTATGGGAAATTATTCTTACACTCCCTTCTACCAGTGTTGTTTTTACTGCCGGCTCATCCTCATAGGCGCTGATGTTGAAATGGGTACCCAAAACCTGCACTACCTGTTTATCGGTTTCTACAGAAAAGGGCAAGCGTTTACCATTGGGCTGTATGGATTTGGCAACTTCGAAGTAAACCTCGCCGGTCATTTTTACCCGCCTTCCATCTTTCTCAAACCGCAGGGGATAGCTGAGCGATGATGCGGCGTTGAGCCAAGCCTTTGTGCCATCAGGAAGGGTAACCTGGTATTGTCCGCCTTTAGGGGTTGCAATGGTATTCATTGCATTGGAAATAGTTGCTGCCTGATGATTGATACTGTACACGATCTCGCCATCCCCGGTTTTCTCTACCTGAAACCCACCCTGTACCGCAAGCTCGCCTGCCGGCTTATCAGACAAAGAAACTACCGAACCGTCGGCCAAGGTTAATAGGGCTCTATTCCCTCCTGGACGCACTTCTATATTGTGCACCATCAGCTCTTCTTTGGCAACATGGCGTGTCCTGTTATAGAAAAACAGTGCTATACCAACCAGGATGAATACTGCTGCTGCTTTTGCCCATACGGGAAGCCTGAATGGCAAGCTACGCTTAGCTTTTTGCCCATCTAATGGTGGCAAAGGACTGAGTGCACTTTGCTGGGCATAAAACCGTTTTTTAAAATCCGACAGATCAGCATCGCTTACATCCAGATGGGAATGATCCTCTTCATCGAGCCAGGCCGTTTTCATACAGTCGGCTACAAGCTCCTGATCTAGCCCCAGCGCTAAATAAAGTTCTACCAGTTCGATCTCCTGTGGCAGGCATTGTCCACGAAAGTATCTGATCAACGTATTTTTTGATGGTCGCTCCATGTTCTTCTTTTTGCAAGGCCATACCATGGCCTCTAGTATAAAGAATGCATGAAAGCAATTTTATAATTAGGCGCAAAATGCGAATTCATGATTTGTTAATATTGGACAGGATTTGTTAACCTTGGCCTAATCTCAAAACACAGCAACTGATTGAACTATTGACAGGATATGAACTATAGAAAAAAGGAACTGCTGATCAGCATGCAGACCATTACTTCCGGGAATTCTTTCATTTCCTGTCGAAGTATTTTTAATGCGGAGTTCATGTGGCTATTAACCGTATTGATAGACATGCCTGTTTGTTCGGCAATCTCTTTGCGGCTCTTGTCCTCTTCACGCAGGGCGAGAAATACTTGCCGCTGTTTTGGACTAAGCTTATCAAGTGCTGCTTGATACCGAAAAAGGGCTTCCTTAAAGTCAACTTCGGGATGTTGGACCAAACCTAGACTGCCTAAGGGCTGATCGGCTATATCTTCTGTTGCCAACACTCGTTTACGCGAAAGCTTAACCACTTCTTGCCTTAGTATGCCGAACAAGTAGTCGTCAAACTGGCGCACCTCAGACAGGCGGAGCTTATATTGCCAAATCTTCAACAGGGCATTCATCACCAGCTCTTCGGCATCTTCCTTATGGTGAACTATTTTGATCGACGACGCCAAAAGCCTCGGATAGTAGAAATCAAGGATCCTTCCGAAGGCCTGCTCATCGCCTGCCAACCATTGTTGCATTTCACTATCAATCCTTTGTTTCACCATTGCGCCCTGAATAAGAACGCGACAAAATTAGCCAATGGGAAAATGGTTTATTGGTTATCTTTTCGTTAAGAAATCATTAAGGCTAAGCCAGTATTCAAACAGAGCTTTCTTTTAGTCAAAAAACAACATATACAACAAAGGCCATTTCCGAAATTGGAAATGGCCTTTGTTTATTCTTTTTGGTTCGTTTCTATTTTTGCGCTATTTTCTAATGATTTCGAAAGTAGTTGAGCCTTTAGGCTTATGCAGCATTGCTCCCCAAGTTGTTACCCTTCCTTTGGGTGTTTTACTCATCAAAGCATTCCAGTTCTTGTACTTACCAGTGGGTATAAGCAGTGTAACTAACTTGCCATTTCCATAAATTTTCATTTCACTATTATCCAAAGGCTGCATATTTCCAGGGCATAGTTTCAGCATTTTTTCTTTGTTGTTTTGATAATCGATTTTTGAATCCTCCGGTGTGGTATAGGTAACAATGTCCAATTCTTCATCTTCCTTTTTGCACAATTTAAGGAATTCATCAATTTTTCCCTTATCGAGCAAATCTTTTAAATAAGAATAATATTCAACTACCTCTTTTCGTAAGACATCTTTATCAATTTTTTTCAAATCTTGACTTTCACTCCAGCCTTTTACCTGATAAGGCAAATCTTTAACCTCTACCTCCCAAATTTGCTCCCAGAAAGGAACTTTTTGTGGAGGAGCTTGAAGCTTCAACTCGCTTTTCGCATAATCTATACTATTTGAATAGCCTAAAGCAGCATCTTTGTCTGGAACAATTTTGGAAAAATAAACGTGCCATCTTGCGGTTTCATTAAAAATGATATCTTTTGGCAATACCATTTGATCAGCTGAATCTTCTTTAGGAAGAAACCTGATTTTTAAGGTATGTTTTCCATTTCCTAATAAATAAGGGTTCAATTCGGTTGTATTGCTTATGTTATTTCCGTAATAGAAATCAATAAGTATATCATCCAAATAAAGTTCATAAGGAGATAGCGCATTAACATGAGCTACATAACCTATTTTACCTGTTGTTGAAGGAGCGCTTTCTTGTATATCCATTTTTTCGGCGTTGGGGTTAATCTTATTTTGTGTTTTTTGTTTGCAATTACAAAAAACCATTAGAATTGATAGTACTGCTAAACTAATTTTTATATGATATCTATTTTCCATGGATCTTTAGGATCTATTATTGAGAATTTATGATCAGGTTCGTCTTCTGGTTCTCCCGAGTCTTGTTTAGTTTTGTCTTTCGCACTAAACTTTAACCAAACTTTACCGGTCAGCCCTTCAAATGTAATCAAGGCCGGACATTTGTTATTTCTTCTATCATGGGTTGCCCTCACCTCAAATTTGGCTTTTCCTTCGATACGTGCTTCGGCAGAGGCCGAACCAATTCCTTCTATACTCGCATTTACATCAACACCTGCATTGAGATATACTTCTATAGGAATATAGACTTGCACTTCACCGCCACCCCAACCATCAACACTATGGTATTCTAACGCCTTAACTTCCACGTTAAAATCAACTTTTGCACCTACATTAATATAATAATCAATCCTTACGGCTCCTAGAGTCAGATAGTTTACTTTTTTTACTATTTGTGACAGCCTATACATCGCTTGGCCAATGGGCCCGATAAACTGAGCAAAGAACAACAAATCTAATTCGCCTTTGACTCCGAAAAGCGGTTTGGCGGCAAACTCTAAAAAATAAAACGCTCCAATTTCGTTTGGTTTAGTTTTACTTTGGGCAAACTTGCCTTGTATGCCACCACTAAATGAGGGCGTAGACACTTCTATTCTAAATGGCAGCCCCCTTCCTTTCCTCAGCTTCCAACGTGCCGCCATCTTTTTACTGGAAGGCGAGCCATCTGTAGTTTTTGCAGTTCCGGTTCCAATAGCGGCCTCTCCTTCTTTTGCTTCATCGGCAAAAGTAATTGCTTTAAATATTTCGTAGGCCTTCAATAAGAAATTGATGGCATTTAAAAGCGGGAATCCATCTCCGGGAATTAGGGGATTCTCTTGACCGTCAATTTTAAAACCGGCTTCAAAATCTAGTTCATATTTTTTGATCTTCCAGTTTTTTTCCTTTTCCTTTTCCCTGGCTTCTTTAAGCTTCTTATTTTGACCCTTTTCCGTAAAAAACTCGCGATGTTTGTAATTAGGAGTTTGCCTTACATATACTGGTTCTTTCGTCTCGTATTTTACATTAACCCACCATTCCAAATTAGGAAAAACCCTTGTTCTTACCAATTGGTTGGGGTACCTGCAAGTTGATACAGGCACAAAATACTGTTGAACATAATAATCTCTCCAAAAAATATACCTGGCCACCCAGGCTACTTCTTTAACTTTGAGGTTGGCGGCAGAATACTGCTCATCGATTTCGTAGCCTATGAGTTTGAGGATGGCATTATCATAGCTTTTGTTGTAAATATATTTAAGCTTGAGCTTTAGCTTGTCTTCGCCTACGTATTCGTAGTCTGTGTCGGCAACAAGATTTTGCACTTTCTCTACATCAGCTGCCGTTTTTTGCTCGTCAACAACCACATCGGTATCGTTTTCGTTTTCTGAGGTTACCTGGGTGCCCGATCTTCGCAGCTGCTTTTTATGGCTCTTGTCTTCCACCCTTTCAAAATCGTCTCCCAATCTTTTGGCCGCCAACACGCTGCTCATCAGGAAAACATTTTCCTTCACATTGTGCTTTTGTTTTTTAGGCAGCATTACCCCTTCGCACATTACGTTTTTGGTATGGAGGTCTTTTAAGGAAATCGTGACGTCTTTTCTGGCGTCGCCCCGAATAATATCGAAGGGCTGATTAGTCTTATCTCCACTTTCTGCCAGTTTGTTTTCGTCGAAAACAACATAGGGTTTTCTGTCTTTCTCTGCTCCATCAGCGATTTCGATCATCGAATAGCCACAAGGATCGTACTCTTTTCTGCTGTACTGTACATCACCAATGTATTGGATCTGGTTGTTCTTTGCAATTTCAAGTTCCTTGAGGATTACATCCAAGCTATTGTACTTTACCGCGAAAAAATGGCTGGTTGCCATTTCTTGTATTTTATTATCAACGGGCTCGACCCATTTCCCTATTATGGGAAGAGATTCATAGATTTTGCCATTTTTTTTATTTTTAATGATCAGCATCACATAATACTTCTTTGTGGGATAAGCCTTATGATCTGTATGAAATTTATCCTTCCAATCCAATGCTATGGTAATGGGCAATTCAAAACTAATATTTGCGTTTGTACCCGATTGGCCTGTACGGTATTTGCTTAATTCGCCTTCAACCAATGGCTTGTCTAAGATAAACTTATAATTCGTCCCGCAGTTGTATGGCCTTGCCACGGTGCTGGCCGTTGATTGGGGATCGTAAGCATCATCCATTAGTTCGACAGTAAGGCTCAAATCTTCCCATTGTGCCGATACATCTGCATTAACGCCATCTGAAATAAGATTGGTCCTGGCTTTAGGAAGCTCAACGGGAAGCATGTGGGTAGAGAAATACAGCTTGATGGTGGTATTGTAATTATAAAAACCATCATTAATTCCAACTTCTGGATCTTTGTCTATGTTCTTTTGCTCATCAAAATAGTGTCCCCTGATTTTGGGAGCCTGTTCCACTGTCATAAAAGGAAAAGCGATGCCATCCTCAGGGTCATCCACAAATACAAGCAACATATACCCCACGCCTTCCCAAACCTCTTTTTCCTGAGAAGTGGGAGAAAAAGAAATTTCATTTGCCTGGATATAGTTTTTGTCAATTCCGTATTTCTTTACCGGAACTGTACCGTTTTCCTTGATGAAATAGCCCCATACATCTTGCTTGGCGTTATTGGCTTCAAGTTTAGAGAAATTATAACTTAAAATATACGCCCATTTTACTTTAGCCCTGGCTGTTTCTTTTTTAGGTACGAAACCAGGATCAAAATTCTCATTGGTTTCAAAATCCACAAAAAACTTATGCTCTTGCCCTATCTGCATCAACACTGCAGAATTGTCGCCAACAACATATTTCTTACCGTTAACTTCGTAATAACAACTTCTGATTTTTTTCATCTTACTTGGCGTTTAAGTGTTCATAAGGCGACGGTATATCCATTTGTTTTAGATTCACCAAGGGATTGATCTGCGATTGTTGTTCTTCGTCTGCATTTTCTGCGTTTTGTTGAGAGGGTTGCCCTTTTTGGCCGGTTTGCACAAAAGAGATACACGGAGAGCCACTAATGGAACATACGCCCTTGCTGTCTTCTACCAGCACCTGGCCGTCGTTAATCAGTACCATATCTTTGTACTGCTCTTTCCACTCGGTTAATGCAGGTATGCAGGGCAGGTATCCTCCGCCAGAGGGCTGGAGCTTACATTGCCCGAAGGTGTTTTTCTCAAACGTCATCCCGATATCCACATGTGAAGCAATTAGCTTCTCGCTTCCATCTTTATCATTAATATAATGCTTCTGTTGCGTTAATACCTTCAGCTTGTCGGTTTGAAATCCAAACTGACATTGGCAAACGGCTCCCTGAACAATTATTTCTTTTTGTGACATAGCTGTATTTGATTAAAGCCAATACCTATCCTAAAATTCGCTCCCAAAAGCCTTTCTTTGGGGCTGTAGTTTCATTCAGCTCTTGCCGAGCCGGTGCTATTGTGGCCGTCTTTGCCGCCAAGTCCTCGATCTCATAAGCCGAAAACCTGATGCGTTTATGGCAAACCTGGCCATCGTAGCTATAAATGCCCCAGTTTACCACGCCGTGTTTCAGTACCCCATCTGTTTGGTCCAAGTCGAACTGTGCGTCGAGCCTCATGTTTGCGCTTGGCCCGAATTTTTCGAATGTTTTCGGCAGCTTTTCAACCGCTTCAAAATTTACCTGGTACGTATCGTAAGCCGTATAAGCCTCCTGCAGGGTTTGCGTTCCCTTAAAGCGATAAGTGGAATAAGGTATGATCGGGAAGTCGAAAACAGCCTCTTTTGTTTTGTTTCCTCCATAAGCAGCATATTGCGGATGGAAAAAAACCGACCAAAACATATCGTATTCCAACGAAGCTTCGAGCACTCTCTTATTGGCAATTTGCTTTTCCATCTTATCGATAAACATTTCGAGAAAGTCTCCTTCATACTTGTTTCGGATCTCGATCTTCTCTTTATCCCACCGCTCTATTATTTCGTTATGGTTGGCAATACCCCTAATCGGTTCGTTCTTACCATTTACATCAACTTTAATTGGATAAAGTACTTTCATTGCCCTAGCTGCCAATTGCTCGGCAACCAAATCTGGCTCATGTTGGTCAATGTATAGCTCATCTTTGCTAAAACAGAGCTGCCAGGTATTTGGCAGATCCCGATATTGATCCACCCTTAGATGGATTTGGAAATCCAATCTTTTATTCGGCTCTTGTGCTTCGCCATCAAAATATTTGATGCTAACGCCATAGCTGCGATTGCTTTTTGGCTTAGGGCTGAATGCAATGGGGTCGATTACCGATTTTAACGTTTCCATAAGCACAAGCATCAATAGTAAACCCGTTTACCATCCGAGTTTGGAGCCATAGGCTGTACAACCCCATAAGCGTTTACTTTTGTAGCCGACCAATGGAGATATTTATTACGCAGCTTCTTCAAATCTTCGCGTTCCTTTTTTTCTCTTTGGTAATCGGCATAACGTTGTTCGGGTATTTTTGCACCCTTATATTTTGCATCAATCGAAGCCAGGCTTTTGAACGTATAGGGTTGGCCATTGCCCATCACATAGTCGTGGAGTCTGGCCTTTATCCCAACTAAAAATGAATCGTTTTTGATGCTGTATTTATCATTTTCCAATCCAGACAAATCGATTGGCAAACCTTTGTCCTTGCCATACTTGGCCATAAACTGCAAAGGGATATAACTGTATTCTTTTTGCAGCGTGCGATCGCCCTGAAGCGCCCAGTAAAGGTTGCCTCCCTTTATGCTCAGCTCATGTTCCTTGTACCAGCCTTCATCAATCAGTTTCTTTTTAAAATCGTCAAGATTGCTTTTGAAGGTCCATGAGGTTTCCAGTTCTTTCACACATTCGGGTCCGGTCATGTAACTTCCTCCGATATCGCTATGCACGCCGGGGAAACTTTTTTCCTTACCAACGTGGGTATGGGTGAGCGAGAAGTTTTTTCGATGTTCGTTTTCGGCAGTGAAATGGATTACTGTTTCGGCTCTGCCTATTTCGTTGAGGTGCAATTCCTTAACGTCGTTAAAATTAGGGCTAACACTAAAGTTCTTCGAATAAGAAGAAACAGTATCGAAAATCCCTAAAAACCTTACCTTGATTTGCCTGAGTTCGATTTTTATTCCTGCCTCAGAAAGCAGCAAGCCAAAATGGCCGCCTGCCGGCAATACATCAAGCGTGGTAGAATAGCCATCGTCATCTGTAATCAATGGTGGCGAATCCGGAATAAATATCATTTTATGTTTATAGGCCGCTTTGCCAATCTCGTACACAAAATTTCTGGCTGCTGCAGCACCTCGGCTAAACCCAAAAACATCGAGCGTTAAATAGCCCAGTTTTGCGTTATTAGACGATTTCATTAAAGGCTTGATCAATTTTATCAGCTCTGCGCAACCTTTCCTTACTTTGCCTCTAATTCCTGTTGTACCTGTACCAAAAGCATAGCCCATAGAACTATCTTCTTGTTTGTCTTCGGTTCCAATTCCTTCTATATAAACACATTTACTCTTATCGTAAGTACTCCAAAGACGAGCCACATTTGACCAGTCGTTTTGGTAGCTGCTATCTTCTTCTGTTCCGTACTTGGCATAAGCAGCACCTCCCTTCCCTTTTTCAAAAGCAACTCTTTGGTCGCTATTGGTCTTGTTGTTTTTAGTGCCGTCGAAAAAAATACCAAAATTCAAGTCGAAAGTTTTGACTAAATTATTCGGTGGCGTATAATTATTGAGTTTAACGCTAGTCATATCAATTCAAATTTTCACTTATTTCAATATTACCTTTGTTTAACGGAATTTCTTTGTTTTGGTTTGCTACCGACACCTTTGCGCTTTTGTGGTCTGCACTTATCTTGATAATTAAATCAATTGGCGATGCCGTGCCTAAAGTATGGAAAGCCTCCATTACTTCCTGTTCATCAAAAGGCTGTACAGCGAGTCCATTTTTCTTTCCATTTGCATCTTGCCACACCAAAGAGATGACCTTAGGGCAAGCCCTGTTGCTGTACTCGTTTTTCACCAAATCTTCTCCGAAGCGGTTTTCTTCCTCCCCATTTAAAAAGCTATAATAAACGAGCAGAGACTTTCCACCCTCAGGTAGCTCGAGTTTGGGGCGCCAATTGTATTTTACTCGATATTGTTCGTAAATACCGGGATTGGGATACCCTTTCGCTGCTATTCTGGCTTTGATTTCGGGCTTCATGATCATATCGTTGGTTAGCGTACGTTCTACATAACCTTCGTTAAACATGTATTTGGCGTTATCATAAGCCATGTCTTTGGTAATGGTGGTGTCTCTCGCTTCGAACGAGCCAACCTCAGTCTGGAAACCTGCACCGCTTAGCCACACCACAACTTTTCCTTTGGGGGCCAAACCTATTTTGATCAGGTTATAGGTATCCTTTTTTTTGGTCACATCGTCTATAAAGCCTTCGCGGAAGAGCCTTGCAATCTTATCCTTATCCAATTTCCATTCGCCAGTATAAAATTTCTTTTCTACGATCGAGAACCAAGTAAAATCTAATGAATCAGGTGCTTCCATCTGTTCCTGCTCCACACTCATTACGCCACCCAAATTGCCCCATCCAGTATTTTGCGTTCCCCAAATGGCGTCAAAGCCATAAGTAAAATCCGATGCAATGATTGCACCTTCATATACTTCGACCGGATATTCTTGCGGCGCCGAAACGGTTCCCGTCCATTTAAATTTTTCTTCCATTTTTTGTCCTTTGCAACTGGTTATCGCCAATAAAATAAACGAAAGCAATACATACCTGTTTTTTTTTAATCTCATGATTTGTTGCCACTTGATACAATTTTTTTGTTGCTGGCCAACGATAAATTTCGTGAAGTAGCCTCGACATTCATAACCTGGGCTATTTTTTCCAATTTCACGCCAACACGGAGTTCGTATTTTTGGATCACCTCAATACTGATATTCTTAGCCTGCTTGATGATTGCCATAACTAGAAGAGGTTAGATTTTTCTGCACTGTTTAGTTCTACAATCTTGCCACTTTGCATGGTCATATTCTCTTTTGCACTAAATAGGCTGATTTCGGAAGCAACTTCGTTTGAGGTTTCCGAAGTTCTTTTAAAGTCCTTCGTTGCCAGTTCTGTTCTATTGTTTGATGCCTCGGAAACATCGCCTGCTGCACTCAGCGAATAATTATTTCCAGCGGTTGTTGCAATGTCTTTTCCAACGTTTGTAGATTGGTTTTCCCCAACCTGCAGCGTCATGTTTTCCTGCACGTTGATCTGCATGTTCTTGCAATTCAAGCTCATATTTTCGAGTGCCGTAATCGTAATATTGTTGCCATTGGTATCGATATGGATGATATTGGCGTGCATATCGGTAATCTTGATCCCTTGCGAGCTCTCGTTATCATCAAATTCTATGAGGTGCCCGCTACGCGTAGTTAAGCTTTTGAGGTGGTTCACAATTTGTGGACTGCTGTCTACATTGCTGCTGTTATACACGCTTCCCATTACTACTGGCCTGGCTACATTTCCTTCTTCAAAACCAACCACAACCTGGTCGCCGATTTCTGGAACGGCAAAAAAGCCCCTGTTTGATCCGCGATCGCCTGTACCTGCACTTGGGGTCATTACCCTGAGCCACTCGGTTACATCATTTGTTGAACATTCCCATTTGAACTTAACCTTGATACGGCCTTGTTTTTTCGGATCTTCATGATCAATCACATCGGCAAGCTGCATCTCGGGATTGGGCTGTTTGAAATTCTTTACCAATAAGCGTTCTGTGGTAGAAACCAAGCCTTCAAAAGAATTTTTATACCTGTTTAAGCCATCAATTTCATGGTGGATGCTGGTGACCAGAAATTTGCCCATACTTTGTGTATTGAAGGCCATTTCCTGTCTTAGGCTCATGTTGATTTCGGCAATGGTTCCAATGGCCAGCGCGGCATTATCGCCGGTGGCATTAATTTTCAGCAATTCGCTTACATTGGCTTTTTCTTCATTGCTTACATAATCCTTCATCTCGTCGCCATTATCCAAACGGATGGACGATGGCTGGTTAAAGGTTTTGCTGTAAACAGCGTTTGATGCCTTTACCACATGGCTAAGGTCTTCTGATGAACCCTGCACCTTTCCTGTGCTTTGGCCGGCTAGTATTTCATCTTGCTTAGGGTCGTAAAAAAATCTCTTTTTATTGATCGGCGCCACTTCAATTGCATATTGAAGATGGTTAACGTCGCGACCGTAGTAAAGCGTCAGTTCCTTTTGTTCATCAGGCTTACCAAAATTGAGTTTTGTTCCATCGTAAAAGAACCACTCGAAATATTGGCCCGAAAGCCTATTCAAAAATTCGAAGTCGCTCTCCCTGTACTGGATTAAATAATCAATTGGCGTTTTTCGGGTCGCTTTGCTTACAATGTTCAGGTCGTTTTCAGCAACGTCCTTACAGGCAAGCTTCACAATATCATCAAGGGTTTTGTCTAAATAAGAACCCAAGTCGGCGCCACGGTCTATTAAAATAGTAGGGCTATAACCGCTAACTATGAGCACGCCATGGTAGCCATGTTTTTGCGAAAGCTCTACTTTGGTTACAATTCCTGTAAAGTTCTGCAGACTGTCATTGGAATAGCCAAAAGATGCGGTAAATGTTTTGCCTACAAACTCCCTACTGTCATCAAGCGTAATCAAACCAGGCAGTCCCATTTGGTCATGGTTAAAGCACAATTCGAAATAGTGATGGTTATTGAAAGATTGTTTCAGGCTGAAAGAGGCAAAATGGGTAATCGCCTTATTTTCTATATTGATCTCTGTTATGAGTTTCCGTTCCATAATTGACGAGTTTATTTCCTCTAGCAAGCCTACATTGGGCAACTAAAGAAAATCTAAGCCTATTCAAATATCATTTTTATAACAGCTTTAATTCTAGCTCACACTAGAAATCTTCCCGATCGAGGCTGGATGTTTATTTGCAAGCGTTTCTGTCGGATTAAAGAGTGCTAAAAGCGTTTTAAATATTTTTGAGCATTATTAAAGGTTAACCGAATTTATTTGCAGGAATAGGCATCCATATGCTGCAGCTATCCGATCACCATGATTAGTCATTATTCGTGCTAAAAGCCAGGCAATAATTTACTGGCTTAGGCAACAAACTTAATTCGCAAATCAATAGGGCACTTGCTACAGTCTCCATTTTATTGTGCATGCAACAAAATCAAAAAGCCAACCGTCTTTAATGTAGCCTATTATTTTTTTGAAAAAAATTACGCTTCTTTAATCAGGATAGCATGTGTAGACTTTCTCTACAATGTGTGGAAAAATGCAACAGTTGCCCTGTTTATATTGGTTAAACAATGGGGCGTAACCCTACGCCCCATGCTATTCTTATGCCTTTGGCCAATCGTTTTCGTGCTCGGCGTTGCCCAGCTTCAGCTTTCTGGCTGATACTACGAAACTTAAAGTCATTGGTGTATTGTCATTTACGGCAATACCTTCATTGTATTGGATGATATATCCATCTTCGAAAGTCAATTCTTTCATTTTTGCATCTTCTTCGCCTTTTTTGAAGATGATTGAACCTGATTGTGGTTTGTACTGGTTGTTTACCATTGATTCGATAACCGAAGTATCTTCTGTCGATTCGATTTCGATGTTGATTGTTCCACCATATACACCTGAAGAAGGACGACCTTTTGCGTCAACATCGCGGTTTAATGAAAAGCTGCACTGAAGGACATCAAATTCTTTTGATCCTAAAGTTAATCTGGTTTTAAATGCCATTGTATTACGTTTTTTGAATGTTAAAAATGAATAATTTTGATAAAATCGGGCTTATGCCCAGCCTATCAGGCCTTTGGCCAATCGTTTAAATGCTCTGCATTTCCAAGTTTAAGCTTTCTCGCCGAAATTTGAAACTTCAGGGTCATCGGATGATCGCCTACAATGTTTATTCCTTCGGAATATTTAACAATGTAGCCGTCTTCGAATAGGACTTCTTTCATTTTTGCATCTTCTTCCGTTTTCTTGATCAGAAGATTTCCCGTAATTGGTTTGTATTGGTTGTTTACCATCGCTTCGATGATTGAGGTATCCTCAGTGGATTCGATCTCAATGTCAATGGTACCGCCGTAAACTCCGGAAGAAGGTCTTCCTTTAGCATCTACATCGCGGTTTAACGAATAGGCACAATGGAGCACATCGTACTCCTTGCCTGAAAAATTTAATCTAGCTTTGAAAGCCATAGTTTTAAAATTTTAAGGTGAAAAATTGATTAATAAAACAGCATCCGCTGGTTCAATTATCGACCAAATATCAAGCCAAAAACTTAACTACTATGCTTATATCCAAGAAAATAAAGAGCTAAAAAACCCCTTATTGCTAAACCAAACGAAGATTAATTGCACGAAAAAAAAAGCACACCAAAAGAGAGTAAGCATATCTTTCCCATCTTGGCCTTTTCATAAAAATTGGCATTGTTTAATTTTAAGGAAAATGTCGGTTGGCACGAACACCAAGTATCAAAAAACAGACACCGAAATATCAAATCAGCTGCATTCCGAATTTTTCCATTTTAGCCACCCATTTTTGGCTATAGTGGTTATCCAATGAATGGAGCTCCCCGATGGTATTAGACAGCACCGGATTGATGCGGCATTTTTCGAAAACGTTCTTTTTGATAGAGAGATAGGTTGTTTTCTTGTTGGCTTTCCATTCTTTAAATGTAGCCTCGTCCAATATAGACACGATACGCCCAGACTTGCCGCTGAAATTATTATTGAGTCCTTGCGAAGGATTGCTGAAAACCTGATCGGGCATAAACAGCCTATCGAAAAAACCCTTCACCTTTGCCGGAATATGGTCTACATAAACTGGACAAAACAATACCACATGATTCGATTCTCTTATGGCAGCCAGTGCCTTTTGCAAATCTGGTTCGAGTTCTGCTATTTGTCTATTGTTAAACAGCTTGTTTGAATTAAAGATCATATCTATAATGGCAAGCTCCTTAATAGTTGCACCAGCACTTTCAGCCCCTTTTTTATAGGCATTGATCAAAACACTAGTAGACAACTTTTTTTCTATATCCCCATTCAGGATAAGTATTCGCTTCATTTATAGATTTTTTAGCTATTGAAGTAATAGATGTGTTACAAAATTATAAAGTTTTTGTTAATAGCCCATAGCTTGGCACAAAAAAACCCGACGATGAGGTCGGGTTTGATTGTAATGCTATTTTATTGATTAGATTATTGCTGATTATATTCTGATGCCCAGGTAGTGGTCTCATCTTCGCCTTTATGGCCATCTAGTTTTACTACAAAACTTTTAGCCGGAAAATAAGGCGTGATGTGGATATCCAAGTGGATCCTGTCTTTTTGCTGTTCATCTCGCTCAAAACGCATGATCTTGAATCGTTCTATCAAGCGGTCGGCACCCTGAATTCCATCTAAAAACTTAACGATCTGTCCCCTTAAGTCCTGTTCGGTTTTTGAGGTCCAGTTTTCAAAAGCCCTTCTGTTCAAGAAATCGAACAATACTTTGGTGATGTAATCGAAAACACGTACTACAGAGTAAGTCTGCAAGCCAATATTATCACCGTTAAACAATGTTTTAGCCGAGAAAGCCATTACCTTACCGTATTCGTTTACCATTGGCACCAATCCAACACGCTCCAAGTGAGAGATTTCACTTTTCTTCAGATCGAATTTCACTCCATCTACCTCATTCATTGCACCATGTTTTTTACCGGCAGTTACCTGCGACATTAAGGTATAATACATTTTACCTGCAAGTGCTGCTGAACCCGGAACGGTTAAATCGTCTTCTTCGCCAACCTCGGCAATTTTGCCACGACCAACAAGCCAGTTACAGGTCATGATTACGTTTGAGCGAAAAGCATCTGCACCTGTTAAGTTCGCAGCAGTGAATAGGTCAAGTACATCATCTGGCTGATCAAGATCAGCAAAATCCGTAACGAGCATCGCCTTGTTGCTGTGCGCAATTTTACCCCAACGCTCGATTACCTTATTAGAGCCCATATAACCAGGCACCACCATTAACGAATAGTTTTGGCGTAAATCCAGTCGATCATAGTTCTGCTTCAATTCATTGTCCACATATTCGATGAAACGCGGATTATCCAAATCTTTGATCTGATCCATTGAGGCATTTAAAACCACCACATTTTTCAGCTTGTCGGATTCTGTATTTTTATAGAACAAATGCACGGTACGGTAAGCTTGTTCCAGCTCCCTGGAGCTTTCCAATGCTGTAGCAATGTTCTTATTTAGGTTTTCTTCGGCAGCATTCAGCTTGTTTGTGCTTTGCTCTACCATATCGGCAACAGAAGTCGACGATTCGAGCACATCAATCCAAAGCTGGATCTTTTTCTTCAGTTCTTCTCTTTCTTTTTTCTTCTCATCGCCCGTTAAAAAGATCTGTTTTCTGGCTTTTCTTTCGGGATTAAGGTTTTGCAGACCATCAACGGTAGCTTCTAATAAATCAAAACCACCAACTCTTGCTAATTTTTCTAAATTATCTTTTAGAGAGGTCTTTTTTGCTGTTTTTTCATCAGCTGGTTTAAAACCTGGCTGCGAATTATTCTGGTTAATTTGTTCTTCTTGAGGGGTTGCCATATTTTAGGTTTTACAGTGGTTCTCGATTATTTGTTTTGCTCTAGTTCGTCAACAAAGTTTTTCAAGGCATTGATGAAGGCAGTTTTAGTTTCCTCATCATCTAGGGTAGCTTTTAATGTTTTGTTGGATTTAAGCTGCTTGATCACATTGAGCGACATTTCTCTTTCGATGTTTACATTGGTCAGATAATTGCTCTGGTTGATCATGCTTTTTACACCAAAATCGCCCATATGGTTGAAATGCAGGTTTTCTGAAACCGTTGAGCCATCTTGTTTTTCGAATGCGACCTTCACATTTGGTTTAAAGTGTTCAAAAACCTCGTCAACGGTTTTCAAGCCTTCTACTTTTTCTGGCTTGATGGGCTCGTTATCGGTTAATTTTTGTACAAAAAGGGTTTTATTATAGGCAATATCTGCAAAGGCTTCAGAGGTATCAATTTTTCTTTCGTTACCACCAATTTCATAATTAAACATAGTATGTAGGTTTAAGGGTTAATAAGTATGATAAATTTTGGGCGTCTATTCATTTAATAATTAACGGTTTATTTCAAATATTGTTCCAAAACAACAGGATCGGGCGCAACTATTTTCCAATCCAGCTTTTGTTCTTTACTATTTTTGCTCACAATAATTTTGGCGCCTTTTTTTAGTTCGCCAGAAATAATGTATTTGGAGATGGGCCTGCGCAAGAGGTTTCTAATCACTGCCGATAATTGTCTGGCACCATATTTTGGCGTAAAGCCATCCAATGCGATCATTTTTTTGGCATCATCTTCAATTTCAAATGTAATGCCCATTTTGTTCAATGATTCGATGAGGCTTCTCAGCTGGATATCGAAAATGTTCACCACATTGGCCTCGCTTATTGGCGCAAAAGGAACAATTTCTGAGATCCTGGCCAGGAATTCCGGTCTAAAATGACCAGCCATTACTTCCATCAATTGGTTTGAGGTTGGAATAGAAGACTTGTTGATTTGTTCTGCAATCCACTCGCTGCCAATATTAGAGGTAAAAAGAATCAGCGAATTGCTAAAATCGCCTTCTTTTCCTAGCCTATCGTGCATATGACCCTCATCCAAAATTTGCAAAAAGGTATCAAATACCGATGGGTGGGCCTTTTCGATTTCATCAAAAAGCAGTACGGAGTAAGGTTGCTGGCGGATTTTGTTCACCAATAAACCACCTTCCTCGTAACCCACATAGCCCGGAGGCGCGCCATAAAGCAATGCGGCGCTGTGTTCTTCCTTAAATTCGGACATGTCGAAACGAATCATGGCCTTTTCATCATTGAACAGAAATTCTGCAATTGACTTGGCCAATTCGGTTTTACCTGTTCCGGTAGGACCAAGCAAAAAGAACGACCCAATAGGCTGACCCTTTTTGTTGAGTCCGCTTCTCGATTCCAAAATCGCATCCGAAACGGCCTTTAATGCCTGATCTTGACCTACCACCCGCTTTTTCAGGTATTGCTCCATGTTAAGGAGTTTTTCCTTTTCTCCGGCTTGGAGCTTGCCCATTGGAATTCCGGTTTTATAAGCTACTACCGATGCAATGTCTTGCTTACTGATCCGATTGCTTTTATCGGCTGCAAAAATCTTGAGTTCTTCAAGGCTTTTACTGATATAGACATCAAATTCTTCGATCGTTTCGAAGGCATCGGTTTGTGTTTCGTCTGTTAGCCTGCCCAAAAGCACAGGGCTTAATTTATTTTGAAGCAACGAAAGCTGCCATTTATAATCGGCCAGTTTTGTACCCTCGTTCCCTTCTGCTGTCTTAAGTGTGGCCAAGTCACTTTCGAGTGTTTCGATCACCTGATCTGAGGTATCGTTCATCATTTTCATGGCCGCCATGGTCCTGTCCAGCAAATCGAATGCTGAGTCAGGCAAACGTCTATCTTTGAGGTATCTTTTAGCCAGGCGAACACAATCAACCAATGCATCGGCATCAATTTCTAACTGATGGTGCTTTTCATATTTAGGTGATAGCTTCTGCAACATTTTCAGGGTGCTTTCTTCATTTGGCTCATTTACCTGAAGCACTTCAAAGCGTCTGTTAAAAGCCTGTTCGGGTTCGATAATCTTTCGATATTCATCCATCGTTGTTGCACCGATCACCGTAATTTCTCCACGGGCCAGTTCAGGTTTCAGCAGGTTTCCTATGCCAGAGCCAACTGGTCCTTTGCTATCCAAAAGGGTGTGGATTTCGTCGATAAACAAAATCGCCTTATCAAACTGCTTGATTTCCTTGATGATGTTTTTTAACCGGTCTTCTACCTCGCCTTTATACGATGCACCGGCAATCAGCGCACCCAAATCCAATTCAAAGAGCTGGATATCCTTCAGGCTTTCTGGAACTTTTTTGTCTACCACATCGTGTGCAAAGCCGTCAACAATGGCTGTTTTGCCCACACCTGCATCTCCTGTTAGGATCACATTAGGTTTCGTTCTGCGGCACAGGATTTCCATCATCATCCGCGTTTCCTTATCGCGGCCAATGATCTCGTCCGTTTTCCCATCGCGAACCATTTGTAGGCGGTCTAAACAATATTTATAAAGGGCATTGCCCGTACTTTTACCTTCTGTTGTTTCTTGTTGCTGATTGGGCGATACCACGCGACTAATTTCCTCATCCTTTACGTAAAGATCTAATATCTCCCGTTCCTTGATCGGAAAAGATTTGAGCTGATCGGCCTGAAAACCTACACCAGGTTTGGCAATAGCGGTCAATACGCAAACCGGCGTAATCAGGTCTAGCCCCAATTTGATTCGCACATTGTCGGCTTCTTCAAAGATGGCCGCAATTTCTGGCGAGCCTTTTACAGTATCGTCAACATTGGCCGACTTGCCCAATTCGTCTATGCGCACTTCCGCCCATTCACTGATGTATTCTTCATCTTTTTGGATAGAAGTAAGGAAGGCCCGCAGTCCAACGTCTTTATGCATCAGTCCTTTAAGCAGATGCGCTGGGGTAAACGTGGCATTTCCATACTCTTTTGCCAGCGACTGAGCAACATGGATTGCCGTTTTTACCGATTCGCTTAAATTAGTTATCGCCATAATTAATTTGTTTTAACCTGAGGTGCAGGATTGAAATTGCTTTCGGTAATGTAGTAATAAGTTTTGCCGTTTGAGATAAACTGCTGTTCTATTTGGGTGGCCCGTTTAATTTGCTGCACAGACTGCGCCAATAACTTGATGTAATTTTCAAATTGTGGCAACGGCATTTTCGAATCGTTCTTTAAATCAGCAACCGTAGATTGGTTTAAAAGCTCGTTATTAATTGGAAGTCCAGTCACCAACTTGATATATGCGGCTAGAGTCATCGATTTGATATCACCCGACGAAATTTTGAGCCCAAGTAACTGTTTAGGGATCAGCGTATAGTTTTTAACTAGTTTTTTCCTAAAAGAAGACTGATCTTGCTGCAGGTTTTCGCCCAACATCTGCGAGAATACATCCATAATCTGCTTGTATTCCATTGCATTTAAAACAAGTGCATACTGCAAGTTGCCTGGATTGTTTTTCACCACATCTGGAGAAAAGTTGGCCGCTGAATAATATTTGAATGCATTATGTGGCATATGGTCGGCAACCTCTTCTGTAATCGGCTTTGGCAATAATGCTTCCACATATGGACTTAGGTTTTTATGCGAAATTCCGGTCAACCTAAAAGCACTGTCTAAAGAACTTGTCTGCGAATAGATATCCTGATTGGTTTGTCTTAAGAAGCGACGCAAGGCGATGGTCATGCTTTGATTGGAATTAACCGATCCTTTGGTTGGAAATACAACCCCGCCCTGGATTAAGCTGTTATTTGGATAATCGAGGTAGTAAGAAATCGAGTCCTGCAAAGAAGTGTTATAAGGCTGAAAATTCTTAAGACCTTCGCCTTTTACCATGGTACCTTTACGGAATTCGGCTGCTTTGATGGCTGATTCGGAAACCAGCTTTCTAGACTGGATAACAAAGTTATTGAAGGTCTGGTCAAAATCACTGTAAACCTGAAGCGCTAAAATCCTCGCATCTGCAAGGCCTATCTGCTCGCTCAGTTCATTAATTAGGTAATTGTTTGTGCCACCACTATTCCCTGTACTTCCGATCAATACAATAAGGTTAGTTTGGTTCTTTTTGCCTTTAAACAAATCTAAACCTGCCTTTACCGCCTGTAGTACCGGCTGTTCGTTCGGTTGTCCATCACAGCGGCTTACGCTGGCTGTCTGTGTAGCGAAAAACGACATTAATTGTCTATAATCATTTTTTATGGTGCTGGTATAAATTCCTTGGGCAAAACAACCCGTAGCGCCTCTATACACCACACCTCCGTATGAAATTGTTTTTTGCGGATCGAAGCTGCCAAACAGGTTTTCAAACGACTGTATGGTATTGGTCAATCCTGAATAATATTTGGTCATCGCACTTCCGCCATCTACTACAAAAACGACATTGATCTTCGATTTGTTTTTTCTTAAATCCAAATAGTCCTGATAAGATAAAGACGAACCGTTAATAGTTAAAATCTTATTATCTTTTTTGTTGTACACATCATTGGCAACTCCAACGGCATAAGTGCCGGTATTATCGTCAATTACAGGCAAGCTTCTGAGGATGATATTGCTTGAAGGCAATAAGGGATCGATGCTGAATTGCCTATCAACGGCAAAGCCTTTGCTCATTGCCAATGAGGTAGAATCGTCGCTGTCATAATTGCCCGGTGTTCTCGATACGATGTATAGTCGATCTCCCCAACCATGAATGGCTTCTGCAGAAACCCATCCGTAAATGCTTTTCAATGCGGTATCTGCCACTAGCTGATCATCAGAACCAACCAGGTAAGTTTTTCCGTCTTCCGATTTTTTAAATATGTAAGCAATTTCATGCAGGCGAATTTTTGTTCGCTTGTCTTTAAGTTCTGGCGTATTGTAAACCAAAATAGAATCGGTATTGTCATAATAAAACCTAGGTTCGGTTAGTGGATTTTTTCCATTGATAATACCCAATGCTTTTTGAGGATATCCGGTTTTTTGGTTAGAGTACGAACGCTGCCATAACAGGAGCTTGGATTTGGGGATCCAGCCATAGCTGATTGCGCTTTTTTTGTCGTTTATCTTTCTGCCCCTTACCATTCCAGCTTTGTACTTGATCAGCTTTAGGTAACCGTTTTCTTCTTTCGATACATAAAAAGGTTCCATGAAGTTCAATTTCTTCATGATTAAGCTACCACCAGGTGCGGTGGTTGTAAAATTATCCGATCTGTCGGAAAATACGATCCATGGCAGGCTGCTGTTGCTTGAGTTGTCGTTAATATTTATGCTTTCGGCTGGTCTTTCATAGGCTTTTGGCATATATTTTACCTTTCTACTAAAGGAAAGTGGAGATTGCGCCTGTACGGATTGAAATCCTAAAAGCATCAGTATAGAGAGTGCAAAATATCTTTTCATAATGTGGATCGCTTGGGTTGAAATCTTTGTTTTGGTCTGTTTAGTTATTGGTACTTGCAACGGCTTCTTTCGCGTTAGGCTGTGCTGATGCAGAATGTTGTTTGATGTTGATTAGGCTTGCGCAGGTTGAATTGGGCTTAATGGTTAGTTGGGCTTCGTCTATGGCAATTTCGCCACCAAAGGTTAAGCCCATGCAGTAAGAATAGAAATCTGTCTGCTTTTTCTTTCCAGCCATATCCACATTTACGCTCACTTTTTCATTGCCGCACATGTATTTGTTAATGAGATAATAATAATTAGAGTTAAAATCGGCGCCATTGGCTATAGCTTGCAGCCTGGCCCTGATATCGTCAATCGTTTTTCTTTCTCCATCGCCAGGTGCTACCAAATCTTCAACGATTTCGGCATTTGGATCTGTAATTAAAATGGTATGGTATACCGGTACCCTGCTTTTATCAGACCTTAGTTTAATGATGTATTTTCCTGGTGCCCTATAAGTGTAAAGCGCTGATTTTCCTTTAACATCTACCCTTCCGGTTTCGCCAAAAGACCATTCGAAGTTTCTGCCTTGTCCTTCGCCTTCTAGCCTTACCTCTTCGTTTACCAAACCGGCAGTTGGCCCGCTAATGGTCAATACACTATCAACCAATGTTTTAACTGTATCGATTACGTTTAACGGAAATTGTTCGCGCAGTTCGCCATCAACAGTGATCCTAACAATGTAAGACCCTGGCTTATCGTAGTGGTAAGAACCATTTTGAGCATTAGATTTGGCGCCGTTACCAAATTCCCAAACCCATTTCTTTGCACCGGGAGTATTATCTGTATACACGAGGTTTTCGTTGAGAGAAATTTCGCTTTTTAATAACCGGGCATCAACTTTCCGTTTTTCGAATAAGGAGCTTTTAAAGAGAAAAATAAGACCGGTAAGTAATAATACGGCCAACAAAATGTAGAGAATTACATAACCCTGCGAGTTGGAGCTGACTTGTTTAGTATCTGTATTAGGCATTTTTAACGTTATTTATTGGTTTATAGAAATGATTTTATTGTGAAGCCATGGTTTGCTGCAATTGCCTGCGAGAGATGACGCAATCATCAAGCGATCTTTTAACATCCTCGATGTCTTTCAAATTCCCCCTCAACTCTTGCCTGTCCATGAAAAGGATGTTATACAGCTGCGAGGTTTGAAGGAAAGTTTTATAGCGGTAATCGTAAGCCTTTCTTTCATAGGCTGATTTTACAGAACTCAGTGCGGTATGGATATCGTTCTGCAAGAATACGGCCTGTACATTTGGGTTATAGGCAATAATCCTTTTAAAAGTGGTATCAACTGTTGGCCTGGTTTCTACTACGATATCTTCAAAAGCCTTGTTTTCCTTTATTTTGGTTTCTAGTTCATCTTTGGATATGGTGTATTTTGCCTGCGAATTATAGAATATGCCAAAACTCAACAGTCCAACTGTTACCAGAAACAGCGCCAGAAAAAACTGGAACTGGACTCTTCTTTCTTTAATGCTTAGTTTAATCATGATGGGGGATGAAATTATTTTCCAAATCTTCCGTTACGGATTCTATTGGCCGCTTCGCGATTAACGCGCATGCAGTTATTTAACTGTTCGCGGTAGCTTTCTATGCTGAAACGGGTATCAGACAGCGAATCTGTTTGGCTGGCCATTGCGCTAACATTGTTATTAAGGCGCTCATAGAGTTCGAAACTCGGACTGCCTTTTGGGCCTTTGGCAATGAGGTCTTTCAGCTTGGCGTTTGCATCTTGGATATCGCCTAAAAGGATGGCTTGTTTGCTCAGTTCGTCGGCGTCGTAGATCTTAAATTTGGAAAGCTCAACAAAGCGCAAGGCGATTACGTCGAATTTATTGTTGATCTCTTTACGCAGACCAGAAAGTTTTTCTATTTCGGATGCTTTATTTTCCAAAAGCATGTATTCTCTGTCTGATGCAAAGAAAAAAAGATAGATGCAGCCAATAGAAAAAACAGAAAGGAACAGAAAGTTCAATAGAAAAACCCTATAAGATTTTCTTATTTCGAAAGCATTAATTGGTTTCATAGCCTAATTAATTGTTTGGTTTGGGGATTAAGGCCAATTTAAAGCCAACTCACTCATCATTCCTTCATTTAACTTTAAATTAAACCAGTTACATAACAATTTTTTGTTTTCGTTGTTTTATAGCTGAGCGTTTTTCTTTTTATTTTTAACAAACTTTAAGCCAAATCGCAAAATGCCTGATCATTTTTACAATAAGCCCTTCCGATTTCATACCATCTTTGCCGGCAACGAGCTACATGGATCCGATATTGGAAAATCGATTTCCAACCACATCGAGCTCATCATTTTTACGCGCTATGGAGAAAATAGGCACAATGCGAGCTTTGGATGCGAAATTTGGGACCTGGATTTCGAACTCATCGTAAGCGAATCGCTTTGGGAAGAAAAATTTCGAAAATCATTGCTCAAATCCATTACAGATTATGAGGAAAGAATCTATAATACCGACGTAGAAGTTAAAATAACCGAAGTAGAGAACGTTTATCCATTGCGTAAGATTACGGAAATCAAAAAAAAAGTAGATATTACCATACGGGCCCTGATCAAAGCCACGGGAGAAAAATATTTTTTTAATACCGCTTTGTTTCTTAGCCCCCTATCCACCTAACAACCGACCATTAAAAGCTACATATGAAGCCAGTTTTTTACGCATCAAAAGAGGAGATCAGAAATAGGATATTAAAAAATGCCCAAGATTTTTGGAACATTAAGAACAGCAGCGATTTTGATCCCCTGGTCAAATTGATTATTGAGGCACTGGGCAACGAACTGTTCAACATATCAAACGACGTCAAAAACCTGGAAAATAGAATTTTTGATAAGTTAAGTAGGATTTTGGCACCCGATCATTTGACTTCGGCCCTGCCTGCCCATGCGATTATGCATGCCAGGTCACTTGAAAAAACCGATTACATTTCGCCACAAACCCATTTTTCGTTTAAGAAAACCAAAGACGACTCCAAAAAAACAGAACTTTTTTTTAGTCCGCTCCATAAAGTCAAAGTGTATCAGGCAGAGCTGAAATACTTGGCAACAGGCAAGTCGCTTTCCCTGGTAGGCCCTACAACAAAATCGACCATTGCCCAAACCCTGCCTGGATTTTCATTGGAACAGAACAGCATCTATATTGGCTTGAGCGGTTTTGAACATACCCAAGACCTTGGTGGCCTGAATCTGTTCTTCGACTGGAAGAATTTTGCTATTCCAGATCAAACCTATGAACTGCTTTCGCTCTGCAGATGTTACTTGGACGAAAAACTGGTGCCAAGCTTTGTTGACAGATTTATGGATGAAGAAGTGGCTCTTAGCAACAGTGCACCATTTCAGAACAAACAATTGCTGAACCTGATCAAGGCTGATGTGTTGCAATATTATAGCAGTCGCTTTATTACGCTAGACCAATCAGAAAATCTTCAACGAACCGAGAGCGAGAAGCATCCTGCGCTATTCAAGTCTGTTTTCCAGCCCGATATACTCAATCGTTTGGATGAACACATCACTTGGTTAAAAATTGTGTTTCCGGCAGCCATTAGCCAGGAAATGCTGAACGAGCTTTACATCCATATCAATGCCTTTCCGGTGGTGAACAAAAAAATGTACCAGATTAAACATCGCCTTAAAACGATGAATAATATTGTACCCATTAAAACCGATGACTTTGAGCAGTTGCTGGCCATAGAAAAACTGCAGGACAACAATGGCAAGAGCTACAACGAAATTCCTTATACCAACGAAAACGACAAGGGCGATGGTTCTTATTCGATCAGGTTTGGCGGCACCGAAAGGTTCGACTCGCGTAGCGCCAAAGAAATTGTAGATTACCTATTTGAATTGCTACGCGATGAAAAAGCCGCATTTTCGGCTTATGGACCAGATTTCTTAAATACGGCTCTCAAAAACCTCGAGCAAAACATTTCTTTAATTGAGCAGAAGAGCAGGATCACTTTAAAATCGATCAAAGAGCTTCCAAGTTATGTGGTGGTGAAACCTATTGGCAATGCCGACATCATGTTTTTAGATATCTGGATTACCCAAGGCGATGAGGCAAACAGGATTGTGGGAGGCAGCAAACTTTCACTCTACGAAAACAACAAGCTTTATCCCGACAGCCTGGTTATGCTTACCCAAACCAAAGGCGGACGCGAAAGGCTGAATGCAACCAATCGGGTACAGGCCTATAAATATGGATTAACTACTGCAGACAGAATTGTAACCAAAGCCGATATCATCAACTTCTGTAAATACGAACTAGGCGAAAAGGTAAAAGAGATTACGTTAGAAAAAGGGCTGATGATGGGCAGCAAGCCAAACTCGGGTTTTGTGAGAACCACCGACATTGTGATTAGGCCAAAGGAAAACCTGAAGCTCAGCGCTGAGGATTGGAATGAGTTGCTGGAATTAACTACTGCCAAACTGAAGCAAAGAAGTACGCTTGACCTGCATTTTCGGATGTTGCTCAAAAACGCATTTTAAAGGTATACCGTATAGCCTAGGTAAACGTTGGCACCACCTTCCTGCAGGGTGGTGTTCATGCTTTCAGCACCAGATACAAACTCGATTTCTACATCTGTACCTACAGGAACCAGGTAATCCAAGGCCATGTCGAGGATCTCTCTGTTTTTCTGATTAGGCATAAAGCTGATGATCTCCTCAGCCGTTGCTGGACCAATCTTAATGGCAAGTTGGTCATTCTCCGGCAAAAAGTTATTTCCAATAATGGTATCGATGCCGAGCGCTCCGGCACCCAACGAAATTTGTTGCGCTTGGTTGATGGCCTGAGGCTTAATTTTTAGGGAAGAATCAACCAAGGCGATCTCTACATTAAAAAGCGCGGTCAAAACCTTGGCAATGAAATCAAGGTCGTTTCTCTTTTGTTGGATTTCGGGCAGGAGGTGCATCCATATAATGCCCTGTTGTTTATTGAGCAATTTAAATTCGTCCCAATTGTATTCAAAAATCTGGCTAAGCTCTGCGTAGGTTGTTTTTTTATCTAGCCGATCTTCATAAAGCGCTGCGAGTATGCGCACATGGTTGAGCTCGAGGTCGAAGGGGCTAAAAAATAACCGGGCCTGTTTTTCTTCTTCTCTCCGTTCCCGAATATCCTTCATCATGCCTTCTTCATCTAAAGAAGCACTGCCCTTTGGCGCACGATGGAATAAACCTTCGGGCAACATGTCATATAAACCTTCGCGGTTGGTCTCGATCCTGAGCCGGTCTTTAAGCCTCAGTTCAGAAAAATAGCTTAACGATTGGCCGATATCTTTTGCAAATGCGCGTTTATCGCCCCCTTTGGGCATTATTTCTACATCTTCAATGTCAACAGCACCATTTTCTATCAGTGCGGCAGCCACTGTAACAGCCTTATAGTCACTAAATAAATCGTTATTTATCAATTTTCCTTTTTCGTTAAACATTTAAGATTGTCTATTTGTTATCAACAAGATTTATATTGCCCGAAAATTAACCAAGCCATCAAATACTAAAGATACTATATTTGTATAAAACATTCCCCAACTAAATGGACGTCAAATCATTTTTCATCAGGTACCTGCTGTTCCCTCTCATTTTTTTAATATCGACAGCAATACTTTCGCTATATAATAAGAAGAACCAGTTTTTAAACAACAAAAAACTAATTGTAAGTGTTCTGATTCTTGGAATTATTCTTGCGATTCCGGGCGCGCTCGGATTTTTAGATTTTAATTTTATGCCCTGGGGCTATATCATTTGCCAGCTCACCTACATCATTTTTGGAATTTTGTATGTGTTTTTGCTGACCAAATATTATCCCCATCCGCTTTTGGAGCGAAAAGTCTTTATCTTTTTCGCTACATTGATTTCGGCTGTTTTGGGCCTATACCTTTTTCAGTTGCTCTTCAACTGGCTTGGTTCCATCGATTTTGGATGGTGGGCCGCAGGCGCCATTGCAGTCTTTTTTGTACCGCTGATCTTTTGGTGGGCCTATGTTTCCTTGTTGAGCATTCCGCAGGAAATCTACAAAATCTGGAAATATCCGCCTACTCCATTGGACATCAATATGGATCATGTTGATTTTGACAACCTCTTGGTATTGGAATTGGAACTTTATAAAAAAAGTACAGATCCAGAGCCTTTAAAGGTTAAGGTAAAAGCTCCAGAAAACATGAATTTTGGCGTATGGTTCCACAAGTTTATCGACGATTATAACCTGAAATTTGCCAAGAATCCCGTGGAATTCAAAAATGTAGACCAAGAGAGCTACAGTTGGATTTTCTTTATCAAAACCTCTTTCTTCAAGCGCAACTTATTCATCGATCCAGATTTGGACATCAAGCAAAACGGCATTACCGAAAAAGTAACCATTTATGCCAAAAGGGTTTCTGAAAATGCAAATAAGCCAAATGAAATTGGAGAAAGTGCTATATTCATCTAAATCTCTATTTAAAATCTCTAGCCATGATAAAGCCTTTAAAATATAACCCGATCAATTGGATCAATGGAATGAAGCTTTCTAGCGATCATTTTGTGACCAATGATCTTTATTTACAAGATTTTGTAAGGAACGCCACTTCGCTGCGACTCAATAACAGCAATTACGGACTGCTTCCTCCATTTGCAGGCTATCAGACCTCGCATGATATCGACATTATCGAAAAGGCGACCAATCAGATTGAAATCAGGGTAAAGCTTTGCAATGCGATTACGCCAGAGGGCTGCCACATCGACATTACCCCAAGCGATTCGGGAGAAATATTGACGCACAATCATTACTTCGGCCAATCGGAGCCCAGAAATTATTTGATTTTGCTGGTTGTTAATCCATTTAAGCGTGTACCGGCTGGCATTCCCGATCCTGAAGAAAGTCCATTGCGCTATCCAGAATTAGCGAAGGCCTATTCCATTGTGGTGATACCGGAAAATGAAATCGCAGCGCAGCTATCAGACAGTTACTTTCTCACCATTGGGCAGGTTTATCATGAAAATGGAAAATTAACCCTCAATAGAAATTACATCCCGCCTAGCTCTACGCTCACCAGTCATTCTGCGCTTATCCGTTATTACGAAACCTTTAGCCTTTTGCTGAACGACCTGCAGCTGGCTAGTTTTAAGATCATAGACAAAACAACTGGAAAGGAAAACGTAAGCGTATTAGGGAAGAACATTCGCCTGATTTCAGAAAAAATGGTCGATTATATTGCCGGCATTTTCTATGATTACAGAAATATTGCCTATAAGGAATCGCCAGTGGTATTGATTGGCTATTTTTCAAGCTTGGCCCATACTTTTTTTACCGCCATTAAACTGATTGCATCTAACGAACGCGAAGAGCTATTGAAATACTTCTATGAATGGAAAGATGTAACACCAGGCAATTTTGAAGAGCTGCTTTCCAGAACCATTGAGATTGTATACGACCATAAAAAAATCTATGAATCCTTTCAAACCGTAAACGAATTCATGACCGTATTGGTTGGCCTTTGGAATAAATTGAGCGGATTGGAATACATCGGCCAGAGAAAGGAAAATATTGTGGTTGCCGAACAACAAGTGGTGCAACAGGTACAAGCAAGAAAAACCTGGACATTGCTCGATTAATCTTAAAAAGAAAAAGCTATCATACCTAAAAGCCCATCTCTATTAACAGAGATGGGCTTTTTATTTTATGAAGGACTTAAAAATGTTACGATTATTTAACATACAAACCATCTTTTTTTAGATTTATATAATTATCTTGTTATCAGACTTATAACTATAAATTTCACCCTAGAATCATAAATAAATTAACATCAATCTCAAAACCAATTGTTATGAACGTAAGATCATATTCCCTCGCTGCATTGTTAATAGGAATAAGCCTATCTGGTTGTAAAAAAGAAGCCTCTATTGACCAATCCACATCGAACATTCCTGCTTTAGCTGTTGCTGCTGCACAAAAGAACAATACATTAGCTGGTGAACCCGAAACACAAACCATACCTAGCAGCCAGCCAACCCCATTGGGCTGGATTATCACATGGAGGTCTGCTGATGGTATGTACAAAACCATTACTAAATATGACGACTTGCCCACTGGTTATGAACTGGTTATCAAAAGCGGACAAACGGCACCAAGTGGCTGGGTGGTTACCAATTCTACAAGCCCAGGCTATTTGACCATTACTAGGATTGATGGAATGGCTCCAGGCTCTAGCATTATAATTTCAAGTGGCTGGGGTGTGCCAACGGGCTGGATAGTTACCAATTCTTCGAGTCCTGGTTATTTGACCATTACCCGTCATGATGGCTTGCCCTCTGGCTCACAGCTGACCATTCCGAATGGCTGGGGTGTACCAAGCGGCTGGTTCATCTATGCCCAACTATCTACTTCGAAAATTATTGAGAAACTTTAGGCAACCTTTGTGTTGCGCAGGTACATTGATCAGGCAACTCATTCAATAGCAATAAAAAAAGCCACGAATTCGTCGTGGCTTTTTAAAGCTCCCGAGACGCTATATTTTCCGAAAAATCTCTTTACTGACCTTAATAGTATTGCAACGATTTGGGATTCGCCACTGGAAAATATCGATATAAATAAAAGATTGACAGCTTACTAAGGATAATACGTTTATATCGCTCAAATTCTGTACAGGATCATCCATAAATACTGTATTGATTTTATCGCTGCCTATGCGCGCTAAAATGACTGATCTTTCTTATTCTCGCTTACCCATATCACATATGTAATCTAAACAAAGGCTGATCCCGATGCAACGCTGTGCTTTGCGCCATAATTCACTGAAATACAATATGTACAATCTTTTTTATATCTTTAAATAAAGGTTTTTCAGTAGCTAATTAAAATATTATGGCAGATCAGGAAGTCATTAAACATGTTAAAAAAACGCATAAAATCTTGAGTAGCAAAGAACACAGTTTGTGGCACAAGGCGGGAGAGTTTATTGTAGAGATCATTATCATTGTTTTTGCGCTAAGCTTGTCGATATGGCTACATGAATGGAGCGAGCATCGGCATCAGCAGAAGGAAGTCAGGGAATTTATGGCAGATCTTACAATAGAAATAAATAAGACGATCGGAGAAAAGCAATTCGAAATCAGCAAATTATCGCCCATAGAACGAGAAACTAAAAATATTACGAATATTGACCAAATCACGCAGATCATCACTGGTAAATATACATTTTATAACATGAATTCTAGTTTTGAAGGTTTTAAGTCTAGTGGGAAGATCGCATTCATAGAAGATAACACCTTGCGGAACGCAATTCTAAGATATTATCAGGATTTACTTCCTGCAGTCAATACAGCAAAAGAAAAGCTGGAGAAAGCTAAGGAAAAAATTCTGTATGAAATCAATTCGCATCCGGAAGGCTTCACCACGACTAAATTGTATCGATATCTTTATAATGATTACATCACGTCGCTCAACGGGTATTCAATGTTGTCGACAGTCTCCATTCAAAGAGGAAAAGACATCGTAAACCAGATCAAAAAGCTGGAGAAATAAGTTTCGCTCGGGATAAATTTCTCGACTAGTTAAACAAAAAAAGCGAATAACTTTCGTTATCCGCTTTAAAGCTCCCGAAGCTGGGCTCGAACCAGCGACCCTCTGATTAACAGACAGGCGCCACCCTTTTCTAACTATATCTTAATCAATCGATTACAAACAAATATAAAAATCCCGTTAAATATTTGTAGCGGTTTTTAATTAATAGCGAATTTAGAATTTATTTTTAAAGGCCGCTAACATGTCATTGGCCTTTTGGAAATTTTTTTCTTTAAAATTTACTCAGAAAGCTTTTCCAGATCGTAATACATTATTCTTGTCTTGCTTTTCTCGTCGGCGGCAAGCAGAAACTTAAATCCGTTCCTGTCGTAATATTTTAATTGCTTTTCTTTATTAATTGCATCTAGTATCAACAATCGGCAGGCGGGTTTATGATCAATCAATGCCCAGCCCTTAATAAAATCCATAAGTTCGTATGCCGCACCTGAGCCGTGCAAATCCTTGTGGACACCAAGTCTTCCAATTTTAATAGCCGGATACTGGCGAATTCTCTTTGCATTCGAAAGACCTAAAAAACGATGCAGACGATTCCAAACCGTATTTGTAAATCCGTTATCGACTCCTGTGTCATTTAGGCAATCATTAGAAATGCTAAAAAATGCCATTACCTTTCCGTCATCATCGTTGAAAAGATAAGTATTGGCCATCTTCTCCGATTGATAATTTAGCGCATCATCATGCAAAAAAGCCGTTATATCTTCCAGCCCGCAATCAAAAGTCTTAATAGCAGAATTTTCGTTCAAGGACGAAAATGATAGATCAGCAAGTTTCAAGCTTATTTACCCGAGTTTTTCCCTAAGATTTTACTAACAAGATCAGTAATACGGGCTCGTTCGGCAGCAGAAGCTTTTACACTCTGACCAGCCGTAAGCTCTCTGTTGAATCTTCTTGAAGAAGATCCTGAAAGAATTGGTGTTGGTTTTATTGGAGTTGCCATTGTTGTAATTACTCTTGTTATTAATTAATACAAATATAATGCTAATAATCTTAATTATAGCAATAATGATAATAATAGTATTGATAGCAGTAACAATAGTGATGCCAATAGTGTGTATTTCGGAAATACTATCCATCCCTGTACGTTCCAAACTGTTCAGTAGGCACCATGGATTTGTAGTCTGAGGCTTACCGCATAGATCCTCTCAGGGAACATCAGATTCTTGTTACCCCTCTATTACCCCTTCATCAATAACCCTGAAGAAAGGCTCCTTTTGCTTCGCAAAAGAGCAGCCAGCACCGAGCTCGATTTTGCCAGCCCTACCCCTTTGAATCTGGCCAGATCTGTATGGCTCAATGAAGAAAGCCTTTTCAGATCATCGCCTACTGAAGCCAGTATTTTCCCGGCAAGATCAACTGCACTGGCGTCCTCGCTGCCTGAGCCGATCAGCATTGTAACAAGTTCCCGGTCCCTTAATGCGCCTGCACCATACTGGGCAAACCTTTCCCTTGGCCTTAAATCGCTTTCCCATGATTTGATGCCTCCTTCGCCCTTTGGGCCAAGTTGGCTGAAAAGATTGGGCGTTTTCTCCAACGTCCCCACCGCAGAGCGGAAAAGCGAAGCAAAAGCCGAAATCCAAAGCTCAAAATCCTCCTCCCAGATAAAAAGTCGGGCAGTCCTCTCCGAACCGTCTTTTTCCTCGATCCGGCTGGTGACAGTAATATAGTTCGTGTTGTTCTTTGCTAGGCCGAAGTCCAGAAAAAAGCTTTTCCTCCCTGAGAAAAAAGCTTCGGTAGCGATTGTATTGTTTCTCATAACCCTTTTGTATTAAACATGTTAACAAACTTCGCCATTGAAAAACAATTAGCCGGTCGTATATTAGCTGACCCGTTCTAAGCGCTTTTAAATCGGATATAACGCTGCGAACCAAAAAAGATAATTTGCCATCCGTCAAGCCATAGACTGGATACGCAGCTATTCAGGTTGCAAAAGAACTTTTGAAGGCAGGATCGACAAGGTATCCTGCAGCGACCAGTGCCGCAAAGCGGCCGGCCGCGAAAAACGAAAGGTAATCCATTGGCAGTAGCCCAGATGCATTACCCAGGCAATAAGAATTAAATTCAAAACCTAGAAAGCGGTAAATGATGACTTCCTTAAGCCTATTAAAAAATCAAGACAGAAAGAGGGCTTAAACCAAAAACCCATTTTAAATCATAATAAACAATGATCGAAAAACATCCAAAAAAAGAAAAGCCTCTAGCGTTATTACTAGAGGCTTTAGCTCCCGAAGCTGGGCTTATCTCGCTATGCTCTGGGTAAACTTCTCGCCCAGTTAAACAAAAAAAGCGAATAACTTTCGTTATCCGCTTTAAAGCTCCCGAAGCTGGGCTCGAACCAGCGACCCTCTGATTAACAGTCAGATGCTCTAACCGGCTGAGCTATTCGGGAGTACCGGTTGTCCAAAAACGCCTTGTTGTATATGCTTTGAACATATACCCCTGTTTGTTTTGGGAATGCAATATTAGGGCTTTTAAATTATTTATGCAATATTTGCAGTGAAAAAATTTTAAAAAAATTACAACAAAAGACATATGAGCCTGATAATCATAGGTACTGTGGCATTCGATGCCCTTGAAACCCCATTCGGAAAAACAGATAAAATTGTAGGCGGCGCCGCAACTTACGCCAGTTTGGCCGCAGCTTACTTATATAACAAAACCAAAATTGTTGCCGTAGTAGGCGATGATTTCGGGCAAGACAACATCGACATCCTTAACCAACACGGAATAGATACCGAAGGTTTGCAGGTTAAAGAAGGCGAAAAATCTTTCTTTTGGAGCGGAAAATACCACAATGATATGAACAGTCGCGACACCTTGGTTACCGAATTGAACGTATTGGAGAACTTTGACCCCATCATTCCCGACAGTTATCAGGACTGCGAGTATTTGATGCTGGGCAATTTAACGCCACAGGTTCAACAAACCGTAATTAAACGCCTAAAAAACCGTCCAAAACTAATTGTATTGGACACCATGAATTTTTGGATGGACATTATGATGGACGACCTCCTGGAAACCATTAAAATGATCGATGTATTGACCATTAACGATTCGGAGGCCCGCCAATTATCTGGGGAATACTCTTTGGTAAAAGCAGCCAACAAAATCTTAACCATGGGTCCAAAATACCTGATCATCAAAAAAGGCGAACATGGCGCATTGTTGTTCCATGAAGACAAGATCTTTTCGGCCCCTGCCCTGCCTTTAGCCGATGTATTTGATCCAACCGGTGCCGGCGATACTTTCGCGGGAGGCTTTATCGGTTACCTAGCTCAAGTTGGCACAGTGAACTTCAACAACATGAAAAATGCCTTGATCTATGGTTCGGCCTTGGCCTCTTTCTGCGTAGAAAAATTCGGAATAGAACGCTTGCTGGAACTCGATAAAAAAACAATTGCTGCACGCCTGCAGGAATTCGTAAGCTTAAGCAGTTTCGAGATCACTCAAGAATAAGCAACAATAAACATAGAAAAGGCTCCAATGAGGAGCCTTTTTCATTAATTCTTTAATTTAAATCGGTAGAGATAAAAGGGAGCCTTTCCCTCATCGGTACCACCCGTAAATGCCGGCGTAGTATTGAGTTGGTTAACCGATACATAAAACCAGCCGTCAGGACCCAAATAAACGTTATCTGGCCATTGCAGTTTAGTATCCTGAATAACAGTTGTCAATTTCCCATCAGTGCCTAATTTGCTAATGGCATGCTCCTGCAAATTGGTAAAGTAGTGGTTGCCTTGTCGATCGGTAATTGCTCCATCGCTAATCGGTTTTATGCCTGCTTTCTGAATGGCTTGCCCAATTGTAGAGTCGCTTGCCCCCACTCTGAATAATTTGGCCGGAACCTTATACCAAGTTACACCATTCATGGCCCCAAAATAAATGGTTTCCTTGTCGGCCGAAAGCGTAAGCGGATCAATAGCTACGCGAGCAGGCTTACCTTGAAAATAAATCAGCTTTCCGTCAATATGCATGTCTACATCCTCTGCCTGAAGCGAACGATGTCCACTAAACCGTCTTGCTTTTTTGGTTTTCAGGTTCAACGCGATAATTCCCAGATTGGCAATATCAGCCAAATAGGCAAAGCCATTTTTTTCATCGACAGCCACATCTTCCATAAAACTGCCTTTGGGAGCAACTGATGTCGGCAATTCAATTTTTTCAATGACTTTATTTTGCCCAATATCAAAACACCACAATCGGGTTTTGCCGAGTTCCAAACCCATATCAATTACCCATAAGCGGTCTTGACTGTCAAAAATCAAACCTAAAACCGCATCTAAATGGGCATCGGAGGCTTTGGCGCCATTCTTTTGCAAAGTTAAACTTGGATAAGGTACCGCTTTTTTATTTTTGATTTCTACCAGCTGCCATTGCTGGCTTCCTAAGGGATGGATGGTTGCAAAAACTCTCCCCTTCGCCGATACGGCCACATCGCCAGGACGGATATCCAACTTGGCCACTTCTTCTAAAACCGGAGCTTGTATTTCGTTTATTTGTGCCGTTACAGGCAATGCCAATCCAACTGTAAGTGCAATTAGCATTAAAATTTGTCTTTTGATTTTCATCTGTATTTGATTAATGTTTAATATTTGTAGTGTAAAATTTAATCGGGAGCTATTGATAGCCCATTTTTTTAATTCTATTTGTACCTACAAAGGTGAGGTACCGATGCATTTATACTTCGGTACTATCGGATGATTTTACAGTAAATTTCTGCCATGAAAAGAGAAACCCTATACGAACCTTTTGAGATCGTTTATAAAAAGATAGACGAATGCCCAAAAAACGAGCATAAACACTTGTTTTTTGAATTGGTCTTTATCCTATCGGGTACGGGCAAGCAATGCATCAATAACAGCAACTTCGATTACCATCCGGATCATATGTTCTTGATCACGCCAGAAGATTGCCATTCTTTTGATATCGCCACCACTACAGAATTCTTTTTTCTGCGTTTTACCGATCATTACCTCAAAGCCAACTCTTTGCATATCGATGACCAGCAACGACTGGAATTTATTCTGCAGAATGCCAGTCACCAACCGGGATGCATCCTTAAAAACTTTGCCGATAAGCCTTTGGTCAGATCTTTGGCCCAAGCCATAATTGGCGAGTACAACAACGAAAACCTCTATAACAAAGAGCTGATCAAAAAACTGGTCGATGCGCTCATTGTAATTGTAGCCCGCAACATTGCCAAGTACATGCCGGCCAGCGTGAAGGAAGATTCGGAAGAGAAAATAGTGGCCATGCTCAATTACATCCAGGCCAATATCTATCATCCAGAAAAGCTCAAAATAGAAAATCTGGGCAGGCATTTCGATATCTCAGAGAGCTACCTCAGCAAATATTTTAAAACGCATACCAGCGAAACCGTACAGCAGTACATCACCAACTTGCGCATTAAACTGATTGAAGCCAAGCTCAGGTTCAGCAACATGCGGATCAATGAAATTTCGAACGAATTGGGCTTTGCAGACGAAAGCCATTTCAATAAGTTTTTTAGGAAATCGACAGGAAAAAGTGCCTCTCAGTACCGCAAAGAACTGAACTTAAAAGCTGTAGGCTGATGAGAGAATCATCTTGTGCGATTGACTAACTGGTGCCTTTTTTCTTTTTTCTGCTTTGTAGTTGAGCTTCTCTAATAGCAATCAGGTCTATTCCTGCAGTATCCTGAATAAGTTGTGCCACAATCGTCAATGGCACCTCTTCTTCGCTTTTAAAGTTGATACAACCTTTTTGAAATTTAGCTTTAGGCAACAGATTCACATATTTTTCATGTAATGTTGCATTCATGTAAATTGGCAACACGTGTACCGAGAGATGGGCTTTTGTATTGGCCAAGCCATATTTGAAAAAGCCGCGATCATTGTATAAGATCATTTCTTTACCCATCATACTGTCAACCTTAGGTTCAACAGTGAGGTCATTCTCGATAATTATATCATGGATCTGCTTAAGCAAGGATTGCCTTTCTAGGTCTTGAACCGCTATAAAATCTACTATTTCCATAAAATGTGATTCCTGAAAATTTAAATGAATAGCTAAATATATTGATTCTCAACTCAAAATCCCTATCACCACAAACTTCTCAAAAACCGTTTCGGTATGTGGCGCATCAGGCAATTCTGAGGTCAGATCCTGGCCAGCCCAATGCTCGTAATGCTTGCCGTTTTTCCATAAGCGGCTTTCGCTCACATCATAAATCAGCCCCTTAAAAGCTACCCATATTTCGGGCTTGTCTTGCCCATTGCGCAGTGCGAGCTGAGATTTGGTATAGGTGGGCAATTCCATTATTTAGCTGCGCGTTTGCCAAAGAATTCCAATAAATAAACACCCAACAAAAGCATGGTCATTACATAGAAATGGCTTTCTAGCGGGATGTCTATTACTTTTATTTTTATGGTTTGGTCAGTTGCATAATACAAGATAGGCAGTTTGCTCATGATGCCAAAACAGATATAAAAAGGCAACAAGCACATTAAAAAGGCGCGGTAAAAACGATACATGAACCTGATCTTGTTAACGTATTCGATAAACAGCAGCAGGATAAACAGCAGTACAAATACCACCATGGTATACCAGCGCATATAGCCAAAAAAACTAAAGGCAATACAAAGGCCGAGCACCAGGTTGCTGAATGTAAGGCTGAACTGTTGCAGGCTGTTTTTAGGAAAACGCACATTTAGGTATTGATAAACGTTAATGCCCAAAAAGCTGAAGCTGAAACAGAAAAGAAAAAATTCTAGCGGAACACCTCGATAATAAATACCCACCAGAAATTCGGAATTGAAGCCCCAAATGCCAAAAGTTGTAAATACAATGGCAATGGCCGAGAAAATGATGCCCGTTAAAAGTGCAGGAACAGTTGCCTTGTTCAATTTCTTTAGCTTAAATGCCTTGGCATCCAAACAAAAAGTCCATGGTGCGAGAAAAAGAAAAATATCAAGACACAAAAACAGGTTCTTCATGCAAATGGGTTTAATTTCCGATTGTCAAAAGTAGGATTTTGCCTGCGTTTAACCAGTATCTTTTTTGCAGCAGGCCATGAAACGAAAAAAGGCCTCCCAAACGGGAAGCCTTTTCGTGTTTTGATAGGTATGTTAGACCTCTGTAGCAGCCATATCTTTGGCGTAGGTTTTTAAGTATTTTTTTAGGATTCCCCTAGCCACATGGATACGGGTTTTAACTGTTCCGATAGGAATGTCCAATTCTTCAGCAATTTCGTGGTATTTGTAACCTTCAAAATATTTGATAAAAGGCACATAATACTCAGGTTGCAAAGTGGCCAATGCCTTATGGATATCGCCCAACACAAATTTGCTCTCCACTGCATTTCTGGTTGCACTGTAATGCAGATTGGCTGATGAGATATCTTCGCTCTGCGTAATTAAAGTATTGGTTTTTACCATGCGCCTGTAGTTATTAATAAACGTATTGCGCATAATTGTAAACAACCACCCTTTTAAATTGGTTCCCTCTTTGAATTTGCTGTAATAAGTAACCGCTTTTAACAATGTATCCTGTACCAAGTCATTAGCATCTTCGATATCTTTTGTAAAATTTAAAGCGAATGACTGTAATGAGCCAGAATAATCATGCAATTGGTGGTTAAATTGAAGCTGTGTCATAGTTTTTAGGTTTTAAGTTTTAAAAAGAAACAGAAGCTTGGAGAGTGGTTCGCCAACTGTTTTTATCAAATCTTGTCTTACAACTATGATACCAAAAAAGAAAAGCCTATTTTATTTTAAAGAAAAAACTTATCAATTAACGCAAAAACAGCCTTGTCACAATATATTTACCTCCCGTTCAAGGCTTACATCAAATTTGGCTTGCACCTCATTGATAATCTGTTCTGAAAAACCATACACTTCTTGTCCACTGGCGCCGCCATGGTTCACCAAAACCAAGGCCTGGTTTTTCCATGTACCTGTATTTCCAACCACTATGCCTTTAAAGCCACATTGTTCGATTAACCAGCCTGCCGCCAATTTGATCTTTCCCTCGGCTGCCGGGTAATGCACCACTTCGGGGAATTTTTGGACAAGTTTTTCGAATTGCACTTTGTCAATTACTGGGTTTTTGAAAAAACTGCCTGCATTGCCAATTGTTTTAGGATCTGGCAACTTGCTTACCCTGATATGCGATACCACCGCAGAGATATCGGCTATGTTGGGCTCAACGATGTTTCTCTTTTCTAATTCTGCATTAATTGCACCATAATGTGTATGCAGCTGTGCAGTTTTGCTCAAGTGAAAGCCTACCGCTGTAATGATGTATTTGCCTTTAAGTTCGTTTTTGAATATGCTATCGCGATAGCCAAACTCGCAATCGGCATAATCGAAAGTACTGATTTGTCCAGTTGCGATTTCAAATGCAGTACACCAGGAAAAAACATCCTTCAGCTCTACTCCATAAGCGCCTATATTCTGAATGGGCGAAGCGCCAACCGTACCAGGGATGAGGCTGAGGTTTTCTAATCCGGCGAAGCCATTTGCTACACAATAGTTTACCAAATCGTTCCAAACTACACCTGCTCCTGCACTTACCCTTACCTCGTTGCCTTCTGTCTCATGGCTAATGCCCTGAATGTCCATTTTAATAACCAGTCCGTCAAAATCCTGTGTAAACAACATATTGCTCCCACCGCCCATTACCAATATTTTTTGCGTTTTGGCCAATGGATCGGCGAATACGGTTTTTAGCTCATCCTGGTTGGCAATCGCTACAAAGTAACGGGCCTTCACCTCGATGCCAAAAGTATTATAGGGCTTTAGGGATACATTTTCTTGAAAAACGGACATGGTTCTGAATTAGAGCACAAAGGTATATAAAAAGGCCGAATAGCCCATTGGGGCATTAAATTTCATCCTCGGCCTCATGCAGCACATTCTCAATTCTCTTATCCGGAATTAGCCAAATCAAGGCTACCAATATAAAAAGGCTTCCAGAGATCCATACGGAAACGAATGCGCAAGGAATGGCAATCAAATAGCAGGCAACAGATATTTTGCCCTTTACATCGCTGCCTACGGCCTTGGCCAATAGCGAATCGCTGCCATGGTGTTTAACCAACAAGAGCATCAGGATGACGTAGGCAAAACCGTTCATGAGCAGCACAAAACCATAAACGGCTACCGGTGCGGGTGCAAAATGATTTTCGCCCATCCACGAGGTGGCAAAAGGGATCATCGAAAGCCAGAACAGCAAATGCAGATTGGCCCAAAGCACTGCGCCATTTACTTTATTTACAGCGCTGAACATATGGTGATGGTTGTTCCAGTAAATGCCTACATAGATAAAACTCAGCACATAGCTTGAAAAAACAGGCCATAGGGGACCAAGGTCTCTGAGCTCGAATTTTTCGTGCGGCACCTTTAGTTCCAATACCATAATGGTAATAATAATGGCAATTACTCCATCGCTAAATGCTTCTATTCTTCCTTTTTTCATGTTAATAGTTTGTGGTTCGAAGATAAGAAAGGAAGTTCATAGTCGAAAGTCTATAGTCCATAGTCCAAAATCTTCATTGCCTGCCTACCGCAAGCAGACGAGCGCAAGAAGCAATCTCCTTCGATAAATCCTTATTCCATCGTCAGCCTAGACTTGTTTCAGGGTCTATATCAAGGGGAGATACCTGCTACCGCAGGCAGGCCGGATCTGGGTCAGGCATGACGCATTTTTGGATGAATTATCAGTATTTCTCTTTTTTTGAAAAGCACCTGCAACATGTTATGGCAAATACAGTCCCGTTGTCCGCTTTACTTCGTGTCCGCTTCCACCGGGTTTAGCTAATGATGTTTCTTGCTGCTATGTTTTGAGATTGTCATCCAGATCATATATCGAAACAGATCCCGGATCAAGTCCGGGATGACGAACTATTGGATAAACCAAAAATCTCTTCTCTTCACCTACCCGAAACCTCCGTTCACCGATAAAAGCTAGACCTGCGTTTGATTATTGCCTTTCTTTGTGCCATGGATTTAAACATACAAGCTCATGGAATTACATACAGAAATGACCCTCATTGAGGAAATAAAAATTTTAATCAGGAAACTTTGGAATTAAAAAAAGTTTCCTTAGTTTTGCGGTCGATTTGAAAGCCGTAGTTTGAGGAATTTACACATAGCCTCTTAGCTGGGGCTAAAAATTTGTCCTAATGGAAACTTTGGACTTAAAAAAAGTTTCCTAAGTATTATTATTTGGAGAGAAGATTTGGAAATTAGAGCATACATCATTGAGGAAGCCGACAAGCTTTTTTGCCAGTTTGGCTTTAAAAGCGTAACAATGGACGATATAGCCAAACATTTGGGCATGTCTAAAAAAACTATTTATCGGCATTTTAGTGACAAAGACGAACTCGTAAGCATATTGATTGCAGAGAAAATCAGCACACAAGATTGTGTAGCCAAAGCCAGTGCAGAGAATTCGGAAAACGCGGTAGACGAAATTTTTGCTGCCATTGAAAGCACCAACACATTTTTGGCGAACATGAATCCTAGGCTTTTTTACGATCTGCAGAAATACCATGCAAAAGCCTGGCTGATCTTTAGGGAGTTTAAAGAAAAAACGCTTCGTGTAACGATTTATAAGAATTTGGAGCGTGGCATTAAAGAAGGTCTATACCGCGACGACATCAACATCGATATCCTAACGCAGCTTCGCCTGGATCAGGTTGACCTTATTTTTACGCAACATGACCAATACACAACCAACAAGTACAACCTTGCACAGATTATGGTAGAGCTCACCGAACATTTCCTTTACGGCGTATGCTCGCTCACAGGCCTGGCCCATATTTACGCAAACAAGCTCAAGCTGCAAACGGAAGCTCCGGCAGCGAGCCATTAAATTTAATTCATTAAACCCAAAATAAAATCAATTTATAACATGCTTAGAATAAAAAAGGCAAAACTCATTTTCATCCTGCTCGCAGGGATGGTTTTGCCACAAATGGTAAACGCGCAGCAGCAAATTACCTTAAAGGATGCCTTAAATTTTGCACTGCAAAACAACACCAATGTTCGCAAGTCGAGGTTGGATATTGAAGGAGGCAGATACAAGGTTGAAGAAGTAAGGGCACAGGCCCTGCCACAATTGACAGGTACAGCCGGCTTAACTTATAATCCCATTATCGGACAACAAGTTGTTGATTTTGGTGGTCAGCTGCAAACCTTAAAGTTCGGACAAAAGTGGAATTCATCTGCCGGCGTTCAGCTTTCGCAGCAATTGTTCAACCAACAGGTTTTTACAGGCTTGCAAGCTGCAAAATCAAGCGAAGAATACTATAACCTTACTGCTCAGTTAACTGAAGAACAGATTATAGAATTGGTAGCCAACAACTATTATCAGGTACTCGTAAACAGGCAACAATTGGAAGTATTAGACTCCAACATCAAAAACGTGAAGGTGGTTGAAAAAATCGTTGCCAATCAGTACAAAAACGGTTTGGCCAAAAAGATCGACGTAGATCGTATCAACGTAAACCTGACCAACCTGAATACGCAACGTGAACAGGCGATCAATGGCATTACACAATTAGAAAACCAATTGAAATATGCCATGGGCATGCCGGTGGCTACACCGATTACCTTGCCCGCTACCGAGCTTACTCAAGTAAGCACTTTGCCACAATTGGTAGATGCAGTTGATTTATCGAACAGAACCGAAATCAAATTGCTAAACAACCAAGACAAATTGTTGTCGTTGCAGAGAAAAGCCTATGTTTCTGAATACTATCCAACATTGGCCCTAACAGGAAACTATACCTACTCTAGCCAGAGCAATGGTTTTGATTTTTTAAGCTCGAACAGTACGGCAATCGGCTTTGGCTCTTCGGCTATAGGCCTAACGCTTAAGGTGCCGATCTTTAATGGTTTCTTAACCCGTTCTAAAATTCGCCAGGCAGATGTAAACATCAGAAAGGCAAAAGAAGACAGGACAAACACCACCAACTCGCTAAACTTGGCTTACGAGAATGCCAAAATCCAATTGCGCGACAACTTGAGCACTATTAATGCACAACGCAAAAATGCAGATTTGGCCCAGGAGATCTACAAAAGTACACAGAACAACTATAACAATGGCTTGGCTTCGCTAACCGATTTGCTGGAAACAGAAAACTCGTTAACCCAAGCCCAAAACAGCTATAACCAGGCATTATTAAACTATAAAATTGCCGAAATACAATTAATCAAATCAAACGGAAATATTAAATCGCTAGTACAATAACAAAAGAGATGAAAAGAGTAATTATCATAATCCTTGTAATCGCTGTTGCCCTTGCTGCAATAGCCCTGGTTCTTAGCAACAACAAGAAGAAGAACGAAGCTAAAACTGCCTATATTGCCAAAGGTGGCGGTGCAGTAGCTGTTCGTATAGCAACTGTAGAAAAAAAGGTGGTTGACTTGGATTTCAACGTAAACGGAAATTTTGCAGCCAACCAAGAATTGAACTTCCTTTCTGAAAATGCCGGTCGTGTGAGCGCCATTTATGTAAAAGAAGGCGATAGAGTAAGCAAAGGACAGGTTTTAGCGCGTATAGATGCCGAAATCATCAATACCGACAGAGAAACTGCCGAAGCCACTTATCAAAATGCACTTAAAGACGAAGCCAGGTACCAAAGTTCTTACCAAACCGGCGGAGTAACCCAACAACAATTGGATCAGGCTAAATTGGCCACCAGAAATGCCAAGCTTCGCTTACAGGCTTCGCAAAGAAAATTGAGCGATGCGAGCATCAAATCGCCAATCAATGGTATCGTAAATAAAAAATACATTGAAGTAGGTGCATTTGTAACTGCACAAGGAACCCAATTGTTTGAATTGGTTGATGTTTCTAAATTGAAACTGAAAGTAAACGTAAACGAATCGCAGGTGGCCAATTTGAAATTAGGCGATCAGATCGATATCAAATCATCGGTATTCCCTACTGATAAATTCAATGGCAAAATTACTTTCATTGCGCCTAAAGCAGATGCTACCTTAAATTTCCCAATTGAAATCGAAGTGGCCAACAATACCAAAAACAGCTTGAAGGCTGGAATGTACGGCACTGCTGTTTTCAACTTCCCTCAACAGGCACCTAGCATTCTTATTCCGCGTACTTCATTTGTGGGCAGCGTAAGCAGCAACCAGGTTTTTGTATTGGATAAAACCAATAATACTGCAAAAGTACGCAATGTAACAAGTGGCAGAATTTTGGGCGAGAACGTTGAAATTTTAGACGGCCTTGCAGCTGGCGAAACTGTAATTATCAGTGGCCAAATCAACCTTGCCGAAGGTACTGCCGTTAGCGTAGTGAAATAGCCAAACATTACATTTATGAATTAGCCTGCGCACAACGCACGCACTATTAAAACAAAATGAAGATAACAGATATTTCTATAAAAAGGCCCTCGCTGGTAATTGTGGTATTTACCGCGCTTACCCTACTGGGGCTATTGAGTTACTTTTCGTTGGGCTATGAACTATTGCCAAAGTTCTCTAACAACGTAGTATCCATCTCTACCATCTACCCTGGGGCATCGCCAAACGAGGTAGAAAATACCGTGACCAAGAAAATAGAGGATGCGGTATCGTCAATGGAGAACATCAAAAAATTAAACGCGGTATCATTCGAAAGTTTGTCTACCGTAACCATTACGCTAACCGACAAGGCCAATATTGATGTGGCCCTGAACGATGCACAACGTAAGGTAAATGCTATCCTTGCCGATTTGCCTGAAGACGTTAAAACACCGTCGTTAAGTAAATTCTCTTTAGACGACTTACCGGTAATCACCATGTCGGCTTCTGCCAATATGGACGATATTACCTTTTACGATTTGATCGATAAACGTATTGCCCCGGTAATTTCGAGGGTAAGCGGTATTGCGCAGGTGAATTTAATTGGTGGTTCGGAGCGCGAAATCCAAGTAGCATTAGATGCCAATAAACTGCAAGGCTACGGACTTTCGGTGCCTCAGGTGCAACAGATGATCCTTTCCTCTAACCTTGACTTCCCTACGGGTAGTGTTAAAACACAAAACCAAGACGTATTGATCCGTTTATCGGGTAAATACCAAAGCATTGACGAAATGCGCAACCTGGTTTTAACTACCGGAAATGACGGCGCACAAATTCGTTTAGGCGATGTAGCCGACGTACAGGATGCACAAAAAGAAACTGAGAAAATTGCACGCATCGATCGTAAGGGCGCTATCGCCATTCAGATCATCAAACAAAGCGATGCGAATGCGGTAGAAGTTAGTAAAGGTGTACATGCCGTTATTGCCAAGCTGAAAGAAGAATACAAGGCCAACAAGCTTGATATTAAAATAGTAAACGACAGTTCGATTTTCACTTTGGAATCGGCAGATGCGGTAATCCACGATTTAATGCTGGCCGTAGTATTGGTGGCCTTCGTTATGCTTTTCTTTTTGCATAGCATCAGAAATGCGGTAATTGTAATGGTTTCTATTCCGGCTTCCCTTATCGCAACCTTTATCGGGATCAGCCTTTTTGGCTTTACCTTAAACTTGATGTCGCTTTTAGGCTTATCATTGGTGGTAGGTATCTTGGTAGATGATGCCATTGTGGTACTGGAAAACATACAGCGACACATGGAGATGGGCAAAAACAAAGTGAGGGCTGCATCAGATGCGACACGAGAAATCGGCTTCACCGTAGTTTCCATTACCTTCGTAATCGTGGTGGTGTTCTTCCCGATTGCCGTAAGTACAGGTTTGGTATCTAACATTTTGCGCCAGTTCTGTATCGTGGTAATTTTGGCTACCTTAATCTCGTTATTGGCCTCTTTCACCATTGTACCTTTGCTTTTCTCAAGGTTTGGTAAATTGGAGCATATTGAAGGCAAAAACATGTTTGGTCGTTTCATTTTATGGTTCGAAAAACAGCTTAAAAAATTCACCCATTGGGTTACGTCTATCTTAACGTGGTCTTTAAACCATAAAAGACGTACCATTGCTGCGGTTGTAATCTTATTTGTTGGCGCCATGTATTTAGCTGGAGCCGGATTTATAGGAAGCGAGTTTTTCCCTAAATCAGACAAAGGCGAGTTTTTGGTACAAATCGAATTGCCAAAAGACGCTTCGCTAGAGCAGACCAACTTTTACAGCCAAAGAGCCGAAGCCTTCTTACAAAAACAGCCAGAAATTGTACAGCTGATTACTACTGTAGGTCAGGCAACCGGCGATTTTGGAGGAACACAGGCAACGGCCTATAAATCTGAGATCAATGTAAAATTGGTAGAGCGCGATCAGCGTGAAGGTGTATCTTCAGATATTTTCGCCACCAGAATGAGCCGTGAATTGGCAAAAGAACTGGTAGGTGCCAAAGTTAAAACCGTTCCGATCAGTATTTTGGGTATCGCAGAAAACGCGCCTATCCAATTGGTGGTAATGGGTTCTGATTTAGACAGCGCTTTGAAATATGCAGAAGGTGCCCAAAAGGTATTGGCAGGCATTCCGGGTGCAACCGAGATCAAATTGTCTGTAGAAAAAGGAACACCAGAGATCAATGTAAAAGTAGACCGCGATAAAATGTCGGCCTTGGGCCTAAACCTGCAAACCGTGGGTGGAACCATGCAAACTGCATTTAGCGGCAATACCGACGGCAAGTACAGAAAAGGCGAATACGAGTATGACATTAACATCCAGTATCAGGATTTCAACCGTAAAAACATAGACGATGTTCGTAACCTGATCTTCGTAAATGGTATAGGCCAACAAGTTAAGCTTTCTCAGTTTGCAACAATTACCGAAGGCTCTGGCCCAAGTCAGTTGGAGCGTTTAAATAAATCTACTTCAGTATCTGTTAAGGCTCAATCCGTTGGTAGGCCAACAGGAACGGTAGTAGCAGAGTTTCAAGAAAAGCTGAAGACCTTACAAGAGAACGGAAAATTAAAGGCTCCAGTTGGCGTAAGCTACACTTGGGCGGGTGATCAAGAAAACCAAGCTGAAGGTTTTGGTACTTTGGGTATCGCCTTATTGGCTTCTGTAATTTTGGTATACCTGATTATGGTGGCGCTTTACGATAGTTTTATCTATCCGTTGGTAGTAATGTTCTCCTTGCCATTGGCCTTTATCGGTGCCTTCCTTGCCTTGGCCCTGACCAATAACTCGATTGGTATCTTTACCATTTTGGGATTGATCATGTTGATGGGTCTGGTAGCGAAAAACGCAATCATCCTGGTCGATTTTACCAACCACATGAAAGCAGAAGGCAAATCGACTATCGAAGCCTTGGTGCTAGCCAACCATGCGCGTTTAAGACCAATCTTGATGACGACCATCGCCATGATTTTTGGTATGCTTCCTATTGCATTGGCCAGTGGTGCCGGTGCCGAATGGAAAAACGGTTTGGCCTGGGTAATTGTAGGGGGCTTAACCAGTTCGCTCTTTTTAACCTTGATCGTTGTACCAGTAGTTTACCTGATCTTCGATATGATGTTGGATAAACTGGGCTTCAACAAAAAAGGCAAAACCATTGACGAAATGATGGTAGAGCCATACACGCACAAAGACGTACACGAGTACGATTTAGAGCATTAATATAATATCCCAATTATATACTTTTAGTTTTGAAAAGGAGTCGAGCAATCGGCTCCTTTTTTTATGCGACATCGTTCCAAATGCTTAGGCATATATGAAATCTGTTAATTTGTGGCTAGTTCTTATTGGAAAGCAAGGACAGTGGTTCTTAGTTAAAGCTGTTCCTGCTTTTCACTGCTCCCGATATAAAATCGGGATTCGTTTCAATCAAGTTTAGGAACAATGGTACTGCAACTAAATGCACAAGCCTAGGTAAAATAGCCAGGATTGAAGCAGCATCTTTTTTTGCCGTTATGGCAAAAAGATAGAGCGAAAAGCCGGACTGCTTTTAACAACCGTAGAAATATTGCGCTTCAAACAAAACCAACAAGAGCCAATATCTAAAACCTTCATTTTCCATTTCCCATCTTACATCTCCCATCGTCCATCTTCCATCCTCTACTTCCCATTCCTCAATCTCCCTTTATCCTCGGCCTTTAAACCTTTAACCTTCACCCACCCCTCCATTCACCTACTCAAAACCGCCGTTTGCCGACAACATCATTTTTACTTATTAATTAATGGTTTCTTTTGTCGAGTAAAAAATAAGGGAGAGCGGAAACTAATGTGTGAATAAAATGTTTTTCGACGGAAACTTTTAGTTTAAAAAAAGTTTCCATAGTTTTGATTATGTAAATTCAGAAGGGTTACAGATTGGAAATCAAAGCATACATAATTGAAGAGGCCGACAAGCTTTTTTGCCAATTCGGCTTTAAGAGCGTCACCATGGACGATATTGCCAAACATTTGGGCATGTCGAAGAAGACCATTTATCAACATTTTAGTGACAAAGATGAGCTCGTAAACATCCTGATCAAAGAAAAGATAGGCAACCAAGACTGCGTAGTAAAGGCAAGTGCTTCAGACTCGGAAAATGCGGTTCACGAAATCTTTTTTGCGATGGAAAACATCAGCCAATTGCTGTCTAACATGAACCCCAAACTTTTTTACGACCTGCAAAAATATCATCCCAAAGCCTGGTTGATATTTAAAGGGTTTAAAGAAAATACATTAACAACAGCGATTAACAACAATTTGGCCCGTGGCATAGCAGAAGGACTTTACCGCAGCGAGATGAAACTAGACATCATTACGCAGATGCGCTTGGAACAGATAGACCTTCTTTTTAGCCAGCATGACAGTTACACGAAGAACAAATACAATCTGGCTCAGGTAATGCTAGAAATAACCGAACATTTCCTTTATGGAATTTGCAACCAAAAAGGAGTAGAACTCATTCATTTTTACAAACAAAAACCTACAACACAAGTATAATTTTATGAAACCACAACTTTACATTTTACTCTTTTGTTTAAGTTGGATCATCCCAGTCCAAGCCCAACAAAAAGATACAACGGCCAGTTTCAGCTTGCAAGAGGCGATCAACTATGCGCAACAACATCAAGTTAGCATTTTGAATGCCCAAATTGACGAGCAGATAGCCAAAAACACGGTTAAAAAGACAATCGGGATTGGTTTGCCACAAGTAAGCGCGAATGCCAACTTTCAAGATTTCCTTAAAGTAGCTACCAGCTTATTGCCAGGAGAGTTCTTTAACCAGCCAGGCACTTTTATTCCTGTAAAATTTGGGGTAAAATACAATTCATCGGTTGGCTTAGATGTGAACCAGCTTCTATTTGACGGCTCTTATTTGGTAGGCCTAAAAGCTTCTAAAACCTATAAAGAGCTTTCGGTTAAGAATACCAGCCGTACGCGGATCGAAACTGCTGTAGCCGTAACCAAAGCTTATTATTCTGTTTTGGTTAGCGCCGAAAAATTAACCTTGGCAGATGCCAATCTTGTACGTCTGAAAAAATCGCTGAACGATACTGAGGCTATGTTTAAAAATGGTTTTTCAGAAAAAATCGATGCAGATAGATTAAGTGTGCTTTACAACAACGCATTAACTGAAAAGGAAAATGTAATTAGGCTATTGGCCTTAAACCTAAGTCAGCTGAAATTTCAAATGGGCATGAGCGTAAATAGCAATTTGATCTTAACTGATAAAATTGGGGACGTGAACATTGATAAGACCGCAATATTAAACGACACGACCACTTATTCGCGCAGGATTGAATATTCGTTGTTACAAACCCAAAAAAGATTGGATGAGTTAGATGTAAAACGCTACAAAAGCCTGTTCTTGCCAACATTATCAGCTTTCGGAAGCACTTCTGCCCAATACCAGAATGATAAGTTTTCTAACCTTTATGACACGCGCTTTCCTACTACGGTTATTGGCTTAAAGCTGGCTATTCCTATTTACTCTGGCGGACAAAAATTATACGATTTACGCAATGCAAAGCTAGCGGCTCTTAAAACGCAGAACAAAATTTACGACTTGCAGAACTCAATCAACTTAGAAGTTACAGAGGCACAAACCACTTTCCTAAATGGACAGCGTTCATTGGACAACCAAAAACGCAACATGGAACTGGCTAAAGAAGTATTGCGCGTAACCAATATCAAATATGAACAAGGCGTAGGTTCAAATTTAGAGGTAACCACCGCCGAAAGTTCGCTTAAGGAAGCCCAAAACAACTATATCAATGCTTTATACGATATGCTCATCAACAAGGTAAATCTGGATAAAGCCCTAGGAAACATTATTTATTAAACCTTACAAAATCATCACATAATGAGAAGAGTATTATTCATTTCAGCCCTTGCAATTTTGGCCGCCTGCTCTAAGCCAAAAGACAAAAAAGCAGAATTAGCTGAGCTAAAACAGAAACGCACAGAGCTAGATGGCCAAATTGCCAAACTGGAGAAAGAAGTTGGAGGCAAGGATTCGTCGGCAACCAAAGACGTAACGGTTTATGATGTTAAATCTGCAGCTTTTAACAATTACATAGAGATCCAAGGCAAAGTCGATGCCGAGCAAAACGTAGAGGTGAACCCAGAAGTACAGGGTATTGTTACTGCCGTTTATGCCAAGATTGGTCAAACCGTAAGCAAAGGCCAGGTATTGGCGCAGGTAGACGATAATGTTTTACGTCAGAACATTGCGAAAATGCAAACCGACTTAGATTTATCAACCAATCTATACAATCGCCAAAAAAACCTTTGGGATCAAAAAATCGGCACCGAGGTACAATACCTAAACGCCAAAAGCCAAAAAGAAGGTTTAGAGCGCCAGATGAGCGTATTGCGTACTCAATTGGCTCAATACAAAATCAAATCGCCTATTTCTGGTAGCGTAGAGCAAATGGACCTGAAAGTTGGCCAATCTGCTGCACCTGGCATGCAAGCCATCAGGATCATCAATGCCAGCACCTTAAAAGCCAAGGCACAGGTTGCTGAAGCTTATTTGGGCAAAGTTGGCCAAGGCGATAATGTAAGGGTTATTTTCCCTGACTTGCAAGACAGCTTGACCACCAAAGTATCTTTTGCATCAAAAGTGGTTGATCAGGCTTCGCGAAGCTTTAACATTGAGGTAAACCTGCCATCGAACAAAAAATACCGTGCCAATATGATTACGGTATTAAAGGTTGTGGATTACTCCAACCCTAATGCCATTATCGTTCCTGTTAATGCTATTCAAAATGCTGAGAACGGAAAATATGTAATGGCTGTAGTTAACGGAAAAGCGCAACGCACCACCATTAAGGTTGGAAGAACGATTGATGGCAAAACCGAAGTATTATCAGGCTTAAAAGCCGGCGATAAAATCGTAACAACTGGCATCGAAGACCTGAACGAAGGCGATCCGGTTAAGTATTAATTAGTGAATGAAGGAATGATTCAATGAAAGAATAGTGAATGGAAATAGACACATGTCGAAATCATTCTGACATTCAAAACTCAATCATTCAAAACTAAACCATGAACAATGAAAGACGTTAACAAAGAGTTTAAACCTTCGAGTTGGGCTATCGATAATAAAACGGCGATCTATATCATCACTATCATGATTACGATTGCAGGTATATTTGCCTACAACTCTACACCAAAAGAGAACTTTCCGGAAGTAATCATTCCGAAAATCTTTATACAAACCACTTATCCTGGCACCTCCCCAGAGAATATGGAGACATTGGTGACCAAGCAATTGGAAAAAGAAATCAAGGGTACACAGGGTTTGAAGAAAGTTACTTCCAACTCTTATCAGGATTTCTCTATCATTACTGCAGAATTTGGCACAGATGTAGATATTAAAGACGCCAAACAACGCGTAAAAGATGCGGTTGACAAAGCTAAACCAGATTTGCCAAGTGACTTGCCAGACGATCCTGTAGTTCAAGACATCAACTTATCTGATTTGCCGATCATGTACCTGAACATTTCTGGAAATTTCGATTTGAAGAAACTGAAAGAATATGCCGACGACATTCAAGACCGAGTTGAGGCTTTGCCAGAAATTTCGGGTGTTGACATCGTAGGAGCTTTGGATCCAGAAATCCAGATCACGGTTGACATGAACAAAATGGCTGCCGCCCAAATCACTTTTACAGACATCGCCAATGCTGTAGGTGGCGAAAACGTTAATGCTTCGGGCGGTACTGTAAAAATGGATGGCCTGCGCCGTACGCTCAACATTAAAAAAGAGTTTAAAAATGCAGAGCAGATTGCCAACTTGGTCATTAAAACCCCTACCGGCGCCGCTGTATACCTCAGAGATATTGCTGAAGTAAAGGATGCCTTTAAAGAACAAAATAGTTATGCCCGCTTATATGGCAAGAACGTAATTACACTTAACGTTAAAAAACGTTCTGGCCAAAACTTAATCGAAGCTTCTGATAAAATCAATCAGATTATTGCCGATATGAAAGAGCACTCTTTGCCAAAAAGCTTAGAGATCAAAATCACTGGCGATCAATCTGACCAAACCCGTGTAACCCTACACGATTTGATCAACACGATTATCATTGGCTTTATCTTGGTAACCATCATTCTGATGTTCTTTATGGGGGTAACCAATGCCCTGTTTGTGGCCATGTCTGTACCACTTTCCATGTTCATCGCCTTCTTGGCAATGCCATTTTTGGGAGGGCTATTCGGCTTCAGCTTTACCATGAATATGATCGTACTCTTCTCTTTCTTGTTGGGATTGGGTATTGTGGTAGATGATGCGATTGTGGTAATCGAGAATACCCACCGTATTTTCGACAATGGCAAGGTGCCTATTGTAAAGGCAGCCAAAACAGCTGCAGGTGAGGTTTTCGTTCCGGTATTTTCAGGTACCTTAACCACGCTAGCTCCCTTCTTCCCTTTATTGTTTTGGCCAGGGATTATTGGCAAGTTCATGTTCTTTTTACCGGTTACCTTAATTGTAACCTTGTTTGCCTCATTGATTGTAGCTTATATCATCAACCCAGTATTTGCGGTAGATTTTATGACACATGACGACCATTCGGCCAATAAAAAGCCACATTTCGACAAGAAGACCAGAAAAACCCTATTGATTATGGGCGGTATTGCCCTTATAGGTTACCTGATTAATATTGGCGTAGGTAACTTTGTAGTTTTCTTAGCCTTATTATACCTGCTCAACCATTTCTTCTTAACTAATGCAGTTAAAACATTCCAGAACAAGGTTTGGCCTGGTTTCCAAAATAGATATGTAAAAGTATTGCATTGGGCGGTTGAGCATCCTAAAAAACTAATTTGGGGAACTTTCGGCTTGTTCTTTTTAACCCTAATTGTTTTTGGTGCCTTGGTAGGCAGTGGACGACAAAAGATCATCTTCTTCCCTTCTGCCGATCCAAACTTCGTGTATGTATATGTAGGTCTGCCGGTAGGTACCGACCAAGCTTATACCAATGAAGTAGTAAGAAATGTTGAACAAAAAGTTACTGCAGTTTTGACTAAAAATGGCAGTGTAGATCCGGTGGTTACCTCAATTATTTCGAACGTAACCGTAGGTGTAACCGATCCACAAGATGAAGATCAGGGCGAATATCCAAATAAGGGCAAAGTGACCGTAGCTTTTGTTGAATTTGGCAAGCGTAACGGTGTAAATACGGCCACCTATCTGGATAAAATAAGGGAAGCCGTTAAGGGCATTCCTGGTGCTCAGATATCTGTAGCCCAAGAACAAGGCGGTCCACCAACAGCCAAGCCAATCAGTATCGAAATTACAGGCGATAACCTGGATTCGATTGTAAACACATCAGAAAAATTAAAGAAATATTTGGTAAATAAGCAGATTGCCGGTGTGGAGGAATTGAGATCAGACTTCCAGAACAACAAGCCTGAGGTAATTTTTGATATCGACAGAGAAAGGGCTAATCGTGAAGGCATTTACACTGGTCAAATTGCACTTGACTTGCGTGCAGCTCTATATGGGCGTGAAATTTCCAAATTTAGGGATGACAAAGAGGATTACGAAATCAACGTTCGTGCTCAAGACGACCAGAAAAACAACTTGGAAGTATTGCGCAACATGAAGATGACTTATCGCGATATGGCCATGGGTGGGCAAATCAGACAAGTGCCAATCTCTTCTTTCACAAATATCGACTATGTAAATACCTACGGTGGCATTAAGCGCAAGCAGCAAAAAAGAATTATTATCCTTTCATCAAACGTATTGAGCGATGCCAACCCTAATCAAGTGGTGGCCAATGTGGCTCAAGAGGTTGCTCAATTTAAGGTACCAAGAGGCGTAGAAATCAGAATGGCCGGCGACCAGGAAGAACAGGCAGAAACCATGGGCTTTTTAGGTACCGCTTTCTTAACCGCCATTGGTTTGATCTTGATCATCTTGGTAACGCAATTCAATTCCATCAGCAAGCCTATCATTATTTTGGTAGAGGTATTGTTCAGTTTGATTGGTGTATTGGGTGGCTGTATGCTCTTTAACATGCCGTTCTCGGTAATGATGTCGATGCTTGGTATCGTAGCCTTGGTGGGTATCGTGGTAAGGAACGGTATCTTGTTGGTAGAGTTTACCGAGCTATTGATTAGTCAGGGAAGTACCGTAAAAGATGCAGTGATTGAAGCTGGCCGTACCCGTATGACACCGGTATTGCTTACTGCAACAGCTACCATGCTAGGTTTAATTCCTTTGGCAGTAGGTTTGAACATCGACTTTGTTAAACTGTTTACAGAATTAAATCCACACATTTATTTTGGTGGCGATAACGTAGCATTCTGGGGGCCATTATCGTGGACAATGATCTTCGGTTTGAGCTTTGCTACTTTCTTAACCCTGATTCTGGTTCCTTGTATGTATATCGTAATGGATAAAAATTCGAGGGCCATTAAAGGCTGGTTCAAGAAAAAACCTGTTGCAAAAGAGGCGCACATTGATGTACACCCTGAAACAGATAGTCCAGCGCACTAAACTCCCTCAATTTATAACAATTAAAGCCCTTTAGTCAAAAGATTAAAGGGCTTTTTATTTTGATTTGTCATCCAGAGCGTAGCTAAGGATCTGCCTCGAGATAGATTTATCCTTTAACCTGGGGTAACGATTTTGAAGGTTTTTTGAAAAGCACGGCAGCATGCCGTGGCAAATGCAGCAACTATGTTGGTTGCACCTGCCTACATAAACTAGCCCAAATTGAAGCGGCATCCTTTTTTGCCTTTGCTGGCAAAAAAGATACAGCGAAAAGTTGGACTGACGTTAACCTAAACAAGGGTATTGCGCTTCAAAGCAATAGAAAAAGATCCTTTCGAGTTTAGATGCCGGATCGGTGTCCAGCATGACAAGTCCAGAAATCAGCCAATCCTCTGATCAGCTAGCCACTAATGAACCAATTACCTAATGGCCTTAACCTTTGCCACAATCAGGCTAATGCAAATACCAAAGCAACCAATTACGGCGTAAGAATACCGCAGGCTAGACAATGCCGAGATGTAGCCAATTAAGGGCGGGCCCATTAAAAAGCCAAAATAACTTACTCCCGAAACCATGGCCAAGGCAATGCCGGGAGCTACTTTGGTGTTATTTCCAGCTATGCTGTAAACCATTGGCACAATGCCCGATACGCCTATTCCCACCATCATAAAACCAATAGTGGCTGGCACGAGGTAAGGAAAAACAACCGATAAAAACATGCCTGTTGAAATGATTACTCCACTTACCTGCAACAATCTTTTTCTGCCATAAGCAGCAATGACCTTATCGCCCAGGAACCTGCCCGTAGCCATCATGATCATAAAAGAAGTATAGCCTAAAATGATCAACGCATGTGGCGCCTGAACGATTTCCTTAAAATAAACACCGCTCCAATCGAACATCGCTCCTTCTGTGGCCATGCTGCAAAACCCAATAATGCCCAATTGCACCAATACCCCTTGAGGTTTGGTAAACAGTTTTGGTTTTTCGGTTTGGGTAGGTTTTTTGGCCTCCAACAAATACCGATAATTAATGGCGATATGTGCAAATGCAAGAATAGCAATAATGCAAAAATGCATATAAGGCGATAAATGCAAACTTGTCATCAGCAGGCCTACCAGTGCACCCGAAAAACCACCAACGCTCCATGCGCCGTGAAAAGAAGTCATGATAGGCTTGCCATAATAGGTTTCGCCAGCTACGCCTTGGGTATTTAAGGCAATGTTGCAGAGGTTGCCCGTAATGCCGAACAGAAACAGAAACAGTGCCAGTTGCCAGCCCGTATTGGCCAAAGCCAAATTGGTTAAAGCCAATGCGTACAAAGGAGCACCGATAGTCAGCATGCGTTTGCTGCCAAAAATGGTGGTTAAACGTCCAGAAATAGGCATGGTAAGTAGCTGTCCCAAAGGCAGAGCCAATAAAATACTGCCCAGTTGTGCATCAGAAAGCTGCAGCGCTGATTTTAAATCTGGAATTCTACTGGCCCAAGAAGCAAAGCATAGGCCTTGTCCGAAATAAAAAAGCGAGACCGACAACCGTACTTTTTTCTTGCTATAAGGATGAACTATTGCAGTTGAAGCAAGAATGGGGTCGGCATTTTCAGGCATGGGTAGAAATTAAGGGATAGAAAATAGAAATGCAAATTTCTTCAAATTAGCCGAGAAAACCACAAAAAAAGCCAGTAAAAATACTGGCTTTTGATTTTGATATGACGTTGGGAATTATGAGCCTATAATTTATCTGGCTGATAGAATTTAACCGTTCCATCGTACTCGCCCGAAACGATCAATAAGCTTCTGCCATTCGGACTGTCTTTTGGTTTTACAAAAAGAAGGCCTTCAGGTCCATCACCGGTAGTAAACAACTGCACAAATTTTGGGGCAGCCGGATTGTCTATATTATAAATTGCAATCTGATCTACCCTCTCCATGCCAATAAATGCCAAGGTTTGTCCGTTTACTTGCGCAACGGTAACACCTTCAACTTCCACACCCTTCTTGGTAGAACGTTTATCATCGTATTTACCTGCATTGGCAACAAGTTGCTCTAGGTCTTTTCCAATATTGGCTACCACCTGACCATTAGAAGCGTTGTGAATGCTTAAGCTTCTTCCGCCAACCGCATACAACTCATCGTAATCGCCATCGCCATCAGTATCGCCGGCAGATTTTGTAATGGTGAGCTTACCCATGTTGGCATCTTGCTGAAGCGTAGCTGCATTTGGAAATTTAACTGCATCGAGTTTTACCTTTTTCACAGTTGTTTCCTCTTCGTAGGCATCATATTCTCTGGTATCGCCCTCGTTGGCCAAAGCGTAATAACCTGTACCGCCAGCTGTAAAATAAGAAATGGCATCAGGCAAATAATAAGCCTTTAACGGCCAGGCTTTCGCCTCATATTTATTGTCTTCTGTTACATCGAAAGCATTTTCTGCTAAGCTGATATCCCTGGTGCCCAAAGGCATGATTTTGTTGATGGTGCCCGCAACGATGTCGATTTCGGCTACGGCATTGTTTTCTTGCAAGGTTACGTATGCCTTTTTGCTATCAGGCGTAACGCTGATGTATTCTGGCTCGGTATCTTTGGCCAAAGTAGCATTTGGTCCGTATACCCTAAAGCCATTCGCCATTAAAGCTGCTTTTTGGTTTTCGAAGCCAGAGAAATCCATGGTTTTAACCGAATAGTTGTCTTTTACGTTGATGATCGAGATTGAACCAACCGGATCGATCGTGTAATCCATGCTCGGTTCGCCTTCGTTTGCAGAAAGAATATAGTTGCCGTCTGGACTAAAAGTTACCATATCTGGCAAAGCGCCAACCGCTACCCTTTTTACTTCTTCATAGGTCGAGGCTTTTATAATGGCGATGCTTCCGTTATCTTGTCTGGTTGCGCCACCTAAGGCCACTGCCAAGAAACCATTATAGATAGAAACGCTTGTTGCAGCGCTGCTGTTTGCAAAATCGATGGTTTTGATTTTGGTTACGGTTGGATACTTGCTTAAATCAATCACGTTTACTTTGGCAGTAGTTTCGTTATCAACCACGAATAGTCTTTTGGTTGCCGGATCATAGGCTGCGATTTCTGTAGATGCCTCGCCACCTAAATCAATAGTGGCAGTCTCCTTAAAACTTGCCGGATCTTCTGCAACAATAGGATCTGGAGTTGGATCGTCGGTTTTCTTGTCTTTTTTGCAAGACGCAAAAGCCACTGTCGCAATTAACAATGCGTTAAATAATTTTCTTGAGTTCATGTCTTATCTGTTTTACGGCAAAAATATTTAGCCGTTGACACAGAATTGTTCGCGCCCCGTTATCATTCTGTTAACAAATTATAAACTCACCAAAAACAAAAAATCCCGTAGCAAAAACCACGGGATGTTCAATTATATCTTCGGACTCCTAACTACAGACTTCCGACTAAATATGAATCGCTCTATTATCAGTAGCAGCCAAGGCGGCTTCTTTTAAGGCCTCAGTAAAAGTTGGGTGTGCATGGCAAGTTCTGGCAATGTCTTCGGCCGAAGCACGGAATTCCATTGCAATTACAGCTTCTGCAATCATATCGGCCGCACGTGGACCAATCATGTGTACACCTAAAACTTCGTCGGTAGCAACATCCGCCAATACTTTAACAAAGCCATCGGTATCCATACTCGCTTTGGCCCTGCCACTTGCTTTGAAAGGGAAAGAACCCGCTTTGTATTTCACGCCTTGCTCTTTCAATTGCTCTTCGGTATATCCTACAGAAGCAACCTCTGGCCAAGTATAAACTACACCAGGAATGAGGTTATAGTTGATGTGTGGTTTTTGACCAGCAATGGTTTCGGCCACGTAAATACCTTCGTCTTCGGCTTTGTGGGCCAACATGGCGCCTTTAATTACATCGCCAATGGCATATACGCCTTTAACCGAAGTTTCTAAATGATCATTAACCGGAATTTTCTTGCCTCTTTCTTCAACAGTAATTCCAATTTTATCTAAACCTAAACCTTCGCTGTAAGCTGTACGGCCTACGGCAACGATGCAGTAATCGGCTTCTAGCTTAATGGCTTCGCCTTTCGGGTTATCGGCAGTTACCGTTACGGTTTTGCCTTTGGTGGTTGCGCCAGTTACTTTGTGGCCCATGTAAAACTCCATGCCCAAGCTTTTCTTCAAAACGCGTTGCAGTTCTTTGCCCAAGCCCGCATCCATCGTACTGATGATAGACGGCATAAACTCAACCACAGAAACCTTGGTTCCCAAACGGGCATATACAGAGCCTAGCTCCAAACCAATTACCCCACCACCAATTACTATCATGCTTTTTGGCACTTCCTTAATGTTTAAGGCTTCGGTAGAAGTGATGATGCGTTTTTTATCGATTGGCAAAAACGGCAATGCTGTAGGTTTAGAACCTGTAGCAATGATTACGTTTTTAGCGCTCAAGGTTTCGGTAGAGCCATCAGATTTGGTTACCAAAATGGTGTTTTTATCTACAAAAGAACCTACGCCTTCAAAGGCATCGATTTTGTTCTTTTTGAAAAGGTAAGTGATACCAGCAGTATTTTGCAACACCACATCGTCTTTGCGGGCAATCATTTGCTTCATATCTACCTTTAGATCTTTCAGATTGATTCCATGCGTAGTAAACGTGTGCGCTGCATTGTGGTAATGCTCAGAAGAATCCAATAAGGCTTTTGATGGAATACAACCCACGTTTAAGCAGGTACCGCCATAAGTTTTATATTTTTCGACTACGGCCGTTTTTAGGCCTAATTGTGCACAACGGATGGCACCTACATAACCGCCCGGTCCCGAGCCAATAACAACTACATCGTATTGCATAGTAAAGATCTTTTTTTGTGGCACAAAGTTAAGGAATAGGTTTGAATGTTTTGAGCCTGATTTTCGGAATGTTACACTCCCGTGGTTCAATGGCCGATTGGAGGATTGACATCTTGTTTATCCATCTCCACGCTGCCCTCCCGCTCTGATAGCTCTCAAAGCAACTCCTTTGCTACGTAACCACCACATCTTCCATCTTCCATCTTCCCTCTTACCTCCCACGACTATCGACTTCCGACTCCGGACTTCTGACTCCGGACTTCTGACTCCTGACCTCCGACTTCCAGACCTAGCCTAAAAATGTAACTTCTTTAAATACTTCGCTTTTTGAAATGGGCTTTTTCTATATTTATAGTTTATAACCTATCCTTTAATTATGAACCGCTTAAAATTGATCACTACACTGGTTGGCTTTCTATTGGTGTCTGCTTGTACCATGGCCCAAAACACCTATGTGAAAGACAATTACACCAAAACCGAAACCTACATCAGCATGCGCGATGGGGTAAAGCTTTTCACGGCTATCTATACGCCAAAAGATGCTTCGGCACAGAAAAAATACCCGATCATGATGCAGCGCACCTGCTATAGCATCGCTCCTTATGGCGTTGGCAAATATCCCAATCGTTTAGGTCCATCTGCTACCATGATGAAAGAGGGTTATATTTTTGTATACCAAGATGTACGTGGCCGCTACAAGAGCGAAGGTACTTTTACCAATATGACGCCGGTTATTGATAACAAAAAAGCCAAAACCGATGTTGATGAAGGTTCTGATACCTATGATACCATCGATTGGCTGATCAAAAATGCAAGCAACAACAATGGCAATGTAGGCCAATGGGGTATTTCTTATCCTGGGTTTTATACCGCTGCAGGTATTTTAAGCAATCACCCGGCACTAAAGGCCTCATCGCCTCAAGCTCCAATTTCAGATTTCTTTTTCGACGATTTCCATCATAATGGCGCCTTCTTACAAAGCTATTTCTTTACTTTCCCGGTATTCGGGGTTCAGAAAAAAGATACCACAACTACCGCTTGGTATGGTAGCCAAACGATTAGACCTGGTACTAGAGATGGTTATCAGTTCGGCCTAGACCTTGGCCCCTTAACCAATGCCGACAAATATTACAAAGACAATTTTTATTGGCAGGAAACGGTTAACCATCCAAGCTATGATGAGTTTTGGCAAAAAAGAGGTTTGCTTAAACACTACCAGCCAAACTTAAAAACCGCAGTAATGACGGTTGGCGGCTGGTTCGATGCCGAAGATCTTTCAGGTCCGTTGAACATTTATAAAACCATTGAGAAGAAAAATCCTAATGCCTATAATACCATCGTAATGGGGCCGTTTGGCCATGGCCGCTGGTCTAGCGAAACCGGACATACCATGCACAGCAATGTATATTTTGGCGACAGCATTGCTACTTTTTACCAAAGGGAGATCGAATCGAAATTCTTCAGCCACTTTTTAAAAGGTAATGGCGACAAAAATTCGAGTTTGCCAGAAGCCTACATGTTTGATACCGGCTTAAAAAAATGGGACAAATTCGATAAATGGCCAGCCACTAATGTCAGCAAGCAAAAATTATTCTTGGGTGCCGATGGCAAGCTGACTTTTACCCAAGCGCAGAGTGCTGGTTCGGTTTCTTATATGAGCGATCCGTTAAAACCGGTTCCGTATACTGAAGATATCACCACTACCACTGGCTTTACTCCTCACAATTACATGAGCGAGGACCAGCGTTTTGCCGGCCGTAGACCAGATGTGTTGGTTTTCCAAAGCGATGTTTTAACAGAAGATATAACCTTGGGTGGCGAAATCATGTCGCACCTTAAAATTGCAACTACCGGTACCGATGCCGATTTCTTTGTGAAACTGATCGATGTTTATCCTGCCGACGAGCAAAACAACCCATACATGCCGAACAAGAACATTACCTTGAGCAATTATTGGCAAATGGTACGTTCGGAAATTATGCCGGCTCGTTTCCGCAACAGTTTCGAAAAACCTGAGGCTTTGGTGGCAGGCCAAAAAACAGACGTGAACTTCCGTTTGCAAGATGTGTTGCACACCTTTAAAAAAGGTCACCGCATTATGATCCAGGTACAAAGCACGGCTTTCCCTTTGTTCGCACGCAATCCGCAAAAGTTTGTAGCCAATCCTTATAAAGCAACAGATGCCGACTATATCAAAGCTACACAGACCGTATTTAACGATAGTTTCATCGAAGTTGATGTAATTAAATAAGCCATGACAAACCTTAAATCAATCCTATTTTTAGCTTTAGTTTGCCTATCTGCTGCAGTTTTTGCCCAAGAGACAGATTCTGCTTATGTGCGTAGCCATTACACCAAAATAGAAAGGCAAATTCCAATGCGCGATGGCGTTAAATTGTTTACGTCTATCTATATTCCGAAAGACCAAAGCAAAAAATATCCATTCCTGCTTAACCGTACGCCTTATACCGTTGCGCCCTATGGCGAAGACAAATACAAACTGAGCTTGGGCTACTTCCCCGCAATGATGAAAGAAGGTTTTATTTTCGTTTATCAAGATGTGCGTGGCCGATGGATGAGTGAAGGTAATTTTGAAGATGTAAGGCCACAAACCACCAAAAAAGGCAAAAAAGACATCGACGAGAGTACCGATACTTACGACACGATTGATTGGTTGGTTAAAAACATACCAAACAACAATGGCAATGCGGGTATCTATGGCATTTCTTATCCTGGCTTTTATTCGACCACTTCATTGCCCAATGCCCACCCTGCCTTAAAAGCGGTATCGCCACAGGCACCGGTAACCGATTGGTACATGGGTGATGATTTTCACCATCGCGGTGTCTTATTCTTACAGGATGCCTTTAGTTTTATGAGCAGCTTCGGTGTGCCTCGCCCAAAACCGATTACGCCAGACAAAGGCCCGAAAGGCTTCAAATTTCCTATTCAAGACAGCTACCGCTTTTATTTAGAGGCAGGAAGCGTTAAAAATCTTAAAGACAAATATTTTGCCGACAGCATTAAGTTCTGGAACGATTTATTTAAACACCCAGACTTGGATACCTTCTGGAAAGCAAGAGTTATTTTACCACATTTAACCAATGTAAAGCCAGCGGTAATGGTAGTGGGTGGCTTTTTCGATGCCGAAGATGCTTATGGTACTTTTGCCACTTATAAAGCCATTGAAAAACAAAACCCGGGAGCCAAAAACATTTTGGTAGCCGGACCTTGGTTCCATGGGGGTTGGGTGCGCAGCACAGGCAGCAGCTTTGGCGATATCCAATTTGGCCAAGCCACCAGTACGTACTACCAGGAGAACTTAGAACTTCCTTTCTTTAAATATTACCTCAAAGGCGAAGGCAGCTTTAACGGAGCCGAGGCCAATATCTTTGTAACAGGCAGCAACGAATGGAAAAAATTCAGTTCTTGGCCACCAGCCGAAACAGAAAGCAAAAACCTGTACCTGCATCCTAACGGCAAATTGGCTTTCGAAAAAGTTGGCCGTACCGATAGCTGGGATGAATATGTAAGCGATCCCAATCAGCCGGTGCCTTATCAGGATGGCATTCAGTCAAGTCGATCGCGCGAATACATGATAGACGATCAGCGCTTTGCCTCACGCAGGCCAGATGTAAAAACCTATCAAACTGATGTGCTAACTGAAGACATCACCCTAACCGGTCCTGTTTTGGCCAATTTGGTAGTTTCTACAACGGGTACCGATGCCGATTATGTAGTGAAACTGATTGATGTTTATCCAGAAGATGCGCCTAACCCTAAACCAAATCCTAAAAACCTGATAATGGGCGGTTATGAAATGCTGGTAAGAGGCGAAATTATGCGCGGCAAATACCGCAACAGTTTCGAAAAGCCTGAACCTTTTGTGCCTGGTGCCATCACCAAAGTGAATTATCCCTTGCCAGATGTAGCCCATAGCTTTAAAAAAGGCCACCGCATCATGATCCAGATCCAAAACTCGTGGTTTCCTTTAGCCGATAGAAATCCGCAACAATTTATGGACATTTATCAGGCAGAGCCGAAGGATTTCCAGAAAGCAACGCATAAAATTTATCACGATACCTTTAACAGTTCCTTTATTACCATTAATGTTTTAAAACCATAATAAGCTATATAATGAACCCGACACGATTAAAATAATTGTTAACACACAATGCAATAATTATTTTAATCGTCAAAGGCTCCATCTGATCACTAAAAACAAATAAAAAAATAGATGAAACGAATACTTTTATCGGCCCTTTCCCTGTTGCTGTTCGGTATTACAGCAAATGCCCAGTTAATGGCCTCAAAAAAAACCTATACCCGTGCAGATACACTGAGGGGAATGCTTACGCCTTTGCGCACCTGTTACGACATCAATTACTATCACCTGGATGTGAAGATCAATTTGGACGAAAAATCGGTAAGCGGCAGCAATGAATTTGCCTTTACAGCCACTCAAGATTTCACCAAATTGCAATTCGACCTGTTCGAAAACCTTAAAATAGACAAGATCGTTTACAAAGGTGCCGAACTTCCTTACACCCGTGAATTTGGGGCTGTATTTGTTACTTTCCCAAAAGCCATTAAAAAAGGCAGCAAAGATCGTTTCACGGTATTTTACAACGGCAATCCAAAAGTTGCCCGTAACCCGCCTTGGGATGGTGGCTTTATCTTTAAAAAAGACAAAGCGGGCAATCCCTTCGTTTCTGTGGCCTGCCAAGGTTTGGGAGCCAGTGTGTGGTGGCCAACCAAAGACCATCAAAGCGATGAGGTTGACAGCATGCTGATCAGTATTGCAGTGCCTAAAGATCTTGACGAAGTTTCTAACGGTCGCCTGCGTAGTGTAGTAGATCAACCTGATGGCTATAAACAGCACAACTGGTTTGTTGCCAATCCGATTAACAATTATACCGTATCGTTCTATATCGGCAAATATGCCCACTGGACCGACACCTATAATGGCGAAAAAGGCCCATTAACTATCGACTATTGGGCATTAAAAGAAGACAGTGCAGTAGCCCGTCCACATTGGGATGCAGACGTAAAACCGATGCTCGAATCATTTGAACACTGGTTTGGTCCTTATCCTTGGTATAAAGATGGCTACAAGCTAGTTCAAGCCCCACACTTAGGCATGGAGCACCAAAGTGCCGTTGCTTATGGCAATCAATTTAAAAAAGGCTATTTGGGCAATGATTTGTCAGGTACCGGCTTAGGGTTGAAATGGGATTACATCACCGTACACGAAAGTGGGCACGAATGGTTTGCCAATAACATTACTACCAAGGATATTGCCGATATGTGGGTACACGAAGGCTTCACCAGCTATTCGGAGGCCTTGTTTACCGAATCTACACAAGGCAAAAAAGCCGGCGACACCTATGCCATTGGTTTGCGCAAAGGTATAGGCAACCGTTCTCCTATTATCGGCCCCTACAACGTAAATAAAGAAGGCAGCGGAGATATGTATCCAAAAGGCGCGAACATGATCCATACCATCCGCCAACTGATTAACAATGACGAAAAATTCAGGTCGATTTTAAGAGGTTTGAACCAGACCTTCTACCATAAAACCGTAACCACCGCCGACATTGAGAATTACATTTCGAAGCAAAGCGGCATCAAATTGGATAAGGTTTTTGACCAATATTTAAGGTATTCGAATATCCCGGTATTGGAGTACAAAATCAATAACGGTATATTGTCTTACCGTTGGATTACCGATGTAAAAGGATTTGATATGCCAGTGAAAGTCTCATTAAAAGCTGATGATTATACGTTGATCAATCCAACCAATGATTGGAAAACTGTTAAAATAGACGCTTCTGTAAATATGGACAACTTTAAAACAGAACCTAATTTCTACGTTAAAGTTAAAAAAGCAGAGTAATTAGTCCTTTGTTGGTATACTTCACCAACAGTGCATAATAGAGAGCTAATCTGGGTTAACTAGATTAGCTTTTTAATTTTTCTTCTATCATCACCTGAACCCCGATTCAGGATCTGTTGAGTAAGATCGCGGAGGGTTTGTCATCCAGAACGAAGTGAAGGATCTACCCTCGAGTAGATTCCTCGTTACACTCGGAATGACAAAATCGCCGCTCTCGGATCAGGCCTTGGAGAACGATCGGTTAATTTTTTCTCCAGCCATGCAACTTTTCATATAAGGCCTGCGTCTTATAATTAGAACCTAGGGAATGAACTTCCAAAAAACAAATTTATAGACCATGAAACCGCCAAAAGTCAGTTTCATTATTTAAAAAACAAATTTATTAAATCGATGAAAAAATTATTATTCTCATTAAGCTTTGTCCTGGTATTGGCCAGCTTAAGTTTACAGCCAGTTTTAGCAACTGCATATCCAATCAATATTGGTTCTTACAAAGGCAAAAAACAAAATCAGGAAGTAAAAAATTATAACGGCGTTGCCGCAGGCGGCCCTATTGATGTAATAATCCAATTAGGCGATAGCGAAGGAATCAGGTTTGAAGGCGATGCCGAAGCTATTTCTTCTTTGGTTGTCGAAGTAAAGAATAATACCCTAACCATCAGACCAGAAATCAGCTGGACAAGCTGGAGCAAAAAATACGAAAACAAAAAAATCGTAGCCTATATCCGTGCCAAAACCATCAAAAACCTTGTCATGAGCGGTTCAGGCAAAATGAGCGTTAATGGCAATATCAAAGGCGGTTCGCTATCTGCTGTTCTAAGTGGCTCGGGCAGTATTAGTGCCAGTGCCGATGTTACCAATTTTAGTGGGGTAATCAGTGGTTCGGGTGCACTTAATTTTACTGGCAGTGCAGATGATGCCAGCATTGTAGTAAGTGGCTCGGGCTCATTTAGCAGAAAAGGTTTTTCCGTAGGCACTTTGTCTACCACCATTAGCGGTTCGGGCAATATTAATGTAAATGCCGAAAAAGAGATCAACGCCGTAATCAGCGGTTCGGGTAGCGTAAACTATTCTGGCGATCCATCGGTACAGAAAAGAGTATCGGGCTCTGGAAGAGTAAGAAAAATATAAGACGCTTTTAACACACAACAAAAGCAAAAGCTCCTCGCGAATAAATTTCGAGAGGAGCTTTTTTATGCGTGCTGCTATCATTAAAACTGATAACCTAATACGGTGAGGTTTTCAGCATACCTAATGGTTTGGCTAGCCTTGTCTAAGTCGTTTCTTCCCGTGGTATGGATACGTGAAAGATCGGTGAAGCCAACTTTGGTAGTATTCTGGAGGTAAAAGCCTTTGGTAATGTAAAACTTGATCCCTGCCTTTGCCGAAATGCCATAACCGGCAATGTTCCAAAAGTTGTTTTTGCCCACGCCAAATAAGCGTACGTCGGTTCTTGGTATCATTAAGCCTACGCCTAAACCTGTTTCAAAAGTTAAGGATGTTTCCCTCGATGGGGCTACCCAAAGATCGTCGTAACGCTCTACCTCTGTACTGATATAGTTAAAACCATCGGTATGTTCAAAGGTCAACATATCGCTTTTTACATTTAATGGCGTGTTGTTGTAGGTACCTGCATAATTGCCTGTCGGAATTGCCGGACTTGAAATACTAGAATTGATATAACCGTCAACATTTACAGTCTGTGGAATGTCCATTACATATTTCATATGGTCCCAACCTATCGAAATGCTATAATTATCTTTGATAAAATAGCCAAAGCGGAAGTTAAATTGTGGCGTGGTAATCAAAGTTGGATCGAGGTATTCTAGAGACAAGCGCTTCGGCCTATCATGCGCTACTACATCCTTTAAGGTAAAGTTATAGCCGGGTCCTCTAAAATTGATATCACTTTTATCATACCAGGAAAAATTATAGCCCCAATGGAAAAACCAGTTTCCTTTACGGGAAAAATTCCTTTTGATTTCGTTAGCAAATATACTTTTACCAATTTTAGCAGTTGGCTCGGGTTGAGGGTTAATTTCTTGGGCACTTACTTTTCGTCCGAAAAATAGAGTGATTAATAAGATGGGGATTCGTTTCATTGTGTGCAGTGCCATCGCAGCACTAATTAGTGTGTGGTCAAAAATACAGAAAGCAAAAAGCAAAAAACCTTGTTGAGTAAGCCCAATAAATGATTTTTACATTCTGATGGTAAAACCTACAGCTCTAAGGTCTATTGCTGGTCATCTTTTGATTTTTAACCATTTTTAACGCTTTTATTTAGCCCATTAACTTAAATTTGTGTACACCATTATGTACTAGGCCATGTCAATAACCACTGATGACGAATTATTAGGGATGAAAAAAGTAAGTGAAGCTGTGGCACTTACCCTAAAAGAAATGCGTGAGCATGCCAAACCAGGCATGAGCACTTTGCACCTTGATCAATTTGGAGGCAATATCCTGCAAAAAATGGGTGCTAAATCAGCTCCATTCCTTACCTACGGCTTTCCAGGTTTTACCTGCATCAGTGTGAACAATGAAATTGCCCATGGCATTCCAAGTCAAAACAAGGTTTTGCAAGAAGGAGATTTGATTAACATCGATGTTTCGGCAGAACTGGATGGCTTTTGGTCAGACAACGGTGGCTCTTTTGTATTAGGCCAAGACATTCATGGCCATCAGCATTTGGTAAATGCCTCTAAGCAGATCTTAAGCAAGGCGATTGCCAATATTAAAGGTGGTTTAAAAATTGCCGATCTTGGTTTTCTGATAGAAAATGAAGCCAGAAAATCGGGCTATACCGTGATTAAAAACCTAACTGGTCATGGCATCGGCCGAAGCCTGCATGAATCGCCCAGCGAGATTGCCAATTTTAGGGATCGTTATAACCTCAATCGCTTCAAGAAAAACAGCATAGTTGCGGTTGAAACCTTCATCTCTACAAAATCTACCTTGGCCAATACCTTACCTGATGGCTGGACTTTGGTAGGCAATAAGGGAGGATTTGTTGCGCAGCATGAACATACCATCATGATTACCGATTCTGCGCCGATCATCCTCACAGAGATGAACGGGATTTGGAATTAGTTGCCAACATAAATTGATGCATCTTGTGTCTCCCACTGGCAGGAGAATCAAAGAGGGTCGAAAAGACAATATCATATTTTTTCATCGCCTCATGGCCGGCTCGGCCTAGTCCTTTTGTGCAAACAAAAGGACCAAAAGTTGCCGACTGCGCCCAGCGCTACAATGCAATTGCTTGGGCCAATTCCTGCCTTCCGCGCTGGACAAGGTCGGTTCTTGCGTAAACAAATGGATTGTAGGGCTATCGCCTAAACCACTTTCTTATCGCAATCCTAGAATCTCGTATAGAGCGCCAACTGTACCACATTATTCATTACGGTATTGTTTAGTGCCTTTTGGGTTTGGTTTAAATAACCTACTTCTGCATCAAATTTCTTAGAGAAACGATAACCAACCGCTAAATAAGCACGGTTTTGATCAAAAAAGCTACCGTTAAGTTTGCCTTTGTTCTGAAGGTTAAGAAAAACCTCATTCTGCAAAGCTACAAAAGGTCCTTTGGTAAAACCATCTTGTTGCTTTTGCAGAGGCTGGATCAGCCTAAAGAAATAGCGAAAACGCTGGGAAAAGGTATCGTCTGTTCCATTGGTTTCGATAAAGCGTTGCTCTAACCTAAAGCGATGCATGACAAACACAGAACTGATTTTATGGGTAAAGATGTATTGCTCCCAAATCCGGTGTTCCAATAGGGTTTGCTTATTTGGGATTGGAGAGAATTGATTATCAGTGGTAATGAGTGCATAGCCGGCCGTTACATTGTTTCTATCGTTAATGTAATAGGTAAGGCCAGGTCTGAATAAGGTATTTCTCACGTATGCCCAATCATCGGCAGAGCGAACCTGGATATCGAGTGCCAAACCCCATTTGCTGTTAAATTTAGTGGTGTTGAATAAGGCAAACCAACCTGTATTTTGCTGAACGGTTTGCGCCGACAATTGGTTGATGCTTAAAAAAAGGAATAAGGCAATGTAAAATGTTTTTTTCATTGGTTGTTTGTTTTCCGGTGTAAAAAATTGTTTGCTTTGCCCCCCTTATTGAGCTCGGCAAACCCTGCTGGATTTCATAAAAAAGCCCTAATGCAAGGCATTAAGGCTTATTAAAACTTATAGATCGGCTATACGCCTAATAATAATCTTGCTGGATCCTCTAACAGTTGTTTAACGCGCACCAAGAAACCTACCGACTCACGTCCATCGATAATTCTGTGGTCGTAAGAAAGCGCTACATACATCATCGGACGGATCACCACTTCTTTGTTTTCTGCAATAGGACGCTCAATGATATTGTGCATACCTAAAATTGCCGATTGTGGCGCGTTGATGATTGGTGTAGACATCATTGAACCGAAAACACCGCCGTTGGTAATGGTAAAAGTACCGCCAGTCATTTCTTCGATGCTCAATTTGCTGTCTCTTGCTTTGGTAGCCAACTCGATTACAGTTTTCTCGATTTGAGCCAAGCTCAAACTGTCTGCATTTCTGATAATCGGCACTACCAAACCTTTTGGCGCTGATACCGCGATCGAAACATCAACAAAATCGTTGTACACGATTTCCTCGCCTTCGATGCGTGCATTTACTGCAGGGAAATCTTTGGCAGCCTCGCAAACCGCCTTGGTAAAGAAGCTCATGAAACCTAAACCAACACCATGTTTTTCTTTAAACTGGTCTTTGTATTTAGCTCTTAAATCCATGATCGGCTTCATGTTTACCTCGTTAAAGGTAGTTAACATAGCCGTTTCGTTTTTCACAGCAACCAAACGTTTAGCTACAGTTTTGCGCAATGGCGACATTTTCTCTCTGCGCTCGTTTCTTGCACCCGCAACTTGTGGCGTAGCTGCTTGTGCAGGAGCCGCTTTAGGCGCTTCTGCTTTCTTGCCGGCTTCAGCCTTGTTCGCATCGTCTTTGGTAATACGACCATCAACGCCAGTACCTTTAACCGATGCAGGATCAACGCCTTTTTCGGCCAAAATTTTACCTGCAGCAGGAGATGGTGTTCCTGTAGCATAGCTCTCGCCTGATTTCTCGGCCACCGGCGCGCTCACTTTATCCGCTACCGGAGCTTCGGCCTTTGGCTCTTCGCTTGCTGCTGGAGCTGGTTTTTCTGCCGGAGCAGCGCCACCTTCTTCAATCGAGCAAACTACTGCTCCAATTGGCAAGGTATCACCTTCATTAGCTATGATTTTTAAAGTTCCTGCTTTTTCGGCAGTAAGCTCAAATGTGGCCTTATCTGATTCTAACTCTGCAATGATTTCGTCCATTTCAACAACATCACCATCGTTTTTAACCCAACGTGATAAAACTACTTCTGTAATCGACTCGCCTACCGGCGGAACTTTGATTTCTAAACCCATGATATTTTTTTGTTTGGCGATTGGCGGATGGCGTTTATGGTGCTAAGCGCTAATCGTTAATTTATTTATATTTTTTGTTTGGCGTTTGGCGATCAGCGTCGGACGTTGTGTAAACGCTAAACGCAGGTCGCTAAGCGCTAGTCTATATTTACTAATTTTTTTGAAGCCTTGGCTACGATTTCTTTCACCTTTTCTGTTACTGGAACATCAAACGTAGTAGAAACGATGTAGGCTTGCTGGTTGGCATGTTGCTTGGCATAACCCGTAGCTGTACTGCTGCTTTCTTTTCTAGAAATCACATCAATATGGCTCAAAGCGGTTTTACGCAACCTGCGCAACAAATATGGCCATGCGCCCATGTTTTCTGGTTCTTCTTGTACCCAGAATACATCTTTCGCATTTTTATAACGTTTGCAAACGGCTTCCATCTGCTCAACCGGAGTTGGATACAATTGTTCTACACGTACCAAAGCTACATCGCCTTTTTGGTTGGCTTTTTGGGCTTCGAATAAATCGTAATAGATTTTGCCGCTACAGAAAATCACACGTTTAACATTTGCAGGCTTCACGTTTTCATCGTCAATTACCTCTTTGAACTTGCCATTGGTAAAATCGGCCAATGGGCTTACACAAAGTGGATGACGCAATAAACTCTTCGGACTAAATACCACCAAAGGCTTACGGAAATCGCGTTTAAACTGACGGCGCAAGGCATGGAAGAAATTAGCGGGTGTAGTACAGTTGGTTACCTGCATGTTGTAATCGGCACAAAGCTCCATAAAACGCTCGATACGTGCTGAAGAGTGCTCCGGACCTTGGCCTTCATAACCGTGTGGCAACAACATGACCAAACCGTTTTCCCGTTGCCATTTGGTTTCGGCACTTGCAATATATTGATCAACCACAATCTGCGCACCGTTAAAGAAATCGCCAAATTGTGCTTCCCAAATGGTTAATGCATTAGGGTTAGCCATGGCATAGCCATATTCAAAACCCAATACGCCATATTCAGACAAGTGAGAATTATAAATATCAAATTGAGCCTGGTGCTCAGAGATGTTTGCCAATGGTGTATATTCTTCTTCCGAATCCTCTAAGGTTAATACCGCATGACGGTGAGAGAAAGTTCCCCTCTTCACATCTTGCCCACTTAAACGAACTCTTTTGCCTTCGGCCAATAAAGTACCATAAGCCAATTGCTCGCCCATTGCCCAATCGAAAACGTGGGTGGTGGTTGCCATTTTTAAACGCTCTTCGAATAATTTTTCAATCTTTTTAAAGAACTTTTTGTCTTTTGGTAAAGTAGCAATCCTCTTGGCTACTTCTAACAAAGTATTTTTCTTAACCGAAGTATCTGGGGAAACATCAAAATCTTTAGCCGTAGCCAAACGCATATCAGCCCAGGCACCACCAAATTTCACATCGTGATAAGTAGAGGTGATTTCTTTGGCTTCGTTCAGACGCTCCTGCAAAATGCCTTTAAACTCTTTTTCGAGTTCTTTGGCTGCACCTGCTTCCAATGTGCCTTCTTTAATCAATTGGGCAACATAGATATCGCGTGGGTTGGCGTGGTTTTCGATGGCTTTATACAACAAAGGCTGTGTGAATTTAGGCTCATCCGCCTCGTTGTGTCCAAAACGACGATAGCATAAAATATCAATGAATACATCGTTTCTGTATTTCTGACGATATTCCATTGCCAGGTTAATGGCATAAACCAAAGCCTCAACATCGTCGCCATTAACGTGAAACACTGGCGATAAGGTTACTTTCGCAATATCTGTACAATAGGTGCTTGAACGGGCATCTTTATAATTGGTGGTGAAACCGATTTGGTTATTGATTACCAAGTGGATGGTACCGCCGGTTTTGTAACCTTCTAAGCCTGCCATTTGGATCACTTCGTACACAATGCCTTGTCCGGCAACCGAAGCATCGCCATGGATCAATATCGGAGCCAAACGGCTATTGTCGCCACCGTATTTGAAATCGATTTTAGAACGCGACATCCCTTCTACCACACCGTTTACAGTTTCCAAGTGTGATGGATTAGGACACAAGCTCAAGTGAACGCTTTTGCCATTGTTCGTGTTTACATCGGTCGAATAGCCCAAGTGGTATTTTACGTCACCACCAAACGGCGATTCTGCGCTATAGCCCTTGCCTTCAAATTCGGCAAAAATATCTTTATAGGTTTTTTGCATGATATTGGCCAACACGTTCAAACGACCGCGGTGTGCCATACCAATTACAAATTCTTCAATGCCCAAATCGGCACCTTTTTCAATTACAGAGTCTAAAGCCGGAATTAGCGATTCGGCACCTTCTAACGAAAAACGTTTTTGGCCCAAGAATTTGGTACCTAAAAAGTTCTCGAAAATAACGGCTTCATTTAATTTTTTCAGTACGCGCTTTTTCTCGTCGTTAGAAAGCTTTGGCGTATTGCGCTCGGTTTCCATCTTGGTTTCTATCCACTTCAAGATTTCTGGTGTACGCACATATTTGTACTCTGCACCAATTGAACGGCAATAAGTTTGCTCTAAAAAGGCAACGATATCGCTCAGCTTAGCCGGACCGATGCCCAGCTCGATGCTCGAGTTAAAAACAGTATCCAGATCAGCTTGCACCAGGCCAAAGTTTTCGATGGCCAAAGTTGGCAAATGCTTGCGCCTTTCTCTTACCGGATTGGTCTTAGTGAACAGGTGCCCACGCTGACGATAGCCGTTAATCAGGTTTAAAACGTTGATCTCTTTTAAAAAATGTTCGGGAGTTTCGGCACTTACATTGGTGGCTCCTGCGCCCCTTCCAAAATCAAAGCCCTCAAAAAATTTCTGCCAGCCAAATTCTACCGAATTCGGGTCTGCTATATAGCTCTGATATAAAGACTCGACATATTCGGCATTGGCGCCATTAAGATAAGATAGATTATCCATTGTGTATTTGTTACGATAAGTATTGCAAAATTAGGATTTTACCTTATAAAATGGCAATAAACTTCACAATAAAATGAACTTGCCACGGTAAAAAAAACATTAGGTACACGAAGTGGCAATTATTTCAATTGATCGGGGTTGATAGCCTATCAGCTAAGGCAAAAAAACTATTCCGTTAGATTTAAGAAGCTTTTAAAAAAGCACAATTTGATTAAGCTCTAACCGCCTGTACATAAGCCCCTTTGGGATCGAAAGCCTTTAGCTGCTTCTCAAAATCAAAGCCACTGGTTAAACGTTGATCGTTGCCCACTCCAGCCAGATTTGCCCAATTGCCCCAATTGCTAGCCGGACAATAATCAATCAGCTTTTCTTCTAAATAGGCCGCTCCCATTACCCAATTCACCTTCAGTTCGTAAACCAGGTAGGTTGCCACCAGTAACCTCGATGCATTGTTGATGTAGCCAGTCTGGTTCAGCTCCTGCATAATGGCATCAACCAAGGGCTGGCCGGTATTTCCCGTCTTCCAAGAATGCAACAACTCACTATCAGACAGGGAAATTACTTTTGCATCTTTATTAAAACCTTCTGGTTTAAAGAAAGTGTTGCCATATTTCTTAAACATGAAGCGGTAATAATCGCGCCACAACAAGCCAAGTACAATCTGATTAAAATAAGGCTTGAGGCCATAATTAGCTTCGGCCTCTTTCATTTTCCAATATACCTCGCGTGGCGATAAACAGCCCAAGGCCAGCCAAGGCGAAAGTTTAGAAACCACTTCGCTCTTTTTGAGCGATGCATTGGCCAAGGCCATGTCTTCACCAGTATGCAGAAAATCGTATAGATGTTTAAATGCTTCTTCTTCGCCACCCTTAAAATCGGCAACCGATGACAGATCCTGCAGTTCTTCATGCACAACCAAATCGTTCAGTGAAGGCATTTCGCCCCAGTTTTCCAATTGTGCAAAAGCAATGCTTTCTGGTGTAGTAAAACAAGGTTTTACAATGGCATCGCGCTCTGTTTTCTTCTTAAACTGCGTAAAAACATCAGGAATGTCCTTGATTGGAAAAGGCAGGTCTTCCTTGTTGTAAAGCGTATGCCCGATAAAGTGCTTCAAGTTTACGCGCAATTTCCACAAAAGGTCTTCAACGGCTACTGAAACCGCAGTTTCTTCACTGGCTACTTCTCTGTGGTGATAAACTTCGGCAATGTCATGTTCGCTTACCAATTGAGGCAACAATTCTTCGGGTTTCCCTTGTAAAATCAGGATATCGCCACCAAATTGCTGAAAAGACCGACGCAAGGCCTGTACACTTTCTAATAGGAAACGAGCACGAACGGCACCTGTTTTAATACTATGGTAGCGGGTAGGTTCAAAATGGCGGGGATCAAAACAGTATACGGGCAAAATTTCGTCCGATTTGGCGATGGCTTCTACTAGCATTTCGTTGTCATGCATGCGAAGATCGTTCCTAAACCAAACCAAAATCTTTTTGCTCATATCCGTAGCCATTTTATATCGAGGTGCAAATTGCACATTTTATCGCAATTACAGGGTTTAACATCTTCTTTTTTACATAGCGGTAACACTCTGCTTGAAGTTAAAAGGCCTTAATCTGAATTTCGGTTAGCAATTTTCAGTTGCCCTTTTAACAATGGAGCAATGTAACAATCCCACCAATAACTAATCAGCCGATAAACTAATGACTCATCCTCCAGCGACATCAAATATTGCTATCTTGGTGCCTACAAAACAAATGCGCAACAAAGGGGTTTTTAAAGTATGGCAAAGAACATTTTAATTACTGGTGCTACTGGTTTAGTGGGCCAAAAGCTTGTTCCAACGTTGGTACAGCAAGGCCATCGCGTGGTGGTACTGTCGAGAAAGCAAAGCACAATTGAAGGAGCCACTGTTTACCTTTGGGATGTAAAGCAAAAAACCATTGATTCTCGTGCTTTTGATGGCATTGATACCGTTGTACACTTGGCCGGAGAAGCCATAGCCGATAAAAAATGGACCGCCCAACATAAACAGGAAGTGATAGACAGCAGGGTACAATCTACCCATTTACTTTACCAAACTATCCAAGCCACAAAAGCACCGGTGAATAGCTTTATTTCTGCTTCTGCCATTGGCTATTACGGCGATAGAGGCGATGAAATCTTAACCGAAAACAGCGAACCCGGCCAAGGTTTTCTGGCAGACTGTTGCGTGCTTTGGGAAGAAGCGGTAAACGAAGGCATTGCTTTGGGTATTCGTGTAGTTAAAATTAGGGTTGGCCTCATTTTAAGCAAAGAAGACGGTGCCTTGGCTGCCATGGAAAAACCCATTAAATATTTTGTTGGCGCCCCTTTAGGCAGCGGCAAGCAATGGATGCCCTGGATACACCTCGATGATATGGTAAACATATTTGCCAAAGCCGTAAACGACAGCGAAATGGTGGGCGCTTACAATGGCTGTTCACCAGTGCCCGTAACCAATAAACTATTTACCAAAAGCATCGCAAAGCAACTGGGCAGACCTGTTTGGCCTATCCATGTACCAAGTTTTGTCTTAAAAATGGCATTGGGCGAAATGAGCGTCATGCCCTTAATGAGCAGCAATACCTCATCACAAAAAATACTGGATGCAGGCTATAAGTTCTCTTACCTAAGCCTCGATAGCGCACTCCAATCAATCTATGCCTCTTAAATAATATGCAATCCACTAATCCAACCGAAATCAGCATTTGCTGGCTGAGAAGAGACCTGCGCTTAAAAGACAATGCGGCTTTATATCATGCCCTAAAAAGCGGTTATCAGGTATTGTGTCTTTTTATTTTTGATCAAAACATTTTAGCTAAGCTCAACAATAAAGCTGATGCCAGGGTAGATTTCATCCACCAAACCTTGCGCCAGTTAAAAGATGAGCTCGAGCAAAAAGGCACGGCACTATTGGTTAAACATGAGGAAGTGGAAAAGGCCTGGCCGAAAATCTTAAAAGAGTACAATATAAAGGCGGTTTATACCAATACCGATTATGAGCCTTATGCAACTCGGCGTGATGGAGCCTTGGCCGAGTACCTTAACAGCGAAGGAATTGGCTTTTTCAGCTTTAAGGATCAGGTTGTTTTCGAAAAATCGGAGGTAGTTAAGGCCGATGGGAAGCCTTATACCGTATTTACGCCCTACTACAAGCAATGGTTGCAAAAGCTTGACGATTTTTACATCAAACCCTATCCAACCGAAAAATATTTTAAAAACCTGATCAAAACAGTCCCTTTGCCCTTTCCCAGTCTTGAGGAACTCGGTTTTGAAGCAAGCAACAAAAGCTTTCCCACTCTACAATTTGAAAAGAAGCTAAGTCAATACGATGAAAAAAGAGATTTTCCGGCGCTAGATGCAACTACACACATAGGCTTGCACTTGCGCTTTGGCACATTGAGCATTAGGGCTGTTGCGGGTGAAGCATTGGCTCAAAAAGCAAATAAATGGCTATCTGAGCTGGCTTGGCGCGAATTTTATATGATGATTTTATGGCATTTTCCACAAACTATCAACCATGCTTTTAAACCTGCCTACGATACTATCAAATGGCGCAATAACGAAGATGAATTTACGGCTTGGTGCGAGGGCAAAACTGGCTATCCATTAGTAGATGCTGGCATGAGGCAACTGAACCAAACCGGTTTTATGCACAATCGGGTAAGGATGGTGGTGGCCAGCTTCCTGTGTAAGCATTTATTGATCGACTGGCGTTGGGGCGAAACTTATTTTGCCGAGAAACTCCTAGACTACGAACAGGCGAGCAATGTAGGTGGCTGGCAATGGGCCTGTGGTTCGGGCAATGATGCGGCTCCTTATTTCAGGGTTTTCAATCCCGAACTGCAATTGAAGAAGTTCGACCCCAAAATGGAATATGTTTATAAATGGGCACCCGAATACAAAGAGGCTTTATTTCCAGTGCCAATAGTAGCGCATGAGTTTGCAAGAGATCGCGTACTTAAAGCTTACAAAGCTGCATTAAATGAAAAAGCCAGTTAAAAACTGGCTTCTATATTAATTTGTTACGGCTGTAATTTCTATTTCGAAATCTAATGGCGAGTTTGGTGGCACAATGTATTCGCCAGTAAGCTGGCTTCTGCTTCCGGTTGTTCCGTAAGCCAAATCAGATGGCACAAAGAACCTCAACCTGGCACCTTGGTTTAAACCTACTAGCGTTTTTCTCCATCCCACGATCAATCCATCAAGTCTTGAAGCCAAACCATTATTCTGATCAAATACGGTACCGTTCAAGAGCTTTCCGGTGTAGTTAACCGTAACTGTTGAAGTGATGCCACTAACCGTAGTTCCTGTACCTGGTGTACGCAACAGTACATAAACCCTCGAAGGCTGCTTAACAGCTGCGATACTATTTGTAGTTACAAAATCATTGATAGCCTTGTCATCAATTTCCCATTGAGTTGCCAAAGGAGATACTGTAATCTCAGACATGATTACCTCATTGGCAGGCACTACTGCCGTTCCATTTTTGCCATAGGCTAGGTAAGAAGGCAAGATAATCCTTACCTTTCCGCCCCTATTTACACCTTTTAGGGCTATTCTATAAGCTTCTGGGCTCATGTATCCCAAATAAGTGCCTTCTATGGCATAAGACGCAGTAGAATAATAATTTGTTCCATTTAAAGATTTCAGGTTCAGGTTATAAAAAACAGAATCTTTATTTAACAATACTCCGCCCGTACCTTGGTCAAGAACCTGATAGTAAAATCCAGACGGATCTTTCGTCATGGTCAGGTTGTTCTGTTTGATATAGGCTTGGATCTTGGCATCATCAATGCTTTGGATAGTTTCGTATTCTTTTTTACAAGAATTGAACAACAGCAACAAGCCTAATAGAGCAATTGCCGGAAAGATAAGTTTTTTACGCATGAGCATATTTTATTTTGCGCTGATTAAATCGATGGTAAAGTCTAAAACCGAATTTTCGGGGATAGCTGAGCTAGGCGATTGGTTTTTGTAAGCTAGTCCAGATGGAACAATCAACCTGATTCTGCCACCTTTTTGGATCAATGGAATGCCGATTTGCCAACCTTGGATCAAATTACCCAACACAAAGCTTGTAGCAGCTGATGATTTATCGAAAACAGTTCCGTTCAGCAGTCTTCCTTCATAATTCACCACTACTGTTGACGATGCACCAATGGCAACATCTCCACTTCCCGGTGTAATGATTTGGTAGTATATTCCTGAACTGTGCTTTACGGCAACAATACTGTTTTTAGCTATAAAATCTACAATCAGGCCATCATCTATCTCCGCTTGTTTCTCTGCATCATAACTGTCTTTTTTACAAGATGCAAAGGCTCCTACTATCAAAAAGAAACCTAAAAATAACCTGGTTTTAAACATAATTGTACAAAAGTAAGCTTTTATTGCCTACGGCACAATTTTTAACCAATTTTAACACTTCATAAAGGCTAAAGGAGGGAATGCCGAAGGTATAAGGCAAAAGCAGAAAGGTGAAGGGAAATTGATGGCGCAAGGCGTAAATAGCAATCATTTTAAGCAAAAAAGGTTTAGGATTTCAAACCCTAAACCTTTTTTGCTTTATTTCCTTCAACCTTAAAAACAGTATTTATTAGCCTCGATAATTTGCAAGGCAACATTCTGACGGGCTTGTTTTACGTTAAAAGGCTCCATTTTGGTAAACCTGCGCAAACCTACCAACATCATGCGCAGTTCATCGCCCTCGGCAAATGCCCAAAGTGCCTCTTTGCCGGCTTTTTGTACGCCGTCAACAGCTTCCACAAAATAAATGCGCATCATATCCAATTGTCCCTTACAAGCTTCTTCTCCCTTAAGGCTTACGAGTTTTTCGGTTCTGAGCATCGCTGATTCTGCTACGTACACATAACTTGCCATATCAGCGATATTCATCAAAATCTCCTGTTCTTTAGAGAGGCTCATCATCAGCTTTTGTACCGCAGCACCGGCAACCATTAGGGTGGCTTTTTTCAGGTTCTGGATGATTTTCTTTTCTGCAGCAAACAAGGTCGTATCTTCTTCGCCAAAATCAGGGATAGACATGAGCTCGTTGGCTACGGCTGTGGCGGGAGTCATGAGGTCTAGCTCACCTTTCATCGCCCTTTTTAGCATCATATCAACGGTTAACAGGCGATTGATTTCATTGGTGCCTTCGAAAATACGGTTGATACGGGCATCGCGATAAGACCTGTCCATAGGCGCATCGGCTGAAAAGCCCATTCCGCCATAAATCTGAACGCCCTCATCGGTTACATAATCCAATACTTCCGATCCCCATACTTTTAAAATGGCGCACTCTACTGCAAATTGCTCTGTCGATTTCAATTTGGCTTTTCCGGCGTCCATTCCTGTAGCAATCAAGGCATCGTAGGCATCGTCAATATTTTGGCCAGCCCTATAATTTGCCGATTCTACTGCATAGATTTTGGTAGCCATTTCGGCCAATTTGTATCGGATGGCACCATATTTAGAAATCGGCCTATCAAACTGGATCCGTTCATTCGAATAATTAACCGCCTGGCTAACTACCTCCTTCGAGCCTCCAATTGCCGCAGCCGCCAATTTAATTCGACCGATATTCAAGATGTTTACTGCAATCTTAAAACCGTTCTCTCTTTCAGAAAGCATGTTCTCTACAGGTACAGGGCAATCGTTAAAAAACACCTGACGGGTTGAAGAACCCTTGATACCCATTTTATGTTCTTCCGGATTCATGGTGATGCCTCCAAATTCCTTCTCCACAATAAATGCAGTCAGGTTTCTATCGTCGTCTATCTTGGCAAAGACTATGAAAATATCCGCAAAACCACCATTGGTGATCCACATTTTCTGACCATTGATGATGTAATGCTTGCCATCGGCCGATAATTTAGCTTTGGTTTTACCAGAATTGGCATCAGAACCAGAGTTGGGCTCGGTTAAACAATAAGAAGCTTTCCACTCACCAGTACCCAATTTAGGGATATATTTGGCCTTTTGGGCTTCATTGCCATAATAAAGGATTGGCAAAGTGCCAATGCCGGTATGGGCCGACAAAGCCACGGCAAAAGAATGGCCTGCACCGCAAACATCTGCTACCAACATAGAGGTATTGAAGTTTTTTCCGAAACCGCCATACTCTTCAGGAATAGATACGCCCAAGATACCTAGTTCACCAGCCTTGTCCATCAACGATGGCATCAGCCCTTCTTCCTGGCTATCAATCCTATCTAATATTGGATTCACCTCGGCCGCCAAAAAATCACGACAGGTTTGTGCAATCATCTGTTGCTCTTCATCAAATTCTTCAGGGATAAATACATCCTGATATTGGGTTTCTTTAATTAGGAATTCGCCACCTTTTATTGTTTTGTTTTCTGTAGTTTCCATTTTAATTTGGATTAAGGATAAAGGAGCAAAGAACAATGACCAGCTCCGAAATCAATATTTTATAATAATGTCTTTTTAAATGCTGTTATTTTCTTCTGAAGCTGAACCACATCTTTTATCAACTGTTCAGCTGATTTTTCTTTAATAAAATTTAATTCAATCGATAACAATAATTGAGTTTCTAATTCAAATGATGAACCCAAAGCGATTGAAAGAAAATGTGCAAATTCTTTATTTGAGGATCTCGATGAACCTTCGGCAATATTAGATGGAATAGATACAGAGCATCTGGATATTTGAGCAATCAATCCAAATTTTTCTGTTGCAGGAAAATCATTCAGAACCATATATGTTTCTTTAACTGCTCTCATTGCTTCATTCCATATCTGTAATTGCCTAAAATTATGCATCCTGCTTTAATCTTTATTCCTGGTTCTTTTATCATTGTTCTTTAAAGCAATTCAAAAATCCCAGCAGCGCCTTGACCAGTACCTACGCACATGGTAACCATGCCGTATTTTTTGTTCTGCCTTTTCAGTTCATTAAATAGTTGTACAGACAATTTTGCGCCTGTACAGCCAAGTGGATGGCCCAAGGCAATTGCACCGCCATTTACATTTATCTTTTGCGGATCCAATCCCAATGTTCTGATTACAGCCAATGATTGCGAGGCAAAAGCTTCGTTCAGCTCGATCAAATCGATCTCATCTTGTTTCATTCCTGCTTGTTTCAAGGCTTTCGGAATAGCTTCAATCGGTCCGATGCCCATGATACGAGGTGGTACTCCGGCAATTCCGTAGCTTACCAAACGGGCAATAGGGGTCGCGCCTAATTCTTTCATTTTCTTTTCTGAAACCACCAATACAAAAGCGGCTCCATCTGAAGTTTGCGAAGAGTTACCTGCAGTAATGCAACCATCAGCCGCAAAAACAGGCTTCAGCTTGGCCAAACGTTCTATAGTTGTATCTGCACGCGGTCCCTCGTCTGTGTCAACTACATAAGACCGGGTCTGTTTTTTCAGGTTCGCATCTAAATAGTTTTCGTTTACCGTAATAGGCAAGACGCCGTCTTTAAGGTGGCCATTTTTAATTGCCTCAACAGCTTTGCGGTGAGAGTTAAAAGAAAACTCGTCCTGGTCTTCGCGACTCACCTGGTATTCTTTGGCTACAGCTTCGGCCGTTAGCCCCATTCCCCAATACCAGTCTGGGTTATTTCTGGCAACCGTAGCATTTGGCACCAGTTTCCAGCCACCAAAAGGCATCCCCGACATTACTTCCACGCCACCGGCCACAATGCAATCGGCCATACCCGCTTTGATTTTGGCCACGGCCGTAGCTATGGTTTCCAATCCAGATGCACAATAGCGGTTAACGGTTACCCCAGGTACTTTATCTGTATCCAGGCCCATTAAGCTGATCATACGGGCAACATTTAACCCTTGCTCCGCTTCTGGCGTTGCATTGCCAACAATTACATCGTCTATTTCTGCCTTATCCAAATTAGGAACAGAGGCCACCAACGACCTGATTACATCGGCTGCCAAATCATCAGCTCTCGTAAAACGGAATACGCCTCTAGGGGCTTTCCCTACGGCTGTTCTAAGTCCTGCAATAATGTATGCTTCCATTTTTTATAGTATCTAGTAGCGAGTATCAAGTATCAAGATGCCGGACAATCGCTTATTTTAATTTCATGTTAGTTTTCTTTCTAAGGAATAGATCATTTTTTGAACTTCCGAAACCTTTTCTACCAATTCGATTGACAATTCGTCTTCTAACAATTTCAATCTTTGGGAGATAATAATCTGCGTTTCCAATTCAAATGCAGAACCTTGTCCTATATTCAAAAAGTACTTAAATTGGGCATTACTTCCTCTTCCACTCCCTTCAGCAATATTCGAAGGAATTGAAATTGAACATCTTTTCATTTGAGCAATCAAACCAAATCTCTCATCGCTTGGCAAAGAAGCTGAAGCTTCATAAATATCAACTGCAAGGTCAATGGATTTTTGCCAAACTTTTAAATCTTTGAAATTATGCATATTAATTAGTAGCTATACCGAGCATCAAGTGGGGATACTTGTACAGGCTTCATTTTACATATTACTTTATTTTCGGGATTTGCATCTTGATACTTGATACTCAAATCTCGATACTCCAACCCTAATTCCTCAACGGCTTCCCTTTAGTTACGATAGACTGGATTCTTTCTAAGGTTTTTCTTTCGCTACAGAGCGATAAGAAAGCTTCACGTTCCAAATCCAACAGGTATTGCTCGGTTACTTCTGTTGGCGATGAAAGATCTCCGCCACACATTACCCATCCCAGTTTTTCTGAAATCTTTTTATCATGTTCTGAAATATAATGGCCAGCGAACATGCTGTTGGCTCCGGCATACACAATTCCCAAGCCTTGTTTGCCCAGCACTTTAATGTCTTTTCGCTGTACTGGTTTAGTGTATCCCGCATCGGCCAATTCTATTGCTTTTGCTTTTGCATCGGCTATCAAACGACTTCTGTTCATGCTGATGCCATATTTTCCTTTTTGCAAATAGCCAAGTTCTGCCGCTTCTACTGCCGAGGTAGATACTTTTGCCATCCCAATAGTCAAGAAGCGATCTTTTAAGGTATTTTGAACGATCTGATCGGCATGATACTCGTCAGAAGCCCTTAAGGCAAATTCTTTGGTACCGCCACCGCCTGGGATTACACCTACGCCAAACTCTACCAAACCCATATAGGTTTCGGCATTGAGCTGTACATAATCGGCATGCAAACTAAACTCGCAACCGCCGCCCAAGGTCAGGTTATGAGGCGCTACCACCACCGGAATTGATGAATAACGGATGCGCATAGAGGTGTTTTGGAATAAACGGATAGCCATGTTCAGCTCTTCCCATTCCTGTTCTACCGCCATCATAAAAATCATTCCTACGTTGGCACCAGCCGAGAAATTAGCGCCATCGTTGCCGATCACTACGCCACGATAATCTTTTTCGGCCATGTCAATCGCCTTGTTAATCGCCGACAGCGTATCGCCACCAATGGTATTCATCTTCGAATGGAATTCTACGTTAAGAATACCATCTCCCAAATCGATGATCGAAGCTCCGGCATTTTTCCAAATCACTTTATTAGCCCTAAGGTTGTCCAAAATGATAAAATCGGCCGTGCCTGGAATTTCTTTATAGCTTTTTGATGGGATATCGTAATATTTTTTAATTCCGTCTTCTACTTTATAAAACGAAGTATGGCCAGCGCCCAACATTTCACTCACCCAAGCAGCAGGCTGATGTCCGTATTTCTTCATGCCCTCAATCGCGTCGGCAACACCTACAGCATCCCAAACCTCGAAAGGTCCCAAATCCCAACCAAAGCCGGCACGCATGGCATCGTCTATACGGTACAGTTCATCAGAAATTTCTGGAATACGATCAGACACATACTCGAACAAGCCGAAGAAAGAAGCCCTGAACAATTCGCCTGCTTTATCTTTTCCAGCTGCAAAAACCTTCATGCGGTCTTTTACATTCTCGATGCTTTTGGTGAGGTCTAAAGTCGCAGATTTTACTTTTTCCTGCGGACGATATTCCAACGTTTTTAAATCGAGCGCCAATATTTCGGTTTTGCCTTCGGCAGATTTTGTCTTTTTGTAGAAACCCTGTTTGGTTTTATCGCCCAACCAGTTGTTTTCTTCCATTTTCTTTACGTAGCCTGGCAATTGAAACAAATCATGAGCCTTATCTTCGGGACAATTGTCGTACAAGCCTTTGGCCACTTTGATCATCGTATCCAAGCCTACTACATCGGTGGTACGGAAAGTAGCAGATTTTGGCCTGCCTAAGGCCGGACCAGTAAATTTATCCACTTCTTCTACAGTAAGATCCATTTTCTCTACCAGGTGCAACAAGGCCATAATTGAATAAACGCCAACCCTATTGGCAATAAATGCCGGTGTATCTTTGCAGAGTACCGTGGTTTTACCCAAAAACTTATCGCCATATTGCAACAGGAAGTCTACCAGTTCTGGCTTGGTATGAGGGGTAGGAATAATTTCAAGCAACCTTAAGTATCGTGGCGGGTTAAAGAAGTGCGTGCCACAGAAATTAGCCTTGAAATCATCGCTTCTGCCCTCAGCCATTAAATGGATCGGAATACCCGAAGTGTTTGAGGTAATTAAAGTGCCTGGTTTGCGAAATTGCTCTACCTGTTCGAAAACTTTTTTCTTGATGTCTAAATTTTCGACTACCACCTCGATTATCCAATCGTAATTGGCAATTTTCGACATATCGTCTTCAAAGTTGCCCGTACTGATTTTCTGCAATACGCTTTGCGAATAAATTGGCGAAGGATTGGTTTTTACCGCTGTTTGCAATGCCGTATTTACAATGCGGTTTTTAACTGCCGGATGGCTTAAGGCCAAACCTTTAGCCTGCTCTTCGGCATTTAATTCTTTTGGAGCAATATCTAACAGCAATACCTCTACGCCAATATTGGCGAAGTGACAGGCAATACGTGAACCCATAATGCCAGAGCCCAGAACGGCTACCTTATTTATTGTTTTGTTCATCATGATCTTTTGCGGGCGAATAAGCCAAGGTTAATTGGTTAACTTTAATGAGCGTTGCAATCAGTTGTTCTTTTTCTTTTGCGTTAAGCTTTTCATTCAGGTATTCGTTGAAGGAAACCACTACGTTTCGGGCGAGCTTTCTTTTTTCTACACCAAAAGGCGTTAAAAAAACTTTGACCGAACGTTTGTCGCCGGCCGCTATTTCTCTGTAAATTAGGCCAAGCTCTTCCATGTTATTGAGCATTCGCGATAAACTGGTTGCTTTTACGCCCAACAGGCCTGCCAATGCAGATACTGCAGTACCCTCGGCCTCTATATTGATCAACACATAACCGATGGCCTGCGTAATACCAAAGCCTGAGGCAATTTGGTTATAGGTGTTGGATATGTTCTGCCAAACTACCTTTAAAAAATAATCTACTGTTTCCTGTTGCTTCATTAATTACTATGCTTGCATAACAAATTTAAACTATTAAAGTTTAGGATGCAAGTAGAATATTAAAATATTTTTTGGAAATGACTTTGGGGTGAAGAGCGGGAAAATGGAAGAGCTTAGATGGAAGATGGGTTAATCCATAGGCTTTAGTCACTGGTCCATAGCCATTTCCTTCCCGTCGTCATCCCGGACTTGATCCGGGATCTTATCTAGAGATAGGTTTCCCAAAGCGAGTTCAGCATGTTAGATGCCGGATCAGTGTCTGGCATAATAGCCCAAAAAGGGCAAAAAAAAAGCCTTCCCGATTGCTCGGAAAGGCTTTCTATTTTAAAAGATTGATGTCTTAGTACAAGGTAAATTCTACCCTTCTGTTTTGCTGACGACCCGCAGCTGTTTTATTGGTCGCAATTGGTTGTGCTTCTCCGTAACCAGTAGCTTCAATTCTGCTGGCATTGGCTCCTTGAGATACCAAGTAAGCTTTAACCGATTCGGCTCTGTCTTTTGATAAACGCAAGTTTAATGCATCAGAACCAGTATTATCTGTGTGACCAGCTAATTTCAAGCTAAAGTTTTTCTGAACCAATAGGGCCGCAACTCTATTCAAGGTAGCATAAGATTTAGAACGGATTGTGGCTTTGCCCAAATCGAATTCCAAGTTTTTGATTGCCTCTGCTACTACTTTACGATCTTCTTCTGTAACAATAACTTTTTCTGTTACTTGAGGAGCTGGCATTTTGATTGGACAACCAGAACCATCAACTACAGTACCTGCAGGAGTGCCTGGGCATTTATCCAATTTATCAGCTACTCCATCGCCATCGGTGTCTTTTAGCAAGTCATTCATTTCTGAACGCAATTTTGCATTTTCGCCTTTTTGCGCATCCAAATCAGCTTTTAAAGCGTTAGCTGTGTTTTTTGCAGCAACAGCTTCATCATAAGTAGCTGCAACCGGATTGTGGAAAGCCAATTGTTTTCCTTTGCCCAAGGCAAATTCTAAACCGGCATAACCATAATTGTATTTATCGTTACTATTTCCCGCATAATAACCATCCAAGTTATCTCCATCTACATAATTGATCGTCCAACCTAAATCAAGGTTAACGCCATCAGATAGCTTAAACTTGGCACCAAGACCTACAGGAATAATCAATTCGCTGATGGTTTTGTCACCGGCATACAATGAAGTACCAGAAGCTGTAGTAATAGTTGGTTTATAGCCAGCCAAACCTGCACCTACTGAAGCATACAATTGTAAAGCATTTTCTTTTTTGAACATGTCGATATTGAACATATTCACTACGGCATTTAAGCTACCTGAATATTCCAACTGGGTATCGAATGCTCTTACAGGACTGCCGTTTGCAACACCACTTTCATAAGGCTCTGAATTATCGCCTTTCAATTTACCTCTAACCCCATCTAAGCGCAATGAGAAATAAGGTGTAAATTGTTTTTTAATGTAAAGACCGTAGCCAAATCCAGACTTGTTATTGCTAAAGTCGTTTTTGCCGCCCAAAGGTGATAATGGAGTAAGTACACCAGCGTTTACACCGATAGACCAGGTTCTAAATGAGGTTGACGAAGAAGTTGCAGGCTCTTGTGCCTGTGCAACCGTACCGATAAATAAACCAGCTAATGCAACTGGCAAACATTTTAAAAGTTTCGATTTCATAGTTGTGATTTTAATAAGCGTTTTTTTGTTTCCATACACTAGTCAATAGCTGTACCAAAGATTGAAAACAATCAACAATAAGCTTCAATTACCTCTATAAAAGATAGTTACATCTAAAAAAACCAAATAGAAGATTGTTAAAAAATGTTAAAACCAGTGTGTACTTTGCTATACAAAATTTTCATTTAGCGGAATTTATACCCCGAATGCACTCATGGAAACGATGTTCTATTTAAGGCTATTTTAGGGCACCTGCAAACTTCCATTGGGTACTGAAATTTTCTGGCAGTTGCTGATTGGTGAGCAATGCTCTTACCATTTCTACAGGCATGTTATTTTCATGCAATATACGATCGTGAAATTGGATATTAGTCATCTTGCCAGTTTCTACCAGCTCTTTGTGTAATGCCCTGAATTGCAAACCGCCTAGCATATAGCCAATCTGGTAAAGCGGACCGTAGCCTCCCGTAAACGAGCGACGCACTTCGGCTTCGGCATTGGCCCGTTCAAAGCCTACGCGATCTACCAAAAAGTCGATGCATTGCTTAGGTGTCCATTTGCCCAAATGGTAGTTCATAGAAAAGATAATCCGCGCACAACGGTGCATGCGCCAAAAAAGCATTCCGATTTTATCTTCTGGAGATTTTGGAAAGTTCTGGTCCCAAAGCAACATTTCCCAGTACAAAGACCAGCCCTCTGTCCAGAAAGGCGTACCAAAAACCCTGCGGTAAGGTTTGTAACGGCTCTGCATAAAGTACTGCAGGTTATGTCCTGGAATAAGCTCATGAAAAACCACCGCCCTTGAGAAATGCCTGTTGTTGCCACGTAGGGTCATCATTTTGGCATCTTCGCTCATGTCTTCTGTTGGATAGGCAATCAATACAGACTCTCCACCCAAGAAAAACGGCGCAAATAGTTGTTCCTGTGGGCTCAACATCCGCATGCGCCAGCCTTCTTTGGCCATGGCCGGAATGGTGATGAGCTTGTTTTTTTCTACAAAATCTATAGCTTCGTTAGCCAATTCGTAAACCAGTTCGGGTTGCTTGCCCAATTCGGGATAATCGGTTTTGACCTTTTCTAGCGCTTTTTTCCAGTCGTTGCCAAACCCCATCTGTTGCGAAGCTTTGAGCATTTCTGCATCACACCAGGCAAATTCCCTCATGGCAATAGCCTCGATCTGTTCAGGCGTATAGGCAATCATTTCGTCTTTCAGGTTACTGAGCAAAGCTGTTCTGCCTATCGGATTGCCAATGATACCACTTCCATCGTCTTTGGCATTTGATGGCTTGGCCATTTTGCCCAGCACGGCAGCATAAGCCTTTAAGGCATCTACTACTTCGGGATAAACCCCTTTGGTGGCTTTGGTAAACTGCGGATCGTAGCCATCGTAAAACTTATAGGCTTCGGTAAATACGCTTAAATATTGGTTAACGCTTTGTTGCGCCCAAGAAGCCTGAACTGGTGTAACTGCCAAATCTTTGTTTTCTACAGCTTTTGTGGTTTTCTGGATGTCTTCTTTCAACTGTGTAAACTGCTGCTCTACGGCTTTACCGTCTTGCTGTTTTCCAATTCTTCGCTTTGCCTCGAAATCCAACAGCGTTTTGGCAAAAGGCAAAGTGAAGATGCTGCTTTTAAACTCGGCATAGTTTTGTTGCAAACTGGCCGAATCAGATCGGATATCACGTTTCAGCAAAATGTAATCTACCCTTTCGTTTACCGTTAATTTGTTAAAAGGCAATGCTTTTAATTTTTGATGCCAATCTGTATAAAAACGCGCCATTCTCTTAAAATATTCTTCCGATCGCTTGAGCGTATATTTGCGGTTCAGCATGGTTTCGTCTGATTGGTATTGGTTAATCAACGGACTTACCAAGCTGGCTTCGTTAGTTTGGGCTTGTAATTGTACGGCAGCTGTTAAAAGCAAAAACAGGGAAAATAGTTTGCACATAGCGGTTGGGCGTTTTTAGGTTAGCTGACGCAATATAAGTAAAACACAAAGTATTCGCTACATGGAGCGCTTGTAACTTATTCGTTTGTTGCGGCTCCACCAACAAGCTTTCATTGGCTCCTAGCGAAAGTGCCAATGAGAGTTATTTTTTTTGAAGCGCAATGTCTGTGCTACAAATTAAAGCAAGTCCAACTTTGAGCTCTATCTTTTTTGCCCAACAGCAAAAAAGGATGCCGCTTCAATTTGGGCTATTCTACCTAAGCCTGTGCAACAGCACATAGCAGCAGAACCTGTTATCTCCCAAACCTGATTGACAGCGATAGTTTTGAGCAAAGCGAAAAGCTTTAGCAGAAAGCAGGACTAACCATGAAATGCTGTCTTTGCTTTTCAAGAAACCGCGATATATTATAAGCCAAATTGGGAACTTGTTGTAATGTTCGGGCAATTTATTGACTGGATGCACCAACAACTGAAACTTATAAAACAGTGAGGCGCAATGCCTTTAAGCCGCTTAATCCTTGCAAATCTTCCAGGTCGAGGTCTTCAGTTTCGGACTTCAATACGCCAGTTTCCTGCAGGTATTTTACGAATGGCAGGTAATCGTCTATGTCTCTTTTGTTGAAATAGATCAATGCCAATTTATCGGGCTGGGTTAATCGCTCCTGCGAATTACGGATGAGTACCTTATCGATCCTTTTCTTGATCATCTGGTACCTGATGTTGTAGGCGCCTTCTACGTCGAACTTCCTCTCGTCGACCCTAAAACTGATGTCTATCGGATGGTTGTGGATAAAGATGAGTTGCGTGGTAGCGAGCTTAACGGGCATCTCAGGCTGGAGCTCCTGCACCATTTTGGCTATGGCCGCCATTGAGGAAAGCTGCCACAGGCGCAGGTTTTTCAAGTGGAAGTGGTTGAAAATCCGATCGGGTGCAATAGACTGGCCGATATAGATATCATACTCCACGCCATCTGTCCTGAACTTTTCGAAATAGCAAGGGTAAGACTCCTGCAATTTTTCACGTTCGACTTCAAAATAATTGTTAATGGCCGTGTTGATCAGCTGCATGGATGTTTCCAAAGCCTGACGGTGTTTGTAAACTTCGCCATGATGTGCCGAAATCAGTTCAAGGTATTTATCGATCACCTTTTGGGTATGGGGATGCGATTGGGAAATGAGCCTCAGGTAATCGCTGGTTTCCTCCTTGAGAAAAACATTGAGGCTGTTCTCTTCGGTGGTATTCAGTTCATCGCCCTGCAAAACATCATTCCACTTGTTGCAGTTAAATATAATTTCTACCAGCAAGGCATCGCTATAGGTTTTGCTGAGCTTCTCCAAAGTTTCACGGAGCATGCTCAGGTGCAGACTTAAATCTGCTTTGCTGGCCTCATTGCGCTCTATAGTAGAGTTTCTAATGTCTATTGCGCCATAAAAAGGGTAAACACCAGTAAAACTGATGTTATCTGCACGTAAAGGCAGGTTCTTTTTCTTATCGTAAAGGTGATGCCAGGCTGCTTCGTTAAATTTCCACTGCACTGCCGGCTGGATAGAAGTATATTTTTCTTTGATGATGTTTTCGATCTCAAGATTGAATTCATCAATATAAACCTGGAACAGCTGGGCAATTGGTGCCAATACCGGTTCCAGTAAAGTGATCTTTTTCTCGTCGAAAGTTTCGCCAACCCAGGTATGCATACCCAGCACTCCTACCAATACATGGTTGTGAAACACGGGAAGGAGCGCCATCGATTTGACATTCAGTTCCCTGAACCTTTCCAGCCAAGGGAACATCTCTCTGCTTTCGGCCCAGATATCTGGCGAGTAAAAGGAATTGGGATTAGCGGCATAGCCTTCGGCGATCTGCTGAAAGGCTTCTGGGCTCAAAGTTTCTTCGCCCCAAACCGAGAAGAGCAAACCACTGCCACCTTTCACATAGCCATAAACCATTTTATTGTTCACTCTTACAAAAGGGAAAAGGTCAAACTGAATATTCGCATTTTGGACTAAAATCTTAAGCGACTGGATGACCTCTGTATAAGCTACGCCTTCGTTGCCTGGAAGGCGACTCAATCTTACGCTCTTGATGTTTTCTACCGCTTGCTTGGCGGTAACGTCGGTAATGGTAAGGATAGCAATGCCCCTAAACTCAAAAAGGTCTAGCGGAAGAACCTGTTGCATTTTTTCCAGCCCACCCTCTTCGCTCAAGTACTGCTGCAATTCGCGGTAACTCAAATCAGGCAATTCTTTTTTAGCGCTAACCTCAATAAAACTGGTATTGACACCAATATGAAAATAGCCCGGCAAGGCGGTATCTGCCTTAATGCCTGAGTGGTATTTTTCTTTTAATGGGGCATGAAAAGTGTACAGCTCGTTAAGGATAAACGAATAGATGAAATGCAGGCGGTCTCGCCGATGCTGTTCCACCGTTTTTGAACCTGCAAAGCTGTTCTGGTCCTTCTCTTCTTGCTCAAGCAATTCGTACATCAGCTCTGTTCCATAAAAAGTAATGGGCTGCATGGGCGCGCAAAGACCCCACGCCTGATGATCTTCTGCCAAAAGTGCCGGAGAGAGGCAAGCATAGATATGTTCCAGCAATAATTCGTGCTGGTCAATATTTTCGAGCTTTATTACTTGGTCATCAACCCCTTGCTTTTTAAATTCTTTTAAGGCATTGATATAGATGGCCGCTTTTACGGTCTTTTCTTCTTCAATTTTTCGTTGCAGGTATTTGATAAACGGCCCAAAAGAGATGGCCGAATCTACTTCTGGCAGATCTGCGTAGTTTCGGGCAATATTTAATACGCTCTTCTTCATTTTGTAGGTGTCAAAAGCTTTTGAGTTAGACTATCGGTTAGCAAATTTGTAACAAAGAAAGCCCTTCGACGTATAAAGATAGCAACTATTTGCAGGGTTAATCTACATAGCCTTCAATCTGCTTATAAAGCTTTTCCTTATCACTTGGCCGCAATGCTTTAGCTACTGCGAGCTTGCCGTCTTTCAAAATCAGGTAGCGGGGAATAGCATAGCCCTTGCCGTCCCAAAGCTTATTGATTAGATCGGTTTGCAAGGTCTGGTTGGCCCGGATGTGGTTACCAGCCAATTTATAGTATTTAACCATGTCTTTCCATTGCTGGTCAACATCGTCTTTATCCATAGAGATGTATAGCATTTCGACACCTTTGCTTGTGAGAAACTTGTCTAGCTCATGCCCATATTCAAACTCTGCTTTGCATGGACCGCACCAGGTAGCCCACAGATCGACAAACACCGTCTTGCCTTTAAATTTAGCCATCAATTCGTCTAAACTGTTTACCTGAGCATAATTCGGTATCAGCTTTTGGTTGGCAGCAAATTCTTTTTTGGCCTTTTCCTGAAAATTGAGTATTTCATCAGCCATGGGTTGCAAATAAGGCGTATAAGCACTTTTAGGATAACTTGTTTTGAACTTATTGAAGAGTTCGACCAGAGTAGATTGGTATTTTTTCTGAAAGAATTCGTTAAAAAGAAAACTCGCCAATAGGTATTCTTTCACTTTACCTGTAAAATTCTTTTCGAAACCCGAATAGGAATCATTGAGATAGCTTTCTTCGCCAGCAGCTGCTTTTACAGTCCCTCCATTTTTCTCATAAAGATATTTAGCTACATAACTATTCGAATAGTACTGGGCATAAAAATAAAAATCGCCTGCATTGAGCCCTTTGCCGCTATTTACTGGATTTTCTTTATAAACTTTTGTCCACAGGTCTTGAAACTCTTGTTTAAATATGGCTTTGCTGCCTGGCCTCAATGTAGCAAAATAAAGCATAATAGGTACATGCGCGGCAATCGCCGCATAATCATTAGCTAAATTCTCTTTAAAAAGCTGATGGAATGTTTTGGTGATCTTATTTTCCTTTAACAGTTCATCATAAGGTACCATTTCTTTTTGTTGGTCTGCAGCCAAAAGCGCCATCATACCATTGGCAGTACTATCTGCTTTGTAATATTTGTTAGCCCTTGTTTGGTAGAAATTATATTTCCTTTGATTGAGCAACAATTGTCCGGCTTCGTTTGCACCCTGATATTGGAAAGCCTCTTCTCGCTGCTTTCCTAAGTTAAATACAATAGATACTTGGCCAGGCTCTACAAAGAAATTAAATGTTTTTCCGCTGTTGGCAAGGTAAATATTTGCTATCTGATCAACCTTGAAACTGACGTTGAGCACACTGTCTTTATCGAACCACATTTCTTTTCTTGCCGGATAAAAAGTGGTGCCATTAACTGGCAACTGAACCATTACCTTTTTTTCTTTTGCGCCAACAAACTTAATTTTAAGGTTAGCTTGCTGGGCAAAAGCCATACTATTGATAATCAATAGCAGGCAAACGATTAATTGTTTCTTCATCGTATTAATTAAGTTAAACTTATCATTAGGCGTAAGATCGAAGCAAGATAAATGCGTCCAATATTACCAGCCAATAGCCCTATCATCACCACGTGGGTCGGCACCGCCTTGGTAAAAGCCCCATTTGGTTTTGAGGATGGCATCTACCCTGCCTATTGGCCCGCGAGGTACAATTTTATAGCCCTTGGCTTTTAGCTTTTCGGTGGTTAAGCTATCCAATGCTTCTTTTTCTACATCAACCTGATCTGGCAACCATTGGTGATGGAATTTCTTCGCGCTTACGGCCGATTGCATAGACTTGTTAAAATCGACCACATTTAAGATGGTTTGAAACACGGAAGTAATAATTGTAGAGCCACCAGGCGTACCTACGACCATAAACAACTGTCCATCTTTTGAGAGGATTGCTGGTGTCATCGAGCTGAGCATTCTCTTGTTAGGCGCAATGGCATTGGCTTCTCCGCCAACCAGGCCGTACATATTTGGCGCTCCCGGTTTTACCGAGAAATCGTCCATTTCGTTATTCAACAAAAAGCCTGCTCCTTTTACCACAACCGCAGCACCATAAGAGCCATTCAGCGTAGTGGTAATGGATACTGCGTTGCCTTCTCTGTCTACAATGGAAAAGTGGGTGGTTTCTTCATGTTCTGCTGGCGCAATCTCGCCTGCACTTACACTTGCGCTGGCACTGGCTTGTTGCCAATTGAAAGACCCCATTCGTTGTCTGATGTAAGCATCTTCTATGAGTTTCTTTTGGGGAACTGGATAAAAATCAGGGTCGCCCAAGTGTGCCGCACGATCGGCATACACTCTTCTTTCGGCTTCTACGATTAACTGAACAGTAGAATCGGCATTAAAGCCCCATTTGGAAAGCGGATAAGGCTCAACCGATTTCAGCAACTGCACCAAGGCTATACCTCCGCTCGAAGGTGGTGGCATGGTGACTACTTCATAGCCTCTGTAATTGCCCACAACTGGCTTTCTCCAGATGGCTTGGTAGTTTTGCAGGTCTTGCTTGGTCATGATTCCACCTCCACGCTGCATTTCTGCCACGATCGAATCGGCTACTGCACCTTCGTAAAATCCTTTTCGTCCTTTCTCGGCGATCAGTTTAAGGGTATTGGCCAGTTCTTGTTGTACCAAAACATCACCTTCCATCCACTTGGCCTCTTTAATCAATGCTGTTCCAAGGGGATTAAGTGTCTTTAATTTATCTTTAAGCCCATTGAGTTCGTTGGCTTGGCGGGCAGTAATTTTGAAACCTTCATTGGCCAATCTATAGGCCGGCATGATGAGGTCTTCCCATTTCAGGCTGCCGTATTTCTGGTGCGCTTCTACCATTCCTGCAACAGAACCGGGTACACCTGCGGCCAATTGTCCGTAAAGGCTTTTATCTACAATCGGATTGCCTACCGCATCGAGGTACATATCTCTGCTGGCACTGCCTGCGGCTTTTTCCCTGAAATCAAGTGTGTTGGCTTCGCCTTTGGCCGAGCGATAAACCATAAAGCCACCACCACCGATATTGCCGGCATTTGGATAAACCACGGCCAAGGCAAATTGAACAGCTACTGCCGCATCAACCGCGTTGCCGCCTTTTTTAAGGATATCTATTCCTACCTGCGAGGCAATGCCATTGGCCGAAACCACCATGCCATTGCGGTATTCTTCACTGTTGCGCTTGCCTATCTGACCGCCTACGCAGCCAAAAATTAGGCTAACTGAAATTAAACTTAAGGTTATTGTGCCGAGCTTACGCTTTATAGTTTTCTGCATCTTTATAGATCTTTTCGATGATGTCTTTATACTTCTCGAGCACCACCTTGCGCTTAAAGCTCAATTTTGGGGTAAGCTCGCCTCCATCAATGCTGAATTCTTTTGGCAACAGGGCGAAACGTTTCACCTGTTCCCACTTGCCGAATTCTGATCCTAAAGCTACAATAATCCGATTATATTTTTCCAACACCTGCTCGTTTTTGATCATTTCCTCGTTGGTAGTATAATTGATGCCTTTTTTGCCACACCAGGTTTTTAAGGCCGGAAAAGCTGGAACAATCAGGGCCGAAGGGAATTTTCTGTTTTCGCCCAGCACCATGATCTGTTCAATTAAAGGGGATTCTTTATAACGGTTTTCCAGCATTTGTGGGGCTACATACTTGCCACCTGCTGTTTTAAAGATTTCTTTTTTACGATCGGTAATTTTCAGGAATTTTCCTTCCAATATTTCACCGATATCGCCAGTGTGGAACCAGCCATCGGCATCGATGGTTTCGGCAGTGAGGTCGTCGCGTTTGTAATAGCCTTTCATTACGTTATGGCCACGCACCAAAATTTCGCCATCTTCGGCAATCTTGATTTCCACGCCTTCAATTACTGTACCCACAGTTCCAAACATGGTCGCACCAAAATGGTTCACCGTAATTACAGGCGATGTTTCGGTTAGTCCATAACCTTCAAAAACCGGCATGCCTGCTGCCCAAAAAATACGGCATAAGCGTGGGTTAAGTGCTGCACCGCCCGAAACCAATACTACGATTCGTCCGCCAAGTGCTTCTTGCCATTTTTTGAATACCAGTTTACGGGCAATGCCCAATTTAAAGTTGTACCACCAGCCGTTGTTGCCATCAAATTTTTCGGCCAAGGCTAGCGACCAGAAGAAAATGCCGCGTTTAATGCCACTGAGGTCTTTTCCTTTTTCAAGGATTTTATCATATACCTTTTCGAGCAATCTCGGCACGGTAGAAAAAGCATTGGGTTTTACTTCCTGAATATCGGCTACGATGGTATCCATGCTCTCGGCATAATAGACCGAAACGCCGAAATAGGCATAGAGGTAGGAAATCATCCGCTCAAAAATATGCGACAGGGGCAAAAAGCTTAAGGAAACCTTGATTTCTCTTGGAAAGATAATGGCCGATTTCTCGAAGTTCTTCACCAGGTTATCGTGGGTAAGCATTACGCCTTTGGGTGTGCCCGTTGTACCTGAAGTATAAATCAGGGTGAGGATGTCTTCGGCAGTGACCGCTTGTCGATAACTTTCTAAGTCTACAGTTGCAGTTTTTCCAGCATCAACAATCTCCTGCCAGTTGGGGGCACCTTGTACCTCATCGAAGGTATAAATCTTTACTTCGTGTTTAACTTCTTTGCAAACTGCTCCAATCTTTTCACATAATGCCTGATCGCTCACAAATACGATGGAGATTTCGGCATCTTCGATAATGAATTTCACATCGTGCTCGGCCAGCGTGGGATACAATGGAATTTGATAGGCGCCCAGCTGCATGATGCCGTAATCGCAAATGTTCCACTCAGGGCGATTATGCGACATCACGGCCACCCTAGAGCCCTTCTTGATACCTAAAGTGGTTAACCCTCGACTCAAATGATCAGTCACTTCACAAAAATGCTGCGTGCTGTACTTTTTCCACTCTCCCTTGATCTTTCCGCTAATGAATTCTTCTTTTGGAAAGTTCTCGAGGTTATATTTTAGGAGGTCGAATACCCGTGTGATGTTTGTAGACATGAAATAGCAATTTAATTTGGTCAGGAACTGCTGCAACGAATTATTTGTTTAAACTCGTTGTTATCAAATCTAATAAATTATACTTTCTGCATCAACTCCATTTGAAAATTATTCTGCATGCATAGCAATTTATTGCTTTTTGGTGATGTTGGAAAAAGGTTGAGGGTGGAAGGCGGGGAGGCAGAAGTTGGGAGTCCGAGGTCAGGAATCGGAAAGTCGGAATTCTTAGGTATTAAAAGATAGGCGAAAGCCAATTCGCATGACCATACCCATCTTATAAGAGCTGTTCGGAAGCCTATTTTTTGTTTTTTACTTTCTCTAAATCTTTTCTCAACTCATCAATAGCTTGTTCTTGTTTTTCGTTGTTTTTATTTTGATCGATGAGCAAAAGGGTGAGTTCCTCTACTTTTTTGAGCAGCAGTTTATTCATTTCTCCCAACTCAACCCCATTAGCTTCAACTTCTTTGGCACTTGGCATTTCGGGCAGGCGCTTATTCGCTTTGATATAAGCTTCGATCTCAAGCAATGATGGAGCTTTGTAAGTGTTTTCGAAAACGTAATCAGGCCAGTTGGTGGCTTCTACCTTGATTTCCTTGGCGCGGATTTTTCCGTTTACGGCAAGCCTCTCATTAGGGGTGGTTGTTCCGATACCTACATTGCCATTGGCACTGAAATAGGCTATATCTCTGATAGAACCATCATATTTTACCCCTCTTATTTGAAAACCTTGAGCTGGGGCATCATCATCGCCTATATCAAGCATCAATTTTCCACTTCCATTGACTGGATTAGAATAATATAATGAAGCAACATCACTCTCATAAGCCCAATTTATACCAAGCTTGCTGGTGCCTAAAAAGTTAATACTTTTGTTAGTACTACTGTCTTTCGCAACAATATCATTCAAGGTGTATCCCAACGCTTCTTTTAATCCAGCGATGTTACCACTATGATAAATTTCATTCCAACCTCTGTTTGATGCATCCTGCGTATTTCTAAAGGCCAAGCGATTACCAAAAAACTCTCCAGCAAATTGGGTGACATAAAAATTACTGGGATTACCATGTCTCATACTCAAAATATGCCAATAATTATTGCTTCCGAAGGGCGCATTGAGCATGTTGTAGCCATTTCCAACTACCATTTTTCCAATAGGATTTACATTATCGAGGTTTTGATTGTCCAAACTTATATTATCCATTTGTGCATCGGCACATAAATAAGCCATGGATAAACAGTAAAATAAAAGTAGCTTTTTCATCAACTATTTGTTTTTTTCTTGTTTTAACTCTTTAACTTCTTTAAGCAATTGCTGAATCTGTTTATTTTGCTCGATCAAATAAAGCGTTAACTCTTCTTGTTTTTTCAACAGCAATTTGTTCATCTCACCCAGTTCTACCCCATTAGTTTCTACTTCTTTTGCGCTAGGCATTTCGGGCAATTTTTTATTGGCTTGAATGTAACGTTCCAACTCTTCCAACTTTCCAATTTGATAACCTTTCTCAAAAACATAATCTGGCCAGTTGGCAGCTTCTACCTTGATTTCTTTGGCGCGGATTTTTCCATTTACGGCAAGCTTCTCGTTTGGAGTACTAGTACCAATGCCTACATTGCCATTGTCCATTAAAGTAAACCTGCTTGCACATAGACCACCGTTACACCCAGTTGCATCATATGCCCAAAACTGTAAACTGTTGCCATAAGCCCCGCCCATGTTATATATTCTCCAATCATTTGCTGCACCACTTGCAGTTTTGGCTGGATTACGGATCTGAATAGTACCTCCAATATTTTCGTCGGCTATTGAACTGATTAAATAACCATTAGCAAAGGCATGTCCTCTTACATCAAGTTGATAATTAGGGCTTGTAGTGCCTATACCAACGAAATCATTATTCTTTATAAAAAACGGAATTTGACCAGTGGTACTATTGGCGACTCCAAATCCATTAAGATTGGCATGAATGTCATAATAACTTGTATTATCTTGCTTATACATCAAGATTTCTGTCGAGTTTGTTCCATTACTACTTAATGTTAGTACTTGTTGAATGGTTTGTTGCGCCTTAACTATTGCCGAAACAACTAATAGAGAGGTTAATAAGATGATCTTTTTCATTTTTGTAATTATTTATGAATTGAATTAATTTCTATTTCTTAATTGTTTGATTTCCTTTTGTTGTGCATCAACTTTTTTATTGATTTCAATTAATTGCAAGGTTAATTCCTCTACTTTTTTGAGCAACAACTTATTCATTTCCCCCAACTCAACCCCATTAGTCTCTACTTCTTTTGCGCTTGGCATTTCGGGCAATTTTTTATTGGCTTGAATGTAACGTTCCAACTCTTCCAACTTTCCAATTTGATAACCTTTCTCAAAAACATAATCTGGCCAGTTGGCAGCTTCTACCTTGATTTCCTTGGCGCGGATTTTTCCGTTTACTGCAAGCTTCTCATTAGGAGTGGTTGTTCCGATACCTACGTTTCCTTGCCTATGGATGCTTATTGCAGGCACATAAGTTGAGCTTCCAGCATCACCGTCAATAAACAAATAACCATCTTCAGCTCTTAACCTATGCAAAAACGAACCCACATAATCTGTAGTTCCGGTATTTTTAAGGTAGGTATACTGTCCAACATTAATGCTTCCATTTACGTCCAACTTTTGTCCTGGCGAAAATGTACCAATACCAACACTACCATTATTCAAAATAGAAAAAAATGGTTTTTCTTGATCATCGCTCCAGTTAAAGATATGAAACCCCATTTCACTGATCATATTAGCTCCAGAACTTAACGCCCAATTTTTACCAAATGGATTATTAATTAAAACCTTGGTAGTATTGGCATTTACAGAACCTCCGCCTACTTGAATCGAATTTGTTGTTGTATTACCCCTATCAGTAACACTCTGCAAAGTTTCTTGAGCAAGTACTTTTATACTGGAAATGATAAAAAAGATGATTAAAAGATGTTTCATATCGATATATTTAATTTAGATTACTTCTTGTTTAATTGCCTCGCCTCCAGTTCTTTTATCCTGGCTTCTTGTGCTATATTTTTCTTATTCAGCTCAATAACGTATAAAGTCAATTCTTCTACTTTTTGCAACAGCCTAGTTTGCAGCTCACTCACACCCACGCCCTCTTCTTGCATGGTTTTCGCGGTTGCGATTTCTGGCAAATGCCTGTTCTTTTGAATAAACCGTTCCACCTCTGCCAATGGAAGAAGTTTATAGCCGTTTTCAAACACGAAATCTGCACCCGTTGTATTTACCACAATTTCGTTGGCACGGACTTTTCCGTTAATATCAAGTTTATACGCGTTATTTATCTGTTGCGTTTTTCCGATTAGCACATTCCCAGCTTGGGTAATTCTCATCTTCTCGCTGTTTTCTACAGGATGGTCAATATTTAAAGCTCCGCTTATACCTGTGTGGAAAGTAATGCCGTATAAATAGTTTAATGAGACAAACGAACCAGGGTCTGCTTCACTATATATCTTTTTTACTGTATTTGTTCCTACACCCGACATTACATTGTTTCCTAGGAGCGTTGAAGCACCACCATGACTTTCGGACAAAGTAGCATAGCTGATCATGTAACCTTGTCCCTGACTAGCGAGCTTAATATTGCCGTTAATGGTAAGTTTTTCACTCGGCATGGTACTCAGTCCAATGCCAAAGTTGCCATTCTCTTCGCTCACTAATAAAGACCGCCAAGCTCCCCAACCTGTGCTGTTGAAGCCCGATCTAAGGTAAATTTTACTCTCGTCGGAAAAAGCCAGTTCATGTGCCCTCCCTCCGGAATCATCGTACCAACCTCTTAAACCCAACACAGTATGGTAATTGCCAGCTGAAAGCCCTAGCACAGCTGTCTCTTTAAAATGGGATTCTACTGAACGGATATAAGAACTCGGCAGTGTTGGAGTAGCCCTTGTATCTTGTACCTCAAGTTTGGTCTGTGCAATTGCCAAGCCTGCTACAAAGAACGCAAGAATAGAAAAGGAAAGTTTTTTCATAAAATAATTAGGTGGGTTATTTGTTTTCTAGTTTATTGATTTTATTCAAAAGATTTTCCAATAACTGATTAGTGGTCTTGTTTTCTTTTTCTATTTTGCTTAATCTTTTATTAGCATTGTTCAGCTCCTTATCTTTTTCAATCAAATGCAATGTCAATTCTTCTATTTTCTTCTGTTGTAGCTTTAGCATCTCTCCCAACTGCAACCCATTTGTTTCAACTTCTTTAGCACTTGGCATTTCAGGCAATCGTTTGTTCGCCTTGATGTAACTTTCCAACTCTTTCAACGTTCCAACTTTGTAACCATCAGCAAAAACATAATCTGGCCAATTGGCAGCTTCTACCTTGATTTCTCGGGCACGAATTTTTCCGTTTACGGCCAATTTCTCGTTTGGAGTGGTAGTGCCGATGCCCATAAAACCCTGTGGATTTATTGTTACTGCTTCAATTTTTTCATCATTATATTTGGTGTAAAAACTGAGTGAACCTTTAACGTTTGCATTTCCTCCATCCAAAAGTTTTGCTTGAACACCTGCAATTTCAGTAAGAGTTCCATTATTCACTAGATTCTTAAAAAGAATTCCAGCACCTTTATCACCTTCAATAGTATTTTTAGTTAGACTTAACTGATTATAATCAGCACCAGAGCTTATTTCTAACTTTTCTTTAGGCGTCGCAGTACCAATCCCCACATTTCCATTGCCTGTCCCAAGTGTTCTAAATTGAAAGCCATTTTCTGGATCTATGATCAAAAATGAATAATTGATGCCGTCCCCTAATCGAGACGTCTGAAAACGCATTCTGCTTTCAGCTAAATTTTGTCCAGCTTGTTCAATGAATGCTCCAGAAGCGTCAATTCCCGAAATAATTGATTTTGAAGTTTCACCACCCCATCGTAAAATTCCATTCACATGCAATTTATTTAATGGGCTCGTTGTTCCGACACCAACGTTACCATTAGCGGGATCTGTGTGGATCTGCGCATAGCCAATTCGTACACATACCAATAGAGCTGTTATTAAAAATATTTTTTTCATTTATCGCTGTTTTCAGGAATTACTTTCTTTTATTCGTTTGTTTTTTCTCCAATTCAAGCAAACGTTTTCCATAGTTCTCAATTATAGTTGCTTGTGTTGTTAACTGTTTATCTTTTTCGATGAGATGCAGGGTGAGTTCTTCTATTTTCTTCTGTTGTAACTTTAGCATCTCTCCCAACTGCAACCCATTTGTTTCAACTTCTTTTGCACTCGGCATTTCAGGCAAGCGCTTATTCGTCTTGATGTAACACTCCAATTCTTCCAACGTTCCAACTTTGTAACCCTCGGCAAAAACGTAATCAGGCCAATTGGCAGCTTCTACCTTGATTTCTCGGGCGCGGATTTTTCCGTTTACGGCCAATTTCTCGTTTGGGGTGGTAGTGCCTATGCCTACATTGCCATTGACTATATAATGGTTCCCTTGTCCAGTTACCATTAAACTTCCAGCAGATTGAATATTATTTTTAGAATCCAATAAAGTTATCCAATCTGACCAAGCGTTTTCATTATAAAATGCCTCCCTATATCTTATCTTAGAGCTATCCCAGCCTCCGAAATACAATTGGCCTGTTTGATGATTATCCAATCCATAAAACTCCAATACAGTTCCATAATTTGTTGGCCCACCATTCCCGTAATTATCCCACATTTTTATAGACATAGGGCTAATGGTTGTTCTTGGAGCAGCCGAGAAATCGATTCTTTGGTGAACAAAATTTAATTCGTTAACCTGTGCATAAACACTGCATGGTAGTATTAAGCTTATAAATACTTTGCATATTCTTTTCATCTTCTTATTATTTCTTTTTGATCTTTTTTTGTAAAATCTGTTTAACTGTTTCTTCCAATTTGCTTATTCGAGCTCTTTCCTTTTGTAGCTCCTTATCTTTTTCGATGAGATGCAGGGTGAGCTCTTCTATCTTTTGAAGCAGCTTAATTTGAAAGGTGCCCACTTCCAATCCTGATTTTTGCATTTCTGATGCAGCAGGGATCCCTGGCAGGTGTTTATTTTGTTTCAAAAAAGCTTCCAATTCAGCGATGCTCAAGTTTTTATAATCAGGCTCAAAAACAAAATCGGCACCTGCATTTATGCTTACTTTGATTTCTCGCGCACTCATTTTGCCTCCCACAGTTAGTTTGGTATCAGGATCAACTTTATTTGTTCCTAAAGCGATAGATTCGTTTGTAAATTGGTAATCTCGCGTTTGGCTATTGGCTATTACCTGTGGCTCTGTGATTTGGATTGACGAAGTATTCACAAGTGTCACAGATACGCCCTTAATATCAACGACAATTGAATTTCCGGTATTCACCAAGTGATAGATTGGTATTTTTAGGTGTCCTGCTCCATCTACTTCAAATTCACCCAGTTTCCACTGTGTTGCCACCGGGCCAAAGGCGGTTAATACTTCTGAGCTATTCGAACCGACAGCCGTACCCGCGTTCCTACCAATGTTATAGAGTTTGGAATATTTCCCTGTAGAGTTCTGATAGCTATAACCGCTTGTTATTGAAATTTCTACATTACCCCAAATAAGCGCTTCACCAAAATCTATATAGGAGACTAAATTGGCTGTACCGTTTGTAAAATAGGGAGATAGCCCATTCCATTTAAATGTGTAGTCTTGCGCTTGACTTTTTGTAGAAATAATCATGCTTATAAAGCACAAAATAATGCCTAGTTTTTTCATCTTAGTTTTTGTTTGTTGACTTTAATTTTTCAATTTCCTTTTGCTGCATGGCTACCATCTCCATCAACTTTTGTAATTGCTTATTCTGTTCAATGAGATGAAGTGTTAATTCTTCCTGCTTTTTAAGCAACAGCTTATTTATTTCTCCCAGTTCAATCCCGTTCGTTTCAACCTCCTTGGCGCTTGGCATTTCAGGTAGTTTTTTATTGGCTTTGATGTAACGCTCCAACTCTCCCAGCGTTCCAATTTTATAATTTTCTTCAAAAACATAATCTGGCCAGTTGGCTGTTTCTACTTTGATTTCCTTGGCGCGGATTTTTCCGTTTACGGCTAATTTCTCGTTTGGCGTAACAGTGCCTATGCCAACATTGCCACCAAAGGGAGCTAGTAATAAACTCTTATCGAGTGTTCCATTTCCATTAGTAGGTATAATGGCAGGATGGCCAAAAGTATTTACATTGAAAATTATTCCATTATTGGTTGTTGAGTTTCTTAGAGAGACTTGATTACCTTCTACTTGTAATTTATCTGTTGGGTCAGTGATACCGACACCTACATTACCATTGGACGTGATATCGAATTTTCTCGTGCCAGCTGTATATACTGAGAAAAAGGAGGCCGGATCATATCCAAAGACATACATTTGCTGAATATTATTATCATAGGAAAATTCTGCCTTTGGTAACCCTGAGGCTCGTAATTTAAGCACATTTCCAATTAACAAATTCTGTGAAGTTTCATTACCCCTATCAGTAACAGTCTGCAATGTTTCTTGAGCCGATACTTTTAGGCTAATCATGATAAAAAAAGGAATTAATAAGCGCTTCATTAGTTGTATTATTAAATTGTAACTTAAATTATTTTAGAGATTTTATAACTTTTTCCAATGCAAGTAAGCGGTCTTCATAGATTTTGTTCTTTTTGGCTTGCTCTATTAACTGTTTATCTTTTTCAATCAAATGCAATGTCAATTCTTCTATCTTTTTCTGCTGTAGCTTTAACATTTCTCCTAATTGCAAACCATTAGCTTCCACCTCTTTTGCACTTGGCATTTCGGGCAAACGTTTATTGGCTTTGATGTAACGTTCCAACTCACCCAACTTTCCAATTTGATAACCTTCTTCAAAAACATAATCTGGCCAGTTGGCTGTTTCTACTTTGATTTCCTTGGCGCGGATTTTTCCGTTTACGGCTAATTTCTCGTTTGGAGTGGTAGTGCCGATGCCTACATTACCGTTATCCAATAAAGTAAACCTATTGTTACAGAGCCCATTAGCATTACTACAACCCAACCCGTCATAAGCCCAAAATTGCAAGCTATTGCCATAAGCTCCAGTCATATTATAAATCCGCCAACTTGCGGCTAGTCCCGCAGTTTGCTTTGATGGATTATCGATACCTAAAAAACCACCTGTAGTAGATGACAGGGAACTTACTATCCCATCTCTAGCACTTATAATTCCATTTACATCTAATTTATAAGCAGGACTAGCTGTACCAATTCCCACGTTCTTATCGATCACTAAACCTAAATTTTCAAACCTCACGTTCTCTGCGCTATTGTATGGCATCATTAATTTGCCATCTTCCGCTCCAGTGCTTAACCAAAAATTATATCCGGTGGGTACGATTTGTTTGGTGTAAGAATTAGGCAGATTAAAATTTAAACCAAAAATAGACGAAGGTCCAGCTACATTTATGCCTAATGTAGTTGTATTTCCATTTTGAGTAACAGTTTGTAAATCCTGTGCCAGACCAAGCAAAGGGGCTACTATTAAAAGTAATCCAAGTATCTTTTTCATATCAGTTAGTTTTTTCAGTTAGTTTTCTCAATAAGGCTTCTAACTTTTCTTGTCTTTCTTGCAAGTTTTGAAGCCTTTTATCTTGTGATTTGATTATTTCTTTATGTTTAGTCAATTCTTTATGTTTTTCAATAAGATGCAGGGTTAATTCTTCTATCTTCTGTTGCTGCAACTTCAATGTCTCTCCCAAATTTACCCCATTAGATTCTACCTCTTTTGCACTCGGCATTTCAGGCAAATGCTTGTTGGTTTTGATGTAACGTTCCAATTCTTCCAACGTTTCAATTTGGTAACCTTCTTCAAAAACATAATCAGGCCAATTGGCTGTTTCTACTTTGATTTCACGTGCGCGGATTTTACCATTTACGGCTAACTCATAAGCACCGGGCGTCTGTGTTTTTATACCTACATTACCAGAAAAATAGCCTTGTGTTGGCGTTACGCTGGAGAGGCCTAACAAGGCATTAATCGTAGGTTCATTTCCATCAACAGCTTCCACTCTAGGGGCATAAAAATATTGGCGATCATTGGTATTGGGATCATAATAGAGGTAAGAGCGGATATTTGTATTTACTGTGCCGGGGGCAAACTTAAAATCAGTCGCGTTCAGCACTTTTATTCCTGTTGTGCCATCATAAATAGCACCGTAACTTGTAGTAGAAGCATCCCCGCTTCCATGCACATAACCGACAACCAGATACCATTTATTCAGCTCTGGCAAGTCTCCATACCAGAAATAAGGATTATCATTGGCACTGTCGTTAAGATTGGTCACATTGTTAGTGCCAAAATAACTCGTACCATCGGCAGAGTTTGTCTTCTTGATCCAAATCGAAAAGCGATACATCTTGGTATGATCGATAGCAAAATAGAGATGGTTAAATCCACCGTCATCATTACTCGCACCTTCTGGTTTGGCTTCCCATAAAATGGCTCTTTGCCCTTGTGGTCCCTCGCCCCAAAAGCGGGTATTTTCAGTTGCCTGTCCGTTTGGCTGGAACTGCCCTGAACCACTTGTTCCTATGGTCCAGCTTTGCATATCTAGCAGATTTTGTGCATTTGCACTTAGGTTAAAAAAAGCACAGCTAAAAGCGCAGATGAACAATCTGCCCCAACGATTTGTCTTCATGTGTAGAACGTTAATTTAGTTAAATTTTGAGTCCGTTATCTGCGATTAAGCTAAGTCAAATTTGAGACAAAAAAAAATATTTTCCCCAACAGTACTAATTGCAGGATGAACACATCGAATCTCAGGACGAACGTGCGTTTGGGCCGGATATTACGATTCCGAAATCAGGACTTTTATGTCTGAATTTTGGGCTGTTTTAGTAGTGATTCTGCGTGAAATTCAATTTTCAGTTAGCAGTTTTCAGTTAACCACAATGAATAAAAGTCAAGCGGCGAAAAGACAATATCGTCATTGCGAAGAACAACGTGATGACGCAATCTCTTTCGATAAGTTGACAGTTTTCAGTTAACCGCAAAGGATCCAAGATTTCGCGAAGAATAGAAGATAAGAAGTCTTATCATGGAAGATGTAAAAGGTAAAATGGAAGAGGCAAGTTGGAGTTTTCAATTCAACAATATAGCAATTATAACAATCAACTAATGACTAATCCGTCAACTTTATTATTTTTCTAAAGCGCTTAAAGTAAGTTGTAAACTCAATTGTTCGGCTTTTTCTTTTCCGTTGAGGTCTTTTTTGTCGCTCAGTTTTATTTCTGATATCTTTCCAATGCCAGTGCTTTTGCTCAAGGTATCCAATAATTTAACCAGGTTAAAATAATTGCTCTTAAAGGTAAACTGTTGCACTACCATGCCCTGTTGCAAAGCTGTAGTATCGGTTACGCTCTGTGTATTGGTGCTAAAATTAACCTGTACGTTTTGTACCGAAGCCATTCCCGAAACCGTTTGCCATAAGCGATTTTCACGATCTTCCTTTTTAACCTTGTAGGCTTTTAAGGCATTGATGTAGAAGGCATTTTTTCTGCTCACCTGCGGAAAAGTGCTATCTTCTGATTGGGCTGCATTCTGTTCCTTCTTGAGCTGACTATTCAATCGCATTGCTTCAAAAGTGTGTTTCAAAGAAAATGCATAGGCAACATAAAGCAATATCACCATTCCAGCGATGAGTACCCAATTCTTTTTCTGATGATCTAAGTTCTTCCACATGGCTAATAGGTAACAATTAGACTAAATTGGTAATCAGTTGATTCTTGATCTTCCTGGTACTTGAGCAGTTTGGCCGATTTCACCCATGACATTTCCTTGAGCACAAAAATCCAGTTGTTTACGGCAGTGAGGTTACCCGTTGAGCCAATAATCTTTATGCTCGGTTGCCTTTCTGCTTTCTCTGCCTCGGTTTTAAAATCATTAATGGCCACTTCATGCAAACTCAACTGCCTAGGCATGCTTCGGCCAATTTCATTGAGCAGAAAGCCATAATTGTAGCCTCCGTTCCAGTTCAGTTGTTTTAAAAGGTATTCGTTACTGGCGATATTCTTCTTCAACAAATCGGTTTGGTCTGCATTAGCGGTTTGCGCCCCTACCTGTTGTGCAAGCTTGGCATTTTCCTGGTTATAATAGGAAAAGAGACCAAAACTGAGCAGCAACAATCCAAAAAGCGCAAAAAGAAAAATTAGCGCTTTCTTTTTCAGTGTGCCGTTGCCTATAAAATCGGAAAATGCTGTATTTATGCTTTCCACATTGGCTATAATCGGTGCCAGTTTCTGTTGCAAAATCAGCTGAAAAGCAGATGCATAGGCCAATAGATTCTCTTCTGGAATAAGCTCTTGTTCTATTTTGACCTGAAAATCATTTTTTAAGTTGGGATCGGCATTGTAGCTCATGAAGTGGCGTTCAGCCGTTAGCACAAACCCATGGCCAGCAAACTGCATTTCGGCACTATAAATATTCAGTTGCGGCCAAATAGGTGCTGTTACGATACCACCTAAGCTCAGCATGTATACTTTTAATCCGGCTCGCTTGAGCTTATCGAGCAATTCATCCACTCCTTGCTTTCTGATGATACTGCCAAGCGCATTGGTTCCATGGATATAGGTCTGTATATAAAAATCCTTCGCCTCAACAGATGGAAACGCCTGTTGCACCACTTGCTCGGATAAAGTATCTGGAGCTACCTGAATATTTTTATGGATGATACCTTTTCCAGTTAATGTTAATGCCACTGGAATGTTCTTAGGCAAGCTTTCGAGCACCTTGTTTAACGGCCCATCGATTACTTTCTTGCTTTCGATATGGAGTTCGTCGTTCTTTTTGGTCAGCTGGCAAAAACGACAGCTATAGCTATTGTCGGCAAAGCCATGCAGTTCCACCCCTAAAACCGTATTTAAACCATCGAAAAGCATGTTAATAAAGAATGGTAGGTTTAATAAAGACTAGGGTTACTACTTTGGCCCTTGTTTTCTCCCTGCTGCTGAACAACCACTTTAAAATTGGAATGCGAGACAACAAAGGTACACCGGAACCTGATTCCGAATTTTCCGTCCGTTCTAAACCACCCAATACAATCATGTCTTCATTTTTAGCCCTAATGATAGAGGTAAAAGTACTGGTAGATTTTGGTGGGGGTTGATTTTGTGGTGGGTTGCCTATAAAATCGGAGATATTCACCTTGATATTCAAAGTTACCTGATCATCCCCCGAAACTATAGGTTTAATACCTATTTCCAAATTTGCATTTACTTCTTTGTATTCTTCGGTAACCACGGTTTGGGCATTGAGCGAAGGCACGATATTCTGTGTACGCTGGCTATAATATCTCGTACTCCCAATACTTAGGTTTGCCGAATGGCCGTTGAGTGTAGACAGCTTGGGCACCGAACGGATTTCAACATTGGAATTGCTTTCTAATGCACTCAGTTTTACATAAAAATTAGGGGTTACCCGCCCCAAATTGACGGAATTATTACTGCCTAACTTGGACAAGAAGCTGTTGATGGAGTTGGCCCCAAAAGTATAATCTATTCCAGGCAGGATAGTCCCTCCTGTTTTAACACTGTCGGATACGCCTGCACTAATTCCTGTTTTAACGGTATTGCCTTTTCTTACATCAACCAAAGTTACCTCGATCAATACCATTGGTACGGTGCGGTCTATCTGCTTGATAAAGTTTTCAATCTCTCTGATTTGTGGTGCCGATCCAGAAAGCAATATCATATTTTGCTCTCTAAATTCTTTGATTTCGACGCCTCTCTTCCACTCTGTGGGGATCATCATCTGAATGGTATCTAAAGAGCGATGTTGCAGCTTTACCAGTTGAGTTGAACGCAGGCCTTCTATTCTCCTATCGCCAATGAGATAAATTCCATCTTCTTTTTTATAGGTATATTCCGTGCCTTGCAGTAAAGCGGTTAGGAAATTATCGAAACTTATATTATTTAGGCGTGTGGTGATGTTTCCTTTGATATCCGAATAAATAAAATAATTAATTCCGGCTTCTGTAGAGGCCGACTTGATCAGGTCGAGAATTGGCGTATTCAAGGCGTCTATGTTGATCAATTTGCCACCATTTGCGTCTCTTCTGCCAGAGACGTTATAATTGGCTGGCGTTCCTCCTCCACCCTGCGTGCTGGGCTTGTTGTTTCTTTTTACGGCTGGAGATTTATCTTCGTTAATGTAAAGCTCTTCTCCATCGCCCAGTGGCTGAAAGATATAAACGTTATCGTTGGTTTTATTCAGCTTTAAATCATTGGCATAGGCCATTTTTTCCAATGCGCTTTCAAATGGAGCCGATGCGATAAAAGCGGTTACCTTCTTGCTCAACAAGTTAACAGGTACTACCACGTTTTTCTGAGAAAGCTGCCCGATTTTCTTGGCTACCAAACTCAGGGTATCATTGTTGAGGTCGAAACCCAGGTTATCGGTTGCGCTATTATAGGTTACCTTGATCTCTTTTATCGGCACCACTGTTCTAGCAGGTGCCACTTTGCTAATCGACATGATCGAGCCAATCAGGTTGATATCCAAGTCATACTCTTTGGCCACAAAAAGCAGTACATTCAAGGCCGTTTCGTTGGTAAAATTGTAATAGACCTTAAAATTAACCTGCGGGTCTACATTGATGTTGAGGTTATTGGCCTGCGCCAAGGCACGTAAAAATTCTGACGCATTGGCACCCGACATGGATAGCTGTACTTTTTGGTTAAGTCCGGGCACCATTACCGAAGCTGCCTTTAACCGATTCTCTATCTGGGCCAAACGCTCGGTCTTGGCATCTTGCGCATGGCTTTTTAAGCCTATAGCTATAAGCGCAAAGAGGATGAAAAGGCGAAAGAGGGCGTAGCGGATATATTTCATTTAGATAGATAGCAATAGTGGGAAAATTTCTTCGAGCGAGGTCTGCCCCTGAGCAAACAACTCGAATGCATTTTCTGAAAGTGTTTTGATCTGTTTGGTTTTTAAAAGTGGTTCAATATACATATTCCCTTGTTTGATTTCAAAAGCTAATTCAGCATCAACAGGAATAACTTCATAAACAGCCTTCCGCCCCTTGTAGCCAGTGTAATAACATTCGCTACAGCCTTTGGCTACAAATTGCTTATCCAATACCATAGGCGCCTTAAATTGCTTGGGATAGGCTTTATTGTCAAAATCGGTTTCTTCTTTGCAATGTGGACAGAGCAAGCGCACCAAACGCTGGGCAACGGTCGTATTTAAGGTATTGGCCACCAAGAAACTCGGAATGCCCATATCCATCAAGCGCGAGACTGTGCCCCAGGCCGAGTTGGTATGGATGGTAGATAATACCAAGTGGCCTGTTAAGGCCGCACGGATGGCCATATTGGCGGTTTCAGGATCACGGATCTCTCCCACCATAATTACATCCGGATCTTGCCTTAAAAAAGTACGCAATGCAGAGGCAAAACCCAAGCCGATGCTTTCTTTGAGCTGTACCTGATTGATTCCCTCTAGCGTATACTCGATCGGATCTTCGATGGTGAGGACATTTCGGGTGGTTTTGTTCAATAGCTTGAGCGTGGCATAAAGCGTGGTGGTTTTACCCGAACCTGTTGGTCCGCTAATAAGGATAATTCCATTGGGCCTTTGGATGCCCTGCAGGTAATTATCCATGTCAAAATCGCTGAGGCCTAAGGTATTCAGATCGATATCGGTACTGGAGTTGTTGAGCAAACGCAACACAATCTTTTCGCCATGTAAGGTGGGTAATACCGAAACACGAATATCAAAAGAACCTTTTTGGACGGACTTGTAATGGATTCGGCCATCTTGTGGCAAACGCTTTTCGGCGATATCCAAGTTGGCCATGATTTTGATCTTGTTCACCAAAGCAGGATAATCTTCTCTGCTGACCTGGTAGCGTTCGATCATCATTCCATCAATCCGTACACGCACACGGGATTTCTTTTCGAAGGTTTCGATATGAATATCACTGCTTTTAAGCTTTCGGGCTTCTTCGATTAAGGTAGTTAGGAAATCGTCGTTGGCCGAAATGGCGGAAAGTTCTTTTTCTTGCGTATCCGTATCGCTCAGGTAATGGGTAGACAATAAGCGACTGATTTCTGCCTTTGTAATTGGATTGAGCTTGATCGGTTTATCAAGAATGATCTGCAGTTCATCCAGCAAAGCCGATTGACTATCTTCTTCATCGCAAAACAAGGCCAAATATTGGTCTTCCATCCCTTTGGGTACCACTCGGTATTGCAAGGCGATGGCTTTGTTAATGAGGTGTAAGGTATCTGCAGCTGATTTCATTCTTCTAAAATAACAGTTTTAGTGGTGTTTCTTTAACATAAAATTTCCTTCTTTCCCACCCCAAAACCTTTTCTGCCCTTATGCCGGGCAATGGCACTCCATTTTTTCGGGGTTGTTTATTGCCTTTCATTGCTTCTCAAGAGTGCTTCGCAGTTTGAACGACCAAAAATGGAGGAAACCAAGACTTGACGAGCTCATTAATGCCTATAAAAACAACTATACTACCATTAATAAAGTCGCCGACTACGCCCAGCGCTACAAAATAAGTGCTATGGGTAATTAGTGTATACCGCACTGGACAAGGCCGGTTCTTAAGCAAACGAACAGCTTCTACTTTGGCCAGACATAACGCATAGTTAAAAGAGCGCTACATTAAATAAGCAGTTAACCACAAATCTGTTGTCAGGTCTATTTTAATACTCCATATATCTGCCAGCATAAATACCAGCAATAGGATAGCTTGTTCTCCGGCCAAGGGGATTTTAGGGTTTGATTTTTTGTTCAAAGCTCTGCTTCCTAAACTAACCAAGATGATGACAAACAAACTGAACAGGTAAAAGAACAGGTAATTGAGAAAGGACAAATAAACCGTGATGCTCAGCAAAAACAGCAGATCGCCCAACCCAAAATAATCGGCAAATATATTGACTAGTCTTCTTTGCTTCAAAGAAAAATAAAGCGTTAAGAACAGCAATTGTACGCCTAAAAAACTACAGTTGTATACCAAGTGCTCTTTAATTAAACTACCTGATGTTTCAACATAGGTTAAAGCCGACAAACCGACCATCAACAATGCAAAGAGCCACCAATATACCGCTCTAAACTTAAAATCTTGCCAGGCAATAAAAAGCAGGATGATGAAAACACAGCACTTAATGATGAGCATTAACGTTTAGTTTATTTTGTTATCCTATCTTTTTATCCTAATCCTTCTTGTCGTTTCACCCAATTTGTCATTCTCTTCACCTTTTTGTCATTCCGAGTTCATGAGGAATCTACTTCGAGAATTCGTTCTACACAGCTCCTTCACTGCGTTCTGGATGACAAAACCATATTGTAGATTCTTCCTTACTATTTGTCATTCCGAGGCCACGAGGAATCTATTTCGAGAATTCTTTCTACACAGATCCTTCACTACGTTCTGGATGACAAGTTCTGCTTTGGATGACAAACTGCATTAATCCGGCGTAACTTCCTTCAGGTTTTTATCCTGATCGATTTGCCAAACGTTAAAAGTCCCATCGCCATCAAAATCGGCCACGGCCGTAGCCTTGGCCACAAAACTATTGTTATTGGCCGAAACCACTTCGATCTTATAATTTGCCTTGCCGTCTTTCCCATCCGTAGAAAGCTTCTCTTGGATAAAACCCAATTCGGCCAAATCATTCGAATACCTTGAGTGTTCGTAAAAATAGCTTTGCTCCAATTTTGCCAAATGCTCCAATTGTAACTTGGCTTCGGTAGTTTTAGCCTTGGTAATTAAGGGCATCAAATTGGGCAAAGCCAATAAAACCAGGATCCCAATAATCACCAGTACCACCAAAATCTCGGTGAGTGTGTAGGCCTTAACTTTTTTATGGAGCAGTGAATTCATTTTAGAATATATTTTCAAGCTAAAATAGGGAAAAATAAAATCAACTGTATAGTTTGAGGTTTTAAATGTGCTAAAGCTATTTTTGATAAGTGTCCTCAACGCGAGCAATAGTCAAGTAATAATTTAACGTGAGCAGTCCTGTAAAAAACATCGATCCAACCAACAACAGCAAAAGAAACAAAGTAAACCCCCTCCGGATCATCAAATTTATACTTGGTGCTCATGCTTAAATATAAAACTATTATGGAACAGAATTTAGAGGCACAAGTCATCCACCCCTCGTAGCCAAACCCACGAAGACTTGCTCCAGATGGGGGTAAGTAATATACTTGCATCAGCAAGGCACAGTTATTTGCTTATGTCCTAATCAATAGTAGCTTTCATATCTCTTGCGTCAAAAGATTTTTTGTATTGATAACAATAGAATATAAATAAGAATAATGTCAATAAGTTAATGCCAATTACAGAATAGTTAGTTTCTAAGAACTTAACACTAAAGAAATAATTAAAATTAGAAAAATAAACCCCACAACTTACTTTTCTAGTCGCATTTTCTAGATTTGTATAAAACACTACCTCTAGGCCTTGATTATATTTAAATTGAAACCCATTAAAAGAAACATTTATTACTTGAAATAAATTAACTAAAAGGTTAATCAAGATATTAACTTTAGTTATGCTAGACAATTTTTTAAGAATTTTATAATTATTAACGATCATTACCAAAACGATAATAGTGGAAATAAGAAGTGAAAACCACGAAACAACACTAATATTTTCATTTTGGATTAAAATAATTACTAGAAAAAACAAGCTTATAGCACCGCTTATCAACAAGTAAGTACTGGAAATGGCATTTAAAATTCTATCTTTTTTCACCTTTGATTACTTTTTTAATATTATCTATTTCAGCCTTTAAGTATTTCATGAACCCATCGAGACCATCAGAAGTAACACGTGCGGTTTCTTGTGGGTTACCTGTAACGGAAACACCATTCCCACTAATTGTAATTTCCTCACTTGGTTTCGTTATTTTCTCTATTCTATCTTCTACTGATTTACCTATCTTGAGATCAGTCTCCCCCTCAAACACAGTTTTTCCAGTCATTGGATCTGAATAAAATTTTCCTGACAGATCTGCTTTTACAACGCCCTTGATCTCACCTGAAAATCCACCACTTGTAACAAGGCCTTTATCAGAATTAAGAGCTGTACTAAGTCCTGCTTCAATCTTTGCTTTTTCGTGTTTATCCTTAGCTTCTATGCCCACTGTTAATCTACCAACATCTTGTCCTGTAGTTGTCTTCTGTGGTTTTTCCATTTTTAAAGCCGTGGTTCCAACATGCTTCATTATTTTCTGAGCTTTTTGTTGAGCAACTATCACTACTCCTCTTACAAAAGTCATGAATGCTGAGACAACTGGGTCAGGCAATTTTCCGTCCGGATCTACAAACCTTATTGGATTGTTAAAAGCATAGTTGTATGGCGAATGCCTCCTCATCTTCTCTGCCAAAGGATCCACCACGTTCCATCTTGCAATTACAGGATCATAGAATCTAGCACCGTAGTCATATTGTTCTAATTCCTCCTGCAATTCCTTGCCATTATAAAGATATTTGTTTACCCCCGGATTTGCAATTTTTCTTAAGCCGAAAGCATAGTAGTCATCTGCTTGTATAGGTTGTAATAAACCGGTAACGGGATGCCTGTTAAAAGTATACCTCACATTACCCAAATGGTCTGTCAGGTTATACTCATAACTATAGCTTCCTCCACTATTACGTGCAAGGCCTGTTTCCGTCTGGACGATGTCGATTACGCCGTTGTTATACTGGATGCCGTCTATATAGTCTGTAGTTGCAGTAGAAGTGGCAATACTTGTTTTTCTCAATTTAGCTCCGGTGGCATCGTAAACATAGCTCAAACCCAGTCCACTTTTTGAGGCACTTATTGGCAGGTTCAGGTAGTTGTAGTTTAATGTTACACCGTTTCTGCCATCGGTCGTTGCATTGCCGTTGCCGTCGTAGGTATAAGTGCCCGTAATTCCTGTAACAGAGGTTAATTGGTTGCCGTTATAGTTATACTGCTTTGCTCCAGAATTATCTCTATTCAACGTATTGATATTGCCCATTATATCATAAGTCAACACTTCAGACATCGCTATGCCCGTGCTTGTTCCACTGGTTAAGCGGTTAAGTCTGTCGTAGCCATAGGCATAGGCGTTCGACAGAGAGGCACCTGCTCCCCACAATTGGTTGGCGATATTCCCATTGAACTGTGGGATTGTACCATCTTCGTATTTCAGCTCCATGCTGAACTGATCCGACGTACTGTTTTTCATCCAGCCCCGCTCGTTGTAGGCAAGCTTGGTGTTCTGCAGAAAGGTAGTGCCATCTATGCTGTGAAGATTTTTCTGCTTCAGCTGGCCCAGTTCGTTGTAATCGAGCTTTGCCAACACCACTTCGCCCTGCCCGTTGATTTCTTCCATGGTGGCCAGTCTGCGCCCCATGTGGTCGTATTCATAGCGATTGACGATTACGGTTTGCGTTCCCCCTTGGCTGGATGTATGCGTCCTCGTGCTGGTTATCAGCTCTCCGGCAAAGCTATAGATATTTACCACCCTGTCCGTACCGCCCAGATGGTTCTGGGCCACGGTTTCTTTTATTCTCCCCTCGTCGTCGTAATAGGCCAGGGACCATTCAGAATCCACCCCGTCATCGCCACGCCAGGTCCTGGTGCCCGTAAGCAGTCCCTTGGTCATCGTACTTGCCGTTCCGCTTGGCGGAAAGATCGTCCGCATGTCCCGAAAAGCATAGTCGTCGTAGTAATTAATGATCAGGAACCTATCTACCCCTTCGGTGGGAATGGCATTGTTGCTGTAGTCCGTGGCCGCATCGCTGATCCGATGTTCCCATAACTGGGGTTGTACATCTGCAGTTCCCTGCAATGTCGCCCTGTTAGACGCACTGCTCATTACCCCGGTTATCACTACTCTTCCCAATGGATCGTACTTGGTAAAAAGCCATTTGCTGTTGGTACGCTGCACCGAGTCCTGCGTCAGCACCACCTGGTCCAGCTTGTTGTACACCAGGTGCTCCCAGCCCTTGCCGGGGATCTTCTTCTCTATTACCCTCCTTCTGCCGTCGTAATGGTAGCCGTAGCTATAGTTTTTGAACGTGGCATCGGCCTCGGTAAAACTTGTTGCCGTTACCGCAGGCGGCAATACGTAGCGGAGGTTGCCCATATCGTCATAGAGGTATTGGGTAGACAAGGCTATGCTTTCCGTTTCCCATACCTTTTTGAGCACCACCCTGCCTTCAAGGTCCTTGAACTCCTCTGTTGTCCCCGCCTTTCCGCCGGTCCAGTTCTCGTCTCTCGAAACGCTTTTGTATAGCTTGCCAGGCCCATAGTCAGCCACCGTAGAGGCGCCAGAGGAGTTGACCGCCCATAGCCTCACCGCATCCGTTGCGTCGTTGACGGCATAGACCGGTTTCATGGTATGGCCAGAATTGGCTATTGAGGAACTATAGGGCTGCCAAGGTGCGCCAGGCGCGCCCTGTTCCAGCACCCTGTTCAGCGGGCTGGCCTCGAACAGAGTCTGCGAAAAGGGCTGTGCCGTCTGTTTGATACTAGAACCAGTCGGCTGGCCGGTATAGAAGCCCAGCTGTTCGGCTATGGCGCCCGCCCTGTAGGCTCCCCCGTTGCCTGCCACGGTGTAGGGCTGGTATTTTACCGATTCGCGTCCCAATGCGTCATAAGCGATAGGCTGCACCACATCGGCAAAGGAAGGGCTGCCCTGAACCGTTACCATTTGCAAAGGCCTGCCCAGTCCGTCGATGTACTGGACCGTCTGGTTTTCCTCGCATGCGGTACGCGAGCCGTTGATGTTGCCGGTGTTTACACCTGCTATTTTAAAAACCCTTGAGAGGATGTAGTTCTGGTTGGCGCTTGGCGAAGATGCCAACGGGCTGCAGAGCTGGAAGCTGGCACCGGTAAAGATGCGGACATTGTTGCCGTAGGGCACCTGGAAACCATCGGTCAGCGTAACGCTTCCGCTCGCACTGATCTGTGGCTGCCCGGAATAGCCCGATAGCGTAATATGTTGCTGGGCCATGGCCGTTCCGCAGAGGAACAGCGAAGCCAAAAGGAATAGTTTGGTTCTTTTCATGGGGCCTTAGTTCTTAAAGTGGTAGTCGTAGCTCTTGATGATGTTCCTGTTCTGGTCCCTCACGTACAGCAGGCGTCCGTAAGGATCGTACTCGAAATAGGTTGTCAACCCCTTGGCATCTGTCTGGCTGGTGATGCCGATTAACGGATCGTGGGTATAGCTCGTCAGCTGCGCATCTGCGGGAAAGACGCCCACATCGTCATAGGCCGTACCCGAAGACAGCGCCATGCCGGTGCCTGTATAAGGTTCGGTTTTCTGCTTCCACACCCCGTCGAAATACCAGTAGCTGATCACATACTCGCGGCTGTTGGGCTTTGTCCAGTTTACCGTATAGGCACCATTGCTGGTTTTATTCCCTGTATGGGCATTGCCTGTTAGGCCCGTTTCTTCGAAGCCCTCATAAAAGAACTCGCTGTCGAGCGCATTGTTGGCAGCCGCTATAACCAGGCTGTTGCCGTAGCCCCATTTAAAGCCTTGTTTCTTTACCTGATCGTTAACCAACGATACCAGGTTATAATTGGCATCGTAGCCATAGCTCAGCCTTTTTTGATAGGCATTTCCAATACTGCTTCCTGTGTATGCCGGAAACGATGCAGAATCCACGGGCTGTGCGAGCTCCAGGCCGTAGTAGTGCTCAGGAAGACTGCCCGCCTGGTTCCTGTAGGTGGTAAGCTCGCCACCTATCAGCTTTGTTGATGCGCCGTCTTTTACATAGATCCTTTTCTCTACAACTGGGTTTGAGTAATAGGGCGAAAGCGGCGTGATGTCTTTGGGGTAACGGAGCGAAACCAATGTCTGCTCCCCGGTGCTTTTGCTCGACAGCTGCCTGGTCAATTGGATATGGTTAGGGTTGTCGTAGAAATATTTGTAGCTTGTAGAAACCGTCTTTGTTGTATCCGCCTGGTCGTATACTATTTCCGTCTTGCCCATCGGGAAGCTCCATGATGAATACAAGTTATAGTAGTTTACTGCAAACTCAGGGCCTCTTGGTGCTGGACCACTTTGTGGAAAGCGTTGCGGAATAGCTGGCTTATACAATGCTACCTTTGCACCCCTTACTATATACTCATGTGGGTAACTAGAGCTTAGTCCATAAGTAGTTTTATAATCATTTACCGTTTTTTTAACCGGCATGTATTTTGCCAATACCTCATTCCATGCAAATTCTTTGGTTTCAAGAGGCAGTCCATCTACCCAATCGTTACTGATTACAGCTCCAAAAGGATATTCCCAGCTTCCAGATACATCCCCAGCATGAGAAAAACGATTCAACGTATAGCCTTTGTACTGGTCTTCAACATATACGCTTACTTCAGTATAGGCTACAGGTCCTCCTTGTATTCGTCCGATTGGGCTAAGGCTTGAAGTTGATTGCGCATAAAAGAGGCAATCATAATAGGTTTGAGAATCATCATTTAAACCTTCTTTATTATGAATATAATCGTATTTAGGAGCAAAGCCACTTATCCCGCTAGATACACCTGGAGCGTTAGATAGATCGTAATTATAATATGTTTTTTTACTGACTCCGATAAGCGGATTATCGGTGATCCTTTTTATCCTTAGCCCGCCAACTACTTTGCTTGTACTTGTAGGGGGTGTTTGCTCATATTCATACCAATAAACTTCGATATATCCCGTATTGCTTAAACCAACATAAGGTATACAAAGAAAATAATTTCCAGCATTCAATGGCGCCATAAAATTTCCTAAGCCTCCTGCCGACTCCCCTACAAACCTATATACCAATTGCTGATTGGCATCTAAAACTTGAACATCACAGTTATCACAAATTAGCCCTGTTTCAGGATCCCCACCATAAGGGCCCTTATATTTAACCTTAAAATTATGCGCAGTAGCACCAACCGTAAATGGCACAACTACAGTTGAGTCTATTGATTCGTAGGCGTATGCGCCATGAAGTACATCACCACCTGTAGGCAATGTATAGCTTGGAACAGTATTGGATTCATATTCAAACTCTGAATTACCTCCAGTTGGATAGGTTACTTTTGTTAAAATCCCATTCTGCGCAGTATAAGTAGATGGCTCACGATTGCCTCCAGAAGTAAAGCCAATAGCTGCATTCATCGGCAATAATGTCGAATTTCCAGAATTATTAAAAAAGCCCCAATGATCCTGAGATTTACTCAAACGTACAGGCAGTTGACTTTCATTATATTGAAAATAATAAGGATTTTCTCCTGCTTTTTGTACACTTTCCAGCTTTAAACGATAGGCATCCTGATCCGTTGACCCAACTAGAGAAACGTAGTAGCTATAGGTAAACGTGTATGTTGCAATCACCTTATTGGTGTTCACATTTTTGATAATGATTGAGGTAAGCGCAGCTGCTCCTGTTAAATCTGTTCGGCTTTGGTTATAATAAAAATTGATTTCTACACCATTGGTTGCCGTAATCTTTTTTATCCTCGAAGCAGCGACATGACTGGTACTTTCAGTTAGTGTATTTGTTGGCATTATACTGGCACAACCAAACTGATCTGGATACCTGCTATACCTGGTTTCGGAAGCCTGGTTTTTAAAGCTATAAGAATAGGTTTCGTAAGTATAATTGATCTCTTCCTGAAAAGGAGTGCTTATTTTACCAGGATACATTGAACTACTTTGGTAGCTTGGAGGGGAGCCTTCTGCAGAAAGTCCACCAAAATATTGATAATTGGTCACCGTCCAATCTGCACCAACAAATTGAAATACATTGTCTTGTTCGTCTGTAATTTCATTCCCTTCCCAGATCCTAACATTTTGATAAGGCATTGTATAAATGGTGCCGTCTTGGCTATAAAAATACTTGAACGACTTACCATTGATATTTACATTATAAAGATCAGGTTGCGTATCATAATGGTCTTCAGCAACCTGCATCATAAAATCGTATTTTGGATCTGATAAGTAAGGATCTAACGCACCCCACTGGGTTTGCAGACTACCGGTCTGAGGCAAGTGATAAAAACTAGGTGTACTGAGCCATCCTCCTGGTTCTTTATCAGGGATACCATTTACACTGGCCGTAATCGATCCACCAAAATTTAGAGACCAGCCAAGACCTACATTGCTGGCAATCTCATCTACCTTTATACCACCAGCGTGGTAACTCAGGGAAATGGGCACCTTAATCCCTTTCAGATCGATGGTGTAGATAGGGATGCTGATATTGGGCACCCCGGTATAGAGAGACACCGGAGTTTCGCCATACCTCGCTAAGCTCGCTGCCTCAGCAGAAGCAGGCACTACATTGAGCTTGGGAATGGTTGAAGAGGTTGAGGTTTGGGCATAGGCTCCCAAACTGTAGAGCATTAAAAAGTAGAATAGATGTTTCATTGCTTTTGATTGCGTTCTAGATTTCTATAAATTTCGATCTATAGAAATGGGTTACTTATCTGCCACCAAGATGTAAACAAAAAACGAATAAAAAAAACTTTTTCCCCAACAGTAGTTTTCGCAGGACGAACGCATCGAATCTCAGGATGAACGTGCGTTTGGGCAGGATATTACGATTCCAGAATTAGGACTTTTTTGTCTGATTTTAGAGGGGTTTTTGGAAGGATTCTGCGTGAAATGACATGGAAGAGGGAAAAGGTAAAATGGAAAGTGGAAGGGATGCGGAATGGAAGATGGAAAAGGTAAGATGGAAGGGGATAATTAAATGTCCGATAATGTCTTGAATGGTCTGCTAATGTCAGTCTAAATAGGGGTTTCTTCGGGTCTTCTTCGACTCTTGTTCGATAAACAGGCCTAAAAACGCAGTTTTCTCGAAGAAGACTCGAAGGAATCTGGGAGAAGACAGGGTGATTTTAGCGTTACGATTTCAGATTGGGCTCGCCAAAACCACAAATAAAAAATTCCTTCCATTTGTCATCATAAACCTGATCTGAGGTCTTTTCTTGAGATAGATGCTGGATCGCGTCCAGCATGACGAGTAGAGAGATGAAAAATTCACCAATGAACTAATGAACCAATTACCTCTTAAAAACTATTACTCATCTGGAACATCGGCAAATACATGGCAATGAGGATGACACCTACGGCCAGGCCTAAAAAGATAATGATCAAAGGCTCTAATAAACCACTAATGGCATTGGTTTTATACTCCACTTCTTCAGTATACTGATTGGATAGCTGTTCAAAGAAATATTCCAATTTGTTTACTTCTTCGGCAATCTTGATCATTTGGATAAACTTGACTGGATAGAAATCGTGTTTGGCTAAGGTGGCGGATAAACTGCTGCCCATTAAAATATCTTTTTCGGCCAGGGTAAGCGATTGCTCGATTGGGTAAAAAGTAATCATCTGTTTAACCATGCCTAAGGCCTGTAACAAAGGCGTATTGGTTCCGGTAAGCAGTCGCATGGTATTGGCAAAACGGGCCAGGTATATTTTTTTGAGGATGTCGCCAACAATGGGAACTCGCAACAAGGTTAAGGACGACCATTTCTTAAACCATGGTGTTTTTTTGCTGAACAAATAGAAAGCAATCACGCCGGCAATCAGCAACAAGATCAGGTAAATATATCGATCAAACCAATCTGAAAAACTCACAATTAGTGAAGTGATATAGGGCAATTTGCCTCCAAAGCGCTTAAACACATCGGCGAACATAGGCACCACAAATTTGATCATAAAAAAGATGGCTGCGAAAGAAGTGCTCAGCACTAATAAGGGATAGGTAATAGCCCCTACAATTTTTCGCCTTTGGCTGATCTTGCTTTTGAAATACTTGCCCAATTCGGTTAGTACTTCTGCCAAGCGACCGGTCTCTTCGCCTATGCGTACGCTATAGTATTCGTAACTGCTAAATTTCTCATTGTTCTTCAGCGTTTCGGATAAAGAATTACCTGCCACCACTTCTTTCTGGATCGCGGCGAACAAGGCAACATCTTTGGCATTGGTAATGGAACTGGCGGTTAATTCCAATGAGGTTTTAATATCAATCCCTGATCTGATCAAGGTACCCAATTCATTGTAAAAAGCTTCTTTCTTTTTATCAGGCAACTGTCCATCTCCAAAAGAAATATCCTTGTTCAACAATTCAAAAAGCCCTGAACCAGACTCTTTCTGGGGTGCTTTTTTTTGTTGTTGAAAATTGGAAATATTGATAGACGGCATTAGTTAACTTAAATTTTTAGTCTTTTGAATGTTCAAAAATGATGAAATGTGCAACATGGCCATTCCACAACCTTTCCCGCCCTCATGCCGGGCAATGGCACTCCATTTTGAGCGACCAAAATGGAGAAAAAGTCGCCGACTGCGCCCAGCGCTACTGCGTGTACTGCTTAGGCAAATTAGTACATTCCGCACTGGACAAGGTCGGTTTTTTGCTAAACGGAGGTATTGTGCTAGTCAAGCAAAGTGTGTTAAGTTAGAAGTTTAAGATACAAAATTCAGATTAATTAAAAAGGTTTGCTGCGCTATAGGTTTTATTCAACTGGATGGGCACTGTAGTTCGCTGGTCCAAAATCATCTTGAACCGCAGCTCATCAATGGTATCAGGTTCTAACACTTCACGGCCTTCAAAAAAGAAACCAACTTCGCTCGATTTTAATTTAAAGGTATCGGTATGTGCTTCGTTTAGCTTTCTAAGTACCACATCTGGGCTAAAGATATAATAGATTTTTGAACTATCCAGTTGCAGCTCTATTCCTTCTTCGTTTTTGAGCAAGGTATTGCTTTTCAGGAAATCCCTTTCCAATACATGCCTTAGTGAAAGGACTACATCAGCAGTTTGGTTCTTCTGCTGAAAACTGGCATAGTACTTCCCAATAATATCATAGGCCGAATAGCAAATGGTAATGCAAATGGCCGAGAGCAACATGGCGATGGTCACTTCGAGTAAAGTATAGGCCTTAATCTTCATGCTTTGCTTGCTCTTTAAATAAACATTTGATACTTCCCAAATTGGTTCCATTGAGGTTCGCTTTGATTTCTAGCTTCGCTATCCCTGCAACATCGCTAGGTTCTGTGCTCAACTGATAGTTCACGCTATCTAATTTTAATGCTGTTTCCTCCAAGTATCCCTTTCTTTTCACTTCCTGGCTCAACAATTGCAAAGTATTTTGGACTTGCAGCTTTTTAAAAGAAACACCCGTGCTCATCACATTGCTAAACACCTGAATGGCAATTGTAAAAACAACCATGATGATGACCATGGCAATCAACACCTCGATTAGTGTGGAGGCTTCTAGTTTTTTGTTGATCAGTTTAGCCATTTCAGAATCTGATTTTGCTGTTGCCCTTTGAACAATTTCGAACTAAGGTAATATCGGTTTCTTGCTTTTCGGTTAAAAGTAACATCGATCAAGAAATTCTCATACAAGGTAAGTGGCGTTTTCATTAAAAACCTATTGCAAGAAACCTTGCCATTTACCTTGCTCCCTTTCTCTACCTTCAACAATCCCGTACTATAAATTTCTCCCTGTACGCGCGTATCTTTCCCCAAGGCAATCAGGGTTTGCAACTGACTGCGTTTGTCTTCGTGACTAAAAATAATTCCGTCGAATTTCACATTGTCGCCCAGCACAATTTGTGGCTGTACCACAGATTTTTTGGCACGCATTACGCCCATTACCGAAGGATATTTAAATTCCACCTCATTTGCCACCAAGATCGAATCGATTGCAAATAATTGGCAATTTCCTTTAAAGCCCTGCTCTACTTTAATGATAGGAGCGTAAACCTGAATGCCGTTAAGCTGTGCCGATGCCGAAATGGTAACCAGGGAATCGGAAACCAAAATGATGTTTCCTCCGAGCTTTACGTCAGAGAGAGTAGCTATTTGAGGCAGCTGGAATTGCTGCGTAGAATCTAAAAAGGAGACCCGTAGTTCGTTCGCTTTTAACAAAGGAAATTGCTGTTCTTTATTGGTAAAAATGCTTTTTAGCTTGTTGAGGAGCTTTTCATCCAAAGGCTTTAAAGTACGTGTGCTGTTACTGGTTTTACCACTCAAGATAAGGTCCTTGCCTCCATCGTAAGGCTTGCCTTCGGCATATGATTGTCGGATGCCTGCTTTTGGCAATTCTACATTTCCGGTTATCCGTGTATGCCCACTGATAGACAAAGGCCGGTCTTCGTCGCTCAAATATAAAGTAGTTGAATCAGTAAGGTTGCCGATCAAAAAAGCGCGCTTTAAGGTATCCTGTAATACAAAGCTTTTCAATAGGGCCAAATCAAAAACACCCCAATCTTTTTTGGTCAATTCTAAACTATCCAACTCATCTGCAAAAAGATCGATCAACTGTGTGCCTTCTGTTGCATTTTTATTCGCCAAGGTGTATTCGATGCCCGAATTGAGGTTATTCAACAGGCGGTTGTAACGGATTTCCTTTAAATAGCTATTGCGGTAATGCGCGGCCAGCATAATTAACGATGCCGACACAATTGCAATAAAAAATGCAATGACAATAGCAAAATATAGGGCACCGGCTTTTACCATTTTGTTAATTTATTGGTCATTGGCTTATTTTACATTTTGTCATTCCGAACAATGTGAGGAATCTAATTTCAAGTTCTTTTTAAATGGATTCTTCGCTTCGCTCTGAATGACAAAGCTAGTTCAAAATCGTCTATTAGTCTATGGGTAATTCCCTGGCATCAACTGAAAACTGTCAACTGCTAATTGATTTACTTATTCAATTTCTTCTTCAACTCGTCGATTTCTTTTTGTTGCTGAATGATATACAAAGTTAATTCTTCTACTTTTTGCAACAACTTGGTCTGCAACTCGCTTACACCCACACCTTCTTCCTGCATGGTTTTAGCCGTTGGGATTTCGGGCAGGTGCTTGTTTTGCTTTACAAAAGTTTCGACTTCGGCTAAAGGACGTAATTTATAATTGTTTTCGAATACAAAATCGGCACCAGTCGTGTTGACCACAATCTCGTTGGCTCGGACTTTTCCGTTAATATCTAACTTATAGGTCCCGTTACTTTGAGTGGTTTTGCCTAATAGTACATTTCCATTTGCTATAATGGCAAGCGCTGTAATATCTTCTCCAGTGGATCTAATTAAATTAAGCCGTATCTCTTCGTCGAGCAAACGTATATATGAGGCTCCTCTATTTAAATTCAAACGACCAATGCCACTAGTGTTAGTAATATTATTTCCAATTCCTACACCTGTAAAGCTTACATTTGGCTCACTTGCCCAAATTAAAAGATCTGCTTGTTTTGTTGGATCAGGATGCGCATAATGCAAGCCGATTTTAGTATTATAATGCTCACCTGATATGGTTAATTTCTCACCTGGACTAGCATTACCTATTCCTACATTACCATTATCTGCTAAACTAAATCTAGGCGCATACATTGTGTTCCCTTGATCGTAATTCCAAAATTGGAGCGCATCTCCATAAGGGCCTGTCATATTGTAAAGTATCCAACGGTGAGCTTGGCTGTTCCCAGTTTTATTCGGATTTTCTAGGGTAAGCCCAGGACCTTCATTTGAACCCGCACTTGCGGAAATATTTCCCAAAACACTTAATTTTTGATTGGGTGTTGTTGTTCCAATACCAACATTACCAGTTACAGGATCCGTGTGCACCTGCGCAAATGCTGTTGCCGAAAAAAGGGTTAACAGCAAGGAGAGTTTAATTCTTTTCATAGGTTATTTTATTTATTTCCAGTTATTTTTTTTAGCAATGCTTCCAATCTAGCCTGCGATGCTTCCATTTTTTGAAATCTTTCCTGCTGTACTTTATTGAGTTCTTTTTCTTTAGTAAGCTCTTTATCTTTTTCAATTAGATAAAGTGTTAGCTCTTCCACCTTTTGCAATAGCTTGGTCTGCAATTCGCTTACCCCAACACCTTCTTCCTGCATGGTTTTGGCAGTTGGGATTTCGGGCAGATGCTTGTTTTGTTTTACAAAGCTTTCTACTTCTGCTAATGAACGTAGCTTGTAATTGTTTTCGAACACAAAATCTGCACCAGTCGTGTTGACCACGATTTCGTTGGCGCGAGCCTTGCCAGCAATATCAATTTTATAGGTACTGTTATTTTGGCTTGTTTTCCCAATTAGCAGGTTTCCAGCTGTAGTAAGGCGCATTCTTTCTGTATCACCAGTAAACATCCTAATAGTAGAACCTAAACTGCTTGTTTGACCCTCTATCGCAATCCCTGTTTTTTGTGATGAGCCAGAACTCAATTCCAAGCTTTCTGCATCATAAAAATTATGAATAGAATTCACCACACCACTCGTTAGCCTACCTGTAGCTAAACTCGAAGATATAGATAGACCCCCACTAGATGTGGCAAGAGAACCTCCAGCAACTGTAAATCTTGCAGTTGGAGTAGTCATTCCTACACCAATATTTCCGTTTGGAAAGAAACACATAAAGTTATCATTATATTCTCTCCCAATAAAACCGTATATCGGCGTTGAAATTTGATTCTCGATTTGCCCATATACTCCAAGCGAAAAAAAATTAGCAGTATTATCCTGATTAGTAATATAGTAACCTCTAGAAAAGCCTCCGCTACTATATGGAAAATTAGCTTTGATCCGTACGCCATATGCAGGATCATTCAAGCCAATTAAGATATTTGAATCTTGAGCAAAAACTGTTGAGGCAATGCCAAAAATTGCCATAAAGAGTCCTAATTTTTTCATTGCTTTTTATTTAAGATTGTCTTAAGTTGTTCGATTTCCTTTTGTTGTTTTTCTTGTGTTGCCTGATAATTCTCTATACGCTTATTTTGTTCTATCAAATACAAAGTGAGCTCTTCCACTTTTTGCAATAACTTGGTCTGCAACTCGCTTATACCCATACCTTCTTCCTGCATGGTTTTAGCCGTTGGGATTTCGGGCAGGTGCTTGTTTTGCTTTACAAAAGTTTCGACTTCGGCTAAAGGACGTAATTTATAATTGTTTTCAAATACAAAATCGGCTCCCGTAGTGTTGACCACAATTTCGTTGGCGCGAACTTTACCAGTTACATTTAGTCTATAGGCCGGATTATATTGTGGCAAAGTTCCGCCAATTGTGACATTTCCATCATTACGGATAGCCATTGCAAAGGTACCAGTTCCACTTACGTTCTCATTAGCCGCATTTATCCAAAAAACCATACCTACATCTCCCCTATCATATCCTATTCCTGCATATTTTACAGAACCGCTATTGAATACCTGTGCTGGATAATTTGCCTCTAAAACAGACGTTCTGTTCCAACCAGAAGTCATTGCTGTACCTCCAAAAGTATGGAGCGGGGCTGTTGGGTTTGGGGTTCCAATACCAAAATTTCCAATATTATTCATTGTTGCAAAAAGATGCAAATCTTCTGCCCCATTTCCCAAATTAACATTATTCGCATTATGAGCATTTGCATTTCCATAAAATTTAAAGCCACCACTTGCAAATTCTAAATAGGAACTTTGGTCATTTAGAGGCCTATTAAAAAATCCTGTTGTGCCTGTAAAATCAACATTATAACCAATCCCTCCATAATTACCACCACTCCAACCAATTTTCAAAGCCCTGGGATTACCTACATTATTGCCGCTCCATTTAATGTTTCCATTTATATCTAGTTTTTCAGCAGGAGTAGTCGTTCCAATCCCAACATTCCCTGAAGGATCTGTATGGATCTGTGCAAATGCTGTTGCCGAAAAAAGGGCCAAAAGCAAGGATAGTTTTATTTTCTTCATAGCTTTCTCTAATTTTTATAGCTTATTTTTTATTTGATCTATCTTTTATTGTTCGTTCTCTCTAACTTGAGCAAGCGCTCTTCGTAACTCTTATTTATTGCCTTCTGTTTCTCAAGTTGCTTATCTTTCTCTATCAAATACAAAGTGAGCTCTTCAACTTTTTGCAACAACTTGGTTTGCAACTCGCTTACACCTACACCTTCTTCCTGCATGGCTTTAGCCGTTGGGATTTCGGGCAGGTGCTTGTTTTGCTTTACAAAAGTTTCGACTTCGGCTAAAGGACGTAATTTATAATTGTTTTCAAATACAAAGTCTGCTCCCGTAGTGTTGACCACGATTTCGTTGGCACGGGCTTTTCCGTTGATATCGAGTTTATAGCCGGTATTGGTTTGGGTTGTTTTACCGATCAAGACATTGCCATTCTCGGCTATTCGCAATCTTTCGATATCAGAATCTGTGTTAAAGCTAATGAAACCTCCTGTGGTACTCTTGCCTCTATGGAAATTAATGGAACTATTTGTTTCCCCATAAAAATTATGAACTATAGAAAAACTTTTACCATCGATTACATTGGTTCCATATCCCTTAACTCCTAAAAATGTTCCTGTATTTGTATTATCACCTTCTTGCAAACGACCAAATACGGCTCCCAACGCTCCATTTGGAATAAACTGAGAAACATCTAGCGCACTTCTTGCATCTAACGGACCAACACTAACCTTGCCATCATAAAACACAGTGAACTTAGGCTGGCTATAATCTCCTTTGCTTACACTCCACTGTCCGTCACTTAAATTTCCAAAAAACCAATTTGGAGTTCCATCTTGTATCAACGTTTGAATACCTTGCACATAGCCTCCAATATTTGTATTTCTTTGAAGTTTAATAATAGGAGAATAATCATAAATCGTTGGATTACCACTGGTTGGATAATTATTGTTTTGTGCCATAGCCGTTGTCCCAGCTAATAGCAGGAGGGCTAATAAGATTTTGTTTTTCATGTTTAGGTTATTTATTTCCAATCATTTTTTTCAATATAGCTTCTAACTTTTCTTGTCTTTCTTCTAAACTTTGAAGCTTTTCGCTTTGTGATTTGACTACTTCTTTATTTTTAGTCAGTTCTTTATCCTTTTCAATCAAATGCAAAGTCAGTTCCTCTAATTTTTTTAATAATAACTTGTTCATTTCTCCCAACTCTACTCCATCTGCTTCAGCCTCTTTGGCACTTGGCATATCTGGCAAATGTTTATTAGTCTTGATATATCGTTCCAATTCTTCCAGCGTTCCAACTTGATAACCGTCTTCAAAAACATAGTCGGGCCAATTAGCGGTTTCTACCTTGATTTCTCTGGCACGGATTTTTCCGTTTACAGAAAGTTTTTCTTTGGGAGTTGCGGTTCCCAATCCAATATTGCCGGCTGTATCAGTCATCATTAATGGAGCAATTTGGACTGAAGAAGTTATTTCTGTGCCTGTCGGTGTTGCAGACTGAGTTGTAATATTAACAAATTGTGCAGTCATACCGTGCCCAAAAGTAAAAGAGGTTATTGCAAACGAAGTGTAATCGCTTGGATTTGGCAATATATAGAAATCAATATTAGTTCCATTTTTATATGCTTTCAAAGAAAATTTACTCGGAGAATAGACACCTAAACTAACTTGCTGAACATTTAAACCTTCCCTATTTGAAATATAATAAGTTGTTTCCCCATTAGAGTCAGAAAACCAAGACCCTCCCAGTATTTTAATTACTATTTTTTGCGAATTCGAACTAGAGCTGTTATCATATACTAAACTTCCTGCATATACATAAGTAGTAGTTGGATAATTGACTATTTGCGTTGGGGTTTGGGCATTTGAGGTCAAATAAAAAAGCGCCAGTATTATTGACAGTATTATTTTTTTCATGTCTTTATTTATTTAAAATTTTAGCAACCAGCTTTTTCAGTTCATCAATTTCTTTTTGTTGACTTTCTAAACGCTTGTTTTGTTCTATTAAATGGAGTACGAGCTCTTCTTGCTTCTTCAATAACAGCTTGTTCATCTCTCCCAACTCTACTCCATTTGTTTCAGCCTCTTTGGCACTCGGCATTTCGGGCAAATGTTTATTAGTCTTGATATAACGTTCCAATTCTTCCAACTTTCCAATTTGGTAATCCTCTGCAAAAACATAGTCTGGCCAGTTGGCAGTCTCCACCTTGATTTCTTTGGCGCGGATTTTTCCGTTTACCGAAAGTTTTTCTTTGGGAGTTGTAGTACCAATACCGACATAACCATTGGTCGAATATTGTACCATTAAATTATCGTAAGCTTTCGCAGCTTCCGGATGGATAAAAAACAGTTCTGAAATACCAATAGAATTTGAAGGACCAGTGCCTTTATAAAAAGTAAACCTGATTTTCCCAGCAGCCACTTGAGATACGGGTACCATGTACTCGTATTTATTATAGTTATCTTCTTCTGCAACAGTAACCCAAGTATTTGGTGCCGGATACCCGGGAACTCCATAATCATAAATATTGAAAACTTCTATTTTAAACTTAATCGGCTCATAATATCTAGTGGTCCATCCAATCCAAGCTCCAGTTTGTACATGGGCATTGGGTAAACCATCTATAGTTATTACATAAGGATCCGCCTCATTTAATGCTCCCGAATATTGAGGAACAAAAGCTCCATCGAAGAAGTTATCAAGGCCCATACTTATACTTCCGCTTTGGGTAACCGTATAGAAGTTTGTTGCGTTGAACAACATGTTTTTTTCTAACGAAGTGGTGGATCGGTTAGAAGGTGTAATTACAACATGTTGAGCTTTGCTTTTAAATGCTACGCTTAACAACAAAATCGTAATCAGCGTTAATTTAGATTTTCTTTTCATTTTTTCTGTTTTTCTAGGTTTGACATTCTTGTTTCCAATTGTTTGATTTGCTTGTCTTTTTCTAAAAGGTATAGCGTTAATTCTTCTACTTTCTTCAACAACCTCTTATTCATCTCTCCCAACTCTACTCCATTCGTTTCCGCCTCTTTGGCACTTGGCATATCAGGCAGATGTTTGTTGGCTTTGATGTAACGTTCCAATTCTTCCAACTTTCCAACATTGTAGCCCTCTTCAAAAACATAGTCAGGCCAATTCGCAGTTTCTACTTTTATTTCTTTGGCACGGATCTTACCGTTTACAGAAAGTTTTTCGTTGGGGGTGGTGGTTCCGATGCCAACATTGCCACCATTTGGCTGAAGAGAAAGATTTGTCCACTGGTGTTGATACCAACCTGATTTTATATAACCAAAGCCCGCCCCATTCACATCATATCCAAATATCAGACGTTTAGCATCATCAGTGCTTCCAGAAATACCAAACTGTGCTACATTTATATCATCATTCATGGTTATATCCTGAGCCACATTTAATTTATACTGCGGATTTCGAATCCCAATACCCGCCATACCTCCCCAGGGAACCAGATTTACATTTCCATTTTTCTTTACTACTAAAGGCATTGAATTCTCTTGACTGGTATATATGTAAAAATCACCATCATTTACTGGGAATGCCTGGTCACCAACACAAACACCCAGTCTTATTATCTCATTATCGGTAGGAGTATTATACCTAATTTCTGGAAAGAGATTTGAAGATATTCTTAAATAATTTCTATCTATTAAATTACCTATGTTAACACTACCATTAACATCAAGAGGCATCACTGGCGTTAATGTTCCAATACCTACGTTCCCATTGGTAGGGAAAGTATTCTGAGCCATAGCCACTGGGCCAGCCAATAGCGAGAGGGCTAATAAGATTTTGTTTTTCATATTTAGATTATTTATTTCCGGTTAGTCTTTTTAATAAAGCCTCTAATTCCTGCTGTTTGGCTTCAACATTTTGCAGTCTCTTGTTTGAGCTTTGTAGTTCCTTATCCTTTTCAATCAAATGTAGAGTGAGTTCTTCTACTTTCTTTAACAGCAACTTGTTCATCTCGCCCAGTTCTATGCCGTTAGCTTCAGCCTCTTTGGCGCTTGGCATATCGGGCAAATGTTTATTAGCCTTGATGTAACGTTCCAATTCTTCCAACTTTCCAACCTTGTAACCCTCTTCAAAAACATAGTCGGGCCAGTTGGTGGCTTCTACCTTGATTTCTTTGGCACGGATTTTTCCGTTCACCGAAAGCTTTTCGTTGGGTGTTGTAGTTCCGATGCCTACGTTACCTTGATGCCTTATTGTTAAGGCTTCAATTTTTGTTTCGTTACTCGTAGTATACAGGCTTAAAGAACTCGTTACTGTTCCAGTTCCTCCATCTAATAACTTAGCTTGAATTCCTGCTATTTCTCTAAGGGTTCCATTATTAACAAGATTTTTAAAAAGAATTCCTGCGCCCTTATCTCCTTCAATAGTATTTTTCACAAGACTAAGCTGATCGTAATCTGTACTTGTACTAAGCTCAAGCTTGGTAGTAGGTGTTGTAGTTCCGATACCAATATTGCCATCTTGATCAATTCTAATGGCCTCTTTCAGTGGGCCATCGTTTGTTGGCCTAACCATAAAGTTCATTGCACCGGTATAAGTTCCACTTCCTCTTAACAAACCGATTCTCGCTACTTCACCATCTGAATTTTTTGCTCTTATTGAGCCCACTTCTACAAAGGCAGCGTCATTTCTTGAAGTTTCTAAAGCCAATACGCCCGGTGCTGAATTGATTATACCATAAACCCCAAACTTTTCTGATGGGTTTGCCGTACCAATACCTACGTAGCCATTTGATAAGATGGAAAAACGCTTCAACCCACCAACATAGGCGCTCAAGTAATCATCACCACCTTCAAGTACAGAAAACTGATTCAACCCTTGAAAAACTATTCCAGGAATATTATTTGTACTTTTTTTCAAAGTTAAAGTAGCACCCGGCCCATTAATAATTGCCGCTCCATTTACATCTAATTTAGCTTGTGGGGTTGTTGTTCCAATACCTACGTTACCGGTTGTAGGATCAGTAGTAATTTGCGCCATAGCCATTGGTCCAGCCAATAGCGAGAGGGCTAATAAGATTTTAACTTTCATATCTAGTTTATTTATTTCCAGCTAGTCTTTTCAACAGGATTTCCAGTTCTTGCTGTTTGGCTTCAACATTTTTCAGTCTCTTGTTCGAGCTTTGCAGTTCCTTATCCTTCTCAATCAAATGAAGAGTCAGTTCTTCTATCTTCTTTTGTTGAAGCTTTACTATTTCGCCCAATTCTAGGCCGTTGGCCTCAGCCTCTTTGGCGCTCGGCATATCGGGCAGGTGCTTATTGGCTTTAATGTAACGTTCCAATTCTTGCAACGTTCCGACCTTATAGCCTTCGGCAAAAACATAGTCAGGCCAGTTGGTGGCTTCTACCTTGATTTCCTTGGCACGGATCTTTCCGTTTACAGAAAGCTTTTCGTTGGGTGTGATGGTACCGATACCTACGTTGCCAGTAAGTCCCAAAAACATCCCTGTTTGGTAATTCAAAGTTTCATAATTTGATGCTGAACCTGCATATTGAAATTGAAGCCCAGAACTTCCGTTGTCGACATTTGTAGTTAATCTTATGCCATATGCAGTGGTTACATCCAAATGGTTCACAAACTCGAGCGCACTATTACCATTTCCAATTTGCCCCAATTTAACCGTTTCAAAATTATATACTCCGGGTATACTAATTTGTTTTTTTTCGATATCAGGGCCCTTGTTACCCAGTTGAAGTCCGGTTTGAGGTGAAGCTGTGCCTATACCTATATTACCATTTTGACTAATACGCATTTTTTCTTCACCTGCTGTACCGAAAACGATATTTTGGTTCATGTCCGGAATAGTAGAGTATGAACTGATATCAATATATGACATAACATTTGCTGCATTTCCAGCCCCAGCACTCAGTCTTAACAATCCATCATCAGCGCCATATCCAAGTTGACTATAAGATCTTATCTCTCCTCCTAGAGGCTGAGTGGTTAATGAAGGTCTTGGTGATGAATTATTTAATGCCGATTGCAACAACATATTCCCCATCACATCTAATTTGGCCCTTGGTGTTGTTGTTCCAATACCCACATTGCCTCCTTGGCTTTGTAATACCAAATTGCCAGGTCCAACCCCTCCTTTTATTACCTGAAGCAAACCATAGTTCCCAACCGTATTAACAAGGCCTAGAAGTTGAAGTTGAAAATCAGCTCCATCAGTAATACTAAAATCATAATCAGTTGAAGAACTTCCAGTTAATGCACCTCCTGATTTAATCGTGAGTTTTTGTAAGGGACTCAAGGTTCCAATACCTACGTTCCCATTGGTAGGGAAAGTATTCTGAGCCACAGCCACCGGGCCAGCCAATAGCGAGAGGGCTAATAAGATTTTATTCTTCATGATTTATTTTTTGTTAGCGTTATCCTTCATGATTTTTGGGAATGAGCTCAATCATGAAGACATTCTTATTTCTTAACAGGCGGCACAGCAGGACTTTTGGGAGCAGTCGCTTTCTTTTTAAAGAGCCTACCCAACCAGCTTGACTTTGTTTTTAAGGGTTGCAGCATCCCATCTTTATAATGGCTTACCACAACGCTATCGGCGCTCACATACTTCTTCAACTTGCCATTAACTTTACCATGCTTGTAGCTTCCCTCTTCCAAGAGCTGTCCCTGCTTATCATACTTGTAAAAACGACCATTGGCCTCACCATCATTGTACATGGCACTTTCTACTAACACACCTTCTTCGCTCCAGCTTTTCCATTCGCCTTCTTTGAGGCCCAAACGGAAATAGCCCTGCTCTTTTAAATTGTTGTTCAGGTAAAAGTCGCTATACAAGCCATGCAACAGCTTGCCACTAAAACCTCCCTGGGTAGTTTTGATCTGGTTGTTGCTAAACCAATAATACTTCTTGTCTGTGTCGGTAAACCTCAACTCCTTGCCCTCAGGCTGTGCCTGAAAAACCACTTTATGGTCGGTATAATTAATGGTATGCTTATAAACAGCTGTTTCGAGCAGGCTTTGGTAGCGCTGTGCCTTTAATTGGATACTTAGCCCCAGGAATAGCAGTATAAATAGATAGCGTTGCATGATCTTATTTTATTCTAATGTATTTGGTCTCGCCTTGGTATTGTACTTTCACCGAATCTCCAGCATGCTTAAGCAGTTTTAGTCCATTGCTACTCTGGCCTTCAGAAAGCATCAGCTCTTTGCCATTTACAGCTAAAATAGCAAGCTTCTGTTTAGTTGTCGGATTATTAATGTATCCACTGTAAAGTACCCCGGCCCAATTTACCTGTGGCTTAGGCATAAAAGGCGCTTGCGGCATGGTTTTAACTGGTGCTACAACTGTTTCTTTTTCCTCTATAAATAATGCTGATCCACCCGAAAAAGGATTGCGGTAATTGAGATCCAATGCCACCCGATCTTCTTCATGGTTAACCATTTTAAAGTAGGCAGCCTTAACAGCCGGCCCAGACGCTATTGGCGCTTCCTCTTCGTTAATAGCAATATAGATCCGGTAGAAGATAATTCCCCAAACCGCAGCCACGCATGCCATGAGTACATAAGTGAACTTTTTGCTTTTCATTACTGCAAGGTAAAAGTGAAGAGTTCGCTAAATACGCCTTTGTTCCCTGCCTTATCTACTGCCCTTACTTTCCAGGCCACCGTTTCGCCAGAATTACCCAAATTAAAGGTATGGCTATTGGTGCTTAGCAGCTGAGGATAAGAGTTGTTATAGATGACCGTTCCATCGGCCTTGTACACATAGATTTCGTATTTATCGGCATCTGTTAATGCGTCCCAAGTTAGCCTTACAGGTTTTGTTACTGTTTGCTTATTTCCTGGAGCCGTCAAAACCACTTTGGCAGGAGCAGTAACGTCATAGACCAAGCTTCTAACTACTGACCATTTGGAATTTTCTGTTGTATTTTCGGCCCTTACCCGCCACTGGTAATTAGCCTCTGCAGGCAAGGTACTGGTATAGGTAAGGTTATCTGTAAGAACATTTAAAGTGAGGTTATTTTCGTCGGCAAAGTTATTCTTGTCGACCTGCAAACGGTACTGTGTGGTGCCAAACAACTTTAGCCAATCGTATTTAACATCGGCACTTGCCACATACAGCGCATTTGCGGGCGCCACCAGTTGCACAGCCTGATCTTTGAGCGAAGCAGGAAATACCGTAAAACTTTGTGTAACATAAGGCGTTTGACTGCTTCCGTTTTCGGCCCTTACCCGCCATTGGTATTTTCCCGGATCTAGGGTATAGGTAAACTTATCTGTTCTTACTACGGTATCGAGCACCAGTTTTTCGATATTATCAAACCTGGGCGATACGATCTGCAATCGATACTGCAACGCATCTTCATGTGTTTGCCACCAAAAAGTTTGCTGGTAACTCGTGGTTTCAATATTATCTGAAGGCGCCAACAAGGCTATTTTCTCCTTATCTAATGAAGGTTCTATAAACTCTTTACAAGCAGGGCAAAACAGCACAGCCAAACATAAAAGCGAAAGTAATCTGTTCATTCAGCTACAAATTAAAATAAGACAGGTTAATAAAGTCTGTTAGATCGAAGCAATTCAGTAATCCGGTATAAAAAGCCAAAAGGCTTACTAAAGTAGAATAATCTAATGACTGAAAATAATTTTTCTGCTTTTTGATTACTTTTTGGCTTTTAAAATCGAAAAATGCCTTTCTATAAGTGCTTCCGATCAGTATTTTGTTCTTTTCGTTTCCATTCAAAAATACCGTATTTCCTTCTATGGCGGTTACCTTTTCATAGTTGATCATAAAGGATTTGTGCACCCGGATAAAGTGGCTGGCCAACAGGCTGTCTTCCACCTCTTTCATGGTATTGTGGCAAGAGAGTTCCCTACCGTCTACCATATGTAAGATCACGTAGTTTTTAAAGGCTTCTATATAACAGATTTCATTGCATTTAACCAGCAGTTCCTTTTGCCCTTTGGCATCTGTACGGATAAAGAACGATTCGGTAATGCGACCCGGTCTTTTATGAACCAGGGAAAGGTTGATGAATTTGTTGATGCTCATTTCAAATCGCTCTAGTGTGAGCGGCAACAACAGGTAATCAAAGCCCAATACCTCAAAAGCTTTGTAGGCTTCTTCTGGCGTGGAAGAAATAAATATGACGGCTGTAAACTGACTGATCGAGGTTAAGGCCGCTTTGTTTTTTTCGATTAAAGAAGCATCTACAAAAATGATATCCGGCCTGATAGAACCGATAGTCGTTGAACTTCCATGTAGGTCACTTGCGATGCCCTTGAGCGATAACAGATGAGAATCTTCTACAAATCCTTTGATAATTTTACATGTGGATAGCTCCCCAATGATGTAACAGCTGATCATAGACAATGTATTAGTAGAAATTATGGGGATGATTTAAACTTAGTTTGGGATATGGTCAATAAAAATTCGACCAATGCCAGGAGAGCGGTTTTGGGTAGAGCGTTTCATAACTTTTCATTTGTGTTGTGTTGTCTCTAATATAAAGAGATAAAAAATCGGAACAAAGAAATTTAACATTTTGTAACTATTATTTTGGGATAGATGCCCATAGTCTTTCTTTTCCATAACCTATCCCTGATCTAAATCTTTTTTAAGCTATCTTTTTTATGAAGTACGGCGCAAAAAAAGCCCCGATAAAATAAATTATCGGGGCTTCTAAAATATTTTAGCTGAGCTTATTTATAAGTAGCTGCCAATTTTAAAGCATTGTAGGCATTTACGATACCGCCAGTTACGCATAAATCTGAAAAAGGGACGCTTACCGTATCGGCACCATTCATGTTGCTTACATTATGGTTTACTTTTACTACCGATTTCATGATGATTTCTTTTACCTGAACCGCAGTTAGTTTTGGATAGTAGGAACGGATCAATGCAGCCAAGCCACTTACTACTGGCGCAGCCATACTGGTACCATCTTCTTCCAAATATTTGTTGTCATCTGGAACGGTAGATTTGATACGAACACCAGGTGCAAAAACATCAACCGAAGTTTTGCCATAGTTAGAGAAAGGGGCTTTCAGCTGATCGCCATCTAATGGGCCAGAAGCACCTACGGTAAGCCATGAGCTGGCTACGCCGCCATCTAGGTATTTGTTGGTCGGGAAATTGTTTTCTACATCCACATTCTGGTTATCGTTACCCGCTGCATGGATCAACAATACGTCTTTGCTTACCGCATATTTTACGGCTTCGTCAACTACGGCCTTATCCCATGAATAAGACTTGCCAAAGCTCATATTGATAATTTTGGCGCCATTATCTGCTGCATAGCGGATGGCATTGGCCACATCTTTGTCGCGCTCGTCGCCATCTGGCGTATTGCGTACACCCATGATCAATACATTATCGGCCACGCCTTTGATACCGATGGTATTGGTACGGTCGGCTCCGATAATCCCCGCAACGTGCGAACCGTGCAAAGCATCAGGACCTTTGATATCGCTATTGCCATAGAAACGTTCTTTGCTGTTGTTAGGGTCATCGCCAACAATTGAGCGCGGATCGTATTCTAAATTGTAGTTATAGTTCACCTGACCATAATAATATTTATAGCCTTCGGCAATCTGGCTATCATAAAAGGTTTTGAAATCGCTGTCTTTCAGGTTATCGATAATCGCTTCTTTAATACGTCCTTCAATTTGGGTCTGCGCATTAAAGTTCTTGAAATCTTCTACTGTTGGATTTTCCATGCCAATTTTTTTCACTACGGCATCCAAGGCATTTTTGAAACCGCTAATTCCGGCCAAGTTGCTTTTTGCCGTAGCCAAGCCTTTTTCCAGTTCTGTTCTGTTCTTGATAAAAGTTTCATAGGCTTCTTTATCTTGTGGAGCTACTGTAGCCGCGGTAACATTGCCGAAACGCGCCATGTCTCTACGCACCAAACGGGTCAGCTCTAAAGCTTCATGCTCGACAGAACCTTTTGCACCACCCAAGAAATTCCAGCCATGTACATCATCGGCATAACCGTTTTTGTCATCGTCTTTTCCGTTGCCGGCGATTTCTTTTTTGTTGGTCCAGATTACTCTTTTTAAATCTTCGTGGTTCAGGTCAACCCCACCATCTAACACCGCAACAATTACCGGAGTAGATTTTTTGCCTTTCAACAATTCTTTGTAGGCTTTTTCGGTACTGATACCAAAAATACTGTCTGTTTTGAGGTCGAGGTTTTGCCAGTTTTCCTTTTGTTGGGCATTGGCTATGAAAGGGATGGATGCTATTAAGGATAGCGATAGGATTTTTCTTAAAAAGTTTTTATTCATTATAAATGGTATTAAAGGTGGAAAACGAGTTGATGTGTCTTTTATTATTTAAGTTTTGTCAGCTTTCTTCAACAATGATGCCGTAATTAACGAGCAGGCCTGCCAACCCATTAGTGGCGAACCTGGCTTTGCGCATCGGGTTTTTCTCCGGATCAATGGTAAAGTTGTAGGAAGTTACAAAATTGGCCTCATTTAATACGGTTCGCATAAACACGGCACCACTAAAATCGCAACGGTCGAATTTGGCGCCGGTTAAATCTGCTTCAGAAAAATCGGTTCCTTTTAAAGAGCATTTCTCAAAACGGCTCTTGCGATTTTTCTTCCTCATGAAAGCAACATAGTCTAAAATACAATTGTCGAAATTGGCATTGAACAGGAAATCTTTGGCATTGGAAAAATCAGCGCCCACCATTTTGCAATGACTAAATTGTACCTTGTCTATACCGATATGTCCAAACTTGGCCATGCTCAGGTTACAGTTTTCGAAAGTACAGTTGATGAAATTGCATCCCTTAAAATTGACCTCGGTTAAATCGCAGTTCTTGAAGGTGCAATCGTCAAATTGGGTATCGCGGGTACCAATTAAGGGGAAAGGAACTTTTTCAAATACCTTGCTGACGTAATAAATACTTTCTTCGGCCATGTGTAAATTTAGGCGGGCAAAATAGCAAATTATCTTGAGCTGTGGAATGTGTGAGAAGCACAAATTAGCGTATGGTGCTGAGCGTAGAGCACCGTAGGTTCATCGACTCATTCCTTCATTGTAGTACTGGCCAATAGGCGGATTTAGTTAATTGCTCTCCATTTGTCATTCCGAGTACAACGAGGAATCTATCTCGAGAACAGATCCTTCACTCCGTTCTGATGACAAATCTCATTAATAAACCTAACTCCAACCATACACATTTTAAGGCCGGCGCTGCTATCGGGGATAACTTGAATAGCACCACCATTTGGCGCTCCAAAACCAATCAGGCAATGCCAACTTGTGGGAACAGTTAAAACCTTATTTTCTTTACAATAGGCAACAGGCCACTGGGCTCCACTAGGAAGAGAGATGGGGATGGACGATAGGATGCAAAAAAGAACTTACTGCAGAACGCGCGCGGCTCATTGGCTAAAAATAAACCAATTGCTATGGCAGTTATACAGTAAGTTCTGGAATAATTTAAGCGATCAGTTTTTTGATCCTGTTTTCAATATCATCCAAATCGAATGGTTTGCTGATGTAATCGTCGGGCGAAGCCATTTCGCTCATTTGCTTGCTCCTTACATTCGCCGACATTACGATAACCGGAATGTGTTTGGTAAATTCGTCGTTCTTCAAATCGTGGCAGATTTCTATGCCATTGCCATCAGGCAACATCACATCGAGAATAAAAAGATCTGGAATAGAATCCTTCAGTTTACTCTTCATTTCTTTAAAAGTTGAAGAGAGTTGCAAGTCGTAACCTTCGTCTTTGAGCAAAAATTCGATGATGTAGCCTATATCTTTATCATCTTCTAAAATGTGTATCCGTTTCTTCATGTTGCAACAACAAATAATTAAATGGATTGTTTGTTGCAACACACACTTTTTTAAAGATTTTTTACGGTGCCGAATGGCTTACGGCCTGAGGCTCTTCTTCCCTAATTTTTAAGCGGCTGTAGCCATAGGCACAGCACAACAACAGCACGGTAATACCAATCCAAAGGGGATTATAGCCAAATTTCTCTGCCAGGTAAAAACCACTGGTTGGTCCAATTACCTGCGCCGCCGACCAGCTGATGGTATAGCCCGCAGCATATTGCCCGCGATTAAATTCGTTGCTCCGCTTAATCACAAAAGTATTGATGAAAGGCAGCGCAAACATTTCGCCAAACGTAAAGCATACAATACTGAGCAAAGCCAGCACCACGGGCAGAAATTTAGGCAGCATGAGTACGGCAAAAGAGCAACCCACTATCAACACGCCGGTTACGATATAAAATACAGGCGAGCGCTTGTTTTCTATCTTGCTGATCATTACCATTTCGAGCAGGGCAATGATGATTCCATTGAGGCCCAAAATCAAACCGATCCGTGATTCGTTTAAATGCCAAACTTCTTTATAAAAAACAGGCACTACCCGAAACATCAAAAAGAAACAGGTAGCAAAAATGGTAGTCAGCAAGATAAATTTAATGAACAATACATCCTGCCAAGGCTTGCGCACAACCACTCCTTTCATTTTTTCCTGTACTGCTTTTCTAAAGCCTTTTACCGTTGGCAAAAAGAAAAAGATACTGATGGCAACTAGGATACTCACTACTCCATCTACCATAAACAGCAAAGGGTAATCGAAAGAAGCGATAATACCGCCCATACTTACGCCAAAGGCCCAACCAATATTGGTAGCCAGGCGGTTGAGCGAATAAGAGCGGGTTTCTTTTCCAGGTGCGGCATAGGCTGCAATAGCCGTAAAGTTTGCCGGACGAAAGGCTTCGGCAAAAAAGCTGATCACCAATGCCAATACGCAGAGCGTTTCAAAATGCCTGATCTGAGCAAACAGCAAGAAAAAAGAGCCACCAATTAGCGACGACAAAATCTGCACCGGCCTAAAGCCAAACATATCGGTCAGCTTGCCTCCCGCCGTTGCGCCCAAAATAGAACCTACGCCAAAAATGGAAATAATAATGCCCGCATCAGAAGCTGGCCTGTGCAAAGACTGGGTTACATAAAGGCCCATAAAAGGCACCGCCATATAACCGCATCGGTTAACCAAAATAACCAGGCTTAGGAGCCAGGTCTCTCGGCTTAAACCCGTAAAGGACGTTTTGTAGGCATTAAATATTTGGCGGAACATAGGGCTGGATTGTTCCCAAATTTAGACAATAGCAAGTAAAATCCTATCTATAATTTCCGTATTTTTGAATCCGCTCGAGATCCGAATACAAAGAGCATCAGCAAGACCTTAAGGGGAAAACGATCCTTCATACCAAAAAATCAACCAAGTTGCTTCAACACTGTTTCCAGCTCTTTTTTAGTAAGCAGATAGTCTTTTAAAGAAATCAATCCTTCTTCTTTTTGCCGCTGTAATTGTTTGAGCTGTCTCTGGAGCTCCTGCTTTTTGAATAGCTGTTCGTCATCCTGTTGCCCCGAACCAAATGATGCAGGATAAAGCTCATCTGCTATATCAAAGGGAGATGCCAGTACTTCTTTCAGGGAAAAGCCCAGTACCGCAATATCGTCTGCTGCCAGATTACCTGACGCGACGGCAATTATCGGCTGTGGCTGCTGCCGATAATCATACGCATAAAATATGCCCCCTCCGTTAAAAGCAATGGGCAGAAAATAAGGCGTGTATTGAGGGAAGTGATAATGGAGGTAATACTCGCGTATTTCTGCCAATGAAAAATAACCGAATTCCCTCTCGCCATGAATAATCCCGCCACCATTTGAATAACGCAACAGCTGCCTGAACTCTTCTGGTAAAACGAAAGGAGGAACTACCCAATCTGCAGGGAAAACTGTAGTAATACCCATTTTCTGTAAGCCTTGTTTCAACAAAACGATTTCCTCTGCCGAAATAGGAGCAGCTAAAACAGCTTCCGTTTGGCTTGGAGATAAACCCCGCTGTTGATTATAGAATTGAAGATCCTGGTACCACATATAGGATATCTTGTTCCCAAATTTAGACAATAGCCAGTTAAATCCTATTTATAATTTCCGTATTTTTGAATCCGTTCGAAATCCGGATACGGCAAAAACACGAAGCATGTCAACAGAAATAAAATGTCCGAATTGTAGTCATACTTTTCAAATAGAAGAGGTGATGGCAGAAGAGTACAAGCAAGATCTAAAAGAGAAAATGACCATTCATCTGCGTAAAAAAGATGAGGAATACCAGAAAAAGCTGGAACTTTTTGAACTGCAAAAGAAACAACAGGAACAGGCATTTGAACAGAAACTGGCACAAGAGAAGGCAAGTTTGCAGGCATCGGTAGCTGAAAATCTGCGCAAAACCATTAGCGCCGATTTTGAGAACAAACTGAAAATGCTGGACGAGACCAACAAAGAAAACGAAGAGAAGTTGAAGCTGGCGCGACATAAAGAAGTAGAGTTCTTAAAAAAGGAACAGGAAATCAAAAATCGCGAAGCCGAAATAGAACTGAATATCCAACGCAGGCTACAAGAACAGCGTGAAGAATTGGTGGCACAAGTGCGCAAGCAGGAACTGGAAAAAAACAGCCTGAAAGAAACCGAACATCAGCTGAGGGTGAAGGAACTGGAAAAACAGCTGGACGACCAGAAAAAGCTGGCCGAAGAAATGAAGCGCAAGGCCGAACAAGGCTCTATGCAACTGCAGGGCGAAGTACAGGAACTGATTTTAGAAGAACTGTTGCGCAGCACCTTCCCTTTCGATACCATTGAAGAAGTTGGCAAAGGCGTTCGCGGTGCCGACTGTGTGCACAATGTGCGCAACCAATTTGGACAGGACTGCGGAAGGATCATTTACGAAAGCAAACGCACCAAAGACTTCTCGATGGAATGGATTGAGAAACTGAAAAAAGATATGCGGAGCATGGGCATTGACGTAGCCGTAATTGTTACGCAAACCTACCCGAAAGGCATGGATTGTTTTGGCGAAAAAGATGGGGTTTGGATCTGCTCTTTCGATGAGGTAAAAGCAGTCTCCTATATTTTGAGAGACGGAATCGTGAAACTATTTAGCGCTGCCAAATCTCAAGAAAACAAAGGCGACAAAATGCACATGTTGTACGACTATTTAACAAGCAACGAATTTTCTGAACAATGGAAAGCCATCCGTGAGGGTTTTATGAGCATGAAACTATCGATCCAACGCGAGCGCGATGCCATGGAAAAACTATGGAAGGCCCGCGAAAAACAATTGGAAAAGGTATTGTTGAATGCAGCGCATATCCGCGGTTCAATAGAAGGCATTTCGGGTACCGATAACATCCAGTTGAGCTTAACTGATGATGAAGATGATTTGTTGCTGGATTAACCCGCAGTACATCAGCCTGAACTTGTTTCAGAATCTCTTTATATAATTACACCACATAGAAACATAGTTTCGTATAAGCATTATTTGTAATTGAAAACTGCGAATTGCAAACTGAAAACCTTTAGATAAAACGATGTGCCTATGCGGTAAGCTCTTTACAGAAATTTTGCGGCAATAGATGCCGGATCAGGTCCGGCATGACGACTCTTTAGCTAGAGCTCCCTCACCATCCAGATATCACAGCCAAAATGGCCAGAATTACCGAGGGCACAGCTCAGGCTTTTAAAGCCTAGGGCATGGTACATATTTACCGCCTGATTTAATTCGGGCATGGTTTCGAGGTAAATATTTTGATAGCCCAAAGACTTGGCTTCTTCAAAGCATTTTTGCATCAGGATTTTACCCAAACCCCTACCCCTCGCTTCGGGATAAAGGTAAAGCTTCACCAATTCGCAAGTACCAGTGGGCAAGCCTTCGGTTGGATAAATACCTCCAGCACCAATAATTTTTCCTTCCTCCTCCCATACCCAATAGGCCGAGTTAGGGTTTGCAAATAGGGTTGATAAATGGTTGGTACTTTCGTCAAAATAAGCGGTACCGGGCTTGTTGGCCTTAAATTCGGCCAGTACACTTTTAATGAGTTTGGCTAAATCGGCGTCGTCGCTTTGCTGGATGGGTCTTAAAACAGGCTGCATAGCCAAAATTAACGAATCAGGCTTTAACTGCAAAGAATAGAAGAAATGTACAAAGAGCATAAGGTATCGATTGATTGCGTGCATTCCATCAATTCGTCATGCTGGACACCGATCCAGCATCTCGCTCGAAATAGATCCCGGATCAAGTCCGGGATGATGCGCGGAGGAAATTGATCAACGGAGATTGCTTCTCCCGAAGCGTGTTCGGGATCGCAATGACGATAATTTTTGCTAGAAAATTAGACTTCGGACCCCTGACTTCAGACTTCGGACTTCTGACTTCTGACTCTAAAGCAACCCTCCCATTAAAGGATCGCTAATCGACTCTTTTCCGGTTTCTACGTGACCGGCATAGTTCCTTACAAATTGCTGATCGCCTTTAACTGAAATTGTAAACCCATACCAACCATTGCTTTTTTTTAGGTTAATAGCTACTTCTTTTTGGCTGTTGGCAGGCAACTGCACAATCATATTGGCAATTTTATAGGCCTCGTCAGTAATATGCACTTCTATTGCCTTGTCACCTTTATTTTCTAATAGCAGCTGCAAATTTCCAGTTGCTTTTTTCATCAGTCCGCCTAGCTCATGCCTACAAGAAACGATCAAGCCGGGATCTTGTGCCGTGCCCTTAAATCTCCTATAAAAGCCATTCGGGCCATTTACGCAAAGGTCATAAACGCCGTTTTCAAATTCGCTGATTTTCCAGGTATCGCTTAACTGGTCGCCAGCTTTTACGCCATAAGCCCAGGTTCTGCCGGCATCTCCCTTGTAACTATTTTTAGTGTACACATTAAATGGCGCCCCGCTGTTTTCTGTTTCCTGGCCAAAGGCTGTCTTATCGGCCATAAAATCGATCACAATCTCGTCTTTATTAGCACTTAACTTTCCATCTACAAATGACTGGTAAGGCAAGGCACAAGCCAAACGTGTTCCTTTTTCTTGTACCGGCGCATATGGCGAAGCTCCTTTAACGAATGGCAACATGCTGTTGATTTTCGAGACTTCTGCTACAGGAAGCGGTGTTGGCGTTACTTGGGCAGGCTTTGATTTGGCATTTTGGATTCCCGTAATTACCTTTTCTCGCTTTAGGCGCGATGGCACATTGAGGTTCTCTCCATGATAAGGTCTAAACACAGAAGTTAAATCGCCACAAATGGCCCTGCGCCATGGACTAATGGTACTGCTCTTGATTTTCTTTCCGGTTTTATGCCCCAAAAATTTCTCGAGAAACATTAAAGAAGAAGTGTGGTCGAAAACCTGAGAATTTACATAACCGCCTTTGCTCCACGGCGATGCCACGACCATAGGCACACGGTAGCCCAAACCAATCGGACTGTCTTTTTTAAATTCGTAATCTACCGAAGTATCCAAACCCTCGCTTACTTTACCTGTAGAGGCATCGTTAGGTTTTGGTGCCACAAAAGGGGCCAAATGGTCGAAATAGCCGTCATTTTCATCATAGGTTAAGATGAAGATCGTTTTCTTCCAAACCTCCGGGTTTTTGGTGAGGATATCAATGGCTTCAGAAACATACCAAACGCCATAAAGCGGCGAACTCGTATGGTCTGAGAAACGCTGTGGTGCCACCAGCCACGAAACAGTAGGCAGTTTTCCGCCATCGACGTCTTTTCTAAACTGCTCAAAAATATCTTCTTTGGGAATATTTAAAGTTTCTTGCTGACCCTGATCATTGGTAAAGGTAAAGGGTGCCAATTTAAGGTAATCTGGATTGGCAATATTGGTTGCAAAAGCCTTATCAATCAGGTTCTTTTCCTTTTGCGAAAGCTTATTGTAGGCTTCCAGTACCTGAGCTACGCTTAATGGCGGATTACTGGTATGATCTCCATTTTTACGGAAATAAGCCGAGAGTTTCACATGGTGGCGTTTCACGTATTCAAGTGGATTATCACCGTAATTGCCACACCAATCGTCGATATTTTCACCTTGCAGTTTTGGGGTCCACAATTCATTTTGGTATACTTTCCAATCTACGCCATGCTCTTCCAGCAATTCAGGAAAAGTTTCCCAATCTACAAATACATTGTCTTGGGATTCGGCCTGCGAATTATTTACCACAGGAACCGCCGCCGCTTTTTGCTCCGGACGGATGGTGCCGGTCCAAAAGAACAAACGGTTAGGCGTAGTGCCTGTTAGCGACGAACAGAAATTGTGATCGCACACGGTAAAGGCATCGGCCATGGCATAATAAAAAGGAATGTCTTCCCTCTGGTAATAACCCATGGTCATGAGTGATTTTACAGGTACCCATTTATCGTACTTGCCTTTATTTCTAGCTGCTACTTGGTCTGACCAAGAATGGGGCAAGCCACCTTGCCAGGTAATTTTGGTTTTATTGATATCTACATGAAAAGGCGCATAAGTATTTCCCTTTTCGTCGTTTTGGAGCCACACTTTATTCTGGTTGGGCAGGGTTTTGGCATGCGGATCGTTAAAGCCACGTACGCCACGCATTTTCCCGAACATGTGGTCGAAAGAACGGTTCTCCTGCATCAAAAAAACAACGTGTTCGGCATCATAAAAGGTCGTTCCCGGATCGGCATTAATGGCCATTGCCTTCTGAATAGACATGGGAATAACGTTAGACAGGCCAAGAGCCCCAGACAATAGACTTGCCTTTTTAATAAAATCTCTTCTTGAATCCATAGGTATAAATAGGAATAGGTGCCCAAATGTACGCGCTCCCAAGCTGAATCAAAAAAGAATGAGATTAATTTTTTAACAACAGTACTTTAAAAGAAAGTGACCTTCCAGGTGCGTTCCCAATTGCCTTGGGTGCGGAGGCGTTCTATCCCTTCCTTGTCTGCAAGCTGCTGCCCGCTATACATGGCATCGGCTATGCCACACCAAGGTTCCAGACATACAAAATTGGCATCTTTAGCTGCCCAAACACCGAAAAACGGGAAGCCTTCGAATTTGAAACTAAGGCCATTGTAATTCCTGTTGTTCATTAGGGATATTTCATCGCTTTTAAGCTGCTTAAACACCAAGGCATCATCGTAAAAGAGATCGTGTTTCAAATGTAGCTTTCCATCTTTAAGCGGAAGGGTTGAAGTCTGGTCGGAGATCAGGTTATCAACGATATGGTGGTAAACCAGTTCTTCGTCTTTGTTGAACTCTAAATAATAATCGCTATAGCAGCCCTCGCCGTTTAAAGGTGCGGCAAAAGCGGGATGCCCACCTACCGAAAAGAGCAGTTCTTTGGTAGCTGGATTATGCACTTCGTAGGTACAGCAGAGGCTGGCTCCGTAAATTCTGTAGCGCAGGTTCAGCCGAAATTCAAAAGGATATATTTTAAGGGTCTCTTCGCTATGCCTTAATGTAAAAAGAATTTCATGTTCATTTGCCAGCAGGTAATCGAATTCCATATCGCGTGCAAAGCCATGTCTGGGCAAGGTATAAGATTGGCCCTCATAAAAATAGGTATTGTCTTTAAGTGCGCCAACGACAGGAAAAAGTACCGGACTAAACTTGCCCCAATATTGGGCATCGCCGCTCCATAAATACTCTGTTCCACTATGAACGCCGGTTACACGCTGCAGCTCCGCCCCCTTTGTAGCAAAAGTTGCTTTGATATGTTCATTCTCTATAGCAATTACCATTCAATAAAAATAGGTGTTTGAACAATTCAGACCTAGAAAAATAACAACATTTAACGTTATTCGAGCGAATGGAGGAAACGATTGGCCTCTACGAGTGCTTCTTTGCAGATGGCGAGGATCATTTGCACGTTTTTTTGAAACTGCTTAGGCTGAATATTTGAATATACGGTAGGCTCCATGTACTTCTCCAATTTAGGATAAAAACCCATTATAGAGATGCTCGACTGCATATGGTGCAAGGTACTTTTTGCATTGGCATAATTGCCGTCTTCCATGTCTCTTTCTAAACTGGAAAGATTTTCGGGAACAATGGTTAAAAAAAGCTTAGCTACATTACGTTCATATTCCAAGTCGCCTTTGCCTATTTCTTTAATATAACTCAGGTCTAACAGGCGATATTTTTCTTGCTGTTCCAGTTCCATTATATAATTTGCATTCGTTTGTTGAGCAGGTTTTTATAGGCATCCGATACCGGAACCAAATTTTGGCCAATGATCAAGGTGCCACCTTCAATGGTATCTATTTTACCAACATTGATGATATAAGATCGGTGCACCCTTAAAAATACGTGGGCAGGCAGCTTGTCTTCGATGCCTTTTAGCGATGAATGTACGGTATAGGTTTTATCCTTAACGGTAACTTTAACATAATCGCCTTTGGCTTCGAGGTAAAGGATGTCATCAATTTTGATGCGCCTCACCGTATTCGAGTCCCTGATAAACATAAATTCGTCAATCGGTTCTTTGCCCTTGGCGCTTTTATTTTTAAACGTATCTTTTGCTTTTTCGATGGCCTGCAAAAACCTAGCAGGAGCGATGGGTTTGATGATAAAATCGACCACGTTCAGTTCAAAGGCCTCAGCGGCATAATCCTTTTTTGAGGTGGTAAAAATGATCATGGTTTGCTTTTGAACAAGGCTTTTGGCCAATTCGATTCCACTCATGCCGGGCATCTCGATATCCAGCAACAAAAGATCTATCTGGCTGGCCTGAATTGCACCATAGGCTATTGCCGCATCGCTGCATTCGTTAACAATGTTCAACGATGGATCGAGCATGGCCAGCTGGCGCAGGGTTAGCCGGGCAATTTCATTATCATCAATTATTAGGCAGTTCATCATAACATAGTTTATCCCTACACGCTACACTAAAATAATTAATATGTTCAAGGCCTATCACTATAATTTTGTTCAATCTGTTCATTTTAAAAACAGCCTTTTTATATGTTTTTAACGACATTTTGAACTCATTCGTCGATTATTTACGCCCATCTAACTATTTTTTGTTCAGACATATAGAGATATAAGCTACCTTTATGACCGTAAAATTTTAAAATTACTTAGCACAATTTATACTCCATGAAATTTACAGCAAAGATCTCTATTCTCATCCTTAGCTTATTTGCTTTTAATGCGGCCTTCGCACAGCGCATGAAAGAGCCTGTAAGCTTCAAACTTAAAAACGGGCTAACCGTTATCGTAGCGCAAAATGTTGGCCTCGGCAAAGTTTACGCTCGCCTAACCATCGAAAACACGAGCACGGAGGCACAAAGAAACGTAGCACAGATTTTCGAAAGCTTTTTAAATGGAAAAGCAAACGCTTTTAATCAAAATGTTGACAAAGACAATACGATTGTACCACAGGTGAGCTTATCTGTTGACGAAGCCAACACCACGACCAATATTGCCGACTTTGGACCGACCCTACAATTTGTGGCCGACAATATTTTAAACCCAGAGTTAAGCCAGCAAGCCTTTGAAGAAATGAAGGCACAGCTTAAAGGCAACAAAGCCGATTTGGAAGCCATTACCTTAAACGATGTAAAAAGCTTTTATGCCAAACACTTTAAGGCAAGCGATACTTTTATTACCATTGCTGGTGATATTGATTCCGCTGCTGCCAAGCTGATGGTGAACAAAGCTTTTGGCAACTGGAAAACGGAAACAGCTGCATTAGCTAAATAACCCGTTATTTTAAAAGAAATTTAATTAACCCAATTAAATAGCCCGCACCTGTAGCTCAGCTTCAGATGCGGGCTTTGTTTTTTTTACAATTTTAGCCGAGAAAAAACCCTTTTAATCCTTAAATAGAGGTTTTTAATGATTGACTATTCGTGAATAAAACTCTGTAACCCACTGTACATCAAAGCAAAGAATAGCATTCTTTGGATAAACATTCAATTTTATTTCAAAGCTCAATCAAGGCGATTCGTCGAACATTATTGCCTTTCTAACTATTGGCTCTTCAGTGGGATAGGCTACTCGACCTACCTTTGTACTGTTAATTAAAAGAAAATAATTTAAACAGCAGTTAATCAATCTATAAATTACAACATCATGAAATTCACTATCAAAACCGCAATCTTCATCCTTAGTCTTTTTACCTTTAATACAGTTTTTGCCCAAAGCATGAAAGCTCCAGTATCTTTCAAACTTAAAAACGGGGTAACCGTTATTGTGGCACAAAATGCCGGAATGGGCAAAATCTATTCTCGTTTAACTATTGAACACCCACGCCCCATGGCAAAACACAATGCGGCCAAAGTGTTCGACAGCTTTTTAAACAGCAAAGCAAATACCTTCCAAAACAATACTACAAACAGCAACGAAAATGCACCTAAGGTAAGTCTTGCCCTAGCAGAAGCCAATACAGCAACCAATGTTGCCGAATTTGAAGAAGCTTTACAATTTGTTTCGGCAAACATAACCAATCCCGAGCTGAGCAAACAGGCTTTTGAGGGCATCGAAGATAATGCTGATTTAGCCAATGTTAGCTTAGATGAAGTAAAGGCTTTTTATGCTGATCATTTCAATCCTGCGCATACTTTCATTACCATTGCTGGCGACATTGACGTAGCAACTGCAAAAGCCATGGCGACCAAGGCTTTTGGCAACTGGAAAAACGAAGCTGCAACTCTGACAAAATAATCAAACAAAGTGTTGTGAAGAACACCAATTAGAATAGAGGTTAAGTAAAGGCCCGGCATTAAATTGTCGGGCTTTTTTATTTTTTAGGATAAAGTATAATTCCCCTCTTTTAGAGGGGTGGTCGCAGACCGGGGTGTCGAATAGATCGATTTTAGATTAAATGCATAACCACCCCACCCTTCGGGCACCCCTCCAAGGGAGGGGAAATCTAATTGACTAGCATTTTTTTAAACCCTGTGCTTGCGGTATCTGCAAGTTTCCCGTCTGGGGTTTTATAGATGAAATAAGCTTCTAAAGCTTCGTGTTTATTTACAAAATCGAGTGCTTCACCTACTTTCATGGCCATAAGGGCATTGTCATATCCATCAGCGGTGATGGCGTCTTTGGCATATACAGTTACGCTGACGATTTCGCCGTTTAGCGGAAAGCCAGTTTTTGGATTGATCAAATACGACATTCTTTTGGTTTCCAAATACCTGCGGTAATTGCCCGAAGTGGTGATTGCCCCTTGATTGGCCGCTAAAACATGCTTAATGGTGGGCGTATTTAGATTGTTACTGTCTGGACCTTCAATGCCTATGCGCATGGGTTTGCCATCGGGCTTAGGACCTTTTAGCCTGATCTCGCCCCCTATTTCTACTACATAGGTGGCAATTTGATGGTTAGCTAGAAAGTCGGCTACTACATCTACTGAATAGCCTTGCGCAATTCCGTTTACATCTAAATGAATGCCCGCTTTTTGTTTGGCCAAGTAGTTGCCTTTTAGTTCCAGCTTATCCATCCCTATGTTAGGCAACAACTGCTTGATGCTTGCAGAATCGGCACTGTTTGGTTCGTGTCTGGCTTTGGTCCAGTAGTTTACAAAAGGTTCAACCGTAATATCAAAAATACCTTGGGTATCATTATAGATTTCAAAAGATCTTTTTACCACTTTCAGAAAATGGGCATCTAGTTGGAGGCCATTAGCCGCTTGATTAAACTGACTGATCTTTGAATTGGGCTTGTACAAAGACATTGAAAGATCTATCACCTTTAAAATGCTATCTAGTTGCTGTTTGCTCACTACGCTATCAGCGGCATAATAGCTTACGGCATAGGTTGTGCCCTGTGCTTCTCCAGTAATTTTGAACTCGCGAAGGGTAGGCTTGGGAAACGCAAAAATAAAAAATGCCCCTAAACAAGTTAGGGGCAGCAGCAAAAATTTCATTAAGAAAGTACTTTTGTTTTACCCGGCGTTGGAATAGGGTAAAGTCCGTTTGCATCTGGCAGCACCTTAGGCTGGGCATCCCATGCAAATTGGCTTGGCAACAGGCTGTTTTCTGCTTTTAAAGCTTCATCCCATTTAATCACCTCGCCAGAGTAAGTGGCATAACGGCCGATGATAGAAGTAAAGCAACTTTTCGCCGCTCTCTCTGCATCCCAGAATTTATATTCGTTTTTAGAAATGGCCGCAAACAACTCGTCGTGTTCGGTTTGGTACGGATTGGCATTACCTTTGGTTGGATGGCTAAAAATCTCTTTGCCTTTATGATCCCACAAAATCCCGTTATTGCCAGCCGAAAGATAAACACGGCCTTTGGTACCTTGGAAAGTTTCGTCCACACGGTTACTGATTCCTTCAAAGTGACGGCATTGGCTGTAAATGACAGAGCCATCTGCATAGGTTAATTCTACGGCGTGGTTGTCATAAATCTCTCCATAGTTTTTACCTGTTCTCCAGGCCCTGCTGCCAGTTCCCTGCACCGAAACCGGATAAGCATTTTTAACCCAGTTGGCAATGTCTATGTTGTGTACATGCTGTTCAACAATATGATCGCCACATAACCAGTTGAAATAATACCAGTTGCGCATCTGGTATTCCATTTCGGTTTGGTTGGGCTGACGCTGTTTTACCCAAACGCCGCCGCTGTTCCAATATACCTGACCAGAAACGATGTCGCCAATGGCTCCATCCTGAATTCTTTTAAGCGTTTCGCGGTAATTGGTTTGGTAACGACGCTGCAATCCAACTACTACGTTTAATTTCTTTTGCTTGGCCTGTTCTGCAGCGGCCAAAACTCTTCTGATCCCTGGCGAATCTACCGCAACAGGTTTCTCCATGAATACATGCTTGCCTTGGTTAATGGCTTCTTCGAAATGGATCGGCCTAAATCCTGGAGGGGTAACCAACAGTACCACATCAGCTAAGGCAATGGCTTGTTTATAGCCATCAAAGCCAACAAACTGACGTTCTTTGGGTACATCTACCTTCTCTTTAAACTTATCTGAAAGTACTTTATAACTATTGTCTAAACGGTCTTGGAAAGCATCGGCCATAGCCACCAGCTTTAGGTTAAACTTTGTGCTGAGTGCCTGGAAAGCGGCACCTGTACCACGATCGCCACAGCCAATAAGGGCAATTTTAATGGTATCGTCAACTGATGAAGGCGCGCCGGCCCATGTATAGCCACTTAGCATTACGCCACCAGCTACCAACGCCGAAGCCTTTAGAAATTCTCTTCGCTCGTTTTGTGTTTTATTGTTATTAGTCATAGGGTTTATAGGTTTATTTAGGTTAATAATCTGCTATTGGTGCTTTGTTGTAATAGGCTTCAATTTCTTCCTTGCTTGGTGGATTTACTGGCCTAACTAATCGAATTCCGATAAATGGCGCTTCTGGAAACCACCAATTGCTTTTCGGAATTTGAGGATCTATCTGCTTCCATGCTGGCTCTGAAGCTCTTCTTGTCGCCGATCTCAAGGCTTTGGCATCATCCTCATACGAACCGCCTCGAATAACCAAAGGATATAATTTATCGGCTACAGCTACCGGATTTTTGGCTTCGGCTTTGCTCAAACCAGCATAAAAATCAGGCTGATATTGGTCATAGGTCCATTCGGCCACATTGCCATGCATATCGTACAAGCCCCATGCATTGGCTTTTTTCTGGCCTACCTCATGGGTCTTTTTTTCGCTATTCCCGCTAAACCAGGCATATTCTCCAAGTTTTTTTTGATCGCTGCCAAAAAAATAATCGTCTTTGCTCCCTGCCCTGCAAGCGTATTCCCACTCTGCCTCGGTAGGCAGGCGATAAAACACACCGGTTCGGGCATACAGCCACTTGCAAAACTGGATGGCATTGTATTGGGTCATTGCCAAGGCAGGTTTTCCTTGCTTGCCCATGCCAAAAGTCATGTCTAAATAAGGTTTGGTTGGTCGCGTTACCGCATCAACTTGGGCTGGAACGGCACCAACGCTATTGCTTACTTCGTAATCCTTATAAAGGAAAGGTTCATAAATATCCCATGTTACTTCGAATTTGCTAATCCAAAACGGATCGAGTTTAACCTGATGTATTGGGGCTTCGTCTTTGGCGCCGTTTTTACTGCCCATAGCAAAGCTCCCTCCCGGGATGGGCTGCATTTCGAAAGAAAGCTTAGTGCCTTCTATTTGCTGTCGGTAAGGTTGTTGGGTTTCTTGCGCAAAAGCTTGCATGCCGATAGATAGCAGGCATAGCAAGGGCAATAGTTTGTTTCTCATTTGTTTAAAGTAGTTTTTCATCGGCAATGAAACGATCATGATTTTGTTAATAGTTCAGTGGACTGGCGAATCATGAGGGTTCACATCACTAAAAATAGAAAGTTTTTTTTAATTATTAGGCAATAAGAGTGTATTATTCACACTAGGCAGCTTTGCTAGATTTACTTCTGCCTAAATGCTTTAACTACAAAATAGCCTACAGGGATAAAGATCAAAGCCAGCGTTAGGGGCAGGAACCAAACGCCCAAACCTGTAGCGCTAGCTTGTACCGTTTTGAATTGAATGAGCAAAAAGATCAACACAAGCATTAGCCTGAGCACCCGGATCATGCGCGTAGCGATGATATATTGTTTCTCGGCATTAGCTATAGTAATTTCGGTCGGATAATTAAATATATGAGGAAAGCGGTTGAGAATCGTCAATCCTACAAAGAGAACCGTTCCGATAACAGGTAAAATAAAGATCGTGTCCTTGCTGCCATAGGCATCTATTTTACCTAAGGCATTGTAATGCGTAGGAATAATTGCTGGCAGTTTTGCATAATGGAACAATGTAAGTACCCATAAAGCAACAAGCAATAGCCAGCCCAATAAACTAATGGCTTTGTCTAATGGCGTTAGGGTTAAAGCTAGCTTTGGCCTTTCCATTTCTTATTGAGGGTTTGCTTCTATTTTCTGCGCAGCCAGCATCATGTGCGGACTCAAACACAGCAGTTCCTGATCTGATTCGGTCTGCGCCAGGAGTTTCATCAGCCTTTTCCGCTTTTCGGCAGTTGCCCAGCTCTCGAAAAAGGATTTGTCCATCCAAACCACCCCTTCTACGGCAACCAGATTGAGCACCTTTAGCCTACAGGCTTCAAACTCACTGATCAAACCTGAGGGGCGGTGAAAGTAGGCTTCGGCCAACATGCCTGGAAAAGCTTTTGGCGGATGGTGCATGCCGCTTGACAACTCGCCCATGCACATTTCGAAAATAGCAGGCTGATGGAACATACCACTTTGAAAGGCTGCCATAGTAGAAGCGGCAAATGTAATGGCAAAACCCAACACAACACCTCCGGTTTTCAGCACGCGTTTGGCTTCGTTAATGGCCTGTAAACGTTCTTTTTCTTCCTGGATATGGTACAATGGCCCATGCAAAATGACCACATCTTGGCTATTATCGGCAAAAGGCAATTTTTTGGCTTCGCCCAATAGCGACTTAAATTGATTTTTAGATTTCTTGGCTCTTTTTTCAGCCTGCTGGATGTGCTTTTGTACCGGATCTATCAAAGTAACTTCATGGCCCAAAGCACTTAGCCATGCGGCATAATGACCTGGACCACCGCCTACATCGGCAATGGCTAATTTGTTTTTTTTAAGGTACTTGGAAATGAGTTCTTTGTTCCGTGCAAATTCTAAAGGACCAAGGCCTAACTGTAAACGTGTTTCTTCGGAGCTCTGGTTATAAAACGAATCGATGGTGGGATTGATGAGGGCCATAGACAAATATAAAACAAGTATTTATTTTGCAAGCTCCTAAATAATAATGTAAAGGCTTTCTGTTTGATACCTAATTTTAAACTCTTGCACTTTAGCTGTTGGCATCTGTTATTTCTTTAAGTTCTTCTTTGCTCAACCCCATCTTTTCTAAAACCGACAGGATAAAACCTGTTTTCTTCTTCCAATATTCTTCTATGGTAATTTGGGTATCTTCCGTTATTGATTCTTTCAGTTGCGAATATGTCTTGATTAAGTTTTCATCCGCTAAAAGCGCTTGCTGAAACAACAAATGGTTTTTTAATGCCAAACTATCTGCATAGCAAACGTAAAGGTGATGGGTTTGCCATTTTCGTTTTAGATCGGTTAATGGTATAAACTCAGCAATTTGCTTAAAAGCAAATCGGCCAATAATTCCTTGCTCCCCCATCGCTTGATAGCCCAATTTTTCAAGCCTTGAAGTGACCTCGCCCAACAAACTTTTATCTGTTAAAACGAGATCGATATCTAAAATGGGTTTGGCGGTTAGTCCTGGTATCGAGGTACTTCCAACATGTCGAATATCAATTTCTAGATTGCCAATTGCTGCTTTGATTACGCGACGAATGCTTTCAAATTCGGTTTTCCATTCGGGATTATAAGGCTCGATAAACTTGGTCATTTTTATGGGCTTGTTGATCAATGGCTAAATATAGAAATCTTTATTAGAACTAGGATTGATCGTCATCTATGGCTTTATTCAGAATCTATTTCGTTGAGATGCCTGCGTACGAAGAGGAAGTCGCGTTAAACTAAAAAAGCCTCACATTTCTGTAAGGCTTTTGGTGGGAGCTGAGGGGTTCGAACCCCCGATCCTCCCGACGTGAAGTCGGGATGCTTGAACCAGCTGAGCTAGCTTTCAGCAATTAACTTTTCAATCATTTTTCTGCTTTTCCATTTCTTAATCTGGCGCTCTCTTCTCATAGCCGTCAATTTATCCAAATGCACTTCTTGCCAAACAATCTGCCAATCGCCAATACGCCCAGTAAATCCTATATGATTGGAATTGTGCTTTTTTAACCGCTCCTCAAGATTTGATGTGAAGCCAATATAATATTTGTTTAGGGATGCACTGAATAAGATATAAACATAATGCATGTTTAAATATAGAAGTATCCAGAGGAATTAAAAAGCACTGGGCTTGAATTTAGCTGAACAAAGAAAATCGCTATAAACAAAAAAGCCCCACATTTCTGTGAGGCTTTCTTTTGGTGGGAGCTGAGGGGTTCGAACCCCCGACCCTCCCGACGTGAAGTCGGGATGCTTGAACCAGCTGAGCTAGCTTTCAGCAATTAACTTTTCAATCATTTTTCTGCTTTTCCATTTCTTAATCTGGCGCTCTCTTCTCATAGCCGTCAATTTACCCAAATGGACTTCTTGCCAAACAATCTGCCAATCGCCAATACCTCCAGTAAATCCTATATGATTGGAATTGTGCTTTTTTAACCGCTCCTCAAGATTTGATGTGAAGCCAATATAATATTTGTTTAGGGATGCACTGAATAAGATATAAACATAATGCATGTTTAAATATAAAAGTATCCAGAGGAATTAAAAAGCACTGGGCTTGAGCTTAGCTGAACAAAGAAAATCGCTATAAACTAAAAAAGCCCCACATTTCTGTGAGGCTTTTGGTGGGAGCTGAGGGGTTCGAACCCCCGACCCCCTCGGTGTAAACGAGGTGCTCTGAACCAGCTGAGCTAAGCTCCCTTTTTTATTTCCCTTAAGCAAAGTTTCCTTCGTTTTGGGATTGCAAATATAGCGCGTTATTATAGTTTTCCAAAAAAAAATTAAAAATTTTTAAGAAAGTACTTCCTCCAGCACCTGATGCGACTTAATCTGTCCAAATGAAGCCGTATGTAACGCATAGAAAATCAATATTTTATCAAGCAAGAACCTCCTAACGGCATTATTTAATTTAATTTCATTTATTTTTTCAAATGGCGTAGTAAAAAGCGCCAAAAAATAATCGGCCTCTGTTTTTGCAATAAAATTTGGATGCACCGGGATCAAAGAAGTGAACTCGCCTTCCTGCAGGTCGAAGTATTTTTGATCGCTTCTTGTTTGGCTATGTGGCGCAAAACCTAAAAATTTGGAAAGCTTTAGCAAAAATGCCAGGTGAAAATTCGCACTGGGTTCTTCAAGTTCATCAAACCAACTTACGGCATTGTAAATAAAATCGAACAGGTTTTCGTCGGTATGTTGCTGGCGGATGCTTTTATACAACACCTCGTTCAAAAACTGGATGATTGTATTTTTGATCACATGATAAGGAATCGAGCGAAAAACAGGTGAAGGCCGAGCTTCCGCCACGCGCTGGAGCTGTGTATTTGCCTTATGATAAACCACCATATCAAGCAGGTGCAGCGGTTGCAATACATTCATGGGTATTTTGGCCTTTGGTTTTTTCACCCCATTAATCAGGTAAGACTGGATGCCAAATTTATCGGTAAACACCTGGGCAATTACACTGCTCTCGCTGTAAAGCGTGGTTTTTAATACGACACCTCTAATTTTATGCAACATTTCAGCTCAGCTTGGGCACAAAGATAAACAAGGCAATGGCTACCGCCAACAAAGCCATAACCAATACCGCAGCGGCCGCCAGGTCTTTAACCTTTCCGGCTTTGGCATTCCATTCTGGCGAAACCAGATCAACCAAGGTCTCAATCGCCGTATTGATCAACTCGCTCGACAGCACCAAGGCAATGGCCATTGAAATCCACAGCCACTCGGTACGATTTAGTCCTACAAAAAGGCCAAGCCCGATTACCACAACCGTAGCCAAACAATGGATTTTAAAATTCAGCTGGCTACGAAAAGCATAAGCCAATCCTTTAAAGGCATACCCAAAACTCTTTAGCAATCTGTTCATCTGCTTCTAAATTACATCAAATTTAGCATATGCTAAGCACCGTTTAATCGGCTAACAAACAATTACTCATGTTTCATGTTAATGTAGCATAAAAAATAGGCTTGGTTTTTGCAATACGCCATTTTTATTAGTTTCTTTACTTTTTTAAAAAGCAGTTGATTATGTGGGCTAAACTCTCCAGAGCTATACTTCAAAACCGAATCTTCCTTACCCTTTTTTTTATAGCCGCAACAGTTTTTATGGCTTGGCATGCCCGCAACCTCAAGCTTTCTTATGCAGGGAGCAAGATTTTGCCACTTACCGATTCCGTTTTTATCAAGTATAACGCCTTTAAAAAGCAGTTTGGAGAAGACGGCAGCATTATGGTGCTCGGTATCCAAAGTGCGGATATCTATAAAAAGGAAAACTATAATAAATGGGCACAGCTTTCTACAGACATCCAGCACCTCAAAGGCATTAAAGGCGCCTTATCCATAGGCAAGCTCTTTGAATTAAGAAAAGACACCATTAACCAGAAATTTGCGGTAGAGCCTATTCCAGGCGGCTTGGTTAAAAGCGATGCCGAAATGGATTCGCTAAAAGCCCGATTGCAAGGCATGCCTTTTTACGATGGTCTACTACTGAATAAGAAGACCAATGCCACTTTGATGGCCATTACCTTCGACCAAAAAATATTAAATTCTGCTGCCCGAAACCCTGTTCTCAAAGAGATTGAAGCGAAGGCCGAAGCTTTCAGCAAAAGCACAGGCATACAAGTCCACTTATCAGGATTGCCTTACATCAGAACAGCTACCAGCAAACTGGTCTCTAACGAATTTGTGCTTTTCTTAGGCCTTTCTATCTTGGTTTCGGCACTGATTTTATTGATTTTCTTTAGGAGCTTTTATGCCGTATTCTTCCCGATATTGGTTGTAATCATGGGCGTAATCTGGAGCATCGGCACCTTGGTGCTATTTGGCTATGAGATTACCATTTTAACCGGATTAATTCCGCCATTGATGGTAATTATCGGTATCCCGAACAGTATCCTGCTCCTCAATAAATACCATAACGAACTCAAAAAGCATGGCGACAAGCAAAAAGCATGGGCGGTTACGATAGAAAGGATTGCCGTAACCACTTTGATTGCCAATGTAACCGCTGCCATAGGTTTTGGTGTTTTATACTTTACCGGAAGCGAGCTCTTGATGCAGTTTGGCAGCGTAGCCGCACTTAACGTGATGTTTACCTGGCTCATTTGTCTTTGCTTAATCCCTGTAATCTTCAGCTACCTGCCTATCCCAAAGGGAAAAGCAAATGCAACCCACGAACCGAATTTCTTAGACCGTTTATTGGCCAAAACAGATACCTTGGTGCAACACAAAAGAAGCCTGATTTACATCCTGACTATTGTTTTAAGCATCATTTCTTTAATTGGCGTATATAGGATCAATGTGAATGGTTACGTGGTAGACGACCTGCCCAAGAACTCGCAGATTTTAACGGACCTCAAGTTTTTCGAGAAGAATTTTGAAGGGATTCTGCCTTTGGAAATCAGCGTAGACACTAAACGGAAAAACGGCGTATTGAGCATTTCATCGCTCAACAAAATAGACGAGATGGAACGCATGGTAGCGGCCTATCCCGAATTTTCGCGTTCTATTTCTTTAAATACCGGACTTAAATATGCCTCACAGGCCTTTTATAATGGCGATTCCGCATTTTACCGCTTGCCAAGCGATATCGAAAAGAACTTTATCCTGATTTATGCGGCCAATTCGGGCAATGGCAAGAACAAGGGCAATATGGATATGCTCACCAATTTTGTTGACAAGAACAAGCAAACGGCCCGTATCAGCTTTCAAATGGCCGATGTTGGTTCTAAACGTTTGGATGCCTTATTGCTGGAGCTGAAACCAAGGATCGATTCCATACTGCCACCAAAGCGTTTCAACGTAGAGCTTACGGGTTCGAGCATTATTTTCTCTAAGGGAACCGATTACCTGCTAAAGCATTTGGTAGAAAGCATTGCGCTGGCCATTATACTCATTTCGTTATTGCGTTTGGCTCAGTTCAGGAGCTTTGGCATCATGTTTATTTCATTGTTGCCAAATATTGTCCCTTTGATTATTACAGCTGGCTTGATGGGCTTTTTCCATATTCCGTTAAAACCATCAACCATCTTGATTTTTACCATCGCCTTTGGCTTGGCTTCCGATCAGACCATTTATTTCCTAACGCGATACCAGCAAGAGCTCACCCTCACCAACTATAGCGTAAGCAAGGTCATTTCAGATACCATCCGCGAAACCGGGGTGAGTATGACGCACATTGCATTGATCCTTTTCTTTGGCTTTGGAATTTTTACGGCTTCTACCTTTGGGGGCACGGTTGTTTTGGGCTTATTGCTGTCTATCACTTTGATTGTGGCATTGGTATTTAACCTTACTTTGCTACCCGCATTAATGCTTTGGCTAGACAAGAAAAAGGCCCGCAAGCTCATTCCAGAAGACGAAGTAGCCAAAAACGAAGCGCAATTTGACCATTAATCATGATCGATTTCGAAAAACTCGATTACCTTAAAGATGGCAATGCCCTGCAACAAAAGGCTTACCAGTTATTAAGCGATCATCAGGTTTTCGAGAAGCTAGCTGTTTTTCAGCCGATTTTAACGGGCACCATCCCGATTGATATTGCCATTGCCAACAGCGACCTAGATATTATTTGTTATTGGCTTGTTAGCGCAACTTTTAAGCAAATGTTATTGGATCATTTTGCCAGCGAAAAGGATTTCGAACTGCGCGAAGCAATCATAAACGGCCAAGAAACCATCATCGCTAATTTTAAGATCGACGGATTGGAACTCGAAGTATTTGGACAATCTATACCTACCCCAGAACAAAACGCCTATCGGCACATGCTCATCGAGCATCAGATTTTAACTGCAAAAGGAGAATCGTTCAGGCAACAAATCATCGATTTAAAAAACCAGGGCTATAAAACCGAGCCTGCTTTTGCCAAATTGTTGGGATTGGAAGGCGATCCATATCAAGCCTTGCTCGGTTTTCAAATGTAAAATGGGTAAGTGTCATCCAGAACGTAGTGCAGGAGCTATAAGATAAGCCTTCAAAATAGATTCCTCTTTACACTAGGAATGACAAAGGGGACAAAGCAATCAAAAAGACAGTATATTTATCCAATGATTTTCCGCGAAGCCACCACCAACGACATCAAGCAAATTCAGGTAGTTCGAAACTCAGTAAAAGAAAATATGCTTTCCGATCCTAGTTTGGTAAGCGACGCCGATTGTGAAGTATTCATTAACCAAAGGGGCAAAGGCTGGGTATGCGAACTCGACCAACAAATTGTAGGTTTTGCCATTGCCGATCTCAAAGAGCAAAATATCTGGGCCTTATTTATCGATCCCAGGTTTGAAAAGCGAGGTATAGGCAAACATCTTCACCAGCTCATGCTCGAATGGTATTTTGCGCAGGGCCCATTATCCGTTTGGCTCAGCACTTCGCCAGGCACAAGGGCAGAAACATTCTACAAAAAAGCAGGCTGGAAGGCTACGGGAATGCATGGGAAGGAAATCAAGTTCGAAATGAGCAAGGCAGAATGGCTAAGAGAAAGTTAGCTGTTCACGGTTTTCAGTTGGCAGTTCACGGTTGGCAATGGAAGATGGAAAAGTGTCGTGCAAAACGGAAATCTATTAAGAAAAATTACCTAAAATAGACTTCTCATTACATTTGAAACGACAAAACCTAATTCCCCTCCTGTGAAGGGTGCCCGTAGGGTGTCAACTAATGACCAATCGGCTAGCCCTCTAATCAGCCAATAAGCTAATTAGTCTTTTCCTCTTCAATGGGCTCGGCACTAATAGGCTTCAGTGCTACATCGTCTCCTTCCTTATCTACTTTCTTGGCAAAAAGGATAGGATAAAGAAACATAAACGCACCCAAAATCAAGAGCACGCCAGAGATGGCAAGTACAACACTGCTTCCCGCTACCCTATTGCTGCTCATTACCTGGGCGGCGATTAATGCTGCAACGCCAAGCAGGATGGCATATATGGCTTTCTGTAATTTTAAAAACTTAATCATGACCTAGACCTTTAGACTTTCGGCGTTTAATTATGCTTATAACAACAAATATTAAACCAATAAGTTCTAAAAGCATGGCAAAAGCAAGGGCACCCGTGAGCAAGGGCTTGTGGCCTGCCCCTACTAAAAAAGCAATAGGCATGAACACAACTGCAGCCAGCATGCAAAGCAATCCATTTTTTAACAATCTATCCATAAAACAATTCGCACAAAACTACCATAATTCATTCTAAAACTGTAGCTTTGCATCCTTTAATTTTTGGAGATACTTGATTGATGTATAGGGAATTTAAACAATTAGAACTAGCTAAAATAGGTAAAGAGATACTCGAATTTTGGAAAGCGGAAAACATCTTTGAAAAAAGCATAAGCACACGCGCTAAAGCCAAACCATTCACCTTTTACGAAGGCCCGCCTTCGGCCAATGGCATGCCCGGCATTCACCATGTGATGGCCCGTGCCATAAAAGATATCTTTTGCCGTTACAAAACCCTAAAAGGATACCAGGTAAAACGCAAAGGCGGATGGGATACCCACGGACTGCCTATTGAGTTGGCCGTTGAGAAAAAACTCGGCATTACCAAAGACGATATCGGCAAGAAAATTTCTGTAGAAGCCTACAACTCGGCCTGTAAGGAAGAGGTAATGCGCTATACCGACGTATGGAACGACCTGACCGAAAAAATGGGCTATTGGGTAGACCTGCAAAACCCTTATGTGACCTACCACAACGAATATATCGAAACCCTTTGGTGGATCTTAAAATCGTTCTACAACAAAGGATTATTATACAAAGGCTATACCGTACAACCTTATTCGCCGGCTGCCGGCACTGGCTTAAGCTCGCACGAGCTCAACCAGCCAGGCACTTACCGCGATGTGAGCGACACGACTATTGTTGCCCAGTTTAAGGCGATCGCTTCAACCCTGCCTGCCTTTTTAAATGGTTTTGGCGAGTTGAGTTTCTTGGCATGGACCACAACACCTTGGACCTTGCCTAGCAATACCGCCTTAACTGTAGGCCCTAAAATAGATTACGTTCTAGTTAAAACTTTTAACCAGTATACCTTCGAGCCTATTCAGGTAATTTTGGCCAAAGCATTGGTAGGCAAGCAATTTGCCGGCAAGTATTTCTTGGCCGAGAGCGATGCCGATTTGGCCAATTACAAAGCCGAAGACAAAAAAATACCTTATACCATCCTGGCCGAGTTTATTGGTACCGATTTGGTAGGTATCAAATACGAGCAGCTATTGCCTTGGGCTACGCCTTACCAAAATGCCGAAAACGCATTTAGGGTAATCAGTGGCGATTTTGTAACCACAGAAGATGGTACAGGTATCGTACACACTGCACCTACTTTTGGTGCCGACGATGCGCGTGTAGCCAAAGCGGCTACGCCAGAAGTACCTCCAATGTTGGTGTTAGACGAAAAGGGCAATCCTGTTCCTTTGGTAGACCTTCATGGCCAGTTTATTGCTACTTTGGGTGGCGATTTAGGTGGCAAATACGTTAAAAACGAATATTACAATGATGGCGAAGCTCCAGAAAGATCTGTAGATGTAGAAATTGCCATCTTGTTAAAAGAAGAAAATAAAGCTTTTAAAGTAGAGAAATACGTACACAGCTACCCGCATTGCTGGCGTACAGATAAGCCGGTTTTATATTATCCTTTGGATAGCTGGTTCATCAAAACCACTGCCTTAAAAGAAAAGATGGCCGACTTGAACAAAACCATCAACTGGAAACCTGAAGCTACCGGCACTGGCCGTTTTGGCAACTGGCTAGAAAACCTGGTTGACTGGAACCTTTCGCGTTCGCGTTATTGGGGCACACCATTGCCTATTTGGCGTACTGAAGATGGTTTGGAAGAAAAATGCATCGGTTCTATTGCAGAGCTGAATGCCGAAATCAAAAAAGCAATCGACGCTGGTTTCATGCCTGCCGGTTTTGAGCTGAAAGACATGCACCGTCCTTATGTTGACGATGTGATCTTGGTATCAGACAAAGGCGAAAAAATGGTGCGCGAGTTGGATTTGATCGATGTTTGGTTTGACAGTGGCGCCATGCCTTATGCGCAATGGCACTTTCCATTCGAAAATAAGGCAGAATTTGAAAATGCTTACCCTGCCGATTTCATCGCAGAAGGTGTTGACCAAACCCGTGGCTGGTTTTTTACTTTGCACGCCATTGCGGTAATGCTCAGCGAAAGCAGCGAAGAAATCAAAGCCATTAACCAAATGGTGAACAATCCGGGTATTGCTTTTAAAAACGTGGTATCAAACGGACTGGTATTGGATAAAAACGGCAACAAAATGTCTAAACGTTTGGGCAATGCCGTTGATCCGTTCAGTACCATCGATACCTACAGCGCAGATGCAACCCGCTGGTACATGATCAGCAATGCCTCTCCATGGGACAACCTTAAATTTAACCTGGAAGGACTGGATGAAGTACGCCGCAAATTCTTCGGCACTTTGTACAACACCTACTCTTTCTTTGCTTTATATGCCAATATCGATAAGTTTGAAATCAACCTCGACAAGCAAACGCCTATTGCCGAACGCAGCGAGCTTGACCGTTGGATCTTATCTTTATTGCAGACCTTAATTGCCGAAGTTGACGAAAGCTATAACAGCTACGAACCAACCAAAGCGGCGCGTGCCATCCAAACTTTTGTTGATGAGCATTTGAGCAACTGGTACATCCGTTTATCTCGCCGCCGTTTCTGGAAAGGCGAAATGACCGAAGACAAAAAAGCGGCTTACGAAACTTTGTACACCTGCTTGATGAGCGTTTCGCAAATGATGTCGCCAATAGCCCCTTTCTTTGCCGATTGGCTGTACAGAAACCTAACCGCTGCCAATCCAAGTCAACATGTGACCAAATCGGTGCATTTAACCATTTGGAACGAGGTGGATAGCACTTTGATCGACTACGACCTGAACGAGCGCATGGAATTGGCGCAGAACATCTCATCGATGGTCTTGTCGCTACGCAAGAAAATGGGCATCAATGTGCGTCAGCCATTGGCAAAAGTGCTCATTCCGGTATTGGACGACAATTTCCAGGTGAAGGTAGAATTGGTGAAAGACCTTATTTTGTCAGAAACCAATATCAAAGCGGTTGATTTCATCAAAGACACGGCCGGATTTATCAAGAAAAAAGTAAAGCCAAACTTCAAGGCATTAGGTGCCAAAGTTGGCAAAGACATGAAATTGGTAACCGAGGCAATCGCCAATCTTTCTCAAGAAGACTTGGCCCAGTTCGAAAAGGATGGTACTATCGCCATACGCAATACGCCATACGCCATACTCCTTTCCGACGTCGAAATCATTGCCGAAGATATCCCAGGCTGGCAGGTAACCAATATGGGTAGTTTAACCGTAGCGCTAGATGTAAATATCACTCCAGAGCTTAAACAAGAAGGTTTATCGCGCGAATTGATCAACCGTATACAAAACCTAAGAAAAGAATTAAATTTTGAAGTTACCGATCGAATTAACGTAAGTTTACAAAATGCACCTATCATTGCCGAGGCTGTACAACAGAACAAGGCCTATATTTGCGCAGAAATCTTAGCAGATGAAATTATTCTGTCGGAAAATGTAAACGGCGGAAACAAAATCGTAATCGAAGATGTTGAGTTACAAATTTTGATTGCTAAACAATAATAGAATATGGAACCCTCATCAACTGACATTTTAAACATAGCGATCTACAGTTGATGATGGCTCCATTACCATTAAAAATAAGATAAACCAAATGGAAAAAACTGAAAAAACCCGCTATTCTGATAGCGAACTACAAGAGTTTAAAGAGCTGATCCTTGACAAGTTAAAAAGTTCAAGGGAGGAGTTGCTTTCGTTGACTTCCTCATTGAGCAATCCGAATTCAAATGGTACTGAAGACACCTCTGGTGCTTATAAAACATTAGAAGATGGTTCTGCAACCTTAGAGAAAGAGCAGATCAACCAATTGGCAGCCCGCCAGAAAAAATTTATCGACAATCTGGAGGCGGCGCTTGTCCGCATTGAAAACAAAACCTATGGTATTTGTCGTGAAACAGGAAAACTGATCCAAAAAGAACGTTTACGTGCAGTTCCGCACGCTACGTTAAGCATGGAGGCTAAATTGAAGCAGGGTTAATGAAAGGCTTTACAAAACCATTAATTGTTATCTTGCTGGTACTGATTGCCGATCAGGCGTTAAAAACGTGGATCAAAACCCACATGTACCTGCAGCAGGAGTATAAAATCATTGGCAACTGGTTCATCATCCACTTTACCGAAAACAACGGTATGGCTTTTGGCCTCGAGTTTGGTGGTGAATTTGGCAAACTGGCACTTTCTCTTTTTAGGATTCTAGCCGTTGCAGGTATCGGTTATGGCCTCTACTGGCTAATTAAACGCAAATACCACCGCGGACTGATCCTAAACGTAGCGCTTATTTTTGCCGGAGCCTTGGGAAATATTATCGACTCGGTATTTTATGGGGTCATTTATAAATACGAAAGTCTTTTTCATGGCCGTGTAGTAGATATGCTGTACTTTCCGATATTGCGCGGGACTTTCCCTTCGTGGGTACCTGTTTGGGGCGGAGAAGCTTTCGAATTCTTCCGTCCGGTATTTAACCTGGCCGATGCCGCTATTTCTGTTGGCGTAATTGCCATCCTGATCTTCCAAAAAAGATATTTTAAGGAAGAGATCAAAGACGAGATCGGCATTAACAACGAAAGCGTAGAAGATTAATCCTTAGTCGCTTAAAAAAACATTAAATAAGAAGCCATCTGAAAAATCAGGTGGCTTTTTCATTTGGGTTAATTATATTTGAGCAGAACCAATATCAACCCTTGGAAAACCAAAACTATAAACCTATGAAAAAAACCGCTTTACGCCTTACGCTATTCTTTGCCACTTTGGCCCTTTCAATCTCTGCATTCGCACAGAAAAGCCTGTTTGATGGAAAATCGCTTGCCGGTTGGCATGTAGATGTTCCAGAAATGGACAAGAATGCCAATGCCAAAAATCCTTTTGTGGTGAGGGATGGCAATTTGGTAAGCTTGGGCACACCAGGCGGGCATTTGATTACCGATAAAGTTTATCAAGATTATCGCCTGGAAGTGGAATATCGCTTTGCAGGCAAACCCGGCAATTGTGGCGTGCTCGTTCATGCTTCTACGCCAAGGGCTTTATATGGCATGTTCCCCAAATCGCTAGAAGTACAAATGCAAAGCCAGGATGCTGGCGATTTCTGGTGCATAGAAGAAGACATTACCGTACCCGATATGGAAACCAGACGCGGCCCGAAAGAAAATTGGGGCGTGAACGGCAACAAGCTGCGCAGAATTAAAAACCTGACCGATGGCAGCGAAAAGCCTGTTGGCGAATGGAACAAAATGGTAATCGAGTGCTATAAAAATTCGGTAAAAGTTTGGGTAAATGGTGTTTTGGTAAACGAAGGCACCAATTGCACAGCAGATAAAGGCCAAATTGCGCTACAAGCAGAAGGCTCTGAAGTAGAATTCAGAAAGCTGGATCTCACACCTATCAAAAAACTAAGCAAATAATCAAGTTCTGCGTTTAGCGACTAGCGATAGGCGTTTTAATCGTATTCTGAAGACAATAGCATTATCCCCGCATGAGCTTTAACCTGCAGCCAACAACATTAGCAAACGAGCTGATTAAATTGGTTCCCCTAAAAGAAGAAGATTTTGAAGCACTTTACGCCGTGGCCTCAGACCCCTTGGTTTGGGAGCAGCACCCGAACAAAGACCGTTATAAAAGAGAAGTATTCCAAAACTTTTTTGAGGGCGCCATCCAATCTAAAGGCGCTTTTATCGTGTATGAGCAAGAAACGGGCAACGTAGTGGGCAGTTCGAGGTATTATGATTTTGATGAAGCCAGCAATACCGTTGCCGTAGGCTATACTTTTATTGATCGGGATTATTGGGGCAAAGGCCATAACAAGGCATTAAAAAAACTGATGTTCGATCATGCCTTTCAATTTGTAAACAATATAATCCTGCATATTGGCGCCACCAACTTTCGCTCGCAAAAGGCCATCGAAAAACTAGGCGCCAAAAAAATAGACGAGTTCGAAGTAGCCTATTATGGGGAGCCTGTTAAATTGAATTTTGTTTATCGCGTAGCTAAAGAAGACTGGGAAGCTTAACGATGATTACACTTACGAAGTTTTAATGACTTATTTAAAAAGCAAGGTCAGCATTCCATTTGATCGTCGGCCCTGCTTTCTGCTAAATTTTTTCTCTTCGCTTAAAAATACCGCTGTCAATCAGGTTTAGGGCAGTCGAGATAGTGCTTTCCTTGTAATAGCATGAGGAACTTTGTTTAGGCACAAACGTGTAAACGGCCATAAGGCAATAAATTCTATCACATTAGCTTTAGCTTAAATCCCTTATGCACTTCGCTATCCCCCTTTGGAGGGGGCAGGGGGAGGAAAAGAAAAACATGCTGTGGCAATACCCAAACGCAAATAGCCCAGATTGAAGCGGCATCCTTTTTTGTAGTTCAAGACAAAAAAGATACAGCGGAAAGCAGGACTTGCTTTAACCGCACCAAGGGCTTAGCGCTTCAAAAGAATAGCTACCGATCCAGTTTGCTTGTTGTTGAATAACACCAACAAAAGCCATGGAAAGCTGCACTGCCTTTAACCTGTTGCAAGGACATTGCGCTTCGAAACAGTTGCCTATCATTAATTTATTTAAAATATAATCAGCTGATAATTTGATATTTACAATAAATATTTCAGGAAAATAGATTTTTGGCTATGGAATTGTGGCCCCGTTGACATCTCATTTATAAATACACACAAAAACATATATAACATGAAAAAATTAGTAGCCCTAGCCTTTGTTGCCTTATTTAGTATGAGTGCCATGGCGCAGCAAGTAGACTTAAGAAAGAAGATCAACGTAAGCGGATCGGCCGAAGCCGAAGTAACTCCAGATATCATCTACATTGGCATTTCGCTAAAAGAATATCTTAAAGACAATAACAGCAAAAAAAGAGTAGACATTACCGAATTGGAGAACCAGCTTTACAATGCCGTACTTAAAGCCGGTATCGCCAAAGAAGATATAATGATCAACAACGTTTCGAGCTTTAACTATGCCACCGAGAAAAAGAAAAATCCAGATTTTCTGGCCAGCAAGCAGTACCGTTTAAAAGTAAGCGACCTGAACAAATGGAATGAGATCATCAGTGCGGTTGATGCCAAAGGCGTAGCTTATACCAATATCGAAAGCTATGACTACTCAAAAATCGAGAGTTTGAAAAAAGAACTTAAAATCAAAGCGCTCCAAGCGGCCAAAGCCAAAGCAGCCTACATGGTTGAAGCGTTAGGCGAAAAATTGGGTGGCGTAATTGATATCCAAGAAATCAACAACGAAGCCTACCCACAGCCAATGTACAGGGCCAACGTAATGATGATGAAAGCCGAAAGTGCAGATGCCATGGGCGGTGCACCTGCAGCAGACCTTGATTTCAAGAAAATTAAGCTCAACTACCAAGTGAATACCATTTTCGAAATCAAATAATGCCTATTTCAGTATACAGCTTTTAATCAGCTAGTGAAAGCAAAAACCTTAAAAAGGGCATTTTTAGCACATAATTAGCTAATTTTAAAAAAAAGAAAACCTACCAATCAATATGGTAGGTTTTTTGTTATATAGCTGGTACAAATTTAACCTTAAATTAATTTCGTCATGAAAAAAATCATTTACGCGCTAATGTTGGTATTTACTTTGGGAATTAGTGCAAATACAGTTTCGGCAAGCGAGAACAAAAAACCAAAGACAGAATTAACCGCAGAGCAAAAAGCGCAATTAGACAAAATTGTAAGCCGTGTAGAGGAAATCCGCCAAATGGATAAGTCTAACCTCACCAGGGCAGAGAAAAAAGCACTGAGAAAAGAGCTGAGAGAAATGAAGGAACAAGCCCGTGTACTTGATCGTGGCGTTTATCTTTCTGTAGGTGCAATTATCATCATCATTTTATTGTTGATCATCATTCTATAAGCATTCACATCAATCCTATAAAAAGAGAAATCCCTCCCGAAGTAACTTCAGGAGGGATTTTTTATTTTAAAATGATCTGTCATTCTGAGCAACGCGAAGAATCTACCTCGAGGAAATCAAGTTCGGGATGACAGTTACTTTATCTAGTCGATTTTATCAAAACCAGTATATGGGCGCAATGCCTCTGGGATCAGAATTCCGTCTTCGGTTTGGTAGTTTTCTAAAATAGAAGCCACAATACGAGGCAAAGCCAAGGCGCTTCCGTTTAAGGTGTGTACCAACTGCGTTTTGCCTTCTTTGCCTTTGAAACGGATTTTTGAACGGTTGCTTTGGAAAGTTTCCACATTAGAAACCGAAGATACTTCTAACCAGCGTTCCTGTGCTGCACTCCAAGCCTCCATATCATAAGTCATGGCAGAGCCAAAGCCCATATCGCCACCACAAAGGCGCAAAACACGGTAATGCAAACCTAGTTTTTGCAATAAAGTTTGTACATACGAGCTCATGTCTTCCAATGTTTGGTAAGAGTGGTCTGGATGCGTAATCTGTACCAATTCAACCTTATCAAACTGGTGCAAACGGTTTAAGCCACGAACATGTGAACCATAAGAACCCGCTTCTCTCCTGAAGCAAGGCGTATAAGCTGTATTCTTGATGGGCAGTTCTTCTTCCTTTAAAATTACGTCGCGGTATAAATTGGTTACCGGAACTTCGGCAGTTGGAATCAAATACAAATCGTCAACTGTAGAGTGGTACATTTGCCCCTCTTTGTCTGGCAATTGGCCAGTTCCGAAACCAGAAGCGGCATTTACCAAATGTGGCACTTGTACTTCGTTGTAACCTGCGGCAATGGCCTGGTCTAAAAAGAAATTGATCAGGGCGCGTTGCAGCCTTGCACCTTTTCCTTTGTAAACCGGAAAACCTGCACCCGTTATTTTTACGCCCAATTCAAAGTCTATAATATCGTATTTGGCGGCCAGTTCCCAGTGTGGTTTGGCATTGGCTGGTAATTTAGCCGGTTCTCCATGCACCAAAACAACTTCGTTTTCTTCAGGCGTTGTACCAGGCTTCACCAAATCATGTGGCAAATTAGGCAACTGAACCAATAAATTAAACTGGTTGGTTTCTAGGGTATTTAGCTTCTCGGTCAGGTTTTTGATGTTTTCTTTATGAGAAGCCGTTTGCGTTTTGATCGTTTCTGCTTCTTCTTTTTTTCCTGCACGCATCAAATCGCCAATTTGTTTGGCCGCTGCATTGGCTTCTGCCGAAATACTATCCAACGAAGTTTGAGTTTGGCGACGTTCTTCATCAATGGAAATGATTTGGTCTACCAATTCGGGCTGTTTAAAATTACGCACTTGAAGACGCGCTAAAACTTTCTCTCTATTTTCGCGGATATAGTTAACTTGCAGCATTATTTAATTTTTTTACAAAGATAAGATTGAATTACGAATTACGACTGCCGATTTAAGATTTTTAATGGCCACTCGTAAATCTCCAATCTAAAATCGTAAATCATGAGTGGCAAACTATTTCTCGTACCTACGCCCATCGGCAATTTAGAAGACATGACTTTTAGGGCCATCAGGGTGCTAAAAGAGGTTGACCTTATTTTGGCCGAAGATACCCGAACCAGTGCACCCATGCTCAAGCATTTTGGCATTGATAAAAAGGTGTATTCCCATCACCAGCATAATGAGCACAAGGCCACCTCAGAGATCATCAAATTTCTGGGCCAAGGGCAAAATATAGCGCTCATTTCAGATGCCGGAACACCTGCTATTTCAGATCCTGGCTTTTTTTTGGTGAGGGAAGCGCTTAAAAACGATATAGAAGTAAATTGCTTGCCTGGTGCCACCGCTTTTGTTCCGGCCTTGGTCAACTCTGGTTTGCCAAGCGATCAGTTTGTGTTTGAGGGATTTCTGCCTGTAAAAAAAGGAAGGCAAACCCGATTAAAACTGTTGGCACAAGAAGAACGCACGATGATCTTTTATGAAAGTCCGCACCGCCTGTTAAAAACCCTTGCCGAATTTGCCGAACATTTGGGCGAAGACAGGCAAGCTTCGGTAAGCAGGGAATTGACCAAAATGTATGAAGAAACCGTTCGCGGCACCTTAATGGAGATCAAATCGCATTTCGAAAACAACATCCTTAAAGGAGAATTTGTGATGTGTGTGGCCGGCAAACCTATCGCACAGCGCAAAAACAAGTATGAAGATATCGAAGACTAACTCATCGGCATATTGAAAAGAGCTTTAACCATTTATCAAAGCATGCCTCAAATAAAATCACATAGTTAGAACAATATTTTAAAAGTAGAATCCGTAATTTGTGTGATGGAAATAATAATGGCCAAGTAACCTTACAAGTTATCCTGTGTCTAAAAAACAAACCGAGTTTACGAGCTCATTAATGCCATTAAAAAGCAATGAACTACCATTAATAATTTTAATCAATAGAAAAATAATGATTGCAATAGATAGATTTTTAAGCGACGAACAAGATCCAAAAGCAGTAGAAAAAGTAATTGGAAAGCTGAACGATTTGCTAACCAGCGGAGAAGAAATTTTATACCTTGCCGTACAGAAAAAACCGGCCGTAAACTTGTTGCCTGACAGCATTGCCATTAGCAACAAACGCATTTTTTATTGCGAACCGGGCAATTTGGGCCTCACCATGAACTTTAAGGACATCTCTTGGAAAAACGTAAAAGAGGTTTCGTTTAAAGAAGAGTTTTTTGGCTCGAAATTCATTTGTGTACCGCAGCATGGAGAGAATATCGTAACCGAATTTATTCCAAAAGTACAGGCCAGAAAATTGCACCAGGCCGCCAACGAGCAATTGGAGCAATACAAAGAAATGCTGAGGCAACAAGTATTGGAAGAAAACAGGGCTTCGGCTTCAACAGTAAACATTCCAGTTCCGCCACAAAGCCAAACCATCGAACTGCCAATTGAAGAAGCAGAAGTTATTCCGCCACCACAAATTGAGCAGCCAGAGGATGAAACTACATTGAAATTGAGAAAGCTGAAAACGCTTTACGATAAACAGCTGATTACCCAAGAGGAATACGAAAGCAAGAAATCGGCTATTTTGGATAGTCTGTAAAAAAAATAAAACAAGTTGTCACCCTGAACCCCGATTCAGGGTCTAACTCGAGAGAGATGCTGGATCAGGTCCAGCATGACGCGACTATAAGTAATGAAATTAAACAAAAACTATCTGCTGGCGCTATGCAGCTCCTTTTTAATGTGGCTGGCTTGGCCTCCCCATACTTGGTTTGCACCGCTCCTATTGATCGGGCTTGTGCCCTTAATGATAGCTTTAGACCGAATTAAGGCAGAGCAGAGCAAAAAGACAGGCAAACGTATTTTTTTAACGGCAGGCTTAGCCTTTCTGGTTTGGAATACGGCTTCCATTTATTGGGTTTTCAACGCCATCAGCGCATTTAACACGGGGTTTAGCGGCACAGTTGTGTCTTTTCTCGTTTCACTCATTCCTTATGGCTTGGGTGCCTTGCTGATGACCTTCGCTTTTTGGCTCTACTACCGTTTAAGCCTAAGGATAAATGCCGTATTGGCCTATGTGGGATTGATTTGTTTTTATATTGCCTTAGAATACCTGCATGAAAGCTGGGACCTGGCTTTTCCATGGATGACCTTGGGCAATGGTTTTGCGGGAATGCATCAACTGGCCCAATGGTATGAGTACACCGGGGTTTATGGTGGCTCGCTGTGGATTTTGCTAAGCAACATTCTGGCTTTTGAAGCTTATAAAAGCTGGAGAGCCTCTGATAAAAAAGTACTCAAACCTGCTCTGCTTTGGTTGGCAGTACTTATCCTGCCTATTGCCTTTTCGCTTTACACCTATAACAGTTACAAGGAAAAATCATCGCCTGTTAATGTGGTAACGGTACAGCCGAATATCGATCCTTATCAAAAATACGAGACGATCTCTGCCAATGAGCAACTTCAAATCTTAACCCGTTTATCAGATTCTGTTGCCCAGGTAAATACAGAATATTTTGTTTGGCCAGAAACGGCCATCCCAAATTACGTTGATGAGGATAAGGTGCGCGACAACCCTGATTTTCTGAGCATGCAGAGTTTTTTAAACAAATACAAAAACGGCACTTTAATTACAGGCATCGAAAGTGTAAAATGGTACAATACCAAGAAAACCATTTCGGCTCAAGAACATTCGAGCGGTATGTTTTTTGATCATTTTAATGCCGCCATACAGGTAGAAAATTCGGCAACGGTTGAGTTTTACCATAAATCGAAATTGGTTCCGGGAGCTGAAAAAATGCCTTTCCCTAAAGTATTTTCGTTCTTAACTCCTGTTTTTGCAGGCTTGGGTGGCAGCGTATCCAGTTGGGGATGGCAAGACGAACCCGAAGTTTTTTATTCCTACAGCGGCATCGGTGTGGCCCCTGTCATCTGCTACGAATCCATTTGGGGCAGCTGGGTGGGCAAATCGGTTAAAAACGGTGCACAGTTTATTGCCATAATTACCAACGATGGCTGGTGGGGCAATACTTCGGGCAAAGACCAGCACCTGCTCTATGCCAAATTAAGGGCCATCGAAACCCGTCGCTGGGTTGTACGATCGGCCAATACAGGCATTTCGGGCTTCATCAACCAAAGAGGCGATGTAGTTAAACAATCAACCTGGTGGACAAGAACGGCAATTAAGGCCGATATTAATTTAAACGACGCCATTACGCCTTATGTAAACAGCGGCGACCTGATTGCACAAATTGCAAGCATATTGGGCATTGCCTTGGCACTTATCATTCCTTTTAAAAGATGGGTAAAAAAATAATCTTATTGTTGATACTGGCAACAGCATATGTAAACAGCCAAGCCCAAGCCTATTTAGACAATATGTACAAACAGGCCAATGAAATGGCGACTGCCACCATTAAGGGCGATTACGCAGCTTTGATCAAATATACTCATCCAGCGCTAGTAAAAATGCTGGGAGGCGAGCAAAAGGCGATCACTACTATCAAACAAGGCGTAGACAAAATGAAGGAGGGCGGTTTCAAGTTTAAGAAAGCCACCATTGGAAAGGCTACCCAAACTATCGCATCAAAAGCCAACATTCAATGCATTGTACCGCAAGTTTTGGATGCAGAAATGATGCAACAAACGATGCACATTACCAGTTACTTGTTAGCCATTTCTTATGATCAAGGCAAAAAATGGTATTTTATAGATGCTAAAGAACCTGAAAAGCTAAGAAAAATCGTACCTGAGATGGACAAGAAATTGGTAGTTCCACAGGCAAAGTTTAATTAAGCAAAGCCATGCCACAAAGAAAGAATTTGAAATGGATAATCCTGCTCTTTATCATCGCATTGAATATCGGTTGCGATCAAGCATCGAAAAGCATCGTAAGACAAAGGATTGAGTATGGCGAAACCATCAGTTTGGTTAAGCACTATTTTATTTTAACAAAAGTAGAGAATACTGGGGCGTTTCTGAGTGCCGGCAATGAACTGCCAAGTCCAATTCGTTTTACCTTGCTTACGCTGCTGCCATTGGCCGTATTAGGCTATGGCCTTTATTACCTCATCGCAAAGAAAGACCTGCCCAAAATGATGCAAATCGGACTTTCTTTTTTAATTGGAGGCGGTATTGGAAATGTGTACGACCGTATTGTGCATGGCTCGGTAACCGACTTTATGCATATGGATTTCGTGATTTTTAGAACGGGTGTGTTTAATGTAGCTGATCTTTCGATCATGACTGGGATAGCGATTCTCTTTATTCATTCGCTCAAGCATAAGGTAGTTAAACCAGCTAGCGACACATCTAATTAATATAATTTAGCCACAGATTAACGGCTTAGATCAAGAACCTGTCAATCTGTGGCTATAACCTTGCTTAAGGCAATTTCTTAAAGATATTGGCAACAACCGTTGGAATATCATTGATGGCCTTTTGCGGATCGTTCACCTCTCCTTCTGCCCAACCACGCCAAATAAGCTTAGAGCTTTTGCGTTCGATGATATCAATCATGATACTACCGGCCTTAACCTGCATCTTTCTCGCCCTGCTGCCCACATAAACCGGAAATGGATCTGTATAGGCATAATAATAAACTGCCCTGCCTCTGTAATAGCCAACCCTTGGCGAAAGTCTTGGTGGCGGGTTATAGTACATCGGCTCATCGTAAACCTTGGTTTCCTTGTTTACCACTGCGGTATATTTAATCAGCAAATCTGGGCTGCTGTTTCGGAGCGTTAATCCTCTTTTGTTGAGCTCTTCGCTCGCTGCATCTACAATTTTATCCGTTGCGATATCATTATCGTAAGTGGAAGAAGCTTTAGACCTTGATTCTGGCAACCAAGCATAGGTTTTATATTTGGTTGAATTAACAGGTTTATTGCTCACCGAATAATAATCATAGCTCGAACATGAGGTCAATCCAACGATCATGCCCAAGAAAATCAATATTCTTTTCATCATTTGAACTATTTAAATTCTTAATTTATAGACCCTTTGATTTACATTAAGGTTTAACTAAAACAGTCCGGTTTGTGCATAGTTTTAGGTTTTTAAGGCTAAAATCGGTTCATTTTACTTTGCAGCAGCAAGCGCAATCAAGAAAAAACATTTCCCCTTTTCAGGCAGAAATCATTTTTTTGTTAACTTAGTTTAATCTAATTAAACCTATGAAAAAAATAATAAAGCCTCTATTATTGGGGTTATTCGTTTTTTATGGCTTCTTAAGCAAGGCCAGCCCGCAAACTCCAATTGAGAATTTAACCAAAAGAATACTCGCACCTTACGCTCAGTCTATTGTTTTTGAAACTTTGAGTACCAATGACCAAAAAGATGTTTTTGAACTGGAAAGCAAAAACGGCAAGCTCATTGTGAAGGGAAACAGCTATAATTCAATGGCCTTTGGGCTTAATCATTACCTTAAATATTATTGCAAAACCTCTGTTTCTTGGTATAAGAACGACAAGATCGACCTGCCCAGCCAAATGCCCATACTTGCACAAAAAGTAAGGCAAGAAGCAAGGGTAAAAAACAGGTTTTTCTTAAACTATTGCACTTTTGGCTATACCATGCCTTGGTGGAAATGGGAAGATTGGGAGAGATTGATTGACTGGATGGCCTTAAACGGCATCAATATGCCTCTTTCTATTACCGGCCAAGAAGCCATTTGGTATAAAGTATGGCAAAAAATGGGGCTCAGCGACGAGCAAATCCGAAGTTATTTTACAGGACCGGCCTACCTCCCTTGGCACCGGATGGCAAATATTGACCATTGGGATGGACCCTTGCCAAAATCATGGCTGGATAACCAGCTCGCGCTGCAAAAGCAAATTGTTAAGCGAGAGCGCGAACTGAACATGACTCCTATTTTGCCCGCATTTGCCGGCCACGTTCCCGAGGCAATCAAAACCAAATTTCCGAATGCTAAAATTACCGACTTAGGCACTTGGGGCGGATTTAGCGAAGAATATTATAGCCATTTCCTAGATCCTTTCGATCCGTTATTTCAACAAATCCAAAAAAGCTTTTTAGAAGAACAAACCAAACAATTCGGAACAGACCATATTTACGGAACAGACCCTTTTAACGAAGTTACACCTCCAAGTTGGGAGCCGAAGTACTTAGCAAGTGCCGCCGATGTGATCTATAACTCGATGAAAAGCGTAGATCCTAAAGCATCTTGGCTACAAATGACCTGGGTATTTTATTTCATGAGAAAAGAATGGACAAATGAACGCATTCAGGCTTTTGTAAGGGCAGTACCCCAAGATAAAATGATGCTTTTGGATTACTATTGCGAAAACACAGAAGTATGGAAGCTCACTGAATCGTTTTTTGGCCAACCTTATTTATGGTGCTACCTAGGTAATTTTGGCGGAAATACAATGTTAGTTGGCAACTTGGAAGAAGTAGAAAAAAGGATGGAAAATGCCCTGAACAATGGTGGCAAAAACCTATCTGGCATCGGTTCAACCTTAGAAGCATTTGATGTAAATCCAATTATGTATGATTATGTATTTGAAAAAGCATGGAGTAATGGCCAAACCGATGTGGCGAAATGGGTAAGCAATTGGGCTGACCGCAGACTTGGTCAAGCTAACACAAATGTCCAAAACGGTTGGAATTCCCTATTGAAAAATGTGTACAATGCCACACCACAATTAGGCCAAGGAGTTTTGGTAAATGCCAAACCTACACTTAAGGGCAATGGCAACTGGACTACAAATCCAAAGATTGGCTACAACAATATCGATCTTTTAAAAACTTGGGGACAATTGCTTTCCATCGAATCTAAACCTACCGAAGCCTTCAATTATGACGTAACCAATATCGGGAGACAGGTTTTGGGCAATTATTTTGCCAAGCTGAGAGACGGTTTTACAAAGGCCTACGAACAAAAAGACATTAAAACCATGCAAGCCAAAAGGGAGCAAATGCTGGCTTTAATTGATGACTTGGATAGGCTATTAGCCACCCAATCTTCTATGTTATTAGGCAAATGGATAGAAGACGCAAGGGCAATCGGCAAAAACGCACAGGAGAAAAACTATTATGAGAAAGATGCAAGGATGCTTTTAACAGTTTGGGGTGGAAAACAGCGTTCGTTAAACGATTATGCAAACCGCTCGTGGGCTGGCTTAACCGGCGATTTCTATAAAGGCCGATGGAAATTGTTTTTAGACAAAGTAATTGCCGATGTTCAGCAAAACAAAACTTTCGATGAAAAAGAATTCAAGCAACAGACCTACGATTTTGAAGACAAGTGGGTAGCTCAAACCAATAAATACCCTGCTCAGCCAAAAGGCGATAGTTTTGCGATCAGTAAAGAATTATACCAGAAGTATGCAAGTGCCATCACAAATGCTAATTGATAGTAGATTAGCTGGTTAATTGTTTGTAACTGCTAAATGTTTACGGCAAAGAAAGGGAGGCGTAGGCCAACTAAGCTTCTGTTGTTTGCGCAAACTCTTGGCCTTTGCGATTAAACTGAAAACTGTTAGCTGCGAACTGCCAACAGAGCTAGTCCATATACTTGCCTACAATTGGCATTCTGCGACCCATACCGAATGCTTTTGGTGATACCCGCAAGATGGGTGGCGTTTGATAGCGTTTAAATTCGGCCAGGTTTACCATTTTAAGTACGCGCTTAACTAAAGCTTCGTCAAAACCTTGTGCAATGATGGCTTGGGATCCTTTTTGCATTTCGATATGCTGAAACAAAACCTGATCCAAAATACCATAATCAGGCAATGAATCGGAGTCCTTTTGATCGGGCCTTAATTCTGCCGATGGCGGTTTTACGATGGTATTTTCTGGAATGATCTCTCCATCCTTGTTAATGTAACGGGCCAGCTCAAAAATCTGGGTTTTATATACGTCACCTATTACGCCAATGGCACCGCACATGTCTCCATACAAAGTACCGTAGCCTACGGCACATTCGCTTTTATTCGAGGTATTGAGCAATACATAGCCAAATTTGTTTGACATGGCCATCAATACTATGCCCCTGCAACGCGCCTGAATGTTTTCTTCGGTCAGGTTAAAAGGCAAACCAGCAAAAGGCTTGGCCAACATGCTGTCGAAGGCCTCCGCAGCTTCTTTTATTTCTACAATTTCGTGCTTACAGTCAATGTTTTTCACTAAATCCAATGCATCTTTAACCGAATGATCGGAAGAATATTTAGAAGGCATTAACACAGCCATTACATTTTCGGGGCCAAGTGCGCGACAAGCCAAAGCACAAACTACAGCCGAATCGATGCCTCCCGAAAGGCCCAAAACCGCTTTTTTAAAGCCCGATTTCCAGAAGTAATCCTGAATTCCCATCACCAAGGCATCGTGGATCTGCATGATATCGCTTGCCCTTTCTGCCTGCGGATATTTGTTCTTCACATTTTGTATTTCATCCAAATCAAAAACCTGCAGATCTTGTTCAAAGTACTTCATCTCTGCCTTTACCTCTCCCGTTTCGTCAAAAACCAGCGAACCTCCATCAAAAATAATCTCGGTTTGCGCCCCAACCTGGTTCACATAAAAAAGTGGCAATTTGTATTTTTTGGCATTATCTGCCAATATTTGGATCCGGTCTTCATCATGGCGATAATTAAATGGAGAAGCGGCAATGTTGATCATCAAATCGGGTGATTCTTTGATCAATTCATCCATCGGACAAGACACATACAGAGGATTATCATTAATATTCCAAAGGTCTTCACAAATGGTCAAAGCTATTTTTTTGCCTTTAAAGTCGATACATTCAAATTTGGTGTTTGGTTCAAAATAACGGTATTCGTCAAACACATCATAAGTAGGCAACAAGGCTTTCCTGGTAATTGCTTTTACTTTGCCTTCTTCAATAAAATAAGCGGCGTTGTAAAGGTCTTTTCCTTCCAAAACTTCGTTTTTAATAGGCAAACCCAGTATACAGGCAATCCCTTGGCAATGCGAAGTAATTTCTTGTGCGGCTTTATCGCAAAGCGCTACAAAATCTGTAAACTCCAAAAAATCGCGAGGCGGGTAACCACAAATGGCCAGTTCGGCAAATACCACCAAATCGGCACCCTTGGCTTTGGCCAAGTTTATGTTTTCGATGATCTTTTGGGTATTCTGCTCAAAATTACCAATATGATAGTTAAGTTGGGCCAGTGCTATTTTCATGTTTATGAGATTTGAGTATTGAGATTCGAGACAGGTTATGGCTTAAAAAAATACACCAACATTAATACCTACGTAATGATTTTTCACCGAATTATCGCCATAAGAAACCACGTTTGTAAAGCCGTTGTTCAAGGTCAGTCCCATCATTAAACTGGTTTTGCCATCCAAATCAAATTCTGCACCGCCACCAACAATCAGTCCGGCACGGTAAAAATTGGTCCAGTCTTTTACGTTTTGATTATTTGCCACTCCCGTTCCACCTAATTCGGCATCTTGTTTGGCGCTAATTCTAAAATCGTTAGACAAGCCAAACTGGCCGTACCAGCGAAGATCGCCAATTTTAGCCGTTTTCAATTTCACGGTTAGAGGCACTTCTATGTATTGCATTTTATATTTAAGGTCGTAAGCCACCGGATTGGTGCTACTTATAGACATATGATAGGGCATTGCGTTGATTTGCGTAGTTTTGCCGTTAATAGTAGTTACCGTAATTCCGGTAGCAAAACTATAGTTCTCGGCAAAGTTAAAATCGCCCATTAAGCCATAAGAAAAGCCCAGGCTTAAACCATTTCCTTTTCCATTTTCGGCTTTCATAAAGCCAAATGTAGGGTGCGCGGTTAAGCCCAACCTAAAACCATAATAAGGAGAGCCATTTTGCTGTGCGCTGAGGTTAAGGGCGAAAAGTACAACTAGAATTGCTAATGCAGTTTTTTTCATCAGTATATAATTATTAATAAAGTTTTTAATGGTATTAATGAACTCACAGGCTCTGTTTGATTTTTAAAGGTAATGAAGCTTGCCTAATTTTGTAAGCCTTTAAGAGAAGATTTGTAAATTATGCTGGTTTCATATTATTTGGGAGTTATATTTGTTAGTAATGAGCTATAACGTAAAACACCTTCAAATCTATCTATTTTTTCTGTGTACAATTGCATTTTTTTCGTGCAAAACAAGTAATAGGCCAGATGTAAGCCACATTAAGCTGGATATAAAAATACAACGTTTTGACCAAGATCTTTACCAAGGGAAAAATAAAGACGTTAATCAGACAGATTTGATGCTTCAAAAGAAGTATGGTTATTTCTACGATGACTTTATCCATCGCATGGTGGGCAATCCTTCGATGAAAGCCCCAGAGGTGCTCAACGGACTTTATGTAGATCAGGCCTACACCGACCTGAACAAGGAGGTCGACAGTGTTTTCCCTAACTTGAACAAGGTAGAAAAAGACCTCACCCAAGCTTTCAAATACATCAAATATTACTATCCAAAAGTTAAAACACCTCGTTTTGTGTCTTTCTTATCAGGATTTTCCTATCAAATACCATTGGGAGACGATTACATGGGAATCGGACTGGATATGTTTTTGGGGAAGAACAGCAAATTTTATGGTGCTTTGATCGAGAGCATTCCGCTTTACCAATCGAAGCGTTTCGAGCCACAGTACATTGTACCTAGGGTAACCGAAGTATTTGCGCACGAGGAGCTTTTTAAAGAAAGGGACGAAGACCGGAATTTGTTGGCCAAAATCATCTATAATGGCAAAATCCTTTATTTTATGGATCAGGTATTGCCAGAAACCACTCCAGATTCTGTTAAAATAGGCTATACTACGCAACAAATGAACTGGAGCCAGCAATATGAAGGCAATGTTTGGGGCTATTTGTTGGAAAACAACCTCTTATTCGAAAGCGATTATGCAAAGATACAGGTTTATTTAAGTGACGGACCATTTACGCCAGGATTGGGAGAGAAAAGATCGTCGGCTCCAAAATTGGGTGTATGGATTGGCTGGCAGATTGTAAAAAAATACATGGCCGAAAATCCTCAGGTAACTTTGCAGCAACTGATGGCAGAAACCGATCCGCAGCTGATCTTAACGAAATCGAAGTACAAGCCGAAGGAGAATCAGTAGGCAGTTGACAGTTAGCAGTAGAGTTTACAGGAATACCGAAAAGATAAAAAGATGGAATAACAAACTTTTCAGCATTTCAACTTTCCAACATTACAATAATGAACGATATGAAAATAGGCATAGTCTTATCAGGAGGTGGCATTAGGGGGATAGCGCATTTGGGCATCCTTAAGGCCTTTATGAATGTGGGCATCCACTTTAGCATGGTAAGTGGCACAAGTGCGGGCTCCATTGCCGGGGCTTTTTATGCAGCGGGCATCGATCCAGAAGAAGGCCTTAACATATTTATCAAAACCAAATTGCTGCGTTTCATCCGTCCGGCAATAGGTTCTTTGGGACTAATCAATATCGAAAATACGGCCGAAATGCTTAAGGAGTATTTTCCACATGATAGAATAGAAGACCTTAAAATTCCATTAACCATTTGTGCCACCAATTTTAGTGAGGGAGTGCCCAGGTATTTTACCGAAGGTCCATTGATTAAGGCCATCCAGGCATCAAGTTGCATCCCTGGGATTTTTAGGCCGATTATGATCGATAACCAGATGTATGTAGATGGCGGAATTTTGAATAATTTTCCGGTAGAACCCCTACTCAACAACTGCGATTACATTATCGGCTCTTCCTGCAACCACTTAAAGCCGGTAGAAAAGATTACCAAAATAGCACAGCTGATGCAAAGGGCAGGCATTATGTCTATCAACCATGATATGGAGCGCAAGGCCAAGTTCTGCGACTTGCTGATCGAACCTAAAGGTATGGGCGAAATCAGCACTTTTGACATGAAAAAAGCGGAGAGTATTTATTGGGTTGCCCACGAAGAGGCTTTAAAAGCGATTAAACAAAGTGAACTGGTTCAGGAACTGATTGGGCAACAGAAAAACTGAGTGTCATCCCCCTAACAATACGTCATCCTGAACTCCGATTCAGGATCTGTTATAGACAAAATCATCCCACAAAAGATATCGGACCAAGTTCGGTATGACGAATTATAATTATTAAATACTTCAATTATGATCAGGGGAGGATGCGTTTACATCATGACCAATTTATCAAATCTTGTCTTATACATTGGTGTAACCTCCAACTTATACTTCAGGATAAGAGAGCATAAAGAAAAAGCTTATCCTCAATCATTTACAGCAAAATACAATTGTTGCAAATTGGTTTATTACGAACCATTCAACACTATTGATGAGGCAATTGCTCGAGAAAAACAATTAAAAAATTGGAAGAGAAAATGGAAAATTGGATTGATTGAATTAAACAATCCTAATTGGAAAGACTTGTTTGACGAGTTGGACTTTGAATTGTAATGCAACTCCATCTCAAAGAAGATGCCGGATCAGGTCCGGCATGACGAAATTTCGATTCGGCATAACGACACCTCCTAATGATACGTCATCCTGAACTTGATTCAGGATCTATCTCGAGAAGATTTACCTAACTAGATTCTTCGCTTTGCTCAGAATGACAACTCTTTAATTAATATTTTAGTGGCAATAACTTCTCCCCAACCAGTACTGGGATAGCCTGACAAATATCAACCTTTAAACAGAACCGAACATCATCTTCTATGTTCAGCTGTGCCAAGCGGTGGCTATGCGATGATTTATGCAAATAGGTTCTGAGGTCGTCTTTAGCCATCAAGTACATGTCTTCGGCCACTACACAGGCATCGTCAAAATGTACAAAATCCTTGCGAAGCTTATGAACCACCGCCCCAGCAAACAAAGTATCCTCTAAGTTAAATTTGTCTTTCCAGCCTGCACAAAGCAACAACACATCTTTATCTTGTACTTTTAGCCATTCTGTTAATGCGCTAAGGTTGAGAAAAGAGCCTACTACCACCTGATGGGCCCGCGCATGCGCCATGTGCATGGCCTTGGTGCCATTGGTAGTGGTGAGTACGATGGTTTTGCCTGCCACTTTTTCGGCAGTATAAGAAAACGGCGAGTTGCCAAAATCATAGCCTTCAACTACTTCGCCATTTCGCTCTGCGGCCAATAGGTATCCTTTATCGGCATAAGCCAGGCAATCTTCAACTTGTGCAACCGGAATAATGGCCGTAGCACCATTTTCGATACCATAAATGATGGAAGATGTTGCCCTCAAAATATCAATGACGACTACAATGCTGTTTTCAATATCGTAAAGGTTGAGCAAGGCAGGCGTAAGGCAAACTTCTATGGTTCTGGACATGTGGAGAGAATCAAGTATCTAGTATCGAGTATCAAGTACAAAGATAGCATCTTCCAAAAAACCATCTCGATACTTGATACTAGCTACTCGATACTATTATTTATAAAATGGAAACTTAACAATTTTAGCTTTGATCTTGCTATTTCTGATATCGATGAAAATTTCGGTTCCTTCTTTAGCCAAATCTTTATTTACATAGCCCATGCCGATTGCTTTTTGCAATGATGGCGACTGTGTTCCAGAAGTTACTTTGCCAATTACATTGCCCAAAGCATCAACAATTGGGTAATCATGACGAGGAATACCGCGATCGATCATTTCAAAACCAATCAGCTTACGTTGTACACCCGCTTCTTTTTGGGCCAACAAAGCTTCTGAATTGGTGAATGGTTTGGTGAATTTGGTAATCCAGCCCAAACCTGCCTCAATTGGCGAAGTTGTATCGTCAATATCGTTGCCATACAAACAGAAGCCCATTTCTAAGCGCAAGGTATCACGAGCACCTAAACCAATTGGCTTAATGCCGTAAGTTGCACCCGCCTCGAAAATAGCATTCCAGATCTGATCGGCATATTTGTTTTCAAAATAGATTTCAAAACCACCAGCACCTGTATAGCCAGTGGCCGAAACTACTACGTTATCTACTCCGGCAAAAGTGCCTTTTTTAAAGCTGTAGTATTCCATTGATGCCAAATCGATATCGGTTAGGCTTTGCAAAGCATCGGCAGCTTTAGGCCCTTGAATGGCTAAAAGCGATGTCTGGTCAGAAATATTGTGCATCTCTACATTGGCCGTATTGAATTGTTGGATCCAATTCCAGTCTTTTTCAATGTTAGAAGCATTCACCACCAACATGTAGGTTTTTTCGTCGATGCGATAAACCAATAAATCGTCTACAATACCACCCTCGGTATTAGGCAGGCAAGAATATTGCACTTTGCCATCATATAATTTAGCAGCATCATTGCTGGTTACTCTTTGGATCAGGTCTAAGGCATTTTCGCCCTTCAGGATAAACTCGCCCATATGGCTCACATCAAAAACACCAACGCCATTTCTAACGGTAGCATGTTCGGCATTTATTCCTTCGTACTGCACCGGCATGTTATAGCCAGCAAACGGCACCATTTTGGCACCTAACGAGATATGTTTTTCGGTTAACGCGGTATTTTTCATCTTATGATATGCTCTAATATTTGGTGGCCAAAAATACTAAGAAAAGACCAATGTTTATATGCGAAATCAGATTAAAACCAGTTACATTTTACACTGTCATAATTTCTGGCTTTCGATTTCAAATATTGCCCTCTCCTATTCAAAAAGCCTATTTTATGACCAAATTAATGCAAATCCGTCTTGTATATACAGGATCGGCTCTGTAGCTTGCCCAATCAATTTTTAACAAACTATCACACAATCATGAAAAAAATCGGACTGCTAGGTGGCATGAGCTGGGTATCTACCATAGATTATTACAGGTTTATCAACGAAGGTATCAACGGTCAATTAGGTGGCCATAATTTTGCCGAATGCATCATCCATTCTTTGAACCATGGCGATATTCATAGCAAAGGCTGGGTAAATTCCTTTGAGCTTTTACTGGCTGGTTGCGAAAGCTTAAAAAGAAGCGGTGCTGATGCCATTGCGCTATGCGCCAATACTGCCCATTTATTTGCAGACAGGCTTCAGGAGGCAGTTCATCTCCCGCTCATCCATATCGGAACGGCAACAGCCAATGCCATTAAAAGCCAGGCCTTGACCAAAGTTGGCCTGTTGGGCACCAAATTCACCATGGAAATGGATTTTTACAGACAGCAACTGGAAGCACATGGCCTAGAAGTTTTAACTCCAGCCAGTGAAGAAACAAGAGATTATATCCAATATGTGGTAAAAGACGAACTAGGCGTGGGTATAATCAAAGCTGATACCAAGGCCCGCTTTTTAGCAATTGTACAAGACCTGGTGGATCAAGGGGCGCAGGGAATTATACTGGGCTGTACAGAAATTCCTTTGCTCATTAGCCAAGCAGATTTCGCCATTCCCGTATTCGATACCACGAAAATACATTCGGAAGCTATTGTGGAGTATATGTTAAGCTAAATTAAAGGCTGACTAAAGTTTGATAGATCTCGAGCATCCGTTTGGCGTTCGAGTAAACTTCATGGTCGCGTTCCACGGTTTTACGGGCATTTTTGCCAATTTCCCGCCAACGGTTGGGTTGTGTAACACATTGCAGGATAGAGCGGTAAAATTCGTCTGGCGTATCGGCAATCAAGATATCTTTCCCATGCTCGCAATTGATGCCTTCTGCCGCCATGGTAGTGGCTATGATACATTTCTGCATAGCCATGCCTTCGATAATCTTCACCCGCATGCCGCTACCCGATAGTAAAGGAACAATCATGATGGCTTTCGAATTCATGAATTCAATGGCATCGAATACTTCACTTTCTACAATCAGGTTTTCCGAATCATATTCAAAAAACTGTTTTTGCATATTCTTGCCGGCAATATAAAAGCGCAATTCGCCACTTAGCGTTTCTATGTCGGGCCAAATCTCGTCCAAAAACCATTCTAGCCCCTCCTTGTTTGGTCGCCAATCCATCGCCCCTAAATGGAACAGGGTCGGAAAACTGGTTTTCTCTAAATTGACGTGGTATTTTTCGAAATCCAAGGCTACCGGAAATACATCTAAACGGGTTTGGCAGCCCATTAACAAAATCTGTTGCCTATCGGGATGGCTAATGGCAAAAACCTGATGAAAGCGGTTGAGCTGTTCTGTTTCGTAAACCTTCAGCCTCCTCGATAAAAATTCAAGGTATTTGCGCCTAGGCCTGAACTGCTCTCTGGCGGCCAATCGCTCCCAAACATCAAATTCAATATTGTGTGCCCTGTAAATGAGCTTAGCCTTGCTGTTCTCTTTAACCGTGTCTAAATAAGGCACTACATAAAGTCCTTCAAACTGGATAACATCAAATTCTTGTTCGCGAAGTACATTTTCTAAAAGCTTGGCCGCATCATCATCGTAAAAACGCGAAACATTGTAGGATTGATTGGAGAAAATATTGAAAAAAGCGCCCCAAACATTTACTTCTGTATCGATATTAAAAGAGTGAAAATCGATCTGCTCAAACACCGGATCGTAGATATCATCGATATCAACCTTGTTTTTGGAACCGTTAATGCTGAACAAAGTGATTTTTGCATCCAATTTTAACAGGCCCTTTATGGTATTGTACACCACAATGGGATAACCGCTATTAGGCGGAAAGGGAACCCGGTAACTTAAAATAAGGACTTTCATCTCTTTATGTTCACGTTATGAAATTACGAATTATCCTTCTTCTTCAAAAGGGATACGCAATTGCGGGTCGCTCACATTAAAAGTTTTACGGTGAAATGGCGATAGGCCAATCTCTATTACCGCTTTGCGGTGGGCAATGGTTGGATAGCCTTTGTTCTGGTGCCAATTGTAGGCGGGATAATCGATCGCAATTTTGGCCATAAATTCGTCGCGGTGTGTTTTGGCCAAGATAGAGGCGGCTGCAATATTGAGGTATTTTCCGTCGCCTTTTACAATACAGCTGTGCGGAATTTTGGGATAAGCCTTAAAGCGATTGCCATCTATCACCAAATATTCGGGCTGTAGGTGCAGCTGTTCAATGGCCCGGTGCATGGCCAAAAAAGACGCATTCAAAATGTTGATGCGGTCAATTTCTTCGTGATCTACGGCTGCTACTGCCCATGCCAAGGCTTCCTTTTCAATAACCGGCCTCAGCTCATCTCGTTGCTGGTGGTTCAGTTGCTTCGAATCATTTAATCCTTCCAAATAGAAATCGCGTGGCAAAATAACAGCCGCTGCAAAAACCGGCCCTGCCAAACAACCACGGCCCGCTTCATCGCATCCTGCTTCTATTAAATCGATCTGATAACTATTGAGTAACACTACACAAAGTTAATGATTTAGGCCCTAAATTCTTTATTTTAGTAAATGCCTTATAATGAAATATTAGCCAACAGGGTGCGCGAAAAGCTGATGCACCTAAACAACGTAGAAGAAAAGCCAATGTTTAACGGGCTAACTTTTATGGTTGATGGCAAAATGTGCATCGGTGTTAAAGAAGATGAATTGATGTTGAGGATCAATCCCAACGATGCCGATGCAGTTGCCGAAAAAAACGGTTGCCGGCAAATGATCCATGGTGGAAAGGTAATGAAAGGTTATTTCTTTGTAGAAATTGGAGAACTACAGCGTCCACATGAATTTGATTTCTGGACCGACCTGGCCATTGCTTATAACCCACTGGCTAAAGCGGCGAAGAAGAAGTAAGTTTTCAGTTAGCAACTTTCAGTTGCCAGTTACGAGTTCTAAGTTTCGAAACCACATAGACACATAGAAGTCAGAAAATCTATTAGTCATATTCAAAAAGATTTAGCGTACAGTATATCAAATCTTCTAACATTTATCAATTAGCTAATGACTAATCCCCTAATGAACCAATGACACTAATGAACTAATTTCCGAAGGGGGTAACATTTTTTCTGTTGAGTTGATCTACCATTAAATCAAACAAAATTCAACATGAAAAAGCTCTTTACAATTCTATTCTCATCTTTATATCTTTTGTCGCACGCCCAAGCACCTGGCCAACCAATTAAAGGCCTTATCGTTAAGGGAGGTATAAATCCCGGCGGCAATGCTTTAGTTTCGCTGGGCGGAGGTATAAACAACCCAAGCAGCAGCAATGCAAACCTAGCTAATGGTTATGCATTTAATGCCAACGTATATGTACCTCTATTTGCCAAAGGCGACAATGGAAATTTGGCAGGCCATACCAGTCATTTTTTTACCATTGGTTTTAATGCCGGAGGCGAGTATTTTTCAGGCAGCAAAAATTATGATTTAAACAACTTGCCATCTTATCAGGTTACCGGTCAGAGTGCCACGCCAAGTATCGCTCTGAGTACTAACCAAAACAAACAGAACGGCTTTAAGATTGAAGCTGGTGCCCAAGCCAATTTTTCTTTTGGCAAAATCACCCTCTCGCCTATCGTAAATGCAGGTTATTTTAGCTTACAGCAAAAGGCACTTAATGTAACACAAAGTGGTTCGGTAAATGGAAAAACCTATGCCAAAGAAATCTATACCAAAGAAGCTGCTCAAACAACTGGCTTTGCGTTTGTTCCCAAATTGCGTGTGGCCTATTTCCCTGGTAAACTGGGATTTTATGTAGAAGGAAATTATACCAGTGGACCAACCATCAACAACGAGGCGATGCTGTTTAAGCCTCAGGGCGATCCCAATGCCGATGGTTTTTACAGCCAAGACCAAATGATTGCAGGTAGTAGGCAAAATGTAAGCCAAAGCACTAAATACAATGGTTTGGGCGTAAATATTGGATTAAGCTTTGCCATAGGCCATACCGTTTCAAGACAGCCCGGAAGAACTTATACAGGAGGCCGTAAAAATGAAGCTGCTTCAAGGCAAACCCCAAATACTTCTTTTGGACATAAAGTAAATCAAGGCGTGGCCCTGGCAGCCGGTTCACCTATTGGCGGCATAGTGGTAAAGGGAGGCAAAAACCCTGGTGGAAACTTGATGACAGTAATTACCAACGATAAAGGTGAGTTCGAATTTAATGCACAAGAAGCAGGGAACTACAAATTTTCGGTTTCCAATCCCGACGAGCCTCAAGGCAAAAGCATCAATGAAAAAGAAATTAAGAGAACCGAAGCCGTTTCAAACGATACAAGAACTTATACCGGTGGTCGCAAAAACGAAACTACTACACCTGATGCTAAACAAACACAGGGTTCCTCGTTTGGCGAAAAAGTAAATCAAGGCTTGGCCTTGGCTGCGGGCAACCCAATTGGAGGCCTTATTGTAAAAGGAGGCAAAAATCCGGGAGGAAGTTTTATGACAGTAACTGCCAACGAGAAAGGCGAATTTGAATTAAATAACCTAGAGGCCGGAAATTATAAGTTTACTATTGTAGCTCCTGAAAATCCACAAGGCAAAAGCATTAGTACAAAAGGTGTTTCGAGTACCAAATCAAGAAAAAACTAAGACGATTAAGTATCCACAATTCATTATATTGTAGATACTTAATTTATGGCTATGAAAAGTATGCTCCTCGCAACCGCTTTTTTATTTGCTATGGTAGCAATTGAAAATGGAAAAGCAATCCATTCTAAACATTCAGGTACTGACCTCAAAGAACAATATTGCGACTATTGCAAAGCTGATTTTCCCGATTCGCATTTTCCCTGTGTGCTCAAGGCAAGCAAAGCAAAAATAAATACAAGAACGGGCAGGGTAGAATTTGCCATTGGCCAGCCCATCGCCGGCATCTTGGTTAAAATGGAAAAAAACGGCACCGACAGCCTGAGTTTAACCCCCAATGAAAAAGGAGAAATTGCACTCGACAACTTGCCACAGGGCAATTACAATTTCAAACTGATGCTACCGTTTACCAACCCGAAATCTGAATTTGCCGGACGGCCAATTGGCGGTGCTATTTTAAGCATTGGAAAGAAAGCTACCAGGCCGAACTTTGGCATGATCAGCAATGCAAATGGAGACGTGCAGTTAGGGCATCTTGAAGCCGGCGATTATAAACTTGTTATCACCTCACCTACCGATGCAGAGCGGATCAGTCCTTTGTATCGATCGTACTTTTTAGAGAATTTTAATCCAAACTTTAAGGGCAACTGATCATTTGGCCTACTATACGCTCACATTCTGGCCTTTTACATCAAAGGCATCGCGCAGGCCAATGGCCAACAGGTTAAAGGCATAAACGGTGAGCATAATGGCCAATCCGGGTAATACGGCAAGATAAGCCGCATCCATAATGATATAGCCGTAATGTTCTTTGATCATCGTGCCCCAGCTCGGCATGGGTGGCTGGGCACCAAAACCTAAAAAGCTCAATCCGCTTTCGAGCAGAATGGCTGAAGCAAAATTGGCCGAAGCCACCACCAAAATAGGTCCGGCAATATTAGGCAAGATGTGCTTAACAATGGTTCGGGTAGTAGAAAAGCCCAAGGCCTTCGACGCTTCTACAAATTCTACTTCCTTTAAAGCCATTACCTGGCCACGTACCAAACGAGCTACATCTACCCAGGTAGAAAGCCCAACAGCGATAAAAATCTGCCAAAACCCTTTGCCCAACGCAAAAGAAATGGCAATAACCAGCAACAGCGATGGCAAAGACCAAATGACGTTCATAAACCAACTGATGCCCGCATCAACCTTGCCACCAAAATAGCCCGCAATGGCACCCAAACCAACCCCAATAAACAGAGAGATGAGCACAGCCATTAACCCTACCGAAAGCGATACACGGATACCCAAAATCAACCTGCTCAACAAATCGCGACCATAAGGATCGGTTCCCAAATAAAAAGTCTGCTTATAAATATTTTGTTGTGCAAATAAAGTTGCTGGTGTCCCCAGCTTGGATGGCAAGGTGCAGGTTTCACATAAATCCTTTAGCTGATAAACCGTTTCCTTCGGCTTTTCGTCATCGCCGATGTATTCCTGTACAAAAACCTGATCTTTATCCAAGCGGTAAGCGCTAATCGGAATACTTTTGAAATTGGCCTGCTGACCATAAAGCATTTTCTCGAAAAAGCCTACTTCCTTAATATTTTTGTTCTTGCTGATAATTAAAAACTGAAATGAGCGTCCAGGTTTTTTCTTGTTCAGTGCCAAATTGATCGTATTGGCATACGGTGTTTGGTCTGGCGTAATCAAATAACCCAAAATTCCCATAACAAGAAGCACGAGAATAAAAATAAGTCCGCCGTAAGCCATTTTATTGCGCTTAAACCGGTTCCATATCTTCTTTGAAGGGCTATTGTTGCTCATTTGCTATTTAACCATACGGTCTTTCCAATTGTACTTTCCGCTATTCCCGGCAATGCCAATGTAAATAAAGTAGAGGATGTGAAAAGGATTAAGTATAGGCAGTAAAACTAACAATTGTTTTCTTTTAAAGAAACTGGTTACACTGGCCAAGAATACAAATTCGACAAATATTTTACTTAACAGCTGGATAGCCAAAAACCAGATACTATCGCTTTGCGGGAAAACGATGGCCAGTAAGGTGTTAACGATGATACTGAAGTTAAACAGCCAAATGCTCAGCCCCAAAATAATTACCGCTTTGTCTTTGTAGCGCGTACTTTTAGAAGCCCATCGTTTGCGTTGCTGTATAAATTCACGCAAAGTTGGCTTGGCATGTGTATATACGATGGCATCGCTGTTTTTGAGGAACCCGATTTTCCCTTCGTAAATGGCTGCCATTTTATGCAGCAATAGTTCGTCATCTCCCGAAGCCAAGTCATCTATTCCCGTAAAACCCCCAACCTCAAAAAAGGCTTCTTTTTCATAAGCTAGGTTGGCGCCGTTGCAGGTGCTCGGATTATTGTTGCCGATAGTAGATGCGCCCAATCCGATCAGGTAGGCAAACTCTAAGGACTGTAGTCTCTCGAAGAAGCTCTTTTCTTCAAAATAAGCCACTGGCGACGAGATCATTTTATAGTCTTTGGTTTCATAATAATCAACCACTGTACTTAGCCAGCTCGGACCCATTCGGCAGTCCGCATCAGTTGTAATCATCAATTCGCCGGTTGATTGGCCAATAGCTGTTTGAATAGCTTTCTTCTTATAAGAATTCAACGCATTTGATTCGTTCAGCTGAATAAGTTTAACACCTCGATCTGCATAGCTCCGAATAATTGATGCGGTTTGGTCTGTAGAATGGTCGTCAATTACAATGATTTCGGTCAAATCGGAATCGTAATCCTGTGTCAGGATATCATTTAAAGTCAGGCCGATCTTTTCTTCTTCGTTACGTGCGGCAATGAGTATAGAAACCTTGGTTTTTGGTCTCATCGCATTGCGTTTAAAGGGCAAGATCTTGGCCCAGCCACGTATAAAAATACCTACCACTGCTATGTAGATCAGTGCCAGAAAAATAGAGAAATAGTTAATTGCGTTGAGTACTTCCAAAGAAATTGAGTTTAAAAACGAAATAAGATCCTAATATAGCAGGAATAATAATATTGGTTAGCCAAATACTGGCGATACAAGCCACAACTGCTGTGTTTTGATCGGTTATATACTTAAAGAAAAACAGGGCGGTTACGCTTCTGATTCCGATATCCAGCAAATCCAGCGATGGCAAAGAAGATTGTACAAAGAACAAGATGCAAACCAGCATCAGCACATCTGTAAAGTGGAGGCTTGGAATCAGCCATAACAACATGATAAAATATTGGGTACTGAATACTGCATATCTGGCCAAACACAGCAAGAGTATTTTGAGCAATTCGGCCTTTTTGTACCTGGCCAAAATGGTATAGAATTTTTTGTATTTGCGCGTAAAACGCATAGATAGCAAAATACCGTTTAGCCACCTGATGTTAAAATAGAAAATCACGAAAAACAAGCAGAAGGCTATGCCAATGGCACATAAAGCCAAAAACAAACGATGATCTATGGGTGTAAAACGATAAACGAATATACAAATGGCAATCGCGCCGAATACGTTGGTGAGCACCAGCTGGCCAATATTGCCTACCGCCATGGCAACAACGCCAACAATGCGCCTTTTGGGCGAGAGAAAAAATACGCGACCTCCATACTCGCCAAGCCTATTTGGTGTAAATACGGCCCAGGTTAAGCCACAAAAAACGGATTCGATTGATTTCCAAAGGCTGATCGGCTCTACCTGCTTAATCAGGCGCTTCCATTTCACGGCCTCGAGGCCCCAATTGAGGAGCATCAATAAAACGATGACAGAAAGTACGGTATAGATTTGCCTAACTGGCAAGGTTTTAAGAATAGCTACAAATTCCTTAAGATCGTTGCTGGCAATGAGTTTGACATAGATGAACCAAAACGCAAAAACTACGATCGCAATTTTGAGGAGGATAGAAAATATTTTTTTGTAACGTGCCGTCAAGTTTTTCCCTTTTGTCTGTGCAAATATGCTTAATATTGTTGTATGTTGGTTGAAAAAAAGGAACGGATCATCATGGGCATCGACCCCGGAACGGCAATCATGGGCTATGGTGTAATCTTAGAAAAAGGAAACAAAATTGAACTGCTGAGCATGGGTGTTGTAAAGATGGGCCATTTAGGCGACCACTTCCTGAAACTACAACGCATTTTCGCAAAAACCATTGCCCTTATTGAAGAATTTAAGCCCGATACTTTAGCTATTGAAGCCCCATTTTATGGGAAAAACATCCAGGTAATGCTCAAATTGGGAAGGGCTCAAGGCATAGCGATGGCAGCAGCTTTATCTAGAGATATTTCTGTTACCGAATATGCCCCACGTAAAATCAAGCAATCGATAACAGGCAAAGGTACTGCGAGTAAGGAACAGGTGGCCGCCATGTTGCAAAGGCTGTTGAATTTTAAAGAAACGCCAGAATTTTTAGATGCTACTGATGGCTTGGCGGTTGCGGTTTGCCATTCGTTTCAGCGAGTGGGTGCGGCAGCTACAGGGAAATCCTATTCTGGCTGGGAAGCCTTTGTAACCGACAATAAAAAACGGGTTAAATAAAGTCGTGACTGCCTGTAGCGAACAAGCAATCACGAGCGATAAGTTTATGCTTTTTTAGTCTTTCTTAAGTAGGCTCTGATGCCGAAGAATAACACCAAGGCAAAAACAATCAATGCCCATAATTTAGAAAGGCCTAATAAAAACTCTTTAAAGAAGGTCCATCCATCGGCTATGTTTAAGCCTAAGCGCTGAAAAAAGCCCGGGCGATAGCTATACAGGTTATCATTGCCTACAATCCACGTACTTACCGTATTGTCTTGATAAAAGTTAAGGGTAATGGTGCTGAATTTAACCCGATTATCGATGCTGATGTTTTCTATCCTCTTGTCAACATAATCATCGCTGATGTAAAAGGAGGTTTCGACATCTTTGCTTTTCTTGCTTTTATCCAATTGCTTGATTACTTTCTGCCTATTCTGGGCTTTCAGTCTGTTGGCCAGATAGGCAATGCTTTGGTCGTCCATTTTCATCGATTGCTGATCTACAAAAACCGCCATTCTGGCAACCGTATTGGTAAATTCATCCAGCTTTTCTGAGGGCACTTTGGCAACCAATAAGCCTTCTTTTCGGTAGGAAGTTATTTCTTTAAGCGAATCGCTGCTGTATTTAACTTTGTCGCTTTCTTGTATTTGACTTTGAATAGAGAATTCGGCTACTGTTCCGCCCTGCGCCTTGATGGTTGCACTTAATTGCTCTTTGGTTTGCTGCACGTCTTTCACTCTGAAGCGCATGTCGGCAGTTTTGATGATTTTGGCAGCAGCGGTAGTGTCGCTGGCCATTGCTGCAGAATCGAGAGTGGCTACGCTTTCTCTAGATAAGCTGTTTTTTCTGTCAGCGTTACAGCCGAACATCAATCCGATGATGGCTATACAAACTAAATATTTCTTCATAGAACCTATGGTTTTTAAATGGTTAGGAAACAAGCAAAAGCCTTGAGTACTCATTTGGGGCCATGCCATTTTTTATTTACCTGGTTCAGCTGCTTAGGTATCCATTAATGCCCGAATGTGCATAAGGTAACCAGCTATTTTTATCAGTAACAGAAATGCTACAAAACAAGAAAGTCTACATCGGTAAAAACCAATGTAGACTTTCTCATTAAATTATGTTGACTTATTTTGCGTCTAAAATCTTGAAAACCGCTTTGCAGCAGATGAATGAACCTATAAAAAGGATTACCCAAGATAAAATTGAAAGCCAAGTAGCATCAAAAGCGAAACGTAAATAAACACCTATAATGCTTACAACCACACCTACTAATATCAATTTGTAAATACTTGATTGATTTGCAGTTTCCATGCTTTGTTCTCTTTCTTGTGCCTGTTTTTGATCCATGATTTTTTGGGTTAAAAAATTATACGACAAAAATAATATTTATTGCTTACAAAACAATCAATTAATAATTTTTAGCTTCTCCAATCGCTGCTTTCCCCTGTCTTCTTCATTCAATTTATCGCCTTTGTACAATAATTTCTCCCAGTCGCCATACATGGGGTTGGGTAGTACGATAAAACGGGTGCCGAATTGTTGCTGCATGGCGTCAACTTGTGCTTTGGTGTCTTTTCCTTCTCGATAAAAAACATTGGAAAAATCGCTCAGGTTATCGCCGCAAAGCAATAGGATATTGTACTGTTCCGCAATTTTTTGCCGGCGGGGCTCTTTGTCTGAAGTAGTGGTTTTTAACAGCAGATGGGCTTCGTCTGCATAAGGAAATCCGAATTTTTGCAGGTTCTTTATCGTACCCGCACGGTCGGCTTCATCGCGATTGGTTACGTAAAAAGTCTCTACTTTTTTGCTCGCTGCAAACTTCAAAAAAGCCAAAGCGCCAGGCACGGTATCGGCAGCTCCCAAGCTGGTCCATTTGGTCCAGTCGGCCTGTACATAGCTCACGCCTTTTTTTACTTCGGTACCCTGAAAAGCAGAATTGTCTAAAATAGTTTCATCGGCATCTACGATTACACAATTAGGTTTGCCATTAGCCTGGTTCCACAAGGCTTCCTTTAACGATAAACGGGCAAAATTATAGGCCTGAAATGATAATGCCCTGTACTCGCCACTGTACTGCTGCCATAAAATAGCATTGGTATAATCTCTTGCCGGGCTTTGGGCAATGGCTAAAACAGGCATCAGGCTCAATAGCCAAAATATAGCTTTTTTCATCTTTTTAAATTCATTTTATTAATCGCTAAGAAAACTGTGTCTTTCTGACGGAGACAAAATTAACATTTCTGCATGAGGATATGCCTTGGTAAATGTCAAAGGAATTTTTGCTTTGCTTTGTTCTTTCCATTTGAATTCCACAGCCAATAACTTTTTGTTCCTTTGCTCCACATAATCTATCTCCTGTTGTTGTGTTGTCCTCCAAAAAAACTGCTCTGCATCAAGCTGATGCTGTTGTAGGTATTTTCTTCGTTCTGCGATCATATAATTTTCGAATAAAGCACCTACATCATTTCTGTTAGCTAAAGGATTAAAATTCCTGGTAATCGCATTGACTATTCCGGTATCATAAAAATAGACTTTCTTGTTCTTTTTGATCTCGTTACGAACATTTCCAGAAAATGATGATAAGGTGAATACAACAAATGCTTTTTCGAGCAAGCCTATATATTTTTCTACAGTTTTATAATCGGCCTTAATTAATTGCCCTAATTCAGAAAAATTAACTTCGCTTCCAATCTGCAATGCCAATGCCTTTACAATTTTTTCGAACAGCAAAGGTCTTTTAACATCCTCCAAAGCAAACAAATCTTTATAAAGGTAGCTGTCTGCTAATAATTTCAGATGCTCTTCTGCATTGATGGGATCATTTATAATTTCTGGATAAGAACCATAAATCAATCTTTGTTCAAGGCTACGTTCTTCGGTTAAAAAATCTGTATGTTCTATCAATTCTGTATAAGAAAAAGGCAACAGCATCATTTCGTACTTTCTTCCTGTTAAGGGCTCGTTAATTTTACCAGAAAGCTCAAAAGCCGATGAGCCAGTTGCAATGACCTGAATGTTTTTAAACTGATCTACAATTATTTTGATTAATAAGCCTACTTCATTTATTCTTTGGGCTTCATCAATAAAAAGAACTTCATAATCGGCCAATAAAAGCTTCAATTGAGCTACATTGGGTTTGACTAAACTATCGCGAACGTCTGCATCATCGCCATTAAGATGGAGCGTCTTTCTATTAACTTTTGCCAACAGTTGTTCTACGAACGTTGTTTTACCTGTTTGTCTTGGTCCAAATATGATAAATGCTTTGCCTTTAAACAATCTTTCTAAGGCATAGTTTAATTGTTCTCTGATAATCATAACAGTAAATTATTACATAAAAGTATAATAATTTTGGAATACAATCCATAATAAATATAATAATTTTGGATTATAATCCATAATAAATATAATAATTATGGATTTCAGACATTAATACCAACAAAAAACCCTCACCAAATTGATGAGGGTTTAATATTTTAAGCAACAGTACTGTAAACTGAGAACTGCAAACTCTAAGCTGATTAGCCGTTCAACGCAGCTGCGCCACTTACGATCTCGGTCAGCTCGGTTGTGATGGCTGCTTGACGGGCTTGGTTGTAAGCCAATTTCAGGCTCTTCAACAAGTCGCCGGCATTTTCTGTAGCCTTGTCCATCGAAGTCATACGTGCACCATGCTCTGAAGCATGAGAATCAAGCACAGCTTTGTACAATTGGATCTTAATTGATTTAGGGATCAGCTGTGATACGATTTCGTCTTGGCTTGGCTCTAAGATATAATCTACATTGGTTGTAACGCCTTTTGTAGCTTGTGGAGTAGCTTCTTCTGTTTTAGCTAAAGGCAATAACTGCTCAGTAGTTAAAATTTGTACGGCCGCGTTTCTGAAACGGTTGTAAACCACTTCTACCCTATCGAATTCGCCTTTTTCAAAACCAGCCATAATGGCTTCGGTAATTTTGGTTACATTTTCGAAAGTAAGGTTCGAGTATACGTCATTATTGTTGCCAATAATGTTGTAGTTACGTTTCTCGTAGAAATCCTGTGTTTTTTTACCGATGGCAACAATGCTTACATTACCTTTTTTCAATTGCTCGCTATATTTCTCGGCAATTAAATTATTGGTGGTCTTAATTACATTCATGTTAAATGCACCTGCCAAACCACGGTTTGATGATACAGCTACAATTAACACTTTGTTAGGCTCGCGCTCTTGGATAAAAGGTGAGGAAGTTCCTTCTAAACTGGCCGAAAGGTTTCCTAAGATCTCTTTCAGTTTGGTAGCGTACGGACGTAATTGTATAATAGCATTGGTAGCACGTTTCAACTTTGCCGCAGATACCATTTTCATTGCTTTGGTAATCTGTTGCGTTGATTGTACCGACGATATACGATTTCTTACTTCTTTTAAATTGGCCATTCTTGTTTTAGTATCGAGAAACAAGTATCAAGTATCGAGATAAAATCTTGATACCTGATACTCGCTACTTGTATCTAATTAATATTTACTTGAAATCTCTTTTGCAACTGTATCTAATACACCAGTAATTTCATCATCAAATTTACCAGCTTTTAAAGCTTTTAAGGTATCAGGATGACGCAATTCTAATGACTGAAGATATTCAGCTTCAAATTCTTTTACTTTATTTACCGGTACAGAACGCATTAGGTTTTTAGTACCTACATAGATGATGGCAACTTGTTTCTCAACTGTTAGTGGAGAGAACTGTGCTTGTTTCAACATCTCTACGTTACGTGCACCTTTATCTAATACCGATTTGGTAGCTGCATCTAAGTCTGAACCGAATTTAGAGAAAGCCTCTAGCTCGCGGTATTGTGCCTGGTCTAATTTTAAGGTACCAGCTACTTTTTTCATCGACTTGATTTGCGCGTTACCACCCACACGTGATACCGAGATACCTACGTTGATAGCCGGACGGATACCTGAGTTGAACAAGTTCGACTCCAAGAAGATCTGGCCATCGGTAATTGAAATTACGTTGGTTGGGATATAGGCGGAAACGTCACCAGCTTGGGTTTCGATAATTGGCAAAGCGGTTAATGAACCACCACCTTTAACGATACCTTTCAATGAATCTGGCAAATCGTTCATTGCTTGTGCGATCTCGTCGTTGGCATTGATCTTTGCAGCTCTTTCCAACAAACGGCTGTGTAGGTAGAAAACGTCGCCTGGATAAGCTTCACGGCCCGGTGGACGACGCAATAACAAAGATACCTCACGGTAAGCTACAGCTTGTTTAGACAAATCATCATAAACAATTAAAGCTGGTCTACCTGTATCGCGGAAGAACTCGCCAATAGCTGCACCAGCAAATGGAGAGTAGAACTGCAATGGAGCAGGCTCAGCTGCAGAAGCCGAAACTACTACAGTGTAAGGCATTGCACCGTTTTCTTCTAAGGTACGAACGATATTAGCTACGGTACTTGCTTTTTGTCCACAAGCTACGTAGATACAGAATACAGGATTACCTGCTTCGTAAAATTCTTTTTGATTGATAATGGTATCGATACAAACAGCAGTTTTACCAATCTGACGATCGCCGATTACCAACTCACGCTGGCCACGACCGATTGGAATCATTCCGTCGATAGCTTTGATACCTGTTTGTAAAGGCTCGTTTACTGGCTGACGATAGATTACACCTGGTGCTTTACGCTCCAAAGGCATCTCATAAGTTTCGCCCAAAATTGGTCCTTTACCGTCGATAGGCTCGCCAAGCGTGTTTACTACACGACCCAACATACCTTCACCAACTTTAATAGAGGCAATTTTTTTAGTACGTTTAATGGTATCACCTTCTTTGATCTCGTCTGATGGGCCTAACAATACCACACCTACGTTATCTTCTTCAAGGTTTAAAACAATACCTTGCAAACCGTTGGCAAACTCAACTAACTCGCCACTTTGAACTTTAGTTAGTCCGTAAACACGGGCAATACCATCACCCACTTGTAATACGGTACCCACTTCTTCAAGCTCAGCTTCTGATTTGAAGCCTGACAATTGTTGTCTGATAATTGCCGAAACTTCGTCTGGTCTTACCTCTACCATAATTTTATTTTTGATTTCTTTTTCTAATGTAAATCTTGTACTGTGTTTATTTTGTTTACCGATCTCTCATCGGCTCTATTTTCAAGGCTTGCTTAGGCTACACCTTGTGCAAATTCTTTCTTCAGTTTTTTCAAACCGCTGGCAATGCTCGCATCAAATTGCTTATCGCCTACTTTTAAGATAAAGCCACCAATTAGTTTCTCTTCAACTTTCTCTTTGATGATTACTTCGTTGGCACCCAGTTCTTTCTTAACCAAGCTCACAATCTCTGCCTTATTCGCATTGGTTAATGCAGTTGCAGTGGTTACTTCTGCAGTCACGATACCTTTCAATGCCTGATATTGGCTGATGAACTGCTTTGAAGCATCGAACAAAATTCCTGAACGGCCTTTGCTCACCACCAGCTTAAAAAAGTGCTCGGTAATTGGATTTACTTTACCTGCAAAAAGCTGACTTAAAATTCCTGCTTTTTTATCCAATGGAATAATCGGATTTTTCAAGATGGCTTCTAGTTCGCTATTGCTATCTACAACTTCCTCAAATAGCACCATATCATTTTTCAACGCTTCTAAGGCATTTTGCTCAATAGAAAGGTCGATTAATGATTTCGCGTATCTGGCTGCTGCTTTACTTGACATATATTTCTAGTTGTAAGTTGTAAGTGGTAAGTGGTAAGTTGTAAGCCGTTGATTAGAAAATCTCAAAACTCAAACTCAATACTTAAAACTTATAACGTAATACTTATAACTTAATTTAACTCAACATCTTTTAACAGGCTGTTTACCAAGTCCTGTTGTTTAGCTTTATCATCTAACTGGCTACGCAATACACGCTCTGCGATATCCAAAGACAAAGCAGATACTTGGCCTTTCAATTCTGCCAAAGCTGCCTTTTTCTGATTTTCAATCTCGATACGGGCTTTTTCGATCAGTTTTGCACCTTCGGTTTGTGCCTGGGTTTTAGCTTCGTTAACGATATTGTCTTTTAAAGTTTTGGCTTCTTTCAAGATCTGATCGCGTTCCGAACGTGCCTGTTTCATCAACTCTTCGTTTTGAGAAGTTAAACGGGCCATTTCTTGTTTGGCCAATTCAGCTTTGTTCAAAGCATCGTCAATAGACTGCTCACGTTCTTTAATAGCGCTCAATACTGGTTTCCAGGCAAACTTGGCCAAGATGAGAAGCAAAAGCAAAAATGCTATCGTTTGAAAAACAACTAAACCAACTTCAGGTAGTAATAAATCCATTTCTGTATATATTTTATTATATCTTTCTTATTTCGTTTTTATAATAAATGTTTTGCAGAACAATCTTCTGCAAAACATTTAAGGTGAGTTACACTAATGCAACTACTACCGCGAACAAAGCAACCGCCTCAACGAAGGCAGCAGCGATCAACATCGCAGTTTGAATTTTTGAGGCAGCTTCTGGTTGACGAGCAATACCGTCCATAGCAGAACCACCAATACGACCGATACCTAGACCAGCGCCAATCGCAGCTAATCCTGCACCTACTGCAGCAATACTTCCTGTAATCATGATTTTATATATTAATTGTTTTTAAAATTATGCTAATTAATGGTGTTCTTCTATCGCCATGCCAATAAACAAGGCTGATAGGATGGTAAATATAAAGGCTTGGATAAATGCTACCATCAGCTCGATTGCACCAATGAACATGGCGAAAGGAATTGAAGCGGCAGAAACCCATAAACTGTTGAATACGAAAATCAAACAGATCAGCGACAATACCAAGATGTGACCTGCGGTAATGTTCGCAAACAAACGGATCATTAAGGCGATTGGCTTTGTCAATACACCGATCAGCTCTAATGGAATTAAAAAGATCTTAATTGGAACTGGCACGTTAGGCATCCAGAAAATATGTTGCCAATAATGCTTGTTACCGTTAAAAATGGTAAGCAACAAGGTAAACACAGCCAAAACCATAGTTACCGCAATGTTACCTGTTAAGTTTGCACCACCTGGCAGGAAAGGCACTAAGCCCAACATGTTATTGAACCAGATAAAGAAGAAAACGGTTAACAAGTACGGCATGAAACGCTCGTATTTATGGCCCAAGTTTGGCTTGGCAATATCGTCTCTTACAAAAAGAATAACTGGTTCTAACCAAGAAGCCAAGCCTTTCGGCGATTTGCCTTGGCGTTTTTTATAGTTTCTTGCTACACTTAAGAATACGATCAACATAATAATGATCGAAAGAAACAAGGTGCAAGTATTTTTAGTAATCGAGAAATCCAAAGGACGTGCGTTTTTAGCATGATGCTCGGCATTTAGCTCAATGAATTGGCCATGCTCGTTAGCAACATCAGAAGCGAAATAGATTTTGTCGTGCATTTTAACAAAACGCTGGCCGTCTTTTTCAACTACTGTTTTGGCATCATCATCATCGTCAAACTCGCTATTGTTAAAAGTAACCACTTTGCCATTGGCATACAAAATTATCGGAAGGCCTACATAAGTATCACCAATTACGTGCCAGCTATGCGAGTCGGCTACGTGGTGCAAAGCAAATTTACCTATATTAAATTTTTCTTTTTCGGCAGGGATTTCATGTGATTTTTCTGCTGCATGCGCAGTATCGGCCTGAGCTTTTACAGCAACAGACGACAACAAAAACGCCGAAAAAAGCGCAAAAACAACAATTAACCTCTTAAACTTGAATTCAAAAACGTGGCTACAATCCATTTACTCGCAGATTTTTACTATTTATTTTGGTGGCGCAAGTTACGTAACAAACAGTATATTTCAAAGAAGGTAAACAATAAATATAAAGAAAAAAAATTGAGGGCAAACACAATGCTTTTTTCCTTATTGTTCAGGCTGTAAATCAGCACAAAAGCCATAGAAAACAACATCTTTATTGCAATAGAACCCATAATGGCCATAATGCCACTTTCGGGGTTGCGTTTGATGCCCAAAAATGCTACGATATAGGCGATAAAAGTAAGTCCAGCCAAAAAGCCAAATACGAGCCAAAATTTATGGATCAATACCTGAACGCCCGGAAATGCATGAGGAAGCGCAATGGCTATCCCTGCCAACACCGCCGTGTAGATAATATAATATAAAGTAAAACGTTGTATGCCCAAATCTGTATTTTTTTACAAAGGTATAAAAGAAAGTCCTAAGTCGAGAGTCCCTAGTCGATTGTTAATGGAAAATGGAAGAGGTAAAATGGAAGATGGAAGTTTGGCGTTTATTTATAGGTAAGATGGATTAGGGTTTTCTATCTACAACAACAAACTTGTCATCCAGAACGAAGTGAAGGATCTATCCTCGAGCCAGTTTCCTCCTTGCGCTCGGAATGACAAAAGTGTTGAGATGATGGCTTGATGTGATGAACTAATTACCAGTTTACAGTTAACAATCATAGCAATGAGCAATTCACAGTTCTCAATTAACAACACAAAAACTGCAACAATGACCAATCAGTCAATCTCCAGTTTACAGTTAATAATATACCATGACTAATCAGCTAATGAACTATTTATCCTTAGTAACCGAACGCACCACTTGATAAAGGGAAAACACAACCCCCACAAGACCCAGCAAAGCCATAAAAATCGGCTTCTTGCCGGTACGGCGCTGGTCTATCTGGTAACCAATAAATGCAAACAGGCCAATGGTGGCCAGCATCTGAAAGGCAATGCCGGTATACTTGGCAAAATTGCGCGCTTTGTTTCCTTTAGGGCTGTTTTCTAGATCTTCCATGTTTAGACACAATAAAATTATACTAAATATGAAGAATATATTGCCGAATAAAATATTTTTGCATACATATTATTATATTGCCATTAACACTCACAACCATAAATCCTTGAACAACCACGCAAAATTGAGTATAAAGATGATCATGCTTGGCCTAAGCATCGTTTTTCTTTATAGTTGCTCAACGCAAAAGGACAACGCTGCCAACAGGAGCCTGCAAAATCTTTCTGCCCGCTATAATTACATTTACAATTCTAACGTCTTGTTAGATACCTATCAGGAAGACCTGGCGCAAACTTATAAGGATAACTATGACGACTTTCTGAGCGTTTACATCGCTCCAGAGCCGATCGATTACCTTAGCGGCACTTCGAATGCTTCAGGCGATACCAAGGCATTGGACGAAATCATCCAAAAGGCCCAGACCATTATCAGCGAAAAAAGCCTGAGCAACTATATAGATGAGGCCTACATGCTTTTGGGCAAGGCTAATTTCTATAAGGGCAATTTTTTCATCGCAACCGAATATTTTGATTATACGGCCAAGGCTTATAGAAAAGACAAAAACACCCATCTTGCCGCCTTAAACTGGAAGGCCCGAAGCCTGATGCAACTGAACAGCAACATCCAGGCCCGCGAAGTACTTGATACCGTTTTGTTGGACCTCGATTCGGCGAAACGCAACAAAGCCGAGGCTTTGGCTACTTTGGCCCAAATGAGCATTAAGCAACACGATTATAAAAAAGCGATTGGCTATCTGGAACATGCCATCAAAGAAAGCAACCACATGCAGGCCCGCACCCGATGGCCCTATATTTTGGCGCAATTGTACGAGCATGACAAACAATTCGAATCGAGCTTGCGCAATTACACCAAGGTAGAAAACAGCAATTCGCCGTTTGAGATGTATTTTAATGCCAAGTTGAGCAAAATCCGTATCAACGATGTTTTGAACGATCAGAGCTCAGACCGCAAAACCGCATTGCTCAAACTCTTGAAAGACGATAAGAATTTCGACTATACCGATCAGATCTATTATGAAGTGGCCGAAGATTACATGGGCGACAAGAACTATGACAAAGCCACCGAATATTATAAGCTTTCAGCCCAAAAAAGCAGCCGAAACAACTACCAAAAAGGCTTATCGTACCTTAAGCTGGCCGATCTTAACTTTAAAAACCTGAGCAATTATGTAAATGCCAAGCTTTACTATGACAGCGCTTTAAGCGTATTGCCAAAGAACTACCCAAATTACGAATCAATTCTCAAAAAGGGGCAAAATCTCGAATACCTTACCCAACGCTATCAACTCATTGCTGAACAGGACACCCTCCAGGCTTTGGCGCGTTTGCCACAGGAAGCCCGTGACAAGAAGCTCAATGAAATGTTCGAGCCTAAAAAGGAAGTTGCAAACGCAGCAACAGGCAAGGCGAACGACTTTGGAACCTATCGTCCAGATCAGCCTAATGCGCGTCAACAAAGTGGTGGCACTTTTTATTTTAGCAACTCAAACGCCGTTAGCAAGGGCTTTACCGACTTTAAAAGACGTTGGGGTAACCGTATTTTAGAAGACAACTGGAGACAGAGCGTCAAATCATCGCAACAGGTTACACAGCAAAACCAAACCGCGGCCATTGGCAACAACGCTCCTACTACAGACAGCGCAAAAAATGCCCCTGTTTTAGATAAGGCGGCACGTATTAAAGAATATACTGCGTTATTGCCACTTACCCCAGAACTGTTGCGCAAATCGGACCAGCAGATTATAGATGCCTATTTTGAAATTGCAGGCTTTTATCAGCAGGTGATCGAAGACCAGGCCGAGGCCATCAAAGTATACGAACAGCTATTGGCCCGCTATCCGCAAAACAACCATCGCGATGCGGCTTATTATAGTTTGTACCTGGCTTACGCCGATACCGACAAGGCCAAGTCTGAAAACTACAAAAACAAGGTACTGGCCGAGTTCCCTAATTCAGTTTATGCCAAAACGATCTTGGATCCGAACTTCTCTGCAAAACAAAACGCACTTGATGCCGAAGTGAACAAGGCTTACAATGTTGTTTTTGCCAACTATGAGAAGAAAGATTTTCCAACGGTAATTACTGGCGTAGATGAAACCAATCAGCGTTTTCCGGGCAACAGCCTACAATCGCAAAACGATTACCTGAAATCAATCGCAATTGGCCGTACGCAAAATGTAGACAGTTTATTGACTGCCTTTAACGGGATCATTGCCAAGTATCCCAACGATCCGATTATTACGCCATTGGTCAAAGACCATATTGCCTATATCAACGCACATATGGATTCGTTTAAGGCCAGAAAGATCGCTTTGATTGATTTTGATCCTACCGAGCCGCGCTTTATTGCACAGCAAGAAACCAATACTGCAATAGCCCAGCAGCCCGTTAGCGAGCCGACAAAAAATCCTGTTACGCAACCAGAGCTTAAAATAACCCCTCCGGTTATCCAGCCTAAATCTCCAGACCCTAAACCTTCGGTAAAAACAGAGCCGGAAAACAAGCCTGTGGTAGCCGCCCCTGTAGTGGATGACTTTTTTAGCAAGGCCGAATCAAAAGTCTATTATTATGTAGTAGATGTGGCCGACATGACCGTAAGCGTAAGTTCTTCACGTTTTGGCATTGGCCAATTTAACCGGGCCAATTATGTAGGCGACGGTTTAAAACATCAGCTATTAGAGCTGGAGGAAGACCAATTGATTTATGTTGGCAGCTTTGAAAGCCTAGAAGATGTAAAAGAATATGCCACGGGCATTACACCGTTGTTGCCTAGGATCATGAAGGTTCCAGCAAATACCTACAAAGGTTTTTTCATTAGCAAGGAAAATTTTGATAAGATTAAGAACAGAGATACGTTAAACAGATACCTTGAGTTTTTCAAGAACAACTATTAAATAAAGGTGAGAGGTTAGGAGGTGGAGGGCGGAAGGTTAGTTTTCTTAAACCTTATGCCTCAAGCCTTATATCCTACAACAACAATACCCAATAAAAGAATGAAAAAACCCCTAAGTCAAGAAGATATTAAGAAATACAACCGAAGAATTTGGAAAGTGCTGATTGGTGGCCTGGTGCTTTTTGCATTGTTTATTGTAGCCATTAGCTTTGGTATTTTCGGCGATATTCCATCTTTCAGGGCCATTGAACACCCCAAAAGCAATGAAGCTACAGAGATTTTATCTGAAGACGGAAAGATTTTGGGCACTTATTTTGTAAAAAACCGTTCTAACGTTAACTATAACCAGATTTCGCCCAATGTAATCAATGCTTTGATTGCTACGGAGGATGTGCGTTTCCGTTCGCACTCGGGCATCGATTTTAAAAGAACGTTTACCATCTTCTTGTATGCCATGGTTGGCAAAAAGCAAGGGGGCAGTACCATTACCCAACAGCTGGCCCTCAACTTGTTTTCGGAAGAAGGCAGGCAGAAAAACTACCTGAAGAGGATTATCCAAAAATTTCAGGAATGGGTAATTGCGGTTAAATTGGAGCGCAACTATACCAAGGAGGAAATCATTACCATGTACCTCAACACGGTTGATTTCGGTAACCAGGCCTACGGCATCAAATCTGCTGCAAGGGTATATTTCAATACCACACCCGATAAGCTAACCGTACCGCAAGCGGCAGTACTCGTTGGCATACAGCGAGGCATCACCCGCTACTCGCCTACCAAAAACCCAGAAAGAGCCTTAAACAGAAGAAATACGGTAATGGCGCTCATGGTAAAGGCCGATCTGCTAACCCAAGATCAGTTTGACCAAGAAAAGGACAAGGCCCTTAACCTGCACTTTACCGCGGCCACCAATAACGATGGTGTGGCGCCCTACTTCAGGGCTGTACTTAAGGCCGAGGTTAAAAAAATATTGGATGAGCGTTCGATCACCAAAAACGGTGTCCCATACGACCTGGATAGAGATGGATTAAAAATTACCACCACGCTCAACTACGATATGCAGGTGTATGCCGAACAGGCACAAAAAGAATACATGAAGCAGTTGCAGGCACAGTTTGTAGCCAGCTGGAAAGGCCGTAATCCGTTTAGAGGGATGGAACTGCAGATTGACCAGGGCATTAAACGCTCCGATCGCTATAAAGCCCTAAAACTGGAAGGCAAATCGGATGAAGAAATCAAAACCGATTTCAATACCCCTAGCAGGCTGACCATCTTTACCTGGAAAGGTAATGTAGATACCTTGATGAAGCCTATTGATTCGGTAAAATACTATAAGCTGCTGTTGAGAAACGCCATGATGTCTATGGATCCTAAAACGGGCTATATCAAAGCCTGGGTAGGTGGCATCAACTTCGAACACTTCAAATACGATCAGGTAAAAATGGGTACTCGTCAGGTAGGTTCCACAGCCAAGCCATTTACCTATGCCGTGGCTATCGAAAACGGCTATTCACCTTGCCTTACCGTGCCTAATGAGCCAGTTACTATTGAAGGTTATGGCAAACCCTATACGCCAAGAAGTTCGGGCACTATCCCTGGTCCAATTACCCTGCAAAAGGCATTGGCCTATTCGCAGAACTATATTGCCGCCTATCTGATGAAACAGGTGGGGCCAACAGCAGTTGCAACCGAGATCAAAAAAATGGGCATCACCTCTGATGTACCGGTAGTACCTTCTATTTGTTTGGGTTCTTTCGATTCATCTATTTACGACATGGTAGGTGCCTATGGCGTTTTTGCCAATAAAGGCGTGTGGACGCAACCGACCTATATTTTAAAAATTGAAGATAAAAACGGAGTAGTGCTTTATGATAGCAAACCGATTATCAAAGTAGCCATGAACGAGGAGGTTGCCTACGTAATGACCCGTATGCTGAGAGGCGTGGTAACCGGAGGAACAGGATACAGATTGATAGGCAAATATGGCGTTAATGCACCAACCGGTGGAAAAACCGGCACAACCCAAAATAACTCAGATGGTTGGTTTATGTCTATTACTCCAGATTTGGTAACCGGAGTGTGGACAGGTTGCGAAGACCGTGCCTTCCATTTCACTAGCACCAGGGATGGTGAGGGCGCCAATTCGGCCCTGCCGATTTATGCGGGCTTTATCAAAAGGGTATATGCCAATCCGAACATTAAAATAAGCAAGGCTGATTTTGAGCCTCCAAAAGGTGGGGTTTCGATCGTATTCGATTGCAACCAATACCAAGAGCAGCAAGAACAGGGAACCACGGAGCTGGACAAAAAACTAGGCTTCTAAACCAATTCATCAGCAAACCTCTTCTTACCTAAGGAGAGGTTTGTTGCTTTTAGCCCAGGCACTCCTGAAAAGGTACGCTTTCTGTTGCCTCTCCGCCTTTATCCCTCACTACGCAGCGGCATTGGCCAGTTCCCATCTCTTCGCACTTGCCCACCACGCTATCTCCGCCTGACCCATCAAACCAGCATACGGCACCAGTATTTGCACACCTTGTACCACTGGGTTCATCCTCGCTTTGTCCGCCCCTTACTTTTCTCAATTGGTTTCTATCCAGCATTGTTGCGCTTGCAAATGCCAGTCCTTTTAAGACTATTTTTTTCATAGCTCTACCATTTTATTATTTTCGGATATTAGGTTATCCGAATGCCACACAACAGGCAGTTAAAGTTAAAATTTAAATCGATATTCTTGAAAGGTTTAAACTTTATTTAATACAAACTTCAAATGCCCTAAACAATAGGTCCAAAGCTGTGGCTTATGATGTCATTGGATCATTAAAAAACAACATAACCGCAGTTTTTTAGCAAAATCCAACCTGTAAAAACTGTATGTTTGTGCCTAATTTTTATAGTTTAGCTCAGCGAAATAAAAATGAGTGCTTTCGATCATAAAATGGCATTGGCCGATATTCCGCACAAACCTGGCGTTTACCAGTATTTTGATGTAGAAGGAACGCTTATTTACATAGGCAAGGCTAAAGACCTGCGCAATCGGGTGGGCTCTTATTTTAACCAGGACAAAAGCCAGATCAACGGCAAAACAAGGGTGCTGGTTTCGAAGATCAGAAAAATAACCTTTACCATAGTTGATACGGAGATCGATGCCTGGCTCTTGGAAAACAGCCTGATCAAAAAGCATCAGCCCCGCTACAACATCATGCTCAAGGATGACAAGACCTATCCTTGGATCATCATCAAAAAAGAAGCTTTTCCACGCATTTATTGGACCCGCAAGTACATCAAAGACGGCTCCACCTATTTTGGCCCTTATGCTTCGGTGGGCATGATGCATACCATTTTAGACCTGATTAAGGAAACCTATACCCTGCGTACCTGCAACCTGCCCCTTACCCCGCAAAACATTAGCGAGGGCAAGTTTAAGGTTTGTCTCGAATACCAGATCGGGAACTGCAAGGGACCTTGCCAAAATTTCCAGAGCCAAGAAGATTATGATCATAACATCGAAGAGATCAAGGATATTTTAAATGGCAAAATCGGCAATGTAATCCGCGAGGTAAAACAAGTTATCAAAAAAGCGGTAGAAGACCTTAATTTTGAGCTTGCCCATGCCTATCAAAAGAAATTGGCGGTGCTAGAAAAATACCAGAGCAAATCTACGGTAGTAAACAGCGCCATTACCAATATTGATGTGGTGAGCATTGCATCAGATGAGCGCTATGCCTTTGTAAACTACCTGAAGGTAATGAACGGCAGCATTATCCAGACCCAAACCATCGAAATCAAAAAGCGTTTGGACGAAACGGATGAAGAACTGCTCACCATTGCCATTACAGAGTTCCGTACCAAGTTTAAAAGTACCTCGAAAGAAATCATCGTTCCCTTCTCCATTCCGTTAATAGATCCAAGTCTTAAATTTACCGTACCCAAATTGGGCGAGAAAAAGAAGCTGTTGGAACTATCGGAGAAGAACGTATTGTTCTTTAAGCGCGAAAAACTGAACCAGTACGAGAAGCTAAATCCCGACCTTAGAACAGACCGCATATTGAGCCAGATGAAACATGATCTAAGGCTCACCCAATTGCCTCAACACATCGAGTGCTTTGATAACTCGAACTTTCAGGGCAAATATCCGGTTTCGGCTATCGTTGTTTTTAAGGACGCCAAACCGAGCAAAAAAGACTATCGCCACTTTAACGTAAAAACCGTAGAGGGACCAAATGATTTTGCCACCATGGAAGAGGCCGTTTACAGGCGATATAAGCGCATGTTGGAAGAAGAACAGACTTTGCCTCAGTTGATCATCATCGATGGCGGAAAGGGCCAGTTATCGTCGGCATTGACCAGTTTAAGGAAGCTGGGTATCGACAAGAAGGTAACTGTAATCGGTATTGCGAAAAGATTGGAGGAATTATACTACCCTGGCGACAGCCTGCCCCTGTATCTCGACAAGAAATCTGAAACCCTGAAAATCATTCAGCAGCTGCGCGACGAGGCCCACCGATTTGGCATTACCTTTCACCGCAAAAAACGCGATCAGGGCACGCTCAAAACCGAACTGGAAGTTATTCCGGGAATTGGAAAAACCACTGCTGATAAACTTCTGGTTAAATTCAAATCGGTAAAAAAGATCAAAGAAGCCACACAAGAAGAATTAGAACAGGTGCTGACCAAGAAACAGATCATGGCATTGAACGAGTATTTTAAGAGTTGATATCAGTTGGCAATTCACAGTTCTCAATAGTTACAAAAAGATTACCCTGCATTCCTCCTCGCAATGACCTGCTTCTAGTCAATGAACCAATTACCTAATGACTAATGCATTAAAAGATAAAAGCCCCGATTTTCATCGAGGCTTTTATCTTAATATTCCCAGAGGCCCTGTTCAAAGTCGGCCAGTGCTTTCTTAATTTTTTCTGATTCCAACAATCGGTCTTTCGAGTTGCTGATGTAATCTTCAATTCGATTATCCGAGGCGCTAGACTGCTTTACAATATTACTGAAGAACAATCGACGGGTAAATACATCATCGAAGTTAATTCCAGAGTTATCGTTAAAATTATTGGCTACCTTTTTCTTCACCAAGATTTCGCGCAGGTCGTCAAAATAGAACCAACCTGTAGCGCTTTTTAAAGTATCGGCCCTAGCCGTATTGGTAGTTGGATCAAGTACCGGATTACCGTTGTTGTCAACCTGTGTTTTCACATCTAAACGCACCAATGCCAATCCAATAATGCGAGGTTCGAAGATACCGCGTTTGATATCCAAGATCCAGTCTTCTTTAATCCTTACGATAGGATAACTGGCTGCAAAAAACTCGTTATTGGCCCTGTTTACCTCGTTGGTTCCTGGATTAACTCCTAAAAAAGTGGTATCGGCTGCAGAATAGGTACCTGGAGCATCGCTGGCTTTTTTGCTGCTGATCGGATCTTTTTGAAAATCTTCATCGTCGTTGGCATACATATCCAATTCACCATTTTTCAGCGCATCGTAAATTACCCCAATCAAATTGATTTTAGGCGAGGCCAACACCGAATTTCCACGATCGCGAAGATCGATCTCGCGCCACACCCTTTTGGTAAAGGCTACATCTTCTTTGTTTACCACAGAGTAAGGCACTACCGTATCAGCAACGCTTTCCTCTCTGTACACATAGCCGTCTTTCTTCGGCAACTTTTTCTTAGGCTTAACCGTTTTAGTCGAGTCTACTTTTGGCGGAGGCGTTGTTTGGGCAAAGGCGAAAGCCGTTGTCAAAAGAAATAAGGTTAGAAAAAATACTCTTTTCATAATTTTTTAGTTTACGGTAAATACCATAGAATTTACTGTAGGCGTACGTCCATCAGGCAATTGTACCTGAACATTATCAATATAAACCACCGACTTGAATGGCAGATTAGCAAGCGCCGATTTTGCCTGTGCATTCAAATTATCGCCTTGGCAATAAATAATCTGTGCTTCCTGTCTTGGTTTAACTATCGTGATATTGAATTTGGTCACTCTTACTTTTACATCGAATTCGAAGTTTTCGATGGTAGCAGTTACTTCGTTTTCGCTGGCCATTTTGTTTCCAGAGATGATACCGCCCATTTTACCGGCAAATTTGGCTACCGGATTTGGTACCGGTTTTACCCTGAATACATTATTACCCAAATTAATGCTCTTGCCATCGCTGGTTCCTGTTACACCAATGGTTACATCTTTACCCACATAGCTTCCCGGTACATTGATCACGAATTTACCAGCTCCACCAGAAATTGAACCGCCTGTGATAGTCGCTTTAACGCTTTCTAACGGGAAACCTGGTGCCGAAATAGAGAACGGATTTGGAATACCTGCATAAATTACGTTCAGGTTGGTAGAAGATACCGTAGCTGATGGTTTGGCTACTTGATAGGTCATTTCTGGTGTTACATAATCTTTAACCGTACCATCAGTCTGTTTAACCCTAATGGTTCCTTTCCATTTAAATACGCCTACGCTTCCAGTACCGCCAGTATAAGTTCCTACTCCGTCTTTTACATTCAGTGAGCTTCCACCTACCGAGATTTCAGGGTTAGATTTCGAATCGCTTGCCGTTAAGAACACATCGGCTTTGTAAGGCTGTCCTTGTATAACATAGCTGCTCGAAGGAACGGCTACTGCCTTAAAATTGTCGAAAGTCATTTTGGTTTCACTCATTTGGCCAAAAATCTTTCTTACCACCTCAATCTCGGCATTTTTTAAGTCGGCCTGGATCTTGGTCAAAATGGTATTGGCTGCCGTTAAAGGCGTTCCTTCACCAAAGTTGATGTCTTCCCACTTGGTCTTTCCGTTTACAGCTTTAGCAGGATCTTTGGCTTCTAATGTAGCAGATATAGATGACCCTGGTCCTAACAAGGCAATGAGTTTTGCCCTGGTATCGTTGATTTTGGCTTTCAGCTTTTCGCCTTCTTTTTTATTGATCATCACATCTTGTGCGATGTCCATGTTATCACGAAGCATCAAGTCGCCGGTTTCAGGATTGATCCCTTCGCCTTTACTCTTAAACTCATCTTTTAAACGCTGCAGGTCCTTGTTCAGGTCATCTGCATACTCCTTTGCCTTATTGGCATTATCCCAAAGTCGTTTCGCACGCTCAGGTTTATTTTTAAGTTCCGTGTTTTCGAATGCGGTAAAAAGCTGATCTAAGCTTGCGCTTACATTGGTTTTAGAGGCATCCAAACTATCGTTAATATTCTTAAAAGCATTTAAGATTGTGTCTGAAACGTTTAAGGCAAGCATAGCCAACAATACCAAATACATGATATTGATCATCTTCTGCCTTGTCGTTTCTTTTCCTCCAGCCATGTTTAATTAGATTTAGTGATCGATTAAAATGAATGAATGATTATACACGTGGTTGGTTCATCGCGGTAAGCATGTTACCGTAGATAGCGTTCAATGAAGCCAAGTTTTTAGCTAATTTACCTACTTCATCCTTGAACTGTTTCGAATCTTCCATCGAATCGTTGAAGTTGCCCATCGTTAACGACAGGTTTTCGTAAAACTTGTTCATCGATTTTAAGTGCGCGCTTGAACCTTGCAATTCCAGTTCGTAAACCGCGTTTAAAGCCGATAGGTTTTTGGCTAAGTTGTTTACTTGTTCGTGGTAAGCTTTGGTATCTGCATTGCTGTTGCCCATTTCTACCAATTGTGCAGTAGCCTTATCAAAAGCAGTGCTCAAATTGTCGAAACTTGCAGAAGCAGTTTTTACTTTTCCAGTGAATTCGTTGGTCGCCACTACCGTATCAGCCACATTAGAAATGGTTGATACTTTATCGCTAAAGGTGCGCAGGCCATTGCCAAGGCTTTCGATTAATTCTGGACCAACTTTGGCATCTTCCAACATCTTATCTAAAGCAGCGCTTGATGAGAAACCTGAAGTAGCAACGGGTCTAACAGTTGCTTTTGGCAATTCGCCATTGTAACCTGGCGCCAATTCTGGATATACACGCTCCCAAGGCAATTCTGGTTCTGGAGGAAAAAATCCGGTTAAGAAAAACAAGAGGGCCTCAATACCCAATCCAGCTCCAATCAAATAATTAGCCATTGAACCACCCAAGTGAAGGATTTTAGCCAATGCTCCGATAATTACTATACTCGCGCCCCAGGAAATTGCAATGTGTAACCAACCTGGTTGTTTCTTTGCTGCCATAATCTTAAATAAGTTTCGTTTTAGTTTTTAGAGTTGAATTAGTTTAGTGCGTTTCCAGGGAAATCAGATACACAACGGAAGCCGATATAAGATCTCGCCTTGTCTTGGTATTCATAGGTACCAACAGAGTTCTGCAAGAAGAAGCCCATGTCTTTCCATGAACCACCCCTTACCACTTTGGCGCCCTTGGCGGTATTTACGTAGTTAGGGTTAAAATCTAGCAATAAGCTGGTAGCCGATCTGTTATAAGCAGTAATGGTCCATTCGGCTACGTTGCCTGCCATGTTGTACAAGCCATAATCGTTTGGCAAATAAGCTCTTGCATCAACAGTGTATAAGCCACCGTCGTCTGTGTAGTTACCTCTGCCCACTTTAAAGTTGGCCTGTAAACAGCCTTTGGTGTTTTTGATATAAGGACCGCCCCAAGGATATTTGGTTTGTGTTCTGCCACCACGAGCGGCATATTCAAATTCTTGTTCTGTTGGAAGCCTGTATTTCAACCTGCCGTTTGGCGGCAATTTTCTGGCCGAAGCTACATTCGAATACAAAACGGTTCTCCAGTTACAGAAGGCATTCGCCTGATCCCAATTTACGCCAACTACCGGATAACGGTCGTAAGACGGGTGATTGAAATAAGCCTCAACCATTGGATCGTTTTGCGAGTAAGAATAATCTAATTTCCAAACCATGGTATCAGGATAAACGCTGATCGAAGGATGCTCGTTTGCCTTTCCAGGTGTAGGATTGTCTGTATAAGTTTCGATGAAATCCTGTCTGCTTTTGGTAGGGTCGTTTCTGCCCGCGGCAGCCAAGTCTAGGCTCAGGTAGCTATAAGCATACCTCAATTTTCTAACGTCAATTTCATTTTTGCCAGGCAAAGCATCGTTGCCGGCATAGTACATATTTTGCAATTTGGCTTTGTATTGGCTATTTCTGCCCCATAACACGCTGCCGTTGCCTACCTTTTTCCAATCAATATTTTGCGCACCAGGAATAGTACCTGCACCATTGGCCGCTTGTGGCAAAGCCTTATAAAGGGTTGGGGCACCAGAAGTACCCAAAGAAGAAATAGCTACAGAATCGCGAACCCAGTTTACAAACTGCCTATATTCGGCGTTGGTAATCTCTGTTTGGTCCATATAAAACGCAGAAAAAGAAGTCATTCGACTCCTTGTACCATCATAAAAACTGATGTCTTCATCAGTCATACCAATCAAAGTTCTTCCTGGCGGAATAAACACCATTCCAAGTGGAATAGTCCTATTGCTGAACTTTTTATTGTATGCACCTACCAGCTCTCCTTGGTTACCTCCAGAGCAACTGGCGAGAAAGGCACAAACGATGAAAAAACTAAAAAGGTAAATTTTCCTCATAAAATCAGTTATGCGATTGTAATAATTTTAATAGCAATTTTATCGATTATCCTTGATATAAACAATATTTAACGTAAATAAATCAGGAATAATTCAAAAATAAACAAGCAATAAACAATGTGTTAACCTCACCTAATTTTATCAATGGTTTCGTTATAGGCAAATTTTTAACCTTAAGTTATTGAAATCAAATTATTTAATTACCTATACAGTACCTGTCTTTTGTGCAATAAAATTCTTAAGTCAGAGTACTAAACGACAAAAATAGTAGATTATTACTTGTTAGATTTTTTAATATAATTTTCTATTGCCATAATCATAGATGGTGCTTCAGGAGATGGAGCCGCAATATCTACAATCTGACCCGCTTCTGTTGCTGCCTTATTGGTATTAGAGCCAAAAGCCGCGATACGGGTATTGTTCTGCTTAAAATCGGGGAAATTAATGTAGAGCGATTGGATACTTGAGGGACTGAAGAAGGCAATTACATCATAAAAAACGTCGGCCAAATCAGATAGGTCACTCACTACGGTTTTGAAAAGCACAGCCGGTGTAAAATTGTAGCCGTTCTTTTGCAAAAAGTTCATGGTATCTTCCGTTGCAACGTCAGAACATGGATATAAAAATTTCTCTCCGGCATGTTTTTTCAGCACTTCGGCCAAATCGGCCGCTGTTTGCTTGCCAAAGAAAATCTTGCGTTTTCTGTATTGGATGTATTTTTGAAGATATAAAGCCGTTGATTCAGAAATACAGAAGTATTTCAGGTCTGCAGGCACTTCATACCTCATTTCTTCGCAAATCCTGAAGAAATGGTCAACCGCGTTACGGCTGGTAAACACCACCGCACTAAAATCGGCCAAGTTGATCTTATCTTTTCTAAAATCTCTTGCCGGTACGCCTTCTACATGAATAAACGACCTGAAATCAATTTTCAAGTTATACTTCTTGGCCAGATCAAAATAGGGTGATTTTTCTGTTTCGGGCTTCGGTAAAGTGATCAGAATACTTTTTACCTTGCGTAATCTTTCGTCTTTCTTTTCCTGCATTTTAAATTTTACCTCTTAGAATCCTATTGCCTTGATTAATATTAGTATAGGGCAAATTTCGAGGGTGCAAAAGTACAAAAATAAATACATTTTAGAAAACCTATAATGAGATAAAATATTTACGCCGGCTCTTATAAACTGAAAGACAAACACTATCACCAACAAAATTATGGCTATGGCAATATAGTAGGCCCCATATTTCAAGGGAGAAAGCGCAAAAGCAATCACCAAAGGGATAAACAATAAAGATGCATTAAAATAACTTAAATATAATATAGATACGTATTCGCTAACCGGTTTTTGGATATTAAAGACATAGCCTAACAAGCGCAGTAATAAAATTTTAAGCACATACAGCACAATAACCACCACAGAAATGGTTACAAAAAACTGGAAGCCATTGGCCACATAGTTAAGGCCCTGGTATTGGGCTGCCAAATAAAAGAACATTCCAATAGTGAATCCAAACTGCACAAAAAGCAGCAAAAAGGGCCAAGAGGTAAAAAGGTTGTCTTCTTTGTTGAGGTTGCCTAAGATCCTATTGCTAAAAAACGATTGTACAATAGCTGCAAGCTGTTTAGAAAAGGCATACTTTAAACCTGCAAATGCGATCAGCAACAAGGCAATCACCCCTAAAATCCATAACTCCCCTTTTTGTAGCACATCTCCCCGCTGGCGCGGATCCTTGTTTACAGAACGCAAGAGGAAATCTTTTCTCAAAGCTTCAAAATCAAGCTTGGGAAATCCATAGCCTTTGCTCAAGCTGTCTATAATCGATGCCTTGGTTAGAGAATCCAGTGGCATTAGGATTTTAGGCGTAAGGGTATCAGGCATTACAACCTGCAGGGAAGCAGAATCCAGGCTGTCTGTAAACAGTGTTTGTTGCAGGCTGTCGGTATTTAAAGGAACTTGCTGCGCCTTCGCGGGCAATAATGCGCAAAGGCAAAAGAGGCAAATCAATCCTAAAATCTTTTTGTACATGCTCAAGCTAACAAGGGTCTTTATGCTGCAAATTACGGCTTTATTCCTTTGTTTTCCTAATCCTAGTGCTTGCCTAAATTTTTAAACCATCTTTGCAAAATGGCCGGAATAGAATACTGAATTTTAACCCAATTGCTTACAAAAGCAAAGTAACAAAGGAGTAACCTAAAACGCTGTTAAAAACAGTCCGAAGGAGTATGCTGACCCCTTTTACCAGTTTGCTTGTGATAATGGCCTCACCTTCATCTAAATATGAAGAATATTATTTTGGCTGGCGGGGTCTATGGATGGTGGTTTTTTACTGTGTTAACAGAAAGCCTGGTTTTCTTGGCAATTGCGTTTCACAACTGCGTTTTCCTGAAAATCGTTACTAAGAAACCCCCGGTTGCCTTATGCAACCAGGGGTTAAGCTATGCTTAGTAGCTAAGGGCTTTATTTGTTAAACAAACTGTAGCTGATGCCCAGCTCATAATCGCCAGCAGTATAACCCTGCAATGGCGAGGTATTGGTGGTGTACATGGTATTGATGGCCAGTTTGTTGTTCCAATTGATGCCTACTCCAAAAGTAACGCTGCCTGCATTATGATAAAGCACAAGCGCATTCAGCTTGTTCACGGCCGGCGAATTGAATTCGAGGCTTACTCCCGCATCGAGCAGGTTATCAAAGCCTTTTACGCCTCTATAAACCACCTTAGGCTCTAGCATTGCAAAACCGGCAGGAATGCGGTAGCTTACCGAAGTAAAAAACAAGGGCAGATCGGCGGTTTTGTAATCGTCTTTTTTCAATACACGCTTTAAATTGGTCACTACGCCCTGAACCTGGAGCCCATCAGAACGGTAAGCCACCCCAAAATCTGCATCCAGATAAGTTTCGCGCTGGTTTACGTTATACACTTCCTGATCGTCGCTATCCCCTTTAAGCGCATCAAGGTTGATGTTATCGTCGGCAAATGACACTGAAAGGCCAAAGCTCAAGTGGCGGCTCCCCTCATTCAATGGCAAGTGATAAGCATAGCTAGCTACTGCGCGGGTGCGCTTCAACAGTCCGGCTTTATCGTTATTCACCTGTAAGCCAAATGCACTCTTGCCTGCAAACCCGTAGTCGGCAGTTATAAATTGTGTAAAAGGCAAGCCTGGCAAGGTACTGAACTGCTGGCGCAAGCCGGCATTCAGTACTAATCTTTGCTGCAGTCCGGCCATGGCCGGGTTGTTCAGGTATTGGTTTTGAAAGTAGCCCATGCTCATTGGATTGAGCTGAGCCTGGCTTGCTACAGAGCTAGCTATCAACATGATCAGTATGGCAACCCATCTGAACATTGTCTTTCCTATATTCCTTTTAATTGTCTTCATTGTTGCGATGTATTAATTATTTCTAACAATTGTGATAAATCCTTTGATCGGCTTCACTCCGTTTCCAAGGTCGATGATGTAGTAATAGGTATTCTCATCAAGGCGCTTGCCGTTTAAGGTACCGTCCCAATCATTGGTATAACCTTTTTTGGTGTACACTGCCCTTCCTGCACGGTCGATGATGCGCACCTCGTTGTTAGGATACATATCGATGTTTTTAACCACAAAGAAGTCGTTTTTGCCGTCGCCGTTTGGCGTAAGCACGTTGTTGGCCACCAGGTTATAATCCTCATTTACCGTAATGGTAATGGTGGCGGTGCTAGTACAGCCAGCTGCGCTGGTTCCTGTTACGGTATAAGTGGTGGTTTGCGCCGGACGTACGGTTAAGGTAGCCGAGTTTTGACCACTGATGATACCGGCCGCATTTGCCCAAACATAGGTTGAAGCACCGTCGGCGGTTAATGCAATGGTTTGGCCTTTGCTCACGCTTGTTCCAGGCGCCGCCGTAATGCTTACTTGTGGCAATGGCGAAACGGTTAGGGTAAAGGTACGGGTAAAGGTATCTTGACCGCCGTTTAAGGTACCCCCATTGTCTTTAACAGTTACCGTGATGGTTGCTGTACCTGCCTTACCGTTTAAAGTATAGTTTAGTGAAGCATTTCCTGCAGTTGTTGGCGTTACCGAAAGCGTGGTAAACAAGGTCGGATTGTTGCTGCTTACACTTAAGGTAGTGGTTTGGCTGGTCTCAGTTCCGGCGGTAATGCCAGTTAGGGCCAGTGTTTGTGGCGTGGCCGTTAAACAAAGCTGCTGATTGTTAATCGTAGCCAATGTTGGTGCCGTATTGAGTGGCGGTATAACCGTTAATACCTGTGCTACATCGGTTGCGGCATGATAAATTGCATTGCCAGCCTGCGAAGCCGTAATCGTGGTATTGCCTACGCCTACAATGGTCACTACATTGCCAACAATAGTTGCTACTGCAGGATTTGAACTGGTATAGGTTACCGGATTTCCTGAAGCACCACCAGCTGCATTTAAGGTAAAGGTTGGATCGCCCAAAATCTTAACAGGCAAAGCAGCGAAGGTGATCGCCTGATCCATCTTGTCATCATCGGTAATCGTAGCACTTGCCGTAGCATTGCTTGCCGAAACTGTAAAAGTAAAGCTCGACGATGTTGCCCCAGTTAAGGTTAGGCTCACCGTTTTGGCTACTTCATAAATGTTATCATCTATTACCAATAATGGAACAGCTACCGAATTCTGACCTCTAGAGATCACAGCTGATCCGCTCAAAGCAGTATAATCTGTTCCTGCCGTAGCAGTTCCGGCTACGCTATAGTTTACGGTAATGTTTTCTGTTGCTGTAACTCCAGCAGGCAAGCTGATGGCGAAGCTGCCATTGGTGGCAGGCTCTGCCGCATCGGCTGTTTTAGTGATGCTCAAGATGCGGTTGACAGTTGTATTGTCATCATCTGCGATAGTTACCGTCGCGTTGCCAGTAGCCGTGAAAGCAAGACTAGTCGACGTAGCTCCAGTTAAGGTGGCAATCACTGTTTCATTTCCTTCAATGATGCTGTCGTCGCTTGGCGTTACCGTAATAGCTACCGAATTTTGGCCTGCTAAGATGGTTGCACTGCCCGACAGCGCGGTATAATCTGTTCCGGCTGTGGCACTACCTGCTACAGTATAGTTTACGGTAATATTTTCTGTTGCCGTAATTCCAGCAGGCAAGCTGATGGCGAAACTGCCGTTGGTGGCAGGCTCTGCCGCATCTGCTGTTTTAGTGATGCTCACTACACGGTTGGCCGGGCTATTGTCGTCATCTGCGATGGTTACCGTCGCGTTGCCAGCAGCCGTGAAGGCAAAACTAGTCGATGTAGCTCCGGTTAAGGTAGCAATAACTGTTTCATTTCCTTCAATGATGCTGTCATCGCTTGGCGTTACCGTAATAGCTACCGAATTTTGGCCTGCTAAAATGGTGGCACTGCCCGAAAGCGCCGTATAATCTGTTCCGGCAGTAGCAGTTCCAGCTACGCTATAGTTTACGGTGATATTCTCCGTTGCCGTAATTCCAGCAGGCAGGCTGATGGCAAAGTTGCCATTGCTTGCAGGTTCTGTGGCGTCTGCTGTTTTGCTGATGCTCACTACACGGTTGGCCGGGCTATTGTCGTCATCTGCGATGGTTACCGTGGCATTGCTAGCAGCCGTAAAGGTAAAACTAGTCGACGCAGCTCCGGTTAAGGCAGCAATCACTGTTTCGTCTCCCTCAATGATGCTGTCGTCGCTTGGCGTTACCGTAATAGCTACCGAATTTTGGCCTGCTAAAATGGTTGCCGTACCCGAAAGCGCGGTGTAATCAGTGCCTGCGACAGCCGTACCGCCCACGGTATAGTTCACCGTGATGTTTTCGTTAGCGGTAATGCCTGTTGGCAAGCTGATGGCGAAGTTGCCATTGCTTGTAGGCTCCGCAGCATCAGCAGTTTTGGCAATGGTTAACGTTCTGTTGGCAACGGTGTTTTCGTCATCTACAATGTTTACCGTAGCACTACCACTAGCCGATAGGCTAAAGCTGGTTGAAGTAGCACTGGTTAAGGTGGCGCTTACCGTTTCGGTACCTTCAATGGTTTGATCATCGATGATAAGTACCGGTACATTCACCGAGTTTTGTCCTGCCGGAATGGTTACCGTACCCGAAAGCGCAGTATAATCTGTTCCTGCGGTTGCCGTACCTGCTACGGTGTAATTTACTGTAATGTCTTCCGACAGGGTAACACCTGCTGGTAAGCTCACGCTGAAACGGCCATCGGTTGCTGGCTCTGTCGCATCTGTTGCTTTGGCAATGGTCACGACCAAGTTTGCAGGAATGTTATCGTCATCCGCAAGGTCTATGGTTTCGCTGGTACCTGCGGTAAATACCAAGCCTGTTGCTGTACCCGAAGTTACCGTAAGGGTTACGGTCTCGGCACCTTCTACTTCTTGGTCATCAATTACGTTTAAGGCGAGGTCTACGCTGTTACTTCCCGCAGGGATGGTAGCCACACCGGTAAAGGCAGTATAATCTGATCCTGCGGCAGCTGTACCCGTTACGGTATAGTTCACTGTAATGTCTGTAGGCACTGTAATGCCCGCCGGCAAGGCAATATTGAAATTACCAGGTGTTGAAGGTTCTGCGGCATCTGCCGTTTTGGTCACATTTAATACCAGGTTAGCTGGGATGTTATCGTCATCGGCAATGTTTACCGTTACGTTGCCCGCAGCGGTAAAGGCAAAGTTAGTGCTGGTACCGCTAACGAGCGTTAAGCTCACGGTTTCTGTTTGCTCGATCAATTGATCGTCGATCACACTAATTGGAACAATTACCCCATTTTGTCCTGCCAAGATGGTTGCCGTACCAGATAAGGCCGCATAATCTGTTCCCGCAGTGGCGGTACCACCTACGGTGTAGCTTACGCTGATGTTTTCGGTAGCGGTAATGCCTGTTGGCAAGGCAATGCTTACACGGCCCGAAGTACCTGGTTCGGCAGCATCATTTAACTTGGCAATGCTCAAGGTACGGTTAGCAGGCGTGTTGGTGGCATCGGTAATGTTCACCGTAGCACTTGCACTGGTGGTACTTGGGGTGAAGGCAAAACTGGTTGAGTTGCCACCTGTAATGGTCAAGATCACCGTTTCGTTCCCTTCAATAATTTGATCCAAGTTTGCACTTATTGGGATCTTCACTTCGTGGTCACCTGCTGGGATCACTACCGAACCTGTTAAGGCGGTATAGTCAGTGCCATTGTTTGCGGTACCGGTTAAGGTATAATTCACGGTAATGGCTTCGGTTGCTGTGGCAGCAGTACCTGGTAGACTAATGGTAAATTCGCCATTGGCACCCCCTTCCACCGCATCAGCGGTTTTAGTTGCCGCCAAAACTAAATTGGCAGGCAAATTATCGTTATCTGTAATGGTACCTGTAGCTGGACCTCCAAAGGTGAAGTTAAAGCTAGGGCTGGTTACGCTGTTAATGGTAATGATCACATCTTCCATTCCTTCGATGATCGCGTCGTCTACCACATTGGCAACAATAGCGGCACCGCCAGTAGAATTAGGCGAGATATTCACCACACCATCAAACTGCGACGCTAACGGCGTATAATCTACCCCTTTCGTGGCACTACCCGTAACGGTAAAGTTAATGGTTGCCTGTTCTGATAAACTGATGCCTGGAGGCAAGGTGAAATCGAACCTCAAGCCACTGCCACCTTCTGCACCATTACGGTTTACGCTAGCATTCACGATCCTATTTGCTGGGATGTTATCATCATCCGTAAGGTTCATCACTACTGGTGTAGTATTCAAAGTGAAGGTGTAAGGGAAGCCAGCAGTACCTGTTCCTGAAAGGGCCATTCTTACCGTTTCTGTATTTTCAATGATTTTATCATCAATCACCTTAACGGGAATATCTACATAGTTTTGGCCCGCTAGGAGAACCACGGGGCTTATTCCTTGGTAATCTGTACCTGCTGTAGCTGTGCTTCCATTCGTAAATTGAGTGATGTTGACGTTTACTGCACAAAGGACATTAGGCGGAAGGCTCACGCGGAACATTCCGTTGGTGCTTGGTTCAGCTGCGTCGGCTATTTTAGTCAGGGTTAGTGTTCTGTTGGCCGCTGTATTGTCATCATCCGTAATATTTAAACTGGTTGATTTTTGTGCCGCTACTGCAGTAATTGGGAAAGCAAAGCTAGGTGAAGCCCCATCGGTTAAGGTCACAATAACGGTTTCGTTAATGACCTCCATCACCTGGTCATCAATTACCTCTACGGGCAAGGCCACTTGGTTTTGTCCCGCTGGCAATACAATAGTACCCGTTAAGGCTTTATAATCGGCTCCTGCCGTAGCGGTTCCTGCTACGGTATAGTTCACCGTTACGTCTTCAGCCGAAGTGATGCCTGTAGGCAACTGAACTCTAAAGCCACCATTGGTTGCTGGCTCTGCGGCATGTGCGGTTCTTACAATGGCCAAGGTCCGCTTCGCGTCTACGTTCGCATCATTATCAATAATGTCTATCGAAGCCGTTTCGCTACCTACGGCAGCGGTATAAGCGTTTGTGCCATCTGTACCGCCCGTAATGGTTAAGGTCACGGTTTCCGTAGGTTCTATAACATTATCATCTACTGGCGTAACCGTTACAGATACGCTATTTTGACCCGCAAGGATGGTGGCGGTTCCAGTAAGTGCCGCATAATCAAGCACGCCGGTTGCCGTACCTCCTACGGTATAGTTCACGGTCGTGTTGCTGGCGGCGTTAATGCCTGCTGGTAATTTAATGATAAAGCTTCCTGCGGTACCGCCTTCAGTGGCGTTGGCATTGGCTGTAACGCTCAACATTCTGTTGGCTGGCGTGTTATCATCATCGGCAATGTTCAAGGTAGCTGCATTTGCGCCTGAAGCTGGTGTATACGTAAATCCGTTTCCGTCTGCCGAGTTATTCAAGGTCAAGGTTACCGTTTCTGTAGGTTCTAATAATTGATCATCAATTACCAACACAGGCAGGGTTAGGCTATTGGTGTTTGCAGGTAGGGTTACGGTAGCAATGGTATAATCGGTATTGCGAGTGGCCGTACCGCTCATGGTGTAGCTAAGGGTAATGTTGCTACTTGAGGTATAACCTGTAGGCAAACTAACGGTAAAGCTACCTGCTTGATCAGGCTCGGCCGCATCTGCTGTTTTGGCTACGGCCAATACGCGGTTGCCAGCTGCTGTATCATCATCGGTAATCGTCACGGCGATGCCCAATGCCGAAGCCGCTGGGAAAGTATAAGCGGTACCACCATTAATGGCACTGCCCGATAGGATGGTGAACGTCATGGTTTCCGTACCCTCGATGATCTTGTCGTCCAAAATTTCTACAGGAATGGTCACACTATTTTGATTGGCAGGAATGGTGATGGTGCCAAAGTTCTTATAATCTTGTCCTGCAATGGCATTGCCCGATAAGCTATAGCCTACCGTAATAGGGAAGGTTGAGGTTGCACCTCCAACTAAACTAATGGTAAAGCTGCCATTAGCTGCTGGCTCGGCACCATTCACCGCAGCAGTTAACTGTAATGCCGTACTGCTCGTGCTGGTCATGTCTACAATGGTTACTACTGCACCATTACCTGTTGGATCAATGGTATAAGCAGTTGATGGCGAGGATGCCGAGGTAAGGTTTAAGATCACTGTTTCAGGACCTTCCACCACTGCATCAGCAAGCGCATTTACATTCACAAATACTTCATTATCTCCCGCTGGGATGATCACTTGGTTACCCGTTACATTTCCTAAGCTATAGTCGGCAGGAGTAGTCGCCGTACCTGCGGTGGTATAGTTAATGGTAATGGCTTCGGCACTGGTTACGCCAGGAGGCAATGAAATTCTATACTGTCCTGCCGCACCACCTTCTACCGCATCTGATACTTTGGTTAACAAAACCACGGTGGTATTTGCCGCCGCGTCATCGTCTGCAATTTGCGCAGTGGCGCTATTTGCCGAAGCGGATGCCGTAAAGTTAAAGTTGGTCGAAGTACCGCTGGTCAGGTTAAAGATCGCCGTTTCCGTACCTTCTATCACCTTATCATCAATAACAATCAGCGGTACTTCTACACTGTTTTGTCCTGCTGGGATCACAATGGCACCTGCAATCGCTTTATAGTCAGTTGCTGAAGTAGCGGTACCGCTCAGGTTATAAGTAAGGTTGATGTTTTCTGTTGCTGTAATGCCAGTAGGCAAGCTCACGGTAAAGCGGCCGTTGGCGGCTGGTTCGGCACCGTTTTGTGCGCTTACCGATAAGGTTCTGTTGCTTGCCGTGTTGTCATCATCCGCAATGTTCATGCTGGCATTAGGTGCCGTTGGGTTAGGTGTAAAGCTAAACACGGTCGTAGCGCCTTGCATAGCCACCCCACTGGTAATGGTTAGGGTAACCGTTTCCGTAGGTTCAATAATTCCATCGTTGATGACATTGATCGGAACGTTTACGCTGTTTTGCCCCGCAGGCAAGGTCACCGTAGTGGCCGAACCGCTACTGTAGTCGGCACCGTAAGTAGCCGTACCACTCAAGGCGTAAGTTACCGTAATTGGCAATGCACTTACGTAACCAGTAGGCAAGCTAATGGTAAAGCCGCTATGCGTACCAGGCTCTGCCGCATTGCCATTGCTGGTTACCGCCAATAATCTGGTAGCTGCCGTGTAATCGTTATCTGCTTGCAAAAGGGTAGCCACGCCATCGGTTGCATGCACTCCAAAGGTTCCCGAACTGGTGGTGGTACCGCCTGTAAGCGTTAATATAATGTCTTTGGTTTGTTCAATAATTTGGTCATCAATAGCGGTTACGTCGATCACTACATTGTTTTGACCCGCTAAAATGGTAGCTGTACCGGTAAGGTTTTGGTAATCGGTACCATTTACTGCACTACCGCTTAGCGTGTAAGCTACCGTAATGTTTTCAGGGGCCAATACGCCTGTTGGCAAAGCCACGGTAAAGGTACCAGTGTTATTAGGCTCGTTGGCATTTAGTTGTGCGGTTACGCTTAACACACGGTTAGCTGGCAAGTCATCATCATCGCTAATGTTTAGCGTAGCGTTGTTTGCCGTAGGGCTAAGGGTGTAGGTATAGGTGGTAGAGGTTCCCGCAGATAAGGTTAAAATCACCGTTTCTGTAGGTTCTATCTGTGAATCGTCCACTACATTTACTGGAACCGATACACTGTTTTGGCCCGCCAAAATGGTGGCCGTGCCTGTTAAGGCAGTATAATCACTGCCTGCGGTAGCCGTACCTGTTACGGCATAGGTAACGGTAATATTTTCAAGGGCATTTACCCCTGTTGGTAAGCTGATGGCAAAAGCACCGTTCGTAATTGGTTCTGCGGCATCAGTGGTTTTGGTCACGCTTAATACACGTTTTGCGGGATCAAAAGCGTCAACGGTAATGGCATGTGTGTTGGTTGCTACACAGTTTCCAGTACCTGTTACGGTATAAATAATGTTGGCCGTACCTGCTGCTACCCCTGTCACTATGCCGTTTACATCAACGGTAGCAATAGCGGTATTGCTGCTGCTCCATACCCCACCTGGTGTAGTGTTGGCTAAAGTGATGTTGTCGCCAACAAATAGCGAGCTTGCGCCTGTAGTAGTGGCTACTACTGGCATGGCATTTACCGTCACGGTTTGTTGTATGGTGCCTACGCAGCCATTGCCATTGGTTACGGTATAAATAATATCAGCTGTACCTGCAGTAACACCAGTAACTACGCCTGTAGTACTTACGGTAGCTACAGCGGTATTGCTGCTGCTCCATACGCCACCGGTAGTGGCCGAGCTTAAGGTAGTGGTCGCTGTGGCACATACGTTAGCCGTACCGGTAATAGGTGCAATCACCACATCGCTTTTGGTCAATACAATTTCGTCGGTACGTGAGCAACCATCAGGATAGCTTACCGTTACGGTATAAGTACCTGGCCCTGCTGCCACCAAAGTTGACCCTGTACTGCCATCGCCCCAAGCGAAAGTGGCCATTGGCGAGGCGAAGAAACCGTCAGTCTTAATGGTATAAGGAAAGGCATCGGCACATAAAGTTTTATCGGTACCTAAGCCAAGGATAGGTGTGGTATTGTTATAAGGTAAAATAGACCAATTGGTATTGCCACCTAAATCTTCAGAGTGCTCTAAAGCTTTAAATGGCGTAGTGCCTGTGGCAGTAATGTTGCGTAACCTAACATAATCAAACTCTACAGTGCCCGTGGTTTTGTTTACGGTAAATGCGCCTGTAGTAGAACTGTTGATTTCGGTAAGGTTACAAGGGGTACCGCTACCAAACCAATCTTTAGTAATGGTGGTAGTAGATCCACTTAGGAAAGTATATACTTTACCTGGGGCAAAAATCAAGGTTTCGATGGTATTTCCGGTGCCACTAATGGCACCTTTTCCTTTAAACTCTAAGCGACCGATGGTGTTGTTGGCGCCAATATAAGCTTGTGAGGTTCCTGCGGCATTGCTAAACAAAAGGTCAGCAATGGTGGTATTTAAGATGGCCACATTGCTAGAACTTGTGGCAAGCACTTCTACTTTGTCGTAAGTACCCGCATTTACCCTAAAAATACCTGCCTTGATATTTGAACCTGTGGCCTGTAAGGTTTTGCTGGTGCCTGTATATTGCCAGTTGGCATTAATATTGGCATTTCTAACGTCGAGACTGGTGGCTTGTGTACCTGAGTTATCGGTAATTACCGATGCGGTAATGGTACGACCATTGAGGTTAAGCTCCCCACTGTTCAATACAATTACTGCGTTAGGGTTGTTATAGTCTTGTGTAAACGTTAAGCTACTGCCAATAGGTTTAATAATATCCATGCTAAAGGTACCCAAGGTGGCATTAGCAGGGGTAAAGGTGGCATTAGCAGGTCCCATAAAAGCTACCCTAATGTTAGGATTTAATGCAGGACTTAACACCAAGTTGCCCCAAATTTCTAAAGTAAGCGTTCCAGGTTTGGTAAAAGTAGGGGCATTGGTTACCCCTGTCCAATCCATGTTACGGCAATAGGCGTTACCTTGCGAAATGGTGACAGCATTGCTCCCTGCGGTAAAGCTATTGGCATTAAAAAATACATCGTTGCTTACGGTGGGTACACAAGCCCCGCCTGCACCGCCGCTGGTGGTACTCCAATGTGCAGAGTCATTCCAATCGCCAGCGCCACCTACCCAATAACGTGCACCTCCTGTAGAAGAAGTAAATACAAAGCCTGTGTTACCACCTGCGTCGGCACCTGCTACAGTGATGGGTACACCACTACCTGTAGCCGCCATGTTTTGTACATACACATTGTTAACATCTAATGTGGCTGCTGGGCCAAAGTTTAAGGTTGGCGAGGTGCCCTCAAAACCTCTCATTTCGCCTAAACCTTCGCAATCAGGATTATTGAAACGAAAAAGTCCGTTAATGGTTTGTCTGTTACGGAAATTATAGGTACGTGCTGGGGTTAATAATAAGTTAGTAATGGTATTGTTCCCCATAATGGTGACACCACCACTCCTTATATCTAAGGTGCCAATGGTATTACCACCTGCACCGCTTAACGCAAATAGCGACGAGGTAGGACTGGTGTTGGTAAATACCAACTCATTAATCGTGGTACCCGTAATGTTAACGGCATTTAAAATGGTGTTCAGGTGTACTTTTGGATAAGTTAATCCATTTGAAATAAAGAAAACCTGAGCAGTGATGAAAGAACCTGCCGCATTGTTTACAAACGTACAGTTTCTGGAGTCGTTAGCCCAGTCATTTACGGTAATGGTACTGTTGCTAAAATCTATGGTACGCACCAAGGTCGATTGACTTCTGATCTCTGCAATGTTGATGATACGACCAGGCATTAACAACTTACCGCTGGCCACTCTTAAACTACATGCGGGAAAGGTCAGGTCATCTAAAATGGTCATTCCACCATTAACACCTGTTTTATCAATATTGAATAAAGGGTTACCTAAGCTTGCGCCTTTTGATTTAAAGGTAGAGGCTTCGGTACCTTTTAATTGGATCATGCCTCTTACATACTGTGTATTTGCAGAAGCAAGGGTAAGTGTTGGGTCTAATTCAATAGAACCATATATTTCCATGGTATAAGCACCAATGTCTAATATCGGCGAGTTCGTTACATTGGTCCATGTCATGTCATGACATCTAATGGTACTGGTACCTGTTACGGTTTTGTTGGCAGCGGTAAAACCACTATTGGCGTCAAACACTACATTATCAGTAGTAAAGGGTACGCAAGCACCACCTGCGCCACCACTGGTGTAGCTCCAATGTGCTTTATCGTTCCAGTCGCCACCGCCACCTACCCAATATAGGGTAGCGTTACCACCAGTTCTTGGCGTAATGTTAAAACCAATATTGCCGCCTCCGTCTTCACCCACTACCGCAATAGGTGTAATGCTACCCACCACTGTAAGGCTCGAAATTAAAGCATTTCGGATATCTGCTGTTGCGCCTGCATTAAAAGTTAATTTAGCGTTGGCATCTGCTCCCCTCAATTCGCCCAGAGCATCACAATCTGGCGTGTTGCCTTGCAATGCCGTGGTAATGGTGTTATTGCCATGAAAGATATAGCCTTTTCCTGGGGCCAATACCATGGTGCCAATCACGTTGCCAGCACCAGCAATACGACCTCCACCTTTAAACTCTAAACGGTTAATGGTATTGCTTGCGCCTATCCTTTGTGTACCTATTGGCGCTACTTCAGCCGCTAATATCAACTCATTAAAGGTATTGCTATTGATCTCCATGTCTGGATTATTCCTCGTTGCAGTCACTTTTGCAAAAGTTAAACCAGTAGCGTGGAACATATCAGTGGTAATGGTAGACCCTGTTGCCGTAAGGGTCATATTTGATCCCCTGGTATCCCAGGTACCTCCTACTGCAATATTGGCATTGCTAATGTTCAAGCTTCTCACTGTAGCTCCTGCTGCATTTAGATTGGTAATGGTGTGAGTGTTTCCTGATAAATCCAAGAGACCTGTAATAAGGTTAATATTTTGCACCGCTAAGTCACCTGAAATGGCATCTAACAGTTTAACTGATGCACCTCCTGTTTTGTTAACCGCAAATGAATTGTAGTAACCTGCTTGGTTAATCCTAGCTGCACCGTTGGTTCGAAACGTAGCATTAGCACTACCCACAAAGTTGAGGGACATGATGGCGTAACGTACGGAAGCGGCTAATTCTAAGTTACCATAAACTTGCAATTGGAAACTGCCTGTGTTCCTAAAAATAGCTGCCGTGGTCACGCCATTCCACGACATGTTACGACAAACTGCATGACCAGAAGTGGGCAATGTGATCAAGGTATTGTTGGCCAAGCCACTATTGGCGTCGAAATAAACATCGTCGCCTGTACCAGGTACAATAGACTTGTTGGCTACCCCACCAGAAGTGGAGGCCCAATGGTTAAGGTCGGTCCAGCTACCCGCACCGCCTACCCAATAGTAGTCGGCAGCACGAAGCTGGAAAGCAAAAAGCACAAGAAGACAAATGAGTAGAGTTTTTTTCATTTAACTAAGTTTAAAAGGAAGTCTGATGTTTTATTTTGCCTATAGTTTTGACAAATAGCCGTGAGATGACAATTAGATTGAGGCATAATATAGAGCAGATTCGTTAGGGATTGATTCTGCTATCAAAATTAAATTGTAGTTTTTGAAATGTATTTAGAAACTATTCTGCCCGGAAATAGAATTAATTCTATACCTACTAGTAATATTTTTAAAACACTTGGTAAACAAGGGATCAAAAGATAGGTTAGCGGCCGAAAATTCAATAGATTCGTAGGCAGATAACTTGCCGATAAATAGGATATGCGCCGTTCAACCTCTATATTTCTAATTCTTCTTTTCTTTTCGTTTTATGTTCAAAGCCAGGAGAATTATAGCGTAAAAACCTATTCCGATATCGATGGCCTTCCCCAGAATAGTATCAAATCTATTGCCCCTGATGAAAGAGGGTATTTATGGCTAGCTACCGAAGGTGGTTTAACCCGATATGATGGTCATCAATTTTTAGTATATGATAACTTTAACACACATCATCGCTCTAACAGGATCAACAGCTTAAAACGTGATTTAAAAACAGGAATCTTATATGCGGAGACCGAATACCATGAGTTTATCCCCATCAAAAAGGGCAACACTTCACCTCAACTTGTGCCCTTTAAATTTCTTTTCCCTCATTCTAATAGTTCTGGTTCTTTGATGGAAGAATCGCCCCTAAGGTTTGAAAATACCCCCGTATTTAAAGTTCAGCTTTCTGGGAGTGAGCGATGCGAAATCAGGCAAAACAAAGTGGTTTATTACCAAGGAAAAAAGACAAAGGAACTCTCCTATCCATACCGTAATACCTCGCTTTTCTTTGTTTCCCAAAAACAGCTATTCCATATCAACACCAATAGCAGCGCCGATTTAATTGATGAAAAAGGCATTACTCAGGTCGCCATCACTGGCGACTTGACCCTGGAGAAAAGCGCTTCGGAAAGTAGGTTGAAAGTATTTTGGAGCAATGCCACTGATCAGGCATTTGTCTACGTCAACAAATCTGTTTACCAGCTTCAATACAACGGGAAGGTACTTAGCAGTAAACGATTGTTAAAAGGGTTCGATCTTACGGAGAAAAACATCATCACCATTTATTACAATGATTCATCGAAAAAGTTCTTTTTAGGTAGTTTAACACAGGGGCTTTATGTGATCCAGCTTTCTGTATTTAATTCGAAAATGGCAAAGGAGCAGTTTGACAAAAGTATCAAGTATGCGCTTTTTCCTTATAACCAGCACACGGTATTGTTTGCCAATGGCAGCCTGCTCCAAACGGATGGGAAAGAATCCCGTTTGCCTCTGCTTCATCAATATAGCAATAACTTCTCCATCACGATAGATGGGCAAAGCCATATTTGGGTACAAAAGGATTCGTCCATTTTTAAATTATCAGCGGATGGCCGTAAACAGTTAGCAAAATATACTTTTCCAGCTAGTGCCTCTTGCCTGTACATGGGCAACGATGGGCTACTGTGGATTGGTACACTGGGTGCCATTTATACTCTTGAGGCGGAAAACCCTAAAGCGGGCCCGCAGGAGGTATTGAAATTAAAAAATGTCAGCGTTTTAAGAGAGCAGGGCGATTATTTATGGGTGGGTACGCATAAAGGGCTTTTCAGGTATCATTTAAAACAAAAGAAATTATCGGCCATCCCTAAAATGTCTGATTTCCATATCAGGGATATTTTAGTGAGACAGGATGAGGCATGGATTTGTACTTATGGTGATGGCTTTTATCTGTATAAGAATGAGCTATTAAAAAAGATGCCTTTGGATAAAAACAGGTATCTCAATTCTTCCCACTGTTTGGTGGCAGATCAACGGGGCTTTTTTTGGATAACAACCAATAAGGGCATGTTTCAGGTAGCTATTAAAGACTTGCTTGCTTTTCATCGGGGCGCTAAAGATGAGGTGTACTATAACTACTTTAATCAGGATTATGGCTTCAACATCAACGAGTTTAATGGCGGTTGTCAGCCTTGCGGAGTGGCCTTAAATGATGGAAACTTGGTTTTTCCTTCCTTAGTGGGTTCGGTTATGTTTGATCCTAACCTGGTGCAAACGGAATTACCCAACGAACCGATTTATATTGACAAAATTCTTCGTGATAACCAAGAAGTAAAGCTTTCGAACACGTTAAATATCAACCCTGATTTCGAAAGGCTCAATATCATGATTTCTACGCCTTACTTTGGAGACAGACATAACCTGCAGTTTGAGTATAAACTGAAGGATGAGAACAACTGGATCCCACTGGAGCCTAATGCGGCCATTACGTTTTCCACCCTTTCTTCGGGCACGCATGAATTGTTAATTAGAAAGGCCGCTGGTTTTGGCCAAAGCTACACCTACAAAAGCTTTGTGATTAAGGTATTGCCTAGGTTTTACGAAACCTGGTGGTTCAAGTTGCTTACTGTCGCTTTTATCTTATTGCTCATGATGCTAGTTTTTAGGCAAAGAACTTCCAGAATATTAAAGCGCAATAAAATGTTGGAGGAGCTTGTGCACCGCAGGACACAGGAACTGGCCAATAACATTCAAAGTTTAAAAGATTCGCAAAATCAGCTTGAAGCACAATCTAATTTTCAAAAAAGACTATTGGCCGCCATTACGCACGACATTAAAAGTCCTTTGAAATACATGATGATCAGCGGCAAGCAGCTTTACATCAACCCCGAACAAAATCCCAACTTAAAAGAAGTAGCACGAGCGATTTATCTGTCTTCCAGAGGCATGTTTTACTTTACAGAAAACCTCCTCAATTACAGCAAGCTCTTCGTTAATGATGTTCAATTGGATTTTACCCCGCTCGATTTATATCATCTGGTTGCCAGAAAAATGGATATTTTTTCGGAAGCAGGCGTATACCATAACATTACCTTTAAGAATGAGGTTGAAAAGGGAACCTTGGTTCTTACCGATGGTCTGATTTTATCAGTGATTATTCATAACCTTTTAGATAATGCGGTGAAATTTAGTGCAAATGGCGAAGTGGTTTTCAGCACCTTAAAAACGGCAAATGGCATTACCCTTATCATTACCGATGAAGGTTCGGGCTTGCCGCCTGAGATTGCCGATTGGCTTAACTTTTCGAAAGGTAACGAAGTGTCTAACGGCCTTGGGTTAAAAATGATTAAAGAACTGGCGCCAAAAATAAAGGTGAACATTAAAGCAGAACGCTTAGCTAAGGGTACCCGCTTTGACTTACAGTTTGCTCAAATGCCTTAATATTGATTCATCCTAAAGATTTCGATGAGTTGGGCCACATTGGAAATCTTGAGTTTTTCGAATATATTTTTCTTATGCGTACTAATGGTCGAGGCTTGCAGGTTCATTTTTGCACTAATGGCATTGGTGCTGTTTCCTTCTGCAACAAATTTGGCAATTTCCATCTCACGGTTAGTTAACACCCCATGGCTAACGGGCATGTTATCATGATTAAGGCTGTCTAGCAATTGCTCCTTCACCTGGTCACTTACATATTTTCCTCTCGTGCAAATGCTAGTAATGGCATTGATGATCTGTTCTTCAGAAGCACTTTTCTCCAAATAACCGTTTACACCGGCTTTTAAATACCTTAGGGCGTAAATGGTTTCTTCATAGGAAGAGAAAATTAGGATTTTAATGTCCTGTTGAATGGATTTTATCTTCTCCACCATGTGAAAATCGTTTCCACCAGGTATATTGATATCAAGGATCAGGAGATCAAACTTCTGTTTTTCAAGCAAAACCAGCGTAGCATTCAATGACCCCGAGTAGGCAATAGCTGTTTGGGGAAAAGATTCCTTGATGATATAGCCAAGGCCTTGCTGAATGACCAAATGATCATCAGTGATTAACACACGGAGGTTAGAAGCAAATAAACCGCTCATTTAGAATTTGGGAAAGCGATGGGTAGGATTGATTCTCATCATAGCCGGCAACAATAGGGTAGAAATTTAAACAGTTTGGCATCGCTGAACAAGCGTGAACAAAATGAACAAAAAAGAACGTACTGATCCAGTGATTACCTATACAATTTTACTTTTTTTATTGCAGATCAGGGCAATTATCTCTTAAAAAAAATACCTAAGGTTCGCCAAAAAATTACCTAAAACAGATAAGTATTTAACTTTCAGTTAAATACATGCAAGCATATTCAATACGCTCAGACTTTGTTCAGAAAATGCGCTTTACAATAAAAGAATAGTTATAGCGTTTCATCCAACTAACTAAAATTCACTTATTTTTAACAAGCACTTGAAAGATATCTGGCTTTTAACCTGGTTTTTTTATGATGATCCTAGGCAAATCTATTTGCGCTTTTTTTATTCACGGTTGCTCTTCTTCGTTTTTATGGCCGCTTGAAAAGCCGTAAGATCCCAGTAGATACCGTACCTGATCTGTATAATCCTATCTTTAACTGGCTTTCTTTTTCTTACGCTATGATACATGCTAATCGAGACCGCGTTTCTTGATTACATATTTGATTTTGCTCATCACCTAATCAGGTTTGTTTTTTGTTACTTTTGTTGATCCAAATTTGATCCAAGTAACACAGGGGTAACAATAAATCATAAATAATGGCCGGCATTTACATCCATATCCCCTTCTGCAAAAAGGCTTGTACCTATTGCGATTTTCATTTTACTACTTCTTTAAAGCAGGTTGATGAAATGACCGATGCCATCTGTACAGAACTCGACCTTAAAAAAGACCGGATCAACGAACAGATAGGCAGCATTTATTTTGGTGGCGGCACTCCATCGGTATTGCCCATGGCCTCGCTCCAAAAAATATTCGATAAGCTAAACCATAATTTCGCCATAGCAAGCGATGCAGAAATTACACTAGAAGCTAATCCGGATGACCTGAGCGCACAGAAGCTCAAGGAATTGAGACAGTTGCCCATTAACCGTTTCAGCATTGGCATCCAGTCTTTTTTTGAAGAAGACTTGCTGTGGATGAACCGTGCCCATCATGCCGAAGAAGCCGAAAACTGCATCAAAAGAAGCCAGGATTCAGGCTTTGAAAACCTGAGCATCGATTTGATTTATGGCTATCCCCTACTAACCGATACCAAATGGCAGGCCAATATCAACAAAGCCATCGAATTGCAGACACCACATATTTCGGCTTACTCTTTAACTGTAGAAGAACGTACGGCTTTGGCCAATGCCATCCAAAAAGGCAAGCAAAGCAGGCTCAGCGATGAGCAAAGTGCCCATCAGTTCTTAATGCTGACCGAAGAATTGCAAAAGGCGGGATTTGAACATTACGAAATTTCCAATTACAGCCTACCTGGAAAATATGCCGTACACAACACCAACTATTGGCGAGGCATCCCCTATTTGGGCATCGGGCCATCTGCACACGGATTTGACGGACAAACGCGTTACATCAACATCGCCAACAATGCCAAATACCTGGCCCAACTCGGCACTAAACAACTGGCCGAAACCGTAGAAGAGCTTACGGCTACAGATCGTTTTAACGAATACATCATGACTTCGCTTCGCACGATGTGGGGTACCGACTTGCAAAAAATTACGCAAGACTTCGGCACGCACCTGGCCAGCGAAACCATTGCGCAACTACAACCTTTTATTGAAAAGGGACAGGTGGTTTTAGAAGCTCAAAAAGCCAAGCTGACCAATGAAGGCAAGCTATTTGCCGATGGTATTGCTGCATCGCTTTTTACAGGCGACGAAGAGTAGTAATCTGAAGCATTTTCCGTAATTTTGTAATCATCCTCTATTTTCAATATTTATGACTTGGGAAAATCTTTTTAAATTTTCTTTTCAGGTAGGTACTCGTTATTTCTTTATTGCTGGCCTTGCTTTCCTGATCTTTTACATCTTATTTAAGGAACGATTCAGCGGCCGAAGGATTCAGACCAAAATGCCAAAAATGTCTGACCATAGGCGAGATATTTTCTATTCGGTTATTACCATTTTGATTTTTGGCGCCTTGCCGGTCATATTTTTAACCAATGATGCCGTAAGGCCCTATACGCAACTTTACCAAAACATTAGCGATTATGGCTGGGTCTATTTCTTTTTGGCCTTCCCGCTCATGTTCCTCATCCACGATACTTATTTCTACTGGACCCACCGGATCATGCACCATCCTAAACTTTTTAAGCTTTTTCATTTGGTGCATCATAAATCTACCAGTCCTACACCATGGACTGCCTATTCCTTTCATCCTTTGGAAGCCGTTGTAGAAACAGGCATTTTTGTGATCATCATCTTTATCATGCCTGTTCATGAGCTCCATTTGGCGGTTTTCTTTTTCATTATGTTCGTGTACAATGTATATGGACATTTGGGCTATGAGCTCTTTCCAAAACGCTTTCACAAAACCTGGGTAGGCAAATGGGTAAGTACTTCTGTGGCGCACAACATGCACCATCAATATTTTAAGGGCAATTATGGTTTATATTTCTTATTTTGGGATAGGTGGATGGGCACTTTGAGACCTGAATATGATGAGAAATACGAAAAGGCAACCGCAGCTAAATCCGCCAAGCCACAAGACTTAGCAGAGACCTCAAATGAAGGATAAAATAGTTTGGATTACGGGCGCCTCCTCAGGCATTGGCGAAGCTTTGGTTTATGCCTTTAATGCATTGGGTGCCAAACTCATCATCTCATCTCGAAACCGGGATGAATTGTACCGCGTAAAATCAAATTGCAAGGCTCAGATCGATGTGCATGTTTTATCGCTTGATTTGGCCGATACTGATTCATTGCCTGCAAAAGCCGCAGACGCCTTGCGCATTTATGGCAGGGTGGATATCCTCATCAACAGCGGTGGGATTAGTCAGCGGGGTTTGGCACTGGAAACAGATTTGGCTACCGAGCAAAGACTCATGACCGTTAATTTTTGGGGAACCGTAATCCTTAGCAAAGCAATTTTGCCACAGATGCTAGCCAGAGGCAACGGCAGCATTGTAGCGGTAAGCAGCTTGGTAGGCAAGTTCGGCACCAGGTTTCGCTCGGCCTATTCAGCGTCTAAGCATGCACTACACGGCTATTTCGACTCCCTTCGCATTGAAATAGACAATCCCAATATCCAGGTACTCTTGGCCTGTCCCGGCTTTATCAAAACTAAGGTAACCATTAACGCCCTTACGGCCAACGGCTCGGCACAAGGCACCATGGACAGCGCACAAGAAAACGGCATGTTGCCCGAAGTTTGCGCACAGGCCATCATCAAAGCCATCGAGCACAAAAAAGAAGAAGTTTATATTGGCGGAAAAGAAACCAAAGGCGTATTGCTCAAGCGCTTCTTTCCTAGGCTATTCTCTAAAATTATTCGCAAGGCCAAGGTTACCTAGGCCTCTTTAAAAATTCAATATCCTGATAATCAGTTAATTTAAAAATATTTTCTGCTTGTAAAAATCCGGATATTCCTGTGTTGCGTATCTCTTTTCAAATCAAAATCAGAAACATGAAAAGAATATTCCTATTTGCAGTTGTCGTAGTAGCTATGGCATGCTCAACCCAAGTCAAAGCCCAAAATAATCCTATGGTAGGTGGTGCAGCTATGTACCCAACCAAAGATATTGTGGACAATGCGGTTAACTCTAAAGACCACACAACTTTGGTAGCTGCGGTTAAGGCTGCCGGCTTGGTAGAAACCTTAAAAAGCGCAGGACCGTTTACGGTATTTGCACCAACCAATGAAGCATTTGACAAATTGCCTGCAGGTACCGTTGGCACATTGGTTAAACCAGAGAACAAAGCTACATTGACCAAAATTTTAACCTACCACGTAGTTGCTGGCAAAATGGGCAGCAAAGAAATTGCGGCAGCCATTAAAGCTGGCGGTGGCAAAGCCGAGTTAACTACCGTACAAGGTGGCAAGCTATGGGCATGGATGGAAGGCAAAAACCTGATGCTTAAGGACGAAAAAGGAGGGACAGCCAAAGTGACGATTAAAGACGTATTTCAAAAAAATGGGGTAATCCATGTAATTGATACTGTTTTAATGCCTAACTAAGCAAAGCTTAATGCCAAAACCAGAGCGTCGCGATTTTTCGTGGCGCTTTTTTGTTTGATGGGCTTTTGCAAAAATCATTGTATTATCATAGTGTTAACATTTTATGTACAAAGCATATACTTTTCAAATTTTAATTTACATTTTTGTGTTTGGAGGAAGAACAGATCCTTGCTCCCGTACGACTAATATTGCCACACTATGAGCTTTATCTTAAAACCGGTTGATACCGTTGAAAACATTAGCAGAGAAGATTTCAAGAAAAATTATCTTGATGCAAGACGCCCATTGGTAATCAAAGGATTAACTAAAGACTGGCCTGCCCGCGAAAAGTGGACAACAGAATATTTAAAGGAAATTGCCGGAGAACTAGAGGTGCCCCTCTATGACAACTCGAAGGCAGATCCGTCAAAACCGATCAATGCGGCAACTGCACATATGAAATTTGGCGATTATCTGGATTTGATCAAGCGCGAACCAACGGAATTAAGGATTTTCTTCTTTAACCTCTTCAAAAAAGTTCCGAGCCTGATCAACGACATTAAAATTCCGAAAGATTTGATGGGTGGCTTTATCGAGAGCATGCCGGCCATGTTTTTTGGCGGCTCCAATTCGGTAACCTTCCTGCACTACGACATCGATTTGCCACATATCTTCCATACCCATTTTGGTGGCCGTAAGCACATCATCTTGTTCGACTACAAATGGAAAGATCGTTTATATTGCTTGCCAAATGCAACCTATGCATTAGAAGATTACAAAGTAGACAATCCCGATTTCGAAAAATTCCCTGCATTAAATGGTGTAGAAGGCTATGAAATATTTTTAGAGCATGGCGATACCTTGTTTATGCCTACCGGAATGTGGCACTGGATGAAATATGTAGACGGTTCGTTCTCTTTAAGCTTAAGGGCTTGGGATCAGTCGATCAGCAGAAAAGTAGCCAGCGTTTGGAGCTTGTTTAGACACGGTGCTGTAGATAGCTTGATCAAAATGGCATTTAAAGAAAAATATGCCAACTGGAGAGAGAAAAAAGCAGTTAAAGTTGCCGAAAGGGCTTTGGCCAAAAACAGACCATAACAACCAAATATAAAATACCAAAACGGGACGCTCAGCAATGAAGTCCCGTTTTTCATTTAAAGCACGCATGGCCGACTTTGATTTGAATCTATACATGAGAACGCTGTTCGAAAATCATTTCTCCTTTTTAAAGGAGCATGGGTTTTCTGATTTTTCTCAAAAACGGCCTACTCACAACCCCCGGAGTGATTTTCATTTTGTCAGTACCAATAAACACGTTGAGATTGATATTTCGTTCGAATCGATAACCACTCCTTTCTCTGCCAGCCTGAACAATTATGGCATCATAATGCTCGACCTCAACAATCAGACTATTGCGGCATACAATGCCAATTTCAATCCATTTAATTTTACCAATGTCCGTGATCAGCTTCATGACGAATATTTAGGCGAGATTGCTTCTATTTTACAACGACATATTAACGTTCTTTATGGCGATACTTCCCAACTGGAAGAAAATACTCAAATTTATAAGGCAACGTTAGACAAGGCGGAGATAGAACGAAAAATAAAGCAACAATTGTTCACTTGCACATTTGATAGTTTATGGGGCCTTTGTATTCACGAATCTGCTTCTCTCGAAGAGATTAGGGCCTACCTGATTGGTTTGAATGATCCACAACTCAATAATATCGAAGTAGTGGATTGGGATGGCAATAAAGTAGCGTTTTCGCTGTTCTAAAACAGATCGTACCTAGTAAGCTTCATTAAATTTAACCACATTTCAAACCAGAATAAATCCATGGAACAAACTCCTCTTACCGAAAAACAAAAAATGCTGAGTGGCAAAGCCTATCAAGCCGGCGATGCCGAATTATCCAAAGAAAGATTAAAGGCAAGGGAAATTGTTTTTGAGTTTAACAGCCTGGCGCCAAAATTCATCAAGCAGCGCAAAGAATTGCTGAAAAGGCTCTTCGGCAAAACCGAAAAGATGTTTTATGTAGAACCACCATTCAGGTGCGATTATGGCTACAACATTGAGATTGGTGATAATTTTTATGCGAATTTCAACCTGGTTATTTTAGACTGCGCCAAGGTAAGCATCGGCAGCAATGTGTTTATTGCGCCCAATGTAGCCATTTATACTGCAGGGCATCCGATACATCCGCATTTAAGGAACCAGGAATTTGAGTGGGCACAGCCGATAAGCATTGGCGATAATGTTTGGATTGGGGGCAATGTGGTGATCAATCCAGGTGTTACCATCGGTAGCAACACGGTAATCGGTTCGGGTAGCGTGGTTACCAAAGCCATTCCAGACAATGTATTCGCCGCCGGCAATCCCTGCAAAGTCATCCGTGAGATTACCGATGCAGATAAGGACTTTTATTACAAAAATTTCAAGCTGGATGAGTTTTAAAAGTTCAGAAAGCACTTTAGTTAAGCGCCTCTAGATTCATTTGTTTGAACATTCTGATGGGTGTGGACACCCGTCAGTGGCATCCCTAGAAGTAGACGTCTACACCCACCTTTTGCTATAAAAATATTTTAAACGAGCCTTAAATCCGGCTAACTTTAATCTAGCTTAAATGATTTTAATGCCGAATCCAAAACCTTCGCATTCTCCTTTTTATCCTTTACGGAGCCGTTAAAAACAAATGCACAAGTATGATTTTGGGTATTAAAAACAGTAATGCTGCCCGAATTGCGCGTATTGACGATCCGGGTTTCAAATTCGACCCTTAATGCAGTAATTGTATCTATTTTAATTTTAGTTACCTTATCAAGCAGGCCAAACTCTATTTTCCGCTTGTTATGGCTAGCCCTCAAGTTGTTAATGTAGGTATCCATTATCTGGGTTAGACTATCCGTTTTTTCCACCTTTGTAATAACCAGATAGGTTTCCTTGCTCAAAGGTTCTTCATTGCTGGCAGAAATCAGCCTACCATTGGCAACACCTTCAACTGCCTTGTCTTTGGTTACTTTCCAATACTTTGGCAAGCTAATGCTTAAGCCGTCCTTTACGTACTTTTTGTATTCTTTATCAGCGCCCGATTTGTAATTGCAGGCCCCAAGCAACAATAAACCAAAACACAAGCACAATGCACTTTTTAAGTTTTTCATCTGTCTATTCGGTTTGTTTTTCATTTCGACAGGCTATATTTAAACTAGGAACTATGGTCTACCACTACTTTCCATTGGCCATCAATTTTGCGCAACAACAAGGTAAAGTAACCTTTAAGTTCATCCTTCTCCTGTTTTACGTGCCAACTGCCCAATACAAAGGCCTTGTCTTTCGCTAAAAAATCTACTTTTTTAATACCAAAGGTGAGCAAACCCATTGCGGCTTTATTGGGATAGCCTTTTTTGTAGTTATCTAACGTTTTTTGCCAGCCGTAAGTTGGTCCGCTTTTGCCCACAAAAAGCAAGCTGTCGCTTTTCCAATAACCTTGCATAAAAGCTTCGATATCTCCTTTGTTCCAATCGCCACGTTGTTTTTCGAGCAGGTCTAAAATGGTTTGCCTATCGGCTTTGCTTTGCGCAAATGCGCCAATACCAATGGTACAGAGCAAACAAACTATAAATATTTTCTTCATCATTGCTGGTTCGGGTTAAATCAATTGATACTTGAAGATAGGATTATTTTCTAGCTACCAAAAACTGGTTCGACATTTGTGCAAGCATTTACAGCCAACAAACGATGAAAAACAAACTGCCTTATTTTTTAATGCTGCTCCTATTCTCGTCCTGTATTTCGCGCATGCGGAGTCCGGGATTAACGGGTACGGTTGTAGATTATGATGGACAGCCACTAGTCAACTGCCAGATCGACTCCGGAATTTTTACCGATTCCCAAGGCAGGTTCAAAGTAGCCGAACTCAGGTATAGGGCATTTTTCCTGACCGAAATCTTTCAGATGGAAGCGCCACCTTCCCACTTTGAAGTCAGGGTTTCCAAAGCTGGCTATGTAACCCGGATGCTCAGCAGCTTTAGTTCTTTTGGTGGTGCGAGTGCAAAAGGCACAACGGTTAAACTCGACACCATTTACCTGCGCAAAACCAATGAGGACCTTAAGCTCGAAAAACTGATGCAGCAGCAATGGCAATTTGCCATTAACCCAACCAACGATACATTGTTTCTAGTGTCGCCCAAGCAACAAAACATGGCTTTAGATTTTCACAAAAACGGTATCCATCAGCAATACCAGCGCAACAGTTATCCCTATTATTATGCACCTTCTAACAAAACAGACAGTCTTGTACGTAAGGAATACCTATGGAAACCATGTGGCGATAATGCCTTTACCTGCACCAAAACCGTACAGTATACCGCTCAACATCAAAGCAGTGCCAAACTCAATGATACCATTGAAGTGAAAGGCCGTTTCAAAACCATGGGCAATGTTGTCCGTTTTACGGCTAAAGTACCCGAACTCAACAGCAGCTACAAGGTTGATACCTTAGACCGCGATTTTATTGTGCTTACCAAACAGAAACCATGAAGATTAGCTACTTATTGTACATCCTTGTTTTTTTAAGTGCCTGCAATGGCAATGATTCCAGCAAAAAAGCCACGGATACTACTGGTTTAACCGATGGGACCGTCGTTGTCGATACTGTTTTAACGGAACCTGGGCAAGATGAATTGGCTGACCAGAAGCTGATTCAGCTAACCAAACAGGCCTTTGCCGACAGCGGCAAATTTATACCGGTACGCCCCGAGGTCATGAGGCATCTTCAAACTGCCGATGGCACATTTTTAAATATAGCAACCGCCATCTATAACATCAGGGGCAATTACCTTATACCGGCCAAAGACGGAGAACCCGAACACTACGCCAATTTTGATGGCTTTCAGAAAGGGAAAAATCTTTTCTTTAAGGGCTATAATCCCGAGAGCACCTACGAACCGCTTTACCATTTTAAAGGAACCCTAAATACCGATAGCGGTTCGGTAGCCGGCTCGTGGATCATTACGAATAAAGATGGTTCAGGTGAAGAACCCGTAAAGTTTGTGCCTATTAACTATCAGCCGAACCCCAGGTTAAACTTTCGTTTGTTTACGGTTGAAATAGACCACGATTTATATGTCAGCAAGATAGAAGTACTAGACGAGGCGAAGACACAAATTCAGGTACTCGATGGGTTTATAGCCCGGCCTCTTGTAGCAAATCTCTTTCTGGAAGACCTTAATTTTGACGGCTGGTTTGACCTGCGCCTGCGAAAAGACAGTGGCGCCCATTTAAACGGCAAAGACCAGGATCTTTTTTGGCTTTACAATCCCGCTACAAAACAATATGAACCCGCTTCCTCTTTTAACAACCTTAGGGTAGACTATTCCCATATTGACGAAAAAACACAGACCCTCATCTTATCAAAAAGAGGTGCCGACAACCGATCGGATTTCCTTGCCTTTAAGTTTAATGGTTTAAATCCTTACGAAGTAAAATCCCCTTATTAACATGCTCCGCTTTAATTTCAAGTACCTCTCTATTGCCATCCTCATCTTCATTGTCGAAGTGCTCATTGCCCTTTATGTACATGATGCCATCATTAGGCCCTACATCGGCGATGTGCTAGTGGCCATCTTGCTCTACTGTTTCGTCAAGAGCTTTATCGATACGCCTGTTCTTCCAACTGCAATTGCCGTACTGCTTTTCTCCTACCTCATCGAAATCCTCCAATACTTTAAATATGCAAAATGGTTCGGCCTGCAGGATTCCGATTGGGCCAGTGTAGTTATGGGTACTTCCTTCGCGTGGACAGATTTGCTCGCCTATACCATCGGCATAGCCATTGTATTGATTGCAGAAGGCTACTTCATTAAAATAAAGTCAACTCCGTAAAATATGAACGAATTTTTAGAAAAGTTTAGCAACAGAAATTACTTTGACGAGCATCCAGAAATCATTGCCAATCACCTGGACAAGTTCTATCCGTCTGAAGAAGTTTCGGTTTTCCATGAAATGGCCTCTTTCGATTTTCACTTGGATGTTTACTTTATCAATTCGCCAAAAGACAATTTTAATATACTGCTTACTTCAGGCATGAGCCTATTAGAAATGAGCGTGCCAGACCGTGTAGAAAACAAGGAGCAGTACAAGTTTGCAGAACTGATGATTTTGTTGCCAAAATCGATAGCGTTTGGCCAGGTAACCGGCCAACATAAAAACGATTGGATTATTGCCATGCTCAAGGAAACCGCCCGTTTCCCACACCATCATGATACGTGGCTGGCAATTGGACATACTTTACAAGCAACGGCCGAAATGGAACCCTATAGCGAAGAAACCAACTATACGGGAGTGGTCATTTTGCCATCGGTTACTTTTGGCGATGACTTTACCACAATTAAAGCCGACGAAGCAACCATAAATATCTATTCGGTTTTCCCGCTCTATAAAAACGAAATGGAGTATAAAATTGAGAATGGCTATAATGCACTGCTAGACAAACTCATAGAAAAAGACGGCAAAGAGGTCTTCAATAACACTAGAGCAAATCTTTTATACTGAATTTAACGGCAAATTATGGAAAAGCAAATCGAAAAGCTAAAAGAACTCAACATCCTGATCGGAAAGGCCATTTCCAAAAGCAACAAGTTTTGGTTTGAGCACAATTTGCCTTCCCAATTATCGATGCCCCTGTTCGAAGAGGCAGAAGCCAAGCTAAGGGCTATCCTTAAGGAATATCCAAATGACGCCAATTTTTGGCGCATGTACTGCAACGTTAAAACTTACATGATGGATTTTGGCGAAGCTATTGAGGCGCTGGAAAAAGCCATTGCTATAGAAAACAAGCAAAAAGACAAAACTCAGTTGCTGGAATTGCTTCAGCATAAAGATGTGCCAAAGCCTAAGGCAAAAGTTAAGAGAACCAAAAGCGAAGTAGCAAAAAGAGCAGTTCCCTTTTTTAAATACCATCCAGAACCAACGCTAACCGGCGCTTTTGAAACTGATACCATTGTAACCTGCGACTGCTGCAACAAGCCTACCGATATTTATTATACCAATCCGTTTTTTAGCGTAGCTGATATTGACGCCTTATGCCCTTGGTGTATCAAAGATGGAAAGGCTGCCCAAAAATTTGATGGAACCTTTCAGGACGATGCCAATTTAGATGAGGTTGATGATCCAGAAAAGCTGAAGGAGCTGGTCGAGCGGACACCGGGCTATAATGGTTGGCAGCAAGAATATTGGCTGGCACATTGCAATGATTATTGCGCTTTTAAAGGCTATGTGGGTTGGCAGGAAATTGAAGACAAGCTCGATCAGTTTGCAGATCTCGAAGGCGATCTTGCTTCGGCAGGCGGAATTACACTAGCCGAGCTGCCCAACTATTTACGAGACAATGGCTCTTGCCAAGGCTATCTTTTTCAATGCACCTGCTGCAACAAGTACAGGTTGTACTACGATTTTGATTAGCATACCACGAACCGTCATCCCCCGAATTTTCATTTTTTAGAAAAGCAAGTGTGTTGTTTCATTTTAACAGTTAGCCCTGCTTTTCACTACAAGTCCTCTTCCCGATGTAAAATAGGGATTGCGGGCTTTCCGTTTCAATCAGGTTTAGGAAACAAGGGTTATTGCTCCTATGTTCGGTTGCACTGGCCTACACTCATAGCCCTGATTGCAACGGCATCCTTTTTTTGCCTCCGAAGCAAAATGAATAAATCAATGACTAGTGAACTAATGACGCCAATGAACCAAGGCTATTAATTGAGGCCTCTCAAAAATGACATCAGGCTTAAAATACTCTTCGGCTAAACTTTTAACTTCGGTATTCCGTTTATATAGTCCATGAGAGGTTTCCAATTTTCTAAATTCCTGCCCAACGAGTTGCCCAAAGGGGGCTTCGATGAAATGCTCAAGCTTTTTACCGAACTGCTCAACTACACCGCTGGCGATGCCGGCGAGGCATTGGCATGGATGAACGAGCTCGACAAAAAATACAAGTTTACCAATAATGACTACGCCATGGGCGATTTTATTGACGACTTGAAGGAAAAAGGCTACCTGAAAGAAGAAAACGGCGAAGCAAAGATTACGGCCAAAACAGAACAGACCATCCGTAAATCGGCATTGGAAGAAATTTTTGGCAAACTTAAAAAAGCCGGCAAAGGCAACCACAACAGCAATATTTCTGGGGTAGGCGAAGAGAAAAATGCCGACAGAAGGGAATATTCTTTTGGCGACAGCCTGGATCAGATAGATATGACGGCTTCCATCCAAAATGCGCAAATTAACCATGGCATCGGCAATTTTACCTTAACCGAGCGCGATTTGGAGGTAGAGGAGAAAGACTACAAAACCCTTACTTCTACCGTGCTGATGATTGATATTTCGCACTCGATGATCTTATACGGCGAAGACCGCATAACCCCGGCCAAAAAAACGGCCATGGCTTTGGCAGAGCTCATTAAAACCAAGTACCCAAAAGACACTTTAGACATTGTGGTTTTTGGCAACGATGCCTGGCCAATTACCATCAAAGATCTGCCCTACCTGCAGGTTGGCCCCTACCATACCAACACCTTGGCGGGCTTAGAATTGGCAACCGACCTCTTGCGCAGGCGCAAAACGCACAACAAACAGATTTTTATGATTACCGATGGCAAGCCCACCTGCCTAAAGGAAAACGGCCGTTACTATAAAAACAGCATGGGTTTAGACCGCAAGGTAATTGGCAAAACATTAAATATGGCCGCCCAGTGCAAACGCCTAAATATTCCGATTACTACCTTTATGATTGCCCAGGATCCTTACCTGCAGCAATTTGTAAGGCAGTTTACGCAGATCAACGGCGGCAGGGCTTTTTACAGCTCATTAACCGGCTTAGGCGAATACATTTTTGAAGATTACATAAAAAATAGAAGAAAAACCGTAAAATAGACAAAAGAGCAAGGAACAAGGATAAAAGATTAAAGCCCTAAACAGTACTCAATCTTTGCTCGTTGTTCCTTGTTCCTTACTCCAAAAAGATGCAAGCAAAAACCCTAGGCGAACTCAAAGCCACCAACTATAAATCGCTCAGCGTTAAAGACGAGCTCAGAAAAAACCTTATTAAACAACTGCAGCTCAAAGAAGCTGGCTTCGAAGGGATTTTAGGCTATGACGAAACCGTAATTCCCGAGTTGCAGACCGCCATTTTATCCCGCCATAATATTTTGCTGTTGGGTTTACGCGGACAGGCCAAAACCCGTATTGCACGTTTAATGGTTAATCTGCTCGACGAATATATTCCTTACGTAGCCGGAAGCGAGATTTTTGACGATCCCTTGAATCCTATTTCCTGGCATGCTAAAAATGAAATTGCCCAAAAAGGCGACGATACCCCGATTTTATGGCAGCACCGCAGCGAGCGCTATACCGAGAAACTGGCTACGCCAGATGTAACCGTGGCCGATTTGATTGGCGATGTTGACCCGATTAAAGCCGCTACGCTGAAACTGACCTACAACGATGAGCGCGTAATCCACTTCGGACTGATCCCAAGGGCACACCGTAGCATTTTCGTCATCAATGAACTGCCCGATCTGCAGGCGCGTATCCAGGTGGCGCTCTTTAACATGCTGCAAGAGAAAGACATCCAAATCAGGGGTTTTAAATTACGTTTGCCATTGGATATTCAATTTGTATTTACCGCAAACCCTGAAGACTATACCAATCGTGGCAGCATTGTTACGCCGTTAAAAGACCGTATTGAGAGCCAAATCTTAACCCATTATCCTAAATCAATCGATATTTCGAGGAAAATCACTTTTCAGGAAGCTCGGTTAACCGAAGAGCAGCAAACGCTGATTGAAGCTGACGGATTGGTGAAGGATCTGGTAGAGCAAATTGCTTTCGAAGCACGCAAAAGCGAATATATCGACCAAAAATCGGGCGTGTCGGCACGTTTAACCATTTCTGCTTATGAGAATTTGATCAGTACTGCCGAAAGAAGGATGCTGATTAGCCATGAGCCACGCACCTTTGTTCGTTTATCGGATTTAAGTGGCATTATTCCCGCCATTACCGGAAAGATAGAATTGGTTTACGAGGGAGAATTGGAAGGACCTGCCAAGGTAGCGCATACCTTGATTGGCAAAGCCATCAAACAGTTGTTTGCCCGCTATTTTCCAGATCCAGAAAAGGCCAAAAAAAGCAGAACTGCCAATCCTTATACCAAAATAACCGAGTGGTTTACCGATGGAAATACGATAGATATTGCCGATGACCTGAGCACAGCCGAATACCAAAAAGCCTTAATGGGTGTAGATGGACTGCATGAAATGGTGCAAAAATTCCATCCCAAGCTAAGCGAAAACCAAACCCTGCTCCTCATGGAATTTGTATTGCATGGCTTGGCAGAATTCTCTCAGCTGAACAAAAACTACCTGAACAGTGGTTTTGGCTTTGCCGATATGTTCGACAGTTTGTTCAATGCCGACCTTAGTGATGAGGATGAAGAAGATTTTAGGTAATTTTAGCATTTCAGCAACAATATATGGGTCGTAGCTTTTTTTTATCTATTCTTTGTCTGGTTGTTCTCGCACTAGATTTCTATTGTTATTATGCAATACTGAACGTTTTTAAAAAATGGTCGGCCAAAACCAGGCGCATTTTTAGCTATATCTGGTGGGGCATTAGCATTTCGTTGATTATCGGTGTATTTTGCGCCATCTATCTTAATCTCTTCTTAACCATCAGGGCGATTATTTTAGTGGCTTTTTTCTTGATGTCTACCGCCAAGGTATTTATGTTGCCTTTTTTGTTGATAGACGATCTGAGAAGGCTTTCGATGCGTATTTTTCGACGAACGAAAAAGAAAACACCAGAGCCCGTTGAGCCTATTGCCGGTGAACCTATTAGCCGTTCGGCCTTTTTGGTAAAAGCTGGATTGGTAGCAGGAGCCATTCCGCTAAGTTCTTTGAGCTGGGGCATTATTTCTGGTGCCTACGATTACCAAGTAAGAAAAGTGAAATTGGTACTACCCAATTTGCCCAAGGCTTTCGACGGCATTACCATGGCCCAGATTTCCGATATCCACTCGGGCAGTTTCTACAATAAAACAGCAGTTAAGGGCGGTGTAGAAATGCTGATGGCCCAAAAGCCTGATTTTGTATTTTTCACCGGCGATTTGGTGAATAACCTGACCAGCGAAGTAAAAGACTATCAAGACATTTTTGCTAAGGTAAAAGCACCTTTGGGCGTCTATTCTACCCTGGGCAACCATGATTACGGCGATTATCATTTTGGCAGAGAAAGTTCTCCTGCCAAGGTTAAGAACCTTCAAGACATGATAACCACCCACAAAATTATGGGTTATGATTTGTTGATGAACGAACATCGTCGCCTAAAGGTCGATGGAGAAGAAATCGGCATTTTAGGTATTGAGAATTGGGGCATGGGCCGTTTTCCTAAATACGGAAAAATGGAATTGGCCACTCAAAACACCGACGACCTGCCTGTAAAGTTATTGCTCTCGCACGACCCTTCGCACTGGCGTGGAGAAGTGCTGGAAAAATATCCTCAAATTGATGCCATGTTTAGTGGCCATACCCATGGAATGCAGTTTGGCGTAAGGCTTGCAGCATACCAATGGAGCCCGGTACAATACATTTATAAAGAATGGGCCGGACTTTACCGAGAAAAGCAGCAACAATTGTATGTTAACGTAGGCTATGGCTTTTTGGGCTATCCAGGACGTGTAGGAATTTTACCAGAAATTACGATATTTGAATTAACCAGAGGTTAATTATTTAATGATTGAATTTTGAATGAGCGAATGTCTCCATTCAATCACCCTTTCCTTCAATCATTCTGTAATTCACTCATTATATGCGCATGTTCAAAAGAGCACTTTTTTCAATTCTGGATTTTCTGCTTTTCAGCAATTTATTTATTGCAGTTTGTGCGGTTGCCCAGGGCATGGTTACCTATTTGCTTTTAAAATTGCCTCCACAGCCTTATGTATTGGCTTTCCTGTTTTTCTCTACCTTGCTGGTGTATAATTTGAGCATGCTCTTATCTAAGCCTGCAGATCCTCAGAAATCGCCTTTTAAAAGGGTAAGATGGATTTTCTCCCACCATAGGCTGATTATCTCCATTACATTGATTGCCTTCCTCTGTCTCGTTCCCTTGGGCTTGTTGTACCTTAGTTTTCAGGCAGAACTTTTAATGGGCTTTGTGGGCTTTATTGCCATTGCCTATAACCTTCCCTTTTTAACAATTAACCATAAAAAAATCGGGCTAAGAAACCTGCCTGGAATTAAATTGTTCCTGATTGGCTTTGTATGGTCGGTAAGTTGTGTGTTGTTGCCTATTGTAGAGCTGGAGAACATTTATGGCATTTCTGTTTCCATGAGCGAAACGTTTTTGCTCGTAGCCAAACGCTTTCTGTTCATCTGCGCCATTACCGTTCCTTTTGATATCCGCGATCTTTTTCAGGACAAATTGTACGAGCTTAAAACCATTCCGGTCATGCTGGGCGAGAAAAAGGCATGGATCTTTTGCCAGGCCCTACTGGCACTTTACTTGGTGTTGCTGGTGCTGTTTACCAAGGATATTAACCTTGATGTAATCGGACTGGCCCTTACCGTCATCTTAACGGGCTGGCTTATCTTCAAATCGCACCTTAAAAGAAACGAATACTATTACTTCTTTTTTCTGGACGGCACCATGGCGCTCCAATGCGTCATCTTATTAGGTTGCAGCCTGCTGGGCAAGCTTTTTTAACAAACACATAGCCACAAACCGACAACTGTTCTGGGAGCGCAGTACCTGAGCAACGATTAAAGACAGTCCGGCTTTCCGCTGTATCTTTTTGCCTCAGTGGCAAAAAGGATGACGCTTCAATCTGGGCTATTTGACTTGGGCCAGTGCAAGGAGCGGAGGCCGTTGTTTCTCAAACCCGATAGGATGAAAAGCCCGAAGCCGAGGCACGAGGCGAGGACTTGGAAGGATAGCGGGACTAATGTTCAAATGAAATACTGCCACTGCTTTCCGTTTAAAACAGCTGGTGCAAATAGGCCTTAGCTCTCTGGTTAGATCTCTGATCAGGCCCGGGATGATGAATTGCTTCGGTACTCAAACATTAAGGCACAAAAAATCCTGAACTTCCTCCTTCTCTTTGTCGAAATCAGTAATTCAGGATCAAATTTTTATCCGGCATTAAAGCGGTAGCCGATGCCACGAACGGTTTGCAGCAACTGCGGGTTATCTGGATTGAGTTCTATCTTTTTACGCAGCCTTACGATGTGCATATCGAGGGTTCTAGTATTTACGTCAGAGTTGTATCCCCAAACCACCAACATCAGTTCATCACGGTTGATGACCTTATTAGGGTTGCGCAAGAAATAAAGCAGAATTCTGTTTTCTAAAATGGTCAGCTCTATTTTTTTGCCATCGCGAAACAGCGTATGGATATTTGGATGATGCTCCATATTGCCAAAACGATGAATTTCTGAACGATCGTTATTGAGCAGGAACTTCACTTTACTATCGAGCATGGCCACCAAAACATCCATATTGAAAGGTTTGGTTACATAGTCTGAAGCGCCAAAATTATAGGCATCGATCTTGTCTACGTCTTGTGCCTTGGCGGTCATCATAATCACCAAGCCTTCATAGCCCTGCTTGCGTACTTCTTCGCAAACCTCAGAACCTTCTTTGCCCGGCAACATCCAATCCAGCAGCACAATATCGGGCTTTTCGTTAACGATGGTTTCTATGGCTACAAGGCCATCACTGTTTTCCAGCACTTCGTATCCTTCTGCCTGTAAACGGTGCACCACCAAGAAGCGAAGATTTTCATCGTCTTCAACAATCAGTATTTTAATTCCTTTAGACATTTTTTTTAAATTTTAAGGTTGGAATATTGAAAGGTTGGAAAGTTTTGCAACATTATTCAACATGCTAACATTTAACTTTTCAACGTTACAACTCACTATTATATGGTAATACAATTTTAAATTCTGTTCCTTTGTCTACTACGCTCTTAACAGAAATTTCGCCATCCATAAAGTTAACCAGTTCTTTGCAAAAAGCCAAACCCAGGCCTACACTTCCGTTCTGGTTATAGCGGTTCTGAACGCGATAAAACTTTTTAAAGATATGAGTTATTTCCGAGGATGGAATACCAATGCCTGCATCTTTAAACCTGAACACCACGCGGTCTTTAATAAGGCGTGCGGTAATGTGCAGCTTTTTATGGTTGGCCGGCGAGTATTTGTAGGCATTTTCGGCCAGGTTATCAAACAAGCTGCCTAATAGCACCGGATCGGTTATAAAAGTCTTAAAGCCATCTACTTCATAGGTAAAATCGAAATCCGGATGCTTGAGGCAGTGCACATCAACGGTACTTTCGATAAATTCCTCTATATTAATTTCATCCCTGTTCAGGATAATGGCCTTGTTTTCGATTTGGGTAAAGGCCAGCAACTTGTTCATCAGGCCATTTAGCTTATCGGCTTCCTCATCCAATATTTTGCCGTACAGCTTTTGTTCGCGCTCGCTAATGCTCGAGGCGCTTTTGATGTTGTTCCCAGCAATTTTGATGACACTCACCGGGGTCTTAAACTCGTGGGTAAGATTGGTCAGAAAATCATATTGCAACTTAAACATTTTATGGTTGATGTTCAGGTTTCGGTAAATGAGGAAAGCCACCAATACCAACACGCCATAAAACAAAAGCAAAAGGGCCGCTATCGGCAAAAAATAGCTGAATATCTCCTTTTTGACAAAAGATTTAGAAGAGACGAAAAAAAGCTTAAACTCAGAAAATGCACCAGGCAGGGCAATTTCGCCGGTCACATATTCTGAAGATGCATCTAAAGGATCGTAGGTAATGGGCTCTATCCTGATGTTCTGGTATAAAAGCGGACGGGTATTTTTAATGGTGATCTTGCTCGGGTCGAGTTCAAAAGAAAGCAGGTCTTGCTGATAAACAGGTTCCGAATCCAATTTTTCAGACACCATTCTCTTGTAGGTTTTTAACAGCTCCGGACTTGGAATATTGAAATAATCGATCTTGTTAGACCTGATATTGGCAAAGTTACTGAACAGTTTATCTTGACTGGGCACTTTGGCCGTATCCAGTTTCTGCACAAAGTTGATGAGCTTTATGGCCGAGGCATTAAAATCTTCGGCTTCGCTATAATTTCTGCCTTCGTTTTCGCTAAACAACTTGATCGAATCCTTGGGCACCAAACTCCCAAATTGATACACGCTTTTAATGCCAATGGAGAAATTACCTGCATTGAGACCGTTTTCTTCATATTTTACGTTCCTTATCTCGGTATCATAAAAAATTACTTTCGATACAAAAGGATATTGGAGCAAAATGGTGTCGACAAATTTGGAGGCGGTTGCCGAATCCAAAAATCCATTGTAATAGGAAATTTCGGGCAGCTTGTTCAAAAAGAAATCGTTATAAGGCTTAATGCTTTCTTCCAACACGTTGGCTTTGGCAGAAACAAAGTCGTTTTCTATATTCTTTTTGCTGTAGTTAAATGCCAGAAAAAGGGAAAGCACAAACAAGATGGAAATCAAGACAATAAAAGTTACGATCAGCGAAAAATTCTTGCGATATCCGGTATCTTTTTCTGAAACCATTTCAGCTTATTTCTTTTTCAAATTGTTCTCCAAAAAACTTTCGAGTGCGGCATAGGTCTTTTGTCTGCTTTCTTCTCGTCCCATTCCAAATGGTTGCTCATCTCGCTCAAAATAAGTAACTGGCGCATTGCGCTTTTTGAGGTCTTTTACAAAACGGATGGCATCGCTGGTATTGATGCGAGGATCTTTGGCATTCTGCGTAATAAACAATGGAATACCTACTTTATCGGCATGGAAAATAGGCGAAGCCTGACGCATGTAATCAACATCGGTATCGGGATTGCCCACGATTTCGTAGTACATCTGCAGGTTCGACTTAAAAAACGGAGGAATAGAGGTAAGGTAACTAAATAGATTGAGCACGCCAGAGTTAGAAGCGGCGCATTTATAGAGCTTCGGGCTTTTTATCGCCGCGTTTATGGCAATGTAACCTCCAAATCCACTTCCATAAATAGCAATGCGTTGCGGGTTGGCAATCTTTTTTTGGATCAGCCATTTTACGCCGTCGTCTATGTCATCTTGTATTTTTCCGCCCCATTGCTTAAAGCCTGCCGCATAAAAATTCTTGCCATAGCCGGTTGAGCCACGGTAATTGACTTGCAATACGGCATAGCCCCTATTGGCAAAAAACTGGACTTCGGCGTTAAAGCCCCAACCATTACGCTGGCCTGGACCATTATGTGGGATCACCACTATCGGCAGGTTTTTGGCTTCTGCATGCAAAGGTAAAGTCAGGTAGCCGTTTAGTTTTAGGCCATCTCTCGAAGTAAAGCTGATCGGCTTCATTTCGCACATGTCCTCTTCTGTAATGGAGGAATTGATATCGCTCAACTTCTTTAAGGTGCCCGTACTAGCCTTATAGAGATAGTAAGAGCCAGGGTTGCGATCGGTAAATGTTCTTAATACAAATACCTCCTCGTTTTTATCGCGATCAATCACCCTTACTTCTGCCCTAGCCAAAAGCTTATCCAGCTTCTCGTAAAGTGCTTTCGAATCTTCGTCGAGGTAATGTTTTTCCTTTTTCCAGGTCTCGCAAAGCACATAGGCCATTTTGTGTTTTTTCTTCGAATATTGGGCTTCTGTTACGTTGAGGGTATCGTTAGAAAATAAGACACTTTTTTCTTTTCCGGTCAAGCAGTCGAGCTCTACAAGCGCACTGTTATTTCGGTTCACATCAGAGATGGCATATACGGTATTGGGCTTGTCTTCGGCAAAGGCTACCGGATACAAAGTAGTTTTGAAATTATTGGTAAGGATGGTTTTAAATTCTTGCGATTCGTTTTCGCGATACAGCAGCTTCTCGTTTACGCCATCGCTAGATTTCGCCATGCGCAGCTGTCCCTTAGAATCCGTCATCCATTTGGTAATATTGCCTGGGTTCTGTGCGGCCATTTCCATTTTGCCGTCGCGTACATTTAAGCGGTACACATCAGAAACCGTAGAGTCGCGCTGGTTAGAAAGGATAAGCAGGTATTTATCATCGATCAGCTGATCGTCAAGCACCCGCATCCTGATTTTTTCGTTGCTGTTCAGTTGGCGCTCGTCTTTGCCCTGCTTGTTGATGATGAACAAATCAGATTGAAAATGATTGCCATGCTTCTCTTTATAATAAACAAGCTCATTGTTGCTTACCCAATAGTAAAAGCTGATATTTTTCTCGTGAAGGTGTGTGAGCTGCGTTATTTTACCGGTTTCAATATCTTCTACAAACAGGTTTTGCTTTTTATCCTGCAGCTTCAGGTACGATAGGCTTTTGCCATCCGGAGAGATACCATAAGATGCCCTGTCTTGCGATTTAAAAAAATCGTTCACAGGAATTTCGGCCACCTTATTGCCCTGGTTACAGGCAAACAGCACAGCCGTCAGCATCAATAAAATATATCTCTTCGCTATTGTCATACTTAATTCAATTCAAAAATACAGAACACCTGCAACCCAATGGCATTTGCCGTTAATATTGTTACTTACTCAGGGGATCTGGTTTATGTTTTCAATGTAGCCAACATTGAAATTTATTCAAATAAAATGTGAGTAACATTTAGAATACTCGTGTACTATTTTCGTTATTTGAATAAACAGGCTAAAATTGTGCCCAAAATAATTATTTTTAGCTATTAATGCTAAAGTGCCTTCGATGAAAAAACTCATGTTGCTCCTTTTTCTTTCCTGCTCGGTTTTTACGCTGATGGCGCAAGACGATATTGACGAGGCATTGGCCTATCAATATTACCAGCAGGCAGACTACGAGAAAGCTTCGGTATTATTAGAGAAATTGTTCAACAAAACCAAGAACGACGGCTATTTTGAGCTTTACTTTAATTCGTTGATCAAAATCAAAAAATACAGCGAAGCCGAAAGCCTGTTGAAGAAACTGATTAAGCAATACCCACAAAAAACGCAATACGCTGTAGCACTTGGCAGGGTTTACCAAGAAAACGGCCGTACTGCCGAAGCCAACAAGATTTTTCAGGAAGCCATTGCCAACACCCCTAAAGACGAAAACAAGTTTAGGGAATTGGCCAATAACTTTTATCGCTTTGAGGCCTATGACATGGCCGTTACTGCCTTTTTACAGGGCCGTAAGCTCTTTGGCGACGAACAAATGTTCTTGTACGAGATATTAAGTGTTTATCGCTTTAAAAAGGATAAGCAGGCACTGATACAGGAATACGTGAATGCCTTGGCAAGCAATCCGCAGCTCATGGCCCAGGCACAGAGCGTTTTGGCATCGGTTTTCGAAAGCAATACAGATTACCAGTTATTGCAAACGGCGCTGCTCAAAAAAATACAGAAAGAACCGCAAACAGAGGCTTATACCGAACTGCTCATTTGGCAATACATACAGCAACAGGAGTACGAAATGGCCCTTAGGCAGTTAATTGCGCAGGACAAACGTACCAAAGGCGATGGCTCGCTCCTTTACAATACGGCAAATACTTTTACGGCAAACAAGGCCTATGCCACAGCCATTAAGGCTTATGAGTATATTTTAACCAAAGGCCCAGGAACAGATCTCTATTTGCCTGCAAAAATAGAGTTGATCAACGCCAAATACCAATTGGCTATTAGTGGCAAATTTGAAAAACCAGCTATACAGGCGTTGGCTGATGAATACGAATCGATTTTAACCCAATACGGCAAAACGCCACAAAGCCTTTATGCTTTGCAAAAGCTGGCCTATTTACAGGCCTATTACTTAAAGGATCTGAAAAAAGCAGAAGCTACATTAGAAGAAGCCCTAAAGATTCCACGGATTTCGCCCGTTGATTTGGCGCAGCTGAAAATGGATTTGGGCGATATCTATGTACTCACCAAACAGCCTTGGGAAGCCATTTTGGTTTACGAACAGGTAGCCAAGCAATTTGAAAACCAGCCCATGGGCAACGAAGCCCGGTACCGTTCGGCCAGATTGTCATTCTATCAGGGCAATTTTAGTTATGCCAAATCGCAGGCAGATGTATTGAAAGCCTCTACTTCGCAGCTCATTGCCAACGACGCACTGAATTTAAGTTTATTGATTTCCGACAACCTGCAGAGCAAAAACGACAGCTTGGCGCTCCAAATGTATGCCGATGCTGAGATGCTGCAGTTTATGAACCGCTCTCCCGAAGCGCTAACCAAGTTAGACAGCATTGACATTGCTTTTCCGAACAATAGCCTTACCGATGATATCTTAATGGCAAAAGCCAAAATCTATATCAAAACAAGCGATTTGGACAAAGCGGTAAACATGCTCAAAGAACTGATTGCCTCCCATAACGAAAGTATTTGGATTGACGATGCGCTTTTTACCTTGGCTGATCTTTACGACAAAAAACTCGACAAGCCAGAAGAGGCAAAGAAATTGTACCAGCAGCTCATGAACGATTATCCCGGCAGTATGTTCAATGCCGAAGCCAGAAAGCGCTTTAGGAATATCCGTGGCGATAATGTAGGTACATAATCCTATCTTTGCACATGCTTTTATATAACGTAACCGTAATCATCGAAGATTCGGCAGCCGAGGAATGGTTGCAATGGATGAAGGAAATTCATATCCCAGAAGTAATGGCCACCGGCAGATTTGTGTCTAACCGTTTGCTCCAAGTACTGGATTCTCCAAATGAAGGCCAAACTTTTTGTGTCCAATATATAGCCGAAAATCTGGCAGATTATGAAGCTTATCAAATTCAAGATGCGCCCGGGCTTCAGGCCAAGGTACAAACCAGGTTTGAAAACAGATTAGTAGTTTTTAGAACTTTAATGCAATACGTAGACTAGATGAACATCATAGAAACCCCAATTAAAGACCTTTTGGTAATTGAACCTAAAGTTTGGAAAGATCCAAGAGGCTATTTTTATGAAAGCTATAATGCCAAAGCATTTGAAGAGGCTGGGATAAATGCCGTTTTTGTACAGGATAATCAGTCTTTTTCTCAAAAAGGCACCCTACGTGGCCTACATGCACAAGCGCCTCCATTTGCCCAAGGCAAGTTGGTAAGGGTAATTCAGGGTAGCGTATTGGACGTAGCGGTTGACATTAGAAAAGGTTCGGCCACCTATGGACAGCATTTTAGCATCGAACTTTCTGGCGAAAACCATAAACAATTGTGGATGCCGCCTGGCTTTTTGCATGGTTTCTTAACGCTCGAAAACAATACCATTTTTACGTACAAAGTAACCAACTACTACGATAAAAATTCTGAAATCGGCATCATGTGGAACGACCCTACGCTCAATGTAAACTGGGGTGCACAGCTTGAACCAAGCGAAATCCTTTTATCGGATAAAGATCTGTTGCTTGCCGACTTTAAGTCTCTTGCAAGTCCTTTCTAATAAAAAAACTTGTCATCAAGAGCACAGCAAAGGAGAGCTGTTTAACAGTTCCTCACGTTGTTCGAAATGGCAAATTTCCTTTTTTAAAAATATGGGATAAAGAAAGAAAGCCCTATCTGCAAAATGCAAATAGGGCTTTCTTTGTTAGGTTAACGATTGGCGATGCCAACCGTTGATTATTGTTTAATCAGATCGTACAATTCGTCTAATTTTGGAGAAAGTACGATTTCTATCCTACGGTTTTTGCTGCGGTTTTCTGCCGAAGTATTTGGGCCTAAAGGCTGAAACTCTCCCTTGCCCGTAGCGGTCATCCTTACGCTTTCTACTTTTTGCTCTTCTGTTAGGAAACGCACCACCGAAGTTGCACGCAATACGCTCAGGTCCCAGTTGTCTTTAATCTGGCCCAGGTTGTTGATCTTTTGCGAGTCGGTATGGCCTTCTACGGCAATGTTGATTTCAGGTTGCTGTTTCAAAACGGTAGCCAGTTGCGTCAATGCCTGTTTCCCTTTCTCATCGATAATGATACTTCCCGACGGAAACAACAACTTGTCGGTTAGCGAAACATAAACCTTTCCGTTCTTGATTTCTACGGTCAAGCCATTTTTGGTAAAGCCCAGTAAAGCCGTCTGTAGTTTCGCTTTCAGCTGATTGGTAGCTTCATCGCGTTTGCGCAATATTTCTTCAACTTCTTTGAGGCGTTGTTCGCGTTTCTTTAAATCTGAAGATAGCTTATTGATCTCGCTAGAACTGTTGCTTCTGAGCTTGGCATAATTGCCATCCATCTCGTTATATTTCGCTTTCAGATCGGCTAATTGACCGTTTAGCGTTGTTGTATCGGCTTTTAAACGTGCTATTCTTTGCTCAAGGCTTTCGTTCTTCAATTGCGATTCTGTCCAGCCTGTATTTAACGAGTCTTGTCTGGCCAATAAGGATTTGTACTTTTTAGGCGAAAGGATAACGCAAGAACTGATGGATGAGGCGATTAAAAAAATGGCTATTGCCAGAAAAGTATTCTTCATTATATGAAATGGGTTTTGGTTAATGTTTAATTGCTTAACTGGCTAATTGTATAATCGTGTAATGCTCAATTCTACGGTTTATGCAATTAACCTAAGCCACGCAATTATTGCGTATCTACGGCTTTTCTCAAAAATAGAATAAATGGTTGGATAGCTGTCAAAGCAGTTTTCAACTTATCCACGATGCCGGGCTTTAAAAACTCCGAATCGGCTATAGGATACATGGCAGCAAAGCTTTTGAGCTTAAGCCATTCGATCTGTGGATGATTGGGATCATAACCCTTTGGTGCTTTTTTCAGTTTGCCTTCTTCGGTCAGTTTAAAAATGCCCTTGAAGTCTTCACGATTAACCACTTCTAAAAATTCTGCACTATTGTAGTCGATTTCTTCCCGCACCATTTTCAGGATATGAGGTTCTGGCTGCCAAAACCCGGCACCCAAAAAACAGTTTCCCGGTTCGATATGCAAGTAATAGCTTTGTGTGGTTTCACTATAGCCCTTGATATCGAAGGCAATTCCGTAGTGTTTTTTATAGGGATCTTTGTTTGGACTAAAACGGACATCGCGATAGATGCGCAACAATGCTTTTTTGGGTTCCATAGTGGCCGAAAATTCTGGATCAATGGCGGCCAGCTCCTTGATCAGCTGAGCAATAAACGGAAACAGGTCTTCTTTTACTTCTTCATAGCGTTGCTTATTTACGGCAAACCATTCGCGGTTATTGTTTTTGGCAATGTCTTTTATAAAATCGAAGGTCTTTTTACTTAACATTTTCTGGTCAATGGTTGATGGTCAAAAGTAAATATTTGTTCATTAATATCACTGGTTAATTGGCCATTAGCTGATTGGATATTTGCTTCAAAAAGAGATTGCTTCGACACTAGCGTTTCTCGCAATGACGATGAGTTGGAAACCAAGAACTGGCAAGTCATCAACTACCCGAAGGGGCCGTAATATTTTTCTTGCGGTAATTTTTATACCACAAGAAGCCTATACCGGCAATAAGCAGGTAAGGGATAGAAAGCAGATAGACAACGCCATCATTAATGCCCTTGGTTTGGGTATTGCCATTTTTAGAACCTTGCTCTGCATTGATGGTACACATCGAACACTGTGCCTTTACCTCGGGCGTAAAAACGAAACCGAGTGCTAAGATATACAAGAAGACAATGGCTTTTTTCATGATGTTGCAAATATAAGGATTATTACTTTTGAGGAGCATAAAAATAGCGTCAAAAAAAAGCCTCCCAATTTCTTGGGAGGCTTAGGCATTAATTTTAACTATTAACTATTAGATTACCTTAAAATAAATGTCATCTCTATTAATGGATTCTGTACGCTTGACATTTTGCCATAAACTACACCGTTGGCTGAGTAATAATCAAACTTCACGTCATTGCCTTTAAGAAAGGTATCCATTGGTATCAGTAGCTTTGCCACATAGCCATCAGCCGCCGCTGCAGACTGAGTAAACTTATAAGATCCATCTGGATTAACAGTATAGGTATAAACAATGGTAGTTGTCCAGCCACTAGTACCACCATTTTGACTACTAAAGCCACCCAAGGTTAATCGGTTGTTTGGTCTGCTCCACGTAAGATCCATTCTTCCATAATTAAAAGAAAAACCAAGCAATGCGGCGTTGTTGAGGTTGTTATGGTAATAGTTGAGGATATCGGCACCAGCTGCGGTTGTACCTTGGTTGATCTGTTTAAACTCAGATCGTAAACCAGTATATTTAGATCCCCACAATAAATTGATATCTACTAAAGGAACACCATTATCGTTAATGATATATTCTTTGCCTGTCGAATCATATAAAGCTAAAGTGCTTGCATCTTTCCAGGCCACCCTTACAAAGGTAATTCCTTGAAAAACCAATCCTCCGTTTAATAGCGACAAGCCATCTAATGTATGTGCTATCTTGGTAAAGCCTGTTCCAATAGTTTTCCCATCGGCCAGTACCCCAGTCAAATCCATTCTTTTTCCACTTGCCAAATTATTCGTAAAATTTGGATTAACAGAAATTTTCAATGTTGTTGCACCAGATGGAATTTGAATAAACGGGAATTTATTAGTGGTAAAAAAGGCATTGATTTTATCGATCGAAGTTTTATAGGCTCCAGCTGCATAGCTTGCTTGCTGAGCTGCTGTAGCTTTAACCAATTTAAATGGTTGCCTGTATTTTTTACCAATAAATATAATGCTATCTCCATTTATCCTATCATAAGTGAATTCAATATCGCTACTAAAGCCAACTTTAGATACTCCTCCTAGAACTGCAGAATTAGGATCATCAAGCATTGAAATGTAGTTATAGGTATCAAATACCAGTTCGGTACCTATATCTTGTTTTACCCTATAATATGATTTACCCACTTTAGATGCAGCATCAGTTGTCATATCGCCATACATGGTTACATTTTGCTCCTTATCAAAAGTGATATAAAAGCCATAGCCACCACCAGTTAAAGTTGGCAGGGTAGCAATCCATCCATTAGGCGCACCTGTTAGGGTAGTTGATACCAAATTGATCTGATCGGCAGCCCTTTCTTGTGGCGTTTTATCAAAAACAGGTACATAAGATGTTTTTGTACAACCTGCCAAAACCGACAGGATTGCCATAAAGTATATTAATTTTTTCATCATCGTTAATTTAGTAAGCCAATGGTCCATAAAAATAGTTAGTTGGCGCGTTCAACACGGTAAAGCCAGCCAGTTTCATATAATCATCAGGCAACACATTAACTGGCATCCAATCTGCCACAAAGGTGTTATTCGTCAAATAATCTAAGAATGGTTGCATAGACGGTTTTGTAAAGGCCGCATTTCCAACCCATGGTGCTGATGTGCCACCGGCTGTACCATTAGTAAACTTTACTTGTCCAGAAGCAACGGTGGTTGCCATGTTAAAAGCATAAAACGATTGATACGTTGTTGTACCTGCAGTAAAATTGGCCTCCACATACATTGCCGTTGGCGAAGTGAAATTCAGCCTAATAAAATTAAGTGCATATCCTTGCGCCGCAATTGCGTTTTTTACCGAGGTATAAAGGGTTTCAAAAGTTGCTGAACCTTTGTATTTGATATAATAATCTCCACCGGTGTTAATGGTAAGCGTTTTGAACGTAGGAACTGGCGCCGGGGCCGGATTTGGCACTGGCGTAACAAGCGGTGTACGAGCCTTGCTCAACCAATAAGCAAATTTGGTTTCGTTGCGGCCAATACCGATCATGTATTGCTGCACTTCCATTTGCAGCTTTTTAAAATCGATGCCCAGGTTATTATAGTAATTGATTACGTTATTCTCCTTTTGGATAAAACGTGCCTTACCCGCCGCATTTGCAAAGTTAGCCCAATCATCGTACCAAACCTGTCCGTTGATGAGCAACCAGCTAATGGTTTCTGCATAATCTTCGGTTGGTACACCACTGGCGTAACTGGTTACAAAACCATTTCTACGTGCGGTATCTGTTGGAGTGTCTGTATAAGGCTGTTTATAAAAACCTTTCGAAATGGCTTCCCAATCGGTTGGAATAGGAATAATCTGATTTAAGATGTGCCCAAACTCGTGGTGCATAATCCTTTGTCTATCCCAGGCAAAAAACTGCCCAGCTGGCAATGGCTGATATTCGTTTACACCATACAAAGTAATTCTCCTCCCTGCAGCAGCGGTACCAGCAACACCAGGGTCTGAGGTATTCGCATAAGCATATGATCCGAATAAAACCCATTCCTTAGGCATGTAAGTTTTGGTAAAGGTTTCGCCGGCAATTTTGCGATAAGGCGTAATGAAACCATCCAACACCATTTGCATTGATGGCTGGATATTTTCTAGCTTACTTGGCACCACATTAGCTGTATTGCCATGATAATACCTATTGTATCTGTAAATTACATCAATGTTATATTCATCTAAAAAAGTGGTTTTCAACCATTGATCCAATGGTGTATTGGTTCTAGGATCATCTGGATTAAAAGTGCTATAATCCACATTTAGCTTTTCTGTTTTGCGACAGCCAAATAACCCAAGGGCTAGCAACAAAAATGCTGTTGTTTTTAATATATTTTTCATCTCTATTTATCTTGGGTTTAGTTCTATACCTGACAATTTTACTTCAACCGGCAATTGGAAAATGCGATGCTTATCACCAGGTTTTAATTCAGCAAAAGTTTCTTTCCCTGTAATATCAATCGTATTGTGCACTACGGTGATGTCACGACGGATCACATCAAACCACCTTAGGCCTTCTTGCAAAAACTCTGCTTTTTTGGCGTCTAATATTGTCCTGATCAAGCCTTGTTTAGGATCGGTAATGCTAGGATAAAAAGTTGCAATCTTAGCTAGGGTAACTGCATCACTGGTAGGATTATAATTTACGATCCTTACGCTATAAAAATCGTTGATGTCCTTTAAGGATAGATCATTTTTTCCCAATTCTGCATAGGCTTCGGCTCTGTTCATTAAAGTTTCATCTACTGTAAGCGCAGCGAAAGTCATATATGGAAAGCCGGTATCTGGTGTGGTGTTAAAAAAGTTCTCCCTAAACTTATAACTTGTATAATTAGGTACACCATACGAAAGTACATTGTTAGCGAGTGCCTTTCCGGTTACGTTTTGGCCCGCTGAGAACATTTTAGCCATTTTAGACCCATAACCATGGCGAGGGGTAGTACCTGTCCAGATGAAGCGAGAATAGGTTGAATAAGCACCGATCAACAGCAAGTTATATTTTTGCTGGCTTCCCATAAAGTTGTTTAAGAAGTCTGCATAGGTCATCGTTCTAAGGGTAGTTGAAATCTGACGCATGTTATTCACAAAATCGCCACCCGGAACCGCAAGTGTTGCATGATCTACTACTTTTTGCCAATCGCCCGTAAACAAATAAAAACGTGAAGCAAAAGCGTGTGCTGCTGCAGGTGTAAAATGATATTTCGGAACCGAGTAAGCTGATGCCTGTAATAATGGCAAGCCTTCTTCCAGATCTTTTCTAATTCTTTCATATGTACTAGCCACTGTTCCTCTGCTATAAGGCTGGATTACTTTGGTTTCCGGCTTATCAACATAAGGAATGCCTGGGGCATCATTTGGTGTATCTTTTTTATAGGGCGATGCAAATAAATTAACCAACATAAAGTGTGCATAAGCTCTACATACCAATGCCTCGCCTTTGTAAGGAAGCGCACCTGCACCAAGCTTATTGGTTTCTATTGATTCTAATGCCTGGTTTGCCGCCGCGATGGCTTCATAACAGGCATTCCAATAAGCCGTTGATGTATTTGTACCATCGCCGATGATATCTTGCCAAGCATAAGGCTGGTCAAAAAAATCAGCTAGCGTACCAATACCCTCGCCCTTATCTTCCGCATTATCTGATGAAGACTCGGTAAAGGCTATATAATCTCGCGAGGGGTAAGCAGTTGACACCAGTTGACCCAGTTTTTCAACTGTGTTGATCTCCGCTCGGTTATCTGGTGTTTGCTCTAAAAATTTCTTGCATGATGGCATCGAAAACAACAATGTAATGCCACAAATGCCAACTATTATTTTATTTAATTTCATAACGTTTGTCAATTAAAATCCAACTTTTAATGATAAGGTATATTGTCTGGAAACTGGTAAGGCAACACCACCAGTATTATAAAATTCTGGATCTTGGCCGTTTAATCTTTTATCCGAGTACAGCAACAATAAGTTATTGCCAACTACAGATACAGAGGCTGCAGACATACCCAATTTAGAGAAGAAGCTCTTAGGCAGGTTATAGCTTATTGAAACTTGTCTAAGCTTGATGTAATCTCCAAATGCTACCCTTTCTGTAGAAAAATTATACAAATTGTAGGCATTTCTAACATCAACCGAGGCTCCGTTTGCATCTACAATTTTAGATGCAGAAAGCGGATCTAAAATAGCCGGTATGGTCGTAAATTTTTCGTCGCCAGGCATTACCCATCTGTTGAGCATATCTCTACTCATTGAAGAAATATCGTTGAAGTTAGGTTTGATATTTGGGTTTAACCTAATTACGTTACCTGCAGAGAAACCAAGCAAAGCCGATAAAGTAAAGTTTTTATAGCTAAACTGGTTGTAAAAACCACCGGCAAATGTAGGGTCAATCGGTCCTTCGTATTTCAGTCTAAGCAGGTTATCATCCTGTAAATTGATGTAAGTGGTTGCTCTTCCGTCTACGCCTACAAACATCGGATAGCCATAGTCATGGTTTAGGCCAGCAAATTGTACCGAGAACAAGCTGCGTTGCGGATAGTCCAATACTGCCGAACCATTGTTAGAGGTTGACCTGAAGATATTTGGATCAACCTGCAAATCTTTTACTTTGTTGGTATTGTAGCCAAAGTTAAAATTGGTTGTCCATTTAAAGTTTGGATTATCTATTGCCTTACCTGTAATGGCCAACTCAATACCTCTTCCAGACATTGCGCCATAGTTGGCAATCTTAGTATACTCGCCACCAATACCTGAGGTTTGGATTGCACCAATCAAATCATAGATGTTTCTCTTGTATAAATCAACTGTGAAATTGATTCTGTTTTTAAACAAGGCTAAATCCAATCCAATATTTAAATCTTTGGTTTTTTCCCAAGTCAACTCAGAGTTTTCTAGGTTTGAAATAAAGATCTGTGCTTCCTGATCGCCTAAGTTTGGTCTTCTAGAAACTTGGTTATAAAATACGGCTGCAGAGTTGGTTGCATTACCAATGCTGGCTACCAAACCGTATGATCCGCGCAATTTAGCTCCGGTCAAGATATCGCTCTTTGGCCAGAAATCCTCATCACTGATGTTCCAGCTGGCAGCTACGTTCCAGGTTGGCAACCATCTGGCAGTTGCAGTTTTGCCTAAAAGGTTTGAACCATCATAACGGCCTGATAACCTTAAGGTATATTTTTCATTGTAGGTATAAGATGCATTGGCGAAGAAAGCGGTATATCTTTCGTAATTGTTGCCCATACTAAAATAAGGCTTGCCTTCTTCAGCACCTTCCTTAAAATATTTATAATATGGCGTAACCAAGCCACCATTATCAAACTGATAGCCCACACCATCAAAAGCTTCTCTTTGGCGATCGATATAACGTACCTCCATGGCACCAAAAGCAGCAATATTGTGCTTGGTGTTAATAGTTTTGTTAAACGACAAGTTTTGTCTGAAGTAATAACTTTTCAGGTTATCTGTTGATGTCTTATAAAATCCACCGCTTGGCAATACGCTAATCGGCAAGCTACCTGGAAAATCAGGATCGGTATACAAGTTGTTATTGCCTTGAGACGAAGTTGCATCATCAACTGTTCTAAATGAAGTGGCCATGTTAGAGCTCTCCAAAACAGAAATCTGGGTCTCTGACTTCACAAACCTATAAGCCCCGTCAACTGAGTAAGTTAAACTTGGAATAATTTTATAGGTTAAATTTCCCTGTACTTTAAAATCCAATACACCTAGCTTTAAATAGTTGGTATTCAATTCATTTAAGATACTAAAAGGTGCGCTATTTTGCCTAAAATATTCATAGTTTCCGTTTTGATCATAAGCAGTAAGCATACGACTCGTATTTACGGCATAAGAATAAGGGTTGATATCAAAGTTGCGGAAATAGTTGCCGTAAACCGGATCTGATTGTAATGCAGTAGCTCCCGGCGCCTGCTGGTTACGCACAGAACCTGTACTTAACAATTCGGCACTTAACTTATCGGTTACGTTAAAATTGGCACGATAGTTACCTGTAAACCTGCTCACGCTATTTCCAATAGTTACACCATTGTCTTTTGTAAAAGAGGTAGAAGCATAGCTTTTAAATTTCTCGGTACCCGAATTGATACTCAAAGAGTGTTCTTGCTGCAAGGAGTTTTTAAACAACACATCAAACCAATCGGTGTTGGCATTGGCATACCTCGAAAGAAAAGCCACCTTATCTGCACTTGTATTTTTTAGGGCAAAAGTCTTGGTGTTTGGGTCATAGTTATACAACATGTTGTACATTTTATAAAAAGGACCTCCGCTTACACCTCTCGATGCTTCAGGAATCTGATAGTATCCCTTATTTTGCATCTCAGTCAAAACCGCCATTTGGTCGGCCGAGTTAAGGATGTCAAAATCAGAATAGCTTGGTTTTGCATAGGTGGTAAAGTTACCTCTGTAGCTGATTCTTGCAGCTCCTTCAGTTAACTTACCTTTTTTGGTTGTTACTACGATTACCCCGTTCATCGCGCGGGCACCATACATACCGGTAGCCGCTGCATCTTTCAAGATATTAAAGCTTTCAATATCGTCAGGGTTTAAGCCTGCTACAGATGAACCGATCAAGGTACTGGCATCACCAGTGGTTAGGGCTTCGTTAGAAATATTAACTACGTCTTCTAGAATAATACCATCTACAACCCATAGTGGCTTATTATCTCCAGAAAAAGATGTTGCACCACGAACACGGATTTTAGGCGCTGCACCAAATGTACCAGAAACGTTCTGGATGGTTACCCCGGCAACCTGTCCCTCGAGCATTCTACTTACATCGGTAACACCTGCCCTTTCGGCATCTGATGCTTTTACCAGAACTGCTGCCCCAGTAAATGTTTTCTTTTCTAAGGTTTGGTATCCTGTTGATACGATGTTTACCTCTTTTAATTGGCTGGCATCTTCTTCTAACTCGACATCGATCTTAGTCCTGCCGTTTAAAGGGGTTTCAACCGTTTTGTAGCCGAGATACCTGAACACCAAGATCGCTTTTTCATCTTTAATGGTAAGCGAATACTCTCCTTGTTCGTTGGTAGATACCACTTGTCCAGAGCCTTTTACGAATACGCTTACTCCCGGAACCGGCTTCCCGTCTTTTTTGTCTTTTACAACACCTTTTACGGTCACATCTCTCCGCTCTACTGGTGTTGGCAGCTGCACTTTTAAAATTACCTGCGTACCCACAAGCCTATAACCGATGTTCTTTTGTCTTAGCGGTTCTAGGGATTCTTGGATGGTACTGGTTTTTTCTGGCACATCAAGCACTAATGATTTGCTAATCTCGGCTGCATCGTAAACAAAACTTACTTTATAAGCCTGTTCCACTTTCTTCAGATAGCTTTCCAATCTTTCAGGCTTCCATTTGCCTTGTTGCGCATCGGCTTTGGCTAGCGAAGTCCAAAAGATTGCGCAAACAAGCATTGCCATTTGGCAGAGACTTATTCCAACTCTTCTTTTGTAAAAATTTCTCTTCATAGTTTGTTAGTTAAATTAATTGGTTGTTTAGGGGTTGTTTAAGGTGTTATTAGGGTAATTTGGTCTTTTTCTTTTTTGATTTTGATATTATAGGTTTCGTTCAATATTTCTAAAACCTGTTCTAATGTTTGGTTCTTAAAGGTGGCATTGAGCTTTTTATTACGCTTATTGTTCTGCAACCTGATATCCGCATTATAATAAGTGCTCAATTGTTTGCAAACATCTTCTAGCGGCGTATCCACAAAAATGAGTTCCTTGGTTAGCCAGGCGTCTGCATTTTGCGCAGTTCTAGCTATAATTTCGCTCTTTTCTTTATTATAGGTAATGGCTTGCCCTTCGCTAAGGATGGATTTGGTGCTGTTTTGGAATGGCGAGAACATTACTCTTCCGGTTTTTACGCTCAAATCTATTTGCGTAGCCGATACCTTGATATTGAAAGAGGTACCCAAAACGGTTACATCAGACTTGTTCATCACTACTTTAAAGGGATGGGTTGGATCTTTTGCGATATAGAAAAATGCCTGTCCTTTTGGAAAGAAGATTTCCCTTACCTCATCAAATTTCTCTGGATATTTAAGCTCGCTGTTTTCGGCCAGTACAATTACAGAACCATCTGCCAGCTTTACAGAATCAACCTGGTTCTTGCCTGTCAGCTTTGTTAGATAGGTAATTTTGGTGTTGAGGTGGTATAACCAGTAAGCGGTTCCCAATATCAAAATTGAGGCGGCGATGTTCCTGAACCATACGAGTTTTAAGGTACGCTTGGGCTTACTCCTTTCTAGATAATCCTTTAATTCACCAACCGACCTTTTCTCGTTAACATATTCAAGCCTGGCAGCTTTTGATGAAAGTGTCCATAATTTTTGTGTTTCGAGAAAATAAGCTTCATTTGCCGGGGATTCGGCACGGAATCTTTCTACTTCCTGCTGAAGAGTTTCGTCAATAGGATTATTCAAATACCTGGTAATAAGAACCAAGGATTCAGGATGGTTAGGCATACAGTTTGTCTAGTAGGTTTAAGCTATGACAAACAACTGACAAAAAACCCCTAGTGAAAAATGAAAAAAAAATGCTTTTTATTAAAAAAGGCCTAAAAAAGATAGAGGGTAACGATTTTTTGAAACTCTTTTGAGTTTTTATCGACGCCTTTTTTGTTTAACAAGGCTTCTCTGAGCACTTTTAATGCGTTGGCGATATGGTTTTCGACGGTCCGTTCTGAAATTTCCAGCAGTTCTGCGATTTCTTTGTATTTCATCTTTTCAAACCGGTTCAATTTGAAAACTTTTTTGCATTGCGGAGGCAGTTTTTCGATTTCAAGGCGCAACATTACCACCAATTCGTTCTCTTCATCCAGTTCCATCAGGTATTCTTCGCTAAAATCAGCTGCTATTTTTTGATGGTGCTGCTCAATATTTTTCTGCCTGTTGATGTAATTAATAGAAGAGTTGATCACTGATTTATAGAGGTAAGACTTAACCGATCTCACGTCTTCCAAGCTGCCCGGATTTTCCCAAACTTTCATAAAAACATCCTGTACAAGCTCTTCAGCAATAGAAATGTCTTTTACGTATTTGTCGCTTTCGAGCAAAAGCTTCTGAAAAAAAAGCGTATAGAAACGGGTAAAAGCCTTCACTTGGCCTTCCTGTATGATATCAACTAAATCCTGCCCCGTAATTATATTAACCACTATAACTATGCTTATTCTCAGTTTCTAAGATAAACATCTAGTTAATAAACCGCAACGCTATTTTTACATTGTTTTAAAAATTGTAATAAGGAGCGATCATCAGGTACACGATTACGCCGGTAACGGCTACGTATAGCCACATTGGAAATGTAATTCTGGCCAATTTTCTGTGCCTGTCGAACTTCTGCGCCAAGGCTCTTACATAAGTGACCAAAACAAAAGGAATGATAATAACCGATAAACAGATATGGGTAATCAGGATAAAGTAATAGATATACCTGATTGCGCCTTCGCCGCCAAATTTGGTCGAATCTGAGGTCATATGGTAAGCTACATACATGGCCAAGAACAAAGCCGAGAGAAAGATGGCAAATTTCATCAGGTTCTCGTGCAGCTTTCTTTTGCCGTTTTTGATGGCCCAAACTGCCGTTACCAATACTACCGCGGTAATACCGTTAATTGTAGCATAAATAGGTGGCAAAAAATGTAGAGGCTTTACATCATAGCCCAGTTTCCTCAAATTAACGCCAAACAGCAAGGCTACTACCAGCGGTATAGCTACCGAAAGCAATATGATCCACTTGTTGTATTTCTGTTCTACTTGATTATTTTCCATTATTCGAATTCCTTTTAATTAAAGCGTTGCTTAACGCCCATCTTTCACATTTCTTAATTCTTCGGCAATCAGTACCTTAATTTCATCATCCAGCTTTGAAAGCGCTTCTTGGTTCGTGGCTTCATAATATCCCCTGATGCGATGCTGGGAATCGATGAGCACAAACATATTGCTAAAAGTAAATTTCGGCACACCGTTCTCCAGCGTTTTTAGCGCGTCGAGCTTTAAGCCTGCTGTAATCAATTGTTTCACTTGCGTACTGTCGCCAGTCAACAAATCCCATTTGCCGGCTTTGGCACCGAGCTTTTGGGCATAAGGAGCCAAAATTTGTGGCTGATCATACTCGCTGTCCATGCTTAGGCCAACAAAGTGGACCATGGTATTTCGTTCGTAGGTCTTGTCAAAAGCCTGCACTGCCCGATTGGCAAAATCTATCCCATTGGTGCCCCTGGTATAAAAGAGGTTTAAGATCACCACTTTATCTTTATAATTTGCCCAGGTTACTGTTTGCCCTGCCTGGTTAAGCAGTTTAAAATCGGGGATGATATGATAAATGGTATCCGGTATTTGTTTTCCCCTTACCGAGTGGAAGGTGGGGGCTACTTTTTTAGGGCCGTAGATCGCCAATGGCTTATACCTGTTTTTGCCCTTTTCCTGTAGCAGATAATATAAAAATCCCGGTACCGCTAATATGGTGACCAGGATTAATATTTTTTTTATTGGATTGTATTTCATCCGTCTATTTCGTTTGAACTGTGCTTAACGTTTATTACAACTTGCTGGACAAGTGTAGTAATCGTTTGTTAAACTCGTGGCATGTGGGCGTGTAAATAACCACCCTCAATCAGCATCAAAACAATAAAATAGATGATAAAAATAAATGACACCGTAAGTGCTAGCTGCAAGCCCAGTTTCTCGAATTTTAAGTGCATAAAATAAGAAACGATATAAAAGGCTTTAAGCAAGGTTAAAAAGATGTACACATAATTGCCTACATGCTGAGACATCTTTCCGCTAGGGATTGCCCATAAAGCGATGATGAACTCGATCACAGTGATCAACAAAAGGATACCAAAAACCTTCCAAATCTTTCCTTTGGTCATTCCCTCATGCTCGCCATGTGCATGATCATCTGAAGTATGTACGTTATGTTCGTTGTGCTCTGACATAATATTTTATTTTAAAAGATAATTAAACTAGATAGAAGAAAGTAAATACGAATACCCAAACCAAGTCTACAAAGTGCCAGTATAAACCTACTTTTTCTACCATTAAATAATGGCCGCGTCTTTCGAAAGTACCATTAATGGTCATACATAAAATGATGATATTGATCACCACACCACTAAATACGTGGAAACCGTGGAAACCGGTAATGGTAAAGAATAAGTTTGCAAATTGTTGTGCGGCAACGGTAGATACCGGTCCGTTAAAGAAGTGTTTCAACTCTTCTGCTGTTGGAATATGTCCCCACCAGAAACCTTCGTGGTGCAAGTGGGTCCACTCAATGGCCTGACAGCCCAAGAACATGAAACCACCGATAATGGTTGCTACCATCCACCAGATTACTTCCTTTTTAGCTCTTCTGTGTCCTGCTTCTACAGCCAATACCATGGTTACCGAACTCATGATCAAAATAAAAGTCATGATACCTACAAACACCAATGGATAACCGTGATCGGCAATACCAGGGATTGATTGAAAAACGTGGTCTGGATCTGGCCAAGTAAACTTTGAAAAGCGTTGCGCTCCGTAGTAGATCAATAATGATGAAAAAGTAAAGGCATCTGATAGTAAGAAAAACCACATCATTATTTTACCATATTCTACAGACCATGGCGAACGACCGCCGGCCCATGGAGTGGTTTTAACTTGGTCTAATTTTGATAAAGAATCCATTTAGTAATCGTATAATAGTTTGTTAAAAAATCTAACTGTTCAAAAGTAAAAAAACATACAGATATATCCATAATATATCTATAAAATGCCAAAAAATAGAGGCGATATCCTGTTTGTAAACTGCTTTCTCCATTGGTACTTGCTTATAAGAACCAACAAGGCTGTTCAAGATGAAGCAAATGCCTGCAAAAATGTGCAACAAGTGAAATCCCGATACGATGTAGATCATCGAAATGGCTGCGTTGTTGTTAATCAGGGCCGCACCGCTATGGTATAAGCCAGACCAGGCCTGAAACTGCAATACGCCGAATACAATACCGAGTGCCAAGGTGATCCATAAAAATAATTGCTGAAAACCTCTTTCTTCCTTCTTTAAAGCTCTCGATGCCAAGAAAAGGAAGACACTGCTCGCCACCAACACGGCTGTGCTATACATAAAGGCATCAGGCAATACCAAGCCATGGCCCTTGCCTTTCGATGCCGAGAATACAATATAATAACTGGTCCATCCGCCAAACATAATGGTTGATGAAACTACAAAAAGCCAAAGCACAAACTTTTTGGGCTTGGCGTCGAATTTGATCTCCTGCTGTTGCAATGCTAAATCCATTTAAAATCCTAAACTATTAAATCAAACAATAAAACCAATTGTACCAGAGGGATGTAAAAGAATGAACAGAACATCACTTTTCTGGCACTTGGCAAATCCATTTTCACGACCAGCTGATAGCCATACCAGCTGAACAGCAGTCCGGCAATAACCGAAACTCCTGCAATATAATATCCTCCAAAACTATAAATGGTTGGCAGCAAGCTTACCGGTATCAATATCAACGTACTCACAAAGGTTATAATTGCGCTTGTTTTATCTCTTTTTTTGGTAGGCAACAACCTGAAACCTGCTTTTTTATAATCATCATCCAGCACCCAGGCGATTGACCAGAAATGTGGAAACTGCCATACAAACTGTACCAGGAACAAAATGCCTGCAATTTCGTAATCTACCTGCGAAAAAACCGTTGTTTTGCCCAAAGCGGCCAAATAGCCAATGAGCGGTGGCAAGGCACCAGGTATAGCCCCTACAAATACGGCAATCGGCGATTTGCGCTTCAATGGCGTATAGGCAAATGCATACAACAAGATCGAGAACACCGAAATTAAACCTGTTTCCAGATTGAGCTTGCCTAATAACCAAGTACCAGCCATGCCCATGATCAATCCCAATACCAATCCTTGTCCGGTAGTCATTCTTCCGGCAGGCATAGGCCTGTCTTTGGTGCGGCTCATCAACTTATCGAGGTCTTTCTCAATAATCTCGTTAAAACAATTGGCCGCTCCCGTAACCAAAAATCCCCCAACAATTAAAATCAGCCAGTTATTCCAGTCGATCTGGGGCAAAATAGCCCTGTCTACTTGTACTTTCGATCCAATCAAAAAAGTAACAGAGGCTGAGAATACCACCAAAAAGGTAAGCCTGAACTTGATTAATTTAGAGAAATCTGAAAAAAACTGTTTCAATTTAAATTGGTTAATTAGGTTTATAAGTAGCCGTACGGTATACTAGCAAATACAGATAGTACTGCAGGCTAAATAACATGGTAGCAAATAAAATATGTATGGCCTGCGCATATGGCGGCAGTGCCAAGTATGAAAGCAAGAAGCCTGAGGCTACCTGTATCAACAATGTAATAATAATATAATTGGCAGTTTGCAAAGGCCAAGCCTTGCCGCTAAAACGGTCTTTAACCATTTTGTAAACCACAAAATTACATACGGCAACCAAAATGGCCAGGTCTCTATGGTAATTAAACAGCTCGCCTACTTTCGAAACCCAGGTATTGCGACCATTAAAATTCAATGATTTTGAAATGGAATCTACGCTTTCCCTTACTTCCGTTCCCAGAATAACCTGGATAATGGATATTACAATGGTAAAGAACAAAAATCCCTTTAGCCAGGCGATGCGGTACATAATTACGCTTCGTTCTTTGTGCAATTGCTTGGCGTAATTATAGGTATAAATCAGGATGGCCAAAATCACCAATGCCAGCAACATGTGCAGGGTTACAATCCACTGTAGCAAATTGGTAGAAACTACAATAGAACCCAACCAGCCCTGAAACCCAACTACAATAAGGTTAATGATGCTCAATACAATAATGCGTTTGGCCGATTTTTTAAAGGCGAAAGAATAGACCACCAATAAGATCAAAAAGAAACCGGTTACTACACCTACCAATCTGTTTCCGTATTCGGTCCAGGTTTTGGCTACATTAAAAGCTTCTGGTTGTGCAATAGAGGCATCATTTCTAATGCTATCGGCTAAATCGGCCTTACCCAGTTTTTCTAGAGTCTTCGCAAAACGTTCGTTTTTGGCCAAACGCTGGGCCACGTATTTTTCTTTATAATCAGCAGGCAACTGCTTGGCCGAAGTTGGCGGCACATACTGTCCGAAACATTTAGGCCAATCCGGACAACCCATTCCAGAACCCGTACTGCGAACAATGCCACCGGCCAAAACAACCAGTAGTGTCACAATAATGGTAATGAAATTTAATCGAATAAATCTATTCTCAGATTTAGCAACCATAGGTTAATACAGGATTATAAAAAAATAAGGTATCTGTGCAAGTTAGTTTACTTCAGCAGATACCTTATATCAAATGCTTAAACAAGTAAACTAACTAGTCTAAGTCCGTCTTTTCTTCTTTTTTGTTGGCCGCATCCCATTCTTTTTGGATTTGCTCTGCCTCTGCGTTTCCTTCAAAATCATGAGGCAAGTTAGAGCTCATGGTTTGAGAGAAAGGTACAGTTTGTGGAATAAAGTCTTCTTCTGCACCTGGTTTGCTATAATCGTATGGCCAACGGTAAACAGTTGGAATTTCTCCTGGCCAGTTGCCATGCAAGTGCTCAACTGGTGCTGTCCACTCTAAAGTATTAGCTTCCCAAGGGTTTTGAGGTGCTTTTTTACCTTTAAATATAGAGTAGAAGAAGTTGAATAAGAAAGCGATTTGAGCCAAGGCTGCTACAATAGCCGACCAAGTTACAAATACGTTAACCGTTAACCATTTTTGCATAAACTCAAACTCGGTAAATGCATAGTAACGACGAGGTACGCCATCTAAACCTAAGAAGTGTAGTGGGAAGAATACCAAGTACGCACAGATAAAAGTTACCCAGAAATGCAAGTAACCTAATTTAGCGTTCATCATTCTGCCGAACATTCTAGGGAACCAGTGGTAAACACCGGCCAACATACCAAAGATAGCCGCAGAACCCATTACCAAGTGGAAGTGGGCAACTACGAAATAAGTATCGTGCAAGTTGATATCTAGTGCAGCATTACCCAAGAAAATACCGGTTAAACCACCTGAGATAAAGAAAGAAACCAAACCGATGGCGAATAACATGGCAGGCGTAAACCTGATGTTACCTCTCCACAAGGTGGCTAAATAGTTAAAGGTTTTTACTGCCGATGGAACCGCAATGATCAAAGTGGTAATCATAAACACACCACCCAATAAAGGGTTCATACCGGTTACGAACATGTGGTGACCCCATACAATGAACGATAGCGTTGTGATACCAATCAATGAATAAACCATGGCATGGTAACCGAAGATTGGTTTTCTTGAGTTTACAGAGATAATCTCCGATGAAATACCCAAGGCTGGCATAATTACGATATATACCTCTGGGTGACCCAAGAACCAGAACAAGTGTTGCCATAAAATTGGCGAACCACCTTCGTTTGGAAGAATTTGGGTACCTATTACGATATCAGACAAGTAGAAACTTGTACCGAAACTACGGTCGAAAACCAACAATACTACACCGGCTACTAATACCGGGAACGAAAGGATACCCAAGATAGCGGTTAAGAAGAAAGCCCAAATGGTTAAAGGCATTTTCCAAAGATCCATACCTTTGGTACGCATGTTTAACACGGTACTTACATAGTTGATACCACCCATTAAAGATGAAGCAACGAAAAGCACCATACTGATTAACCACATCGTCATACCCAATGCAGAACCCGGCATTGCTTTAGGAACTGCAGATAACGGCGGATATACTGTCCAACCTCCACTTGCCGGACCAGTTTGGATAAAGAATGAACCCATCATGATCACACAAGCCGTAAAGAAGAACCAGTATGAAAGCATGTTCAAGAATGGCGAAGCCATATCTCTTGCACCTACCTGCAATGGGATTAACAAGTTACTGAATGTACCACTTAAACCAGCAGTTAACACAAAGAATACCATGATGGTACCGTGGATGGTAACCAAAGCCAAATAAAAATCTGGTTTGATCCTGCCACCTTCTGCCCAGTGACCTAAGAATGTCTCAAGCAGTGGGAAAGATTTGTCTGGCCAAGCCAATTGGATCCTGAAAAGGATAGATAAACCCATTGCAATAACTGCCATGATAATACCTGTAATCAGGAATTGTTTGGCAATCATTTTGTGATCCTGACTAAATACGTATTTAGTTAGGAAGGTTTCGTGGTGATGGCCATGACCGTGATCATCGTGGCTATCGTCGTGGTGTTTATCTTGTAGTGATATAGTTGACATAATAAGGGTTCTCCAGTATTATTTATTTTTTTGCTAATTGATTTGTTGTGGTCGCTGCTGTATCTTTTGCAGTGGTATCTGTAGCTGCAGGAGCCTCTTTTACAGGCACTTCAATTACAGGTAGTTTAAAGGCTTTTCTCAAATCGTTAGTGAGGTAAGGGTTTTGTTTAACTACCCATGCCTCGTATTCTTCTTGAGTTACAACCCTAACTGGTTTCTGCATGTTAAAGTGGTTGGCACCACAGATTTTGGCACAAAGCAATAAGTATTTAAAAGTAGGATCGTTGGTCTTAGCCTTCATTTGCTCAGTAGTCAACGTAGGCGTAAATTCGAAATAAGAGGTCATGCCCGGTACAGTGTTCAGTTGAACCCTGAAGTGTGGCATATAAAAACTGTGGATTACGTCTTTACTGGTTAAGATGAATCTTACTGGTTTGTTAACCGGCAATACGATTTCATCAGCCATTTGATCGTCCATGCTGTTTTTATCGTTGAAATCGATACCCAAAGCATTGAAAGCCGTGATCAATTTATAGCTTTTCTTACCTACTACGCCATCAGCTCCAGGATAACGTACATCCCATTGGAACTGAGATGAGGTTACTTCGATGCTCAAAGGCTTGTTTTTAGGGTCTTCTATCTTGTAGAAGATCGATCTCCAGGTTAAGAAACCCATCAATACCAACACGGTCAATACCAAAGCAGGAACGATAGTCCAAATCTGCTCGATGGTGTTGTTGTGCGGATAGTAGTAAGCTTTTCTTTTGCCGGTATTTTTATAAAAATAAGCGAAGGCAAATAAGATAATGTGAGTTAAAACAAACACGATGGTGGTAATGATCAATGTAATGTTGAACATCTGATCGATTTTTTTACCGTGCTCTGAAGCCGCATCTGGCAAGATCATGCTGCCATGAACCGTATATTCCCAATACACGCCATACAAACCAACAATTAGGAACAAGGCAAATAAAACACCGTTGATCTTGTTCCAGTTGATGCCTTCGCCCTTGCCTTGGGTTTCGCGCGTTAGTTCATATACTCTGAGGGCCTTGCCTACTATCGCAATGAATAAGCACAATAGCAAGAACAGCAATACATAGAACAGGGTCGATTTATAAACCGGCTCCATGTCTACAGGTTTGGCCACGGCGGCAGCGGCAGCTTCTTGGGCAAACGCACTGGTATTTGAGAATACAGTAAGCATTGCTGCTAACACCGCCATTGTTTTATTACTTATTAATTTTTTTAAACTCATTTTCTTAAAAGTAGTACGCTGTACTTTTATTATTTTAATCTATATATTCCTAAATCGTTACCTGTTATAGGTGGTGATTTAAACTTTCTTGTAAAAACGGATGGTTCTTCGCAATTAAAGGCCTTTTGCTCAAAGTACTCATTACGGTAAAGGTAAATAAACCTAAGAAACCTAATGCAGTTCCAATTTCTGGCAGGGCAAAACCGCTACCGTCTTTTGTACCTTCTGTAAATACACCCGGCATAATCATCTGATAGTAATCTACCCAGTGTCCACAAAGCACGATGATCGATACGATTAACAAGGTAGTCTCGCTACGTTTGTTGTCACGATCCATCAACAACAACAACGGGCTCAAGAAGTTCATGATCAAATTGATGTAGAACCAAGATTCGTAGTTGTTAAAACGGTTGTAGAAATATACGGTCTCCTCAGACATGTTTGCATAGTAGATCAATAAGAACTGGGCAAACCATACGTAAGTCCAGAAAATAGAGAAACCAAAGATAAACTGTCCTAAGTTGTGCAAGTGGCTATTGTTAACCCAGCTCATGTAACCCGCTTTTCTCAATAGAATGATGATTACTGCGATAGTGGCCAAGCTGCTCACCCACATGGCGGCGAAATTGTACCAGCCAAACATGGTAGAGAACCAGTGTGCTTCTAACGACATGATGGTATCGAAGGCAAATACCGGAGTGGTAAAGCCATAGATTACCAAGAATATACAAGAGTATTTGAAACTTTTGCGGTATGAATTCAAGCCGCCTTCCAAGTCTTCATTTGCCGACCATTTGGCCAACAATACAGCGAAGATGCTATACGTACCTAAAAAGATTACTTGTCTCGACATGAAGAAAGGCACGTTCAAGAAAGCTGATTTACCAGCAATGATCTTGTCAAAGTTATCTGAATTAGGATCAGTTAAGCCATCTGCATGCCAGTGGTGATAAAGGTTGTGGCTGTATAAACCCAAACCGATTACGACCAATAAGATGATTACAGCTATAGGCAAAACCCTTGCCATGGCCTGAGGCACACGCAAAATCGATGCAGACCATCCGGCTTGTGCCACGTATTGTACGGCCAAAAAGAAAGCGCCAGACATACATACACAGGCAAAATAATATGCCATTAGCAACAGGTTAGCAAAAATACGCTCGTGAGCCCATTCTTCCTTGCTTACAAAACCGTAGTAGCCTATGGTAATCAATCCGATGACGATACCGATAATGCTCAGGGTTTTTACTTTTCCTGTAAACTCAAATTGTTCACTTAAATTATAATGATGAGTTCCCATTTATATCTGCTTTTCTTATTGTATTTTTTGTAATTGTTGAACATACATCACCACTTTCCATCTTTCGCTTGGCGTAAGTTGTGAAGCATGAGATCCCATTGCATTTAAACCATACATAATGGTGTGGTAGATCTTACCAGCAGGCATAGTAGCCATTGCACCACCACGAGATGATACTGCATCTTTGCCGTGGTAAGCTGGAACACCAGAAATACCTTTATCCAATTTTACGATATGGCCTTGACCATCTCCTTTGTCGCCATGGCATGGCGCACAGAATACGGTGAAGAAATGCTTGCCTTCCAACAGGTTTTTCTCGGTTAACGGCAATGGATTTACCAATGCTGCAGAAGCCTCATATCCTTCTTTTGTATTTGGATATTCGTACTTTACAAAACCGATAGGATCTGTATTTGGCGGAGGTGTTTGTGCTGTAGCTCCGTTGGCAAAATTCTTGTTTGGCTGATCCTGATTGTAGGCAATCGGATCATACATATTTCTTGCATACTCCAAACCTGTACTTCTTTTGTCTCTACAGGCCGAAAGCATTACCACAGAAGCAAGCACTATAAATGTGGCGTAAACTATATTCTTCTTATTCATAGCTAATATACTTCCTTTCATTATACTTAACTTCCAAAGCGCCCGCACCTTTTAATAGTTCGTCTATTTTTTCGTGCTCGGCATTTGTTTTGGCATCAATGGCGATGATAAAACGATCGTTGGTTGCGCGCAGGTCCATTACTCTTGGCGCTCTTCCCGGAAAAAGGTGGGTTGAAGCATAGTATGATCCAACTAGGCCAAAGGCACAGAAAAGGATCGTCAACTCGAAAGTAATTGGAATAAAATCTGGCAATGCAAAGTGGGTCTTTCCACCAATGTTGATTGGCCAGTCTACCACGGTAGCCAAATAAACGCCAGTTAGCATGGTCAACGTTCCGGTAATACCGAAAAAGAACGCGGCGATGTCTAATCTAGATCTTTTAACTCCCAATTTGGCTTCGATGCCGTGGATAGGCATTGGCGTATATACATCATGTATTTTGATGTTGTTTTCCTGCAACTTCTCGATGCCGTGCATCATTTCATCAGGGTCGCCGAAACTGCCTAAAATATATTTGATATTACTCATTGTTATATTTTTGCGTAATCTTCTTGTTTAACACTATCAAATTTCTCTAAAGACTCTACGTACTCTTGTACTTGTTCTTTATCTAAATGACCTTCTTTAATCAACTCTAGCTTAGCTTGCTCACTGGCGCTCTTCAGTAATAGTTTCACCTCTGCAATAGCGATTGAAGGCAATACCCTTAAGAACAATAGGAACAAGGTAAAGAACAAGCCGATCGAACCTACGAACACGCTCACGTCAACCCAAGTTGGATAGAACATGGCCCAGCTCGATGGCAAATAATCCCTGTGCAAAGAGGTAACGATAATTACGAAACGCTCAAACCACATACCGATATTTACTACGATTGACAAGATCCAAGTTGCTGCAATGCTGGTACGGATTTTCTTGAACCAAAGCAATTGCGGAGAAATTACGTTACAAGTCATCATCATCCAGTACGCCCACCAGTAAGGACCAGTTGAACGGTTGATGAAGGCATATTGCTCATACTCAGAACCTGAATACCAAGCGATGAAGAATTCTGTTAAATAAGCCACACCCACGATAGAACCTGTCAAGATGATAATTTTGTTCATCGATTCGATGTGGAACATGGTGATATAGTTCTCTAGGCCTAATACTTTACGGGCAACCAATAACAAGGTCAATACCATGGCAAAACCCGAGAAGATCGCTCCAGCCACAAAGTATGGAGGGAAGATCGTGGTGTGCCATCCCGGAATTACCGAGGTTGCAAAGTCCATAGATACGATGGTGTGTACCGAAAGTACCAGAGGTGTTGAGATACCGGCCAAGATTAATGATACGGCCTCAAAACGCTGCCAGGTTTTTACGCTACCGGTCCAGCCAAATGAAAAGATGGTATAGATCTTTTTGCGCATACCTACCGCACGGTCTCTAATGGTAGCGATATCTGGCAATAAACCAGTGTACCAGAATAATAGGGATACCGAGAAGTAAGTTGAGATGGCAAACATATCCCATACCAAAGGTGAGTTAAAGTTTACCCAAAGCGAACCGAACTGGTTTGGCAATGGCAATACCCAATAAGCCAACCATGGCCTACCCATGTGAGATACTACGTAGGTAGCGGCACAGATTACGGCGAAGATCGTCATCGCCTCTGCCGAACGGTTAATGGAGTTACGCCAGTTCTGACGGAAGAGTAGCAATACCGCAGAGATCAGTGTTCCTGCGTGACCAATACCTACCCACCATACGAAACCGGTGATGTCCCATGCCCAGCCTACGGTTTTGTTTAATCCCCATGATCCGATACCAAACCAAAAAGTATAACTTACCGCAACCACCCAAAGCGTTGCTCCACAAAGTGAGATAATAAACCCTATCCACCAAGCTTTGTTAGGCTTGTTCTCTACCGGAAGTAGAATGTCATCCGTAATTTGGGCATACGTGATGTCTTTTCCGGTAATTAATGGCTCTCTTAAAATTGATTCGTTATGTCCTGACATAATTTATATTGCTCTAAGTACAGCTTACGCGTGTGCTTTTTTAGTTTCTGAATCTATATTTCTAACTTTTGTCATATAACCAATACCTGGTTGTACGTTGATCTCCTCTAATACATAGTAGATACGTTCGCTGCGCAATGCTTTAGAAACTTCTGAGTTTGGATCGTTTTTGTCGCCAAAGATAATCGCATTTGCAGAACAAGCTTCTTGACAAGCCATTTTGATATCACCATCTTTCAGGGCACGTTTCTCCATTTTGGCAGTTAATTTACCAGCTTGGATACGTTGGATACACATTGAACATTTCTCCATTACACCTCTCGAACGGGTAGTTACATCAGGGTTCAATACCAATTGAGTAAACTCGTTGTTCAAGTAGTTGTCGAAACGTGAATCATTCCAGTAGTTGAACCAGTTGAAACGACGCACTTTGTACGGACAGTTGTTGGCGCAATAACGGGTACCTACGCAACGGTTGTAAGCCATGTGGTTTAAGCCGTCTGACGAGTGTACTGTTGCCAATACCGGACATACCGTTTCGCAAGGAGCGTGATCACAGTGCTGACACAACATTGGCTGGTGCACTACAGAAACATTGTTCATTTGCTCTTCTTTCAAATGAGCAATTTCTTTTTCTTTAGTTACTGCATTCGAACCTTCTTCGTGGCCATGTGCGCCTTCTGCAGCTGCACTAGGCTCTTGGTCATAGCTATAGTAACGGTCGATACGCAACCAGTGCATTTCTCTGCGTCTGCGTACTTCGTCTTTACCTACAACTGGAATATTGTTTTCTACGTTACAGGCAACAATACAAGAACCGCAACCAGTACAAGCATTCAAATCGATTGCCATTACCCAGTTATTACCTAGTTTCTCATATTTATCTGTTGTCCATAAATCGTATACTTTGTGTTTATGGTGATTGCCCGAACCCGATGCTGGATCTTTCAGGTAATCTTTCAAAGTAGTTTCACGGATAATGTTTCTGCCTTCGAAAGAATAGTGGGTTTGGGTTTGAGCCAACTCTTCTCTGCCACCTGCAGCTGTTAATTTAGCTGTAGTTGCATATTTTAAAGTGCCATTGGCGAAGCTTACAAAAGGGAAAGCATTTTTACCAACGTTGTCTCCTGCTTTACCAACTTTGGTACGTCCGTAGCCTAAGGCAATCGAAGCTGTACCCATGGCTTGGCCTGGTTGGATCAACAATGGCAACACTACTTCGTAGCCGTTTGCGCCTTTCACCGTAATCAAATCAAACTCTTTGTAGCCTAATTTTTCTGCTTGTTTAGGTGCAACTGCAATAAAGTTGTCCCAAGTTACTTTAGAAACCGGATCAGGCAATTCTTGCAAGAAAGCGTTATTCGCATTCTTACCATCGCGCATTGGGATGTTCTCGTAAATATGCAATTGGATATCGTTGTTATCCAAAGCTTTGCTGCTTGCCAAAATAGAAGCTACAACAGCATCTAGAGCCAAGCTGAAGCCATAAGTGCCTGCAGCTTTAGGAGCGTTAGCAATCACACCTGTCTGCAACAATTCGTTCCAAGTTTTACCTAAGCTAGGCAAAATGTTTTTCTCCCAGTTGTTGCGTACATATTGATAATAATCCTGAACTGCTGCATCAGACCAGATCAATAAGCTTTGCTCTGCCTGACGTGAGTTGAATATTGGATTAATAGTTGGCTGTACAATTGAATAGTAGCCTTCGTAGCTGTTGGCATCGCCCCAAGCCTCTAAATAGTTTGGCGTAATGGCCACTACTTCGCAAAGGTCAGAAGTTTCGTCTACCCTATCAGCGAATGATACTTTGAAAGGTACTTTAGCTAAAGCATCGGTAAACGCTTTAGGATTAATGGCATCGTAGGCAGGGTTCGAATTCAAGAAGAAAACAGCAGCAACTTCGCCTCTGTTCATCTCGTTGATCAATTCTGCAAATTCTGCATCATTGCCTTCATAGCGTTTGCAAGGATTATCTAAATCGATGGTGGTACCATAACTGCCAATGGCAACGTTAATGGCATTTACCAAGATTTGGGTAGAAACATCGTTAGAGCCAGCTACTACAACTGCTTTGCCCTTGTTCTGCAACAATTCAGCCGCTACCAATTTAAGCGCTGTAGCCGCATTTGCATTTTTAGGCAATGCACCACCAGCTAAATTACCACCGGTAATTGCATTATATAAGGTAATCAAAGCCGGACCTTCTTCCGATAATTTGATCGGAACACGGGTATCAGCGTTGGTACCAGTCAAGCTCATGCCAGTTTCGAACTGGAAGTGGCGAGACATTTTGCCTTTTTCTAATGATTTATAGTTCCTGTTGGCAGTGTACTGAGCGGTAAACTCTTCGCCACTGATCCAAGTACCTAAGAAATCGGCTGCAAAACTTACAATAAGGTCTGCTTTTTCGAAATTGTATTTTGGCAATACGGCTTTACCAAAGCTGTTTTCGTTGGCTTTGATGATACCTGTGTAAGATACCGCATCGTATTGTACATTTTTAGTAGTTGGGTATTTTGCCGTAAAATCTGCAACAACAGCTTTAGCCGAAGGGCTGTTTAAGCTTGATGAAACGATACGGATCTTTTTGCCAGAAGCTTGGGCCTTGTTCAATTCGCCTTTTACAAAAGCGTCAAGTTCAGCCCAGGTTGCCTCCTGCTTTTTAAGCAAGGGCTGTTTTAATTTAGATACATCATACAGATCCAATACTGAAGCTTGCGCTTGTGCATCGGTACCGCAGTTGAATTCGCCGGCATTTGGATTGGCCTCGATTTTAATCGGGCGACCTACTACCGTTTTAACCAATACGCTGTTACCTTTATAAGTAGATACGTAATAGTTAGGGATACCTGGCACCACCTCTTCCGGTCTCACTAGATAAGGAATTGATTTGTGTACCGGCGTTTTCTGACAAGCCGCCAAGGTTACCGCACCTAAACCAAAGCCTAGGGCTTTTAAAAAGTCGCGGCGTGGGGTAACTGTACTTAAACCTGCTTCACTTAAAACATCTTCTATTGGAAGTGGCTCTGCAAATTCGTTTTTGTTGTTTTCAACAAAATCGGGGGTATTTTTATACTCCTCTAAGCCTTTCCAGTATTTTTTATTGCTTTCCATTTAAGCTATATTACTGTTTATCGAACGTTCTTACTAAACTCTATTAATTAATAGTGGCACTTACCACACTCTAAACCACCTAGCATAGCTGGGGTAATTTTCTCGCCTTTTTTAATTTTCTCGTGCGCAGCAATGATGTTGGCATAGAAGGCATCGTTTTTCTTGCCAGAGATATCAGCATCTTTGTGGCAATTGATACACCATTTCATGGTTAGCGGAGAATACTGGTAGATCTCTTCCATGGTATTAACCGGACCGTGACAAGCAAAACATACAGGATCTGTAGGTTTTAAGCCTTTTTCCTTGCGGATAGCTGCTTCGCCAACTACTACGTGCTGAGAGTGGTTGAAATAAGCGAAATCTGGCAAGTTGTGTACACGAACCCACTCAATTGGCTTCTCTTTGGTTTTATCATAAGTCTGCTTGTCGGCATCATAACCTAAAGCATTATAGATTTTTTGAATTTCTGGCGAAATCTGACCATCTTCTGTTCTAGCCTGTACGTTCTTGTGACAGTTCATACAAACGTTTAATGAAGGGATGGTAGAGTTTTTAGATTTGAATGCACTGGTATGGCAATATTGGCAGTCGATTTGGTTGATACCAGCGTGCAATTCGTGAGAGAATTTGATCGGCTGTACCGGCTGATAACCCGTGTGCACACCTGTATCCCACATGCCCATCCAACCGAACGAACCTAAGGTAATTGCCAAACAAAGGATAAAGAAGAACACGAATTTCTTGTTTTTGAACAGTTTGCGAACGCCAACCGACAAAGGAACAGTTTCTTCTTCTGTAGTATCGATACCTTGTTTCTCCAGAATTAAGCGCTCCAATACTTTTACCGAACGGCCCAAAACTACCAAAACAACGATAGCCAAGATGATGATACCAATGATACCTGCAATTGAAAGGCCCGAAGCACCTTCGTCTTTTGCTACAGCTACGTCAGCAACTTTCTTAGGCTCTCCTGCTTTTGCATAGGCGATGATGCTTTTGATTTGATCGTCGCTCAGCTCAGGGAAAGTTTTCATCTCCGAAGGAGAGAACTTAGAAGCTTCTACAGCTTGTTTGTTGCCCGATGCAATTAAGGCCACATTGTTTTTGATCCAAGGAATCAAGAACGCCTCGTCTAGCTCGTTAACCTTAGGAGTTAAAGCCGGACCAGTGTTATCGTGATCTAAAGCGTGACAAGAAGCACACTTAGCCTTGAACAAGGTCCTTCCTTCTACTACATCTTGTGCTTGCGTTACCGCAACATTTAAAAAAGAGAGGGCGGCCACTACCAGGGCAGACTTCCAAACTTTTCTAAAAACTAATGAGATATTCCTCATAATGAGTATTTTATGCTATTTATTGAAATAAATTTTAAATCCCTTTGGATTTTGGCCATTTAGCCATTCAAAAAGATTTCGACAAAAGTAAAACTTATTAAGATACCAATGACATATTAATGACAGTGAAATACAATTTATAATCATTCTAAATTATTGGTTTTTCTGCCTTAGAAGCAAAAAAATCAGCAATTTTTAAAAAACTGCTGATTCCTTAAAGTTGATCTTTTCAGAAAAAATTTTGCTTTTATAATTACATTTTTAATATCCATGCAAAAATCAGTGGCGCTACGATTGTTGCGTCCGATTCTACAATGAATTTTGGCGTATTGATATCTAATTTTCCCCAAGTAATCTTTTCGTTTGGCACCGCTCCAGAGTAAGAACCGTAAGAAGTAGTCGAATCCGAAATCTGGCAGAAATAGCTCCAAAAAGGAATGTTTTCCATTTCCATATCTTGGTAAAGCATCGGCACTACGCAGATTGGGAAATCGCCGGCAATACCGCCACCGATCTGGAAAAAGCCTACGCCTTTGCCTTCGCTGTTTTTCACGTACCAATCGGCCAGCCAAGCCATATACTCGATACCGCTCTTCATGGTAGTAGGATTAAATTCGCCTTTGATTACATAAGAAGCGAAGATATTGCCCATCGTTGAATCTTCCCATCCCGGTACTACAATCGGCAAGTTTTTTTCGGCTGCTGCCAACATCCACGAGTTTTTAGGATCGATTTCATAATATTGCTCCAATTCGCCGCTTAACAGGATTTTGTACATGAACTCATGCGGAAAATAACGCTCGCCTTTGTCGTTCGCACCTTTCCAGATTTCGTAAATGTGTTTTTGCAGCCTACGGAATGCCTCTTCTTCAGGAATACAGGTATCGGTTACGCGGTTGTAGTGGTTTTCTAGCAAATCCCACTCGTCTTGCGGACTTAAATCGCGGTAGTTAGGCACGCGTTTATAGTGTGAGTGCGCTACAAGGTTCATGATATCTTCTTCCAGGTTGGCGCCGGTACAAGAAATGATGGCCACTTTGTCTTGTCTGATCATTTCGGCCAATGAAATACCCAATTCTGCGGTACTCATGGCACCAGCAAGGGTAATCATCATTTTTCCACCTTCTGCTAAGTGGGTTTCGTAACCTTTGGCGGCATCCATCATCGCTGCCGAATTAAAATGAAGATAATTAGTCTCCATGAATTTTGATATCGGTCCTCTTGTAGTACTCATTTTTATCTTTTTATGGTTTGCCTGCAAAAGTAAGGTTTTTATAAGAAAGTTCATTGGTTCACTTGTTCATTGGCTCATTAGTCGACTCGCCATTGCGAGGCCGATCTTTGATGGCCCGAAGCAATCTCATCTCTAGAAAGATTGCTTCATCACTTCTTTCTTCGCAATAACGACTTGTGAAAACTGCCAACTGATTAATTGTTTTCGATTTTGGCTTCTTGACCATGGACTATTGACTATCACCTGATTTCTTTACATTTGCGGTGATGAAAAAAACTCTGCTGCTCCTGCTGTTCGTTGCGATTGGAACTGGTGCTCATGCACAAATGAAATTGATTAAAAGAATGCTGTCTAACGAAAAAGACACTACCCGCAAGGCCAGTTTCATGCCCGTACCAGTATTGGGCTACGCACAGGAAACAGGGTTTGAATTCGGATTGGGTGCCATCTATTCGTTTTACACAGACCGAAAAGACACCACCAACCGCAGCTCCAATTTTTCGGGCACGGCCTCTTACTCTACCAAAAAAACCTATAACCTTACCATTAAGGGCGATGCCTGGAGCAAAGGCAACAAATATCATTTCATTAGCGATATCCGCTTTAAAAAAATGCCTTTCAACTTCTTCGGATTGGGCAACAATACCCAAAAAACCGACGAGGATAAGCTGGTGCAGCAACAGATCAAAATCAATTTAGACGCCGAAAAAACTTTTTTCAAGAATGCCTATACCGGAGTTTCGCTCGGCTTCGAAAACTATACTTTTAGCGATAAGGAAACAGGCGGCATTTACAGCACCGCAAGCAATTTATACGATAGAGCTGGCGGATCGGCTGTTTTTATAGGCGTTTCGCAGAGCTACGATACCCGAAACTCTAATAATTATCCTACCAAAGGCTTTTTTGGCCGTGTAACCTATCAATATGCGCCAGACCTATTTGGTGGTGGCGATTTTACAGGAAGCCAAATCAAGGTAAACATCCGTAATTTTTGGTCGCTGGCACCTAAAGTGGTACTGGGTGTTCAAGGCCTTTACCATACGGTTCAAGGCTCTAAAACGCCGTTTTATTTATTGCCACAACTGGGCAACGACGAAATTATGCGTGGCTATTATACCGGTCGCTACCGCGATGAAAACCTATTGGCCGCACAGGCAGAACTGCGCTATCGCTTTATGAACCGTTTCGGCATCGTGGCTTTTGTTGGCGGAGGCAGGGTTTTCTCTAACGGTAATTTTTCTCTCCGCGACATGAAACCAAATTATGGTTTAGGCGGCCGTTATTTCTTCGATACGGCTAAAGGCCTAAGCGTTCGTTTAGATTACGGCATTGGCGAGAAAAAAGCCAATGAAAAACGTCAAAGCGGCTTTTACATCAGCTTGGCTGAAGCATTTTAATTGGTTCAATAGTTCATTCATCAACTCGTCATTACGAGCTCGATTTATCGGCGAAGCAATCTCATCTCGAAAGATTGCTTCACTCCGTTCGCAATAACGATTAGTCCGATCGAAAACCTGCAACTGCAAACTGAGAACCATAAACTGATAACTGAGAACCGTAAACTGATAACTGGTTTCCATCTTACATTTTACATCTTCCGTAAAGCAAAACTTCGTAAGTTTAAAAAGATTCTAACCAAACCCTTATGCGTTACCTGTATCTCCTATTGTTCTTAGCGCCCTTACAGCTTTGGGCGCAGAAATTTACGCCTGCCGAAATCGGTGCCTACCAGACCCAAGCCAAGCGTGTAACCATTATCAGAGACAATTGGGGCATACCACACGTATACGGAAAAAGCGATGCCGATGCGGTTTTTGGTTTGCTTTATGCCCAATGCGAAGACGATTTTAAGCGCGTAGAGCTCAACTACATCGAAAAATTGGGCCGGTTGGCGGAAGTGAATGGAGAAAAAGACCTTTTCAGCGATTTGCAGATCCGTTTGCTGATTGACACTACCGAAGCCATTGCTGATTACCAAAAGACACAGCCTTGGCTCAAAAAGCTGTTGGATGCCTATGCAGCCGGGATTAACTACTACCTCTATAAAAATCCGCAAGTAAAACCAGCCTTGCTCCATCGGTTTAAGCCTTGGTATGCTTTATTGTGGACAGACGGGAGTATTGGCGCCATCAATACCGCAGATTTAAGCATAGGGGAACTCAAAAAATTCTACACTGGCGATTATAGCCCTACTGCCTACGTTCCTGTAATCAAGGATCAGCAAAGCGGCTCGAATGGTTTTGCCTTTGCACCATCCATTACCGAAACCGGCAATGCCATTTTGTATATCAATCCGCATACTACATTTTACTTCAGACCAGAAGTACAAATGCAAAGCGAGGAAGGCTTAAATGTATATGGTGCCGTAACCTGGGGACAGTTTTTTGTTTACCAGGGCTTTAACGAGCATTGCGGCTGGATGCATACCTCAAACAATGTAGACATTGCAGATATGTATGCCGAAAAAATCACCAAAACAGATAAAGGCCTATTTTACGAATACGACAAAAAGAAATATCCCGTAGGCATCAAGAAGATGGATCTCCGCTATAAAGACGGCGATGCCTTAAAGCATAAAAGCTTTACGACCTATTTTACCAATAACGGTCCGGTAATGGCTATACGAGATGGCAAATGGATCAGCTTGCAATCAAAAAACAGAAACACCCAAAGCCTGATCCAAAGCTGGGTACGCACCAAGTCTAAAAGTTTTGAAGATTACCAGAAAGCGATGGACCTGAAAGCCAATGCTTCTAACAATACCGTTTACGCCGATGCGCAGGGCAATATTGCCTATTGGCATGGAAACTTTATTCCGATCAGAAATCCAAGCTACAACTGGGCTGCCGTGGTTGACGGTTCTACATCGGCCACGGCATGGAAAGGACTTCATCCAGTGAAGGAAAGCGTACATGTTTACAATCCGCCAAATGGCTGGTTGCAAAACTGCAATTCTACACCATTTACCGTAGCCGGGAAAGACAGTCCGATTAAGGCCAATTACCCAAGCTACATGGCACCTGATGGAGAAAACTTTAGAGGGGTTGCCGCTGTTCGCTTACTGAGCCAACCCCAAAAATATACCTTAGAAAAGGTGATTGCCACCGGATACGACACCTATATGCCTGCTTTCGACATTTTGGTACCGGCACTGCTCAAGGCTTATGCGCAATTGCCACAAAGCGATCCTTTACTGGAAGAGTTAAAAGCCCCTATTGCCTTGTTAAAGAATTGGGATTACCGCTCTGGCGAAACTTCTGAAGCCGCCGCCTTGGCCATGGAATGGGCACCACGCCTCAACATGAATATCCAAAAAGTATATATCAATCCTGGCGAAAGAGATCAAGTAGAAAATACCAAGGCTTTTGCCGCCAGTGCCCGTTCGAATGACTTGTTAAATCCTTTAAAGGCTACTATTGCCGACCTGAACAAGCGCTTTGGCAAATGGCAGGTTGCTTGGGGCGAAATCAACCGTTTCCAACGCTTAACAGGTGCCGTTAATGAAAAATACGACGATAATGCGCCTAGCTTGCCTGTAGGTTTTGGCTCGGCCATGTGGGGGCAGCTGCCTTCGTTTAGGAGCAACATGTTTAAAACCAATAAACGCTATGGCAACAGTGGCAACAGTTTTGTGTGCGCTGTAGAATTTGGAAAAAGAATTAGGGCCAAATCTGTATTGGCCGGAGGCAATAGTGGCGACCCTAATTCTAAGCATTTTAACGACCAGGCTTTAATGTACAGCAAGGGCCACTTTAAAGACGTGTTGTTTTACAAGGAAGATGTGGTCAAAAATGCGGAGCGCACCTATAAACCAGGTGAATAAGTTTATTGATTTTATCGGGAGATTTAACACCCCTGTTTGCGACCAGCTCTCTGATCGCTAGTGAAGAATGCCAACAAGTACATCATTTTGGCTTAGCGATTATTGCTTCTGCACTCCGATAAGAACTCCTTGTTTAGTCCTTAGGTCAAAAGAAACTTCTTTAGCCTTTGTACTACCTTCATTGGGCATGGTAATAACAGCTTCATAACCTCGAGCTGTGCCTTTCAGTTTATCTAGCTCTATCTTTTTTGCCTCTAAGATAAAGCCATCTATTTCTATTTTGGCATTGCCGTATAAGGTCATTATACCATCAATCTTAGATGTTCTGATCGAATCGCTTGCATAATATTTGAGGTGTTTCATCAGGTCTACGGTTTCGATTGGATTTGATTCAACATTACCTGATGGTGCAACCGCATGATAGGTTCCCTTGTTCAAATCGAATACCATATTTTTGCTCGTAATAACAGAACCATCCCCTGTCTTCAAGCTTGCTTTTGCTGCCGTTACTATTCCATTTTGGGCATCCCATGTAATATCGTCAGCTTCTAAAATGCTTCCAAATATCTCCATTACTCCTTTTTTGATATAGCTGATATTTAATTTGGTATCAACCCGTGCGAGTGATGAGGAGATCAGTCTCGGCAATTTGCGTTTGGCGGTATCTGTCGTTTTTAAAGGAGGAACTGTCTTAGTTTTGGCCTTATTATCCAATTCGTTTTTTTGGAGATCATTTGCTATACTTTTTGGACTCTCTGCTTCAACCTTAGCGCTCGAAAACACTTTCATGCTTGGAAAAACCTTTACTACATCTATTGTAAAGCCCCAAACCAGGCTTAACACCACTGGAACAGCCAACAAATACATCACCTTTTTCATTTGTTTCGATTTTGTATTAAACAACATTTTAATTCGCGCCTTAACTGGGCTCTTCACAAAATTGTGAATGAGGGGAGTTGCGCTTTTGGCTACGGCCAACTTGAGCAAGAGGTGGGCGTAGTGTTTGGCGCCAATGCTAGCAGAAGTGGCTTCATCAGCCTCATACTCGTGCACCTCCTCCAATTCTTTATCATAGAGATAGATAATAGGATTAAACCATAATGCCGCTTTGGCCAACATTAGCAAGAGCTTATCTATCGAATGCAGCTGTTTGGCATGCACTTCTTCATGCTTTAATAAAATGGCCAGTTCTTCGACACTGAGGCTATTTCTATCAATAAAAACATAATTGAAGAAAGAACAATTGGTAAAACCCGTTTGCTTGGCCACCAGTTTTAATCCGTTGAGGCGCTCGGTGTTTTTACCAACATGTTGCAAGAGCCTCACAATTCTCCAAAGCATAAGCAAGAACAATCCAGCTACGATTGTACCATAGAGAAAAGGCACCAGACTTTTCCAATCCAATTGGTTTTGGGTTTCAATGAGAGGAAATGTCTGGATACCTGATGCACCATCCGGAGCACCTTTCAATATAAAGCCCTGATCTGCAAGGGCAATCTGGTCTACTTCCTGCTCAATGGTAAATTGCAATGCCGGAATAGCGAAACTCAGCAACAAGGTAAACAGCAGGTAAAAGCGGTTTCCCTTAAAGAAAGTCAGTTTTTTGAGAAACAATACGTAAAGCCCAAAAAATACGGCCGAGCAAATGCAAACTTTAAGCAGGTAGATCATGTGGAGAGTGATTAATTATTTATTGGTTCTTAATTCCAGTACCGCATCATACTTGCCTACCAGGCTAGGATATCTTTTGGCAAAATCTGACGCTTCTTTATCACATACAGAAACCTCATTGCATCTTTCGATCATAGCCTTGGTTATATTTTGTGCCTGGCTTTCTGAATAGGCAATTCCATTTACATAGATCATTACTTTACCGTTTTTCGGAATATTGGTTGATGCCGAGCTTCCCACAACTGTTCTGAGCATAACAATGTCCTCTTCTTGGCCATTATCGCCCATTTGGGAATACCTTTGGAAATAAGGTCCTTCTTCTTTAATCGTTAGGGCATTTCCGTTTATCGTTCTGCCAGTACCTAGGCTTGCAATCTTGGTAGTAATGCCACTAACGGTTACGGCATTTCCACCTCTGGCTATACCCGTTCTTACCTGGGTTCCGCTTATACCTTCCGAACGGCCTGCAATTACTACATCATTAATGGTGCGTGCTCCGGTAGCCCTAAATTCGCTAGGTACACCAGCTACTGCTATTGAATTTACATCTCTCGAAACGCCTGCAATCCTTACTTCGCTTACACCGCTTGTTACATTGGTACCTTTGGCATTACCAATAACCGCTACATCGCTTTGAATACCTGTTACTTTATTTGTGCTTCCCAAGCTCCTAACTGTAAAATCTCTTACTGTAGTCGCTTGTTGATTATTGGTTGCAATTCCTCTAGCTTGTATCACAACATCGTTCACCGCGCTGACTTCAACGCCTGCTACCGTTGCCCTGCCATTGGTTTCTTTTACTGACACATCGTTTTTTGAAGTAAGCTTCTCCGCTCTTACTTGTTTAACTCTGCTTGCAGGTACCTCTTTTACAGGCACGGTTCTGGTTTCGATTACTTTCTCTTGGGCATAGACCACGTTTACGGCAAAGCCCCAAACCAGTCCAGTTGCTATTGGCAGTGCCAATACATAACTTAACTTTTTCATGTTTTTTGATTTTGATTGGTATAACATTTTTATTCTTTCCTTAATCGGACTTTTCACAAAGTTATGCACCAGGGGATCGCTGTATTCCTGAATGGCCAGTCTTAGGAGCAGATTGGCATAAGGCAGTGTTCCAAAGTTGGAAGAGGTTGATGCGTCTGCCTCATATTCGTGGATTTGCTCCAGTTCTTTATTGTAGAGATAGATGATTGGATTAAACCACAGCACCGCTTTTGCAACAAGCAACAATAGTTTATCAACCGAATGGTATTGTTTGGCATGTACTTCTTCGTGCTTAAGCAAAAGACCGATTTCCTCTTCTGTTAAATTCTTCCGATCGATAAATACATAATTGAAAAAAGAGCAATTGGTAAAGCCATCATTCTTATGGATCAGTTTTAAGCCATCAATGCGATTGTAGTTATTGGTATGTTTCAGCAATTGAACCAGGCGCCATAGGGCCAAGGCCAAAAGTGCAAATACAATAATCGTGTACAAAGAACTTAGCCAAAGAGACCAATCTGTTGTTGGAGGAGCTACCAAAGGAACCTGCTCAATGGGCTGTGCCTGTGCCACCGAGTAAACTTCGCTTGCCTGCAAAACAATTGGTGGCAACACCTTTTCTACCTCTACATTTAAGGCTGGAATAACAAAGCTCAGCAACAAGCTAAACAGCAGGTAAAAACGATTGGCCTTAAAAAAAGTAAGCCTCCTGAGCGCCACTAAATAAAAGGCGAAAAACAGGGCCGAGCAGGCGCTTACTTTTAAGAGATAGATGAACCATTCCATAGCTAGGATTTTTTATTGATCAATGCTTTTAATTCTTCAATGTCAGCTTCGCTCAGCTTCTCTTCCTTTACCATAAAAGAAAGCAGGCTGGCCGGCGAATTATCGAAATAGCCTGAAAACATTTTCGAGAAGGTAGTTTTGGTATAGTCTTCCTTGCTGATGCTTGGAAAATACTCATAGGTTTTGCCATAGGCCTTGTAGTTTACATAACCTTTCTTTTCCAATAGCCTTACTATCGAGGAAATGGTATTGTAAGGCGGCTTTGGCTCTTCGTCGAGCTCTTCGATGATATCTTTAACAAACGCTTTTTCCAGTTTCCACAAAACCTGCATGATGCGCTCTTCTGTTTTGGTTAATTCTTCCATAACCTAAACTTACAACTGATTTTTCAGTTATACAACTAAAAAATCAGTTTTTAATATTAATTAACTGATAATCAGGATAATAATTTTATTACTACTAAATAGAGGGTTATGAAATTTGAACGCTCAATTCATCATCCAGAGCAAAGCGAAGGATCTGTAAAGGAAATTTCTCAATGCAGTTTCCTCCTCTCGTCGGAATGACAAAAAATTGGGCAACTCCCTAGACTTCGGACTCCGGACTTCCGACTTCTGACTGTTGACTAGAACTTCAACTTAAAATGCTCCTTGGCTTGTCCTTTTCTGAAATAGACCAGCCCGATCCAGAACAGATCTACGGTTACGGTTACATCAGGATGGTTTTGAATGGTTGCCCAGGCATTTTTCATGCCTTCGCTCCAATAAATATCGTCGAATATGAGCAATGAGCCCTCATGTAGCTTAGGCAGGCACCAATTGAAATAATTCAGCGTGGCTTCTTCGGTGTGGTTGCCATCAATGTATACAAAATCCAACTGATCGGCATTTTCAATAGCTGCTGGCAACAAATCGTTAAAATTGCCAACCTGTAGTTCCACATTTTTCAGTTCCAGTTCATTAAAATTCTGATAGGCAACTGCGGCAGTTTCAGGGCAACCTTCTATGGTCAATAGATTGGCTGTAGGCTGTGCTTCGGCCAAATAAGCCGTAGTAATGCCCAAACAGGTGCCTAGTTCGATGATATTGCGTGGTTTTTGATCGGCCACCAAACGATAGATCAATTGGGCAAGCCTTGGGTTTTTGAGCGCATTCTTGGCAATCTGGCTCACCTTTTTTGTACGGTTTTTATTGAGGTGCGATCCTGCGCCGAGGTCGGTTACGGTGATCAGCTTATCGTCATGCAAAAGTTTTTTTCGCTGCGCTTCTATGCGCTTATATGCTTCTTTCGCAGAAAAGTCGTAAATTACCTCATCAGCGAGCTTATACACAAAAGGCGAATGGGTACCGTGTCTGCTTTTGGCAGTTAATCGATGCTTGAGATAATCGACGATAAATGTAAAAACCATAGCCACAAAAATAAGCAAACAGAAATTGTAATTGCACATTAATGGAAAATCTTGCAGAAATTAGCGCACTTGTCAAATTATTAGACGATCCTGATGAGGAGGTGTACCTGCATGTACAGCAACGCCTGCTCGAATACGGCAACGAGGTGATCAACTATCTGGAAAGCGCCTGGGAACAATCGCTCAACACTTTATTACAGGAACGCATTGAAAACCTGGTGCACACCATTCAATTCAACAGCGTAAAAGAAGACCTTAATTTATGGTACCAGAGCGGCGCTTTTGATTTGTTGCAAGGTGCCATTGTGATCAACCGTTACCAGTATCCCGATCTCGACGAGCAGCAGCTCATCAACCAGATCGAAGAAATTAAGCGCGAAATATGGGTGGGCCTGCAATACGAAATGAGTTCTATTGAAAAAGTGAAGCTGATTAATCATGTGTTTTACAACCAATATGGCTTTAGTGGCAACACCAAAAACCATCACGATCCGCAGAATTCTTACCTGAGCCAGGTTTTGGAAAGCAAAAAAGGCAACCAGATTTCTTTGGCCATTATTTATGCCACCTTGGCACAGAAGCTGGATATACCTGTTTATGGTGTAAACCTGCCACAGCACTTCATATTAGGCTACATAGACGAAGGCAATGCCGAAAAGGAATATGGCGTACTTTTTTACATCAATGCCTTTAACAAGGGCGCTATTTTTGGCAAGCATGATGTAGACCAATTTCTGCGCCAGCTTAATTTAGAACCGCAGCCGGGCTTTTATTCGCCTTGCAGCAATACAGAAATCATCAGGCGCATTATCCGCAACCTGATTTCGGCCTACGAAAACCTTGGCGCTACCGAAAAAGTAGACGAGTTAAAAGAATTGCAGGATATCCTGTCTGAAAATGACATTTAGTTTTTCGGATTATCTGCAAGAATAAGTCATATTGTAAATAAACACAAAAGAAGAAGAATCCTTAGTCCCATCCAAATAGTAGTTATTTACGGCAATGTTCGTTGTTACTTGTCCGGGCTTTCCAGTCTTAGTGTATTTGTACGTATACAAAGTGATATCGTCTTTTACCTTATTTCCGCTTGATGTGTATGTAGTAAGGCTAGTTGACTTGACGAGCACATTTTTTGATGCTTTACCAAAATAATTTCCCGGGCAATAATCTACTAGCATATAGATAGGATCAAATCTTTCATAAACACGGGCATCTTTTGCCAGCTCTGTTGAATATTCGAAAGTGGTCAACGCTGTCCGACCTTCTTGTTCGAAAGTTGACTTGATTTGCACCAAATTACCGTTTGTATAAGCTAATTCGTGTTTGGAATTTAATTCTCCATTTTCATACCACTCAATCAGTGTCAAATAACCCTCGGCATCATAGGTATATTTTCTAGTCAGGTCTTTGGTTACACCATTGCCGTCAACAAAATTAACGACTGTGCTAGATTCAGCTCTCCCATTTACCAAATTAATCTGGGCACGTTCATCGTCTTGGTCAACAGTTTCTATTCTATTTGTACTATAGCTAAAATTCTTAAATCTGAAGTTCCTTGTACTTCTTGTTAACCTTCCTGTTGCATCATAGGTAAATTCTGCATCGAAACCACCTGCATCACCAAGATCTGCAGCTACCTTACTTAACCTGCAATCACCTGCATTTCCACCTGTCTCTTCGCCTCCTCCAGCACCTGGCAATTGGCTAAAATCGATTTCTTTGGCACAGCCAAAAATGCTTAAAATGGCCATTGTAGCCACCATAATTATTCTAAAATTTTTGATCATGGATTGGGTAGATGCGAGCATTAAATTTAAAGTATTTACAGCTAAACTGTTGGCTACAAATATATTAATTTAAAATTACATCGCAATTGTTTTCAATTTGTAACTTAGCATGAGTTGCTCTTCGGGTTATTCTCATTTATAGTTAAATCGTATGAAAAAACTAATCATCCTAATCTTTCTTTTCAGCTCAAATTGGGTTTTTTCTCAAAATGCTACTCCTGTAGTCAAATTTCGGAATCCTGATCAGGTTGTTACTCCAAAAGGCTACACGCATGCGGTCGAAATAGATTTAGGCACCAGCAAAATGCTACTGATTTCTGGACAAGTTGCCTTGGATAAACAAGGAAATCTAGTTGGCAAAGGCGATTTGGCCAAACAGAGTGAACAGGTTTTCACCAATATCAAAGCAATTGTGGAGGATGCTGGCGGCACTATGAACGATTTGGTAAAAATCGGTATTTTTATGCTAGATGCCTCTCAGGTGTCGACACTCAGAGACGTTCGAGACCGATTTATCAATGTAAAGCAACGACCAGCCAGTACCTTGGTTCAGGTGAGTGGGCTTTATAGAGACGATTTGTTGATCGAAATAGAGGCTACCGCGGTTATCCCGAAGAAATTTTAAATCGGTTTGTGGTTTCAGTCAGATTTAGGAAACAATCGTTTCTTCTGCTCTATTTTGCACAGGCCAAAGTCAGATAGCCCAGATTGTAGCGACATCCTTTTTTGCTGCTTAGGCAAAAAGATACAGCGAAAAGCTGGACAGACTTTAATAACGCGAAGAACAATGCGCTCCAAAACCTCACTTGTTTAAAGCCATTTATTCTGTTGCATCCAGCTTTTTAGGCTTTCGAACCAGTCTTCTTTGGTGGTTTTGTTGTATAAGCCAAAGCCATGGCCACCAGCTTGGTAAATGTGCATTTCGGCTGGAACTTTGTTTCTGGCTAAAGCTTCGTCGTAAAGCAGACTGTTTTTTACCGGCACCGTGCCATCATTATTGGCATGCACCAAAAAAGTAGGTGGCGTAGCGCTATTTACCTGGAGCTCCGAAGAAAAATAACGGCGCTGCTGTGGCGTTGGCTCATCGCCCAAGAGGCTTCTAACCGAACCTGCGTGCGCGTATTGTCCGAAATTAATCACCGGATAGATCAGCACCGAAAAATCAGGCCTTAGGCTGATGTTTTCCTGGTTGTTTACCTTCATGTCGTTGTAGTGAACACTTAGGCTAGAAGCCAAATGTCCACCTGCAGAAAAGCCCATGATGCCAATTTTATTCGGATCAAGGCCCCAAACGCCGGCATTTTTTCTAACGAGGTAGATGGCCTGCAAGGCATCTTGCAAGGGTGCCAATGATTTATCGACCATGATGGCTTCGTTTGGCAAACGATATTTAAGTATAAAGGCGGTAATGCCTAATTCGGCGAATTTCTTGGCCACCAAAGTGCCTTCCTTTTCGAAAGCCAAAATGCTATAACCGCCACCCGGGCAAATAATTACAGCAGTTCCATTTGCCTTTGCGGACGTATAAACGGTGAGCGTAGGATCGGTTACCTTGCTGATGCGCAATATGCCGTCAGTCCCCGTTTCTGAAGTTTCCTTGAAATCGGCAGGCGGTGTTTTCGACCCTGGAATAGCGGCATTATAAAGCGGAATGACCTGTTGGCTTTGTGCTTTGTTTATGATCACGAAAAAAACGAAAATTAAAACGAATAGTTGTTTCATTATATCAATTCATCACTAAGTTTAATACAAGTTGTGTTCTCTATCGCAAACTTGCCTTTGATTTATAATCGCTTAAATATAACTCTTTATATGATAAAATTCCTTAAAACTCCATTAAGTAAGCCTTTAGAAAGTCGTTGATATCGCCATTCAAAACCGCATCTGGATTGGAGGTCTGAAAATTGGTGCGATGGTCTTTCACCCTTCGGTCATCCAACACATAGCTCCTGATTTGCGAACCCCATTCTATTTTCTTCTTATTGCCTTCTATCAATGCGGTAGCTTCCATGCGTTTGCGCATTTCGGCTTCGTACAATTGCGATTTCAATAAACGAATAGCATTTTCCTTATTCTGTAGCTGCGATCTCGATTCCTGGTTTTTAATAATAATGCCTGAAGGTTTGTGGTATAAACGCACGGCGGTTTCTACCTTGTTTACGTTCTGTCCGCCGGCACCACCAGCCCTGAAGGTCTCAAACTCGATATCGGCGGGATTAACATCAATCTGTATCGTATCGTCAACCAATGGATACACATAAACCGACGCAAAAGAAGTGTGTCTACGGTTATTGCTGTCGAAAGGAGAAATCCGTACCAAGCGATGCACTCCGTTTTCTCCCTTAAGATAGCCATAGGCAAATTCCCCCACAATTTCTATCGTTACCGATTTGATACCGGCCACCTCACCTTCTGCATAGTCTTGTTCGGTAACCTTGTAGCCATTTTTTTCAGCCCACATCAGGTACATGCGCAAAAGCATGCTTGCCCAATCGCAACTTTCGGTACCGCCCGCCCCTGCAGTAATCTGCATCACGGCGGGTAATTGGTCTTCCTTGCTGTTGAGCATGTTTTTCAGCTCTAAATCTTCGATCACTTGAAGGGCGATGGCATATTGCTCGTCCATCTCTTCTTCACTGGCATCGCCGCTTTGCAAGAAATCATAAAGCACGGTGGTGTCTTCTACAACCGCATTCGCTTTTGTAAAACCCTCTGTCCACTTTTTCTTTGTGCTGATTTCGGCCAGAATGCTCTCTGCCTTTTTCGGATTATCCCAAAAATCGGGAGCCGTTGTTCTTTTTTCTTCTTCGCTTATTTGATATAACAGTTCATCAACGTCAAAGATGCCTCCTCAGAGAAGTTATTCTATCTCTTAAATCCTGTAACTGGTCTTTTGTCATGCAACAAATATAGAAATGATTGTCAGAATAGCGACTGATTACTTTTTCATCGATAGATAATCCAACGTCAGGTTACACAATGCCTTTACGCCTAATGCAAAACCACTTTCATCTATAAAGAAATCTGGCGTATGGTGCGATGGCGCCTTTAAAGGATCCTGGTCTTTCGGCATGCCACCCAAAAAGAAGAAAAGCCCAGGCACTTTTTCCTGATAAAAAGAGAAATCTTCGGCCCCTGTTACCGGCGCTTTCAACTTCACATTGGCCGATCCGGCAGTTGCCTGCAAGCTTGGCAACATCTTTTCGGTCAGTGCCAAATCGTTAAAAGTAACCGGATAATGTGCACTGTAAGGAATTTGTACCTCTACCTTGGCTCCTGCCGCTTCGCCTGTTTTGGTGGCGATGGTTTTGATGCGTTCGATAAACATCGCTTCATCGGCAGGGGTAAAGTTCCTTACCGTTCCTAACATTTCTACCTTTTCTGGAATGATGTTAGAGCGAACGCCTCCGTGGATAGAGCCAATGGTAACTACGCCCGGATTTTCGGTAATGTTTAAGTTCCTGCTTACAATGGTTTGGAGGTTATTTACAATTTGCGCCGCCACTACAATAGGATCGATGCTGCTCCATGGATAAGCGCCATGCGCCTGACGGCCGGTAATGGTAATTTTCATGTCGTTAACCGCAGCCATGGTGCCACCCGGACGATAGGTCAATTGGCCAACCGGCGTTTGAGAATTGATATGAAGTCCAAAAACAACATCGACATTTGGGTTTTGCAATACGCCTTCCTTTACCATCAATTCGGCTCCGCCCTCTTCGCCAACCGGTGCGCCTTCTTCTGCCGGCTGAAAGATAAATTTCACCGTTCCGGCCAAGTCTTTCTTCATGCCCGCCAAAATCTCGGCAACACCCATCAAAATAGCCATATGCGAATCATGGCCACAGGCATGCATTACCCCAACTTCCTGATCGTTATAAGTGGTCTTTACTTTTGAAGCGAAGGGCAATGTACCTCGCTCAGTTACCGGCAGGGCATCCATATCAGCCCTTAAAGCCACTACCGGACCAGGCTTTCCGCCCACCAATAGTCCTACTACACCAGTTTTGGCCACGCCGGTTTTCACGGTTATGCCTAGCGATTGCAAATGCTTGGCTATAATGCCTGCCGTACGGACTTCGTTATTGCCCAACTCTGGGTGTTCGTGAAAATCGCGACGCCAATTGATTACTTTTTCGGCTAAGGCATCAGCCTGTTTGGAAACTGTTGCCTTTTGGGTCGCATTTTGTGCAAATAACCATAGCGGAGCCACTAAAAGCCCTGAGAGCAGAATTTTCTTCATTCTTTAATTATTAAAATCAGTATGAGCTAGTTAAACATTCCTTTTAATTTATCTACAATTCCGCCACCTTGTGTATTTTGTCCATCTGTGTTTTGGGCACTTCCTCCTGTAAACATACCCATCACATCGCTAAGGTCGAACTTGCCATCGCTGCCACCTGCCAATTTGCCTAAAACATCCTGAATGTTGAATGAACTATCGTTGGGATCGTTTGTTTTTTGGGTAAGCTTGCTGATAATAGAGGGAATAATAGTAGAGGCTACACTTTTAGCTGTTTCGGCACTGATGCCCAAGCCACTCAGCTTATCTACAAAACTGCCTGCAGCCTGTGCGGCAACAGGCGAACCTTCGGCATTGCCACTATTGAATATATCGGCCAATCCGCTAAAGTTTCCAGAAGAAACCTGTTCTTTTAGGCTATCGAAAATAGAGCCTGATGCGGCTTCGATTACAGCTTCATTTTGCTCATTTGGTATCTCGCTATTGTTTGCAACAGCATCCTGTGCATTTTCACGCACCAATTCATTCAAATTTTCTAACATGGCTTTAATTTTTAATTGATAAAATTATTGAACAATAGGCGAGTTGATTGGTTATTGAAGATAGAAAAATTTGATGGTTTTTGAACATAAAAAAGACAATTTAAATTGTTTGCTTTCTTACTTTTACAAAAACATAAATGCCATGCTTCCAAAAATAAATTTTACAAAAACAGAGGCCTATAAATATTTGGCCGATCATTTTATAGACATCAACCAACAAAGCATCAAAGATCTTTTTACCCAAGATGCCGATCGCTTTGCCAAGTTCTCGATCTTGTTCGAAGACATTTTATTCGATTTTTCGAAAAACAGGATCAATGACACAACCATAGCCCTGCTTGTTCAGTTGGCGCGCGAGTGCAAATTAGACGAGGCCATTAAGGCCATGTACAGTGGCGACCAGATTAACCAAACCGAAGGCAGACCTGTACTGCACATCGCTTTGCGCAACCAGGGCAATGAGCCTATTTTGGTTGACGGCAAAGATGTAATGCCTGAGGTAAACGCCGTTTTGGCTAAAATGGAAAAATTTAGCAATTCGATTATTTCTGGCGAGTGGAAAGGCTATACGGGCAAACAGATTACCGACATCGTAAATATTGGCATTGGGGGTTCTGATTTGGGGCCGGTAATGGTTACCGAAGCCTTAAAATCATACAAAACACGTTTAAACCTGCATTTCGTTTCTAACGTTGATGGTACGCACCTCGCCGAAACCTTAAAAGCAGTGAATCCGGAAACTACCTTGTTTTTGGTAGCCTCCAAAACTTTTACTACTCAAGAAACCATGACCAATGCCAACAGTGCCAGGGAATGGTTTTTAAATAGTGGCGCCAAAAAAGAGGACATTGCCAAGCACTTTGCCGCGCTTTCTACCAATGCAAAAGACGTAGCTGCATTTGGCATCGATACCGAGAACATGTTTGAGTTTTGGGATTGGGTAGGTGGCCGTTATTCTTTATGGAGCGCCATTGGCCTTTCGATCTGCCTGGGTATAGGCTATGCCAACTTTAAACAATTATTGGCGGGTGCCCATGCTACCGACCAACATTTTAAGCATACGCCTTTTGAGCAGAATATTCCTGTAATTCTAGGACTTTTAGGCGTGTGGTATATCAACTTCTTCAATGCCGAAACGCATGCCATTTTACCTTACGATCAATACCTGCATCGTTTTGCAGCTTATTTTCAGCAAGGCGATATGGAAAGCAACGGCAAGCATGTAGACCGAAACGGGAATGCGGTAGACTATGAAACAGGTCCTGTAATTTGGGGCGAACCGGGCACCAACGGACAGCATGCCTTTTACCAGTTGATCCACCAAGGTACCCGCATCATTCCATGCGATTTTATCGCGCCGGCGCAAAGCCTTAATCCCCTAGGCAACCACCACCCTATTTTGCTGTCTAATTTCTTTGCCCAAACCGAAGCTTTAATGAATGGCAAAAGCGAGGAAGAAGTAATAGCAGAACTTAAAAAAGCAGGAAAATCTGATGAGGATATCGCCTCACTTGCGCCATTTAAGGTTTTTGATGGCAATAGGCCAACCAATTCCATCCTACTTAAAAAAGTAACGCCTTACAGTTTAGGCAGCTTAATTGCCCTTTATGAGCATAAGATCTTTGTACAAGGCATTATCTGGAATATTTTCAGTTTCGACCAATGGGGAGTAGAGCTCGGCAAGCAACTGGCACAAAAAATACAGCCCGAGCTAACAGACAACCAGCCTGTAACTACTCATGATTCTTCTACCAACGGGTTGATCAATCAGTATAAGGACTGGAGGTAACCATTCATTGGTTCATTAGTTCATTGGAAACAGTAGAGCGTATTGTGTACAGCGTATTGCGAACTGAAAGCCGAAAACTGCTAACTGAGTCCAAGCAATTACTGACATAATCGACAAATATTGTTATATTAGTGTACACACTAAATGAAATCATTATGAAACTTTTAAAATCGTTGGCAACAGGCGTTGTAATGCTTTGTGCCATGAGCACATTTGCTCAAACCAAGGGTGGTGAAACAGATGAATTGATCAAAGGCAAAAAATTCGCTTTTGTTGTTGATACTATTCAAGTTAAAACTGGGCTAAACGGCGTGCCCCGTAATAGTTTCCCAGACTTTACCCAATTAAATCCAAGTACTTTAAATCCGGCAACTAGTAAGCAAATAACGGACAAAGGTATGAGCCAATACGTGGTTAATAATTATTATAAACTATCGCAAGGTAATGGAAGTTATTTTGAGACTTACAACATCAAATCGCCAAAAGGAAAGGCTTCAACAACTGAAGAAAAATCCAAGGCACAGGTATTTCTTATCCAAGACAGTAATAAACTTGTTTTAAGAAATGTAAAAAACCCAAACAATTTTGCCCAAATCGGAGGCAGCCAGTTTAAAACATTAGACGATGCAGTAGATTACAAACTTGTTTCGGCCAAAAAACAAAAGGACAAATGGCTGCTTACCTATAAAATAAAATCAGAGAGCAGCAACGAAAAAATTTACATCGAAGTTTTAGAAAACGGCAAAGCAACTTTGCAAGGAGAACCTAGCAAAACCCAAACCACCGTATTACACGGTTACTTGGCCAGCATCGACTAACAAAAGATTTTAAGCCAAAAATCGATCGCCATTTGATTGCTTTATAAGTAATTAAATGGCGATTTTTTGTTTTATAGCAATTTTTATTGCTTAAATTTCTATATCGAGGCAACCTTTATCAAAAACCTGCCGTAACTGCATATATCTAAACAAATTTATTGGAATTATTTTGCTAACACCCGAACTCATTAATGGCTGTATCAGAAAAGACCGGAAAAGTCAGAAAGAACTTTACCGACTCTACTATGGCTATGCCATGAGGATCTGTTTACGCTACGCCAAAAACAAAGACGAAGCGGTTGAGTTGGTAAATGATGGTTTTATGAAGGTATTCATGAATATGCAGCGCTACGACAGGGAGCGGTCATTTAATGCCTGGATCAGTACCATTATGATCAACACCTCGATAGACCACTACAGAAACCGAATAAAACAAATGGAAATGGAAGAACTTAACGCTAAGCACGAATTGGAAGACAGAGAGAATATTCTTTCCCATTTACACTATGAAGACCTGATTAAATTGGTTCAAAAGCTTTCTTATGCCTATAGAACGGTTTTTAATCTTTTTGCGATAGACGGCTATTCTCACGAAGAGATTGCCGACATGCTCTCTATTTCGGTTGGCACCTCAAAATCTAACTTGTTTAAGGCCCGAGAAAACTTAAAAAAGATGTTGACAGAAACTTTGGTTGCCGACCAACAACAAATTAACTATCAAAAATGAAAGAATTGAACGATAAAGATTTCGACCAGGCTTTTAAAACACGGGTTACGGAAGAGTACCTGGAGTTTGAAGAAGAAGCTTGGTTAAAAATGGAGAAAAAGCTCCAGAAGAGGGATCGTATGATCTGGCTGAGAAATGCCAGCATTATCTTGTTGTTTCTTTCATTCGGCATAGGATTTTATATGTTCAATCAAAAAGAACAGCCTAAACAAGAGATTGCGCGCAAGAAACAACCACAAAGCCAGCTAGAACAAACGCAAAAGCCTGTAGCTGATACACCAAAGCCGGCTGTGGAACTGGCACAGGAGAAACCTGTTGCTAATGAGAAACGCCTACTTGATTTTAATTCGAAACCATCACAAGAAGTAAAACCTGTTGTAATCATCCCTATTGATAACAACAAAATTGTTCCAAACAATGCCATTGCCAATGTGATTGTTCCGACGCCAGCTAATGCGATACCTGCTGAACAAAAACCAGTAAATCCCGTGCAACCAGCTAATCCGGTTCAAAAAACCGAGTTGACTGATCAGCAATTGATTGCCCAGCTTACATCACCGAGCATTAATACCGTGGACACACTTTCTAATCCCACAAAAAAGATAAAAGTAAAACGTAAACTCCCTATTACCTTGGCCATTAGTGCAGGACCAGATTTTAACTCTACCAGTACCTTGGTAGGTGGCAAGGGAGCTGCCACTTTTGGGCTTACCGTTGGTGTTGGCCTGAGCAAGAAATTAGCTGTACAAACCGGGCTCATTTATGGCGCTAAAAACTATACAGCTAATGGCTATGACTATCATTTTAACAATCCAGATGTAAAAAATATTATTGAAAAAATTGATGCGGCTTGTAAGGTATTAGAAATTCCCTTGCGCGCATCTTATACCCTAAGCAATAACAGCAAGCGCAGCATCCAGCTCAATGGAGGCTTGTCTAGTTACCTCATGCTCAGAGAAAATTATGTTTTCAAATATACGCAAGCTGCAAGCAGGGCTGATAGAGTTACCGAAAAGATCAATGCCAACCAGCATTTCTTAAGCGTGCTCGATCTTTCGGCTACTTATAATATCAAGCTCAACAATAAATTCGGCTTTGGCATCGAACCTTATGTTAAAATTCCCCTAAGTGGCATTGGCGAAGGAAATGTGCCTTTAAAATCAAGTGGTGTATCCCTAAAACTCAATTATAGTTTCCGAAACAATTAAAACAATCTTATGAAAAAGTTAAGCATCTACCTGAGCATTTGCATGCTCTTCGGGGCAATCTATGCCTGTTCAAAAAAGCAGGCCGATGAGATCAAGCCAGAAACCGGCACCGAAGTTACCGTTGCAAATGTAACCTACGCCAATTTTACAGGCAATCTTTTGCAAACCAAATGTAATAGTTGCCACGGACCAAGCGGAGGCGCAAGAAGCTTTTGGGCGTTTACTGGTTTGCCATCTGTAACGGCTAATGCCACTCAATTAAATAATGTAATGTTGGTAACCATGAGCATGCCGCAGGGCGGAAGCTTAACGGCGAAAGAAAAAGAGCTGTTAAAAGCCTGGTTTGATAAAGGCATGCCACAATAACCTTAATCTAATTTATATGAAAAAAGCAGTGTCCATTTTGTTTGCAGTTGTTTTATTTACTCAATTGCAGGCGCAAACCTTGGTTAGCAAAAGCGTAACCGCGTCCTTCTTTTCTTCTACCCCTATTGAAGACATCAATGCAACAAGCAAAACGGGCGCATCGGCCATAGATACCAAAACCGGGAATGTGCTGGTTAAAATCAACAATACCTCCTTTCAGTTCAAAAAGAAACTGATGGAAGAGCATTTCAACGAAAACTACATGGAAAGCGATACCTACCCAACTTCCGAGTTCAAGGGAAAGATCATTGATCCTGTAGATTTTTCGAAACCTGGAACTTACACCGTTACCGTAAAGGGAACCTTGCTTTTGCATGGCGTAGAAAAGCCTTACCAAACAGAGGCCAAGCTCATCATAACCGCCAATGAGGTTACTGCCAACGTTGCATTCAATGTAAAGCTGGAAGACCATAAAATAAAGGTTCCTCGACTCGTATTCAAAAACATCGCCGAAGTAATACAGGTAAAAATAAACGCAGTATATCAACCTAAGAAATAAACATCGCTATGAAATCAATTTTTCGCACATTTCTTTTAGTTTGCCTCATTTACGCAATGCCTAATCATGTATTTGCGCAGGATTCATTAGAAAAGGCACTTCAAATGCCAGAGCTTAAAAAGAAGGTAAGTGCCACATTTAAATCGCCCAAGCTTATTAATATCCAAACCAACGAAACCATTTACAAAAACGAACTCGATTTTAGGGTTGACCATCGTTTTGGAGATATTGCCGGAAGTGCTGGCGGCATCAAAAACTTTTATGGGCTCGACCAGTCAACAGATATACGTATTGGTTTCGACTACGGCATTAGCGATAATCTATCTGTAGGCCTGGCACGAGCCAAGGGGGCCGGACCAATAACCCAGCTTTATGAAGGCAACCTGAAATATCGTTTGCTTTCCCAAAGCACCGACAATCGAATGCCGATCAGCATTACCCTGTTTGGCAGCACCACCATAGCGGCCTCAAAAGCATCTACCGATCCCGTTGCCGCAAATGCCTTCAGTCAATTTCAAGACCGCATTGTTTATGTGCTGCAAGGGGTATTTGCCAGAAAGTTCAATTCAAATTTTTCTATGCTCCTGATGCCTTCTTATGTGCATCGGAATTTTACAGCATTTGGCGACCAAAACGACCTATTTGCCCTATCTGTTGGCGGACGTATAAAGCTGACCAAAAGAATGGCTTTTGTGGCAGATTACACGCTGCCATTTAGAAACAAGGATAAAAAAGAGTACCTCGAAAGCCTCTCGGGAAATAAGTATTATAACACTTTGGGCGCAGGATTAGAATTTGACACTGGGGGGCATATTTTCCACCTCAACTTTACCAATGCTACGGCTATCCAAGAATCTCAGTTTATTACAGATACCAATACTTCTTGGCTTAAGGGACAGTATCGTTGGGGCTTCAGTATTTCCCGCAGATTCTCCTTTGACAAAAAGAAAACCTAACTATCCTAATTGAGTCCAAATTAACATCACTGATCTTTCACTAAAATCAAATCATATGGAACGTAACGAATTTATTAAATCCTTGGGGCTTGGTGTGGCCCTGGTATGTGCTGGAAGTTGCCTATCTGCATGCGGCAGCAAGTCTGATGATCCTGCTCCGGGCCCTGGTGGCGGAGGAGGTGGCGGTGGCGCAGTAGGCACTAAAGTAAACATAGACCTAACCACGCAACTTGCCACGGTTGGTTCTTTTGTAGCTACCGGTGGCGTATTGTTTATCCGCATGGCTACAGGAAATACGACCTCGTCTTTTGTAGCAACACAAGCTGCTTGTCCACATCAAGGTGGTTCATTAAACTGGATCCAAGCCAGCAACCTGATCCAATGTAGCTTACATGCCTCTCAATACAACACCAGTGGTGCCATTTTAAGGCAACCTAACGATGGCGGAACCACAAGTGCCCTTAAAGTTTACAGCACAAGCATTACCGGCAATACATTAACTGCTACTATTTCGTAATTTTTAAGGTTGAAGGCAGGACGGGAGAAATATTTCCCGCCCTTTTTTTGTTTTATTTATGGAAATTGGTTAACTTTTTAATCATATAGCTGATTTTGAATTTAATCTTCAAATCTTTTTTAAGTATTTAACCAATCTCATAACCATGAAATCATTGAAAATATTAGCTATGGCTGGTTTAGCCCTTTTATCTATCGAAGCTTTTGCCCAAACAGATAAGGCAACTACCCGCAAAATTGTTGAAGACAAAACCTATACCTTTGTAGCCACCAGCGCATTGCCCTTAAACGGTTCAGATATCAATAGCATCATGTCTAAAATGCCAGGAGGCATCAACAATGGTGGCAATATTAACCTAACGGGAAGCAATTATGACCTGCGTTTATCAAAGGATAGCTTAGTGGCCTATTTGCCTTTTTACGGCAGGTCTTACAGCGCTCCGCTTAGCAATGAAGAAGCCGGCTTTAAATTTACCAGCACAAAATTTGTTTACAATGCAACCAAACGTAAAAAAGGTGGCTGGGACATCCGAATTAACGCCAAAGACGTAAAAGACAGTCCACAAATGACTTTAACCATTAGCGAAAGCGGTTATGCCACTTTAAGCATGGTAAGCAATAACAGGCAGTCGATTACCTATAATGGCTACCTGAGCGAAAATACCAAAAAAGACTGAGGCTAATTGAGCAGCTTGATCTCGTAAAGTTTAGGCCATTTTTTACCACCAACAAATAAACGTTTGCCTTTGGCATCCCAAGCAATGCCATTCAGCACGTTGTTGTTCTGTTCGTCTTGGGTTTTGAAGAAATTCTTAGGCACTAAGGCCGACAGGTCTATTTCGGCTTCTACTATTCCTGTTTTTGGATCGATGCGAACAATTTTATTGGTAAGGTACACATTGGCATAAATCTTACCATCAATAAATTCCATTTCGTTCAAGCTATCTACTGGACCCTTACTGTCGTAAACTTCAATATAGCTTTCTTCCTTATAGGTATTGGCATTCATGAACCAAATGCGATTGGTTCCGTCTGTCCGTAGGATGTTTCTGCCATCGAAGGTTAAGCCCCAACCTTCCCTGCTCTGCTCGTATGGGAAAGTGCCCAGCTGTTTAAGTGTTTTAGCATCGAACACGAAACCGATATTTTCCTGCCAAGTCAGCATAATGATCTTATCGCCGATTTTAAGCGAACCTTCTCCAAAATATTGCGCAGGCAATTGAATCTGTTGCAAAGTTCTACCGGTTTGTAAATCGACATATTTTAGTTTAGAAGCTCCTTTTTCGCCCGTACTTTCCAATAAGCGACCATCCACATAGGCCAAGCCTTCGGTATAGGCACTGGTATCATGCGGAAAGGTATTTACTACTTTATAGGCCAATGATTTTGGCTTTACACCACTTGTAATGACAATGTTCGTTGTAATGGTATCGTTTTTCCCAGCTTTTGTAACCACTGCCATTAAATTTTTATAGCCAAGCGATAAGCTGTCACTTTTAATGCTAATGCTGCCAAAATTATCATGCAAACTGGCCTTTAGCTTACCATCAAGATAATAATTGATTTCTTCGATTTTTTCACCTTTATCAAAATCCAAATTTAAGGGTATCGGTTGTCCAAATTCGATCTGCTGACCTTGCGTAGGCGCGCTAAAGGTAATGTAGCTCTTTGTATCGTCTTGTCGGCAGGCTCCAAGAGCAATGACTAAAACCGTCAGGCTAAGTTTTAATTTCTGATTAATCGATTGGCCAAAATGCATCTTCAATATGGGTTATGGTGTAATTATGCTGTACATTAAATAAAACAGAAACAATATCAAATCTAATTTCTCCTTGATGGTCCATGAGTTCGACATATGCTGTTGCGGCAAGGACCATTTGTTTTTGCTTTGCATCGTCTACAAAATCTTCTGGTTGTCCGAAAGCAGTCGAAGTCCTCGTTTTCACTTCCACAAAAATCAATTGCCTATTTAAATAAACAATCAAATCTACTTCTGCTTTTCCATGAATCCAATTTTCTTCGAGCACTTCATAGCCCTTTTCTTTCAAATAATTGGCGGCTATGGCTTCGCCCTGCTCGCCTAGGTCGTTATGTGTTGCCATTCCTTTGGTGCATTAGTTCATTGGATGATTAGAGGGTTAGCATATTAGCTGATTGTTGAGCTAATTCTGACAACTATTGGGCTTCAGCTGAAAACTGCCAATTGCAAACTGAATTATTTCACAATAACAGAACCCAAGTACTTCGAAATCTCTTTTTCTACGTTTTTGATAAAAACATAGCGTTGCATCAGGATTTCTTGGTTGGTTACATCGTGTTCAGATTTGATTTCCTGCAAAAGATCCAAGAGGATTTTATCTACTTTCCGCTTTTTAAGATGGTACAAACCGCCCAGAATGGTCGCCTTTAGGTTAACCGTTTCATCGCGTACATAAATCGTATGCTTGTTGTACCAGTTCTCGCTCAGGCTATAAGGTGATGTAGAAAGCGTAATGGCCAAATCGGCAATTTCACGATCTTCGCTTTTGATAAACTGATTGGCAGTTGGCAACTGGCCATTTTCTATTTCTGTACGGTAATGATCAATAATTTTCTTGCAAAGGGCATTTTCAAAAGTTACGTCGGTTAGGTTCTGCATAATGAACGAACCGATGTACATATTGTCGATTTTATCCCAGCTCACCAATTCGTGTCCAAAAGCCAACAACAAACGAATGATTTCCTTTTCCTGACGCTCATCGTCTGCAGAGATTTCTACCGTAGCCTGATTGCCAGGCCCATCTTCGGCAAAAAGATCATCGGGTGGCATGTCTGGATGAGAAGACTGTCGGGCAGCGGCCGATGCGACACTTTTCTTGAGCTTGGTCGACCGCATGGTATTGAGCTCATTGAGCAAAATGCGCTCTTCAATGCCCAATAAGCCACTACACTCTCGAATAAATACCGAAGCTTTGATGTTATCGGGTATTTTAGCAATGCTTTCTACAATATCACGGATGATGCCTGCCCGCTTAATCGGATCTGTTCCGGCTTCTGCCAACAAAATATTGGCTTTGTACAAGATAAAATCCTGACGCTTGCTTTCTACATAAGCCTTAAACTCGCCCGCACCCACTTTGTGCATATACGAATCGGGGTCGTCGCCATCTGGAAAAGAGACCACTTTAACGTTAAGTCCTTCTTCCAGAATCATATCCAATCCCCTTAGTGAAGCCTTGATCCCTGCAGCATCTCCATCGTATAAAATAGTGACATTCTGCGTGAAACGTCCAATTAAACGAATCTGTTCAACGGTTAACGAGGTACCTGAGGAAGCCACCACATTTTCGATATTGGCCTGATGCACCGAAAGTACGTCTGCATAGCCTTCTACCAAATAGCAGTTGTCCTGATCGCGAATGGCTTTCTTGGCGTGAAACAAACCATACAGCACATTCGATTTATGGTAAATCTCGCTTTCGGGAGAATTTACATATTTGGGAACATTTTTATCTGTTTTTAAAGTACGTCCGCCAAAGCCAATTACCCTACCCGTAAAGTTATGGATGGGAAACATTACACGGCCCCTGAAGCGATCGTACAGCTTGCCTTTATCATTTCTGATGGCTAAGCCTGTTTTCTCTAGGTATTCTTCGGCATGCTTGTTTTTTATGGCATCGAGGGTTAGCGCATCCCAAACATCAGGCGAGTAGCCGAGGTTAAATTTCTTAATGATGTCTTCCCTAAAGCCGCGCTCCTTAAAATAGCTCAAACCGATTGCCCTGCCTTCATCGTTATTCCAGAGGTGATCTTCAAAAAAACCAGCTGCAAATTGCGAAACAATGTATAAGCTCTCGCGGGCATTTTGGGCCTCTACATCCTGATGGCTGTCAACCGTTTCTTCAACTTCGATATTGTATTTATTGGCCAAGAACTTAAGCGCCTCGGGATAAGAATACTTCTCATGATCCATGATGAAGCGCACCGAATCGCCACCTTTGCCACAGCCAAAACACTTGTAAATGCCTTTGCTTACCGAAACGTGAAAGGAAGGTGTTTTTTCGCCATGAAACGGACAATTTCCAATTAAGCTGGTACCGCGTTTTTTAAGGTGTACAAAATCGCCTACTACCTCTTCTATACGGGCAGTATCCATTATTTTGTCTATCGTTTCGCGGTTGATCATTTTTTTGTAATATCGAGTAGCAAGTATCAGGTAGCAAGAGAACGAATCTTTCCTGTCCCATTTTACTTATTGTTGGTATCGAGGAGCAGGTATCAAGTAGCAAGAGCATACATTTTACCTCTTCCATCTTACCTTTTACATCTTTTCTTATTTTATAAAAGGCAACATCTGATCAGCCACCAATTGGTTACCGGCATCGTTCAAATGTACCTTATCTGAAGTTAGAACACCTTTTTCTTTATCTTCAGTATTGTTTTTTGCTTCGTATTCTGTAAAAGCCTTTCTCAAATCGCAAAGTGGGAGGTTGTTTTTGGCCGCCAGTTCTCTAATGCCTTGCGCATATTTGTTCAAGTCTGCATCAGCTTCGTTGGTCCCATCTTTTTTCTCTCCAATAACCGAAGGCGTACATAGCACTACCTTTGCACCATTGGCCTGGATTTTATTGATCAATGCCTGATAAAACTTGAGGTATTTATCATAATCGGTACCTGTTCTGGCGCCCAATTTATGCCATACGTCGTTAATTCCTACATAAATCAGTACCAGATCTGGTTTCTTGGCCAGCACGTCTTCTTCCATGCGCAGGTAAAGATCGTATACCTTATTGCCACCAATACCCGCTCCAACGAGTTCGTATTTGTCGGCATCCAACACTTTTTTCAGCTGATTGATGTAGCCATTGCCTTGCACTCCGGCTTGTGTAATCGAATCGCCAAAGAAAATTACTTTTTTAGGCTTTGCTGTCATGGCCATGCTTAATGTTAAAATTAGTGCTGTTGCAACTATTCCAATGTTCTTAATGTGGTTCTTCATTTTGGTTATTTTATATCGGTTAGCTTGAATTCTAAATCCTGAAAATCGAAACTGAAGTCGGTTAAAGGTGAAATGGCTTCCATTTTAAAGCCATCAGCTGTGCCTGTATTGCTTAAGCCAAAGTTCACAAAAGCATCTGCATCCAAACTCCTGTCGTACCATTTTACAATAAAGGTATTGCCTTTGTAATAAGTCATGTCGCCTTTGAGTTTTGGAGCGTTTTTGGCCTGAAAATGCATCTTGCCGTTTACTTCGCTAATGGTTACTTCGCCAAACCAGGCATCCTTAAACGTACCTAGGTAATTTTTAACCTCCGGTTTAACGGTGCTTGCTTTTTGTGCCGCTGCGATATCTGCCCAAACCTTATCAACCATTTCCTTGGCCTGCTTCTCGTTTCTTAAACGGTTATCGTTATAGGTTTTGATCCTGTCTTGTCCTTTGATATTCAAGTAGCCATCTCTAATTGAGCTGGTAATCGAATTAAAGGCAGCGCCAGATTGCTGGTTGGTGAGTACGATAATACCCAGCTTAAGCTCTGGCAAAATGGTTACCTGGGTTACAATGCCCGATAAACCACCGGTATGTGTTGCCTGAAAATTGCCATTTACCGAACTTAGGAACCAGCCCAGGCCGTAGCTGCTAAAGCTGGCCGGATTGCCGCCACTGATAATGGTTTGCGGGGTCCATAGCTCTCTGGCCACGGCGGCGCTGAACAGCTTTTTCTCCAATTGATCGCCGTATTTGCCACCGTTGATCATTGCGGTTACCCATTTGCTCATGTCGGTTACGCTCGAGTAGATGCCACCTGCCGCATTGGCAATTTCGCCAAAGCTTAATCCTACGGGCAACAATTTGCCTTCGTAAGGAGCATGGCCATCAATTACATTTGATTTATCTTTTAAACGGTACCAAGAAGCAGCTGTTTTGTTCATGCCCAAAGGCTTGATGATCCTGCTCTCGATAAAATCTTCATAAGTAGTGCCTGAAACCCTGGCTACCACATCTCCAGCTACAATATAGAGCAGGTTATCATAATCGTACTTGGTACGGAAGGAAGAAACCGGTTTTAAGAAGCGAAGGTTATGGATCAGCTGCTTTTTATCAACGGTTGACGAATCTGGCCAGATCATCAAATCGCCGGCACCCAAACCCAAACCGCTGCGATGTGTCAATAAATCCCTTATGGTAAATTCGCTGGTTACAAAAGCATCGTACATTTTAAACTCTGGAATGACATCGGTAACCTTGGTATCCCAGGTAATTTTTTTCTCATCAACCAACATGCCTAAAGCAGCGGCGGTAAATGCCTTGGTATTAGACGCTACGCCAAACAAGGTGTTTTCGTCTACCTTCTGATTGGTTTTGATCGAACGTACGCCATAGCCTTTGGCATGGATCAGTTTTCCATCCTTGATAACGGCTACGGCAATGCCTGGCACATTAAAAGTACTCAGTGTTTTTTCGGCAACGCTATCTATTTGTTTGGAGGTTAGCACCTGCGCCTGCAGGTTGCCAACGAAAGCGCATAAGGCAACCAGGCCAAGCCCAATTGTTAAGCGGTATGATGAATGCATAGTTCAAAGATTTAAATGATAAAGATAATGATCTTTTAGAGCCTGTTTAAAATTATCTAATAATTTGCTCGTGCCCTGATCGGTGATACAAAATAAACAAAGTTAATTAACTTATGGTCTATGGGCCACAGACCATGGCGCCAAAACTATTTGCCTTTGCCCAGTTTGTAATCTTTATGAAGGATCAGGAAACTGGCCCGTTCCTCTTTTTTAAATGGATAGTCCCAATTGCCCTGGTAGGTAATTTTAGTAGGCAGCTTCACCTCATCAAAATAGCTCATCTCTATGTTCATCTGCACATCAAACTCGAAAAGCATATTGCTGTATTTCATGTCTACATAACGACCCAATATCTCGAAATTCCGCTTGTCGAAAATAGTAACAAGCTCTTTGATCATCAAACCATCTTTGGTCCAGCTGCTCAGATCGGGCTTTACCGACACCTTGAAGCGATAGACCGGGATTGAGTCCAAGTAAGTTCCACTATAAAAGGTATAATCGTAATATTGGCGCATATTGGCCGTGAAAATCTGTGTTTTGTTCCCTATAAATGGCAAGCCTTTAATGGGCCTTCCGGGATTAAAAATCAAGGTTTTAAGCTTGTCTTTATAGCTTTCGTTCGTGCCACCCTTGCCTTTTTCGGTGCTTGGTGCCGAGTTGGGCACGAAATCGGTATTATAGGCATTCATAAAAATGTAATCGAACATCTCAACGGTGTATAATTGATATTTCCCGTTTTTCTTGTAGATCTTGCCGTTGTCTTCCTTTACCAAGTATTCCATCTTGTAAGGTCCGTCGTTGTTATGCTTGATTTTTCTATAGATACGGCCATCAACCTTGTTCTTTTTATCATAGGTAAAAACCCTGTTTTCGGCAATAAAAGTATATTTCTTCATGTTGCGAAAAGCCTGATAAAAACTGGTATCGTTGATGATGGCATCGATAAAGGTTTCTACATTCAGTCGTTTAGACTTGATGTTAACCACCGAATCGAGCTGTATGGTAGGAATGGTATCTGGATTAAAACGTTGGATTTGCTGCGCAGCCGCATCAAATGTAAGCATCGTTGTAACCAGTAATAGCAATAATTTCTTCATCTAGTTCTTTAAATACAAATATCCTGCCCGAAAATACATCGTCATGCTGAACTCGGTTCAGCATCTATCTCGAGAGAGACCCTGGATCAAGTCCAGGGTGACGCGTCTTTACATTTCCCTTCTTCCATTTTCCGTCTTACCTTTTACCTAGTTACCCAACTGTTTCAATGCAATGTAGGCCATTAAACCTGTCGAGGTTTTTAAGGCATCTTCATCGATATCAAAATTTGGCGTATGAACCGAATATTGGGTTCCCTTGGCTTCGTTACCTGTACCTAAACGGTAAAAACAGGCATTTGTTACTTGCGAATAATAGGCAAAATCTTCTGCCGCCATCCAAATATCCAGGTCGATTACGTTTTCTTTGCCTAAATAATCTTCGGCATAGGTTCTTGCCCTATCGGTTAGTTCTTCTTCGTTAATCAAGAAGGGATAGCCACGCATGATATCGAAAGTACAGCTCCCGCCCATGCTTTCGGCAATGCCTTCGGCCATTTTCTTCATGAGTTTATGGGCTTCGTTTCTCCAATCTTCGTTCAATGTCCTAAAAGTACCTTCAAGTTTTACCTCGTTCGGAATAATATTGGTCGCCCCATTGGCATTTACTTTGCCAAAAGAAAGTACAGACGGCAAACGTGGATCGGCATTGCGGCTTACGATTTGTTGCAAGGCCACAATAATATGTGCTGTAATCAAAACAGGGTCGATATTTTGGTGTGGCTGTGCGCCGTGACCGCCTTTACCATGTACGGTTACATATAATTCATCGGTAGAGGCCATGTAAATTCCCGAACGAAAACCTACTTTACCGGTATCGATCAACGGCATCACATGTTGTCCGATCATGGCATTTGGCTTCGGATTTTCCAATACACCCTCTTTGATCATGATGCTGGCACCACCTGGCAACAGTTCTTCTGCTGGCTGAAACACCAATTTGATGGTTCCTGCAAAATCAGCTTTCAATTCGTTGAGGATATAGGCCGTACCCAAAAGTGATGAGCTGTGTACGTCGTGTCCACAGGCATGCATTACACCATGGTTTTTAGAACGGTAAGGCTTATCATTGGCTTCATGGATAGGCAGGGCATCCATGTCTGCACGCAAAGCCACCACCTGATCTGAAGGAATAGCGCCTTTAATCAAGGCAACAACTCCCGTATTGGCCATTTCTGTATATTCGATGCCCCATTTTTTTAGCTTATCCTTAATAAACAATGAGGTTTCAAACTCTTTAAAGGAAAGTTCTGGGTTGGCATGGATATGGTGACGATAGCCCACTACGTCGTTATATATTTTGGCAGCTAGTTCTTGTACTTTATCTTTCATCGTATGTTTTTTTATGGCGAAGAAGCTATTTATTTACTTCTTCCAATTCTGGCGCATTGATCTTTTCCCTAAAAATAAAAAGGGTAGGATAGCTGGTCTTCAATTCGTTTAAGAAGCGCTGGGCTTCCATCTTCGTCCTGAAATCGCCAACGCGCAGGTAATAATTTGGTTCTTTATAAGTGATATAGGTTCCTGTTTTAGGGTAATTGCTCTTGAAACGGCTTTGTTCGCTAAAGGCTTCGCGCCGGTCTGATCCATAGAAAACTTGTACCCGGTAGCCCATATCCGAAACAATAGCGGTACTGCCTGGATTGGTGGTAGTAGCTTTCTTTTTATTGAGCTCTGCCCTTTTGGCGATCAGGCTATCAATACGCGGGTCTTTAATGATGGTGAGCTCGCCTTTGGCCTGCGCCAAGACAAATTGAGCAAACAATACAAAAACCAGAAACAGATATATTTTTTTCATCATAACAGCTTGGCTCTTCAAGGCCATTTCGGGGCAAAAAAAATGCCGAACTTTTTGCAAAATTCGGCATTCTTATCTGGTATTACAAATTATGCATTAGCACCATGGCAGTTTTTGTACTTTTTGCCACTGCCACATGGGCAAGGTTCGTTACGACCAACGGTTGCTTCTTTACGAATGGGTTGCTGTGGCGCCATTTCGCGGGTATCTTCCATTGGCATTGCACTGCTGCTCGATTCGTTGAATTCGGGCTTTGACATGCGCAGGTTGCTTGGCTGTGGCCTTGGTGCCCTGGCTTCTTTTACCTCATCTGCATCTTGCTGTACAGGAATGCTTCCTTTAAACAAGAAACTTACCACTTCTTTGTTTACCACGCTCAACATGCCTTTAAACAAGTTGAAAGCTTCCATTTTGTAAATAATCAATGGATCTTTTTGTTCATAAACCGCATTTTGAACCGATTGTTTCAACTCGTCCATTTCGCGCAAATGCTCTTTCCAGCTGTCATCGATCAAGGCCAAAATAATGGTTTTCTCGAAGGCCTTAGTTACTTCCCTGCCATTGTTGTCGATTGCTTTTTTCAAATCAACAGGCACTTGAATATGACGGATGCCATCGCTGAAAGGTACCACGATCTGCTCTATCTGATCGCCACGCTCAGCAAATACCTGTTTCAATACCGGCATCGCCTGATTGATGGTTCCTTCTGATTTACGGGCATAGAAAGTAGTCACCTCGTCAAACAACATATCAGTCAAAGTATTGATGTTCTTCGAATTGAATTCGCTCTCTGCAATGTTGCTGTCTACCGAGAAATTTTTGATGACTTCTAGCCTGAAGCCTTCGTAGTTGCTGCTTTCTTTGTATTCGGTTACGATATCTTCGGCCACATCGAATACCATATTGTTCATGTCAACATCCAAACGATCGCCGAACAAGGCATTTTTACGTTTAGAGTAGATTACCGTACGTTGCGAGTTCATCACATCATCGTACTCCAATAAACGCTTACGGATACCAAAGTTGTTTTCTTCTACTTTTTTCTGTGCACGTTCGATAGAACTGGTGATCATCGAGTGTTGAATTACTTCGCCATCTTCGATACCCATTTTCACCATAATGTTTGAAATACGTTCTGAACCAAACAAACGCATCAAGTTGTCTTCTAGGGATACGAAGAACTGTGAAGTTCCCGGATCTCCCTGGCGACCTGAACGACCACGCAACTGTCTGTCTACACGACGAGACTCGTGACGCTCGGTACCTACGATGGCCAAACCTCCAGCTTCTTTTACGCCTGGGCCCAACTTGATGTCGGTACCACGACCAGCCATGTTGGTTGCAATGGTTACGGTGCCTGCCTGACCGGCTTCGGCCACGATATCAGCCTCTTTCTGGTGCAATTTCGCATTCAGTACGTTGTGCTTGATGCCACGTAATTTGAGCATACGGCTCAACAATTCAGAAATCTCTACCGAAGTAGTACCTACCAATACCGGACGTCCTGCTTCTGTTAATTTTACGATTTCTTCGGCAACGGCATTGTATTTTTCCCTTACGGTTCTGTAAACATAGTCTTGCTGGTCTTTTCTAGACATTGGTCGGTTGGTAGGAATTTCTACCACGTCTAATTTATAGATTGACCAAAACTCACCGGCTTCGGTGGTTGCTGTACCCGTCATACCGCAAAGTTTGTGGTACATACGGAAGAAGTTTTGCAAAGTAATGGTGGCATAAGTTTGCGAGGCATCTTCAACCTTCACATTTTCCTTAGCCTCGATAGCTTGGTGCAAACCGTCTGAATAACGACGGCCATCCATGATACGGCCGGTTTGCTCATCAACGATTTTGATTTTGCCTTCGTCTATGATATATTCTACATCTTTTTCAAACAAGGTGTAGGCTTTTAACAACTGGTTTACCGAGTGGATACGCTCTGCTTTTACAGAGTAATCGCGCATCAGGTTGTCTTTTTTGGCGATTTTTTCTTCGCTGCTCAAACTTGATTTCTCGATTTCGGCAATCTCTGTACCTACATCTGGCAATACGAAGAAATGTGCATCTTCGCCAGATTGGGTAATCAATTCGATACCTTTTTCGGTCAATTCTACCTGATTGTTTTTCTCGTCGATATAGAAGAACAACTCAGAATCCACTTTAGGCATATTCTTAGATTGATCTGCCATATAGTGGTTCTCTGTTTTCAACAAAGTTTGTCTAACGCTGCCTTCGCTCAAGAATTTGATCAAGGCTTTGTTTTTTGGCAAACCACGATGCGCACGCAATAGCGCCAAACCACCTTCGCCTTCTTCGGTTCCGGTATTGCCGCTGTTGATTAACGTTTTGGCCTGGTTTAAGGCTTGGGTAATGTATGCCTTTTGGGCATTTACCAAACGCTCGATACGTGGTTTAAGCTCATAAAATTCGTGCTGATCGCCAAATGGCACCGGACCAGAAATGATCAATGGTGTACGGGCATCGTCAATCAATACCGAATCGACCTCATCCACCATGGCAAAGTGCAATTTGCGCTGTACCAATTGGTCTGGCGTTTGTGACATGTTATCGCGCAGGTAATCGAAACCAAATTCATTGTTTGTACCGTAAGTGATGTCTGCCAAATAAGCATTTCTGCGTTCTTGCGAGTTTGGCTCGTGCTTATCGATACAATCGACGCTGATGCCATGGAATTCGAACAATGGTCCGTTCCACTCCGAGTCACGTCGTGCAAGGTAATCGTTCACCGTTACAATGTGTACTCCTTGACCAGCCAAGGCATTTAAATAGGCAGGCAATGTACTTACCAAGGTTTTACCCTCACCAGTAGCCATCTCGGCAATTTTACCGCTATTTAAAACCATACCACCGATCAACTGTACGTCGTAGTGAACCATGTTCCAAAGTACTTCGGTACCAGACGCATCCCATCTGTTTGCCCAAAGTGCTTTATCGCCAACAATCTTTACATTGCTTTTGCGCGCGGCGTAATCCCTGTCGAATTGGGTTGCGGTAACTTCTAGATTTTCGTTTTCGCTAAAGCGGCGCGAAGTTTCTTTTACTACGGCAAAGGCATTAGGCATGATTTGCAACAATACCTTTTCCAATTCTGCATCACGTTCCTTGCCCAGGGCATCAACTTCATCGTATAAAGCAGTTTTTTCATGCAAAGGCAAGTCTTGTTGTTCTGCTTTTTGTTTTACATCGGCAATCTGTGCATCGATGTTGGCCAATGCTTCGGCAATCGTTGCCTTAAACTCTGTAGTCTGATTTCTCAATTCGTCATTGCTTAACGACGAAAGTTTGGCATATGCCTCATTAATCTGCTGCACTAAGGGCTGTAATGCCTTAATATCTCTTTCTGATTTGCTTCCAAATATCTTGGCTAAAAATCCTAACATGTGTATGGTGGTGTTTGTGTATATTCAAAAATGTTCAATTCGCAACACCCAAACGTCGGCCTTCATAGGTCAGCTTGGCTTTGCGGGCGGAGCATTTGGCTCCAAATGCCTTTAATAGGCTTGATGTGAATAGGAAATCTTTAGGGGCTGTTGTTTCTGGGTTGCTCCCTGGTTGCCAGATCGGCAACAAAATGATTGGGTGTGCTATATTTAGCTGCTTCTGTTTCTGGAAGCATGCCTATGGTACTTAAATCGTTATAAGACAAAAAGAAGGGATTTCTATCGTGGTCTTGCTGGGCAGTTCCCAGAGAAACGATTTCGGTGCCTATCTGCTGCTTGTTGCAGTACCTATCGCTCAAATACCTCAAATCCTCTACACGCTCGGCTTTGGCCAAGTGCGTAAGGCTAAAAAATACAAGAGATATGGTAACGAGGTGTCTCATTCTAGCGGCAAATCTAATTTTAATCTTTTACATACAGAAATCTGATTTATAGCAAATACAATTCCAAATCCATTTCACTGCCAATTTGCCTGCCAAATAGCTTTCTTTAGATTTTATCCCTGCTTCTGAACAGAAAGCAATATCTTTGTTGGCATAGAAAAAACACTATTGATGAATATTTTACTCCTTGGTTCTGGCGGAAGAGAATGTGCTTTTGCTTGGAAGATGAGCCAATCGGCCCAATGCGACACTTTGTTTATAGCACCCGGCAATGCCGGAACCAGTGTCTATGGCAAAAATATCAACCTTAACCCCAACGATTTTGAGGCCATCAAAGCTTTTGCCTTAAAAGAAAACATTGGCTTATTGGTGGTTGGTCCAGAAGAGCCCTTGGTAAACGGAGTGCATGACTTTTTTAGCAACGACGAGCAATTGGCACACATTCCGGTTATCGGCCCTAAAAAAGAAGGCGCCATTTTGGAAGGCAGCAAGGATTTTTCGAAACAGTTTATGGAACGCCATGGCATTCCTACAGCTAAATCGAGATCTTTCACCAACGAAAACCTGGATGAAGGCCTGGCCTACCTACAAAATCATGCTTTGCCAGTAGTTTTAAAGGCAGATGGCTTGGCAGCCGGAAAAGGAGTATTGATTATTGACAATACAGCCGAAGCCCAAGAAGAACTCAAATTGATGTTGGGTGGCAAGTTCGGCACAGCCGGCGCAACCGTAGTGATCGAAGAGTTTTTAACCGGTATTGAGCTTTCTGTTTTTGTACTGACCGATGGCAAAAACTATGTGATCTTGCCAGAGGCCAAAGACTACAAGCGCATTGGCCAGGGCGATACCGGATTGAATACCGGTGGCATGGGTTCTGTTTCACCAGTTCCGTTTGCCAATGAGGCTTTCTTAGCCGATATCAAGACCAGCATTATACAACCAACTATCGATGGCCTGATCAAAGACCAGATCGATTATACCGGTTTTATCTTTTTCGGCTTGATTAAAGTAGACGATAAGCCTTATGTAATCGAATACAACTGTCGCATGGGCGATCCAGAAACCGAAAGTGTTATTCCACGTATCGAAAGCGATTTGGTAGAATTATTTAAAGCTTGTGCCAATAAAAAGCTGGATAGTTATCAGCTGGCAATTAGCAATAAATGTGCAGCTACGGTAATGATTGTTGCCGGTGGCTACCCTGGACCTTACGAGAAAGGCAAAGCCATTGCAGGTTTAGAAAACATCCGCGATTCGTATGCCTTCCATGCCGGAACCACCTTCGAAACCGGACAGGTAAAAACCAATGGTGGCCGAGTGTTGGCCATTACCAGCGTGCAAGACAGTCAATTTGAGGCCCTACAACACGCTACTGCAGATGCTGCCCGCATTTATTTTGATGGCAAATATTTTAGAGAAGATATCGGGTTTGATTTGATGTAAAATAGCTTAAATCGCAAAAAGTCAAAACACTGAACATTAAAAAAGCCTCCTGAAAAATCAGAAGACTTTTTTAATGTTATAACTTGCTTACTTTAAATTATTTGGTTTTTCCACCTAATAATTCTTCTAGTTTTTTATGCAAAGCCTCTTCTCTTAGATTTTTAGCTACGATCTTACCTGATGGATCAACAAGGAAATTAAAAGGAATGCCTTGAATACCATAGCTTTTAGAAACTACGTTGTCCCATCCCTGTAGATCAGAAACGTGAGTCCAGGTTAAATTATCATCTTTAACTGCTTTTAACCAAGCTTCTTTTGTGGTACGTGTATTTCCACCATCTAAAGAAACACCTAAAATTGTGAAATTTTTGTCTTTGTATTTATTGAAGGCCGCCACTACATTTGGGTTCTCTCCTCTACAAGGACCACACCAAGAAGCCCAAAAATCAACCAATACATACTTTCCTTTAAAATCAGAAAGCTTTACTGGCTTGCCATCAGGATCATTTTGGGTAAAATCGGTAGTCATCCCAATTTGGGTTTTCTTGGCTCCCTCTATTACCATCTGTATATCTTTGCCCAATTTGGTTGCTCTTACGGCAGCAGAATATTTCATAAATTCTGGTTCGGCAACTTTAGGATCGATATCATAGCCCATTACACTTCTATAAGCCGATAGACCGATGTAAGAATCTTTGTTTTCTTCTGCAAATTTTTTGGTTAACGGCTCCCTGTCTTTATTCACTGCTTCGTACTTAGTCATAAATGGCTTCATAAAAACAGTGTCTTTTTTCTGTTCAGGAGTAAAGGTATTGTACTCTTTCATTAACACAGCTGTTTTTTCATCCATTTCTTTAAACAGTGATTTAAACTTTGCATTATCGTCGTTAATTTTTGAACCAGTAATTTTTGCTTTTTTAATAGAATCTGCTGAAGCAATGTTAATCGTCGTTCCCTCAAGATACATGTTTAATGCATCAGCTGGTACTCGTTTTGCAGGATCAACAGGCGCCGCGTCATGTTTAACCCTAATAGAAGCTGACGTAGGTCCGTCAACAGTTCCCTTAAATTCAAATTCGCCATTCTTAATCACAGCAGAATCTATTACTTGGCTTGAACCTGCGCGGTATGATAAAAATGCTTTGGCTGGTTCGTTAAGACTTCCAACCTTACCTTTAACTGTAAAGGCTTGTTGTGCCATTACGCCCATAGGTAAAAGGCAAATGGCTGATAAGATTAATCTTTTCATTGTTTTATAATATAAGTTTAGGTACTTTATAAATCAAATATAACAAATGTTAGCTCCGATACTAAAATTCTAACGTAAAATTAGCTGAGTTTCTGATAGGTACGCCACCAAAGGTTCGGCATTTCGCCATTTACGGCCGTATTGTAATCTTCATATCTGCATGGAACCAAGTGGTATCTTTCGTTTTTGGAGATGCCTGAAGGATAAGGCACCTGCATCCACCACCTATCCGAACGTTTGCTTTTTACAAAATTCATTTCTCCGGAGCCATCCTTTAAACTTGTTCTGTAAATGATGTACTGCGATTTTGGTGTTAAAGGAAAATCCTGTTTGCGGTTGTAAAATCCTTCCAAGAAATACCACACCATTTGCGCCAGCAACATCGCGGTTTGTCCATTGCGATCGTAGGCCGGATTGAATTCATAAAAACCGATAGAAGTCAGCTTGTCGTTCATTCCAGCATAACGGGCAATCCTACAGGCATCTTCGCCATAAAAACCATTCGGACCTGCATTGATATTGGCGCAGGCATCTGAAGAGCGGATGGCACCCAAATCAAAACTGATCATGTTAGCATTGCGGATAATTGGCTCCGTCAAAGTCATATCAGGCAAAAACTCGCCCAAGCGGTGCACATCAAAATAGAGCTTGTCCATCACTTTCAGGCTGTCCTGGTTTACAAAATACGTCTGATAGCCAATATTGCTAAAATTGAACAGGTAATTGGGTTGGTGCAGAAAAATCTTGCTCAAGTAAGAATTAGAGGTAGTTTCGACCCCTTCGTGCTGGTCTTCGTCCAAATCAAATTTAGAATCGACCACCACCAGATCTACCTTTTGCTCCAAGCTTTCATAAGCCATGTACTGGGCATAGGTAAGGTCTTGGCCACCCCCAATGATAATAGGCAGGATATTGAGTTTGACCAGTTCTGCTACTGCCGTTTTTACCGCAAAATAAGTATCTGAAACCGATTCGCCGGCAATGATATTGCCCAAATCGATGATTTTGGTGGTAAATGCGCCTTCGTTAAGCGCATAAAACTGTTCCCTAAAGTACGTTGCCGCCAAGGCACAACCATTGTTGTTTACGGCTCCACGATCATCATTCACGCCAAAAATGGCAATATCATATTGCTTTTCTTCCAGATCAGGAAATTGATCTGTGTAAAAACTGGCCTTCAAACCCAATTGACTGGTATAAAATCCCTGCTTGGGACTAAATTTTTCTGGATTGATAGGCGAAAAAAAATCTGATAAAGACATATGGCGATATGAATGTTGGCATCAAATATCTATTTTTGGGCGCATATATTAATGAACTCCCTAAAAAAAATCATATGATACTGGTAACTGGCGCAACGGGCTTTTTAGGAGCAGAACTGATCAAACAACTCACCGATCAGCAATTGCAGGTGCGCGCCATCAAAAGAAGTACTGCCAGTATCCCAGCCCTGATCAAAGACAATCCTTTGGTTGAATGGCGCATTGCCGATATCAACGAGCCAGAAACACTGGAAGATGCTTTTGATGGGGTTACGCAGGTTTATCATTGTGCGGCCTTCATTTCTTTCGATCCTAAAGACAAGACCAAACTGCTCAAAGTTAATATCGAAGGCACTGCCAACGTGGTTAATCTTTGCATGGAGCATAATGTAAGATTACTGCACGTAAGCTCTGTAGCTGCCCTGGGCAATGCCAAAAAGGGCGAACAGATTACCGAAAAAGATTTTTGGGAGTACGATCCGCATGTACATTCTTATGCCATTTCCAAATACGAGGGCGAAATGGAGGTTTGGCGGGGCGTTGCCGAAGGCTTGGATGCCGTAATCGTTAATCCGGCCGTTATTATTGGCAAAAACGCCGGCTTTACAGGCAGCGGCGCTATTTTTAAATTGGTTAAGGACGGCCTTAAATTTTACACCGATGGGGCTACTGGCATCGTTGATGTAGAGGACGTAGCCAAATGTATGATCTTGCTCATGGACAGCAAAATTACGGGTGAGCGTTACACCCTTTCGGCCGACAACCTGAACTATAAAGATTTTTTTGCTTCGATTGCCAAGGGCTTTGGCATTAAGGCACCTTCAACAGAAGCCAAGCCATGGATGCTAGGCATTGCCTGGAGAGCAGCCAAACTGGCATCGCTTTTTACCGGAAAGGCTCCCGCCCTTACCAAAGATGCAGCCCGCAGCAGCTTCAACTTGAGCTATTACAGCAATGCCAAAATCAGCGAGGCAGTTCCCATCCAATTCAAGCCGCTTCAAACCAGCATACAAGAAGTTTGCGAAGCTTTGAAATAAGTTTCCTGCTTTTTATCAAGTACCCCAAGTATTTACAACGTATTGTTATCTTTGCGCATAGCAGAAGCAGGTCGATGTGCTTTTAGCTTTGAAAATATCGCCAACATCTTATTTATTCCGTAAAAATGTCAAAGAAAGCCTTTTACATTATTGATTTTGATAGCACATTTACCCAAGTTGAGGCCCTAGATGAGCTAGCCCGTATTTCATTGAGCAAACATCCAGAAAAAGAGGCTATTTTTCAGAAAATCGAAGATTATACCAACCTGGCCATGGAAGGCAAGCTTTCCTTCTCAGAAAGTTTGGCTCAGCGCGTTAAGCTGCTCGAAGCCAATGAAGCCCACCTGAAACAGTTGGTTACCCGTTTAAAGAAAAAGGTTTCAAGTTCGTTTTCGCGCAACAAGGCCTTTTTTAAAAAGCATGCCGATGAAGTACTGATTGTTTCTGGCGGATTTAAGGAATTTATCACTCCGGTAGTGAGCCAATACCATATCAAAAAAGAAAACATCTACGCTAATACCTTTGTTACCACCGGCGATGGCAAAATTATAGACTACGACCATGCCAATCCGCTCAGCGAAGAAGGGGGCAAGGTGAAATTGATGCGTCAGCTAGACCTACAGGGCGATTTGTATGGCATTGGCGATGGCTATTCTGATTTTCAGCTGCGTGAAAGTGGCCTGATCAAAAAATTCTTTGCCTTTACAGAGAACATTGCCCGCGAAAGCATCGTTTCTAAAGCCGACCACGTTACGCCCAGTTTCGACGAGTTTTTGTATGTAAACAATTTGCCAAGGGCGATTTCCTATCCAAAAAACAGGATCTTGTGTCTGGTGATTGGTGATGTACCCGCCGAGAGCATCGCTTTGCTCAAAAAAGATGGACTTTCAATCAGGCATAAAACTTCGTTTGAAGAAAAATATGTTGGCGATGTAGGCATGATCCTTTTAGCCGATGGCGAAAAAATTGAAGAAGAAAAACTCAAGCGTGCCGTGAAGCTGAAAACCATTGGCTATTTAGGCAATGTAAAGAACAAATTTTCCCTGCAAACCTGCAACCAAATGGGCATCGTAGTTTTCGACGACCAGAAATACAATCCCCGCAATGTTTCTTTCTTGCCAAAAAGGATGATCGATTTCATGAACAAGGGCACTACCTACCTCAGCTGCAATTTTCCAAACCTGCAGTTGCCCGCCATCGATAAATCACACCGTTTGATTCATATCCATAAAAACGTACCGGGTATTATGGCGCAGATCAACACCATTTTCGCCAAGCACAACATCAACATCGTGGGGCAGTTTTTGATGACCAATGCCACTTTGGGCTATGCAATTACCGACATTAATGCCGAATATGATAAGCAGTTGTTCAAATCGCTGAAAAAAATAGACCATACCATTAAGTTTAGGGTGCTGTATTGATGAATTCCGCCTCCTAGCCGGCGGGGCTAGTCCTTTCTCCTTGATGAGAAAGTGACCAAAGAATCAAGGCTGTTGCATCTTCGTTGCGCTAGTCGTGCCGATCTTGAACAGCGCAATATGGAGACGCGGAATTGTATTGCAAAACGATAGCTTGTGCTTTTTGCTTCGGCCATCTTGCTTGTGCTGTGCCAAACAAAAGCTGCTACAAAAAATCAACCCACTATCGCTTCCGAATCTGCAAAGGCCGTATGGCGAAGTGAAATATGTTTGTGCTTGAACAAAAACCTTTTGCATCCTAATACCGACAATGCATTGCCCTAGGTGCTTTAAACCCGATTGAACGGAAAGGACCATATTTGCCCAAGAGCTCCAAGCCTTGCTTTTCGATTAAAGCTTTACAAAACAAGCGAGGGATGCGAAAGCGGGAATCGGTTGAATTCATATAACTTATTTTCCCTAAATTGCAGCCTATTAACCAATATGAACAACCCATCGTCTTCCCTATTTAATTTTGCCGAAGCCTTTAAAGCTTGGAAATGGGCCCGCATCATTAGTTTGGTTATTGCCAGGCCCAGCTAGCCGATTAATTCTTTAATTTATTGGACTGTATACGTCCATCAAAACAATAGATTTAATTAATAATTGGTCGTGCTGTTTTTAGCCTCGACCTCTTTAAAAATACAGCCATGGATTTTACTCCAGAAATTAAAAGCAAACTCGACAAGCTTCAAGAAAAATACGAGGCAATGGGCCAGGATATGGCATCGTACCTCGACGGCCTTTTATATGCCGATTTCCTCACCTATTGGGATTACATCCATTTGGATACTTTGCTGAGCCTGCAAAGCCCGAAAACACCTTTCCCCGACGAGGAAATTTTCATCATGTACCACCAGATTACCGAGCTTTACTTTAAGCTCTCGCTACATGAATGCAAACAGATTGCCGAACATCCGCAGCTGAGCGCCCAATTTTTTACCGAACGGGTTAAACGCATCAATGCCTATTTCAATGCCCTGACTACTTCTTTCGAGGTGATGGTAAACGGCATGGAAAAAGAGCAGTTCCTAAAATTCCGCATGTCGCTGTTGCCGGCCAGCGGCTTTCAGTCGGGCCAGTACCGGATGATAGAAATCAGCGCTACCGATTTTACCCAACTGGTGGACAAGAGCCAGCGCGAAGCCTTAAAAAATGCCAGCATCCAAGAAAAATTCGAATACATTTATTGGAAGTTCGGCGCTACCGAATTGGCCACAGGCAAACAAACGCTCACCTTAAAACAGTTCATCAAAAAATATGCGGCCCAATTTCTGCAACTGGCCAAAGAACGAGAACATAGCAATTTTTCGGCCCTGTACCAACAACTGGCCAGCAAAGGCGAAGATGTAAGCGAATTGGCGGAAGAATTGCGCAAATTAGACTTGTATGTAAACGTAGAATGGCCCTTATCGCATTATAAATCTGCCGTGCGTTACCTGGAGAAAGATCCTGTTGACATTGCGGCAACCGGAGGCACCAACTGGCAAAAATACCTGCCACCACGTTTCCAAAAACGGATCTTTTACCCCTTTTTATGGACGGAAGAGCAAATTGAAGAATGGGGAAAATCTTGGGTTCTTAGTGTATTGAAAACACTTCGAAATGACAAATAAATTACGCCTAACCGTGTTTTTTCCCTAATTTTGCAGCAATAAATCTTTAAAACCGTGATAGATACCTTACAAATCAAGACTACAAAAACCAGCCATTCGAGGTTGGGAGAAACAGACTTCAATGCGCTGCCTTTCGGAAAGGTCTTTACCGACCATATGTTTGTTGCAGATTTTGAAGATGGCGAATGGAAGAATTTTGAAATCCTGCCTTATGGCCCTATTGCCATGAGCCCAGCCATTTCTGCTTTGCATTATGGACAAGCCATTTTTGAGGGAATGAAGGCCTACCGGTTGCCAAATGGCGATGTAAGCGTGTTTAGGGCAGATAAAAACTTTGAGCGTTTTAACATTTCTGCCGAACGTATGGCCATGCCAACGCTACCAGAAGAAGTATTTATGCAAGGCATTGCCAGCTTGATCAATATCGATAAAGCATGGGTACCTAGCGAAGAAAACTATTCTTTGTACCTAAGACCAGTAATGTTTGCTACCGATGCCGAATTGGGCGTGAGGGCAAGCTCAACCTATAAATTTGTGGTATTAGCCAATCCAAGTGGTCCTTATTATACCAAAGCCCTAAAAGTAAAAATCGAAACCCATTATACCCGTGCCAATGAAGGCGGCGTAGGCTATGCAAAAACAGCCGGCAACTATGCCCGTTCGCTGCACCCATTTGCCGAAGCCCAAAAAGAAGGTTTTGATCAATTGATCTGGACCGACTCTGCCGAGCATAAATATGTAGAAGAATCTGGCGCTGCCAACGTAATGTTCATTTTGAACAACAAATTGGTAACTCCGGCAACTGGCGAAACCATTTTAAATGGCGTAACCCGCGATACGATTATTGTTTTGGCCGAAGAAATGGGCATTGAAGTAGAACAAAGAAAAGTTTCGATTGCCGAGATTTTGGAAGGTGCTAAAAATGGCACTTTAACCGAAGCCTTTGCCGTAGGTACCGCCGCAACGGTTACCCAAATTGGCAGCATCGGTTATGATGGTGAGCTTTATACCTTGTCTGAAGCAAGCACCCGCACTGTTTCGCCGGCCATTGCCAAAAAATTAAACGATATCCGTTATGGCTTGGCTCCAGACCAATTTGGCTGGAACTGGGTAGTTTAATATTCAAAACGTCATCCCAGACTTTATCCGGGATCTCACCCAAGATAGATGCTGGATCAGGTCCAGCATGACGATTCTTATTATAAAAAAGGCTTGATCGGTAAATTTCATCAAGCCTTTTTTATTTACGGTTGGCTTCTTCCTTTTCGCGTTGTTCACGCCGTTGCAGCCTACGCTTCCTCCTGTCTTCCCTATCGTCTTTCATCTGTTCGAATGCGGCAATCTTCGCCTTAATTTCAGCCTCTTTTTGTGGCGTAACCCCAATGCTGTATTTTACGCCCTGAAAAAGTGTTTTCCAAACAAAGTTAAAGAAAGAGCCCGTCGGCTTGCGCTCAAATTGGATTGGCGCTACGGTAAACCTGCCTGTCGAATCTGGATTATCGGCATAAATTACCAAGGCATTGGCCAAAATAGACAACAAGGCTTTTCTTCTTAGCCTTTCCTTGCCTTCTTCTTTTTTAAGCAAAGTGAGCGAAAGATCGTTGAACCTAAATTCTACCTTGCCTTTGGCCATTTGCTCGTCGGCCTTGATGTCGAAGGCAAATTGTTTGATTATGCCCTTGTTGATCTGCAGCAAGCCCAATGGTTTCGAAATCTGGTTGAGCTTGCGCCCGTCCATATTGTTGATTGTTCCCTTATAGTCAAAAGCACCTGTGGGCGAGTTCAGGTCGAATTTAAAGCTCACATTCAATTTGCCCTGCCCCATCATATAGCTTTCCAAATCTGCCTGCATTATGGGCTGTACTACCTTTACCTTGGGTATATTGGTTACGTTGCTGATCGTGCCTGAAGTCCTATCGAAGGTAATCTTGCCTTTTTGGAGGCTTCTTTTGCTGAATTCGGCATAGCTGACATTTACATTGCTGAGCTTGATTTTTTTAATGCTCAACATCAGGTCTAGTTTTTGCAAAAGCTGTTGCGGAAAACGACCAGTCCTTACCTTTTCCATTTTGGGGAAGGTTCCGTTTTTGAATACCGAGATCCCTCCTTCAGAAATATGCATTTCGTTTGCAAAAAGCTCTCTTTTTTGGATAAAAGCAGGCAAATTAATTCCATTTAAACTGATGTTGTTCATTTGGATATGGTATCGCTCGCGCGCATAGCCCGCTACTTTGGCAAAAGTTCCTTCGCTATACCTTGGCACCAGCCCAAATTGCTTGAGGTTGAGCTTTCCGCTTTTGGCATTAAATTCTAATTGATGTACTTTTAAATGATACATGCTATCGGGTGTGGCATAGGCATAATCGCTGATGTTGATGTCAATATCCTTTAACAGGTAAAGCCTGCTTGTATCTTGTGCCGATAGCGAATCGATGAGCCAATCTTTCAAGGTTACGTTCATATTGGCCACAGAGTCGATTTTTGGTATCGGGCCATTATTATCAATGTATTTCAATTTAATGTTTTTAAAATCGACCAGCTCAACCCTCATCGATTTAAAGAGCTTGGCAATGTAATCATAAGGCGATTTGCGTGGCCTCGGCGGACGATTGTCGTTAAAGTCGAAATGCTTGTTCACCATCGTTACTTCTGGTTTATCGAACAGCAGCAGCTTTACATCAACCATTTTGTTGAAATAGATATCAAATGGCCGAAACTTTTTAATGGACAGCTTTTTTAGCCGAATGTAGTACAGGTTATTGGGCGCTGTTTTGGCTGCGATTTGCAATTTGAAAACATTGGTATCTGGAATGATCCTGACATCGCCAATGGTGGCCGTGCCCGTAATAAAGTTGGTATGGATGGTGGCAAAATCCAAGCTATATAAACCATGCGTAGTAGTTTGCACCAGTTCTTTGAGCTCCTTCCTGATTAAAGGCCTAAATTTTACGCTGATGTACCAAGAAGCACCAACCAGGCTCAACGCTATAAACAGCAGTATCCCTACAATCCATTTAAACAGCTTGAATTTACGTTTCGGTCTTTCTGTCCTATTAGTGGTTTCCATCTTTGTGCACCCCAATATACAAGAAACCGATTAATTTTATGCTATCGCTTGTTCTTCGCTAACAAATTCAAAAACATCACAAGCGCAAAAAAGCTTACCATGAAGTTTTTTTGGAAAGCATTGGCAGTATCTGATTTGAGCGTTAGTCCTGCTTTTTGCTAAAGTTTTTCGCTTCCCTCAAAACTACCGCTTCCAATCAGGTTTAGCAACAACAGTCTCTGCTACTTTGCACAGGCCCAAGTAAAATAGCCCAGATTGGAGCGGCATCCTTTTTTGCCTTATTTGGCAAAAAAGATACAGTGGAAAGCTGGAATGCCTCTAATCGGTGCAAAGGCATTGCACTACAAAACAAAGGCAGCTTTAGGCTATTGTTGGTGTTCTTCACCAACGATTTAGCACAAACGTTCTGAAAAAGCTTGTTGGTGACGAACACCAACAAGTGCAAAATTAAGATTTCTTCTTTGGCCTTTCCCGCTCTTTCTTGCCTTGTTCTTTGGGAGGGCCCGATTTGGGATCGGGCATTTTTTTCATCGGCACAATGCCAATGCCCGCGGTTTCGCGCATGCCTATAAAAATGCTTTTCCACATCAGGTTAAAAAAAGAAGCCTGTGGCACCCGCTCAAAAGCAATTTGAGCTGATCTTGCGGCTTCGCCTTTAGTTGGGTTATCATTTTTGATCAGGATGGTATTGGCCAAGAAAGACAACAGACCTCGTTCTTTCTTCTCGCCGTCTTCTCCTTTTTTAAGCAGGTTCACCTTCAGGTTGGTATAGTAAAAATGCATACTGCCCTTCGAGCGCCTTACATTGGCATTCACGGCAAAATCTACTTTTTGAACATTGCCGCTCTTTATTTCTATCAGTCCGAGCGATTTAGACAATGGATTGAGCACTTGCAGGTTAAACGGCCCCACTGTTCCCGTATAAGAAAATGCGGCATCGCTAGCCTTCAGGTCGAAATCTATTTTCACGTTCATCTTGCCCTTGCCCATTACATAAGTAGTCAGATCGGCCAAGGCATGGCCATGTTGCAGCAACCTTGTCGAATCGTTGGTTACGTTTAAGATGTTGCCTGTTAAATTCTCTAGCCTTACCGTGCCTCGTTCACTCACTTTTGGGTTATATTCTGTATAAGCCACATCAATCTTGTTTACACGCAAGGTATCTACTAATGTTTGGATCGGCAGACGTTTCAAGGCTACGTGTGGGTAGTTTCGGCCTTTGTCAAAGTTAGGTGGCGGCAATCCGCGGTTCATAAATACAGCTACTTTGGCTGGGCCCAGTTCGAGTTTTTTAATGTGCAGTTCGCCATCATTGTTCAGGCCCATAAAATCGACCCCGCTCAGGTTAATTTCATTGAAATTTAAATCGTAACGGTCTTTTTGCTCCTTGTATTTCCGACTAAACTCTACATCTGGATACATGGGAATTAACTTAAAGCCCCGTACTTTTAAAGTCTTCCGGCTAATGGAACCTTCCAAAGTATCCAGTTTAAGGGTATACATTTTGTCTTTGGTGATCGATTGATAGCCATTAAGGGCAAAACTCAGGTCTTTGGTATAAAAAACCCGCGTAGTATTCTGGTCGGCCAGCGAATCAATCAGCACATCTTTAACATTAATGCCAAGGTGCTTAATGGCGTTTAGTTTTTTGGTGCCGTTGTAGTAATCGAAATCGGCATCAACCACTTGAATGCTTCCAATCCTGATGGACTTGATGCTTTTTGAAATTTGCTGATAAAGCGTCCTATCGTCTTTCGCCACCTCGCGTTTGGCCACTTTATGGTAAATCATGTCGATAGAAGGATGATCGAGCACAATTGTATTCAATTTGATCTTTTTGTTAAAATAGGCGCCCAAAATGCCCACTCGGCTCAACTTCAAATGCGCCAATTTGATTTTAAACAAGTGCGTTGGCGCTTTCTTTTGTAGCTTAAGCTGATTATACACATTGGTATCGGGCGTAAGCGTGATGCTGTCTAATACGGCATTGCCGCTCAGCAGGTTAAGGTGCACATCCTTAAAATCGATTCGATAAAGCTTATTAGAAGCTTCAGCTATGCCCTCCTTCAGCTTGGCGCTTACCAGAGGTTTCCATTTTTGGCCAAGATAAATGGCTGCCCCGCCCAAAAGAGCGATCAGAAAAAGCAATACTCCTCCAATCCACCAGGCTATTTTCTTGAAACTGCGCTTTTTTTTCGGCATAATCGATTTTTATACCTCTAATACAATAAACAGAGCCATATTGTTTGCCAATTGTAAGGAGAGCCGATTTTTAGGCTGACAATTTGTCATTTACAAATTATATTTTGTATTTTTGAAGCCCATAATTTTGATAATCCACTGATGATAGATTTACAGCTTAGCGACAAGAAACACGACGAAGAACGCCAAGGAGAGGCTTTATTGTTGGAAACCCAGCAAAAAGGCGACGGAAGGAAACTGTATATTGAAAGCTACGGCTGCCAAATGAATTTTGCCGACAGTGAAATCGTAGCTTCGATCTTGGCCGATACCGGCTTTGAAACCACAGGCGATTACCACCAGGCCGATGTGATTTTTATCAATACCTGCTCTATCCGCGAGAATGCCGAACAGCGTGTGCGCAATCGCCTTTCGCAGTTTGGAGTAGAAAAAAGAAGAAACCCAAAATTGATTGTGGGCGTATTGGGCTGTATGGCCGAACGCCTAAAGGCTAAGTTTTTGGAGGAAGAGAAACTAGTTGATGTGGTGGTTGGTCCAGATGCCTACCGCGATTTGCCCCAGCTGATTAACCAGGTAGAAGATGGCCGCAAGGCAGTAAACGTTATCCTGTCTCGCGAAGAAACCTATGCCGATATCAGCCCGGTACGTTTAACCGGCAATGGCATTACAGCTTTCATCTCTATCATGCGTGGCTGCGACAACATGTGCTCGTTTTGCGTAGTACCTTTTACCCGTGGCCGTGAACGCAGCCGCGATCCTTTTTCTATTGTTGCCGAAGCACAAGATTTGTTCGACAGAGGCTATCGCGAGGTAACCTTGTTGGGCCAAAACGTAGATTCGTACCGCTGGAGCAAAGCCCAGCCTGCAAAAGCCAGTGCTACAGATTTGGCCGACGATATGAATACGCTAGCCGGAGATGCCTTGCTAGAAGCATTGATCAATAAAACAGATCTGCCGGCAACCATGGCCAAAGCCAGTGACGAAGATATTGAAGCGGTCAATTTTGCACAGCTGCTCACCATGGTGGCTGGGATCAGTCCCGATTTGAGGATTCGTTTCTCTACTTCGCACCCTAAAGACATTACCGACGAAGTTTTATATACCATTGCCAAGCACGATAACATCTGCAACTACATCCACTTGCCGGTGCAATCGGGCAATTCGAGGGTGTTGGCGCTGATGAACCGTACCTATACCCGCGAGTGGTACATGGAGCGTATCGATGCCATCCGCAGGATCATTCCGGGCTGCGCCATCTCATCAGATATTATTGCAGGCTTTTGTACCGAAACCGAAGAGGAGCATCAAGATACCCTGAGCATTATGCATTATGCCAAGTACAATTTCGCCTATACTTTTTCTTATTCGGAGCGTCCGGGCACATTGGCTGCACGTAAATATGCCGATGATGTACCTGAAGACGTGAAAGCCCGTCGCTTGGCCGAGATCTTCAAAAAGCAACAGGAAGATTCGCTGGCCTGTTTAGAAGAGTTTGTAGGCAAAACCGTTAAGGTGCTGATTGAGGGCTTCTCTAAAAAATCGGATCAGGAATACAGGGGGCGCAATGACGAAAACGCAATGGTGGTTTTCCCAGTTAGCGATTCGGTAAAACCAGGTGAGTATGCCAATGTTTATATAGAAAGCTGTACTTCGGCTACTTTAATAGGGAAAGTAGTTGTTTAGCGTAAAGCGTTTGGCGTTTAACTAAGAGCGATACGCTTAGCGCCTTACGCCAACCCCCTAACAAACAAAACCAGACATACATGGATATACAAGATATTAAAAACAGGTTCGGCATTATTGGTGGCTCTCCGTTGCTGAACCGAGCTATAGATATTGCAAGACAAGTTGCCCCAACTGACATGTCGGTATTGATTACCGGCGAAAGCGGGAGCGGCAAGGAGGTTTTCTCCCATATTATCCACCAAATGAGCACACGCAAGCACGGCGCTTTTATTGCCGTAAACTGTGGTGCCATCCCAGAAGGAACCATTGATTCGGAGTTATTCGGACACGAAAAGGGCTCTTTTACCGGTGCGCACGAAGCCCGCAAAGGTTATTTTGAAGTAGCCAATGGCGGTACTATTTTTTTAGATGAGGTAGCCGAGCTGCCCTTGGGCACACAGGCACGCCTGCTTCGCATATTAGAAAGTGGCGAATATTTGCGCGTGGGTTCATCTAAAGTCCAAAAAACAGATGTGCGTATCATCGCTGCCACCAATGTTGATGTGTACAACCAGGTAAAATCAGGCAAGTTTCGTGAGGATTTATACTACAGGCTCAATACCGTGCCTTTGCGTATTCCGGCATTGCACGAGCGCAAGGAAGATGTTTACCTGTTGTTCCGCAAGTTTGCCGCAGATTTTAGCGACAAATACCGCAGTCCAGGCATTCAGCTGGAACCAGATGCCATCCAGATGCTGAGCAATTACAGCTGGCCAGGAAATGTGAGGCAGCTGAAAAATATTGCAGAGCAAATCTGCGTTTTAGAGAAAGACAGAAACGTAAATGCACAAGCTTTGCTCAAATATATTCCAAACGAACAAGCCAATAACCTGCCAATGGCCATTAATGGCAACAGCAAGGAAGATTTTTCTGAAAGGGACATTTTGTACAAGGTGCTGTTCGACATGAAGAAAGACATGGTGGAACTGAAGAAACTTGTAGCTGAAATTATCCAGAACGGTGGCAATACGGCGCATATTATGGCCGATAATCCGCAGTACATTAACCAGCTGTACCAAGACGTAGACTTGCAGCCTCTAAATAGCAACGAGCCTACATTGACGATTAAGCACCCTACCAACAATATCCCTTCAGATTTCAATTACGCCCACGATGCAGAGGAAGTGGAAGAATCGTTGTCGTTGGTTGACAAGGAATCGGACCTGATTAAAAAGGCGCTCAAAAAACACAAGGGAAAACGCAAGTTTGCGGCACAGGAGCTGGGTATTTCTGAGCGTACCTTATACAGAAAAATCAAAGAATTAAACCTCTAGTTTATGAAACGAATAATTTTCTTTTTAGCTGTTCTTGTCGTTGCCGGTTGCGGCTATAAATTTAATGGTGCATCGACAGATGGCTTAAAGACCGTAAACGTAAAGTATATCGAAAACATTGCACCCTTGGTTGTTCCCAACCTGAGCCAAACATTAACTGAAGACCTGAAAGAGCGGATCCGTAACCAAAGCAGGCTGATCATTACCCAAAATGAGGCCGATGCTGTTTTTGAAGGCAAGATTACTGGGTATGACATCAAGCCTATTGCCATCCAAGACAATACCCGCCCGGTGGCTGGCGCCAACCGCCTCACCATTACCGTTCAGGTTAAGTATACCAACAATGTAGATACCGGAAAGATTAAACAAAGCTTTGACGAAGCGTTCACTGCTTTTACCGATTTTACCTTGGCAGGCCAATCACTAGAATCGCAGCAACAAAGGCTCATTAAAGAGGTAAACGTAAAGCTTACCGAGAATATTTTTAACCGTGCTTTTGCACAATGGTAAAGGATTTGAAATTCAATCGTTAACTTAGCTGCATGGAGCTGGATTTAGAAATCAAACAACAATTAGCAGAATTACTTGCCAAGCCTACACAGGTAACGCAGACAAATGCTGCCATGTTGGCCGATTTGGCGAAGGCCTATCCCTACTACCAACCCCTGCACCTGTTATTGGCCAAAGCCAGCTTAGGCAATGCCGAACATGAGCATCATTTGGCTACAGCAGCGCTTTACAACAACGGTAGCTTGTTACATCAGGTTATTTACAGACCCGAGAGTTTAACAACTACCGCCATTGACCTGGTCCATCCCTTAAAAGAAGAATATTCGGCTGATGCTGCGCCTCTTGTCCAAACCGACGAGCAGGAGACCTTTGAGGAGATTATAGAAGCAGAAGCACCAGCGACAGAAGCAGTTCGAGAAGAAGTACCTGCACAACACGAAGAAGCACCAAGCGACGAACAGGAGACCTTCGAGGAAATCATAGAAGCAGGTGCACCAGTGGCGGAAGCAGTTCGAGAAGAAACACCTGTACAAATTCAGGAAGAACAGCCTAGCGACGAGCAGGAAACCTTCGAGGAAATTGCAGAGCTTGATGCGCATGAATTTATATCGGAACAAGAGGAAACTGAAGTTTCGATTGCAACTGATGCAACTTCTCAAACCGCATCCATAGGTGATGACATGGCCATTGGCAGTATTGTGGCTACAGACTTTTTCGCATTTGAGAAGAGTTTCAAAACAGAACAGGACGATGAGACGGCAAAAGTTGCTGCGCCTATTGCACAGCCAGAAGAATACGATCAAGATGCCGAGGCACAAACGGTAAGCAAATACAACGACGACAAGCTTCCTTATACCTTTTTATGGTGGCTGGCCAAAACCCGCAAGGAGCACGAGCAGATTTTTCAGCCTTATGTAACTTCAAAAGCGCCGGCACAAGCTCCGGTTACCGGAGAATTGCAACACCAGTATGTAGAGCACATCTTTCATATCCAAACGCCATTTAACACCAACGAAATAAGCAGCAATGAAGTTGCAGAAAGGTCGTTGACCAAAGGCGACGAAATTATAGAGGCTTTTATCAAAAGCGAGCCGCAGATCGGTCCGCCAAAGCCAGAGCAGATCAACAACGAAAACAAGGCCAAGAAAAGCGCCGAAGACAATTACGATTTGGTTACGGAAACTTTGGCCGCTATTTATATCGAGCAGATGCTTTACCACAAGGCGATAGACACTTATGAAAAATTAAGTTTGAAGTTTCCAGAAAAAAGCCGTTACTTTGCCGACCTTATTCAATCTTTAGAAAAGAAAATTTAACAACTTATTTATATATGGTAACCTTTTTAATCATTTTATTAGTTATTTTTTGTGTTGCTTTAGGTCTTTTTGTATTGATCCAAAACCCGAAAGGCGGTGGTTTGGCTACAGGAGGCGCAGGCAGCAACATGTTTGGCGTACAACGTACGGGCGATGTTTTAGAAAAAGGCACCTGGGTATTGTTAACCCTAATTGTAGTAGCTTCTTTGGCTATTACTAGCATTGGCAAATCTGGAAACGGCAGCGTGAGCACAGGTTCTAAAATTGATGAACAGATCAACAAGGCTGCAACTCCTCCGCTTATCGGTGGTGGTGCACCTGCAAAATCTACTACACCAGCAGCAACCCCTAAAGCTGGCGACAGTACCAAAAAATAATTTCACTCAACGAAATAATAGCAACTCCTGAGCAAAATTCAGGAGTTTTTTTGTTTTTAAGCTATCCCATTCAAATTTATTCAGCATTTTTGTTATCGGTAAAACTTAAAAACATTATTGAAATGGATCTTCACACAACTGAAATCGGACTAGTCATTTGGCAAATACTGATGATTATACTTCCTGTATCCATCATTGTTTTCTTTGTGAGGTATTTCAGAAGAAAAAACAGGATTCTGATTCTAAAAGAACAAGAGCTCAAGGCCAATAAAAAATAGCCACACTATGAGGCTAAAGTTTCTGCCGAAGCCCAAGCCCAAGTGAGCTAAACCGGATTGACGGGGAAAGCCCGGATCCCGATTTGCATCGGGAACGGACTTGTACCAAAAAGCCGGACTGCAGAAAGCGATGAAAAACCGCGCTTGTCTTTCTTAAATTTCTGCCAGACTGACACCTCTAAATAGCTGGGCCAAACCATTCTCTGCCAGTGCGTGCAAATTTGTCAAGCACAAACAACTTGGCACAAAAACTGTTCATTCCATTTCATCGTATCCTTGCATACGAATTAATTTAATTATCAAAACTAAAAATAAAGAGTATTTATGGCTTTAAACTTTAAACCTAATGCAGACAGAGTAGTTGTTGAAGCTGCTGCTGCAGAAGAAAAAACAGCTTCGGGTATCTATATCCCTGATACCGCTAAAGAAAAACCACAACAAGGAGTTGTAGTGGCAGTTGGCCCAGGCAAACACGCAGAACAAACCGGAAATTTAATTCCGCTAAGCGTTAAAGTTGGAGATCAGGTTTTATACAGCAAATACGGTGGCACCGAAGTGACCATTGAAGGAAAAGAGTATTTAATCATGAGAGATTCTGATATTTTAGGAACACTATAAAACCTGTGACGTTGCAATGTTTAAATGTTGTAACGTTCTGGAGCAGTATTAATAACGTGAGAAAAGTGAACATTACAGCTTTTCAACCTTAAAACATTCTAACAATTTACAAAAGATGGCAAAACAAGTAAAATATAACGTTGAAGCACGCGACGCCCTGAAAAGAGGTGTTGATATTTTAGCGAACGCAGTAAAAGTAACTTTAGGTCCTAAAGGCCGTAACGTAATCATCGATAAAAAATTCGGTTCTCCTGCAATCACCAAAGATGGTGTAACTGTAGCTAAAGAAATCGAATTGAAAGACCCAATCGAAAACATGGGTGCTCAAATGGTAAAAGAGGTAGCTTCTAAAACCGCAGATATTGCTGGTGATGGAACAACTACTGCTACCGTTTTGGCTCAAGCCATTGTTACTGCGGGTATTAAAAACGTAGCTGCTGGCGCTAATCCAATGGATTTGAAACGCGGTATCGACAAAGCTGTTGCTGCTGTAGTAGAGAACTTGAAAACTCAATCTCAATCTGTAGGCGACGACAACAATAAAATCAAACAAGTAGGTTCGATCTCTGCCAATAACGACGAAGTAATCGGTGCATTAATTGCAGAAGCGATGAAAAAAGTAGGCAAAGACGGCGTAATTACTGTTGAAGAAGCAAAAGGTACCGAAACCGAAGTGAAAACGGTAGAAGGTATGCAGTTTGACAGAGGTTACCTTTCTCCATACTTTGTAACCAATGCAGATAAAATGGAAGCGGAATTAGACAATCCTTTCATTTTGATCTACGACAAAAAAATCAGCAACATGAAAGAATTGTTGCCTGTATTGGAAAAAACCGTGCAAACCGGCAAACCTTTGGTAATCATTTCTGAAGATTTAGATGGCGAAGCATTAGCTACCTTGGTGGTAAACAAAATCCGTGGTTCGTTGAAAGTAGTTGCTGTTAAAGCTCCTGGTTTTGGCGACAGAAGAAAAGCAATGCTAGAAGACATCGCAATCTTGACTGGCGGTATCGTTATTTCTGAAGAAAGAGGCTACAAATTAGAAAATGCTGATTTGACTTACCTAGGTTCTGCAGAAAAAGTAGTAGTTGACAAAGACAATACAACCATCATCAATGGTGCTGGCGAATCGGCCGATATCAAAGCTCGCGTAGGCCAGATCAAAGCTCAAATCGAGACAACTACTTCTGACTACGACAAAGAAAAACTGCAAGAGCGTTTAGCTAAACTTTCTGGTGGTGTTGCTGTACTTTATGTAGGTGCTGCCAGCGAAGTAGAGATGAAAGAGAAAAAAGACCGTGTTGACGATGCTTTACACGCTACACGTGCGGCTGTTGAAGAAGGTATTGTTGCAGGTGGTGGCGTTGCCTTCATCCGTGCAGTAGCTTCATTAAACGACCTAAAAGGTGCAAACGAAGACGAAACTACTGGTATCGCCATCGTTAAACGCGCCATCGAAGAGCCATTGCGTCAAATCTGTGAGAACGCTGGTATCGAAGGTTCTATCGTTGTACAAAAAGTAAAAGAGGGCAAAGACGACTTCGGTTACAATGCCCGTACCGATGTTTACGAAAACCTGATTGGTGCTGGTGTAATCGATCCAACTAAAGTAAGCCGTGTGGCTTTAGAGAATGCCGCTTCTATTGCAGCCATGTTATTAACTACAGAGGTTGTTTTAGCTGACGATCCGGAAGAAGCTGCTGCTGGTGCAGGTATGCCTCCAATGGGTGGTGGTGGCATGGGTGGCATGATGTAATTGCCTCCGCTTTAAGTATATACTTAATTCATCATATTTCCCTTACAACCAATGGTTGTAAGGGATTTTTTTTGCCACAGATTTTGGCAATAAATTACAGCAAGTAATCTGATTTTCTCATTATATTTACAATACCTATTGTTGTTTTTACCGTGGAGAGAATACGTTTACTGCTCATTGGCCTTTTGTGCTCAATGGCCAGCACTGCGTTTGCGCAGCTGACTATTGGTACAGTCGATGCTGGCCCCTATACTCCGGGCAGTACGCTAGCTGCTACGTTTACCATCGGCAATACTTCTTGCATTGCTATTGGCAATACCTTCCAGCTTTATTTATCTGACGATACAGGAAATTTTGGTTCAGAAACATTAATCGGAACTTACAATGGCTTTTATTCTACTTTCGTTAATGGTCTGATACCTGCAGGTATAACGCCTGGACTTGGGTATAAAGTACGTGTCAAGTCAACAAATCCTGCTTTAGTTAGTAACGAATCGGCGGCATTCGAAATCAGGGCGGGTACGGCGATAGAAGCAAAGCTCACTTCGCTACCAATTAACAGCACTACCCAAGAGGCTTTTGGTTCCTGTGCGGGGCGCGATAATTTTGGCTATGCATTTACCAACGAATCCACTGCAACAAGTACGGTTACCGCAACCGTAAAAAACGAACTTACAGGCAGTGCGCCCACCAACTTGACTTTTAGTACGCCTATCCAAATCTATAATGCCAGCCTAGCTCATTTCACCGTATTTACAAAAGCGGTAATGCCCGATGGAACCGTAGGTACAAAAGCTTATTTCTTGATCAACAACCAAACCGTAACCGCTTTCTCTACCAGTGGCAATAACGTGGTTTGCTTGCCCAATAGTCAGCTTGAATTTGGAGTAGATATTAGTACCGATGGGATTTTAAAGAACTTTCCGGGCGACACTTATGTAGTAAACTGGGGTGATCAGAGTACCAGTACCTATACGCTTTGCGATATCCGCCAGAATTCAGGGAAAATTAGGCATACCTATACCCGCTCCTCCTGCGGAAATGTCTTTAGCGGTTCGTCTGGAACCGAGTATAACGTATTCGCTGTAACCATCAGTGTCGAAAACCCTTACTGCGGTAGGGTTGGTTCAACCATTTCATCAACGGCGAAGGTAATTACCAAGCCAGTAAATACTTTTACTTCGCCACTTACGGCCTGTACCAATACCAATGTTACTTTTGTAAACACCTCCATTCAGGGAGAAGATCCCAATACCAATTCACCAGGCTGCCAGCCCAATACGGTTACCTACAATTGGTTTGTTGACGGGGTTTTGGTAGCAGCCAATAAACCGATCAGCTTTAATCTGGTTTGGCCATTTACCACCCATGGTACCCATACGGTGAGACTCGAATCAACCAGCTCTGGAACCTGCGATGCAGATCCTTATTCTACAACAATTTGTATCCAAGATCCGCCACAACCAGCTTTTAATTTATCGGCCAACCCTATTTGTCAAGGATCAACTGTTACGCTTACCAATACTTCGGTTATCGATAATATCTGTGGAAATAATACGACTTACGACTGGAGCATTTCACCAAATGCTGGTTTTACTTATACTGGCGGAACCAGTAGTACTAGCCCTAATCCACAAATCATTTTTAATGCTGTTGGAGTTTATACCATTACTTTAGCGGTTACCTCGGGAACCTGCACAGCCGTTACAACAAGTAAGCAGCTCGTCGTTAACACCACACCCACGGCAACTCTGGCTGCTGATGCCCAGCTTTGTGGCACAAATACGTACACCTTCGACGACACTCCGGGAAGCATTACCAGAACGACCTTCACAGGCACTATGCAAGAGCCGATAAGCACCTATACCTGGGCCGTTGTTGCCGATAATGGTGGTACCTGGTCTTTTGTAAACGGCACCAATGCCAATTCTAAATATCCTCAAATCAAGTTCGATAGTTTCGATACCTATACCATTACCGTCACCCACAAAAACAATTGCAACACTACCGGAGCAAGCGACAGTCAAAAACTGACTTTTAATACGGCACCAATAGTCAATGCCGGAACCGATCAAAGCATTTGTTACAAGGATGTGAGCTTTACTTTGGCCGGCTCGATTACCGGAACAACAACAACTCAGGTCTGGACTGGCGGTAACGGTATATTCACGCCCAACAGAAATACACTGAACGCCACTTATACACCTACTGTTGCCGAAAAAAATGCAGGAACAGTTACCTTGACATTAACAGGTACCACTACCCTGCCTGCGCCATGTAATTCGGTATCGGATCAGGTTATTTTGATTATTAAACCAAGGATTACCGTTAACAGCGTCATCAACAAAAGCATTTGTACCGGAGATGCAGTAGCTTATAGTCCAACAAGTGCAACAGTTGGCGCTACCTTTGCATGGACAGCTACGGGTTCGACTAACGCTGGAGGCTTTAGTGCGGGCAATGGAACTACCATTAACGATGTGCTCACCAATAGCGACCCAACTGCCAATGCTACGGTTACCTACACCATTACCCCTAGCTTCGATGGCTGTCCGGGCGATCCTTTTACCTTTACGGTTACCGTTACCCCACGCCCAATGTTAACGGCAACTCCAGCCAATACCATCATCTGTAGTGGCCAAGGCACCGCCATCACCTTAAGTTCGAACCTGGGTGGCGTAAAATATACCTGGACCAGTACCGCGCAACCAGGCATTACGGGCAACACCAACATGGCCACCCAAACTGCCGTTACTTCCATTAACAATACCCTTAGCAATAGCCTAACTACCGCAGCCACGGTCGATTATGTGATTACGCCTTACTCCGCGTCTGGCTGTGCCGGAACACCCGTAACCGTAACCATCACGGTTGCACCAACACCAAGTACGCCAATTGCAGGACCCGATGAAAGTATTTGCAGTGCTGCATCTTATATATTGCAGGGTAATCAGCCAGCTGTTGGAACAGGAAAATGGACCTTGGTTTCGCCTCAAACTGGTGTAACTTTTGTCGATGATACCCAATACAACACCACAGCAAATGGTTTGGTAGCTGGACAAGTTTATGTATTCAGGTGGACGATTAGCGGTGCGGCTACCTGTACGCCAAAAACTGATGATGTTTCCATTACCGTAAATCCTCCGTCTGTAGGTGGTACCACGGCAGGCAGCAAGTCTGTATGCTCTGACGGCAATACTGGGCAAATTACCCTCAGCGGACAAGTAGGTTCGATTGTAAGATGGGAAAGTTCAACCGATGGTGGCAATACCTGGCTTCCAATAAGCAATACAACTGCAACCCTCAACTATACCAATCTTACAGCCACTACCCAATATAGGGCTGTAGTGAAAAATGGTGCCTGTGCCCCAGACAATTCAAGCGTAAGTACCATTACCGTAAACCCTGCTGTAGTAACAGCTAATGCCGGTCCCGATCAGTTAACACTTTGCAATGTCACTAGCACTACCTTGGCAGGTAATTCGCCATTAACCAATACCGGAAAATGGACTGTAAGCTCAGGTCAAACAGGTGTGATTTTTGCCGACGACACCCAATTCAATTCTCAAGTAAGCGGATTGGTACCCGGACAAACCTATGTTTTCACTTGGACCATTTCGGGCTTAGCCCCATGTGCGCCAAGTTCAGACGATGTAACTGTAAAAATCTACCTTCCCTCTGATGGGGGAATCACTGCAGGCAGCGCCACGGTATGTTCTGACGGAAATACCGGACAGCTTACCCTTAGCGGACAAGTTGGTTCGGTATTAAGATGGGAAAAGTCAACCGATGGAGGCAACATTTGGATTACCATTAACAATACCAGCAATTTTTTAAACTATACCAACCTTACTGCCACTACACAATACAGAGCTGTAGTACAAAATGGATCTTGCGGTCCGGCTAATTCTACCATAGCAACCATAACCGTTAATCCTGCGGTAGTTGCCTCAAACGCAGGAGCCGATCAAGAACTTTGCAACCAAACCATAGCCACTTTAGCAGGAAATTCACCATTGACCAATACTGGAAAATGGACCCAAAAATCTGGTCCTGCAGGTGCCGTTTTTACGGATGACACCCAGTTCAACACGCAAGTAAGTGGCTTGGTTCCGGGCCAAACCTATGTGTTCACTTGGACCATTTCAGGATTGGCTCCTTGTTCTCCAAGCGCAAGCGATGTACAAATTAGAGTAAATGCACCTTCTGGTGGCGGTATTACTGCAGGTAGCGCTACGGTATGTTCAGGCAGTAACAATGGCACCATCACTTTGAGCGGACAAGTGGGCAACATTATCAGCTGGGAAAGTTCGACCGATGGCGGCAATACCTGGGCACCGATCAGCAATACTACCGCAAATATAACCTACAACAACCTCACTGCAACTACACAATACCGCGCAGTAGTGAAAAACGGGAACTGTGCCCCTGCTTACTCGGCGGCATCTACCATCACCGTAAACCCATTGTCGATTACATCAAACGCGGGTACTGACCAAGAACTTTGCGACCAAACTTCGGCCACTCTAGCTGGAAATTCGCCACAAGCCCAAACCGGATTATGGACCCAGACCGGCGGACCGGCAGGCGCAGTTTTCGCCGATGCAACTTTATACAATACTCAAGTAACTGGATTGATCCCAGGCAACACCTATACCTTTACCTGGACCATTTCGGGCTTGTCACCTTGCCCGCCGAGCGCATCAAGCGTACGGATTGTGATCAATGCCAAATCTGATGGTGGGATTTCTGCAGGTAGCGCTACCGTTTGTTCGGGCAGCGGCAGTGGCAACATCACCCTAAGTGGGCAGGTAGGTACTATCATCCGTTGGGAAAGTTCGATTGATGGAGGCAACACCTGGACATCGATCAGCAACACCACCACGAGCGTAGCCTACAACAACCTCACTGCAACTACGCAATACCGCGCAGTAGTGAAAAACGGCAATTGTGCGCCAGCCAACTCAACGGTATCAACCGTTACGGTTAATCCGGTCTCTATTATTGCAAATGCAGGCTCAAACCAAGAGCTGTGCGACCAGACTTCGGCCACTTTAGCTGGAAATTCGCCACAAACCCAAACCGGATTATGGACGCAAACCGGCGGACCGGCAGGTGCGGTTTTCGCAGATGCGACTTTATACAACACCCAAGTAACAGGATTGATCCCAGGCAATATCTATACTTTTACTTGGACGATTTCAGGCTTGGCCCCTTGTCCGCCGAGTTCATCAAGCGTAAATATCAAAATCAATGCGGCTTCTTATGGCGGAACAACTGCAGGCAGCACAGCTGTATGTTCGGGCAGTGGCAGCGGCAACATTACCCTAAGCGGGCAGGTTGGAGTAATCCAGGGATGGGAAATTTCAACAGATGGAGGCAATACTTGGGCACCGATCAGCAATGCCACCAACAATGTAGCCTATAGCAACCTCACCACCACGACCCAATACCGTGCAATAGTGAAAAACGGCAATTGCGCACCAGCATATTCTACCGTATCAACCATTACCGTTAATCCGGGTTCAATTGCTGCAGTTGCCGGTCCTAATCAAGAACTTTGCGACCAGACTTCGACCAGTTTGGCTGGAAATTCGCCACAAACACAAACTGGCATTTGGACCCAAACCGGCGGACCGGCAGGTGCAGTTTTTGCCGATGCAACTTTATACAACACACAAGTAACTGGATTGATCCCGGGCAACGCCTATACCTTTACCTGGACGATTTCGGGCTTGGCCCCTTGCCCTCCAAGCTCATCAAGCATGACCGTCATCATCAATGCGGCTTCTAATGGCGGAATTACTGCAGGCAGTACTGCAGTATGTTCTGGAAGTGGCAGCGGCAACATTACCCTAAGCGGACAGGTTGGAATGATCCAAGGCTGGGAACAATCAACAGATGGTGGCACTACTTGGACACCGATCAACAATACCACCACGAGCGTAGCCTACAGCAACCTGACCATTACCACACAATACCGCGCCATAGTAAAAAATGGCAACTGTGCATCGGCTTATTCTAGCGTAGCCACCATTACGGTTAATCCTGGTTCGATTACCGCTATTGCCGGTTCGCCACAAGAACTTTGCGACCTGACTTCGACCACTTTGGCTGGAAACTCGCCACAAACACAAACCGGATTATGGACCCAAACCGGCGGACCAGCAGGTGCAATTTTCGCCGATGCAACTTTGTACAACACCCAAGTAAGCGGATTGATCCCGGGCAATTCTTATACTTTTACTTGGACCATTTCTGGCTTGTCACCTTGCCCTCCAAGCTCATCAAGTGTTGTGATCAAGGTAAATGAAGCTTCAAACGGCGGCGCCATTGCTGGAAGCATGGCCGTATGCTCGGGTGGAAACAGCGGCACGCTTACCTTAAGCGGTCAGGTTGGAATAATTCAAGGTTGGGAACAATCAACGGACGGTGGCACCACTTGGACGCCAATCAGCAATACAACCAACAGCATTTCTTACAATAACCTCACCGTTACCACGCAATATCGCGCCACTGTTAAAAACGGCAATTGCGCAACAGCTTATTCAACTGTAGCTACCATTACCGTAAACCAGGCCGTTGTACAGGCTACTGCCGGTGCAGATCAAACTTTGTGTAATACGCCAACTATCACTTTGCAAGGTAATTCGCCATTAACCAATACCGGTTTGTGGACTTTGGTTTCAGGTCAAAGTGGCGTTACTTTTTCAGATCCAACCCAATACAATACACAGGTAAGTGGCTTAGTTGGCGGAGAAACCTATACCTTCCGTTGGACCATCTCTGGATTGGCTCCATGTCCAGCTACTAGCGATGAGGTAACCATTACCAACTTGGCTCCATTAACCAATATCAATATTACCACGCCATTCCTAATTGCCTGCAACGGCCAAGTAATTACCCTAACGGGAAATGTTCCTACAGGTGGCAATGGCACTTACACCTACCTTTGGGAAAGCAGCAATGATGGTGGCACCACCTGGGCAACCATTAATGGTCAAACCGGCCCAAGTTTAAATGTTACGGTTAACACTAGCCTTTCTTACCGCCGCACCGTAACCAGTGGCCAGTGTTCGGCTGTGAGCAATGTATTGCAAATTACTGCCTTGCCAGCCATCGCCAACAACAGCATTTCGGCCACCCAAAGTATATGCTTTGGCAGTACAGCTACACCAATAACCGGTTCGCAGCCAACTGGCGGAGATGGCACCAACTATACTTATGGCTGGGAGCAAAGCACTGACAATGGAGCCACTTGGACGGCAATTATCGGTGCCAACGGACAAGGTTACGCCCCTGGTGCCATTACCCAAACTACTTCTTATCGCCGATTGGTAAGCAGCGGGGCCTGTACCGGCTCCTTGCAAAGCGTAAGCAATGTGGTTAAGGTTACCGTTAATCCGAATGCCAAGGCCGAGTTTATCTTTACCCGCGACCTCGATTGTTTCCCTTTTATCATCAATGCCAGCAACATCAAAGCAACGGCTTATCCAGATCGCAACGCCACCTATACTTGGTATGCTGATAATGTGGTGATCGGCACGGGCGTCAACTTTCCAGGCTATACCATTGCTACCGAAAATACAGCCGTTGTGATCAAATTAGTTACTACGAGTAGCTTAGGCTGTAGCCAAGATGAAATGAGCCATACCTTCCGTACACGACCAAATATTTTGGCTACGTTTACCCCATCGGCTGTTAACGGTTGTGGTCCGCTCACTGTTGATTTCACCAATACTTCTACCACCCTAACTGGCGTAACTTTCGAGTGGCGCGTAAACAATGTGGTGGTAGGTACCTCAGCCGATCTTCGTCATGTATTTAATGCAGATCCTTTTGGCGAAGACAAAGACTATACCGTAATCCTTACCGTAATTGGCCCATGTGGCAGATCGGTTTCGGCACCACAAAAAATAACCGTTTATGCTACGCCTATTGCTACCGGAACGCCGGATAAAACACGTGGATGCTCTCCGCTTACGGTTAATTTCAGAAACACATCGCCAGGCTCTACCAATACCTTCACCTACGAAATCGACGGCGTTGTAGTAAATGGACCAAGTACCAGCAAGGCCGATTTCCCTTATACATTTACAACCGACGTAGTAAGAACATACAAAGTAAAAGTAACCGCAACTAATTCTTGTGGTACCGATTCGAGAGAATATGTCATCGTGGTTTCGCCAAATACCATCAGGCCAGGCCTAACCGTTGATGGAAACAAACAAAGAGGATGTGCACCATTTACCGTCGATTTTATCAACAGTACCGTTGGCGCCAGCCAGTATATTTATAATTTTGAACCAGACCAGTCAGCAGAAGTTTCTATCAATAACCGACCAGAAATTAAGCAACATACTTTTAACAAGCCGGGCACTTATGATGTGACCATGTTGGCTACCAACGATTGTTCAACCGCACCTTTACAAACCGTTACCATTATTGTCGATCCCCAGCCTGTTGCAGCATTCAGTTCTAACCTGACCATTGGTTGTAACGGTTTGGAAGTGAAGTTTACCAATACCAGCAAAGATGCCATCGGCTATGTTTGGGATTTTGGCGATGGTTCTCCAACCTCTACCGAAGTTGCGCCTACGCACGTGTACCAAGGCAATCCGAGAACTTTTACTGTTAAGTTAACTGCCATTAACAGTTTGGGCTGTCCAACTACCGAAGAAAAAATAGATTACATCCGTCTCGTTGGACCGCCTAAGGCCGATTTCGCTATTGCTCCGGCCGCGGTAATCAGCATACCTAATTACACTTTCAAATTTACCAACGAAAGCACCAATGGTGCCCAAACCTATAAATGGACCTTTGGCGATGGCGATGCTTCTACCGTAAGGGATCCGGCACATACCTACCTCGATACCGGCCGTTTCTTGGTTACCTTAAGAACCTACAACGATCAGGGCTGTATAGACAGCATTCAAAAATACGTACACATTGTGGGCGTGCCAGGCTATGTTTATCTGCCTAACTCGTTTATGCCGGGTGGCACCAGTGTTCCGCTACAAAAATTCATAGCCATTGGCGCAGGTATTAAATCGTGGAAAATGACGGTATTCAATAAATGGGGCCAGGTACTCTGGGAAACCACCAAACTCGACGATGGCAAACCGGTTGAAGGATGGGACGGCACCTACAATGGCGTAGCCCAGCCACAGGGAATTTACTTTTGGAAAATGGAAGTCCAGCTCATCAATGGCACTGAGTGGAAGGGCGTAACCTTGGATAAATCTGCGCCAAAACGAACGGGCGAAATATATTTAATACGATGATGATAAAAAGGAGGATTGCTGGATTTTTAGGATGCTTTTGCCTGATGGTTTCGAATATCAAGGCACAAGACCACCTTTTTTCTCAGTTTTTTAATGCACCCATTTACCTTAATCCTTCACTAACCGGGCAGTTCGACGGCGATTTGAGGCTCAATATGATCTACCGCAACCAATGGTCTTCCCTCAGCGGCGATCTGTCTTATATCAACGCTTCTGTTGATGTAAACGTGCCCAAGCTTTCGGGAGGGGTTGGCCTATCGTTTAACCGCAGCAGCGAAGGAACCGCTTATTTGGTGAAGAACAATGTGGCCCTCACCTATTCGTACAGTGTAGGCGGCGATGATTTTTTGGCATCTTTTGGCCTACAGGCAGGCTTTACCAACCGCAGTATCGACTGGAGCAAACTGGTTTTTTTAGACCAGATAGATCGCCGGTTGGGCTATATTCCCGGAAGCATTTCATCGGCCTCTTTTCCAGATATGTCGAATAAGTTTTTCTTTGATCCGGCAGCAGGGGCCAATTTCGTTTACCGTAACTTTATGTTGGGTGCCGGCCTTTACCACATCAACAAACCCGACGAGTCCTTCAGCTCTGCACAGGCACGTCTGCCTATGCGTTTGGCCATTAATGCCAGCTTTAAGATGCCCTTGAGCTACCGATACGATTATTTGGAAGATGAAGGCGCCTTCCTCATCCCATCAGTGATTTATTACAGGCAGGGCAATACCACCTCATTAAGTGCGGGCATGCAGTTCAAGTACCGGAGCTTCAATTCAGGTTTATGGTACCGGACCAATCAGGAGGGTGGATCGGATGCCATTGTGTTTTCGCTCATCTTTGATATCTTTTTGAAAAGGAACGACAGCGAAAAAATGCGGATCGGCGTGAGCCACGATGCTACCACCTCAAAGCTGAACTATACCAATACCAGCGGCACCACCGAAGCTAGTTTGGGCTATGAAAAATACTGGCCAAACAGTACCCGTACCAAAAAGTATAACGGATTGCGTTGTTCTAGTTTCTTTTAGTTTTAATCCTAAAATTTGCTACGCCGAACACCAATCCGGTATTTATCTTTAAAAAGTTTGTCGTCCAGAGCGAACATTGTCATCCAGAGCAAAGCGAAGGATCTACAAAGAACAACTTTTTAAATAGATTTCTCCTCACGTCGGAATGACAAAAGCACTGCAATAGACACAAAACTTTTCCCTTTGGCATGCGTTATTTCAATAATATTTTCGAAATTACGGAATATTCAATTTCAGCTTTATGTTCGAGGATTTGTTTAACAACCAACACTTCATTACCCAAAGTGAAGTCAACAAGTTTTTATTGGCCATTTTACTATGCGGACTCATTGGCGTAGAACGCGAATTCAGAAGCAAACAGGCTGGCCTCAAAACCATGATCATGATTGGTCTGGGAGCTACTTTATTTACCATTTTATCGATAAAAGTGGGCCCTACCAGCCAAGACCGTATTGCTTCTAATATTGTAACTGGTATCGGTTTCTTGGGCGCCGGCGTAATCTTTAAAGAAGACAACCAGGTAAAAGGCCTGACCACTGCCTGCGTAATATGGATTGTGGCCGCTATTGGCATGGCCGTTGGTGGCGGTTATTACGAGCAGGCCATTGGCGTTACTGCTGTGGTATTGGCGTCTTTGCTTGTTTTCCCTTTTGTAGAGAATTTTGTAGAAAGACGCTTTACCAGAAGGGTTTACCGCATCGTAAAAAAATACGAAAACGAAAGTTTAGAGAGCTATGAAGAATACATCAGAACCTCTAAACTTACATTGCACCGTGGCAAGCAGGAATTGGCCGATGGCATCATCAGTGGCACCTGGATAGCCGTTGGCAGCCCCAAAAACCATAAAAAGTTTGTTGATAGGATGCTAAGAGACACCAAAATAATTGCCTTCGATTTTTAGCCTGCCTTGCTGAGCTCCTCTTCATGGATCTGATCCAGAAAATGGGTAAGCCAATAAAAATCGCCCAAGAGTTCTTCAAAATCTACAGGTAGCGCTTCGATGTTATAGAATAGATAATCAATTAGCAATTTTCTGAGCCCTTTGTTAAGGCGATAGGCAGGCACGGTATCTAAAAAGGTTTGCAGACCCTTTAAAATAGGTTTTGCAATTTGGGGTTCTGAGGCGAAGGTGCTTTCTGCATCTGGCAAAAAGGGATCAGCCATTGGCGTAATTTCAATGAGATTTTTCATGTTTTCAAAAGGGTTAGATGTGTAGATGTGATTTAAATATTTTTCGAATGCCTATTTTTGCTAGTATATTGGCATTTTGCTTACATTTATAATTACATCCCAATTTACTCACTGTTCGTGAGTAAAGCAATACCCTGCCTAAGAAAAACTCACGAAATGGGAATAGAAAAAGATAATGAATTGATTATAAGCAGAATAAAATCTCATTATAATTTTAAATCAGACGCCGAACTTGCTAGATTTCTAGGAATCGCCTCCAATACCTTGGCCAACTGGCACAAAAGGAAAACTATAAACTTGGAGCTCGTACTCACGAAATGTGAAGAGCTGAATGCCGATTGGCTTTTGAAAGGCAAAGGGTTGCCCATTCGAAAATATCCTGAACAAGATGATAGCCTTTCTGTTATCAACGAGATTGCCGAAAAATATCTAACCGCACGCATTGGCGAAGGCGATCCTAAAAAGGACATCGAACTGCTGGTCAAAATTATCACCATCCAAGAGCAGACCATTAAAGCTCAAGAGCTCACAATCGAGGCTTTATCACTTAAGAAAAAACGCTAGCTTTTTTAACTACATTAGGTACATAGTTGAAATCCTCAACATTAAGCCTATTCCTCTTCGGAGGGGCAAGGGAAGGAAATGGACAGTTTCATTTTCACCACATAGACACATAGGGGACATCTTTTTTTTGGCTTAGCGCCTCATGATCAAGCTTATTTTATTTTTACCACCTAAGGCATTTAAGGGCATCTCAGTTTTATCTCAAAGAGACATAGTATGTTGTGGTTAATTCGCGAAGCGCTCGCAATGAATTTGTCCCCCTTTGGAGGGGGCAGGGGGAAGATCAGTGTCTATCATGACGATTTCTTATAATTAAATCTGTCATTCCGAGTGCAACGAGGAATCTAACTCAAGGCAGATCCTTCACTGCGTTCTGGATGATAAAATGCTTTAAAATTTTCTGCTAGCTTCATGCCTTTGTGGTTAGGCTTATTTTATTTTTACCACCTTAGGCGTTTAAGGGCATCTAAGTTTTATCGCAGCGCCATGGTTATTCCGCGAAGCGCTCGTAATGAATTTGTCCCCCTTTGGAGGGGGCAGGGGGAGGAAACGATATGCGAACCTACCTTAGCCTTTCTTAGGTATCTGAGGTGGTGAAAAACATTAATCCATCTTAAACACCAATGCATGTCTTAGCATTTTCGCGCTAGCCGGCAAAACCACTTCCAATACATCCCCTTTTTGTTTCCATTTTATAGTTTGCTTAACACTCAACAAACTGATCTTTTTGGGCGTTTTTGGTGGCGACTGAATAGTTATTGTTGCATCGGCTGTCTTTCCTTCATCTAATAAGTAAAGCGCATAAACACTTCCATTTTTACCTTGCGTAAAGCAAACCTGATTGGTTTTATAAGGTGCAACAGGTTTAGTGGCATAAATCGCTTCCTTGTTAATATCCATCCATTGTCCTATTTCGGTTAGGCGCTGCAACACTGGTTCCGGAAAAGTACCATCGGGCTTTGGCCCTACATCCAATAAGAAGTTACCGCCCTTTGCTACAATATCAATCAACAAATGGACAAGGGTATTCGTACTCTTGTATTTATCATTCGGCACATAGCCCCACGCATCGCCCATGGTCATGCAGGTTTCCCAAGGATAATCCAAAGGCTTTTCAGGTATTTTTTGCTCTGGGGTTTGGTAGTTTTCATACTCGCCATGCACCGTACGATCGACCATGATTAGTCCGGGTTGCTTGGCCCTCGCCATTTTTGCAATACCAGGCATGTTGATGTCTTGGTCCCAAGCCGGAATTGGCGCTCCCCAGGAAACAACTTCCTGATTGACAGTGGTTTTTGGCCTTACCCAGCCCCCATCTAACCATAAAATATCGATGTTGCCATAATCGCTCATCAGCTCCTCGATCTGGTTAAAGGTATATTGCTTAAACTGTTGCCAGCGTTGCGGGTGCAAACGGATATCGTAATTGTTGTTCCGATCGGCTGTGGCATAACGAGGCCACCAATAATACTCGCTGTGCCAGTCGGGCTTAGAAAAATAGGCCCCAATCATAAATCCTTCCTTTCTGAAAGCACCAAAAACTTCTTTGGCGATATTGGCTTTCGGGTTGTTAGCGAAAGGTACTTCGCTTGCCGTGACCTTATAATTTGATTGCTTGGTGTCGAACATCGCAAAACCATCGTGGTGCTTGGTGGTAAAAACCACATATTGCATGCCTGCTTTCTTGGCATAACTGGCCCAGATGGTCGGATCGAAATTGACTGGATTAAACTGCTTGTTCAGATCGAAATACCATCTTTTATAATCCTCGTAATTTTTGGTGCTGTCTCTGGGTATCCATGAAGCATCTTCAGAACAGATACTCCAAGACTCGACTATCCCAGGAATGGCATAAAGCCCCCAATGCATAAACAGTCCGAATTTTTTATCGCCCCATTGGCTCAGTTTGGCTCGTACATTGGCATCGCTAGGCGCTTGGTAATGTTGCGACTGGAAATGTTCTTGCTGCGCCCTGGTTAAGTTGTATGTGGACAGGAGCAGCAAGAAGAAGTAGATTTTTTTCATAGGTTAGGTTGAATTGATGAGCCAATTTACGTAAATATCAGTAAAAGTATATAGCTTTGTTATCCATGCAAAAAGAACAGATTTCGGTTTTCGACATATTCAAAATAGGTATTGGTCCCTCAAGTTCTCACACTTTGGGCCCTTGGCGCGCTGCACAGCAATTTACGGCTTCGTTAAAAAAACAGGCCGATTTAGCCGATGTAGAGCAGATCAAAATCCTATTGTATGGTTCTTTGGCTAAAACCGGCAAAGGACACGGCACCGATATCGCCGTTTTGTTGGGCTTGGCCGGTGGCGATCCTGTTACCTTTGATGTCAATGCCATCGACAGTACCATCGAAACCATTAAGCAAGAACAACGCTTAAATTTAGGCGGAGAAGTGGAAATTCCATTTTCCTACGCCGAAGACCTGATTTTCCTTTTTGCAGAAAGTTTGCCCTTTCACCCAAACGCAGTTACTTTTCAGGCTTTTTTAAATAATGGAAAGGCTTTTTCGGAAACCTATTATTCTATTGGTGGCGGTTTTGTAGTTAAAGAAGGCGAAAACGGTTCTGAAAAAGAACAGGTAGATCTACCCTTTCCAGTAGAGAAAGCCAGTGAACTCTTACATTGGTGCCTTTCAACAGGTTTGAAGGTAAGCGAAGTGGTCATGGAAAACGAAGCCGCTTGGCGACCAGAAGCCGAAACCCGCCGCGGTGTGATGCAACACTTCCAAGTAATTAGAGACTGCATTTACAGGGGTTGCCATACCAGTGGCTTTCTACCTGGCGGACTAGATGTAGCACGCAGGGCATCGAAAGTAAACAGCAAATTAACTGCTGGAGAAGTCTATACCGACTATGATAGCTGGGTACAAGTGATCAGAAAAGGTGGCAACGGCTTTAACTATACCTTAGATTGGGTAAGTTGCTTTGCCTTGGCCGTAAATGAGGAAAATGCCGCTTTTGGACGCGTAGTTACCGCCCCTACCAATGGTGCTGCTGGTGTTATTCCAGCCGTATTGCAATACTTTATCGCATTTTGCGATGGCTATACCGAAGATAAGATTATCCAGTTTATCTGTTGTGCTTCAGAAATAGGCAGCATCTTTAAAAAAGGCGCAACCATCTCTGCGGCCATGGGTGGCTGTCAGGCAGAAATCGGTGTATCTTCTGCAATGGCTGCGGCAGCCTTAACCGAATGTTTGGGCGGTTCGCAGCGCCAGGTTTTAATGGCTGCAGAAATTGCCATGGAACACCACTTGGGCCTTACCTGCGATCCGATTGGCGGATTGGTACAAATCCCTTGCATCGAACGCAATACCATGGGCGCTATTAAGGCGATTACCGCAAGTCAATTGGCCCTGCAAACCAATCCTGATAAGGCAAAGGTGAGTTTAGATGCCGTGGTAAATACCATGTGGGAAACGGCTTTAGATATGAACTCGAAATACAAAGAAACTTCTGACGGTGGTTTGGCTACCAATATTCCGCTGAGCTTGCCGGAGTGTTAAGTTAGTTGGCAGTTTTCAGTTGTTAGTTAGGCAATCCTAATAACAAATTTCTCCATAAATTATTTTGTCATGACGAGCAACGCGAAGCATCTATTCTCGAGATAGATTTCTCATTGCACAGCAAAGTTGAGGGTACGCGTCATTGCGAGAAACGTAGTGACGAAGCAATCTTATCTCGAGTGAGATGCTGCATCAGGGTCCAGCATGACAAGTCTATCAGATTAAATCTGTTGCTTGGCCTTAATCGCCAAATAACGATTCACCACATTAACGGTTAGGTTCTGCGGAGGGGTAAGCAGACTCAGAATACCATGCTTGGTCAGTTCTTTTACCATCAGTTTCTTTTCGTAGGCAAATTTCTCGGCAATGGTTTTAATGTAAATGCCCTGCACGTCTTTTGCAGGTTCTTCGCTTAGTGCCTTCAAGCTTGTATTCTCGAAAAACACGATCAACAGTAAATGGAACTTGGCAATCCGTTTTAAGAAAGGCAGCTGTCTTTCTAGTGCCGACATGCTTTCGAAATTGGTGAAGAATACCACCAAACTTCTTTGCTTTAACGTAGCACGCATGCTGATGTACAAGGCTTCCATATCCGTTTCGAGGTACCTGGTTTTCTCTTTGTACAGCACTTCCATAATCCTATTCAACTGTATCGGCCTGCGATCGGCGGGCACAATGCTTTTGGTTTTTTCGGCAATGGTAATCAGTCCCGCTTTATCTTCTTTTACCAATGCCACACTGCTTAAAATCAAGCTGGCGTTAATCGCATAATCGAGCAAGGTTAAGCCATCAAAAGGCATGCGCATGGCCCTTGATTTATCGATTACGCAATACACGTGCTGTGCTTTTTCGTCAGTGTAGGAGTTGACCATCAGATCGCCTTTGCGGGCTGTGGCTTTCCAGTTTACGGTACGGTAATCGTCGCCGGATACATAATTTTTAACCTGGTCGAACTCCATGCTATGGCCCAAACGCCTGATCTTTTTGATCCCGATATCGGTTAGGCGATTAGAAACAGCCATGAGTTCGTACTGTCTCAGCTTTAAGAAAGAAGGATAAACAGGTACCGTTTTATTAGCGCCTACATTAAATCTCCGGCTCAATAAAGCCAATGGCGATTGAACATACAATCGGGTTAGGCCAAAATCGTACTCACCCCTTTTGGTTGGACGCAATAAATAACTAATGATTTTTTGTTCCCGTGATGCCAAATGGGTTTTGAACCATATGTCGCGCTTTTGGAACTGAAAAGGAATTTCATCAATTATGCCTAAGCTTACCGGAAACGAATAAAAATTTTCCAGGTAGATCTTCAGCTCGTTGTCATCGCCGTTACTGAGGCGCTCTGGTACTTCCCTATGCAGAAACACGCCCTTCTTGGTTCTATAGAGCAAGAAAAAATCTAACAGCACCAACAAGAGCAACACGCCAAAAAACAGGTAAGGCAAATCGCCCAGCACAGGAATGAAAAAAGAAAATAAAAACAGGGCTACGCAGCTGCCCAATGCGATGAACAGGCGCTTACCTAAAAAAAGGTCTGTATAATATTTTCTAAAGAATTGTTTCATTTCTTTTCTTGTTCGTCATTGCGGGGCTACCAAAATCGTCATGCCGGACACGATCCGGCATCTATCTCGAGCGAGATCCTGGGTCGGGCCCAGGATGATGCGTCGAATTACCTTGGCACTTCTATTTTCTTAATAATCTGGGCAATGATATCAGCTGCAGTTAGGCCTTCCATTTCTTTTTCTGGACTTAGCATTACACGGTGTGCCAGTACTGGTGTAGCCACTCGAACAATATCATCAGGTGTTACAAAATCGCGACCAGCCATGGCAGCAAAGGCTTTTGCGCCGTTTACCATCGCTAACGATGCCCTTGGCGATGCACCTAAGTACAAAGATTTATTGTTGCGTGTTTCGTGTGTGATCTGCGCCACGTAAGCCAAAAGCTTCGGCTCTACCACCAACGATTTAATGGTGGCACGCAAAGCCTTGATCTGCGCTACCGATAAAACCGCATGGATCTCCTGCAACTGTTCTTCGGGTTTATGCTGATGCTGATTGGTCAAAATGGCTATTTCTTCCTCAAGCGATGGATATTTTACCTCGATCTTGAAAAGGAAACGGTCTAACTGAGCCTCTGGCAAACGGTACGTACCCTCTTGCTCAATCGGGTTTTGTGTAGCCAATACCATAAAAGGCTCCTCTAGTTTGTAGGTATGTCCATCAACCGTAATCTGGCGTTCTTCCATAGCTTCGAACAAGGCCGATTGCGTTTTGGCAGGCGCACGGTTAATCTCGTCAACCAGTACAATATTGCCAAAAATAGGACCTTGCCTAAACTGGAACTCAGCCGTTTTAGGACTAAATACAGCTGTTCCCAACACATCTGAGGGCATCAGATCGGGTGTAAACTGGATCCTAGAAAAAGATGCCGAAATACATTTGGCCATCAGCTTTGCACTTAGGGTTTTGGCTACGCCGGGTACGCCTTCCAGCAGCAAATGTCCATCGGCCAACAAACCTGCAATCAGCAGATCTATGGTATCTTTTTGGCCTACAATGATATTGCCCAATGTGCTTCTGATCTGCGCTACCGCATCGCTCAATTGGCTCAAATCCGTTCTTTGCTCAAACATTTCCTCTTCCATATTATTGGTCTTGTTTATAAAATTGTTCAATAAGTTTATTTAATCTGATCAGGTCTAGGTCGCTTACCGAATAGCCCCCACTCAGGTATTGCAGCTCTACAAAAAGTGCTTCGATGGTTTCAGTATTCGCGCCTGTCCGGCTGATCAGCGTTTCTTTAAATTCTGGGTTCAGGTCTACCGTGCGCAAGCGGTATTTGTTGCGCAGGTATTCTAGCCAATAGTTTATTTTTTTATCGGCTATATCCCTGTTGTTGCGTTGCTGATAGTAAACACGTCCAACGGTTTCGACAAACTCTACCGATGTGTTTTTTGGCCTCGAAATAATTGGAATAATGCGCTGCCTCCTCTTGATTTCGAACAAAATAAAAGCGACAAGGCTAAACAGGGCGATGTAATAGGCCCAACGCAACTGGTCATATTTGAAAAGCACACGCAGCTGCGATCGGTTGTCGCTATCGGGCCTGGTAAAATACTCATCCCATATTAAGCGCCTGTTTTTGGGCAGGTACGATAAGGCTGTACCGGCATAAGCCGCACCATCTTCCCGCAACAGATTAAAATTTGAAAACAGCTCTGGATTAGGCAAGATGTACAATGAGCCATTGCCAAACGAATAACGGATAAAGTTGGCGGGCCCTTCTTGCCTCGTACTGAGCACGGTTGCCCTTGTAGTATCTAGCTTGGCAAAATACTGCTCGCAAATGCCTTTATCAAAGTAGAAATCTATATCGCGCTTTAAGCTTGGATTTACAAAATTGACCGCATATTTTTTGCCGTTCTTAAAATAAACATTGCTCGAAAACGACGTCTTTAAAGTATCGAGCAAGACGCCTTTGATCCGCGAGGCCGCAATAAAAACATGGTTGCCTTTTTGCATGTACTTGACCATTTGCGCATAGTCTAGCTTGTCGACGTTAATTTCTGGCGCAACAATCAAATAGTTTGAGCTACCCGAAATCGTATCTTCCGTTAAGGTATTATAAATCGCTTTCCTTTGTACGCTTACCTGTGCATTTGGAAAAAGATCGTTCAGTCTTTGGTACAGGATATAGGTTCCGTAAGGGATTTTATCTTCTTTTAAGTAAGTTGGTCGCCAGTCGATAGGCTTTGGCTTGAAATACTGCATAACCATATAGGCGATCAGCAACAAAGCTCCAATTATCAAATATCTTCTCAATCCGTTCATTTGCGCTGCTGGTTAAATTGCTGAAAGGATTGTGAAATAGGCTCGAAACTGCTCTTATCGATAAAGAACTCTCCATACCAAACATATTCGAAACGATAGGTCAATTGGGCAAATTCTTTTCGTTGCTCTTCATTGCGCAACTCCTGTACATAGGCCTGGTTAGTTTTATCGGGCTGCCAATTAATGATTTCGCGATCGCTTAGCTGTTTCAGTGTTCTGAGGTAAAGCAAACGAACCGCCAATCGATAGTTTCCATCTAAAATAGCTTTGTCTAATTGTTCGTCAAAATCAATCTCATGGATATTTTCCAGGCTTTCTTCGTAAGGAACTTCTATTGTCTTCGATTTTCTGGTCAGCATTTTTAGGTCTAGACCCAGCAATTTGATGATCGCAAAGGCCAAACCTACAACCAAACCTACAATAATGAGGTATTTTAAGGTAATCAGCAACACCCTGAGCAACCCAGCACTGCCCTTGCCGGCATCACTCTGAAAAATTTGCTTGATGATGTCCCATACCCATCTCCAAAACCTGTCCCACCAATTTAATTGCTGAGGGGCTACATCATATTTAAATTCCTTTTGTTTGCTGTAGGCCTCGATAGCCTGTTCATCTAACTTGCGTATCTCGACTTTGCTGCTGTCTAGCTTGAGCTGCTTTTTTACAACGATTGGCTTAACGGCAACAGGTTTTTGCAAAGGCTGGCCCTGGACAGCAAAAGATGCCCCAAGCAACAACACAAAAACCAACTTAGTACGCATATTAATATTCCTCCGGTGTAAAAGGATGTTCGTCCGTAGTTTTTTCGCCGAAGCCTTCTATTTTTTGCATCAAGCCCAAGCTTTCTTTGCGCTCTACCAAGTTAAAATAAATGAATGCCGAGGCTACAAGGGGAATAATCATAAACACCTGCGAAAGCTGTTGGGCAATGGAAACAATTATGCCATAGCTACCCATCAATACTCCCTCATGTTGCATAAAGCCACTGGCCATAGAAATGACAATGGCCGGCACCTGTATCACCATAGCGCAGGCATAATAGATAAAGTACACCACCAATATGGTGGCAAAGGTAATCCACCACTCATTTTTTACCAGCTGAAATGCGCGGTTAAACGAAAATGAAAACCCGGCATTTTCAAAAACGAGGACAGCATAAAAAATAAATATTGCCGGCATTACATAAAAACCGGGAATGATGCAGCAGATGAAGCAAAGCATGCCAAAAAGCGTCATTATGATGCCGCTCCCCAGCATCCGGAAGAAGTAATATTTAAAATACGACCATACTTCTGCTACTGTTGGCGCCACATTTCCTTTTCTGATGTACAAAGCAACGTAAGACAAAACCGTGAGGCCTATCGATGTATAGTTGAGGATCAAAAAAACAATCATCATCAGGTAGCTAAACGTAAAGCTGCGAAGCATTATAAATGGGTTATCTGCAGATGCGAACCTACTGCCGTCATCTAAAAGACCTTTGAGCTGCAATTGGATAAAGATGGAATTCAATGCACTGGCTAACAAAAAGAAGCCACACAAAGAGAGATAAGCCTTTAGCAGGGGCTTGATATTTTGTTTGATAAAATGAATGGTATCGTTAATGATATCTCCAAACTCACGAATTTTCCTAAATTCTATTTTCTCTTTCATCTGATACAGACTGAGTGCGTTTAACTAATTTAATTGGATAAATGATCACATACCAGACCATAAAGTAAAGCGAACCGGCCAAGATACTAATGCTTAGCCAAATGGGCATTCCGGTGTGACGGGTAATAAAACTTTCGAAAAAGGCAGCCAGCAGAATAATCGGGATAATTCCCAATGCAATCTTAGTGGCATCTTTGGCACTGTTCTTAAAGGCTACTGCCCGGGTATAGGTTCTCGGGAAGAGCAAGCCGTGGCCCAAAACCAATCCGGCGCCACCAGCTATAATAATCGAAAGGATTTCTAAGGTGCCGTGTATCCAAATCACCAAAATAGATTCGGCACCAAGACCTTTGCTAAAAAAGTAATATTCAAATGCACCAATCATGATACCATTCCTCATCATGGCAAATACTGGGCCTATCGAAAGGAAGATTCCGCTTACAATGGTAACCAAGGTTACCCATATATTGTTAGAGGCAATCATTAGAAACATGGTAAATTCGCTATCTTGTTTGTATACGCCAAAAGGATCGCCTTTGGCTATATTCTCATTCGTCATGTTTACGTAGCCATCGCCCAAAATCAGTCTCAAGAAACTTTCGTCGTATTTAGCCGAAAGGATGCCGATGCTCATTGATATGATAAAAAAGAGAAACGAATACAGCAGCTGCCTGCGATATTTATGGAACAACAAGGGCAGTTCGAACTTCCAAAAGCGTGTAAAACGGCTCGTATTTTCTTTCTTGTTTTTGTAAATGGCCTGATGCAGCAAGGAGGCGATGCCATTTAGATAAGAAGTGGTTTTAGACTTCGGATAAAAAGTTTTGGCATAAGCCAAATCATTGGTAATATCTATAAAGCGCTGCGCCAGCTCATCTGGATTATTGGTTTGCAGCAGCTCATAGCTCTTCCATTTTTCGGCATTCTGCTTCACAAACAGCGCTTCTCTCATAGGTAGATTTTCCGGGTCTAGAATTTTTGTGTTAAAATAAAACAAAAATTTTATTAGTCAACAAAAATTAAAAAACGATATTATATTTGGGACTATGGAAACGGTAAAGGTAAACACAAGCCAACATGTAGACATTGACTATCCTGTTGCAGGCGTAGGCGAACGGATGGCCGGGTGGCTGATAGATATTGCTGCTTTGGCAATTGGTTTCATCATCATTGCCTTGGCTTTAAGCATGGGCTCTGCAATGGGGTCGATTATTTCTAACACCGTCTTTATCATTTACGCGGCTATCTTTTTGTTTTACGACCTGCTGTCGGAAATTTTCCTGAACGGCCAAACCCTGGGCAAGAAACTGCTCAAAACAAAAGTAGTCAGCCTTGATGGCGGTCAGCCTACCTTGGGCCAGTATTTTATCCGCTGGGTGTTTAGGATTGTAGATTTCCCCTTAACGGCCTGGGCGGGGGGCTTTCTTACCGTTGTACTTTCAGACAACAAACAACGCATCGGTGATATTGTAGCGGGCACAACCGTTATCAAAACCGTTCCACGCACCAAATTGGAACATGTGGCTTTTCACCCCACCGCACCCGAATACATTCCTGTTTTTGAAAGTGTACATCATTTAAACGACAGGGAAATAGAACTGGTACACGAGGTGCTGAATGCCTATTATAAAACATTGAATGCGAACCTGGTTTATCAAATGGCAGCCAAGCTTTCTAATCACCTGCAGGTGGGCATCCCAGAAGGCATGAACGAGCTTGATTTTTTAAAGACGGTGGTAATGGATTATAACCAGGTTACCTCTAGGGCGGTATAGCTATTTGAAATTTCCTTGCACGGCACTACTCACCTTAACGGCCCACTCTCCATACATCTTGCCCGAAGGATGCAAACCATCTGATGCTACTAAAGCCGCATCTGTTGCTGCATTTCGAGAAGCCGGTGTAATATCGGTATAGCTGATGCCCAAGGCCAAGGTTTCTTCTTTGTTAATGGCATTAAAGGCATCTATTTCCTGTGCGATGGTTTGGATATTGCGTCCACTGTTTTTGCCAAAGGGAGTTACGCCCCAATCGGGAATGGAAACCACAAAAACATGTTTTTTATTGTTACCCGCAAAAGCAATTGCGGTTTGCAACAGTTCCTTGAACTCTTTTCGGTAAGTGCTTTGGGAATTGCCGCGGTATTGGTTATTTACGCCAATCAACAGCGTAACGATATCAAACGAAGTTTTGAGGTTAGCGGCTGTAATGGCAGTCTGCAATTCATCGGTAGTCCAGCCGGTTTTGGCAATGATTTTTGGGGTTTGCACATTCAGGTTTTGCATTTTGAGCTGTGCAACCAGCTGATAGGGAAAGGATTCGTTGGCAGTAACGGCTTCGCCAATGGTATACGAATCGCCAAGGGCTAAATAAGTTAAAGACGTGCCCTGTGGCACTACTGGATCAATAATCATATTAGATGCGGTGTTTTTATCGCAGCTCAATAATAAACAAAATGACAGAAAAATACCGCTAATTTTCATCGGCTTTAAATATATTTTCAATGGTGATGAAGCTACCATAATTTAGATGTTCCACCAATTTGACTGTAAGGTTCATCAAGTTAATTTACGGAATTTGATGTAACCTGGTTTTTGGCTAATGCAATTGATGCGTTATGATTTTATAGGTATAGTTAATCACCACTACAATTCCGGTAGCAAAGTAAAGCACCTTGAGCCATTTGGCTTCAGTGTTCCATTTGAAGCCATAGCTTAATGCAGTTGCGATGGCACTGGCCAAAAACAATAAAGTGGGTGAATACAACTGGAAACTTTCCTGCCAGTTTCCATGCAGCAAGGCTAAAAGGGAGCGCTGAAAGCCACATCCCGGACAATCGATCCCCGTAAGGTACTTAAATGGACAGGGCAATAAAAAACTATCCACCTTGTTAAAAACGGCTAACAAAGTGGATAGGCTATAAATAGTCAATAATTGCAATTGATATTAAGCTTCAGGATTACTAGGTGGGGTTGGCGGATTTTTAAACGGTCCATTTGGATTATTGTACGGATTGCCTCCGAAAGGATTTTGTGCTTCTGCAGCCGATGGGCCTAAATATTTGGCACTACCAAAGCCTAAAATTGGCCAGAAAATAAAGCCTAGAAGAAACAGCCCAACGGTAAAGCCCTCGGTTTTGCCAAAGCTTTTGCTCACCAAGTTTAAGAGCCAGATTACAAATACAAAGTTAATGCAAGGCAAGATGCACCATAAAAGCCAGATGCCAGGTTTACCTACAATTTCAATCATCACATAAATATTGTAGATGGGAATGATTGCTGCCCAACCGGGCTTGCCTGCCTTTTCGAAGGCTTTCCACATACCGGCAATTGATATAATACCAATTGCAAAGCTAATGACAAAAAAAGTGAGCCCAATACCTGCTAAGATACCAGCTCCTCCGGACGAATAGTCTGACGAGTAATCCATAATTTAATTTGAGTTTTTAGTTTTTAGTTAACCTAAAGTTAAAACTTCCAGTTAAACATCAAAATAAATCAAGGTTATTTTTTCCCACATTACCTATTGGCCGTGAGACAATTAGGAAACACCACAGTATAGCGGTATTTTCTTATTGTAACGCTTCTGTTAGCTTCTTCCTAAAGTTGGCATTGGTAAGGATACTGCCCTCAAAACTGCCAAAATTTTTGTTTACCAAGGCACTTTCTGCAGTGCTGAGATCATTAAAGAAAAACGCACAGGCAACCTTTGCTCCGTTTTTTGGATTTGCATAGAACGCGTCGGTCAGCACAAAAGCCGTAGAACCTCCCTTTTGTCCTAGGTGATTAAATAGCTGTTGATTACCCGCAAAGGCCATCGGCCATTCCATTACACTTTCTAATACGGTTTGCGCTTCGGCATTAAAAAATTGTCGCGAGGCTATTTTCTGCATCAGTTGTGCATAATTGGATGTGGTAGCTCCCACTAAACGGTCGGACCATACCTTTTGGATGTTCATAGAAAGGTTGGCAAAACTAAACTGCCTGCTATAATTTGGATCTGTTTTGAGCAATTGATGCGCCTCCTTGCATTTTTGATGGTAAACTGCCAGAGGCATAGCCTTCAATTCGCCTATCCATTGCTCTTCGTTCTTGCCTTCAGGCTTTAAACAAACCATGATGGCCGATGCCGTAAAATAGTACAAAGGCTGATGTCCTTTTAAGCCCAGTTCATCTAAATTCTTGTTGATATTGGCCAAACCCAACAAATCTTGCAGGTATTCGGTATTGGCATTAGAACTGAACCTGATCATCCCTTGGGCCACTTGGAGCAAGATTACGCTATCGGTAGCCGATTTGCCCAATGACTTGAGCCAATTGGGATGTGCCTGTCCATCGGTATTGGGAATATAATATTTGGCTAAATCTTTTACAGCAACATTGCCTAAGGGTGAAATCTTTTTAGCGGCCACTTGCTTGGCAAATTCTATAGCAATAATGGTTTTAGCGGCACTAGCCAAGGGCATTGTCTGATTACCATTAAAATCAATAGTCGTTTGCCCATTTTCTATGAGGTAAACCGATGCCTTTTTAGGATTTTGTTTGATCAAACTGATCAATTCATCCAAGTTTTGGGCCATGGCTATACTTTGGGATAAACAGGCAAATAAAATCAAGGTGATTATCTTCATCATAAGAGACTAATTGCTATTAGATGCTAAATTATAAATATTTCAGCATTTTGTGTCGCTTAACCCGATTGCTGTTTGTTGCCAGGCAAATCCGAAGCTGCCAACATTTAAGTTTTGTACAAACCCGAATTACCTAAACCCGATGGGAGCGGGCACGAAGTAAAGCGGACAGTGGGGCTGCAATTGCCATGAAATGTTGCCTGCGCTTTTCAAAAAAACACCATACAGCATTATTTAAAAGGACCTTAAATCGAAAGCTATCTAGTGCAGTTTCATCCCAAAGAGTTGGGCAATATGGTTTTTCAGTTTTTCTTTTACTTCATCAATAGGCACTTCCCTGCCCAATTCGCGCTTTAGGGAAGTAACGTCTTTATCATCAATGCCACAGGGCACGATATTTTTAAAATAATCGAGATCGGTATTTACGTTAAACGCAAAGCCATGCATGGTTACCCAACGACTGCAACGTACCCCTAATGCGCAAATTTTACGGGCTTTTTCATTATCGGCATCTAGCCAAACACCCGTATAGCCTGGGTAGCGACCGGCAACAATGCCATAATCGGCCAAGGTTTGGATCACTGCTTCTTCAAGCATTCTCAGGTAGAGGTGTATATCAGTAAAAAAGTGGTCCAGATCGAGGATTGGATAACCTACAATCTGCCCCGGACCGTGATAGGTGATATCGCCACCCCGATTGATCTTGTAGTAAGTAGCTTCTTTTTCTTTCAGCCCCTGCTCATCGAGCAACAGGTTTTCTGGATGCCCGCTCTTGCCCAAGGTATATACATGCGGATGTTCGCAAAATACCAGATAATCGGGTGTTGGAACAGTGGTTTCTTCAGTACGGTTTTTGGTTTTCAAAGCTACTGTGGCATTAAACAGTTCTTCCTGTTTGTCCCAAGCTTTTTGGTAATCGATTAGCCCCCAATCCAAAAAAGCTACTTTTGTTTTTGCATCAGTAGCCACTGGCACTTCATTACTCAAATTTTTGTTTTCCATATCTGTTTCCCTAAGCTACCACATAGCCGAGCATGTAACCGTCGTTGGTTTTAAAATAGCTCACGGTCAATTCTTTGGTGCCTTCGGGCAAATCAACCAAAGCCTGTAAAGAACCCTCTTTTTTTAGCTTGAAGGGCTTAATGTGAATGTGTTGCCTAAATTCCAGTCCCTTTTTGCCGTGCCACTTGTAAATGGCTTCTTTGGCGCACCAGCTTACATAAAGGCCGTCTATGTTATCGCCAATTTGTTTTTGGGCCAGCTCTACATCCGAAAGAAACTTATGCTTGATGCTTTTTATTTTATGCTTGATCAGTTCGATATCAACCCCTACTTTCTTGTCTTTACCCACAATTACGGCAGCATAATCATAAGAGTGGCTTAAAGAAATGTGTGTATCTGAATTAACCAGGTAAGGTTTGCCATGTTCGTCCATTCGGCAATCGATATAATCGGCAGTATTGAGCATGGTGCGCAACAATACCCTTGTGCCCAACCAATGTAGGGCACGTTTGCCGTTACTTAAAGAAGCGATTACATCCAGTTCGTGCTGCTTCAATTGCAGGCTGGCTAAAAGCTGCTCTTCGGTTTCTTCGATTTTCCATACGGCGAGTATGGTTTGGTCGTCAATTTTTCTATTAAAAACTATTGGCATCTCTTATTTAGAAAATCAATACAAAAGTATCTTAAATTAATCATAATTTAGTCCAAAATAACTCATAAAATGATACTCTCAGACAAACTGATACTTGAGGAAATAGATAAGGGCACCATTATTATAGAGCCTTTTAACATAGATTGTTTGGGCACCAACTCTTACGACGTACATCTGGGCAAATATTTGGCCACTTATAAAGACCGTGTTTTAGATGCCAAGGCCCATAATCAAATAGACCATTTCGAGATTCCGAAAGAGGGATATGTACTGCAACCGGGCACCTTGTACCTGGGCGTAACCCTCGAATATACCGAAACTCATGCCCATGTTCCCTTTTTGGAAGGCAAGAGCAGCACCGGTCGGCTGGGCATAGACATCCATGCCACCGCTGGCAAGGGCGATGTTGGCTTTTGCAATACCTGGACGTTAGAAATTTCTTGTGCCCAGCCTGTTAGGGTGTATGCGGGCATGCCTATTGGGCAACTGATCTACTTTGTGGTTGACGGCAGCATTGCCAATATGTACAACACTAAAAGCAACGCCAAGTACAACAACAAAACCACCAAGCCGGTAGAAAGCATGATGTGGAAGAATACTTTTTAGCAATCAACTAGCTTTTTAATTGATTTATTGTAATAAAGCCTTAGGTTTTTGTAACTTAAGGCTTTATTTTTTAACACACAATGAAAAAGAATCTGCTTCTCTTAACCGTTGCCTTATTTGCGCTATTCGGCTTTTCTGCATTTGCCATAGACGACGATCCATTTACCGCCCTGCTCAAAAAACTCGAGGAATACACTAAAAAATATCCGCAAGAGAAAATTTACCTGCACCTCGACAAGCCTTACTATGCCATCGGCGATAATATTTGGTTCAAGGCTTACGTAGTAGACACCAGGACATCAGAGCCCTCTAACATTAGCAACATCTTGTATGTAGAACTCATTAACGAAAGGGATTCCATTAAAAGACAGCTCAAATTGCCGATGCAAAGCGGCATTACCTGGGGCGATTTTAAACTGACCGATTCATTGGGCGAAGGCAATTACCGCATCAGGGCTTATACCCAATGGATGCGCAATGCAGGTCCGGATTTCTTTTTCGACAAAACCATTAAAATAGGCAACTCTTGGGCCAACAAGGTATTTACCAAAACCAAAAGCGTACTGAGTACCGAAAACAATGCCGAAAAGGTGAGCAGTACCGTGCAATTTACCGATAAAGACAGCAAACCTTATGTCGCCTGCGAGGTAAGCTACGAAGTGCAGCTCAGCTCCAGAAATATCACCAAAGGAAAAGCCACGACTAATAATGAGGGCGAAATTAACATCAGCTATACCAATACCCAGCCCAGTCTTTATAAATCAGGCAAAATTACCGCAACAATTACCCTGCCTAACAAACAAAAGGTAATTAAAAACATTCCGATCAAAACCACGGCCAACACCGTAGACGTGCAGTTTTTTCCGGAGGGGGGAGGCATGATAGAAGGCTTGCCAAATAAAATAGCCATTAAAGCGGTAAACGCGAGTGGACTCGGCGAAAATGTAAGCGGCACCATAGTAGACAACGAAGGTATAGAGCTATTAAAATTTGAAACCGCCTACCTGGGTATGGGTTCTTTGATCCTCAATCCATTACCTGGCAAAACCTATACGGCCAAAGTTAAATTGGCCAGTGGACTGGAAAAAAGCATTGCCCTACCCAAGGCAGCACCTAGTGGCTATGTGATGGCTGTAAATAATATAGATACCGGCAAAATGGCCATTAAGGTAATGATGACCGAAGACCTGATGAACAAAGGCGAACTGAAGTTGGTGGCGCAACACAATGGCAATGTATATTTTACCACCAAATTGCCTACGGCTAAACAATTGGTTTCTGTGAGTGCGCCAAAGGCCGAGTTTCCATCGGGCATTGTACAACTTACTCTTTTTACGCCAGACAACCAACCGGTTTGCGAGCGTTTGGCATTTGTGAACAATCCGAGCGACAAAATTGAGGTAACAGCACAAAACTTGAAACCAACTTATGCCACACGTGGCAATGTCAACTTCAGCTTCACCACTACCCACGAAGCTAAACCTATACGGGGCAGCTTTTCGGTTTCGGTAACCAATGCAACTACGGTAATACCCGATTTGGACAATGAGAGCAATATCCTTACCCGATTGTTGCTTACCTCAGACTTGACCGGCTATGTAGAAAAACCAAACCATTATTTTCTAAGCAATGACGCGAAAACAAGAACCGAACTTGACAACTTGTTGCTTACTCAGGGCTGGAGAAAAATAAGCTGGAAAAGCATTTTAAACAACCAAATGCCAGCACCAATATTTCAGCCAGAAAAAAACATGAAAATCAGTGGTACCATTACCAAAGGTGGCAAGCCCGTAGTAAAAGGAAGGGTATCACTTTTCTCTTCGTCGGGAGGCATGTTTGCAGTAGACACGCTAAGTGATGACAAAGGCAGGTTCAATTTCGATCAGATTTCTTTCGGCGACAGCACCAAATTTGTGGTACAGGCACGTACAGATAAGAACAACAAAAACGTACAGATAGACCTAGACATTACGCCTGGACAAATCGTAACGACCAATAAAAACACTGGCGATGTGGAGGTAAACGTAAACGAAAGCCTCCAATCATACCTTACCGCAAGTGGCCGCTATTTTGACGAACAGAGCAAAAGAGGGCTTTTAGATCGCACCATTATGCTCGATGAGGTGAAAATTGTGGAGAAGAAAAATCCGGCGCCAAACTCGGCCAACCTTAATGGGGCTGGCCATGCCGACCAGGTGTTTACCGCAAAAGAATTGGAGAATGCGATTTCGCTTTCGCAGTTTTTATCTGGCCGGATTGCCGGGGTTACCGTGACCAATGGCAAGGCCTATTCTATGCGTTCGATGGGCTTAAATGGCCGACAGCCGATGAGCATTGTTTTAGACGGCATGAACATGGGCGATGATTTTGACTTAGACAACATCGTGGTACAGGATGTAGAAAGCGTGGAGGTATTAAAAAGCATCGGGAATACTGCCATCTACGGAATGAATGGAGGCAACGGCGTATTGGTGATTACTTCTAAACGCGGCGGCAGCAGCAATTACAACAGGTATGCGCCGGGAATTGTGACCTACTCTCCGAAGGGCTTTTACTCGGTAAGGGAATTTTACTCGCCGAAATACGATACCAATCCAGATAGCAAACCCGATCTAAGGACTACGGTTTATTGGAATCCACAGGTGGTGTCTGATGTAACCGGAAAGGCAACTATCAACTATTTCAATACAGACCAAACCGGAACCTTTAGAATTGTAATTGAAGGAATAGACAACTTGGGCAACTTAGCGCGTAAGGTTTATACCTATACTGTAAATTAATGTGAATTATGGCTAATCTTTTTTAGCCATAAAATATAATGGAGGGCACAACTAGCTTCGGATGAATAGGCCGAAATGAATACCTATACGATTAACTAACCTAAACTATGTCAACTAAACTGAAACTTTCACTGGGATGCTTGCTTGCGTTGGCATGCATGGGCTTTAAAGGGCCAGATGACCCGCTTGAGAAACTATTGAAGCAACTGGCCAAACTCACTGCCAGCTACCCCCAAGAAAAAGTCCATTTGCATACAGACAAGCCTTATTATGCAGTGGGTGAAGACATCTGGTTTAAGGGCTATGTAATTACGGCAGAGAAAAACGAACCTTCCTTGCTGAGCAAAGTACTCTACGTAGACCTCATCGACAATAAAAATAACATCAGAAAAAAACTGACCCTGCCCCTGGAAAATGGACTGGCAAAGGGAAACATCAGCCTGTTGGATTCCTTGGAATCGGGCAATTATCGAATCAGGTCGTACACCAACTATATGCGCAATTTTTCTAATGATTTCTTCTTCGAGAAAGTAGTGAACATCAGGAGCGTTTTAGATACTGCGCAACAAAAAACAAAGAGTGCAAAGGTAGAGGTTAGTCTGCAGTTTTTCCCAGAAGGCGGCAACCTGGTTAACGAAATCAGAAGCAGGATAGGCTTAAAGGCAGTAAGTTCAGATGGCATGGGCATTAACCTATCTGGATATGTAATGAACAAGGCCAAAGAGAAGGTGGCCGAATTTACAACTACCCATGCAGGGATGGGCGTTTTTGCATTGACGCCACAAAAAAGCGAAAAATACACAGCCGTAATCACCTTCGAAGATGGGCGCAGCAAAATCTTCGATCTTCCTGCGGCACAAGAAAACGGCTATAGCTTAGCTGTTAATCAAACCGCTGATCAGATTAGCCTCAAAATCGCAGCTACGGCAAACATTGCAAATGAGGCCAAATCGATTATTGTAATCGGCCAGAGCAATGGTGTTGTTTACTCTACCTTTAAAGGGCTACTGGATAAAACCATCATGACAGCCAATCTGGCTAAAAGTAATTTTCCATCGGGTATTGCCGAATTTACGCTGTTTACAGAAGATTATCAGCCTATTGCAGAGCGTTTGATTTTTGTAAACAACAACGATGAACTCAAAATCAACATCAATAACAAGGGCACTAACGCAGGCACAAAAAAGAAAATGCAGTACAATTTGGAGGTAACAGATGCCAATAACAATCCAATTGATGGCAATTTTTCTATTGCGGTTACCAATGCCGATCAGGTACAGATCAATGAAGACGATGAAACGAGCATTTTTTCTAGCTTGTTGCTCAGTTCAGACTTGAGGGGCTTTATCGAAAAACCCAATTACTATTTCAATCTTGACAATCCCAATAGAGAAGAACAACTAGACAATCTGATGTTAACCCAAGGTTGGAGGCGCTTCGTGTGGAAGGACGTCATTGCAGACAAAGAACCACAAATTGCCTATCGTCCAGAGCAGAGCGTTGAAATTGGAGGAAAGATCACTTCAGCAGGCAACAAACCCCTGCCAAATGCAAACGTCAATCTTTTCTCGATTACGCAAGGCTTCAATCTCCAACTAGATACGCTTTCTGATTTGCGCGGAAACTTTGTATTCGATAGACTTGATGTTCCAGATAGTGCTACATTCCTCATCCAATCCAAACTGGGCAAAGACAATAAAAACATTGGTATTCTTGTAAACCAACGTCCGCAGGTACTGCCCTATACATTTGTGAACAGCTCGATTAATATTTTACCCTATGTACAATATACCAAAGACATGTTCTTTGAACTGGACAAATACAACAAATTAGACAAAGCCATCTTGCTAAAGCAGGTAAACATTACTGCAAAATTGCCATTCAAACCAGTATTGGCTACTCCAAACTCCTACAATACAAGCGGCAATTACGACTATATGCTTCCCCAAAAAGAAATCGAAAAATACGAAAGCATCTATACCGTCTTGTCTCGTGTGCCGGGTATATACATGCAAAATTCCAAATTTTACAAGATGGCGAGAAATTCGATCACCAGCAGAAAGCCTTTGTTACTCATGGTAGACGGCGTAGCAATTGACCAAGATGACGACCCGCTGTTCTTACGCACCATCAACACAAAGGACCTGGCCGCGATAGAAGTATTGGTAAGAAACTACAGCTTATCCATTTATGGTTCTGATGGTTCATCGGGCATTATCTATCTCACTTCAAAAAACGGAGTCGGAAAACCCGAGAAGGCAACCAATGTAGCCAAGGTGAGCAATATCGGCTATACGGCATCAAAAGAGTTTTATGTGCCCGATTACGATGATCCCAAAACCGATCAGCAGATGCGCGATTTGAGAAGCACTGTTTATTGGAATCCGAATATCAATACTTCGGTTTATGGCAAAGCCGATTTCAGTTATTTCAACACTAGTTTGCCCGGCAAATATAGAATTGTAGTAGAAGGCACAGACAATTATGGACTAATGGGCCGCAAAGTTTATACCTATACCGTAAATTAACACAAATGCGTATGTCAGGGAAACTGAAAATGATTGTTTTAGGCGTGTTTGCAATCGCATGCCTCAGCTTTAAGGCTGGCGATCCGCTTGAAAAAATACTGAAGCAACTGGCCAAACTTACCGCCACGTATCCGCAAGAAAAAGTGCACCTGCATACCGACAAGCCCTATTATGCCGTAGGCGAAGACATTTGGTTTAAAAGCTATGTAGTAACTGCCGAGAAAAACGAACCTTCTTTGCTGAGCAAAATACTTTATGTAGACCTGATAGACGAAAACAATGTGATCAGGAAAAAACTGACCCTGCCTATCGAAGACGGTTTGGCCAATGGCAATATCAATTTGGTAGACAGCTTGCCATCTGGCAATTACCGCATTAGGTCGTATACCAATTATATGCGCAATTTTTCCGCTGATTTCTTTTTTGAAAAGCCACTTAAAATTGGCAACGTACTCGACACTGCAGAAAAAACGACAAAAGTCAAAAAATCGGGCATCAGCCTCAAGTTCTTCCCTGAAGGTGGCAATTTGGTGAGTGGCATCAGAAGCAAGGTTGGCCTTAAGGCACAAGCTCCCGATGGCAATGGTGTAAACCTAAAAGGATACATCCTCAATAAAGCCAAGGAAAAAGTAGCAGAATTTGACACCGAGCATGCAGGAATGGGCGTATTCGCCTTTACTCCGCTCAAGAACGAAAAATATACAGCAGTAGCTAGCCTTGCCGAGGGTGAAACAGAATCGTTTGAGCTTCCCATAGTTGAAGAGAGTGGCTATAGCCTCGCCATAAGCCAAACTAACGACAAGGTTAATTTCAGAATTGCCGCAAGTAGCGATATGATTAATATTGGTAAGGAAATTATTGTGATTGGGCAAGCAAATGGGATCATCTATTCTACTTTTAGAGGGAAAATTGATGGTCCAGTTATGGTAACCGACCTACAAAAAGACGACTTTCCTACTGGGATTGTGCAGTTTACTTTATTTACCGGCGATTACAAACCCATCGCAGAACGCCTGCTTTTTATTGACCATAAAGATCAGCTCCAAATAGTCCTTAGCAACGAGAACACACTTTCAGCTACCAAAAAGAAAATGCAGTACAGCATGCAGGTAACCGATAACAATAATAACCCTATCGATGGCAACTTCTCTGTTGCTGTAACCGATGCCGGCAAAGTAAAAATAAAGGAAGACGAAGAAACAAGTATATTTTCCAACCTCTTGCTCACTTCCGATTTGAAAGGCTATATCGAACAGCCCAATTATTACTTCAATGCAGCTAACCCAGACCGAGAAAAACACCTAGACAACCTGTTACTTACCCAAGGTTGGCGCCGTTTTGTATGGCAGGAAGTAATTGAGGAGAAAGAGCCTGAAATTGCCTACAGGCCAGAACAAAGCCTGGAAATTGTGGGTAAGGCTACTACCTGGGGCAATAAGCCCTTGGCCAATGCAAAAGTTAGCCTCTTTTCTACTACACCAGGTCTGTTGCTCAAGCTCGATACCTTATCTGATTCCAAAGGCAATTTCTTTTTTGACAGGCTCGATGTTTCAGACAGTTCTTCGTTCTTGGTACAGACCAAATTTGGCAAAGACAATCCCAACTCAAATATTGCCATTATACAACGACCTGCCGTACAGCCATATGTGCTTGCTGGAGAATCATTCAGTATACTTCCCTATCTGCAAAGCACCAAAGCGCGCTATACCGAAATGGACAAATACCAAAAGCTAGACAAGGGAATCATGCTTAAAGCGGTAAATATTGTGGCCAAGCCCATATTAAAGCCCTCAATAAATGTCCGAAATTCGGTAAACATCAGTGGGGCGGTTGATTATGTAATCGATAAAAAAACGCTTTCTAAAGAGACGTATATATTAACGCCCTTCACAAGGGTTCCGGGCATATACACCAAAAATGGCATGATATTCAGAATGAGAAGGGGGTCTATTTTAACCAAAAGACCAATGTTGCTCGTGGTAGATGGTGTGCAGATAGATCAAGCGAAAGATCCTCAATTTATCAATTCGATAAATCCATTAGATCTAGAAGGTATTGAGGTATTGACCTCTGATTATAACTTATCAGTATTTGGTCCAGACGCTGGTGATGGAGTGATTTTTATCACTACCAAAAGAGGAGGCGATTTGGAAGCCATAAAAGCTACCAATGTAGCCAGAATAAGCAAGTTTGGCTATACCAAAATGAAGCAGTTTTATGTGCCCGATTATGAAAACCCAAAAACAGATCAACAGATGCTTGATCTGCGTAGCACCGTTTATTGGAATCCCAATGTAACTACCGATGCAAAAGGCAAAGCAAGCTTTAGTTTCTTCAATACCGATAGTCCTGGTACTTATCGCGTTACCATAGAAGGCATAGACAGTTTTGGAAAGATGGCCAGAAAAGTCTATACTTATGAAGTAAAATAATCAGATATGAATACGATTGACACAAGCATAAAAGATGGTTTAGCCATTATTACCCTAAACAGAGGCAAATCTAACTCGATGAACCGCGAAATGGTAACCGAACTGAGCGACATGCTGCACAACATAGAAAACGACAGCAATATCGGCGGCGTACTCATTACGGGAAGAGAACATTTTTTCTCGGCAGGGCTAGATCTGATAGAGCTGTATAACTATAACGAAGAAGAAGCCAAGAGCTTTTGGCATTTGTTCCTCGATTTTGTAGCCAAGATTACCGCTTTTAAAAAACCTTTGGTAGCGGCAATTAATGGCCATAGTCCGGCAGGTGGCTGCGTAATTGCACTGGCCTGCGATGCACGCGTAATGGCCGAGGGCAAATACATTATCGGCCTCAACGAAGTGCCGGTAGGCATTATCGTACCCAACAGCATTTTTAACCTCTATGCTTTTTGGCTGGGCAAGGCTTCGGCAACTAGGAGCCTCTTAGAAGGAAAGTTGTTTAATCCGGACGAAGCCTTAAGCGTTGGCTTGGTAGATGAACTGGTTAAACCAGAAAGCATTTTAACCGCAGCCGAAAGAAAAGCAAGAAAATACATGGCTTTTGAGCGTAATACCTGGCAACAAAGCAAGGTTAACATCCGTAAGGAACTCATTGCAAGTACAAGTGCCGATCAGAGTGCCGATTTGGAAGCCATGCTGAAGCAATGGTGGGCACCAACTACTCGAGCCATCTTAAAAACCATTATAGACAGTCTGCAAAAGAAATCCTAATCAAAACGTTCCACTCAACATTCACTCATTCTATCATTCAATAAGGTATGTACAACGAACCCATGTTAAAAGACGACGCTCTCAAAGGAAAAACCATTGTAGTAACTGGCGGAGGTACAGGCCTTGGTCGCGCCATGGGCACTTACTTCTTAAAGCTAGGCGCCAACCTGGTGATCACCAGCAGGAAACTGGGTGTATTGCAAAAAACGGCAAGCGATATGGAGGCCGAAACAGGAGGCAAGGTATTGGCCGTGCAATGCGATGTGAGAGACTATGCACAGGTAGAAGAAGTATTGGCCCAAAGTCTTGAAAAATTTGGACGAGTGGATGGGCTATTGAACAATGCGGCCGGCAATTTTATTTCACCTACCGAACGTTTATCGGCAAATGCCTTTTCGAGCATTATTGATATCGTGCTTAAAGGTACGGTAAATTGTACCCTAGCCTTTGGCAAACATTGGATTGCCCAAAAACAGCCGGCTACCGTTTTGAATATTGTAACTACCTACGCATTTACCGGATCGGCTTATGTAGTACCATCTGCCTGCGCCAAAGGCGGCGTACTGGCCCTTACCCGTTCGCTAGCTGTTGAATGGGGCAAGTATGGAATTCGGACCAATGCCATCGCCCCCGGGCCATTTCCTACCAAGGGTGCCTGGGACAGGTTGTTGCCTGGCGATTTGGCCGAAAAATTCGACTTCAAAAACCGGGTTCCGCTTAAACGCGTTGGCGAAAATCAGGAGCTGGCCAATTTGGCTGCATTCCTCATCAGCGATTTCTCTGGTTATATTAATGGCGAAGTGATTTCGATAGATGGTGGCGAATGGTTACAGGGTGCCGGACAAATGAACGGACTGGAAGCCATCCCTACCGAAATGTGGGACATGCTCGAACAAATGACCCGCTCGGCCAAGGGAAGCTAATCAAATTAAACACTAATCCTATTGACAAATGAAAGCTCTTCAACTATTTTGCCTGCTCATCTTGCTACAATTCAACCTGAGCCGCGCACAGGCGCAAACTGCCGACCAGAACAATGCACTTACCAAGCGGTTAGCACAATATCAGCAGGTATTTCCCAAAGAGAAGCTCTACCTTTCATTTGACAAGCCCTATTATAGTGCCGGAGATACAATTTGGTTCAAAAGCGTACTTCTGAACGGCGATTACATGCGTAACGATCGTACCGACAAGATTTATGTAGAACTTTACAACGACAGCCTGGCTTTGATAGAAAAAAAAGCAATTGCGCTCAACAATGGCCTGGGCTACGGCGATTATGCCATCGACAAAAAAATGCCCGAAGGCACCTATGTTATCAGGGCCTACAGCAATTGGCAGCAGAATTTTGGTTCCGACTATTTTTTTCAGAAGAGCATTTACATCGGCAATACGGGCAACCAAATGTGGATGGTAGATTCATATCAGAAAATCAGCAACACGAGCACGGGCAAAACCCTCGATCTTAAACTCAAACTGAGCAACAAAAAAAAGGAAGCAATTGGCTACAAAGAGGTAGAAATCTACCTCATGAACGACAAAAAACGGGTTATGCGCGCCACTTTGCAAACCACGCAAGACGGTATTATCGAAACCAAAATTCCATTGGGCGACAACAAGATCACAGGCAAGTACAACTTCTATATCATTGATAAAAAAGACGGTCACAAAAAAGCCAGCTTGCCTGTTATGCTGCAAGAGCCTGACGAGTTAGACCTTCAGTTTATGCCCGAAGGCGGCTATATGGTAAATAACATTTATGGCAAAGTTGCTTTCAAGGCAGTGGGTAACGACGGTTTAGGCTTTAACCTGAAGGGTAAAATCGTAAACAGCAAAAACGAACAAATGGCCGAACTGAACACCCAGCATAAAGGCATGGGCAATTTTTATATGCTGCCCCAAAAGGGAGAAAGCTATTTCGCCTTGTTTAGCCTCAACGGCAAAGAGCAGCGACAGGCCTTACCCTTGGCCAAAGAGGAAGGCACTACGCTAAGAATAGATGCATTAAGCAAGCCCGATTCCTTGCTGGTTTACATTAAGGCCAGCGAAACCAAGCGCGTTGATGGTAAATACGAACTTTTGGCACAACAAAACGAAGAGACGCTATTGGCCATTAACATTAGCCTTAAAAACGGCTTTAGCAATCTTAAATTGGCCAAAAAGGATTTTCCAAACGGAATTGTCCACTTTACGTTGTTCTCGCCAGAACAAGCCCCTTTAAACGAACGTCAATTAGTAATTAACCATAGCGAGAAAATCAACCTCGAAATCAGCACTGCCCAAAATACCTATCGTACCCGCGATAGCATTGCGCTCGAGCTTAAGGCAGTTGCTACAGACGGGTCGCCTGTTCGTGGCAGCTTTGCCCTTGCAGTTACCGACCAAGGTATGGTAAAACAGAGTGAAAACGAAGGCAATATGGCTAGCTATTTTCTATTGCAAAGCAATATAAAGGGCAATATCGAAGAACCTGGCTGGTATTTCAATAACAATGAGCCTAGTACCTTAGAGGCCTTAGACAACCTATTGCTTACACAGGCATGGGTAGGCTATAAATGGCCTGAAATATTAGATCCTCAAGCCTTGCCAAAGTTCAAGGCCGAAAAAGGCAACCTGATCGAAGGCAAGTTAACAGGCCTGTTCAACAAACCTGCCGCCAACGTAAAGCTCAACTTGCTTTCTTTGGGCAAGAACCTCTTCTTTACCGATACGGTTAGCAACAGCGAAGGCCGATTTGTGTTTAAGGATATTCCCCTCATAGATACACCGGCCTTTACCATCAAGATCAAAAATGCAAAAGGCAAAACTTCTAGTGCAACTATAGCTGTAGATGAGTTTAAGCCTGCCCCAGCCATTACCGAAGCTGCAATGGTTAAGCCATGGTACGTAAATACCGATAGCACCTTGCTGAATTATTACAAAACTGCCGAAAAGCAAATAGCACAACAAGAAAAAGCCCAAATGATGGCCAAAGGCACGCTATTGAAAGAAGTAGAAATCAAAGGCAATAAAAAGCTAAAGGATTTTATAGAAACACAGGCATGGGATGCCAAATTTATTAAAACAATCAGTGAGGAAGACCTAAAGAAAAAACCGCAAAAAACCCTAATCGACCTGTTGAAAGAGACTCTTCCTGGCTTTCGTGTAGGATACGATTGGACAGCGACCTGCAGTGGCAGGCTTGCGCACCACAATTTCCCCAATTATGTGATCGGCAACATGTTGGTTTCGCATGTGGTGGTAGATAAGATCAATACCAGTGTTGTAGCTAATGGTCAACCCGACACCTTCAATGAGACTGGTATAAGTTCGGCAAATGGTGGCGATGGCATATTTGAACAAAACACCCTGGTATTCAATGCCCTCAGCGCTGCTGACATTAAGGAAGTAAACGTATACAGAGGCTGTGTAAACTACTATTTGGAAATCACCACCAGAAGTGGACGTGGCCCTTGGATTGACATCAGCCGAGGCCTGTATATATACAGGCCATTGCCTTTGTCTGTACCAAAAGAGTTTTACAGTCCAAAATATACGGCTAACAGCTCGGCTATGCCCGATCTTCGATCAACCATTTACTGGAATGCCAATGTAGTGACCGACGAAAACGGAAAGGCTACGGTATCGTTTTACGCCACCGATCTGCCTACTTCTTATTCGGTAAAAATAGAAGGAACTGATCTGATGGGCCGTTTTGGCTACCAGCGAGGTGAGATTAAAATCGTCAATAAAACCGAATCGAAATAACTGATTAGACCTTAAATACTACTTCGGTAGCGCCATAGCCAAACTTCTCTTTACGGGCATCCATAAAGGTACGCACCTGCGGATGCTTGCTGATGGCTTGATGGATATGATGCCTCAAAGTGCCATTGCCTACGCCATGAATAAAAACGATAGAGGGCAACTGATGCACAATTGCTGCATCTAGCAACTGACGAAAATGGGCCAATTGGATATCGATAATTTCTGATTGCGACAGGAACTGATGGTCGTCTCTCAGTTTTTCAATATGTAAATCAACCTCTTTTGCCGGTACTGGAACTACTGGTTTTGGCGTCTCGCCCCTAAAAAAGCTTTCTTTTAGTTTCTGGGGATCAATTAACGAAGCCTGCTCATCCAACTGTACCAACCAGCCATATTTATTGATCTCTGCTATCTGTTGTTTGGCCGAGTTAAAATCTTTGCTCCTGAATTTCTTAGTGACGTGCAGCGGATCTTTTGGCTTGATATTGCCCGATGTAAAATAAAGCGCCTGAAAAATATACTGGGGCCAATTGTCGAGGTCGCCCAAATTGGCACTAAATAATTGCATTTGTGCTTTTGCAGGTATTGTTCCAGAAAATTCACCTCTATAAATTCCCTTGGCATCAGTTTTTAGGCTGAGCAGCAATTGATATGAACTGCGGTTAACCAAAGTAAAATGCGCTACCGAACTGGCTTTCGAATCTTCGGCCACCGCCAAGAAAACGCCATGTTCTTTAAAGTCTTCGTCAACCTGTAACGTTTGCTGTGGCGCTTCGGCAGAGGTTGCCCCATGACCATGCACATGCGTTAAGTTGCTCGCCGCCACCGGAATTTCAAATCCATCGGTATCGGTTACCCCAAATGTTTGTGCATCGATCACACGTGTAATATAACCTTCACGTTTTTCGTCTACAAAACGCACAAAATCTCCTAATTTAAAGCTCATTTCTTTTATTGGTTCAATAGTTCATTGGTCATTGGTTCATTTGGAGGATTAGCTGATTAGCCATTAGGGATTATTGCTTTATTGACTAACAACCTCTGACTTTCGGACTTCGGACTCCAGACTAACGACTCCAGACTCTCCTCAAGGACTACCACCTCAACAGTGCACTAGCCCAGGTAAAGCCCGAGCCAAAGGCTGCTAGACAAACCAAATCGCCTTCTTTTATTTTTCCCGCTTCCCAGGCTTCGCACAAGGCAATGGGCACCGAGGCTGCCGTGGTATTGCCATATTTTTGGATATTGTTAAATACCTGATCATCTCTTAAGCCCAACAGTTGTTGCACATACTGGCTAATGCGCAAATTGGCTTGATGAGGTACCAACAGATCGATATCTTTTGCTTCTAAATTATTTTTTGCCAAGGCCTCCCTAATTACTTCCGGGAACTTCACTACTGCCTTTTTAAATACGGCAGGGCCATCCATGTAAGGCAAGGCTGCGCCACCTTCCAATTGTTCGGTAGTCATAAACAAACCGCCCAACTCCTGATCTGGATAGCCTGGCTTTTCGGGCATCCATTTATTGGCATGCGCACCTGGATAGAACATGGCCAAAATCTCGGCATCGGCACCATCGCTATGCAAATGCGTGCTCAAAATACCCTGGCCTTCTTTTTGTGTAGGTTGCAATACCACAGCTCCGGCTCCATCGCCAAAAATGACAGATACATTGCGGCTACGGGTTTCGAAATCCATGGCAAAAGAATGCTTCTCGCTCCCTACCACCAAAATATTCTTGTACATACCAGTTTTGATGAACTGATCGGCTACCGAAAGCGCATACACAAAGCCCGAGCATTGGTTACGGATATCTAAGGCACCTATCTCTTTCATGCCCATCTCGCGCTGCAGCAATACCCCGCAACCCGGAAAATAGTAATCCGGACTTAAAGTGGCGAAGATGATAAAATCTACATCCTGAACGGTAATGCCAGCTCTTTCGATGGCTATCTTAGCGGCTTCGATGCCCATGGTGGTCGTAGTTTCCGTTAACCTATCGGCAAAGCGGCGTTCCTTTATACCCGTACGTTCCTGGATCCATTCATCGCTGGTTTCCATAAAACGAGACAAATCGGCATTGGTGTAAACATTTTTAGGCACATAATAGCCTATTCCTGCAATTTTTGACTGCTGCATAACGGTTGGTTTGACTAACAAATGTAGTTATTTTTTGACACCTAAGTTCCGATGCCAGTTTGCATATCATTACACAAACAATTTCATATCATACAACTTACATCTATATCTAGATACTATTTGTTATTTTTGTAGCATGTCGACAGAAACCAAGGAAGAAACATTTACACTAGAAGAAATTCTCACTTCGCTAAAGACCGTTCATCGCCTCATTTTATGGAACGACGACGTAAATACTTTTGAGCACGTGATCTGGTGCATGATGAAATACCTCGACTATACGGAAGCGCAAGGCGAAAAAATTGCCTGGGAAGTACATAACAAAGGAAAATGTGCCGTTTTGGAAGGTTCTTTCACCGAAATGGAGGTTTATCGCAAAATTCTGCAACAAGAAGGGTTAACCGTTACGGTTGACTAAGCAAGGCTACCACGCATAGCAAAATCGTCGTGCCAAACACCGATCCTATAGCTCTTGAAAGGCGTTATAGGAATCCACCACATAGGCACATAGTTTTAAGTACTCGCACTTTCCTCCCCCTACCCCCTCCAAAGGGGGACAGTATGTCGACTAGGATTTATGATGACTTGAAATCACCACTTTAGTCATTCAAAAAACTAAGCAGTGCTAAGCCTTCTTAGGTGGTAAAACAAGGGTGGCAAAACAAGGCTTACTTCAATTTTCCCAACAGCTTTGTCAGTTCTTCTTGCGTGCTTTGCGTTTTGTCTTTGGCGTACCAGCCATGCAATTGTTCGGCAATGAGGCCCATATCGCTACTGTCTTTTTTCCATTGCGCCAACAAAACCTGCAATACATGCGGTCTTGGTCCCCATTTAGGCAAAACCAATTCTTTTTGCTCATTGAGCACCAACAGTACAGGAATAGCCCTGCCATTGTTGGTTAGGTGTGCATCGATCAGTTCCAAGTGTTGATCGCGCAACACCAATTTAAGATCAAACTTTTCGGGAAATTGCTCCACCAGTTTATTGATTACCGGCACAATCTGCGCCGCATCGCCACACCAGCCTTCGCTAATCACTAAAAAATGATACTTGTCTTGCAGCTTTTCAGCCGCCTGCAAAAGCGCATCGCCCAAAACTGCCGTCTTCTCTACCCTGTTCATCCTCTGCACATTCATTTTGGTATAATGCAACATGGCATCTGAATGATCGGGACCAGTGGTTTTGCCTTCGGCCAAAAGCTGGTTGACCAATTCGCGATAGCTGGTATAACTTAAACCTTCGTTATCAAAAATATTACCGTAATTTATCATGTTTTAGCTGTAATAAAATAGTTACGCCTCGTTTTTTAAACCTTCTCACCCGACCTTTGTCTTCCAATTTAGGAAAAACTAAAAAAAGTATAAGATTTAGATGAAAAATAGTATCCGCAAAGTTCTATTATTGGCTTTAGCTATTTGTATTGTAACTGTAAAACTTTCTGCACAAACTACCAATACCGGAAAAATAACCGGAAAAATCGTTGATGCCCAAACCAACGAAACCATTCCTTTTGCTTCTGCGCTGTTAATCGATAAGAAAACCAAAATCACCATCAAACTGGTACAAACAGATATCGATGGGCTTTTCGCCATTACCAATATCCCGAAAGGCGTTTTCACCTTTAAGGCCAGCTATGTAGGCTACCAAACCATGGTTCGCGATTCTATTTCCATTTCAGATCAGGTAAAGGAAATCAACCTGGGCAGCATTAAAATGAAAACTGCCAAAGGCAACCTCTTAAACGAGGTAACGGTTACTGCACCAAAAACAACCATGCAATTGGGCATCGATAAAAAAGTGTTTTCTGTTGACCAAAGCTTGGTGAGCGAGGGTGGTTCTGCATCTGATCTTTTGCAAAACGTACCGTCGGTGCAAACAGATATCGATGGCAACGTAAGCCTGCGTGGTTCATCTGGCGTAAAGGTACTTATCGATGGCAAGCCTTCGTTAATTGCCGGGGGCGATGTGGCCCAGATCCTAAAATCCATTCCGGCCAGCTCTATCGAAAGTGTAGAACTGATCACCAATCCATCGGCTAAATACGATGCCGAGGGACAATCGGGCATTATCAATATTGTTCTCAAAAGAAATAAAAAACTAGGCTTTAATGGCTCTGTGGCTTTAACTGCTGGCAACCGCGACAACTATAATGCCAACACCAGCATGAGTTTCCAAAACAAGAGAATAAACCTTTACGGCAATTACAGCTATCGTTATGGCAATCGTTTAGGTGGCGGCTACAACAACATCTCCTATTTCGATGGAACCGTTCCAACTGGATATGCCAATCAGAACACCGATTCGAAAAACCTGGAAAAAGGCCACAACTTAAAGGCCGGACTAGATTATTACCTGGCCGAAAAAAGCGTGGTAAGTTTCTCTACCGGTTTAAACATCAGAAATAATGACCAGAACGAGTTTTTGTCTATTGACCAATTAGGCTCTGCCTTTAACCCCTTGGCTTTAAGCCACCGGTCTAACGATAACAACGGCAAAGGCAACAGCTACGACCTGAATCTTGATTTTTCGCAAAAATTTAAAAAGCCCCGCGAAGAGCTAACGGCAAACGTTAGTTTCTCTGAAGGCACCAATGATAATTTCCAGACCTACAATACCAATATCTACAACATAAACGGCAATCCGGTTAGCGGTGCGCCAGATATCCAACGCAACGATAGAGACGGATTGAACCGCAACTACAATGCACAGGTAGATTACACTTTGCCAGTTGGAAAGAACGGAAAAATCGAGGCCGGTTACCGCAGCCAGATCCGCATTGCCGAAAGCTCAACCTATGCCGATGTGTTAAATCCGGTTGATGGCAATTTTAACTTCAACTACGCATTGAGCAACGAATTTAACAGCAAGGATCAGGTACACGCCCTTTATTTAAACTACCAAAACCAAATCAACAACTTTGGCTACCAGTTGGGTTTAAGGGGCGAAGATGCGAGTTTAGATACTCGTTTGGGCGCTTACAATATTAACTCGGACCTGAATTATACACCGGGCAGGGTAGCCTATACCCGTTTGTACCCAAGTATTTTCTTAACGCAGAAATTTAAGGGCGAACAACAATTGCAGCTCAGCTACAGTCGTAGGGTAAACAGGCCGAGAGGTTGGGATACCAATCCATTTCTTGATGTATCGGATCCTTTAAACTATCGCCAAGGTAACGTAAACCTGAAACCAGAAGATGTACACGCCTTTGAGTTGAGCTACAGCAAGTTTTGGAAAAAATTCTCTTTGGTGTCGTCGGCCTATTTCCGTCAAACCAATGATGTGATCCAAAGAATCAGGACAGAGCCTAACGAAGAAGGCATTACCATCAGCACCCCTCAAAACTTGACCCGCAATTTGGCCAGTGGCGTAGAACTGATCGGAAAATTCGATTTGTTTAAAACCTGGAACTTTACCACCAACGTTAACCTTTACCAAAGCAAAATTGTGGGTGTACCTGCATTTGGCGTGGTAGAAAACTCTGGTTTTAGCTATAATGCCAATTTGACCAACAACTTTGTACTGCCTTACAGCATCACCTTGCAGGTTAAGGGCGATTACCGTTCTCGCGAAGTGATGGCCCAAGGAGTAAGAAAAGCAATGTACGGCGTAGATGCTGGTGCGAAATACGATTTCAAAAACAAGAAAGCCAGTTTGAGCCTAAACATCAGAGACGTATTCTCTACCAGAAAATGGCAGATGACCCAGACTGGTAACACTTCGTTAATTGATTTTAGCCGTTACATGCAAGGTACCATGGGCAATCTTACTTTCTCTTATCGTTTTGGCAAAACCGATTTCGGCTTTAAGAAAACCAAAAAGAACGATGATGAAGGCGGAAGGCCGAATGAAGAAACCTTTTAATTTTTTATATTAGCGCCTATCTTGAAAATACTGACCTCCCTTTTTTTTGCCCTTGCCCTGTTGATGGTTGCTTCCAGCGCCAACGCTGCTGAGAAAGGCATTATTAGGGGAAAGGTAGTTGAGGAGGTAGGCGCTTTACCCATTCCGTTTGCCGTAGTGGCGATTTTTGAAGGCGCAGCAGAACAGCCCTTGTCTACCATCCAAAGCGATGAAAATGGAGTATTTAAATTCACCAACCTCAAACCGACCACTTACAGGATAAAGGTAAGCTATGTGGGCTTTGCCAATCTTTTGGTGAACGAAATCATCATTACCGAAAAGGATTTTGACAAAAACCTCGGCAACCTAAAGCTCAGCAACGAGCAGAGCAACTTGAATGAAGTAGTGATTACCGCACCTAAGCCCTTGGTAGAATTTGGCGCCGATGTAATTACCTATAATGTAGGCTCTTCCCTAATGGCCGAAGGAAGTACCGCAACAGATATCCTTAAAAATGTGCCCATGGTACAGGTTGATATCGATGGAAATGCAACCATAGCCGGCAAAAGAAGCACGCGCGTTTTTATAGATGGCAAGCCTTCGGACTACATGACTTCTAACATTACCGATCTGCTAAACGTCCTCCCTTCTGATGCCATCGAGAAAATAGAAGTGATGACCAATCCGCCCTCCAAATATTCTGGCGATGGCGAAGGCATCCTGAACATTGTCATGAAAAAGGGCTTTAAAGTAGGCTTTAATGGCAATATTGGGATTACCGCTGGTTTACAAGGCAATACCAACACCAATGCCAATGCTTCTTACCGTGGCAAAAACTATAACCTGAACGGCAGTGCAGCCTACAGGCAAAATATTGGAAAGGGCAATAGCGAGAGCTACCGCACCAATTTCTTTCCCGATACTACTTTTTACTACAACCAGTTTAACAACAACCGCAACAAAAGCGATGGTGGCAATTTTAGGTTGGGTTTCGACTGGGATATCACGCCTAAACAAAGCCTGCGCCTCTCTACCAATTACAATATCAACAACAGCAATAGCCGGTCGGGCAACGATTTTTACTACCTGAACGAAGAGCAGATCGCTACTCGCTTGCGCAACCAGCAAAACCTGGGCGAAGGCGATAGCCATAACTTTGTTTTTAATGCCGACTACAACCTGCAAACCGATACCGTTGGGGGCAAGCTCAGCATGGGAATTACCGTAAACACCAACGCCAACAACGATTTGCGCTCCTACAACCGTACCTATGCATTTCCAACTAATTTAAATCCAAGTTTGCAGCAAAACGACAATGAGATCAGCAACCAAGGCCTAAATTTTAATGTCGATTACGATAAACCTGTCTTTAACAAAAGAGACCAGCTAGAGTTTGGAATGGCTTATAACTATCGTAAAAACGACAATGATCTTTTGGTCCAGAACTTCAATTACCAAACAGCAGCCTATGTAACCAATCAAGGCCTTACCAATAAGTTCTTTTACAACGAAAATATTCTTTCAGGCTATGCCTCTTATAACTTGAGGTTAAATGGCTGGGGTTTTAAAGGAGGAGTCAGGGCCGAGTATACCGATGTAAACTTCGATCTTTCTACAGGCACCAGCTACCATGTTAGTCCGTACCTGAGCCTGTTCCCTAATGTTTCGGTAAATCATTTTTTCAAAAAGCGCTATAATTTTGGAGCTACATACAGCGTACGGATCAACAGGCCACGAGAAAATACGCTGAACCCACAGGTAAACAATGCCGATACATTGAATATTTCTTATGGCAATCCCGATCTTTCTCCGGCCTATACCCACCAAATGGATTTCAGTTTTGGTGCATTCGGACAAAAATGGTCGTTCACGCCACGTATTTCTTATTCAACTAGCAGAGGCGTGATAGAAAGATACCGCATGGTGAAGCCAAACGGCGTATCGGAAAGCACTTTTGACAATGTGGGCACCAACCACTCCATTGCCCTCATGTTGATTGGCAATTTTAGGCCGACCAGCAAGATTTCTACCAATGGCAATTTTAGCGTAATCCAAAGCAGGTATAGCTCTAAGTTAAATTCTTCGCTCAACCGCGATGGCTTGAGCTTAAGGGCATCCTTGGGTTTCTCTATGCAGCTGCCTCTTAAAACCGCTTTCGAATCTTATGTAAACTACGCCAACAACATCAATGCGCAGGGCCGAAACAAAGGATCGATCAACAGCAGTTTTGGTGCACGAAAAACCTTTTTTAAAAACACATTAAGCGCACGCATCAGTACCAGCGACCCATTTGGACGCCGCAACAACAATTCGTTTAACCAGGGCACTAATTTCACGTCGCAGAGCTATTCTACCAACAACTCGAGCAATGTGAGCTTTAGTTTAAACTATCGCTTTACCAAGGTAAAAGTAAACAAGGTAACCATCCCACCTCCGCCTGTACCGGCTAAGCAGTAATCAGTTCATTGGTTCATTAGCTAATTAGTCATTGGTTTATTGCTAACTGAGAATTGTAAACTGCCAGCCGTAAACTCAAATTCCATTTTACATCTTACATAGGTTCATTAACAAATTGGAGGATTAGTTATTGGCTTATTGCTAACCGACAATTGTAAACTGTCAACAGCAACTTCAAACTCCATCTTACATCTTCCGTCTTCCATCTGCCCCTGATGAAAGACTGTGGATTTCCTGACTAACAGACTAAAATCGTATCTTGCAGCCATGAACACGGATAACCCTTGGAAAGTACTGGAAAGCCAAAAAATTTACGATAACAATTGGATTTCGCTCACCGAACATCAGGTTATTAATCCTACTGGCGGAAAAGGCATTTATGGCGAAGTCCATTTCAAAAACATCGCAATTGGTATTATTCCATTAGATTTCGAATACAATACCTGGCTGGTTGGACAATATCGTTTTCCGATCAAAGCCTACAGTTGGGAGATTCCGGAAGGCGGCGGTCCATTGGGAGTTCATCCAGAAGAGGGTGCCCGCCGTGAGCTGGCAGAAGAAACTGGACTAAGCGCAGGGCGATTGACCGAAGTGCAACGCATGCATCTTTCCAATTCAGTGAGCGATGAACTGGCCATCATCTACGTCGCACAAGACCTACAGATGGGTATGGCATCGCCAGAAGAAACCGAAGAGCTGGTGATTCGCAAACTGCCTTTTGAAGAAGCCTATCAAATGGTGTTAGACGGCAGCATTACCGACAGCATGAGCGTGGCAGGCATTTTAAGAACCAAATTATTGATACAAGAAGGTAAAATTTAATTATGAATAAGCTGTTCGGCTATATCCTTTCGCCAATATTCTACATTTCTTTTGGCTTGATGCTTTGCATTTTCCATCCCATCCAATGGGTCTGTTATAAGTTTTTTGGCTATAAGGCACACAAAAAATCGGTTGATTGCCTCAACTTTTTCCTCACCTATTGTAATTGGTTTTTGCTCAACTCGGTTACCTTTGTCAACCAGCAAAACCTGCCAACCGATAGGCCTATCATTTTTGTGGCCAACCACCAAAGCATGTACGATATTCCAGGTCTCATTTGGTTTTTGCGCAAGTATCATCCCAAATTCATTTCTAAGATAGAGCTTACCAAAGGCATACCCTCTATTTCTTACAACCTGAAATATGGCGGCGGTGCAAATATCGATCGCAAAGATGGCAAGCAATCTGTACTCGAAATAGGAAAACTGGGCAAGCGCATGAAAGAAAACAACTGGTCGGCCGTAATTTTTGCAGAAGGCACGCGCGCCAAAGACGGCAAGGTAAAAACCTTCCATGTTGGAGGTATTGCTACTTTGCTCAAAAGAGCCCCTAATGCATTGGTTGTGCCAGTGGCGATAGAAAATTCTTGGAAAATCGTACGCTACGGCATGTTTCCGTTAAGTCCGGGCCAAGCCATTAAATGGACGGTATTGGATCCAATCGAGCCAGAAGAAAAGCCAGCAGAAGACATTACCTTGGCTGCAGAAGTTGCCATTAAAACCAAACTTAATCAAATAGGTTCATGAAGATTTTAAAGTACATCCTCCTCTGCTTTTTATGCATTGGCTTAAGTGCAAGTGCACAAAACAAAAAAGCGAACAATACCTTATTGTGGGAAATTTCTGGCAAAGGCCTAGAAAAGCCATCTTATCTTTTTGGAACCTACCATTTTGCAGGAAAGAGCTTTATCGATACCATGAAGGTATTGAACCAAAAGCTGAACAGTGCCGATGCCATAGTGGGCGAGCTATTAATGGACAGTACTATGGCAACCAAATTGGTGCCTTACATGCTCATGAAAAACAACTTTTTAGACAAGTTGCTCACACCTGCAGAATACAAAACGGTAGCCGATTACCTTAAAAAAGTTTCTGGTGGCTACGACCTTAAAATGTTCAATTCGATGAAACCGGTTTCCATCCAGGTAATGCTGATGTCGTTTACATCGCCTGTTACCTTTAGTCCAACCAACCCGGCAATCGACCAGTATTTTCAAGACGATGCCAAGAAACGAGGAAAGAAAGTATTGGGACTGGAAACGGTAGAAGAACAGGCTAATGTTTTATTTGGAGCCACTTTAGAACGCCAAAAAGAGCTCTTACTCAAAAGTATCATCAATGAAGAAAAAACAAGAGCAGAAAGCCAAAAGATTTATGACAACTATATTGCGCAAGACCTAGATCAATTTGAAAAGCTGTTTAGCAAGCATGAGGATTATACCCAAGAAGAAATGGACAAGCTGCTCAAAAACAGAAACCAAAAATGGCTAGTCCAGCTTCCAACATTGATGCAAGGACAAAGCCTGTTTATTGCAGTTGGTGCCGGACATTTAATTGGCAAGGATGGCTTGATCAAAGGCCTGAAAGCTTTGGGCTATACGGTTACGCCGGTGGCGACTAATTAGTTTTCAGTTCACAGTTTCCAGTTAACAGTTGCCAGTTTTCAGCTTTCAGTTCCTAACTACAAAATACGCGAAGATTTCTGCAAAGAATATGTGCTTAGCAAACGTCATTGCGAGCCCGCGAAGCAATCTCTTTCGATAAGTTTAGAATTTGTAGCTACCAGACTATTGACTTAAGACTAAAGACTCACCAAGCTAAATATTCCTTCCGTCGATCAGTTTGAAAAACTCATCCCGATAGGTATCTCCAATTGGAATAATTTTAGAAGCGATGGAAATACGGCTCCGTTCGATACTTTCTATTTTATCCAAAGAGATGATATAAGATTTATGCACGCGGATAAACTCGCCCTTCGGCAAAGTCTCCTCCATCTTTTTCATGTTTTGTAGGGTAATTACACGCTCTGTTTTGGTAAAGATGGAAATGTAATCTTTTAGCCCTTCAATGTACAAAATATCATCCAACTGGATTTTTTGGATTTTATGTTCTGTTTTCACAAAGATAAAATCCTGTGCGGCGTGGTTATTATTGTTTGTTACAGGCGCGGCCACAGGTTCTGGCTTAGGTGCAGCTGCAGGTTCGGCACGCTGTAAGGTTTTATGTACTTTTTCTACTGCCTTGTAAAAACGGTCGAAAGCAATTGGCTTGAGCAAATAATCCGATACATTCAGGTCATAACTTTCCAATGCATATTGCGAATAGGCGGTGGTAAGGATGAAATTAGATTTTTCGCCAGCTATCTTCAAAAACTGGATACCCGTTAAATCTGGCATCTGGATATCCAAAAATACCAGGTCTATGCCTCCTGCCTGTACCAACTGTAAAGCTTCGATGGCATTTTCGGTACGCTTAACCAGTTCCAAAAAGGGAACTTTAGAAACGTAATCTTCAATAATATCAAGCGCTAATGGCTCGTCGTCAACAGCAATACATTTTAAAATCATAAGTCTAGCATCAGTTCGGTTGTGTAATGGGTAGCCGAATTTACAATATTTAATTTATACCTTTCAGGATAAAGTAGCTGCAGCCTTCGCTCCACATTGTTAAGGCCAACGCCTCCCATGGCATCTTTATTGGTTTTGCTCTTTTTGTTGCTCACGCTAAAGTGCAAAATTTTCTGGTTGGCAATGATATTGATTTTGATCGGATCTTCCGGATCATTGGCCACTCCATGCTTAAAGGCATTCTCTACAAAAGAGATTAAAATAAGGGGCACGATCTTCTGTCCGTCAATTTCACCATTGATTGTGATTTCTACCGCAGCACCATCTTTAAACCGCAGCTTCTGCAGTTCTACAAAACTCTGTACATATTCCACCTCCTTATTAAGGCTCACCCAGCTGTCGTTGCTTTCATAAATCATGTAGCGCATAATTTCCGAAAGCTTTAAAATGGCATCGGCGGTCTTATCTGATTTCTGGTAGGCCAGCGAATAGATATTATTTAGGGAGTTGAACAAAAAATGCGGGTTAAGCTGCGATTTGAGAAACTGCAGTTCCATATTTTTCTTTTCGCTTTCGAGGTTCATTTGGATGCGTTGGCTCGAAAACCAATCGGCCGCAAATTTGAGCAGCGAGCTCATGACCAAGAAAAATCCGCTGGTAAAAACGGCCTGAATAATAAAATGATCGTATGACTGGTATTCGTATTTCTTAATATTGCTATTAAAATACTTCAGGATTTCTTCGGAATACATCAAGGCGAGTCCAAACTTGATGATGATGGTTACCAGCAAAAGGCCTAAAACCGCCAGTACATACAACCAAGCTCTCTGCTTGCGCTTGGTAAAGCTCGGTATCAGTATCAGGTAATTGATAAAGTAGAGCGAGATATGGATAATGAGGAACGCAAGGTGATCGACCAGAAACTCATGAAGTGTAAGCTTATCTCTGCTTCCGTATAAATTAAGCGCAGTGAGTCCGATTACACACGACCAGAATATGGTATTAATGATAATTGCACTTTTACTTTTCATCAGAATATAATTGTTCTTTAATGGTTATGAAGCTATCATGAACATATTATTACAGTTTTTAGGCTGTATGCCCTTAATGGCTTTATGCGATTTTACGCTTTTAATGTATATCCAAAGTAGCCATTTCATTTATTTTGGGGCCTTACTTTCGACGAACTGGCATTTTTTTTCTACCAATAGGCTAAAATAACCAATTACCTGCAAAACTATCCTTTTTGGGCGTTTATCGAGAATAATTTGTGCTTGGTCTAAAACATTTTAGCAGCAGTTTTTTAATTATTCTATTTGTTTCAACAAAACAAAACGAACATGAAAAAGTTATCAAACGTATCGCCATTCTTACTTTTATTAGTACCAGTTTTCTTTATGATGGTATTGGCTTTTGCAACCAGCAACATGGGTGCTAACCAAAACGAAGAGCTTGCTACAAAAACTACAAGCACTACAGGTAACATCATCAAAGCTGCAACTGCAATCGTAAAATAAGATGAGCAACTTCGCTATAGAAACAGTTGGCCTCACCTATAACTTCGGCACACAAACCGTAGTTAAAGATTTGTCGCTGCAGGTTCCGAAAGGAAGCATTTATGGTTTCTTGGGTCCAAACGGCGCAGGAAAGACCACAACCATAAAAATTCTGCTGAACCTGCTTAAATCTCCGGCCGACCAGGTATTTATTTTTGGCAAGGAAATCAATACCAACCGCATAGCCAGCCTCAAACGCATGGGTGCATTGGTAGAGCAGCCTGCCATTTACGGCCACTTGAGCGGCAAGGAAAACCTCGTGAACCGTTGCTTGCTTTTGGGTATCAAAAAAAGCAAATGCGATGAGATGCTCAAATTGGTTGGACTAAGCGATGCCGCCCATAAAAAAGCCGGAAAATATTCGTTAGGGATGAAACAACGCTTGGGCATTGCCTTGGCCTTGGTTTCAGATCCTGAACTTTTGTTGCTAGATGAGCCTACCAATGGCTTAGATCCTAATGGGATTATCGAAATCAGGAACCTGATGATCGAATTGGTAACCAAACACCACAAAACCATTTTGGTATCGAGCCACTTATTGGCCGAAATAGAAAGAACAGCTACCCACGTGGGGATCATCAATAAAGGCGAACTCCTTTTTCAAGGCACCATTGGCGAACTGCAGAACCTGAGCAAGGTTTCTGTTAAGATAGAAACCAACGACCAAGAAAAAGCAGCCGCTGTTTTGAGCAATGCCGGTGCAGAAATTGTACAGCAAGACGAGCAAGGCATTAGCTTAACTTTTAAAGACAGGGAAAACATGGGCCAAATCAACACTTTGTTGGTACAAAACGGATTAACCGTTTACAGCTTGGCCAAAGAGCGAAAAGATCTCGAACATTTATTCTTAGACATCACCTCAAAAAACTAACCTTATGCGCTCATTTTTTGTATCCTTATCATCAGAATTTTATAAATCGAGAAAAACGCTTGCTTTTTGGAGTGCGGTTTTATTGCCGCTGCTCATCTGCGTATTGATCAGTTGGGGCTTTATCTCCAAAGCAGATACCTTGGCCAACAATCCTGCCCCAATACTTTGGTTCAGGTATATCTCGGCTATTATTGGCGTAATGGGCGTATTGCTTTTGCCGGTGTTGGTTATTTACAACACCTATGCCATTACCAACATGGAATACAAGGGCGATACTTGGAAAAGTTTATTTTCTTTGCCCTTACCCAAATTGTCTATTTATGCCAGTAAATACCTTTATATTGTTTTTCTAACTTTCTTAACCATGGCGCTGTTCAGTTTGCTCATTATTGCAACCGGACATGGCATTGAGCTGTTAAAGCCTCAATTGAAGTTTAGCGCTTTCAATCCAAGCGAATATATCTTTAAGTTTTTCACCAAACTGTTCCTTTCTTCAATTGGTATCATTTCTATCCAGTTTTTAATGAACCTGATGTGGAACGATTTCTTGAAGCCTTTCGGAATAGGCTTTGTACTGACCATTTTAGGGATCATCACTTCTCAGCTGAAATGGGATTATGTGAATTTCTTCCCTTATGCCTACCCTAACCTTACTGTTTCCAACATTATGAATTCGAAGGGAGGAATAGATAAGGTAGCCATTTTTGACCAGGCGATTTACAACAGTTTGATTTGCGGAGTAGCAGTATTTATTATAGGATATTTCATGGTGGCCAAAAAAACCATCAAATAAAATAGGCAGGTGCACGAACCTGCCACATCAAGATTTTAGTTTAGTTTAGTTTTTAGTTTAGAAAGAAGGCGATGGATGTTGCCTTCTTTCTTTTTTGGAATCTACTTAGCCAAGCAGTCCAAAATCTTGGTTAACAATATTTAACAACTTCTTTTAAAGAAAACGATTAGTTTCGTAACAACAAACCTAACTATAGATGCACAGACAATTCCTACTTTTGACAGTATTCCTTTTAACGTTGATTTACAGCTGTAATGCGCAGACTGAGTTTAATGGAAGTTTTGAGAAAATCGATCTAAAAACAAATAGGCCTGTTGGCTGGACTTTTGGGTTCGGCCAGGCAATGGAGAAGGCCTACCCTGCCAAATTAGACAGCGTTATTAAAAAGGAAGGAAAATATAGTGTTTTGCTCGAAAAAAAGGAAGCTGGCTCTGAATATGGCGTAATTGGCTATACGATTGCCAAAAAATTCAAGGGCAGTACAATTGACCTGGTCGGCTCCATGAAAACCGAAAACGTGGCCAATGGCTATGCAGGCTTATGGATGAGATTAGATGGCGAAGACGGGTCGATCATCAAAATAGACAACATGGAGAAGCAGGGTATAAAGGGAACCAACGACTGGAAGCAATACCATATCAGGCTGGCGTATGGCGACGAAGTGAAAAGCATTGCAATCGGTGGCTTATTGGTTGGAGATGGCAAGGTCTGGTTTGATGACCTCCAGGTATATATTGACGAAAAAAAGATTGAAACCTTATCGCCCAAAGCTCTTACACTTGCAGAAAAAGACAATGAATTTAACAAAGGTTCAGCCATCCAGCCATTTGTTCCAACCAAACAACAGGTCACAAATATTGCAGTTGCCGCCCAGTTTTGGGGCTTTTTAAAATACCACCATCCTGCTGTAGCCAAGGGCGATTACAATTGGGATGCCGAACTGTTCAGGTTTCTGCCCTCGGTGATTGCAGCCAATAACAATGCAGCGCTGAGCACTGCGTTAGAAAAGCAGCTAGACAAATTGCCTCAGGTTGAGGCTTGTACATCTTGCAGCAACAATAATAAGGCAAGCACTTCCAAACCAAATTATGGCGAGCTGTTAACCGGCAAAATATTGAGCCCATCGCTAACCAAGAAGATCGATTTTATCCTAAAAAATGCCAATATCAAGGAGAGCTATTACATTGCCATGAACGAAGGTGTTGGCCATCCAAAGTTCCAGAACGAAATGGCCTATGCGTCCATGAAATATCCCGATGCCGGCTACCGCATTTTAAGTTTATACAGGTACTGGAACATGATCAATTATTTTTTCCCTTATAAATACCAAATTGATGAAGATTGGAATAAAGTACTCTATGATTTTGTTCCCCAGTTTATCGCTGCAGAAAATGAACTGGCCTATAACTTGACCGCATTGAAATTAATTGCAAAAATAAGTGACACACACGCCAATCTGTGGAATAGTAATGGAGTTTTAGATAAATATAAAGGCATCAATACCGCTCCTTTTAAAGCTAAATTTATAGAAAACAAATTAATTGTTTCTGGCTTTTATGTGGATACTTTGAACGTTAAAAACAAGGTAAAGGTTGGAGATGAAATTTTGACCATCAACGGCAAAAAAGTGGCCGATCTGGTTAAGCAGTTCTTGCCTATTACCGCAGCTTCTAATTACGATACGCAACTGAGAGATTTGCCAAACACTTTCTTGCTGCGAACAAATAGTGCGTCTATGACCTTGGGATTCAAAAATGAAAAGGGCACTTTTAATTTCGATGTACCCATGATAGGTGTCCGTTTTTCTTATAAAAATATAGATTATACCAAAGCAACGGGCTTCCATTTGTTAAATGATAAAATTGGCTACGCTTATCCTGGGAAATATAAAAATGCCGATTTGCCGACCATCAAAAAGCTTTTCGAAAACACGAAGGGAATAGTTGTTGATATGCGCTGCTATCCGTCAGAATTTATGCCTTTTACTTTTGGCGAATATATCAAGCAAGACAAAACACCTTTTGTAAAGTTTACTACTGGAAGTGTTGCTCATCCGGGCACTTTTGTTATGGGCGAAAACCTGATGAACGGCGGAAATAAAGATGCCTACAAAGGCAAAATAATTGTAATTGTAAATGCAGAAAGCCAAAGCCAAGCCGAGTATACCACCATTGCCTTTCAAAGCTCGCCTAATGTTAAGGTAGTTGGCAGCCAAACTGCTGGAGCCGATGGTAATGTTTCTACCATTATTTTGCCTGGCGGAATTTCTTCATGGATTTCTGGAATAGGCGTTTTCTATCCAGATGGCAAACCTACACAAAGAGTGGGCGTTAAAATAGATTACCCGATTAAGCCAACGGTAAAAGGCATAAGCGAAGGTAGGGACGAGCTGTTGGAAAAAGCTGTTTCTCTTTTGGAAAAGGGCTGGTAAGCCAACGCTATAGTTGGCGAAGAACACCAAAAAAATTAAAGCCACAGATCAACTGATTGATGAATCAAAAATCTGTTAATCTGTGGCCAAACCTATATTCTTATTGTTGGCGTGGACGCCAACTAGAGCACATTTTTATCTGCCTGGTCTTGGTGTAACCACCAAACTTTCGTGTCCAGCTTCATCTACCGATTGAACCCCAAAAAAGTAATTGTCTTTTGAGTAGGCCAAGTTGGCCGAAGTTTCTTTTACAAAGAATTTTCGCTCCCAAAACGGACTTGTAGTTTCACGCATGAGCACATAATAGCCTGCCGGTACTTTTCCTTTTGGCGCTTCCCATTTCAAGGCTGTTTTATTGGTGAGCCCCGAAGTTAAAACCACTACATTTTCTGGGTCTTGGGTTGCCAAAGCCAAATTGGCCATTACCGACATATTCATGCGGGTAACTTTTTGCAAATAGGTATAATCTACATACTCAGGCAAATCGCCATATTTAAAGCCATTCTCGGTTCTTACATCCTGATGCTGGCGGTTAAAGTCTTCGTTCATCTCGGTAATGCGAACGGCTGTAAAGCCTTGCTGAGAAAAAGGTGTATGATCTCCCCCACGTAAAAACCTGTCTCTACGGTAAATCAGCTTTACGTCTAACTGATCTACATACCTTTCGGCCACCTCTTTAATATACCTCGCGGCCTGGCGGGCCTTGCCATCGTTTTCTGTACCTGCCGACTGACGGGCAGCAGCTTGTTCCTTGGTTTCTACCGGCGAAACACCTTCGCTAAACACACGTACGCTTTTGTTATCCTTAATATCGGTTTCCATGCCATAAGAATTGCCTACAATATCGTTGTTCATCAACAAGTGCACATTCCAGCCTTCTTCTTTGGCTCTTTTGGCCAGATTGGTAGCACCATACAAGCCTTGTTCTTCACCTACCATAGCTACAAAAACTAAAGTGGCGCTAAATTTCTGCTTGCTTAGTACACGGCACATTTCCATTACAGCGGCCGTACCCGAGGCATCGTCGTTGGCGCCAGGGGCAAAATCCTTGATGTTCATCACATCGGTTACCCGCGAATCGTAATGGCCCGAAACCATAAGCATGCGTTTATCATTTGGATCCGTTCCAGGCAAAATGGCCACCACGTTCTTCAGTATCGTTGGCTCCTTGATCCTGCGTCCATCGGCGGCCTGCACAAAACTGTCGTAGCTTACCTGCAACCTGCCCCCGCTGGCCGCACCATACTTTTCGAACTCGCTTTTGATCCATGCCCTGGCTGCCCCAATACCTGTGGTTTTGCTGGTGGTATCGCTCAGCGTATGTCGGGTTTGAAAGGAAACCAATTTTTTGATCAGTTGCTCTAAATTGGCCGAAGAAACCTCGGTGAGCATAGCACTAATGGCCGGATCTCGATTTTCTGTTTTTTGAGCCTGTAGTTTGCCTGCAAAAAGCAAGGCGATGAAGAGTAATGGGCTTAGGTATCTTTTTGTCATGTTAAGTGTTTTTAAATCTTAAACTGGAAGTTACAATTATTTCTGTTTAGCTGTTCTCCATCAACAATAATGATACTTAATATAAGTTAACAATTACAACCAAGCCAATGTCTAATAAACCTGTTTAGAAAAGCAAAGGCTGTTTTTTATTGGAACGTTATTCCCGCTTTTCGCTTTGCTGCGCCTCAGGCTTCGGCTCCGTGCTCGCTCCAATCGGGTTTAGAAACTAAGGCCTCCTCTGCCAGGGTACTTTGCACAAGCTTAAGTACAATAGCCCAGATTGAAGCGGCATCCTTTTTTCTGCCCAAGGCCAAAAAAGATACAGCGGAAAGCTGGACTAACCTTAAACCCACCTACGGACAAAGCGCTTCCAATCAGTAAACAGTTGACAGTTTTCAATTAACAATATAACAATTCAACAATCACCGCTATCCATGTAAAAATCTGAATAGGTAGTCTCATCTATTTCGCTTTAGCTGTAAATTCACATTGTTAACTTAAACTAACATTATGATGAAAAATTTTACGATGAGCGCATTGGCCCTAGGCCTTTGCTTTTCAGCTTTTGCGCAAGAGCCAGTAAACTCGGCTGCTGTGCAAAAAATCAGAGCCGAAGGCTTGGATAAATCTAAGGCGATGGACATTGCCTACCATATTACCGATGTATCTGGACCACGTTTATCAAACTCTCCAGGATTGAAAAGGGCACAGGATTGGGCAGTTAAATATTTCAATGAAATTGGCCTTAAAAACGTTCACCTTGAGGCTTGGGGCGATTTTGGCAAGGGCTGGCAGGTAGACAAATACTATGCGGCTACCACTCTGCCTTTCTACCGTCCGATTATTGCTTCGCCAAAAGCCTGGACTCCGGGAACCAATGGCCCAATCAAATCTGAGGTAATTTTGATCAAAGCCGATACCGTAACCGATTTGGCTAAATACAAAGGCAAACTGAAAGGCAAAATCGTAATGATCGAATCGGCCTTGGTACAGCCTCTAAAAAATTCTTATACGCCAGATGTAGTTCGCTATACCGATGAGGCTTTGGATAAAATGGCTGCAGCAACTCCACAAGATGCAGGTGCTGGCCGTCAGGGTGGCGGCAGACCGGGCCAAGCAGGCGGCAACAACCAAAGAGCCATGATGATGAGAATGATGGCGACAAGAGTTGCGATCGACAGCATGTTATTGGCCGAAAAAATTGGTTTGAAACTAACTTATGCCCGTGGCAGCTACGGTACTTTCTTTACCAGCAATGGTGCTTCTTACAAATTGGATGCGAAACCGGTATCTCCAGAATTGGAAGTAAGCAGCGAAGATTACCTGCACATTTTGCGTTTGTTGCGCGGTGGCGAAAAAGTAGAAATAGAGGCTGAAGTTAAAACTTCGTTCTATGACAAAGATCCTAAAGGCTACAACGTAATCGGCGAAATTCCGGGAACAGACCCTACATTGAAAGATGAAATCGTAATGCTTGGCGGCCACTATGATTCGTGGCACTCAGGCACTGGCGCTACCGACAATGCAGCGGGTTCTACCGTGATGATCGAAGCGATGCGTATCTTGAAAGCTATCGATTTTAAACCAAAACGTACCATCCGTATTGCTTTGTGGAGCTCTGAAGAGCAGGGCTTATTTGGTTCAAGAGGCTATGTAAAAGAACATTTTGCAGATCCTACCAATATGACTCCAAAAGCCGAGCATGCTAAGCTAAGCGCCTATTATAACTTAGATAATGGAACCGGAACCATCAGAGGGGTTTATTTGCAAGGAAATGCTGCAGTAAAAGACATTTTCCAAAGCTGGTTAACTCCGTTTGCCGACTTAGGTGCAAAAACCATCACCATTAACAATACTGGCGGTACCGATCACCAGGCATTTGATGGCGTAGGTTTACCGGGCTTCCAGTTCATTCAAGATCCGATGGACTACAACACCCGTACCCACCACTCTAACCAAGATGTATTTGACCGTTTGGTAGAGGATGATTTGAAAAAATCGGCGACCATTGTAGCTTCGTTTGTTTACCATACTTCTGAGCGTGCAGAGAAATTGCCACGCAAGGAAATGCCTAAACCAACTCCTCCACGTCAATAATTAAGACTAAAAAAAGCCCCGATTAATTCGGGGCTTTTTTGTTTATATGGAGAACATTCTTTCTTTAAATGCCCAAACTACCATTTGATGCGAGTTTCTTAAGCCCAGCTTTTTGATCATGTTGCGACGGTGGGTTTGCACCGTATATTCGCTAATGAAAAGCCGGTCGCCAATCTGCCTGCTGTTATAGCCCATGCAAAGCAGGTGCAGGATTTCGAGTTCGCGCTGGCTGATGTTTTGTTTGTTTTGACTATAAGAAATGAGAATATTCATCTATCAATAAATTATTATCCAATAAGATACATTTAGCCAGTTTTAAGCTATTATCTTATTATTGATTATTCATGTAGTTGATAAGCGCTGGATTAACGTAATAGCTCTGCTTGGTCTTCTTATCGATCATTATTCGATCATTATATATTTCAAACACTCTATTTTCTTCTTTTTTGCCAATTTGCAACTCCATTTCAACTATTCCAGTAACCTCTGCAAGAGGCTCTCCATCTATCTTGAAAGGAAGTGAGCCAAAGATCAAGTTTGAAATATCTGGTAATTCGTTTTTATCTACGCCAATCATTTTTTGACTACGGGTACCGATAAATCCAACCTTTGTCAACTTAATCGACTTGAGGTTATTTACATTTACATCTTCAATGTTCCCATCGATTTCTAAGAGCATAAGCAAGTCTACATTATTTAAATGAGGGTTTGGTGCATTAATTGGGTTAGGCCTATTTGTAGGTGTAGCAACTTGCCAAACAGAATTGTTTTCAAACCATAATCTTTGATTATTTGAATAGGTAAATCCGGTTCTAGCTTGACAAGGGTGTCCGGTTTCTTGCGCCATGGCAAAAAGCAGATCGGCTCCTGCAACACCAGCTCCAGTATGACATGAATAAATTGATAATATTGAATAATTCTTAGGCTTTAACCTTTGAAAGAACGGCGCCCAATAGAACCTGTTCCATGTAGCTATTGTATTCGTTCGGTAATCTTGCGAACCAGTTTGTCCGCAACCAGTTGTTAAAAAGCCTTCATTTCCATGTCCTCCAATATTAATGGCAGAGATGCTCTCTATTTCTTCTCGCAAGGCCGGAAGCCTACTTAGCCAGTTATTCACCGCCTGCTCACTTGTTGAATGGCTCATTGCTTGCCAAAAAAGAGCTCTCATGTTATTATTTGCTCCATTATCCGGCCCAAGAGAAATTGTGTTTGCTTCACCCACTCCTTTATTTGAAGTAGCATAAAAAGGTAAAAATGTTGTTTCCATCTGATTTAGTTTTGGTTGGATTTGGTTGCCCATTTCTTCATCGACAACTTTATTTTTCAAATTTAGAACCATTATGCACCTGATTTTACGGTTAATAAGCCCCAATTAAAAGGGTATTTTTACGGTAAAAAGAAAGAACATTTTACGGTTGCTAATCCGCTGACAATTAGTGAATTTTAGAAAAAACTCAAACCACCTATTTAACCCTTAAAACTATGTTAGTAGAAGTATTCGAAAACCCGATTCTTGGCGGAATCAAAAAAGACGACATCAAACAAATGGTGAGGTACTATAGAGGTGTCAATACCTCAAATAGAAAAATGAAATACGCCCATTTTAGATTAGAAGATGTGCTCGAATTATTTGTAAAGAATGAAGTCTTGCCAAAAAAAATCATTGATCTCATCAATAATGATGATGAAGTCAAATCTCACATTAAGAAATATGGATTAAAAATCTATCTGGGCAAACATAAAATAAAAACAACATGCCCAACTGATGGACAAGCAAAGCCAGAAGATTATTTAAACAAAGTTACTACCATACTCTGCAACACCAACCTCAAAGAAAGCACCGTTTTATCTGGGCCGTTTAAGGGTTTCAAAGATATGCTAAAAGATAACCAATTTTTATTATTAGGTGCAGAAAGGTCTACTACAACAACGGAGCCAGGAGACGGACTAGACCAAGCTGAAATTGCACCTCCATTTAATGCTGCAGAGGAGGAAATTTATGATATAGATAACAATCCTAAGCCATAAAATGTGGTTAGCTAAAATACCTTTTTCTATAATCGCAGAATGGATGTGTTTCATCACATCCATTTTGTTGATTAGGCAGGCATCTCCCAAATTTTGGAGGTGGTTTATCCCTTATCTTGCAATAACCGTTGCCGTTGAAAGCTTTAGCTTCTTCGTAAACAGGATTCTGCTTTTAGGGCTGTATACCCAATGGCTGTACAACCTGTTTTTTTTGATCTATATGGTATTCCATGTTTATATTTTCTATAAAATAATAGAGCTGCCTTTTATTAAAAATGTATGCAGAGTATGTTTACTACTTTTAATCGGCTGTTATATTTGGGATTGGAACAGCAAAGGCTTTGATGTTTCTTTTTCTACAGCAAACACCTTATTTAATGGAGTGATGATCGTATTGTCGATCTTGTATTTTTATAGTTTGTTTCAAGAAGAAGAACCACGAGATATTCTAAAAGAGCCTGCTTTTTGGTTTGTTACCGGCTGTCTTGTTTTTTATGCCACAAGTACCTGCGTAAGTGCATTTTTCGATGAAATAGTTGCCTATAGCAAGAAAAATAATTTTCCTTTAAGGTACGTTATTATGAATTTTTTGAATATTATTATGTACGGATGCTGGATCAAATCATTTCTATGTCTTTACAAGGGTCGGACTTTTTCAAAGCAATTATATTAATATCCCTTGTTTTCTTTCTTGTTGCCGTTGGATTGATTTTCTTGGTAATTATCCATAACCAGCGAAAAAAGCTCCATACAAAAGAAAAGCTCTCGATGAATCAAAAATTCGAAGCTGAGCTCCTCAAAACCCAAATCGAAGTGCAGGAGCAAACCATGCAAACCATAGCCGCCGATCTGCATGATAATATTGGCCAATTGCTCAGCTTAACCACACTTACCTTGGGCTCTATTGACCTAGCTCATCATAAAAAAGCCGAGAAAAAAATTGGCGATTCCTTAGCCTTGGTCAATAAATCTATTCAAGAGCTACGCGAACTGGCCAAGGTTTTACATGGCGAGCAGATCATTGAGCTGGGACTTGGCCATGCTCTGCAACAGGAATTCAACTGGCTCAAAAAAACAGAAGCTTACCAATTGCAGTTCAACAACCAACTAACCGATTTAAAGATCAATTCTCCTCAGAAAGACCTGATCGTATTGCGTCTGCTGCAAGAAATCTTCAACAATATTATCAAACATGCGCAGGCCAAACACATCTCTATTGATGCGCAGTTAAGCAACGGTTTATTGCAGATAGAGGTGAAAGAAGACGGTATTGGCTTCGATTACGAAACGATTAAAAAAGAAAAGATGGGCATGGGCCTCGCTTCCCTGCAAAAACGCATCGCCATGATCAATGGAAGTATTCAAATCAATTCTATACCACAAAAAGGCACCGCCATCACCATCGAAATCCCTTATCCCTAAGCCATGCAAAACACCATTTCTATTGCCATTGTTGATGACCATACCTTATTCCGTTCTGGCTTGGCCAGCCTGCTCACCGAGTTTGAAGAAATAGAGGTTGCTTTTGAAGCCACCAATGGCATCGATCTGCAAGAGAAAATCAAAAACCACCCTGAAGTTCAACTGGTACTGATGGACATCAACATGCCTCAAATGGATGGCTATGCCAGTACCAAATGGCTCAAGGAACATTACCCTGCCCTCCATGTATTGGCACTCAGCATGTTCGACGAAGAAAAGGAAATCATTGGCATGCTGAAAGCTGGCGCCGGTGGCTACATGGTCAAAGAATCAAAGCCCAGTGATTTGCTGTTAGCGATTAAAACCATCACTGAAAAAGGATTTTACATCAACGACTTGGTTTCTGGACGCTTATTGGTTTCGCTTAAGCAAGATGCGCCAAAACCTACTTTTACCGAACGCGAATTGAGCTTCCTACAATTTTGCAGTACGGAACTTACCTACAAAGAAATTGCCAACCTCATGAACGTAAGTCCACGCACGGTTGACAACTACCGCGAAGCACTTTTCGCCAAACTCAATATCAAATCGAGAACCGGTTTAGTAGTTTATGGTATTAAGCATGAATTAATTTCGATTTAAGTCCAAACTCGATAGCCCGTTGTCAGTGATTTGGAACCGAAAACTTCCTTCCATTTTCCATTTTACATCTTCCATTTTACATCTGTATCTTCCATCTCACTATGCTAACTGAGCACAAACTCTTGATGGCGATCCGGAATTTCTACGTTCCGATAGCCTTTGGCTAATAGCTTCTCTCTAAATATTTGCTGTACATCATAATCGCCATGCACTAAGAAGATCTGTTTTACTTTTTGTGGGTCTTGCTTTGAGATAAATTTGAGCAAGTCTTCATAATCGCCATGCGCACTCATGGATTGGATGCTCCTTACATCTGCAATTACTTTAAATTGCTCGCCATAAATGCTAACTTCTTGTGCCCCGTTTTTTAATCGGCCTCCCAAAGAATTGGGTTCGCAGTAGCCTACCATCAAAATGGTATTTTTTTGATCGCTGATGTTATTCTTGATATGGTGCTTTACACGTCCTGCCTCGGCCATGCCTGATGCCGAAATAATGATGCAAGGATCAGGATTGGAATTAAGCGCCTTTGATTCGTCGGCATCCTCTACATAATGCAGGTTTTTAAAGTCAAAAGGTTCATCGTCTATTTTCAGTACATTGAGCACATCCTGGTTATAGCCCTCGGCATGGTTCTCTACAATTTGGGTGGCCTTGGCCGATAAAGGACTATCTACATAAACCTTTACATTTGGCAGCTTGCCCTCAAGGTCGAGGTTGTTTAATATATAAAGCAATTCTTGGGTTCGGCCTACGCTAAACGCCGGAATAATTACCTTGCCACGTTTCTGCACACAGGTTTCTACAATTACTTTCAGCAAGGCTTCTTTGGTAGGTTGGGCATCTTTGTGCAGCCTATCGCCGTAGGTAGATTCGAGCAAAATATAATCGGCCTGCGGAAAGTCCTGTGGCGATTTAAGCAATAGGTCGCCATATTGCCCAACATCTCCGCTAAAGCTTAACCTTGTGGTTTTGCCATCTTCTTTAATGGTCAAATGCACCGAAGCACTGCCGATAATATGACCTGCATCAATAAATTGCACGCTCACATCGTTAGTTAGGCGGGTTTCGTTCAGGTAATCAACGGCAACAAAAAAGTCTATCGCCTTGAGCACATCATCCTCATCATAAAGCGGCTGTTCGAGCGGCAAGCCTCTTTGCTGCAGCTTCTTGTTTTTATATTTGAGATCGCCAGCCTGTATTTTTGCCGAATCGAGCAATAAGATCTTGCTCAGTTCTTTAGTTGCCTGGGTTCCAAAAATAATGCCTTTAAAACCTTGTGCAATTAGGCGAGGCACCAAACCGCTATGATCGATATGGGCATGCGAAAGGATCAAAAAATCAACCGTAGAAGCATCAAAGCCAAAATGCTCATTGAGTTCTTCCGTTTCATGGCCCATCCCCTGAAACATGCCGCAGTCTAACAATATTTTTATTCCGTTGTTAAGGGTAACCAAGTGCTTGCTTCCCGTTACGTTTCGGGCGGCACCATGAAAAGCTATTTTCATCAGGATATAATTATTTTTTAATGGTTATGAAGCTATCATGAGCTTATTTTTTACTGTTTTTGAGCAACCTGCTCATGATGGTTTCATCCGATTTGTAAATTATTTTTCCAATATTAGAAAATAATCAATAAAAAATTTTGTAAACTAAGATATTAGTTTTAAGTTTAGGTAAAATTAGTATAGATGTTGTTTAGATTGACTTAGCTCCCTATTGTAAACAACCATCAAAACACAACAATTATCATGGAAATAAAAGATTTAACGAAGGCAGAGGAACAGATCATGCAAATTGTATGGCAATTGGACAAGGCGTTTGTAAAAGAGGTGATGGATTATTTGCCAGAGCCCAAACCAGCCTACAACACCGTCTCTACCATTATTCGTATCCTAGAGGTAAAGGGCTTTATTGGCCACGAAGCCTTTGGCAAAGCACACAAGTACTATCCTTTAATCAGCAGGGAAGAATATAAGCGCCATGCTACGGAGAAACTATTGGGCAACTATTTTGAGAATTCTGTAGAAAGCATGTTCTCTTTCTTCGTAAAAGAAGAAAAACTAGACCTGAGCGATGTTGACGAGATCCTAAAAATGATCAACAAATTTAAAAATAGGCCAAAATGAGTTGGGCACATTACCTCTTGCAGGTAAACATTTACCTGGTTATATTTTATGGCTTCTATAGGCTGCTGCTAGATAAGGAGACTTACTTTATCCTGAACCGCATCTATTTGATTGGATCTGGCATCCTTTCGCTGGGCATTCCTTTTATGCGTTTCGAATGGTTCAGCAAGCAAGAAGTAAGCCGACACATCTATGTAGGCGTAGACCAGCTGAACAGCTTGGTAGCCCAGGTAACTATTGTAGATGATCAGGCCGCCAAATTTAACTGGGGTACTTTTATAGTATCTGTTTATTTGCTGGGGATTTTGTTCTTTATAGGCCGATTTGTTTTTCAGCTACTGGCTGTCCGCAAGTTGCTCCGCACCATTAGCAATGGCGCCGCCTTCTCCTTCTTCAGAAAAAAAGTAATTGCTGGCGATTTGCCAGAAGTAGCCACGGTAAGCCTTCACGAAGACATCCACATTAAACAACTCCACACTGTAGATGTATTGTTCTTTGAATTTTTAGGAATCTTTACCTGGTTCAATCCTATTATTTACGCCTATAAACATACCGTTAAAAACATACACGAATTTTTAGCTGATGAAGCCGCTGCCAAGTTTCAGGGCGACAAGGAGACCTATTCGCTGCTCTTGCTCAGCCAGGCTTTTGGCGTAAGACCAAATACGCTGACCAACGGCTTTTTCACTAAATCGCTGATTAAAAAGCGCATTTTCATGTTGCACAAGGAGCGTTCTAAAAAAACAGCCATCCTTAAATATGGCATGTTTGTGCCACTGTTTGCGCTTACCTTAGTACTATCATCGGCAACCATCCGAAAAAACAATAAAATTTTGGCCGTAGCGGAGCAGATTCCCTTAAACGACGCCAAATCTGTTGTAGGCCAATTGATCCAAGCGCCTTTGAGCGTGGTTAACCTTGCGCCTCCACCTCCGCAAGAACGGATTAATTCAACCGCAACGATCTTAGGCGATCCCATGAATGAATCAACTGTACAGCCAGCAAATACAGACGATGTAAATACTTCGCTAAGCACATTTTATAGGTACTTAGGCGAACATATCAAATATCCTGCTGGTGCAGTCCAAAAGAAAATCCAAGGCAGCGTAGTGGTTAATTTTAGCGTAAACAATGGCAAGCTGCAAAATGTAGCCGTACAAGATGGACTTGGCGAAGGTTGCGAAGAGGAAGTTATGCAAACCCTGCTCAACACAGAAAGCATCCTTCAGAAAGATGGCAAATACAGCTTAAACGTAGCTTTTAAACTAGATGGCGCCAATACCAAACTGATTAACGATGATGCAAGTACTCCGACTGATTATACGCCTCTAAACTTGGTTATCCAAGGTTTTGTCCCTAAAGACAAAGAGCCGGAAGAAGTTAAGTTTGACGATAAAAACATATACAATTTCGTAAGCATGGAAAATCCGCCGACTTATCCAGGCGGTGTAACCAAGTTCTATGAGTTTTTAGGCAAAAACATCAAATACCCTACTATGGCTATCGAAAATGATATACAAGGCAATGTTTTTGTTTCTTTCACAGTAGAAAGGGATGGAACCTTGAGTGATATCAAAGTGGACCGCAGGTTGGGATTTGGAACAGACGAAGAAGCCATCCGCGTACTTAAATTAACCAGGGGCTGGAACCCAGGCACGCAAAACGGCAAACCGGTAAGGGTAAAATACAACATCCCGATCAAGTTTTCTTTGGAGTCGGGCAGAAGAGAAAAACTATCGCCTAAGAGTTTGGCCGTCCGTTTAAGAGGCGTATCAGAAAAAGAGGCACCATTAGTTGTCATTGACGGCGAAATCAAAGAATATGCCGCGCTTCAAGATATGGATGCCAAGAATATCAGCAGCATAGATGTACTTAAATCAGCCAGTGGAGTGGCATTGTACGGAAAGGCAGCAGAGAACGGGGTACTCCTCATTACTTCTAAGCAACAGAAAATACCAAAAGTAACCGCAACCTTAACCAATAGGAATTAAATCTTAAACAGATTAAACCATCATGATTTTACCAATCCCGAATAAATAATCATGGTAGTTTAATCACCAATAAAATAAATTATAACCATATGAAAAAAATTGTTTTCTCATCGCTATTTGCGGTGCTAATGCTATGCTCATTTCAAAATTGGGCAATACAAGCCAGGTCAGAGTGGGATGCTTTTTACCGCTACCTTTCTACCAAAACGAGCTATCCTGCCGAAGCAAGGCTGAACCTATTGCAGGGTGATAACATTATTACTTTTAGCTTGGACAAGGGCGCAGTAAAAAACATAAATGTACAGAACGAACTTAGCACCAAAACTGATATCGGAGTAGTAAACCTCATCTTGGCTTATCCAGATTTTAAAGCAGTCAAAAACGGAAACTATGCCATACGCATTTCTTTTAGGCTACAAGGCGCCAACACAACAATTGTAAATGGAGACGCGCAACTGCCGACTGGTTTTACAGCCCTCAATACCATCACCATTAATGCAATGGCTCCAATCAATGCAACTGTTTCTGGCCAAGAACAAGGGTCCATCAAAATCAAAGGGATGGGTTCGTCTATCTTCTTACGCGGATCGAATGGCCTGGCCAGCAATCAACCCTTGTATGTTGTCGACGGCAAAACAATAGAAGATTTCGACAGCAGTACGCTTGCTCCAGAAAGCATTGATAGCATCCAAGTATTGCGAAGCCTTTCGGCCATTGCTCTCTACGGCAAAGAAGCACAAAACGGCGTCATCGTGATCACCACTAAAAAATACGCTTCAGAAAAAAACAAAAAAACATCAAACTAACTTAAAACAAATCACATGAAAAAACTGATTTTCTCATCGCTATTTGCGGTGTTACTGCTCGTCTTATGTCAAAACCAAATGCAGGCACAAGACAACAAGGTGTACAAATTCACCTCGCTAGACCAGCCACCTACTTATCCTGGCGGGATAGAATCACTCTATAAATTCCTGGGTCAAAACATCAAATACCCAACCTTGGCCGTTAAAAACAATGTACAGGGAAATGTATTCTTATCTTTTATAGTGGAGGCTGATGGTTCCATCTCTTCGCTTAAAACAGACGAAAACACAAAGCGTTTAGGCTCGGGTACAGACGAAGAAGCTATCCGAGTACTCAAGCTAATGAAAAAATGGAACCCTGGGGTTAATAAGGGCAAACCTGTAAGAACGATGTACACCATGCCCGTTAAATTTACCTTAAATAAAGGCACAGGTGCAGGTAAGGCTTCAAATGTAGCCGCCACTGGCACTGCTCCAGCTAAAAACCTGCCTAAGCTTCCACATAGCGAGGATAATAAAGTGCATAATTTCGTAAACATGAAAAACCCGCCAACTTATCCTGGAGGTCTGAATGCACTTTATCAGTTCTTCGCCAAAAACATCCAATACCCTAAACAAGCTGCCGAAAAGAACATACAAGGCAATGTATTTGTCTCTTTTATAGTAGATAAAGACGGCTTGGTTTCTAATATCAAAGTAGAAAGAAGACTTGGTGGCGGTACAGATGAAGAGGCTATTAGGGTAGCAAAGCTGATGAAAAGATGGAATCCGGGATCTGAGAACGGAAAAGCGGTTACAGTAGCCTATAACATCCCTATTAAATTTACAATGGACAAATAATGAACATCAAACGCTATTTAATACCCATTGTCGCGCTGCTTTTGATGGTGTTCAACACAATAGATGCATTAGGCCAAAGCCAAGCGCTCACTTTTGAGCAGGCAGCCAAGGCTGGGTTTTCTTATCAACACCTCGACAGCTTATACAAAAGTGCAGTACATAGCGAGCCCAAGCTTGCCGTATTTAAAACCAATGAAGAACAGGTCAAGTTGCAACAGACCTACGCCAAGCTCATTAAGGAGCTTGGTACTTTTCTTCAATCGAAAAATTTTAAGTGGGAGAAACAAACCCGATGCTTTAATCGAATTTATTTTACGCCGGAGGGCAAGATCGATTATTTTTTATACAGCTTTCCAAAAGATGAACTCTCTGCCCAAAAAGAACAGCAATTTGGGCACCTGCTCAACCAGTTTATCAAAACCCATGGAATTGTTTTAACGGCAAATGAAAAATTTGCACAATGTAGTCCAATCAAGTACAACGACATTTAAAGTGGCGGATAATAAATCAACAAAAAACCCCGGCCGTATGGTTGGGGTTTCTCGTTTTCATATAATCTCCTTTGTCTCGGACAACTAAACTTAACTATTTTTTTACAAAAAAGCAAATCTCAGTTAATAGTTTTCAATTGACAAGTGCATCAACCATTAACTGCCGATTGGATTATCCTTCTTCTTCGCTGATGAATTTAGCACTATAAAAATCTCTGTTCATGCGGGCGATGTTCTCTAAAGAAATTCCTTTAGGGCATTCGGCCTCGCAGGCTCCAGTGTTGGTACAGTTACCAAAACCTTCGGCATCCATTTGTGCCACCATGCCTTGTACACGTTTGTAACGCTCTGGCTGGCCTTGTGGCAATAAAGCCAATTGAGATATTTTAGCCGATACGAAAAGCATAGCCGATGCATTTTTACACGTAGCTACGCAGGCACCGCAACCAATACAAGCGGCGGCTTCGAAAGCGGCATCTGCCTGTGCCTTTGGAATAGGCAGGTTGTTGGCATCTTGTGCGTTGCCCGTGTTTACCGAAATAAAGCCGCCTGCCGCAATAACGCGGTCGAATGCTGATCTATCTACGGTTAAATCTTTAATTACCGGAAATGCCTTCGCTCTCCAAGGTTCAACTACAATGGTATCGCCATCTTTAAAAGAACGCATGTGCAACTGGCAAGTGGTAATGCCTTCTTTTGGTCCATGTGGCCTGCCATTAATAAACATAGAACACATGCCACAAATGCCCTCGCGACAGTCGTGATCAAATACAATAGGCTCTTCGCCTTTATTGATCAGATTCTCGTTCAAAACATCAAACATCTCTAAAAAAGACATATCTGGAGAGATATCGCCCACTTTATAGTCGACTAATTGTCCTTTAGTTTTGTTGTTTTTCTGACGCCAAACCTTTAGCGTTAAGTTCATATTTCCTGTACTCATTTTCTTGAGATTTAAGTATCGAGCAACAAGTATCAAGTATCAAGACTAACTCTTTCTTGCTACTTGATACTCCAATCTTGCTACTATTTATAACTTCTTTGTGCTATCTTAATATTTTCGAATTTCAGCTCTTCTTTGTGCAATTCGAAAGTTCCATCACCTTTATTTTCCCAGGCGGCTACGTAGGCATAATTTTCGTCGTCGCGCAAAGCCTCTCCCTCTTCAGTTTGGTATTCTTCTCTAAAGTGGCCACCGCAGCTTTCGTTACGGTTAAGGGCATCTATACACATCAACTCGCCAAGCTCGATAAAATCGGCCACACGACCAGCTTTCTCTAGCTCTGGATTGTATTCGTTTACATCGCCGGGAACGCGTACATCGGCCCAGAAATCCTTTTTCAACTGTTGAATTTCCGCAATTGCCGATTTCAATCCCTCAGCATTACGAGCCATGCCACATTTATCCCACATGATCAATCCCAATTTTTTATGGAAATAATCTACAGATTTAGTGCCTTTGATCCCTATTAATGTATCTAAAATTCCTTTTGCCTTAGCTTCTGCTTCTGCAAATGCAGGATGGTCTGTTGGAATTGCTTTTACAGAAATCTCTTTTGACAAATAGGCACCTATGGTATAAGGAAGAACGAAATAGCCGTCTGCCAAACCCTGCATCAATGCAGATGCACCTAAACGGTTGGCTCCATGATCTGAGAAGTTAGCCTCACCAGTACAATATAGACCAGGTACGGTAGTCATCAAGTTATAATCTACCCATAAACCACCCATTGTATAGTGAACAGCTGGATAAATACGCATTGGCATTTCGTAAGGATTTTCTCCCGTAATCTGCGCATACATATCGAATAGGTTACCATATTTTTCTTTGATCACTTCTGTACCTAAACGGAAACAAGTCTCTTGATCAGGATTATGGTTACCAGCTTTAGAAGCTTCTATTCTGCCATAACGTTCTGTATTGGCTTTGAAATCTAGATAAACTGCCAATTTAGAAGCACCTACGCCATAACCGGCATCACAACGCTCCTTAGCCGCTCGCGAAGCCACATCACGAGGTACCAAGTTACCAAAAGCAGGGTAACGACGTTCTAGGTAATAATCTCTTTCATCTTCAGGAATTTCTGAAGCTTTACGAGGGTCGTCTTTCTTTTTAGGCACCCAAATTCTTCCATCGTTACGTAACGACTCAGACATTAGGGTTAATTTAGATTGGTGATCGCCAGAAACCGGGATACAAGTTGGGTGAATTTGCGTGTAACATGGGTTGGCAAAAAATGCTCCTTGTTTGTTAGCTTTCCAAGCTGCAGTAACGTTGCTTCCCATGGCGTTGGTAGAAAGGAAGAATACGTTTCCATAACCTCCGGTTCCTAAAACCACCGCATGGCCAAAGTGACGTTCCAACTCACCCGTAATTAAATTACGAGCAATAATCCCACGAGCTTTGCCATCAATTTTAACCACTTCCAACATTTCGTGACGGGTAAACATTTCTACTTTACCCATCCCAATTTGGCGTTCTAAAGCACTGTAAGCACCTAAAAGCAATTGCTGGCCAGTTTGACCGGCTGCATAGAAAGTTCTTTGTACCTGTGTACCACCAAAAGAACGGTTATCTAACAAACCGCCATATTCTCTAGCCAAAGGAACACCTTGGGCTACACATTGGTCGATGATGTTTGCACTCACCTCGGCCAAACGGTGAACGTTGGCTTCGCGTGCACGGTAATCGCCACCTTTAATGGTATCATAAAACAAACGATACGTGCTATCACCATCGTTCTGATAGTTCTTTGCTGCATTGATACCGCCTTGAGCTGCAATCGAGTGTGCTCTACGAGGCGAATCCTGAAAACAGAAGCATTTTACCTTATAGCCCATCTCGGCCAAAGTTGCCGCTGCCGAAGCACCCGCCAAACCCGAACCTACTACGATTACCTCTAAACTTCTTTTGTTAGAAGGGTTAACCAAAGCTACAGACGATTTGAATTTCGTCCATTTACTGGTTAATTCTCCTTCAGGTATATTTGAATTTAATGCTGACATTATATTTAGCTTTATTCGTTCAAAATTATTTTAAAAACCCCACCCAAAGTAAATTGCAATTGGCATTAGCGCAAAAATCAATGGAACGAGGATCGAAAACCAAACCCCGAGGGCTTTAATGATCGGCGTATATTTTTTATGGTTCCAGCCCAAGGTTTGAAAAGCAGAAGCGAAACCATGCAATAAGTGATAAGATAACGATACCATCGCCAGTACATATAGCACTACACGCCAAGGCTCGCTAAATTTAGCATGCATTACCGCATATAAATCTTCGTTGCCAGCCGCATCTACCGGCGTGCCACCATTAAAATGTTCTATGCCAGTAAAACGTGAAACAATCCAAAAGTCTGACAAATGCACAATCAAGAACATGAGCAACAAAGTTCCCAAAAGACCCATCGAGCGAGAGTACCATTTGCTGTTGGCATTGCCATTGTTATAGGCATATTTTTCTGGCCTTGCCGCCTGATTTTCGAACGTTAATCTTGCGCCTTGTACAATATGCAATAACAATCCTGCCATCAAAACAACTTCCATTGCCCTGATAATCCAATTGGTTGCCATAAAATGTGCCCCTTGGTTAAACAGCACACCTGTATTGTCGAAAAACACAAAAGCGTTTAAGAAACAGTGAACCACTAAAAAAGAGATTAAGAACAGGCCTGTGATGCCCATTATTAGTTTTTTTCCTATAGAAGAGGAAAAAGCATTTGCGATACTACCCATTAGCTTTTAATTTATATTCTGAGTGCAAAAGTATTTAAAATATGATTTAAAATAAGATTGCAAATGATAAAATGCTGACAAATCAACAATTTAGAAACATTCTAAAAAAAGAACTTCATTGGTGAGGAAATTCGCATTCGCAGAAGCAGTTAGGACTTTAATAGCGCATAAAAAAAGGACAGCTTTTGGCTGTCCCTTTTCAAAATTATTAATTCTTAAACTTAATTGTTGAACGAAATGGTAAACATACGGTTATCGCTGATGCCTGAGATCGTGATTTGTCCATCGCGAGAAGTTGGCAATGCTTTTTCGATATCGGCTACGCTGTTTACGGCAACACCATTCACTTTGGTAATTACGGCACCTTTTGGCACATCGTAATAATCAAATAACTGGCCTTGTTTTACATCGGTAACCACTACACCGTTTTTCAGATTGAACTTGGCTTTAACAGCGGCCGAAGCAGGGGCAAAACTAGCACCCAATTTACTTACGGTAGCACCGGTTGGTTTTTCGGCAGGCGCTTTTGTAGAAGCTAAAGTTACGTTGCTTTCAGGTTTTAGGGTTACGGTTACATTTTTCAAAGAACCATCTGCTTTTAAAACCGCTAATGAAACTTTATCGCCCGGACGCATACGACCTACTTTTTCTTGCAGATCTGGAGAGTCATAGATATCGGTACCGTTTACTTTTTTGATGATATCGCCTTCTTTAATGCCTGCCGCTGCTGCACCGCCGTTAGGTACTACGCCACTCACATATAAACCATTGATGTCTTTCACTTTTAAACGCTCGGCTACATCTGCATCCAAGGCTTGGAAAGTTACACCGATATAACCACGTTTTACTGTACCAAATTCTTTAAAGTCTTCTAAGATCTTTTTGGCCAGGTTAATCGGGATGGCAAAACCATAACCTTCGTTTCTTCCGGTTTCTGAAGCAATAGCGGCATTGATACCGATCAATTCGCCACTGGCATTAACCAAGGCACCGCCACTGTTTCCAGGGTTGATGGCCGCATCGGTCTGAATATACGATTCGATGGCATTGTTAGCTGGAATTTCTGGCATTTTACCAGTTCTTTGGTATTCTTCGTATTGCTCACGAGTTGGCTGACGCTGCTCTCTGTTTAAGATACCAATATTACGGGCTTTTGCACTTACGATACCCGCAGTAACAGTAGTTTGCAAATCCAATGGGAAGCCTACGGCCAATACCCACTCGCCTACCTGCACGTTGTCAGAGTTGCCCATTTTCACAAAAGGAAGGTCTGATGCTTCTACTTTGATCAAAGCCAAATCTGTGTTGGCATCTTTGCCGATTACTTTGGCCATTACTTTTTTCCTGTTTGATAGCACCACCTCGATTTTATCGGCATTGTCAACCACGTGGTTGTTGGTTACGATATAGCCATCGGGCGTTAAAATTACTCCTGAGCCCGAAGCTGCTCTTGGCACGCGTTGCATTCTTCTGCCGCCACCACCAAAAAACTGCTCGAACATATCTTCCATGCTGCCACCATTGGCTTGTTCATCAGAATTGGCATTGTTGCCATAAGTAGTTCTGATATGTACTACTGCCGGAGAAACCGCCGCAGCTGCCTGAACAAAATCAACCGATCCTGATGAACCGATTTTGATTGGATTGTTAGCAAACATCATGTTCTGCTTTTCAGTTAATGAATAGCTATCGTTCCTGCGCTCCAATAGTTTATAAGCGCCTATTGCAACTGCTCCTCCTAAAAAAGCAGCCAACACTATTAACCCTATTTTTTTCATTTGCTTTTTATTTTGTCTTTTAATGGTAATGAAGCTATCAGAAGCGCATTTTTAGTTGCTACATAGAGTCTAAATGCTCCTGATGGTTTCATTTGCTTTTTATTTGCTATGTTATATTTATCTTTTTACTAATGTTTTACTCAAAATTAATACCATATAAACGATATTTGTATCATTCGGACATCCAAATTTGTGTTAAAAAATGTTAAATCAAATTTAAGCTTAGATTTTGCATTTTTCTATAGCAAATATTTTATTCCTAAATGAAGAAAACATGAACATCAAATTCTCCAAATACCAAGGCGCCGGCAACGATTTTATTTTGATCGATCATCGCATGAGTCCGCTCAAAAACATCGATAATGAGCTGGTAGCGCAACTTTGTCACCGCAGGTTTGGCATTGGTGCCGATGGATTGATGTTCTTGCTCAGCCACGAAGACTACGATTTCGAAATGGTTTACTACAATTCGGATGGCAGGGTTGGCAGCATGTGCGGCAATGGTGGCCGCTGCATCGTGGCATTTGCCAAACACCTTGGCATTTTTGACAGCGAAACCAATTTTCTGGCAGTAGATGGTCCGCACTATGCCAAAATTACAGCCGAAGGCAATTGGGTAGAGCTACAAATGATTGATGTTGAACAGATTGAAAAAGACGGAGAGGCCTTTGTACTCAACACTGGTTCGCCTCATTATGTAAAGCAGGTAGAGAATTTGGCCGACTTAGATGTTTTTAGCCAAGGGAAAGCCATCCGCAACAACGAGACTTATAAAGCCAATGGCATTAACGTAAACTTTGTAGAGCCAAAAGCCGATCATTTGTTTGTGCGCACTTTTGAGCGTGGCGTAGAAGACGAAACCTATGCCTGTGGCACTGGCGTAACCGCAGTAGCCATGGCGATGGCTAAACATCAACAGCAAATTGGCAAGATAGAAACCCCAATTGAGGTTTTAGGTGGCAAGCTCCAGATCAACTTCAATTACGATGGCCAAAAATTTACCGATGTATTTTTATGTGGCCCCGCCGAAAAGGTTTTTGAGGGCGAACTGGATATTTAGAGCGTATTGCGCTAAGCGTCTGGAGAAAGGCGTTTGATCTTTCCTGTAATAACTCGTCATGTCAGACCTGATCGTGAATCGCTACCAATTAGTTGAATTACTTTACTGAAAGAGATTGCTCCGTTCCTCGCAATGACGATTTGTTGGAAATTGAAAACTGCCGATTGAAAACTGGATCCATCTTCCCTTTTCCATCTTACATCTTACATTTTCCTTCTCCCATCTTCCTCCTAACTTATTGAAGAGATTGCTCCGTTCTTCGCAATGACGATTTGTTGGAAATTGAAAACTGCCCATTGAAAACTGATCCATCTTCCCTTTTCCATCTTCCCCCCTAACTATCCGCCAGGTAAACGGCTATCGCTATTTTGAGCTCTCCGAAACCGTATGATTTACCCAGGTGTTCGCGCAGGTCATTGAGCCTGATAGACTTGAGCACATTGATGGCCTCCAGAATCCGATCGAGCCTTTTTTGCTCTACCAAATCGCTTCCTTTGATTTCGTGCTTGGCTACAAAATGTGCCAGATGCCCTTCTATGGTCCCTAAACTCATTTTACGCTCCTGGGCAATCTCTTCTGGAGTTTTTCCTTCTTTAAACAAAGCCAAGGTAAGTTCTTTGGTATCAGGTTTAGGCAAGGCCGGTGTTTTGCTCTTCTTTTTGCTTTTGAGCTTGGTGTATCCGTCTTCTGAATTAAAGTCTTCCTTGGTTCCCGAATAAGCCTGTTTCACCTGCTCATTGCGCTTTTCGTTGCGATGCAAAGCCACAATGTCGTCCTTGGTCAGTTCCTTGTTTTCGCCAGTGGCCACCAGCATTGCCTTGGCTTTTTTGATTTTCCTGTACTGTTCATAAAACATCAGCTCCATTTCGAGCAGTTCGAACAAGTATTCTTTGCTTTGCTTTTCGGTTTTTACCTTTTCGATCAGTTCAAAAATCGAATCGCTCATTTGTACCAGTTGTGGTGTAAAATAGTTTTCGGCGGCTTCTGTACGGGTTAACAGCAACTGAAAACCCTCATCGCTTAGGGCACCAGCGCAGAGACGCTCGAGCTGTTTTAAAAATTTATCGGCATGTGCCTTTAGGGCAATCAGCTCTTGCTGCAACTTTACGGCCCAGTTCAAATGCGTTTGCTTTGTCGATCGTCGCTCATCTTTGGTATAGCTGAACACATGCTCAAAAACAAAATTATCCAGAGCGCTCAGGTTGAAGGCTTGCAGCAACGAGCTGCGCAAAAAGGCAAAACTCTCTCTTTTGATCTGTACAGACAGGTCTTCCTGTTGCTCCTTTGTTCTGGCAAAAAAGGTTACATTTTGGTCTTGACGAATGCCACGATCTGAAATAAGCGAGGTCAGGACCAAACCATCCAAAGAACGAAGCCTGGAAAGTGCCACATAGATTTGACCTGGCGCAAAAGCATCGCCAATGTCGATAATGGCCTTATCAAAGGTAAGCCCTTGACTTTTGTGTACGGTAATTGCCCAAGCCAATTTGAGGGGAAACTGCGTAAAAGTGCCTGCAATTTCTTCTTCGATTTCGTTGGTGGTTTTATTTACGGTATAGCGAACATTTTTCCAGGTATATTTTTCGATGCTCAGCCTCAATCGCGAATCTTCAAACTTAACTTCTACCGAATCATCGCCCAATTTGGTAATGATAGCGATCTTTCCGTTAAAGAACCGTTGTTCGCCAGTTGGATCATTTTTAATGAACATGACCTGCGCGCCGACCTTGAGTTCCAATTGCCGTTCTGCCGGAAAAGCGCTCTCGCTAAAATCGTCTTCGATGATCGCCTTGTAGAAATGCGATTTGCCTTCCAGTTCATTAAGGCTGTTCTTGTTTAAAGTGTCGGCCTTGCTGTTGTGGGTAGTGAGGGTAATGTAGTTGTCTTTTAAATCGGGCTGGTAATTTTGACGATAATAAGATTTGAGCAAAGCTACATCGGCCGCGCTTACCTGATTGTTGCGCAGGTTATTGAGCAGTTGAATAAAAACCTGATCGGCTTGCCGATAGATCTTTTCGAGTTCGATATAAACGGGAGGGTCTTTTTCTAGAACCAAGGCATCGAAAAAAAAGGCACTCTTGTAAAAAGAACCCAAAAGCTCCCATTCTGTATTTTTAACTACGGGTGGCAATTGGTGCAAATCGCCAATAAACAACACCTGCACACCACCAAAACCCGCATTGTTCTTCCTGATATAACGCAATACCATGTCGATGGCATCGAGCAGGTCGGCGCGCAACATGCTTACTTCATCTATGATCAACAGTTCCAAATCTAACAGAATGCGTCGTTTGGTGGCATTCATGTTCAAATGCTTGATGATAGATTTTGGCGTATGGTAATGCTGATAGGCTCCTAATTGCTGCTCTGGAACCACCCTCGGCAAGAAAGTGCCAAAAGGCAACTGAAACAGGGAATGGATGGTTACCCCAGCCGCATTGATGGCTGCAATGCCTGTTGGCGCCACGATTACTGTTTTTTTATGGGTAAGCGAAACCAGGTTACGCAAAAAAGTGGTTTTCCCTGTACCAGCCTTGCCGGTAAGGAAAATATGCCTCGATGTTAAATTGATAAATTTGGCAGCCAATTCTGCCGGCTGAAGTTCTTCTGGTACCTGCAACATCATCAATATCCTCCCTTATTTAGGCTGCAAACCTAACGCTTTTTAACGAGTACCCCACCTTGAAATTCCATCCAAGAAAAACTTCCATTCGTTTTATCGTAAGTGCCATTTATATAGGTCAACTGTAGCGTTAGCGTAAAGCCTTTTGTTTCTTGGGTCAATTGCATCTCTTGCACAGGGATTGTTTCTATGCTCAGGTTGTTCTGGCTAGCGTGCTCATATTTTTTATACAGCTTTTTGGCCAGTGTAAGCATATCGAATACCAAAGTCGCTTCCTTGTCGACCGTGATGCGCAATTTGTCATCATTTTTTGGATTCTTCGCATTGCTTTGATACTGATACTCGATCTTGAATTTTGATCCGGCAAAATTCCTTTCTTTTGCTGCGCCATAAAATGCAGATGGAAAATAAGCATCATAACCGGTTACGGCAATCATATTACCGCTTTCATTTTCAAAACTAAACTGTCTTTTGCTATCGTCTTCAACGTATTTTACCTTGAGCAAGGCAAAGGCTGTATCTATCTTTTCGTTTTTGACTTCGTATCTGCTAACCTTGCCTTTATCCAGTTTCTCGTCTATATTCTGTTCAATCGACTTCAAATCGACTTTCGTAAAATTTTGCAGCGAAGTTAAGCCATGGCTCTCAATGAGGTAGCGAACAATTGCCGGACGTTCGTTCATGTCTTTTTTGTCTTGGCTTTGCATAAGCTTTTTGAGCCTGGCTATTTGCGAATACCTAGAAACAGAAAATGCACTTTGCGGTCCGTAGGCAGCCAACAAGGCCAATATGCACAAGCTAATGGGGATAACCTTGATGTTCTGTTTTTTACTAAGCAGAAAGTATACGGTTATTACGCTTAGCCAAAGTGCCAGCACAATTAACACGTATCTCGATTCGGTAATACCATAATTGCCCACCCTTTTTATAATGGCCAAAACCAAGAGTACGATCAAAGGAACAATCATCAGGTAAAAGAAGCGCGAAAACAGCCTGATCCAGCCATTGCCTTCTTTGTCTTTGATGGGATAAATAAGCAGCAAAGATAAAATGCCAAAAACCGAATAGCCCAAAATAAGGGTCGATACCAAACCTTTAGGCAGTTCCCATAAAAAGGCGATCTTGATTTCGTACACCAATAAAATGGCGAGGTAAATCGTCATTAAGGGAATGAGTACATATTGCGTAAAAATCTTTAGCCCCTTTGGGTAATCCTGCTCTTTTTCGAGGCCTTCGAAATCCGAAGGAACGCCAGCCAAAAAGAAAATGGTGGTAAAGCCAATACCCGTTAGGGCAAACAGCTCCATATAGGCTTTGTCTTTAATGTCGACATTAAACAAACCATTAATGGCAAACAGCGCGATAGCCAAACCCGCAAAGAGCACCGCAGCATAAAAACCCGAAATTAAAATGCGCAAAAACAGCTGTTCATTGTATTGCCAAAACCCTTTAAGGCTGCCCTTGCCGATAAAAGGTGCAAAAGCTACCAACAAATGAAAGGCAAAAGCAAGAAGGCCGATCCTAAATCCATCCGCCAGGTAAGTCCATGGATCCAACAGGAAATACAAACCGGTACAAATGGCCAAGACAGCTAGCCTCAGGAACCATTTTTTAACTTGGCTATAGTAATGGGATTCCGCAAATAAATCAACGGCCAGCAATAAGGTTAACGCCAGGTTAGAAACCGCCAGCAACTTGATCAAACTGTTTTGTAAAGCCTGATTTTCATAATAATTAAACTGGGTAATCCAGCACCAAACAATGGTAGAGGAGATAGCAAGCAGCAATTGCAGGGGAAAGCGCATAAACACTCCAGCGGCGCCACGCCACAGTGTTTGTATTGATGGTAGTTTCATAAAGTTAAATGTAATTAAATATACACAAATGTTTTTGGCAGGTAACAAATGTTAAAAAATGTTATCAAATGTTAAATAAAGTCAACTAATTTTTTAGTATTAAATTTTTAGTTATAATTTAGCATCAGCCAAACAAAACATACTCATGAAATTACTCCGTTTAGCCATTCTTCTCATAATGTGCTATAGTGGCGCAGCTTATGCGCAAAACCCATTCAATATAAAAGGCAGTGTAGCCGATACCGCCAGCAAAAGCAAGATGCAGAATGCAACAATCAGCATTCTCAATGCTAAGGACTCTACGCTTTACAAATTTACCAGGGTCGATGCTGCTGGATCTTTTGCCATAAACAACATGAAAAAGGGCGATTTCATCCTTTTGCTGACCTACCCCGAGTATGCCGATTACGTAAGTCCTTTTAGTTTGGATTCGAGCAAAACCACCTTTGATTTTAAGTTGATCAACATGAAATCGAAGGCTAAATTATTGAACGAGGTAATTATCAGGGGGCAAGCTGCAGCGATTAAAATCAAGGGCGATACCACCGAATTTAATGCGGCCAGCTACTCCATACAGCCAAACGATAAAGTGGAAGACCTCCTTAAAAAATTGCCGGGCATACAGATTGACAAAGACGGCAAGATAACCGCACAGGGCAAAGCCGTACCCAAAGTACTGGTAGATGGCGAAGAGTTTTTTGGCGACGATCCTACCTTGGTAACCAAAAACCTGCGGGCTGATATGGTGGATAAGGTACAGCTTTTTGACAAGGCCAGCGACCAAGCGGCTTTTACGGGTGTTGACGATGGGCAAAAAACGCCCACCATTAACATCAAGCTGAAAGAAGATATGAAGAAAGGTTATTTCGGCAAGGTAGATGCAGGCTACGGAACGGATGATTTTTACCAGGCCCAGTTGATGTTCAACTTGTTTAAAGCCAAACAGAAGCTTGCTGTTTACGGGACTTCTGGCAACAACGGCAAAACCGGCCTCAACTGGGACGATGCCAACAAATATGGAGGTGGCAACAGTAACATGGAAATATCTGGCGATATGATTTTCTTTAGTGGCAGCGAGGATGATATTGATGGTTGGGAAGGCCAATATTATGGCGAGGGTATTCCAAGAGCCAATAATGGCGGTATACATTACGATACCAAATGGCGCGAAGACAAAGAAAGCCTAAACACCAATTACAAAATTGGACAGATGGATGTGAAACTAAAAAAGAACACCCTGAACCAAAGCAACCTGCCTAGCGGGATTAACTTTAGCAATAGCGACGAAGCTTCTGAAAAGAGCATTTTCCGCCAGAAGCTAGATGCGACCTACACCATTAAACTCGATACCACCTCCAATTTAAAGGTATCGATAGATGGCACCTTGAAAAAGAGCAGCAACGAAAGCGAGTTTGGCAGCATTACCACGAGAGAAGACAATACTAAACTTAATACCAGCAAAAGAAGCAATGATGTTGATGGCAAGGAACAGTTGTTCAATATCTCTGCTTTCTATAATAAAAAGCTGAAGAAAGCCGGCAGAAACTTCTCGGTAAGCCTAAGCCAAAGGTTAAACAAAAAAGACAACGAAGGTTATATCAAATCAGACAATGAATTTTTTGACGACAAAGGTGTGTTTAAGAGCAGTGAGGTTGTAGATCAGTTTAAAAGCAACAATACCAATATATCGGTATTCACTTCTAATTTTACTTATAACGAGCCCATCACCAAGTTCTTTTCTTTGGTGCTAAACTATGGTTTCAGCGTAAACAACAGTACTTCAGACAGAAAGTCGTTCAATCAATCATCGCCTGGCAATTATAACCTGCTCGACCCAGAATTCAGCAACGATTTTGAAGCTACCCAATACACCAATCAAGGTGGCGCCGTATTCAATTACAAAAAAGGCAAAACGGTATTGGCTTTCGGAACCAAGGTAAATTCAGTTAACTTCGACCAATACGAAGCACTTTCCAACTCGAGGTATAAAAGAAGCTTTTTTAACTGGTTACCCCAATTAAACTACCAATACAAGTTCTCGGCTCAAAAATCGTTCAGGTTCAGCTATAATGGCTATATGCAGCAACCTACAGTAGACCAATTGCAACCAGTACGTGTAAATACCGATCCATTGAACCAGCCATTGGGTAATCCTGACCTAAAGCCATCTTTTAGCAACAGCATTAACATGGGCTATAATTCGTATAAGGTAATTAGCAACCAGTCTATTTATGTAAATGGCTACTTTTCTTTTACCAATAACGCCATTGTAAACAATACCGTAACTGATACCGCAGGAAAATCTATTTTCCAATCAGTTAACCTCAACGGTAAGACGCCAATCAACTATAATATTTATGGGGGCTTCCGCAGGAAACTGAAATTTATTGGGATGGATGCCGGACTCAACATTAGCGCTGGTGGCAGTACCGGTTATAGCTACATCAACAATCAATTTAACAAAAGCACCAGCACCAGGTTCAGTCCAAGGGCCGATCTGAGCCGTTACAGCGAAAAATTTGAGATCAGCATAGGCTTCGGGCCAAGTTATAATTCGCAGGAATCATCGCTACAACCACAGCGCAGCAATAAAGGCTGGGGTACCAGTGGCTATAGCTACCTCAAAGTTGTTTTACCTAAAAAGATTACTTTGCAGGCTGATGCCGATTACAATTATACGCCAAGCTCATCATCATTTAACAGCAGCTTCGAGCAAATGATCATCAACGCTTCACTTTCGAAGAGCTTCTTCAAAAAAGAAGACCTGAAGCTGATGCTTAAGGGCAACGATTTGCTGAACCAAAACAGGGGCTTTAGCCGCAATGCTTCGGCAAACTCGATTGTACAAACCAGTTACAATAATATCAACAGGTACTTTATGTTCTCGCTCGTTTGGGATTTTAGCAAAATGGGTGGCGCACCTCAAAAATAATTAAGACCATGAAAATCAGACATATATTCATCATCGTTATTATGGCTGTAACCAGCCAGACTTTATTTGCCCAAAATGTACGTTTTGTAACACAGGGTACAATTGAGTACGAGAAAAAAGTAAACATATTGGCCCTGATGACCGAGCGGGTGAAGAAAAACAAAGACGATAGCTGGGGGCAAAAAATTCTGGAAGATTACAAGAAGAACAAGCCTCAGTTTAAGCTGTTAAAAAGCAATCTCACATTTTCGAAAGGCAAAACCTTGTTTACTCCGGTAGAAGAAGAAATATTGGAAAACAGCTGGTTTGATTTTGAAACAGCCAAGCAAAACAATATCATATTGACCAATACCTTAGAGGGCACAAGCGTTACGCAGAAGAAAATCTTCGACGAAACTTATCTGGTAAAAGACAGTACACGCAAAATCAACTGGAAGCTAACGGATGAGATCAGAAACATTGCCGGTTACGATTGCCGTAGAGCCAATGCCGTAATTATGGATTCGATTTACGTAGTTGCTTTTTATACCGATGAAATCGCCGTTTCTGGTGGCCCTGAATCTTTTAATGGCCTCCCGGGAATGATACTTGGACTGGCTTTGCCTAAAGAACACATTACCTGGTTTGCCACCTCGGTAACAGACCAGCCCGTAACCGATGCCCAATTGAAAGAGCCAACCAAAGGCAAGCCAACAGACAACAAAAAACTTGCTATTATTTTAAAAGACGCCTTGAAAGATTGGGGAGACTATGCCTTCGATATTTTAAGAGCCGTTAGCTTATAGCTTTTGGCTTCTGAACTTCTCGATTTGACACCATTACTTCAAGCTTTCGGTCTTTGAGCTTCCTGGCTCTAAACTTTCTGACTTGGGGTTTTCCAACTGAACTTGCTTGCTCAGCAGGCGCATTTTATTGGTGGCCCAAAACCAGATCAGCAACAAGGGCACTGTCCATAACAACGTACCTAGAATAAATGCCAGAGCAAATTCTTGAAGGCTTTCGGAGGCCAGACCACTTATAATGGTGAGCATAAAGGCCGGTATGGTAATGGTTAGTACAATAATTACAGCATACTTGATGGCAACAGGGGCAAAATGTTTCTGCTCGAAAATAATGGCTTTGCCTGCCCTTTTGCCGAAGATGTAGGTCAGACCAAATAGGATCATAAGAATACCGATAAACCTTGCACTAAGAATAGCATCTAAAAAGAAGACCAGCCCATTTGCAAAATCGCCACTGGTTTCTTGATATAAATAAAATAGCAACAGTACGAGCGTTACAATTGCCGTCTTTATTAAGGCTTGGTTTCTGCCAAATATTTTTGCTTCTTCTAAAGTCATTGGATCAAATTGAGGAGGAAAGGTATAAAAAAATCCCTTGCTGGTACCCCACTTGATAAGTTTTTTGTTGACGAGGACGCCAATAAAAGAAATTAGTTCACCAACAATTTATAGCCTTTGCCGTGTACGTTTAAGATTTCTACCTTAGGGTCTTCTTTCAGGTACTTGCGCAGCTTGCTCAAGAAAACATCCATGCTCCGGCCGTTAAAATAGTTGTCATCATGCCAAATGCTTAATAATGCTTCTTCTCGGGTCAATACCGTATTTTTCTTGAGGCAAAGCAATTGTAGCAATTCGGCTTCCTTGGTAGAGAGTTTTTGTTGCTGTCCGTTAAAATGGATCAGTTGCGTGGTATAATCGAAAGTATATTTTCCAATTTGGAATTGGGTTTGCACGGGTTCGTTGCTAGCGCCTTCTTTGCTGGCCACGCGTTTGAGCAGGGCATTGATGCGCAATAGCAATTCTTCTATACGGAAAGGCTTGGTAATGTAATCGTCGCCACCTAAATCATAGGCAGATGCCTTGTCTTCCATCATGGCTTTGGCAGTGGCAAAAATGATTGGGATATGCTGATTGGCCTTTCTAATTTCCTTACCCAATGTAAATCCGTCTTTTTTAGGCATCATCACATCCAGGATACAAAGGTCAAACTGCTGTTTCGAAAACGCTTTTAGGCCTTCTTCGCCATCAACGCATAGCACCACGTCGAATTTGCCTTTTAGCTGTAAGTAGTCTTGCAACAATAGGCCCAAATTTGGATCGTCTTCTACCAATAGGATTTTCTTCATGATGATTAATTGCTATGTTTAAATGGTATAATAATTTCGAACGTTGTTCCTTTGTCCTTTTCGCTCTGCACTTTGATACTAGCCCCCATCTGTCCCAAAATATCCTGCACATAATTAAGCCCCAGGCCAAAGCCCTTCACATCGTGCAGGTTGCCGGTATGTACCCTATAAAACTGATCAAATATGCGTTTGGTTTGTTCCTTGGTCATCCCAATACCCTCATCAGTTACCTGCACATATACATTTTTTATGGTGTTTCGCGTGCTAATGGTAATGTTGGGTGCATCCAAGCTGTATTTATTGGCATTGTCTACCAAATTGTAAATCACGTTAGAAAGGTGCAGTTCATCGCTCATTACCAAATCATAGGTGGTACTGAGGTTTAAAGTTACCTTGGCATTGCGCTTTTGCAGCTGCAGGCCCATACTATCTACCACTGCTGTAATCAGATCGTTTACATTTACAGGAGCATATTCTAATTTGATTTCTTTCTTTTCTAACCTGGCTACGCTCAATACGCGCTCAATATGATTGCCTAAACGTACGTTCTCGTCATAGATAATGTTAGCCAATCGGCTAATTCGGCTTTTGTCCTCCACCACCTCCGGATCTCTCAACGCCTCGCTGGCAATCATAATGGTAGCTACTGGCGTTTTAAACTCATGCGTCATGTTGTTAATGAAATCCGTTTTCATCTCCGAGAGTTTTTTCTGCCTGATGATGGCCAAAATGGTATAGGTAAAGATGAAGATCAGCACCAAAAGCAAACCCACCGACGAAGCCAGTGTAGCAAACATATTGCTAAAGATGAGCGAGCTGATGTTTGGGAAGCTCACATACAGCATTCCCGGATCTTTAATGGCTACATCATTGCTAAACACCACATGCTCGAATGTATTCTTAGGCAGCGCCTCCGCCGTTATATGCGTAATGTTCTGATAAATAATTTTGCTCTTGTCTTTGGCTGGCGTAAGCCAATAGTTGTAATCGAGCTTGATATTCTTGCTCAATAGTTCCCGTTTGATCAAAGTATCCAATATCCTCTTAGGCGGAATCCGGTCTTCGAGCGGTACATCTTTATTCTCCAATTCCTTCGCTACATCTTGTACCAGATTAAAGTTTTCCGTACTAAACAGATTGGCTGTATCCGCATATAAACGGTCCAGTTCCATTTTGTATTTACGCTCCGTTTTAGCATCTTCAACCTTAAACTTGGCCATCAGATCGGGATCCTTGCTTGGAAATGAAATTACGTTTGGCAACCAGTTTTGTGGACTAAAGGCAATGTACCTGATCGTATCTGGCAATTTGCCTTGTTGCAGATCTTGTCGCAAATGCAAAAACCTTGGATGGACACGCCTGCTGATCAGGTTGCCGTTTACATCTTTAATATCTTCTATTTCCAAGCCCAACTTATTGTTTGCATTAGAACTTGGACTAGTATAAATCTTGTACTCTTCTTCTGTGATCATAAAAGGCGAAAGAAAATTAGCCTTAATGGTACTGTCTTGAAAAAGAATATAATTAAGAATTTGCTGCTGCTGCCTATATTTTCTTTGGCTTTCACTATCCTTAAAGCGAACTTTAAAGGAAACGATGCTGTCAGTTTTGTTCTGAAGGTCTTGCTCGCGCAGTTCGCGGACTTCACCGTCTTTTCGGTTAATGTGCGTAACGGCGTTTGTCTTTTGGATTTTGTTCACTACAGCATTGAGTGCCTGGTTTACATTCTCTTCGAAAAGCCTCGAATTGAGCTTATAGGATTCCCTGATGTAATACACCTGCATCACAAAAACGCCCAGCAAGGCCAGGGTCATGAGGGCCGTAATTATCCAGAGACTTCTCTTCTTCATCTTTTAGTTATTCAAAAATAGCGAAGTATTAACCCATAAGCCTAGGTTTTAACACTTTTTAACACAGTAATTGCCAATTGCTTAAACAAAAAAAGCCGTCTCGAAAATCAAGACGGCCTGGCATTTAAATTTGTTTGCTTAAAAAAGATCTTTTAGAAAGGAAGATCGTCTTCCTCACCTGCCGATGCATTTAGATCAGCTGGCGCGGCATATTGTGGCGCTGCTGCTGGTGCGGCACCGGCCGTATTGGTCAAGGCAGTTAAGCGCCAAACCACTAAACTGTTAAAATAAGAGGTTACGCCTTCTTTGTTGGTCCAAGGACGGCCACGCAAATTAAACGAAACTTCTACTTCGTCGCCAGGTTTTAAGCTGTCGAACAAAGCTGTTTTATCTTGTAAAGCCTCAAACCTGATGTATTCAGGATAAGTAGGGTTTTCTGCATATTCTATAATCAAATCACGTTTTTTAAACGTTTCGCTCACTTGTTGTAACGCACCAATTTCGTGCACTTTTCCTTTAATTTCCATTTCAATTCTATATTATTATCCTCGCAAACCAAATCTCTATATTTTTATTGATAACTTCGCAATCTATATGATGCAAGTTTTCCACAACAAGAGCAAGGTTATCATAACCTGTAACAAAAGACTTTCTCCCTACCTGCAAAAAGAAGTTGCAGCACTGGGTTACACCATTACAAGAGAATTTCCAACCGGTGTTGAGCTCAACATTACCCTAACCGAATGCATTAAGCTCAACCTCAATTTGAGGTGCGCCAGCCAAATCCTTTACTGCATCAATAGCTTTAAGGCCAGCAATCCCGATGAACTTTACCAAGCCTTGGTGGCCATGGAATGGGAAGAACTGATCGATTTTTCGGGCTATTTTTCCGTTACTTCTAATGTAGACAACCCTACGATCACTACGCCGCTTTTTGCCAACCTAAAGGTAAAAGACGCCATTGTGGATCGCATAAAAGATAAAAAAGGCATCCGCCCCAATTCTGGCTCCGATGCCAATAAAACCGTAGTGCACCTTTACTGGAAAGACAACGATGTTGATGTTTTTTTAGACACCAGTGGCGAAACCTTGGCCAAGCACAGCTATCGCAAGATTCCGGGCAAAGCGCCCATGCTCGAGGCCTTGGCCACTAGCGTGATCCTCGCTACTCAATGGGATCAAAAATCGCCTTTCGTAAACCCCATGTGCGGTTCGGGAACCTTGGCTATTGAAGCAGCTTTGTTGGCTACAAACCGCAGGCCGGGACTATACCGCATGAATTATGGCTTTATGCATATTATGGGCTATGACGAGGAAGTATTTTTTGCCGAAAGAAGAATTTTAAAAGACCAGGTAATTAAAAATATCGATCTTCAAATCGTGGCTACGGATCTTTCTGAAGATGCCGTTGATGTAAGCCGCAGAAATGCCAAAACAGCAGGCGTTGATACCCTGATTACCTTTGAAGTTTGCGATTTTGAACGCACCCAGGTACCACAAACAGGCAAGGGCGTGGTCATGTTTAATCCCGAATACGGCGAACGGCTTGGGGTGCACAGCCAGTTGGAAGCGACTTATAAGCGTATGGGCGATTTCATGAAGAAGCAATGCAAGGGATATTTTGGCTATATCTTTACCGGAAATCCAGATCTGGCCAAAAAGATAGGACTGAAAGCCGATAAAAAAGTAGAATTTTACAATGGCAAGCTAGACTGTAGGCTATTGGAATACGAACTCTACGATGGTTCTAGGAGACCTGACGAAGAAAGGCCAAAACCAAAATCGACGTAAAATCTTATTCATTTATTTTATTTCAAAACCGCAGCCGCTTTTTTTTGTTTATCATTCAGATCAACCCTTTATATCCCCATGAAAGATAAGGCAAAACAGCAGATGCATGAAGTAGCTTCCAATATTAGAAAAATAAGGGAGCATAAAAACTATACTCAAGATTACCTGGCCGCCAAACTCGATATATCGCAAAACGCCTATAGCAAAATAGAGCTGGGCTACAGCAAAATTACACTCGATAGGCTTTTCCAAATTGCCGTCATTTTAGAAGTGGAAGTAATGGAACTGCTTTACCCAGAAAAAGTAAGCAACCTAGGGCCGTTTGCCTAACGACTTTTCAACAGTGCTCATTTTACAGAGAAATTCGGGATAACTTGCAGCCTCATATTTAGCCATGCAGGATATCATTTCAAAAACCATCGAATTTGTTCAAGTTACTTTAGCCAATGCCGAAGCCGGCCATGATTGGTTTCATATTGAGCGCGTTTACAAAACCGCTCAAACCATTAATGCCGTAGAAAAAGGCGATGAGCTTATTGTTGCACTGGCCGCACTGTTGCATGACATTGCCGACAGCAAATTCAACAATGGCGATGAAGAAATCGGTCCGCAGAAAGCCGGCGATTTCCTAAAAAGCATCCAAGTAGACGATCAAATAATCGAAGAGGTGAAACAGATTATCAGAAATCTATCTTACAAGGCAAGTTTAGGCACACTGACTTTCAGCTCAAAGGAACTAGACATTGTGCAGGATGCCGACAGGCTCGACGCCATCGGCGCCATTGGCATAGCGAGGGCATTTACCTACGGCGGCTATAAAAACAGGGTGTTATACAATCCTGAAATCAAGCCTAACCTGAACATGAGCAAAGAGGAATATAAAAACACTACTGCCCCAACCATCAATCACTTTTACGAAAAGCTTTTGCTGCTCAAAGACCTGATGAAAACCCAAACAGGCAGGGCCATGGCCGAAAAACGCCACCAGTTTATGCTGGAATACCTGGATCATTTCTATGCCGAATGGGAAGGACGCGCCTAGCGGTTAGTCGGGAGTCCGAAGCACATAGGTGAAAAGTCAAATCTTTAAAGATTACATCCAATTTCAGACTGTGTGCTATTAACTATGGACTATTGGCCATAGGCCATTAATCCAGACTCCCCTCTTCAGACTAAGGACTGTCAAGTCTACCCCTAAAAGCGCTAACATTTTACTAATATTTTTAGCATTATTTAGTAACTTTGGTTTAAATAATGTTGGAATGTCTGAGCGTTTGAGAAAAAAACTAAGTATCCTAGCGGATGCGGCAAAATACGACGTTTCCTGCTCGTCGAGCGGGAGCGATCGGAAAAATGACAACAAAGGTGTTGGCAATGGACATATATCGGGTATCTGTCATACCTACACCGAAGACGGCCGTTGCGTTTCGTTGCTAAAGATTTTGCTGACCAACCATTGCATATTCGATTGCGCCTATTGCGTAAGCCGTAAAAGCAACGACATAGAGCGCGCTGCCTTTACAGTAGAAGAAGTGGTTGAACTGACCATGAACTTTTACAGGCGCAACTATATTGAAGGGCTTTTCCTGAGTTCTGGCATCTTCAAAAATGCCGATTTCACCATGGAACGTCTCTTGAGGGTAGTTAAAAAACTTCGCCTTGAAGAAAAATACAATGGCTATATCCACCTTAAAACCATTCCAGGTGCCAGCGACGAATTGGTGAAGGAGGCCGGACTTTATGCCGATAGGATGAGCATCAATCTAGAAATGCCTACCGAAAGCGGACTCAAGCTATTGGCCCCCGAAAAAAGCCATCAAGATGTCATCAAGCCTTTAGATTTCGTAAAAAACCAGATCGTTCAGTTTACCGAAGAAAAGAAACTGATCAAACATGTGCCCCAGTTTGTACCTGCTGGGCAAAGCACGCAAATGGTGGTTGGCGCAACGCCCGAAACCGACATGGACATCATGTATACCGCAGCTACCTTTTACCAGAATTTCTCTTTAAAACGGGTGTATTACTCGGGCTATGTGCCCATTAGCAACGACACCAGAATGCCTGTTTTAGGTACACAGCCACCTTTACTACGAGAGAACAGGCTTTACCAAACCGATTGGCTAATGCGTTTTTACGGCTTCAACGTACGCGAAATATTGAACCAGGCCAATCCAAACCTGGATGTAGACATCGATCCTAAACTCAGCTGGGCCCTGCGCAACCTGCAACACTTCCCGGTTGATATCAATAAAGCTTCGTACAAAATGATTTTGCGCATTCCGGGCATTGGTGTGAGCTCGGCACAAAAAATCGTGAAGGCGCGTCAGTTTGGCCAATTGCATATTTATCAGTTGCAGAAAATCGGCGTTTCCTATAACCGCGCCAAATATTTCATCACCTGCGCAGATAGTCCCTTTCAGCTCAAAGACTATCAGGCTACACAGATCAAATCGTTCATCTTGGCCGAAAGCCAAAGCAAATACCTTAAAACGGCCAGCAACCAAATTATGCTTTTCTGATATGGATTTTGTTTTTGATGGCAGCTACGAGGGCCTGTTAACCGCAGTATTTGAATGGTTTGAAAGAAAACCCAACTCTGCAAACCTCATCAGTGCCGATAGGTATCAACCAGATGCTTTTAACGAAGCCTTAATGGTAGTGAGCGACCGTACCAAAGCCGATAGGGTTTGGAAAGGCCTGCAGCAAAACCTCGATAAAGCCTGGCAGCGCCAAGTGTATTGTTGCTATCTTTCTGAACTTCCCGAAGCTTTCACAGCCATTTTTAATTTCTGCTGCTATATTTTTCAGCAGAAAGGTGCCGAACAAAACTATGGTCATCCAGCGGTGTTAATGGTCGCTCAAGTTGCTAGAAAAGTAGAGCGCGAAAAGCATAGAATGGAAGCTTTTATCAGGTTTGAGCAGGCTGAGGATGGTTTGTTTTACTGTGGCATCGATCCTGATTTTAACGTGATTCCTTTAATTGTAGGGCATTTTACCAAACGCTATGCCGATCAGCGATGGATGATCAACGATATCAAGCGAAACTATGGGGTGTATTACGATCTCCAGAAAACAGAAGAGGTATTTTTAGAAGATGGCTTGCAGGCTTTAAGCCAAAAAGAAAAAATACCGCAAGACCAAAAAGAAAAGCTGTACGCCAATCTGTGGAAAGACTATTTTAAGAGCACCAATATCGAATCGCGCAAAAACACCAAGCTGCACGTTAAACACGTGCCCAAACGCTACTGGAAATACCTCACCGAAAAACAGCCCGAGTAAAGCTCCTGCTGCTTTTAACACTTTACTTAACATTGGCTTAACTTATTAGTCGTAAATTAGCCTTTATGAAGTTAAGCGTACTTGTTCTCATTACAGCACTGGCAGTTGGCCTTTCTATTGGCTTGGTCAATTTCCACTTTCAAGGCAGCTGGTATTATTTATTGATTTCTTTCGGAATTTCATTTGTAACCAGCTTTTTGGTATTCTACTATCTTTTAGAAAAATACATTTACGGCAAAATCAAATTAATTTATAAGCTCATCCACAACCTTAAACTGGGCAAAGACCTTAAAGAGGCCTTGGGCGAATATGTAAGTTCTGATCCGATTAACGATGTAGAACAAGAAGTAAAAGAATGGGCCGGCGCCAAAAAGCGCGAAATCGAGCTTTTAAAAAAACAGGAGCAGTTTAGAAGGGAATTTCTTTCCAATGTATCGCATGAGTTTAAAACTCCCTTGTTTGCCATTCAGGGTTATATAGAAACGCTGCAAGACTGCTTGGCCGACGATCCTGAAACCGCCATGAAGTTTTTGAAAAAGGCCGAAAACAACGTAGAACGGTTAAGTTACCTCATAAATGACTTGGATTCTATCTCTAAGCTGGAATCAGGAGAGGTGCCGATCAATTTCCAAAAATTCGATTTTGTGGCATTGGCCAAAGAGGTGATGGACAGTTTGGAGGATAGGGCGATGACCAATAAAATCAAGCTCCACTTTAAAGACAAATATACTGGACCAACCCTGGTTTTTGCCGATAAGGAGAAAATCAGGCAGGTGATGATCAACCTGATCCAGAATTCTATCAAATATGGCAACGAAAACGGAGCTACGGCGATTAAGATTTTCGAATTGCACGATCAGTTTTTAATCGAAGTAACCGACAACGGCATCGGCATCGAGGAGAAGCACCTACCCCGATTGTTTGAACGTTTTTACCGAATCGATTCGCACCGCTCGAGAAAAGAAGGAGGCACCGGCTTGGGCTTGGCTATTGTTAAGCATATCCTGGAAGCCCACCAACAGACCATTTCTGTACGCAGCACGCCTAACATCGGAACTACTTTTGCATTTACGCTTGAAAAGGCCAATCAGAACGATTTATTAAAATAGTTACGAGAGTTAACATTAACTTAACATAGCAAGCTTAGTTTTGCACCATATTTAATGAGTATGAATAGCATTTTTAGCTTCTTTACCCCTAAGGATAAAAAATTCCAACCTTTATTTGAACAAGCCGGAAGCAACGTTTTAAAGATTGCAGAAGCATTATTGGTCGTAGTAACCACTACAGACTTAGAGAAAAGAAAAGAAGCCATCAAGGAAGTAGAACGCCTTGAGCACGTGGGCGATGACATTACCCACACGATCTTTATCGAACTAAGCAAGAATTTCATTACCCCTTTCGACCGCGAAGATATCCACTCTTTGGCCAGTGCCATTGATGATATTGCCGATTATATCCATGCTTCTGCTGGAAATATCGAACTTTACAACATGTCTAACATCGGCGATGCCATGGTAAAACTGGCCGAGCTATTGGTAGAAATGTGTGGCGATTTAGAAAAAGCGATCAAAGAGCTAAGGAGCTTTAAGAACATCAGGGTGATTGCTGATGCCTGTGTAAGGATCAACAGTGCCGAAAACCAGGCAGACTATGTATGCAACCTGGCCATTGCCCGTTTATTTGAGTTTGAGACCAACGCCATAGAATTGATTAAACAGAAAGAGATCTTGCAAACGCTTGAAATCGCAACCGACAAATGTGAGGATGCAGCAAACGTGCTTGAATCTATTTTGGTTAAAAACGCCTAAAAAAACATATGACTTTAACCCTACTTTTTGTCATCATTGTATTAGCCTTAATTTTCGACTATATCAATGGCTTTCATGATGCCGCCAATGCCATAGCCACCATTGTAGCTACAAAGGTATTAACGCCTTTCCAAGCCGTACTTTGGGCCGCTTTTTTTAACTTTTTGGCTTATTGGGTATTTGGTTTTGGTGTGGCCGATACGGTGGCCAAAACCGCCAACACCATGGAGATTAACCTCGTGGTGATCCTTGCCGGTGTAATAGCCGCCATTATCTGGAATTTATTAACCTGGTGGCTGGGCATTCCTTCCAGTTCATCACATACTTTAATTGGGGGCTTTGCCGGTGCAGCGATTGCACATGCGGGCTTTAACGTAGTACTTTGGTATAAAGAAGGCAAGGCAGGCGAAATGCCAACAGGCGTTTTGGTTATTCTGGGCTTCATTGTATTGGCTCCCGTTATCGGCGCCTTTATTTCCTATTTTATTTCCATCTGGTTTCTCCACTCCTCCAAAAAGAGCATTTGGCCCAAAATATTTACCCTCACCTTAATGTTGGTTGTGGGCATTTATATCTATACCCAAATCAAGTTTTACAACGAAATCAAACATCCAAGGTTCGATTCCCATTTTTGGAGCGTCGTACTCGAATCGCATAACATCAAGTGGTTATTGGTAGCTTTCATCATCATGTCGGTGAGTTTCTTCTGCCTTATTTTCAGCAGCCTGAACCAAACCCAATCTACCGCTTGGCTACGTAAAATGCAATTGCTGTCGTCGGCTTCGTTTAGCTTGGGCCATGGTGGTAACGACTCGCAAAAGGTAATGGGTATCATTGCGGCAGCGGTAGTCGTTTACATCCACACCAGCGGTGTTTCTATGGAAAGCTTGCCATCTTGGCTACACGTAATCCTGCCATCAAAAGCAGCCAATGGCGATGAAATTGCCGGGCACATGCCAGACTGGATTCCATTGGCCTGTTACAGTGCCATTGCAGCGGGTACTTTAAGCGGCGGCTGGAAAATTGTAAAAACCATGGGTTCTAAAATCACCAAGGTAACTCCATTTGAAGGCGTAACTTCTGAAACTGCAGGTGCCTTAACCTTGTATTTTACAGAACATTTAAAAATTCCGGTAAGTACTACCCACACCATCACTGGATCTATTATTGGTTCTGGGCTAACCAAGGGCGTATCTGCGGTAAAATGGGGCGTAACCGTAAAGCTGATCTGGGCTTGGATACTCACCATCCCTGTTTCGGCAGTACTGGCTGCCTTGGTTTACTACCTACTGAGTTTATTTATCCACTAACATAGCAAAGGCTTTAAGATAATCTTAAAGCCTTTTTTTCATTTCTTGGGCTACATTTTGCGAATCTGCATCCTTTCGCTGCTCCAAGTCTTCGATTATATTTCTACGGTTTGCTTCAGGATGGTTCTGGCTCAGCTTGAATACATTTGCCAAGCTTTCTACCCTGATTTCGAAACCACTGATTGCCTTTAGGTTTTTGTCGATGTAATCGTCGCTCATGTGGTGAAAAGCTGCCTTGCTCGTTGCCGGGTTCTCAAAGCTATTGGTCAAATGCCTGATCACTTCCCTGGTTTCGGCTTCGTCCATTAGCCTCAGCTTGCCTTTGGCCTGTACCGAGCTGTAGTTCCAGGTAGAGGCAACGGCTGGGTTTTCGTATACCGAAGCACTGATATAGGTATGGGCGCCTGTAAACAAGGCCAGAACATTTTCGTTTTTGGCATAAGCCTCGCAGTGATCGGTTTTTTTCATGACATGCCCCACAATGCGCATGCCTTGCTCATCCTGCTCAATATGAACTGGAACTTGTGTTGCTACGGGATAAACACCATCAAAACCGATCAAGGTAATAAAGGAATGTGCCTGCATAAATGCCAATACTTTGTCGGCATCTTTTTCTTCGAATTTAGAACTTTTGTACATTTTAAGGGATTATAAACACAGTAATCAAATAACTTAGCGTGGCGCGAACCTAAAATTCAACGCTCAACTCTACTTTGGAATTTGAAGGACTGTGCCGGACCCAATTAGGTCCTTCTTTAACCAAACGGATGGCCTCATCGTTTTCGGCCTTGGTTAAACCCTTTACTACTTTAATATTGCCTGGTTTGCCTTTGGCATTTACTTCAAAGCTGAGCAATACTGCTTTATTCGCTCCATCGCCTTTATACAGCCTATTGTTGCTGTTGAGGTATTCCCTGTATTTGGCCCAGCTTTCTACAGGCGTAGGGGGATTTACATTCACTATTCTTTTGGCATTGCCATAACCACTTACTACCACTTCACTGAGGGCCTTGCTATTTGGCTCTAGCTCAATAACAGCTTTGTTGTTTTTGATGCTTACTTCTTTAGAATTGAAGCCCAAATAATTAACCGTTAAGCTTTGGCTGTTGCCGCTATCCAACTTCAGGCTAAATTCTCCCCTGCTGTTGGTAATGGTTCTGATGTCGCTGTTTAAAAGCTTTACATTGGCACCCGGAATAGGCAAGCCATCAATTTTAGAAATGACCTTGCCACTAAAAACATCCGGTGTAAAGGTAATGCCTGATGTTTTGCTGCTTAAGACCTGATTTAAAGGCCTTGCTTCTCTTTTGGCAACGGTTACTTCGCTCAGGCTATCGTATTGAAGTGCCTTTGCCCTCATGGCCACTGGTGCAGGCGCCGCAGCCACAACTGGGGCAACCGCTGCATTATCGCTCACTGCTGCTGCTTGTTTATTTGCCGGTACAACATCAGGAGTTGCGCTAGGAACTGGCTTTTCTTTTCTGTTGAGCTTGGAGTAGCTGTTGGTTTTGGCATTGGCCAGCGCCTTGTCTACCTCGCTTGTTACCAGGGCGTCTGCAGCAGGCTTGTCAGGGACAGGTTCGACTGTTTTCTTTTCGGCCACCTGTGGCGCTACGTTCACTTCTATCTTTTTGCTTTGTTTAGCCAACTGCTCGCGGTTATTGGTTTCCCTCATCCAAAACAAGAGGCTTGCCACAACAAAAAGTACCGCCGCAGCGGCAGCAATGCTTAGGCGTTGCGAAGTTAAGCGCCATCTTTTTTGTTCAACGGGCTTTTGGGCAATGCGCTCCTGCAGCTGTTTTTGAAGCAGCGACAAAGATTGGCTGCGTCTTGGCGATTGGCTCAAACCAGCCAAAGCTTCGGCCACGAAAGGATCCTCAAGCGAAAGTTTCTCCACCTGATGCATCGTTTTCGCATCGAGCTTACCGTCAAGGTAATCTTCCAATACTTCAATATCTATCCACTCGTTATAGCTCACTGTTCTTTTCTATGCAAATTTTCAAATTCCTTTTCCCGTTTTGGATATAGCTCTTCACTTTGAGCATATCGTATCCGGTGATATCGGCAACTTCCTTATAGCATTTTTCCTGCAGGTAAAACAGTTCAACACTCTTTCTCTGCTCTTCTGACAAGGTTTCCATGCACTTTTCCATTACGGTTAGCTGCGTCTCTTTTGCATCGTCAATATCTAGATGCACAAAGTCGTCATTTTCCACAAAGTTATCTTCCAAAGTTACGGTAGGATTTTTTGCGGACTTGCGCAAGGCCATTAGGCAATGGTTTCGGGTTAGCACATGCAACCAACTTTTAAAGTTCTGTACCTGATGCAGCTTCAGCTTCTGTACCAGTTCTTCAAAAATCTGCATAACGGCGTCCTTGCTCTGCTCTTCGTCTTTAAAGTAGTTGAAACAAACCCCAAAAACCAAGTGCATGTATTTATTGTAAAGCGTACCCAAGGCCTCCAAATCGCCATTTTTCTGATAAGCTGCAATCAGCTCAGAATCGTCTTGTTGATTAATTTTGGCGGTATTTTTTATAAACTTCAATGTGGGCAGCTGCTAAATCTTACCCAATTATAAAAAATATTTTCCGTTGTGGCTATGGAAATCTGAGAAAGCTGTCATCATCCAGTAAAACCTGCAGCTCATGAAAAGATTATTGATCCCTATTTTGGCCTTGTTCATCGTATTTGGGTTCAAGGAGTCGACCACCAAAACCATTAGCGGATCGGTAATTGACAAAGCAGACAAATCGGGCATACCATCGGCAAGTATCCGTGCTTTGCCCAGCAATGCCAGGGCGATAACCGATAGCAACGGCAAATTCAAGATTGAACTCGACAAACGCGACAAGTTTATAACGATTTCTTACTTGGGCTACAAAACACAAACAGTTACTTTAACCAGAGCGAAGAATTATGAAGTCAAACTCGAAGTGGATGTAATCGACCCAAGCCATGTGATAATAGTTGGTTGCGAAAAATAAAGTCATCCGTTTACGCTATTTATTGCAAAGCAAGGCTGGCGCTCTTCGCTTAATTCAGCCCCGCTATCCTTACAAGTCCTCGCTTCGCAACTCGGCTCCGGGCTTTTCATGCTATCGGGTTTAAAATGCAAGGCCTCTACAGCTATGCTGGATAACATGAACCCAAATTATATTCAATTACAAACATTGATTGGTTGTCCAGTATTTAGCAAAGCAATAGCTCAAAACGAACAAAAATTTTATAAAGCCAATCCGGCGTTTCCCTAATTAATGGCAAAAGATTTGCTTAATATTGCCAATAGAAACGATGATGGGAAGGATACTGCATATCAACGCTAACCACCCATCTTTTCCGCTCTTTAAAAATTGAAAAGATGAAAAAATTAGGTTTATTTTTTACCGCTCTGGCCCTACTTAGCCTCAGCAGCTGCGATGTGCAGAGCCAATCGAAAATTGGCAATATTTTAAAGCAAATTCCTACCGGTGGCAACCCAACTGCCCTAGAAATTGGCCAAGGCATTAAACAGGCATTGGAAATAGGAACTTCGCAGGGCGCCGACAAGCTTTCGGCAAAAGATGGGTTCTTTGGCAATTTGGCCGTTAAAATCCTTTTTCCGCCAGAAGCACAAAAGGTAGAAAAGACACTGAGGGGCATAGGCTTAAATTCGCTGGCCGACAATGTGATATTGAGCATTAACCGCGCTGCCGAAGACGCAGCCAAAGAGGCCAAGCCTATTTTTCTTTCGGCCGTAAAACAGATGACCATCGCCGATGCTACGAATATCCTGTTGGGCGATAAAGATGCCGCTACACAATATTTTAAAAGGGTAACCACGGCACAGCTGATGGAAAAATTTAAACCCGTAATTAACAGCAGCCTGGGCAAAGTTGGCGCCACCAAATATTGGGGCGATGCCGCTACGGCCTATAACAAACTGCCTTTGGTAAAACCGGTTAATACAGACCTTTCGAGCTATGTTGCCCAAAAAGCCATTGATGGCATGTTTATACAGGTAGCACAAGAAGAACTTAAAATCAGGGGCAATATCAGCGCCCGCTCTACCCCGCTTTTGCAAAAGGTATTTGGCTATGCCGACAAAAAGAAATAAGGATAAAAACAGGCTGAGCTTAGGCCCAAAACCCCAAGCTTTAGGCCTTAAAATAAAATTGTTGATTTGTTAATAAAAATTTCACCAATTAAAACCAAATTCTTGCTAGCTTGTTCTATCAAAAAAGAGAAACAAAAGTCCTGTGAACGGGCGATCCGTGTAGGGCAGGCAAAGCATACCTAACCATTAGTTAAAGAAAAGCGTTTCGGCTAAGTCGAGACGCTTTTTTCATGTTGTTAAGTTCGATTATATTTGCGCCATGCCCGTTCCACACATCCCTATTTATTCGCTCAACGACATCAACAAGTCGGGCATAGAAATCCGTCATTTCTCTGATGTTGCTGATCTGAAGCCAATCGAAAAGGGCGATGAGGACATTTATGGGCCGCACCGCGACGACCATTATCTTTTTTTCTTCCAGCAGGAAGGCTCTAGCGAGCTCATGCTCGATTTTAAACGGCTCAAGCGTGCGGGAAGCTGGCTGTTTTTTCTCCTGCCGGGACAAGTGCATCAAGTCATCTCCAACGAAAACTGTACAGGCTGGTTTTTGGCTTTGTCGCCAGAGCGCATTGCAGAAAGCTATCGCACCGTTTTCGAAGAAATGATTTTGGTGCAAGAACCCATTAGTCCAACTGCTGAAATTGCCCAACAACTGAACCATACACTTTCACTGTTAGACGGGGTATGCAACGAGCAGCATGAACTCAAGTTTCAGCAGCAGCTCATGCATTCGCTTATCGATACTTGTGTAGGCTTTTTTGCTTCCGCTTTTTTAACGTCGACAAACACGACAGCCCAAACAGATTTGCGTCCAATTGTGATTACCAGGGCTTTTAGGGTTTTGTTGCGCAAAAGTTTTAAGACAATTAAAAGTCCAAGCGAATATGCCAGCCTGCTCCACATTTCTACCACCTATTTAAACGAAGCAGTAAAGCAACAAACAGGTTTCGCGGTAAGCAGGTGGATACAGCAGGAAATAATGATGGAGGCTAAAAGACTGCTTTTTTATACACCAAACAGCATTAAGGAAATTGCCCATGTTTTAGGTTATCCAGACCATGCCTATTTCTCCAGACTCTTTAGTAAAGTTGTAGGGCAATCGCCACAGCAATTTCGCAGAGACCACCGCGAATAGTCCAACACTTCCCGCGTTTTAACTATTGTTTGCCCAAGGCTTTCTGACTTGATTTGTACATCAAATTTTTAACGATGATTGCATTAAAAAAGAAAGTAATTTCCTTACTCGAATCTGCCTTTGGCAAAAGCGGAAAGGTGCTTGAAGTGAGGGCTTGGAACCCTGCTACATTTTTTGAGATCGACGTTCATTTTCCAGGCATGAACATGCAGGGCTGGGATAGGGTACAACATATTAAGGTTAAGGTAGCCGAAGGGGTTTACCGCGATTATACCCCAGCTTGGTGGGATGCAGAAACCAGCACTTGCACTTTATTTATCGATGCCCAGCACCAAGGCCCCGGAAGCCAGTGGGTAAGCCAGCTCAAAAAAGGCGATACCATTACTTATGTGGGCGTGGGCGCTACCTTTCACCAGCCGGTACGCAACGGACTCATGGTAAGCCTCGGCGATATGAGCAGCATTGGTCATTACTTGGCGTTACAGCAGCTGGCCAACGAAAGAAGCATAAAAGGAGCAATTGCCATTGAACATGAAAGCCATCGCCAAGAGTTTAGCCAATACCTGAACTGGGAGATGCGGGCGGTTCCCAAACACGATTTTGGTGGCTACAGCGCATTGGCCAACTGGGCCGAAAACAACAACCTGGATACGGCTACGGTTTACATTACAGGGCATATTCCAACCTGCGTACAGCTCCGCAAAAGGATCAAGCAGATTGAAGCCCCAACCAAAAGCATCAAGGTACAGGGATTTTGGGAGTAACCAAGGTCTATGGAGTTAGCCACAGATCAGCAGATTGATAATCTGTTCATCTGTGGCTTTTTTATTTATTGACACGGACTGGGCTCTAAACAATTAGAGTTTCAGTTTTATTCCTCCATTAATTACAAAACCATCAACAGGTGCATAAATATCCCTAAATGTTGGGTTGGTGATGCTTCCTGTAAAAATCGAATCGAATTTGGTTTGGCGGGTATCGGTCAGGTTCTCAAAATTGATAAAAATAGAGAAGTGTTCCCAAAGTTTTTCGGCCATGAGACCAGCCGTCCAATAGCTTTTTCCAAAGGTCCCGTCATTGAGTTTTTGCCTGCTAAAATAATAGGCTTCTGCCCCAATCTTCCACTCGTCTTCTACTTCGTACATCAACACATTATTGAGGCGATGTTTAGAAACCAATGGATAGGCACTCGAATTGTTGTTGGCACGCTGGTTCACATCGGCCAAGGTATAGCCTACAAATAATTTGAAATCGCTATAGGTCAGCTTTACATTGGTTTCCATCCCTTTGGTATTGATGTGGCCATTGGGTTGTACATAAGTCCAATTGTTGCCGGTAGGCATCAATAAAATAGGCTTATTGATTCGGGTAAAGAAAAATAGCTGGTTAATGCTAAAGCCTAATTTATCATCGAAAAATGCGGCCCGGTAGTTGACATCATAATTGGCCCCATAAGAACGTTCGGCCTTTGTATTGGCTACATCGAGGGGCAATACATTTCTGAATTGTATGCGCTCTGCATCTTCGGTAAACACGCTTGGCGCCTTGTAACCCAGTCCGCCACCTAAACGCGTAGAAAGTTGCTCGTTTATTTTAAAGAGCAAAGAAACCTTTGGCAACCAAAAGAAGCCATATTCGTTATGGTAATCGCCACGCATCCCCGATTCAATGCTGAACTTTTCTATTGTATTCCAGGTATGCTGTACAAAGGCTCCAATTGTTGTGTAGTTATAGCTCCTCAATGCCAGATTGCTGTTTTGGTCTTCTTTAAAATGATCTGTCAGCAAATTAACTCCTGCTACCCAATCGGTCTTTTCTCCATTTGCCGCATAATTAGCTTCGCTATAAGTAGAGAGCTGCAAACCAGAAAAAAGATAGCCCGGCAAAGCGATGCTCCGATCGTAATAACTTACCGAATTGCGCAGCACCAGTTTTTCTTTATCGTTAAACTGATGGCTCAGCTCTACCTGTGTGCTATAGCGATTGGTTTTGTTTTCTTCGAAATAGCTAAGCGCAGGACTTCCATTTCCCTTGATGTATTCCAAATCTCCACCAATGCGTTTCTCTGTTACGGTATTCAGTCCTACCGAAAGCTGTGTAGCTTCATTCAAATACACAAAAAGCTTGGGGTTTAAGGTAAACCTATTGAACTTAGGAATGGCGGTTAACCCGATGGAAGTAGGATCATAAGCGGTTCCTTTATTATAGGCACCATAAACCGTTAAGCCGATTTTTTCAAATTTTTGGGCATAAAAACCACTGGCATCAAGCCCTAGGGCCGAAGTTCCGTTGAGCAAAAAATTAAGCTGGCGTTCTTCGGTTGGCTTTTTAGACACCAAATTAACCAAGCCTGCAATGGCGCCACCACCATACAAGGTAGATGATGACCCTTTGATCACCTCAACCTGTTGCAAATCTAAAGGGGCGATTTGCAGCAGTCCCAATCCGCCAGAAAAGCCGCTGTACAGGGGAAATCCATCACGGATTACCTGCGTGTATTTGCCGTCTAAACCTTGAATGCGGATGCTCGAATTGCCACTGGTAGCTGAGGTTTGCTGTGTTTGAATACCAGTGCTTTCGGCCAGCAACATGCGGATATCACCAGGTTTCATATTGCCCTTTTCATCGAGCTCTTCGCCGGCAATTACCTCAACCCTTGTTGGAATATTGGCAATGGTCCGGCTACTTCGGGTGGCTGAAACTACTACTTCTTCCAGCTCTTCATCTGTTGCTGCAGGCTCGAGCAAAACCAGCATCGGTGTAGTTTGTACCACAGGAAAAACCAAGGTATCTATTCGGCTTTGGTAGCCTATAAAACTAAACTGAACAAGCTGTTGGCCTCCAGGCACCTCATTGAGTACAACCAGCCCAGTGCTATCGGCCACTGCGCCAATCTTTGTATTTAGGACCTGTACACTGGCACCAGCGAGTGGCTCATTTGTTTTTGCGTTTTTAATTATTGCTTTAAATGTGTTTTGGGCAGCCGCTGTAAATACACAGCACACTACGGCCAAAACCATAATGAGTTTCTTCATTTTAATAAGATATAGTTGTAATTAAGTTAAATGGCTTTATAACCTGAGAAAAGACTAACTTAATTTTGGAGGCTGCCAAACAGCAGGATAAAACTCGCCAATTTCGCGGGTTAAATAAATGCTGTTGTAAATTGGAAGCTTAATTTCTGGTTGGGTAATTTCTACAAACTGGTGCTCTGCCAATACAAAGCCAACACAGGTGCCACAGGTATAAAAGGGCGAACAATCTTTGCAACACTCTTCTTTATCTGCATGCTTTTCATTGCTTTGCTTTTGCTCCAAAGCGCATGCTTCTTCGTTTTCGAATGCACAGCATGGCGTTACCGTAAGGGTAAGCACAATTAACGATAAGAGCAGAGCAACGGCTTTCACAACGTAAAATTAATAAAAAAGCCATCCCTTTCGGCATGGCCCTTGATTATATTAATTTGTGTACCCTTTATATTTAAGCTTTATGATTCCTGATCGCCTCTTTTAAAACAATCATTTATTTCACAAAGAAAACAAACGTATATAAAGTGATTATTAACACAAAAACAACAATTTGAACAAGCGCTTGATTTGCTTTTGGCCATAATTTAAGGTACTTTTATCCAGTATTTTACACATCAACATTTGGATTTTAACGATTTTAACTTCAACCCCGAACTTTTAGAGGGTTTACTGGCCATGGGCTTTCGCAATGCAACGCCCATACAACAACAAGCCATTCCATTAATTTTAGCTAAAAAGGACCTGATTGCCTGCGCCCAAACCGGAACAGGAAAAACAGGTGCCTATTTGCTGCCGATCATGAACATGCTTACCGAAAATCACGAAAGGCACAATACCACCTTAATATTGGCTCCTACCCGCGAACTGGCCCAACAGATCGATTTGCAGGTAGAGGCACTCTCGTATTTTACCAACATCAGCTCACTTACCGTTTATGGCGGTGGCGATGGCGTAGCCTACGAACAACAAAAAAGATCGATGCGCGAAGGCGTTGACATTATCATTGCCACCCCTGGCCGTTTGATCGCGCACCTTTCATCGGGTTTGCTTAAGATGGACCAATTGCATTATTTGGTGCTGGATGAGGCCGACAGGATGCTGGACATGGGCTTTTACGAAGACATCATGAAAATTGTGGGCTACCTGCCAAAGGACCGCCAAACCGTAATGTTTTCGGCCACCATGCCGCCTAAAATCAGGAAACTGGCCAGCAACCTGCTAACCGATCCTGAGCAGATCAACATCTCGATTTCGAAACCTGCCGAAGGCATTAACCAACAGGTTTACCTCATACACGATGAGCAGAAAGTAGCTTTGCTTACAGAAATATTAAAATCGGCCACTTATAACCGGATTATTGTTTTTGCAGGGCGAAAAGAAAAAGTAAAAGAGCTGGGCAAAGTGTTTAAAAAACTGGGCTTAAAAGTAGCTTCGTTTCATAGCGATTTAGAGCAGAAAGAACGCGAATCCATTATGCTCGATTTTAAGAACAGCAAACTCAATGTACTGATCGGCACCGATGTATTGAGCCGCGGGATTGATGTTACCGGAATTGACCTGGTGATCAATTACGATGCCCCTCACGATGCCGAAGACTATATCCACAGAATTGGCAGAACGGCAAGGGCTGCCACTACCGGCACGGCCATTACCTTGGTTAACGGCAAGGACAAGCGCAAGCTGGCCAATATCGAAAAACTGATTGAGCGTCAGATAGACCGCATGCCTTTGCCCGAACATTTGGGCGAAGCCCCAAAAGAAGAAGCGCCAGGCGAGCACAAACCTTACAAAAAGAAAAAGAAGTTCTTCAAGAAAAAGCCAAAACCAGCCGCCAATTAAAATCGGCAAACTACTTGCAATTGCCAATTGTTCTATAGTTTTTACTTCAAATTCTATACCTTTAGGCTATGCAGAACTCAGCTCCATTAGCAGAACGGATGCGTCCACAAAACCTGGACGAATATGTCGGGCAAAAGCATTTGGTTGGTCCAGATGCGGTTTTGCGCAAGGCGATTGAAAGTGGCCGATTGCCCTCCATGATTTTCTGGGGACCTCCAGGCGTAGGCAAAACCACTTTGGCCTCTATCATCTCGCATAGCCTAGATCGTCCGTTTTTTAACCTGAGCGCGATCAATTCGGGCGTAAAGGATATTCGTGATGTAATTGACCGTGCCGCTGCGCTAAAAGACAGTTTCATGGGTATGCCGATTCTGTTTATTGATGAGATCCACCGCTTTAGCAAATCGCAGCAAGACAGTTTATTGGGTGCGGTAGAGCGGGGTTTGGTGACCTTGATTGGTGCCACCACAGAAAATCCTTCTTTTGAAGTCATTTCCGCTTTGCTCTCGCGATGCCAAGTCTATATTTTAAAGGCGCTTACCGAAGAAGAATTGGCTTCTTTGTTAGAAACCGCCATTAAGAAAGACGAAATCCTCAAAGAAAAGCAGATCAAGATCAAAGAACATGAAGCTTTGATCCGCTTGTCTGGTGGCGATGCACGCAAGCTTTTAAACGTGCTCGAAATTGCCGTTAATGGGATTGGTGGCGACAAAATAACGCTCACCAACGAAAACGTACTGGCACATGCCCAACAAAACCTGGCTTTGTATGATAAGGCAGGCGAACAGCATTACGATATCATTTCGGCATTTATCAAATCTATCCGCGGAAGCGATCCCAATGCGGCCGTTTATTGGCTGGCCCGGATGATAGAAGGCGGCGAAGATCCTTTGTTCATTGCACGCAGGCTGGTTATTCTTTCTTCAGAAGATATTGGCAATGCCAATCCGAATGCGCTGTTATTGGCGAACAACTGTTTTTCGGCTGTAAATGTAATCGGCTACCCCGAAGCACGGATTATTTTATCGCAATGTGTAACTTATTTAGCTTCATCTGCGAAAAGCAACGCCTCCTACGAAGCCATTAACAAAGCGCAGGCCTTGGTGAAGCAAACCGGCAACCTGCCCGTTCCTTTGCATATCCGCAATGCCCCAACCAAACTGATGAAAAACATCGGCTATGGCAAAGACTATCAATATTCGCACAGTTACGAAGGCAATTTTTCTCAACAGGAATATTTTCCAGAAGAGCTGAGTGGCACCAAGCTCTATGATCCGGGCAAAAATCCGGCAGAGGAAAAATTAAGAGAAAAACTGAAGCAGAATTGGAAAGACAAATATAATTATTAAGCCTCCCTAGCTGATTTTTTTCAGTTACCAATAAATCGACAAGTAGATTTCTTAGCCAGTTTCTTTTGATATATGCAGCGATTTTGAGATAAAATCGATGAGATGAACTCAATTTTTATCCTTATAATTGCTGTACACACGCATAAATACAAAAACAACAATTACCAAGACAACGGCCATGCTGTTGGCTGGGTCAAGCTAGTCAAATAGAATTCTTATATATACGTTTACAACTCACCAATAAGCGACAACCCTAAACAATGTTATCAATCTTTATTAATCACCAATGGAAAGGTTTCTGGCGCAGCCGTAACAAGGCTGGCAGTGTGGCCGCACAGATTTTATTGGGCTTTTTCATGCTCTATTTTCTGGCCGTTGCGGCAGTACTGGGCTTTGGCTTGACCAAATTCCTGCCACAGGTATTCCCCGGCCAAGATGCCATTACAAGCTTTAACGGGCTGATCTTTTATTACTTTGCATTTGACCTGATCATGCGATTGCAGCTACAAGAACTGCCTACATTGAGCATTATCCCTTATTTGCACCTAAGAATTCAAAAGAGCAAGATCATTCAGTTTCTTAATGTAAAAGCGCTGTTTTCGGCTTTTAACCTATGGCCTTTCTTTATCTTTTTTCCTTTTTGCCTGATTAAGATTGGGCCAACCAATGGTGCGTTTACACTTTTGATGTACATTGTTTCTATCCTTTCGCTCATGGTTTTCAATAACTTTTTAGCGCTGTACATTAAAAGGAAATCGATTGCCAACATCTGGTACACCGTAGTTGGACTAGCTATTTTTGCCGGATTTGCAGCGTTAGACTATTACAAGATTATTTCTGTAATGGCTGCGGCAAACTATGTGTTTAGCAAATTGGTATTGTATCCTTACATAGGCTTTGCCTTTACCATTTTGGCCTTCGCCATGTTCAAGTTCAACTCTACTTACTTGCGCAACAACCTCTATGCCGAAGAGCTGAGCGCTGGACAGGAGAAAAAGGTAAGTACAGACTATGCTTTCCTCAACCGCTTCGGTAGGGTTGGCGAGTTGGCAGCCCTAGAACTGAAACTCATTCTGCGTCACAAGCGCCCTCGTTCTTCAGTTTTAATGAGCTTCTTGTTTTTGTTTTACGGCTTCATTTTTTACAAGGAAAAAGCCATAGACCGGGATGCTTTTGGACAAATGATGTTTGGCGCCATTTTCATGACAGGTATATCGATCATTATTTACGGACAGTTTATGTTTGCATGGCAAAGTGCCCATTTTGATGGTTTGCTGAGCAACAAGATCAACTTTAAGGACTTTATCAAGGCCAAGTTTTTACTGTTTACCATTTCTTGTACTATTATAACCTTGTTAGCCAGTTTTTACGGCTTTATCAGTCCGAAGCTCTTGCTCCTGCACCTCGCAGCCTATCTGTACAATATTGGCTTTGGAACTGTAGTGGTGCTTTATTTGGCCACCTTAAATTATAAGCGCCTAGACATTACCAAATCGGCCAGTTTCAATTACCAAGGCACAGGGGCTACCCAGTGGTTGCTCATATTTCCGTATGTGTTTACCCCGATTTTGCTGTATGTGCCTTTCGGCTACATGGACAAACCATACCTAGGATTGTTCGTTGTTTCGTTATTCGGACTGATCATGTTGCTGATGCGTGGCTTCTGGATCAATTATATTGTTAAAAGATTTGAACAAAAACGTTATAAAATAGCCGAAGGCTTTAGGGAATAAGATATGTTAGAAATTATAAAATTACAGAAATCCTACGGAGGCCGTACCGTAGTTAATATTCAGGATCTTGTTATTCGCGATGGAGAAACCATTGGTCTTGTAGGCAATAACGGCGCAGGCAAAACCACGCTTTTCAGAATGATGCTAGACCTGATCAGGCCCGATAGCGGCGAAGTACTTTCCAAAAACGAGAATGTGGCATCGACCGATAAATGGAAAGACTATACCGCTTCTTACCTTGACGAAGGCTTTTTGATCGACTACCTGACGCCTGAAGAATATTTTATTTTTATTGGCAGCCTGCATAACCTCACCGCAGCCCATGTAGCCGATTACCTGAAACAATACGAAGAATTTTTTAATGGAGAGATTTTAAGTCGTGGCAAGTACATCCGCGATTTCTCCAAAGGCAACCAGAACAAAGTGGGTATCGCAGCCGCATTGATGCAAAAACCAGAGTTGCTGGTGCTGGACGAGCCATTTGCGAATTTGGATCCGACTACGCAGATCAGGCTCAAAACATTGATCAAAACCCTAAAAGCCAGTCACCGTTTAACCACCTTGATTTCGAGCCACGATTTGAATCACGTAACCGATGTTTGCGACAGGATCATTTTATTGGAAAAGGGAATTGTGATCAAAGACTTTAAAACAGACGAAAATACGCTGAAAGAACTGGAAGCCTACTTTTCAGAATAGCGTGTAACAAAAATGTATACAATTATGGTCAATCTGTAACTGGATAAAGTTATGGATTGACCTTTGTTTTTAAAGACAACACCATTAAAACGTCTAAAACAATCGATAATCAAAAAATTGAACTTAAATTTCTGTGAGATTGCAGAATTGGCATTACCTTTGAATAATTAACAGATAATTAAATCAAAACATTTGTAAAATGATGACTTCAAGATTCAAAATAGCAACATTAAGTGTAGCGTTTGCTATAGGCGCAATGACTTTTCAAGGTTGCGACAGTTTAACTAATACGCAAAAAGGTGCAGGTATTGGTGCGGCTGCCGGTGGTGTAATCGGTGGTATTATTGGTAAAAAAGCAGGTAATACTGCAGTAGGTGCCATTATTGGTGCGGCTGTAGGTGGTACAGCAGGTGGTTTCATAGGTAAACGTATGGATAAGCAAGCTGCAGAAATCCAGAATGCTATTCCAAATGCCGAAGTTATCCGTGAAGGCGAAGGTATCATCGTTAAATTTGACAGCGGTATCCTTTTCGACTTCGATAAATTTGCTTTGAAAGATGCGGCTAAACAAAATATCCAAAGCTTGGCTTCATCGCTTAACCAATATCCAGGTACCGACATTAAAGTAATCGGCCATACCGATAGTCGTGGTACTGAAGTATATAACATGACCCTTTCAGAAAAAAGAGCAGCAGCTGTTAAAGCTTATGCCGTTTCTCAAGGTGTACCAGCTGCACGTTTAATTCCAGTTGGTAAAGGTTTTGCAGAGCCAATTGCCGATAACGCAACTGAAGATGGCAGAGCCGCTAATCGTAGGGTAGAAATCGTGATCGTAGCCAACGATCAATTGAAAAAAGAAGCTCAAAAAGCAGGCTAATCAAATAGAAATTTCTATTTACCTATAATATAACATAAAGCCTCCCGAAGCAAGTTCGGGAGGCTTTTATTTTTTGCCATAATGAGCATTACTCATAGATGTCTGCAAAATAGGCGATCGCTAACGATTTGAGCAATAATTCCTGTTCCATCATCGCGTAAGGCGGAACCGGCTTAACGAGTTTCCAATGTGGCCAACCATCCTGGTCTAAGCCTTCAAGCTCATAAAAACCCATCTCGCTCATGAGCCTACAGGTAGCAATGTGCATCAGTTCTTCCTTTTGCCTTTTGCTGTATTTCCGTGGCCCCTGTCCCAGCTCCTGAACGCCGATCAAAAAGAGCATTACTTTTAGATCCGGCAATTCCGAATCGAATTCTTTAGCGATCCGCTCCTGCAAAACTTTCCATTTGGCATGTATTTCTGCTGGTTTCATGCACAAATATACATTTATAGTGCTTTCATTGCCCATTGATAACGCACATCTACGTCAATTTTTTAGCTTTGTAAGATGAACCGCAAAATCAACACTGGTCTTTTGGCCTATGGCATGTCGGGCAAGGTTTTCCATGCCCCTTTTGTAAGTACGCACCCTGGCTTCCATTTACAGGCCGTAACCGAGCGCAATCATAAACAAGCTGCTAACGATTATCCATCGGTAACCAGCTACAGCAGCATTGACGAATTGATTGCCGATGATTCGATTGAACTGGTAATCATCAATACACCCAATTATACGCATTACGATTATGCCAAGCAGGCCCTACAGGCAGGCAAGCATATTTTGGTAGAAAAACCTTTTACAGCAACGAGCGCCCAAGCCAAAGAACTATTTGAATTGGCCAAGAGCGTAGGCAAAAAGGCATTGGTTTACCAAAACAGAAGATACGACAGCGGTTTCAACTCAGTGAAAAGCATTATTGAAAGTGGCGCATTAGGCAAATTGGTAGAAGTTCACTTTCGTTACGACCGCTACCGCAATGAAATTGGTCCAAAAACCTTTAAAGAAGAGCCCATAGCTGCCAGTGGATTGCAGTATGATTTGGGTCCGCATTTGTTAGACCAGGCCATTAGCCTGTTTGGCAAGCCCAAAAGCTTTCATAAAGTATTGAGCAGAAACAGGGCAAATACCAAGGTGGACGATTATTTTGCCATTCAGTTGAGCTATCCGAACGAACTTAACGTTTTTCTTACGGCCAGCATGTTGGTGGCTGATATTCAACACGCGTTTGTGCTCAATGGCATGCAAGGTTCGTTTTTAAAGAACCATGCCGATGTACAGGAAGAACAATTATTAAAAGGCATTAAGCCAAGCGATGAAAAATATGGCTTGGAATATCCTGGCAACGAAGGCAAGTTAACCATAGTAACTGCCGATGGTGGTAGGGAAACTACTTTTATTCCTTCGCAAAAGGGAGATTATACAGGCTTGTTCGAAGCCGTTTATCAAAATATTGTGAACGATGTGCCTTACCCGATTACCGAGGAGGACATCATTACACAACTGGAGATTTTGGAAGGCTAATTGTTTAGCAAATCCATTCACCTTAAGGGCGGGGTGGTTCTCAATCTGTGGTTCTAACAACATGTTGGTGAAGAACACCAATAAAGGCATTATTCGTTTTTGAAAAGGAAATGTCAGTATTCCATAGCAAATAGAGTCCTGCTGTCCGCTTTACTGCGTGCTCGCTTCCATCAGGTTTAGGAAACCAATTCCCTGCAACTATGTTCCGTTGCACTGGCTCAAATAAAATAGCCCGAATTGGAGCGGCATACTCCCGGACTTGGTCCAGGATCTAACTCGAGATAGATGCTGGATCGGTGTTCAGCATGGCGAATCCCTTCAGCCGAACTGGCTTTAATCCTGAATAAACACCACTTCTGATAATTACTTAGTGGATTGCAAATAATTCCCCTCCTCTGGAGGGGTGCCCAAAGGGCGGGGTGGTCCTAAATATTTTTCAGCAAAGCATCCAAAAACTCCTTTGGAATTTCCAAGTGCGGAATATGCCCGGAGCCTTCGAATTCGATTAATTTGCTACCTGAAATTTGCTGTGCGGCGGCTTTGCCCAAAATCTTGTACTGTCCATGCTTGGCTTGTTCATCGGCACTGAGCAGGCCTTTGCCCACAATAGTTTTGTCCTCTTTCCCGATCAACAAAACAGTGGGCACTTTTAGGTTGGCCAATTCATAAATGATGGGTTGCTCATAAATCATGGTAAAAGTCATGGCAGCCACCTTTGCCCAACGCGGATAATCGCTGCTAAAAGTTACACCCGCTGCAATGCGCACCAGTTCGTCATATTCGGGTTTCCATTGTACAAAATAAGAGCTTTGGTAATATTTCTTAATGCTTTGGGCTGTAGACTTCAACTCGGTTTGGTACTGCATCTCCGTACTTACATAGGGCACAAAGGTGCGATAATCTTCCAATCCGATTGGATTTTCTAGCAACAGCTTTTCTGTTTGCGTCGGGAACAACAGGGCAAAACGAACGGCCAGCATACCTCCCATTGAATGGCCCATGACCGTGGTTTTTTGGATGCCCAAGGTATCTAGCAATTGTTTGTTCCACTTGGCCAGCTGATGAAAACTATAATGGATAAAAGGTTTAGACGATTTGCCAAAGCCAATCTGATCGGGCACTACTACCCTAAAACCCTGAGCACTCAAGGCCTTGATCACGTTCGTCCAATAATAGCCTCCGAAGTTTTTACCATGAAACAGCATTACTGTACGGCCGTTGGCATTTGTACTTGCTGCGATATCCATGTAGGCCATTTTAATATCCTGCCCTTCGGCTTTAAGGTTGAGGTATTTTACAGGATAGGGATATTTTACGTTTTCGAGGGTGATGGAAAGCGTATCTTGTTTTTGTGCAAGGGCATGAAACGCAAAGGTAATAAACAGAATGGCCAATAAGTAGGACTTCTTCATTGAGGAAAGGGATTTTAACTAATTAACGAACAATCGTAGGAATGGATTGTGTTAAATTAAGCATTATTTATACTTTTGGGCACCAAATATAAGACCCATGGCAAATTACGAAATCGGCGCCCAACAGTTATCATTGGCCGTTATCCAACAACTCATCAGCGAACAAAAAAGCATTAGCCTTTCTAGCTTGGCTGTTGCCCGCATTGAAAAATGCCGCAAGTACCTTGATGACAAGTTGAACGATAATGAAGATCCGATTTACGGCATCAATACCGGCTTTGGCTATCTCCAAAACGTAAAAGTTGATTCGGCCCATTTAACGCAGTTGCAACACAACCTCTTGCTTTCTCATGCCTGTGGTACCGGTGCAGAAGTGCCTCTGCCTATCGTAAAACTCATGCTGTTGTTGAAGATCCAGTCCTTAAGCTATGGCCATTCGGCAGTTGCCTTAAGCACGGTAGAACGCTTGGTCGATTTTTACAACCACGATATATTGCCGGTCATTTATACCCAAGGTTCTTTAGGCGCTTCAGGCGATTTAGCGCCGTTGGCCCATTTGGCATTGCCCTTAATCGGCGAAGGTGAAGTTTGGTACAAAAACCAAAAGATAAGTACCGGATCACTTTACAAAGAACTGGGCTGGACCAGCCTTACCTTGCAGAGCAAAGAGGGTTTGGCGCTGATTAATGGCACCCAGTTTATGAGTGCCTATGGCTGTTATTGTCTTTTAAAGGCAGAAAGTTTGAGCGCTTGGGCCGATGCCATTACGGCAATTGCTTTAGATGCCTTTGACTGCCGCATTGATCCGTTTTTAGATTTAAGCCATCAGATCAGGCCACATAAAGGCCAATTGGCCACTGCCAAAAATATACAAAATTGGCTAGAAGGCAGCGAACTGATTGCCAGAAGCGGCAAACAAACACAAGATCCTTATTCATTCAGATGCGTGCCCCAGGTACATGGCGCTAGCAAAGACAGCATCAACTATATCAAGTCTGTTTTCGAAACCGAGATCAATTCGGTTACCGATAATCCCAATGTTTTTCCAGATGAAGACAGGATCATTTCGGCAGGTAATTTCCACGGGCAGCCTTTGGCACTCACCTTAGACTTTTTATGCATCGCCTTGGCAGAGATAGGTTCGATTTCCGAAAGGAGAACATTCCAATTGATTTCAGGGAGCAGGGGCTTGCCACCGTTCTTGGTTAAAAATGCAGGATTAAACTCGGGATTGATGATTACGCAATATACCGCCGCCTCTATTGCCAGCGAAAACAAACAGTTGTGTACACCAGCTTCTGTTGATAGCATTGTAAGCAGCAACGGACAGGAAGATCATGTGAGCATGGGTGCCAATGCCGCTACCAAATGCTTACGGGTATGCGACAACCTGGAAAGGATTTTGGCTATAGAATTGCTTACGGCAAGTCAGGCGCTAGAATTGAGGAGGCCAGAAAAATCTTCGCCTCAACTTGAGGAACTGGTAGGCAACTACCGCAAAACGGTTTCGTTTAACGATGCAGACAGGTTATTGGCCAAAGACATTCAGGCTTCTATCCGCTTTATGCGCGAAACCGCACTGTAATTAAAGCAGTTCGCAGATTACAATAAATACGAGCAACAATAGTATCATTTTGGGTGGGTTTATTAAAGTTGAGCCTGCAACGTTATACCGCCACAAGCTCAACTTGACAATTGTTTATTTTGTTGTTTTGATCGATGCCAAAAAAGCCTGAACTTCTTTTTTCTCGTATTTAACCGCATAGTCTAATGCGGTTTCGCCATCTTTATTGGCTACCGCCACATTTGCACCCGCTTTTACCAAAGCTTTTGCAAAATCTAGCTGACCATATTTGGCCGCATACATTAAAGGGCTTTTACCGTTACACACCTTATCTAAATCGGGCTTGGCCGCAAGTAATGCATTAAAGATTTGTGGCCTTTGCATTTTAATGCTAACGGCAAGGAGTCCATAAGTTGTTTCCTCAACAGTAAAGCAATCATTAATGCTTGCCTTTTGGGCTTTGATTTCTGCCAAAACAGCTTCGCCATTATCGGTTTTAAAAGCCTCTTTCATCTTGTCGTTAAGCTGTTGCGCAAAAGCGAAAGAACTTAGGCATACAAATAAAATGGTGATCAAAGTTTTCATAGATTTTTATTGAGATTATTTAAATAATTGTTTCAGGTTAACGGCTGGCATCTGTACCGTAGTTTGATCAGAAAATGAACCCGAACAATTACCAATGGGCATATTGTTGATACTTACATTGCCTTTGCCAGTCGTATTGATGATCAAATTGGTAATGCTAAATCTTGGTCCATCGCGGTCGTCGCCATTTACCGTAATATTCGAATTACCTGCAGTGGCAATATTCAGCTCCTGATAAGAAGACCATTCGCTTACAAAGTTTGTATTTTTCAAATTCAGGTGCAGTACTTTGACAACCTCTTTTTCGATAGCTACTTCGTTCACATCTTCGGTAGCCACGCTTAATTTATTGATTGCCGTTTCTGAATCAAAAGTTAAACGACCGACTTTTTTAAGATCAATGGCCAACGAATCAGTGTTGGCATTTAACCCTAGTCCATCTGCCTCTGCAATACTGATAGCCTTGGTTTCTGGAGCATAAACCAACAAAGAAATGTAATTGTTGTTGTGACTTTCATTGGCTGTCAGTTCAACTTGTAGCTTGCCTTGCGCATCTACATTAAATTTTACGATGTCTTTAAACTGATCAGGGATCTTTACACCAAACTTGGCATCTTTGATCAAGCGGATGTTAAAATACATCCCTTTTCCATTGGCAATATTTACCGATTGGAACGACGGCAGTTCTTTGCTCGTCATGTTATTGGAAGCTACGCTAAAGCTATTGTCTTTTTTGGCTTCCGCCGACCAGTTTTTTGAGTCGGTATACAATGCCTGCGAGACATAAACCATACCTATTATCGGTAAAAGGATCAGCGCTGCAGCAAATGCGATTAATAATTTATTACTTGTCTTCATCTCTTTAAGCATTAAAAGTTTCTTTAACAAAAGTGTTGTAGCGGGTTTGCAATTCATCGAAACCGATGCCCAGCAAATAAATGTTTCTGAATACCGATGGCAATTCATCAGCCATAAACTGGCCTTTTCTGTAGTCTTTTACACTCGCAATGGCATCATCGGCAATGAAAAAACCAATGCCTCTTTTGTTGTTGATGATATTTCTGTTTTGCAGCAGCTCGTAAGTGCGCATTACCGTATTTGGGTTTACCTCAAGCTCTACCGCCATTTCCCTCACCGAGGGTATTTTTTGATCGGCTGCCCATTTGCCCAACAGGATATGCTCGCAAACGTACTCTGCGATCTGAAGGTATATTGCCTTGTTATCTCTAAATTCCATGTCTGTACCGATTAAAAATTAAACCTCTTTTTCTTTTAGGCGCACATAGGTGATGCTCCAAATCACAAGCGTAAGCAACAATAGGCCCAGAAACACCCAAAACTCTGCAGAATCCTTTCCACTGTTTATGTTGTGGCTCATGGCCATTCTTCCTTTAAAAACCATTTCTCCCGTTTTAAAAACAATGTAGCTCCAGATACCCGAAAATATCATAACTGCAATTGCTGTTTTAATGTAGTGGAACTTGTTAAAATAGATCGAGCCTAACAGAAATACGCTGGTTACAAAGAATGGAACCAAATAAAGTGCCTTGAATTGGTTAGGATTGTTCTTCGCAAAAAAGTAGTTTACATCATTGCGCGAAACAATATCGCTTTGTTCGGTCACCGTTGTAGAAACGATGTGGTAATGATCTTTTACATAAGCTACAAAAACCAGGTCTGTTAAACAAAACAGCAATAGAAAACTAGCCGATGCGATAACGCCTGTGAAAAGAACGCCTGCAAAAAACTTTTCGAACGTAGAGGCGGGGATCATCAAATCAATTACTGCCTTAGATTTCTGACCCAGGTGTGCGAAGTAGGTGCTCGCAATTACACTAATGAATAAAAAGCCAAATACCAAAAATAGAGGCTCTCTAAAATTCAATTTATCCGAGCTAAAATAAGGATCCGTAGGAAAGATATTAAAACCATAAAAGGCAATAAAAATACCTAGGGCCACCACAAGCGTGATTAAAAAAATCTTGCCAAATTCTAGCCACTGTCTTTTAAGCAAAAGACCAAAACGCTGTAGATTGAAAGTGTTGTTCATGTTGCTTAAGTTTTAGTTGAAAATTGGTTTTAATTTATTTTTCTCTGTCAATACCGCGTTGAACAAAAGTTCGATATCGAGCTTGCTATCTTCTTGATGATAGTTTGGCAATACTGCATTGTAACCAGACAATGAAGGCTCTGCATAGATTACCGTTTCATCAAGTTCTTTTACACGTTTAAAGCAAAGCTTGTTGGTGATCTCATCGATCGAGGCCTTTAAGGCTACGCTGTTTTCGTCGAGCATGATCACGGTATCGATCAGGTTGTCTAAATCTCTTACTTGGTGGGTAGAAATAACGATGCAACGGTCTTCGGTTAACACAGAAGCCATAATTTTACGGAACTGCGCTTTAGAAGGAATATCCAATCCATTGGTAGGCTCATCCATGATGACCAGTTTGGCCTGTGTAGCCAATCCAAAGGAAATGATTACTTTTTTCTTTTGGCCGTAAGACATGTTGATTAGTTTTTGTCCAACAGGGATATCAAACTCGGCCAATAGCGAAGTAAAATAGGTGTGGTCGAAATTTGGATAGAAAGCTGCATTTGCTTTTACGTAAGCATCTACTTTAACTGCTGGCAAATAAAATTCTTCCGGAATAAAGCAGATCTGCTCTAACAGGGCAGGTTGTCTCTTGGCGGGATCAAAGCCAAATACATCTAAGGTACCGCTTTGGGCGTAAACCAATCCGGCCAGGTTTTTTAGCAAGCTCGATTTGCCTGCACCATTTTTGCCCAATAGCCCATAAATGTGCCCAGTGCTCAGTTGCATGCTCATATTACTGAACAATGGTCGGTTCTTGCTGTAACCAAAATTCAGGTTGTTTATCTTTATCATACTCTACTGTATTAGTTAAATAATACACTAAAGTATTAATACGGTTATTCAACTCCAAATTTATTTTCAAATATTTTGCATAAAGTGGCTTTAAGCGACAGAAATGCATATTTAATTTTACTAGTTAGGGATATAGATTTTGATCAACTGGACATTTAAGCTTATTTTTCAATTGCTAAACTGTGAACTGTAAGCCGAGAATTGCAAACCGAAAACTGTGAACTGCTTTTGCCGTCTAGCCCCGATAATAGCGGCAGCCCCTAGGTACGAGGGCTATAGCGGCTAGCGGGACGAACTTTCATAGCCGCAGAAGTGAGCGCTTCAAAAAAACTTAATTTCCTACCCTTTCCCCCGGACAACAGGGCGCATAAAAGAGACCACGGCGAACGATAAACCTATGTGCCTATGTGGTAGACATAATAATAAGCCTAAAATGAACCCAGTTGTCTTAAATGGTGAAGTCTCTTAATTTCCTCCCCCTCCCCCTCCAAAGGGGGACAACAGGGCGCATAAAAGAGACTACGGCGAACCATAAACCTATGTGCCTATGTGGTAGACATAATAATAAGCCTAAAATGACTCAGTTGTCTTAAATGGTGAAGTATCTTAATTTCCTCCCCCTGCCCCCTCCAAAGGGGGACAACAGAGTGCAAAAAGAAATCGTGGCGAACTATAAACCTATGTGCCTATGTGGTAAACATAATAAAGCTTGAAATGCTGTGTTAGACCATTAACAAACAAAAAACCCCAGTTCGCTTTCGCTGAACCGGGGCGGGTAATTAACCTAAACCTATTTTTTATAATAATGGTACGCTGATACCGAAGCTTACATTGCGGCCTGGATTATAGATACCTGCCGGCTTGTACCTGCTCAGGTGGTTATAATACAGCTTGTTGCCCAAGTTTTGGCCAGTAACCCATAAATTGATCTTTCCTTTTTTCGTTTTTATCGAAGTGCCTACACCGGCATCTATTAAAGTATAGCCATCGGTTTCGGTCTCGAAGCTGTCAAAACGATCTTGTTTAAATACGTTGGTCAGTCCGATTTTGATGTAGCTATCTTTTAAGCCTTTGATCTGTGGCTCAAAACGAAGCTCGTTGTTTAGGCTAGCTGCCGGAATAAAAGGCAATGGTGCATCGGTAGCCTGGTTGGTTCCCTTTACATAAGCAAAGGTATTCTCGAAGTGCAATGCTTTGATCAAGTGAAAATCAACAGAAGCCTCGCCACCCAACAATAGCGCATCGGTTTGCACATAACGGTACAAAGGCAATACGGTAGTGCTTCCGTCTTCTTCCTGATAATTGATGGTTTCGTTATTGAAGTTGCCAGGGTAGATGTAGTTATAGATCTTATTGCTATAAGCATTTAAGCCCAGGGTTACTTTTTCGGCATTGTACTCTAAGCCTAAATCAAACTGCAAACTGGTTTCCTGTTTCAAATCGCTATTGCCCACTTCGTACCTGAACGTACCTTCGTGACGGCCATTAGCGCCTAGCTCGGCAATGTTCGGTGCCCTGAAACCAGAACCTGCATTTCCTTTTAAATTAAGGTTCTTTGCGATTTCGAAGGCAAAGCCAATCGATCCAGAAACATTGGAGAACTTATTGTTGAAGCCTGTAAATACCTGATTGCCCTCTTCATCAAACAAATCTTTGCCATCAATATTCTTATGGTCGTAGCGGATACCTGCATTAATGGCTCCTTTGGCAAAATTACGTTTCAAATAGGCAAAAGCACCAATGTTATCGCTGGTATAATCAGGGATCAAGAACTCGTCGCCACTGTTGGCATTGGTCTGGTGCATGCCCTGTACCCCAATGGTTGGTTCCCAAACGCCGTTATTGGCGAAAGAATATTTCACATCATAGGTATAAGAGTTCAGGTTCAGGTACAAACCAGGTTCGGTTGCGCTTTCTTCAAACTCTTTGCGAATGTTTCTTTGAAAGGCCAAAGTGGTTTTCAATTGTCCGCCACCTAAAAGGATATTACTATTTAAGGCTGCCCTGTAGTGGTTGATATTTTGGAACGGCAAATTCAATGTTCTCTTTTTCGCATCGCTGTTCGAAATCACGTTGCCATCTTCGTCTAAATAATCTCCATTATCATTTGGACCTTCTTCTACCAAACCAATATTGGTATTGAACCTCGATAAATTCAGGTGTGCATAGCCCCAGGTTTTATTCAAGCCGATCATGCCGCTCAAATTGGTTTCATTAAAGCCAGAATTAGGAACGGTATGGTCTTTATAGCCAAAACCATAGGCATTTTTATAAGAAACACGGCCACGGTAAACCAATCCGTTGCTATTGCCCTGCATCATTAATGACGAAGCGGTTAAGCCGTTGTTGGTATTATAGTTGGTAGTGAAATTACCGTTAAAATCGCCAGAGGCAGGCACTAAATCGTCGATGATGTTGATTACGCCACCCAAAGCGTCGGAGCCATAAAGCAAACTTGCTGGGCCTTTCAACACCTCGATACGTGCCGCCGAGAACTGATCAACTTCCACACCATGCTCATCGCCCCATTGCTGTGCTTCTTCTCTGGCACCATCAACAATGGTCAACACGCGGTTATAACCTAAACCACGGATAGAAGGCTTAGAAATGGCACCGCCAGTAGTTACCTGCGAAACGCCCGGTACTTTGGCAATTGCATCAACGATGTTGGTACCGGCAGCCTGCGCCAATTTCTCGCGACTGATTGACACTACCGCCAAACTATTGGTTTTGTTGTTCGAACTGTAAGGTGTTCCGGTAATTACTACCTCGGCACTTTCAATTACCGATGGCTCTAAGGCGAATACAATTGAGGTACCAGCAGCCAAATCAACCTGTTGAGAGGCGGTTTTGTAGCCTACGTAGCGTACTTCAACCAAAAATTTGCCACGGGTAGGGATATTGCTAAAGCTAAATTCGCCATTGGCGTTGGTGGTGGTGGTTGCTTTCAGGTCCGAAATATAAACGGTTGCCCCAGAAAGTGGTTCTTTCGTAGAGGCATCCACTACTTTCCCTTTAAAATCTGCCATCGTTGCGGCCAAGGCAGGAGCCGTAAAAAATGCTAATAGTACAACCAATAAAAGGTGTATCTTTTTCATAATGTGCTGTATTTTTAATAAATGAGCAATAGCCATAATTGGCCCATTTATCGATGAAGTAAAAATTGTTAATTGGCATCAATTAAGCCGATGCGACAGAATGGTAACTTATGAAAAAGCTGGGGGGCCTCTGAGGGAGGTACTGATCAATGCGGCATAAGAACTGCTGATTGACGAAATATTTCTTGTTATTAGCTTACTGCTTAAGTAAGTAATGTAGGAATGATCTATGCGGGTATAATTCTTCTCGAAATGGGCAGCACAGATTAAACAGGTCTCCTGCTGTGTTTTCAGGTGCACCTTGTGGGTACAATGTTTTTCTACAGCAACTTCTGGAACTTGCTCATGGTGATGCAAAGCGCTCCAAGGTGTAATGGCTAGGGAGAACACCCATAGCATAACCAAGGAAATAATTTGGTGGATATGTTGACGCTTCTTTTTCAATTTCATCACAAACCTAAGCAAATAACATAAAATTCCTACATTTGAAATTGTAACATTGCCTTGATATGACCACAGATACATTAGAAGGTTTAAACCTTAAAGTAAGCCAAACACCAACCGGAAGCCAACTGAATTGCAAAGGCTGGGTTCAAGAAGCCGCCTTGCGCATGCTGTTGAACAACCTCGACCCAGACGTTGCCGAACGCCCAGAAGACTTGATCGTTTACGGCGGACGCGGCAAGGCTGCACGCAACAAAGAAGCTTTGGTACTGATTATAAAAGCGTTAAAAAATTTAGAAGAAGACGAAACCTTGCTCATCCAATCGGGCAAGCCGGTAGGCGTTTTGCCTACCCATAAAGATGCACCTCGCGTTTTGATTTCGAACTCGCAATTGGTGCCTAAATGGGCAACCCAGCAACATTTTGACGAACTCGAAGACAAAGGCCTGATGATGTACGGCCAAATGACGGCCGGCTCGTGGATCTATATCGGTTCGCAAGGCATTGTACAAGGCACCTACGAAACCTATGCAGCTTTGGCCAAGAAACATTTTGATGGAAACCTTAAAGGCAAACTCAATGTAACCGCCGGTTTAGGCGGCATGGGCGGGGCGCAACCTTTGGCCATTACCATGAACCAAGGCGTTTGTTTGGCAGCTGATGTAGAAGAATGGCGCATCAAAAAGCGTTTAGAAACCAGGTATATTGATGAAATTGCCTACGATATAGACGAAGCCATTGACCGTGCCGTCCAATATCAAAAAGAAAACAAGACCCTATCTATTGGGGTAGTTTGCAATGCTGTTGAGCTGTTGCAAAGACTCATCGACAGAAACATTACTCCAGATACCTTAACCGACCAAACTTCGGCACACGATCCGTTGATTGGTTATTTCCCAGAGGGATTGAGCGTAGCCGAAGCCGCTGATTTGCGCAGCAGCAATCCAGAAGAATATGTGAAACGTTCTTATGCCACCATGGCCAAGCACGTAACCCAGATGCTCGAACTGCAAAAGCGTGGCGCCATTACTTTCGATTATGGCAACAACCTAAGGGGCCGTGCCTTGGAAGTTGGCGTAACCAATGCCTTCGATTTCCCTGGCTTTGTACCCGCCTATATCCGTCCGCTTTTTTGCGAGGGCAAAGGACCATTCCGTTGGGCAGCCTTAAGTGGCGATCCGCAGGATATTTATGAAACAGACAAATTGATCCTTTCTCTTTTCCCAAAGAATGAAAGCCTGCACCGATGGATTACCATGGCACAAGAACGTATTGCTTTTCAGGGTTTGCCGGCACGCATTTGCTGGCTGGGCCAAGGCGAAAGAGAAAAGACTGGTTTAGCCTTCAATCAATTGGTGGCCGAAGGAAAGGTAAAAGCGCCTATCGTGATCGGCCGCGATCATTTGGATACAGGTTCAGTAGCCTCACCAAACCGCGAAACCGAAGCCATGCTAGATGGCTCTGATGCCGTTGCCGATTGGCCGATCTTAAACGCATTGATCAACACTGCAGGTGGCGCCAGTTGGGTGTCGCTGCACCATGGCGGAGGCGTAGGAATTGGTTATTCAATCCATGCGGGAATGGTGATTGTAGCCGATGGAACGGAAGATGCCGCAGCGCGCATTAAACGTGTATTACACAACGATCCGGCCATGGGTGTAATCAGACATGCCGATGCGGGTTATGATATCGCTAAAGATACCTTAAGGGCACATCGCCTAGGATTGAAGGAGTAACCGCTACTGGTCTTCGGTTCTAAGTTTACAATTGGCGGTTAACCATTCCCCTCCTTTGGAGGGGTGCCCACTGGGCGGGGTGGTTGACAATTAATCATTCTATTGATTAAGGTTTGGAGCGCCCATTTCTGCTGCTATGAAAGTCGGGGCCGCTATCCGCTATAGCCCTCGTTCCTCGGGGCTGCCGCTGTTATCGGGGCTAGGTGGCAAAAACAGTTAACGATTTTCGGTTTGCAGTTGAACAATATCCTTGGTGTTCCTTGTTATCTTCTTAGTTTATTTGCAAGCTTCTTTTATTGCAAAAGCATGATAAATAAAGCATTAAATTTGATGTGGTGATAAAACACACCTGGTCTTTTTACGTTATTTAAATAAAAAAGAATGGCAACTGCAGCGCAAATTCAAAAGGGTTATATCGACTATGTATTGACGCATGACGAGCAACCCAAATCAGTGTATAGTTTTGTTAAAAAATTAAAAATAACAGAGGCTGATTTCTATTCCTTCTATGCATCGTTCAACAGCATCGAAAAGAACATCTGGTTTGAACTGACCTCAGAAGCCATCCATGAAATAGGGCAACAGGAACACTGGCTACAATATACTTCGAGAGAAAAGGTTCTGTCTTTCTTTTACAGTTATGTGGAACTGCTTAAAGGCCACCGCAGCTTTGTGATTTACAGCCTGAAAAAACATGGCCGCAGATTAGGTACACCAGATGTACTGATCGGCGCCAAATCTGTTTTCGAAAACTTTGCCGAACAAACCATTAACGAGGGCTTGGAAAGTGGCGAACTGGCCGAACGCAAGTTCTTTAGCAAAAGATACAAAGATGCTTTATGGATCCAGTTTGGGTTTATCCTTAATTTTTGGGTAGACGATGACAGCAATGATTTCGAAAAAACCGATGAGGCTATCGAAAAAGGCATTCAGGTTACCTTCGATTTGTTTCAGCGTTCTCCGATCGACAATTTGTTCGAATATGGAAAGTTCCTTTCCCAAAACAGCAGGTTTAAAGAAAAGATGAGGTTTTAATAACCATGAAAGCACAAGAAAGCATGCCTACCACCAAGGTAGAGCGTTCGGCAAAATTTGTTAAAACCGGATTCCAGATCGGCGGCAACTATATCAAGCACTACTCCAAGAAACTATTTAATCCGGCATTGAGTCGCGATGAACTGAACGAAGACAATGCCTCAGATATTTACAATTCGCTAAGCGAGCTGAAAGGCTCTGCCTTAAAAATTGCGCAAATGCTCAGCATGGACAAAAACATCCTGCCTAGGGCTTACGTAGATAAATTTACGCAATCGCAATACAATGCACCACCGCTTTCTGGTCCGCTCATTGTAAGAACATTTACCAAAAACTTCGGCAAAACGCCAGAGCGCATCTACGATAAATTCAACATCAGATCTACCCATGCTGCTTCTATTGGGCAGGTGCATGAGGCGATGCTCAATGGCAAAAAACTAGCCGTAAAGATCCAATACCCAGGTGTGGGCGACAGCATTTCTTCAGACCTCAAACTTGTTAAGCCTTTTGCCTTTCGCCTGTTAGGCATGAGCGAAAAAGAGCTGAACATCTACATTAAGGAAGTTGAAGAACGCCTGCTCGAAGAAACCGATTACGAATTGGAAGTGCGTCGTTCCATCCAATTCTCCAAGGCCTGCAGCCAATTAACCGACGTGGTTTTTCCAACCTATTATCCCGAACTATCGGGCAACCGGATCATTACCATGGATTGGATTGAAGGCATGCACCTGAAAGAATTTCTTCAAACCAATCCGTCTCAAGAACTCAGAAACAAAATAGGACAGGCACTTTGGGATTTCTATAATTTTCAGCAACACGAATTGAGGGCTGTACATGCCGATCCGCATCCTGGCAATTTCCTCATTACCCAAGACGACAAACTGGGCGTGATAGATTTCGGTTGCATCAAAGAAATGCCAGATGATTTTTACGAACCTTTCTTCTCGCTAACTTCTACCGATCTGTTCGACGACAAAGAAGCCACCATCAAAGCTTTTCGCCAGCTCGAAATGATTTTGCCAAACGATAGCGAAGCGCAAGTGGAGTTCTATTACAAGGCCTATAAGGAAATGATCAGCTTGTTTGCCAAACCTTATACCGCGCCTACGTTTGACTTTAGCAAAGTGGAGTTTTTCACTGCCTTGTATCAGTATGGAGAGAAAATAGCTAAAATGCCAGAGTTTAAGCAAGCCCGTGGGGTAAAGCATTTTATCTATATTAACCGCACCAATTTTGGGCTTTACAATATTCTGCATGAGCTTAATGCCACAGTAAGAACCGATACTTACAAACCTCACGTTACAAAAAACATCAAGTAGCCAAACCGCTCATTATTTTTTTAAAATGTGTCTTTTTGTGCTTGTTAATTTTTAATTAAAAATCATATATTCGGCTCCATGCAAAACCACAATTTCGACGTAGACATCGTTATACCTTCCTCTGGCCAAAAAGTTAAAATCAATGCCGATTTTATAGAAGTAAACCAAATCAAAATTGCATGTGCAGATGTGGTTGCCGTAAAATACGGTGTATCGTTAGTGGGCACCGTTAAAAAACCGAAGTATAAAAAATACCTGATTGACGTAAAATCCAAAGATGGCCGCACGCTTAACATCCAGTTCAACAGCACCCAGGCTGGCGAATTATTGGCCGAAGACCATACCTATTACTACATTATGTCGGGTTTGTGGCAGTACATCAAAAAGCGCCTGGTTAACGATTATATCGATGCGCTAAACGAAAAGCAGACCATAGAACTGGGAACGGCAAAATTCAATTGGGAAGGTTTTACAGTAAGCTATAAGGCCTGGTTTTTCGGCAAGACCAAAACCCAGATCATCCCTTGGTCTGACGTAAGGTATTTCCAGAAAAAAGGCAACCTGCACCTGGAAGGAATCGGTTCTTACAATAAGATTGCCACCTTAAGTTTGCACGACAATTGGAATGCCGTGGTTTTAAATACCCTGTTGCATTACCTATGGCAGGAACACCGCAGAGAAAAACTCCAAAAAGGAGAGAAAATAGACTAATAACAAAAACATCCGATGGTTAAAACCATCGGATGTTTTTGTTTAGAGACATTTGTGAAATTTGTAAGGCTTCGCAAGTGTTTGTTCAGTGCACTGTCTCGGGTTAAATAGCCCAGATTGTAGCGGCATCCTTTTTTGCTCGAGAGCAAAAAAGATACAGCGGAAAGCCGGAGTGCCTTTAATCGTTGCAATAACTTTGCGCTCCAAATCGGCCTACAATTAAATTATCAGTATTACACCTGCGAAGTTCACTTTTACCCATCTTAAAATCTAAAGAAATTATCCTTGCCTCCTACTTTGCCACCAAAGTTTTGGATGTTGTAGGTTAAGGTTACCAAGCCATGGCGACCCAGGTTATTGGTTTGTGTATCGCGGATAAAGTTTTCGCTGATATTGATATTCCTTCGGGTATTGGTATTCAGGATATCATTTATCGCAAATTTCAATTGTGCCCTATCGTTTTTCAGGAACAAGAAAGTAAGAGCCGCATTCCAAAGTTTGATGGTATTGTTATAACCCGCCACCGTTTGGGTATTGTATTGGATACGGTAAGTAGTTTCCCAAACCATTTTCTTCGGCAAACGCAAAATCAGTTCTGTTTCGCTGTAATGGGTTTGGAAGCTCAGGTCTTTATAGTAGTCGCTATCGTATGTGCTTTTGTTAAAAGCTACATAATAGGTTTCGCCTAACTCAAATTTATCGTTCAGGTTAATCCTTCCTCTAAGAGATGGCGAGATCGATAGGTTGCGCGCATAGCTTTTGTTGTTGTCAACCATTACGATGTTGCGGGTAAAGTTAGACCAAAATCCACCTCCTATGGTAAATGTATTTTTACCTGTTTTAAAGTCTTTGCCTACATTGGCATTTCCGTTAAACTGCCAGATGCCATCGGCGTTAATCGGCGTATTGATCTGCACATCATTATCGGTAATTGTTCTCGACATGATTACAGCATTATCCTGTACGCTGCCGTTGAGGTTGAAATTATAGCTCAAGAAACGCTTGGTATCATATTTATAGAAGTTGGCGTTCACCTGGTAGGTTTTGGCAGGTAAAAGATTTGCATTTCCTTCCTGCTTAAACAACGGATCGGTATTATTGGCCACAGGCTGAATATATTTTACATCGGGCTCCCTAAATGAAGGATTATAGCTGATGCTGAATTCCTTGTACTTGATCAATAACGAAGGTGCGATGAACTGAAAATGCTGTTCAAACGAAGGATAGTTTCTGAAGCTGTTTTTCAAATCGATCGTATTGAAAACCACACCTGGCTGTATGCCCCAATTAGTGTTAATCCTCCACCTTAAACTGGCACGCGTGTTGGTTTTAAAACCGCTCTGGTTTACTGTTTCGGATAAGTTAGCCTGCTCAATATCGTAAGCCTGGTTCAGCGGATTTTTGTAAAAGGTAACCAAGGCATTTTCGTTATCGAGGTAATTGCCGCTTACACTTACGTTCAGGTTCAGCTTTTTGCTGATCGGCTCCGCATAGTTAGAGCTGAGATAGGCATTAAAGGTTTTGATGTTATTGTCCCTCAACTGATCGAGTGTGGTTGTTGTTGCAGGCGATGCATAAAAATTGTTGACCGCAGCTGTAAAGTTATCGCTCAGGTTTTCGCGCTTGGTGAGGTTAAAAGTTGTATTTAACGAGCGCCCCGGCTTTTTAAAATCCTTCCATAAATTAGAAGAAATGTAATATTCGGTATTATCGCCTTTCAAACGGTTATTGGTTACCCCATCGTTCGATAAATCTCCATTTGTATTTCTGCTTTGTGTAAGCTGCATGCTCTTATTGCGCAATTGATTGATGGTTATGGTTGGTTCGATCGTCAAATTGGTCAAACTGTCGATTTTCCATTCCATCCTTGCTCCGATATTATGGTTATAGCCCTTGTTGCGCTGATCGAGATTATTATTGGTAAACAACTTATTGTTGCCAAAATTCTGTTCTATGTCAACCAGCTGATCGATCAAAGTATTGCTGTAACCGAAGAAATACTTACCGTTAATTTTAATTCCTTTTTTAGTCAGGGTATTGAAGTTGGCGCCAGCACCTGCAGAAGTCTGCACACCACTTGGCGTACCACCAAAAGAAATGTTATTCAAAGAAAATCCCCCATCAGAGTTGATCATTACAGAGTTGATACCCGCTCTAGAAAAACCACCTATACGTGATACATCGCCGATACTAAAGCCTGGTTTATTCACATTGTTGCCATAGGCCAAAACACTTACTTGGGTGGTATCTCTAAAAAAGTTCATGATGGCACCGGCTTCATATAATTCGTTGGGCCCGCCACCGCCATAAAACTTACCGAAGGCACCTTTTTTGATGGCTTTTTTAAGTTTAAGGTTGATGATTTGCGGGGTATTGCCTGCCAACAAATCTGGGTCGCGGCGCTTTGCTTCTGGATCATCGTTTACCTGGATTTTATCGATAATATTAGCTGGCAAGTTCTTTGTCGCAATCTGCTGGTCACCCCCGAAAAACTCTTTGCCATCTACCAAAATCTTGCTTACCGTTTTGCCGTTCACCTGAATAGAGCCATCATTGGCGATAGATACGCCTGGCAGTTTTTTCAGCAAATCTTCCACCACAGCCGTAGGCAATGTTTTAAACGATTCGGCATTAAACTCAATGGTATCTTTGCGCACCATAATCGGCGGGCGTTCTGATAGGATCACCACCTCGTTCAGGTTATTCCGCTTTTCAGACAGCAAAAGGTTTCCTAAATTAAGGTTGGGTTCTGCTGCTGTTAGGGTTACCTCCTTGCGAAAAACATTGTACATCCAAGCATTAACCACCAAACGGTATTTAATGCCGGTTTCTAAGCTTGGGATCTTAAATATTCCTTTATCATCAGATAAGCGATAAGTGTGCAGCACGGTGTCATTGGCTTTGTACACAGATACAGTTGCATAATTTAGCGTTGTTTTTTGGTTGGCACTGTCGATCAGCACACCGCTAATGCTTCCTTTCTGTGCAAAGGCAAGAACAGAGGTGAAAGTAAGCGCAATAATTAGTAAGGTTTTTTTCATTATTTATAGTTTATTTTGGGCGGTTTCATAAAATTTAATTACAGATAAGACATAGGCTTATTTTAAATGTTGCAAACAAAAACTATAAAAATAGTTTTGTATCAAAATTGTTGTGATCTACGAATGCGTTCGTAATACGAAAGTATTCGTAAATAATGAAACTTCCAAATTTTTTAACATTTGGCTAAAAATGGAAAATCAAAAGAAATGATTTTTAAAAATGTGACGAAAGTCTTTTTAAATGTGACGGATTCCTAATTCGATAGCAAATCTGATCATGCTAATCGCTAATTTAGCCTTACTCAAATTTATGATTTATGCACGCTCCAACTCTCTTTCGCTATTTGATCGCCCTGCTCCTTTATTGTAGCTGCTTTACCGCTAAAGCCCAACAAAACGATACTGGCAATTTATTTAGTGCCGGCCATGCCGCAGGATTTATTGGGGGTCTGTACGAAGATTGGTATTCCTATAAAGACCTGCACAGGCATGGCGATTTTGGCATTGGCGCACCGGCCATGCTCGATGGCGAATTGATTGTGTTGGATGGAAAAATATACAAGACACAGGCTACTGGCCAAACAAGCTTAGTAGGCGATGCCGAAAAAACCCCTTATGCTGTGGTCTGCTTTTTTAAGGCCAAACAAACCTACACGCCGAATAGAGCCTTAAGCAAAGCGCAGCTATTTCAGTATTTGGACAGCTTACTAACCAATCAGAACGGCATTTATGCCATCCATATCAAAGGCGATTTTAAATATGTAAAGACGAGGGCCTTTCCGCCAGTAAAAGACAAACCTTATCAGCCATTGGCTGCCATGCTAGATTTGCAGCATTTCTTTGAGTTCAATGCGATTAAAGGTGATTTGGTTGGTTACAGGCTACCAGGCTATATGGAGGGACCGCACATTAGCGGTTATCATTTTCATTTTTTGGCGGAAGACAAAACTGCTGGTGGCCACCTCATTGAAGTAACCGCCAGCAATATTGTTATTGAAGTGGATGTATTGAACAGCTTTACCCTTGCCCTTCCCTCTACACCCGAATTTAAAAACTTCGACTTTAAGAAAGACCGTACAGAAGAGATCAAAAGCGTAGAAAACGGCAAGAAGAATTAGGCTAGTTCACAATTAAGCAACCATTGGCTTATACCTGTTCCAGTTGTCGCCAATCATCCACAGGTTAATCAGTGCCAACACACCAACCATCGGCAGCACCGATTGATCCATTGTCAGGGCATGAGCCAAAATGCCAACCATCACTGGCAAAATAACAATAGCTCCTAAAGCGCGGGTTTTTGGTATGGCAAAAAGCAGACCGCCTATAATTTCAACAATCCCCACCAAAGGCATGAGCCAAGTGAGTTTCATAAAGGCGCCAAAAACTTCCATTTGTTCTTTGGTAGGTTCTTTCATGGGCATGTAATTGAAGAACTTATTAAGCCCAGCATTGATGAACATCAGTCCAAAAAGGACGCAAACAATAATTTTGACTATTTTCATATATCTAGTTTTTAGTTGACTAAATATAATCAATTCCGATAGTTTAGCAAACAGCTAAACCACTGACAAACAATCAACTACAAAATTAGTTTTTATAACAGTATTTTGCTGCTCACTTCCTTATCTATAGTAATATAACCTGGGTATTTCACCAAATTGCCACCTACCAAAATGGAAGGTTTGATTTTTAGCGTAACCATGCCCTTCTTTTCTTCTCCTTTGGATGCACTGGACAGGAAGGTTCCGATATCGCCCAATATTTTGCTGTTCGAAATAAACTGATACACATTGGCGTTCAGCTGTACCGGCACCTGTATACGCTGGCCCGCATCTATGCTCACCCGTTGGTCTACCGTACCGGTGGCAACTTCTTGCTGGTTGATCAATATTTTATATTCGAAATTATTGATAGCGGCCAAGGTATTGGATGGATTGCTGATTTCGAGGTTCAAGGTTGCCCGAAGCGGGATGTCTTTCCTCAAATAGCCCAAGGCTAAGGCTGGTATATTGACTAAATTCACAGATTGCTCGTTCACCAGCTTCCTTACATCGGTACCGGCCAAACTAATTTGGGTAGCATCAATGAGCCTATAATCACACTTTTCTAGCGCTTTGATCTGTTGCGCCTGTTTATTAATGCCACAAGATGATAAACCGATCAGCAGCAGGAGAAAAAAACTTATTTTGTTCATGATTGATTAACGCTTATTTAATGGCAAAGGTATAAACTTAGGCAAGAGTCGGGAAGTCTACAGTCTAATTTGTAACAATTCAGTAATGAAAACTATCAGTCTAATCTCACATCTCCTATCTGTTATCCCACATCTAGAAAATTTAAGTAATTTAGACCGACAACCAAACCTTATGAACCTAAGAGCATATTTGATTTTACTCTTGGCATGGCCTTTTATGGCCAATGCGCAAATGCCACAGCTCAATGCAGCCGAGATTGCATCGGGCCTTAACAAATTGGGCGTAAAGGGAAGCGTGCTTTACATTGCTGCCCACCCCGATGATGAAAATACCCGTTTATTGGCTTACTTAGCCAAAGAAGTTAAAGTACGAACCGGCTACTTGTCGCTTACCCGTGGCGATGGCGGACAAAACCTGATTGGCAACGAACAGGCCGAACTGTTGGGCCTGATCAGGACACAGGAGTTATTGGCTGCCCGTAGAACCGATGGCGCCGAGCAGTTCTTTACCCGCGCCAATGATTTTGGTTTTTCTAAAACTTCGGAAGAAGCCTTTCAGATTTGGGGCAAAGACCAGATTTTGGCTGATGTGGTTTGGACCATCCGCAAATTCCAGCCTGATGTAATCATTACCCGTTTTCCTGAAGATGCCCGTGCCGGACATGGACACCATTCGGGTTCGGCCATTTTAGCCCACGAGGCTTTTAGTGCCGCTGCAGATCCCAAACGTTTTCCAGAACAGCTCAAATATGTCAAAGTATGGCAGGCCAAGCGCATTTTGTGGAACACGTTTAATTTTGGAAGCACCAATACCACGGCACCCGATCAACTCAAAATAGATGTCGGATTGTTCAACCCTCTATTGGGCAAGAGCTACGGGGAAATAGCAGCCATTAGCCGTACCAACCATAAAAGCCAGGGATTTGGCTCTACCTTGCAACGTGGCGAGGCTTTAGAGTATTTCAGTCATACCGCTGGCGAGCCAGCCAAAACTGATTTATTTGATGGCATCGATATTAAGGTACAAGACAAGGCCATTGTGGATGTATTAGCGCAACTCCAGAAGAACTATCAGGTTGATGCACCTTTTAAATCGCTACCTGAATTGATTAAGCTCAGAAAACTGACAAAAGACAAATCGTTTAACCATCAGTTGCTTGATGAGCTGATCTTAGCTTGCGCAGGCTTTTGGGCCGATGCCAATGCCACAGAAAACGCTTACGCAGCTGGCGATAGCATCACCGTAAATTACAGTGCAATTTATAGGGGCAATACAACAATGCCTATCAAAATAACGGTTAACACGGCCGATCAGGGAACACGTCAGCTGCAACCCAACAAAAACTCGAATTTCAGCTTTAAACTGGCCAGCAGCAACGACGATATTACGCAACCTTATTGGCTTGCCGAAAACCACCCGATTGGGCAATACCGCATCGCTTCTCAAGAAGATGTGGGTTATCCAGAAAACAGAAAAAGGCTTCGTGTAAATGCCGTAATTGACATCGATGGCGAAAAAATCAACCTAAGTATACCTGTTACTTTTAAATCTACCGACCCTATTCGCGGAGAAGTGTATCAAAACCTGGTGATTGCGCCGACTGTTACCGCCACGCTGAGCGAAAAAGCATATCTCTTTAACGGAAATACCCCACGAACCATTTCGGTATTGCTGAAGAGCTTTAGAAACAATAATACAGGTACTATTAAGCCCGAATTGCCTACCGGCTGGAAAAGCAATCCGCAAGCCATTAACTTTAAGCTGGATAAAAAAGGAGACGAACAGCTGATCAGTTTCGTCATTACGCCAGATGGCGCAACCACCAGCGGCCAGTTCTTGCTTCAAGTAAACAACAGCACAGGCAGAGGCTTGAAGACGATTAGCTACGAGCATATTCCAAACATCACCATTTTCCCTGAGGCCAGTGCGCGTTTAGAAAAAGTAGACCTTAAAATTGTAGGCAAACGTATTGCCTATATTGATGGTGCCGGCGATTTAGTGGCCGATGCGTTGAAACAGATTGGTTATGAAGTAACCCATCTCAGTACGGCACAGGTGCTCAACAGCGATCTTTCAGGTTTCGATGCGATTGTAACGGGGGTACGTTTATACAACATTAACGACGATGCCAAAACCTTACAGCCTAAATTGATGGCTTATGTGCAAAATGGCGGAACCTTGGTGGCCCAGTACAATGTAAATACCAATTTAAAGATCGGCAATTTAGGACCTTACCCATTTAAACTGGCCAACAAGCGGGTAACCGATGAAAATGCGGCTGTGAAATTCATTCTGCCAAATCATCCGGCATTGAATTATCCCAATAAAATAACCAGCAAGGATTTTGAAGGATGGGTACAAGAAAGGGGTATTTATTTCGCCACCGACATCGATCCTAAATATGCTGCCATTTTAAGCATGAACGATCCTGGCGAAAGTGCCAGCGACGGTTCTTTGTTAGTAACCGATTATGGCAAGGGAAAATTCGTTTACACTTCATTGGTTTTCTTTAGAGAACTGCCTGCTGGTGTACCGGGTGCCTATCGCTTATTTGCCAATTTATTAGCTCCAAAACAGCCTTAACATGAAAGAAGAACACAACGACCTTCCTCCCTTTGTTAAAACCTGGAAACAATTCTATATCCTGTTGGTGGTTTGGCTCGTTTTGCTCATTGCCTTGTTTTACGCCTTTACCCAATATTTTAAATGAGCGCAATTGATTGGTCGGTATTATTGGGCACTTTGCTGCTCATTGTAGGTTACGGGGTTTATAAAAGCCGTGGTCCACAAAGCATGCAAGCCTATTTGTTGGGCAACCAGAGCCTGCCTTGGTACACCGTATGCCTTTCGGTAATGGCCACACAAGCCAGTGCCATTACTTTTCTCTCGGCACCCGGCTTGGCCTATTCATCAGGGATGAGCTTTGTGCAATTCTATTTTGGCTTGCCATTAGCCATGATTGTGCTCTGTATTACCTTTGTGCCTATTTTCCATCGGCTAAAGGTATATACGGCCTACGAATACCTCGAACAGCGTTTCGACCTTAAAACACGGGCTTTAACGGCTTTCCTATTCTTGGTGCAACGCGGACTCTCAACAGGGATTACCATTTACGCACCTTCTATTATCCTGTCCACCATTCTCGATATCGACACCACTTACACCACCTTGTTTATTGGCGGACTGGTGATTTTTTATACCGTTTACGGAGGCACCAAAGCCGTATCTTACACGCAATTGTTGCAGATGAGCATTATCTTTTGTGGCTTATTCATAGCAGGAGTAATGGTAGTGCATTTATTGCCAGATAGCGTTGGATTTGGCAAGGCTATTTCTATTGCGGGCAAAATGGGCCGAACAAACGCTATAGATTTTCATTTCGACTGGAACAACCAATATAATGTGTGGAGCGGACTAATTGGTGGCTTCTTTCTGCAGCTGTCTTACTTCGGTACCGATCAGAGCCAGGTAGGGCGTTACCTCACAGGATCGTCTGTTGGGCAAAGCCGCCTAGGCCTGCTGATGAATGGCTTGGTTAAAATTCCGATGCAGTTCTTGATTTTGCTCATTGGCATCTTGGTTTTCACCTTTTATCAATACAACAAGGCACCTTTGTTTTTCAACAGCTATGAGCTAAACAAATTGAAAGAAAGTCCTTACAAGGGAGAATTGCAACAAATCCAATCGGCTTACGACCAAACTTTTAAAAGCAAGAGAATTGAGGTTGAAAAACTTGACAAGGCCTTAGCGAATAAAGATCAGGCAGCTATTGATGAGCAACGCATTGCGGTAAAAAAAGCCGATGACGAAAGCAAGAAAATCCGCGAAGATTTAAAGACCCTGATGCTGAAGAACGACGAAAAAGCAAGCACCAACGACAATAACTATATCTTTTTGAGTTTTGTAACCCAATACCTGCCCAAAGGCTTGATTGGTTTGCTCATCGCCATTATTTTCTTGGCCTCGATGGGTTCGACGGCCAGTGCACTTAACTCTTTAGCTTCCACCAGCGTGGTCGACATCTACAAAAGACTGATGAATAAAAATGCCAACGATCAGCAGTATGTAAAGGCTTCGCGTTGGGCCACTATAGGCTGGGGAGTAGTTTGTATAGCCATGGCCTTGTACACCAGCAAGATCGGCAACCTGATAGAAGCTGTAAACATCTTAGGCTCTTACATCTATGGAACTATTCTAGGCGTATTCCTAGTGGCTTTTTACTTGAAAAAAGTAGGAGGAAGAGCCGTTTTCATCGCCGCTATTTTAGCCGAGATCGTAGTTTGTATTTTAGGCTTTAAAGAGGTTGTGGCCTATTTATGGCTCAACCTAATCGGCTGTTTGTTGGTGGTGATCCTGGCTTATTTGATCCAGTTTATGGTTAAGAAAAATACCTACGATTTTTAAAAAATTCGTAGGTATTCGTTATATAAAGTAATGACTAGACTATTTCTTCGCTAGCGCTAGGAGTTCTGAGTTTAAGCGAATATACTCGTCGTTTTTCATTTCTGTTGCCGCAGTAATTCCCGCTTGTGCAGTAGCCTGCGCGCCAGCTTTATCGCCCATTTTCAATTGGATACGACCTTTCCAAAGTTTAACCCATGGTGCTTTTCCGTCGGCTTTCTCAGCTTCGTTCATCCAGTTGAGTGCAGTTGCCAAATCTTTACCGTTATCATAGTAATATAAGGCCGCCGGCATATAAGGTTTTTTCTCGCCTTTCATCGCCTCTGCAATATTGGCCATTACCTGCGCATCGATCGAGGTGGTAATGTTGATGGCCAAGGCTGTATTTTCCCACATGATGTGCAATTGGCCGGCAGTTGGAGTAACATCGGCAAACTGCATGGTGAAAGTTTCTACCTTATCTTTCAACTGCATCGGTTTTACTTTTACACGCAAAATATCGTCAGCTTCTTTGTACTCATAGGCGCCCCACTGTTTCGAAGTTTTGTTTAGGATAAAAGTCCACTCTGTTTTGCCGGGAATGGTAAATACACCGTACTCTCCTGCCGGGATGTCTTTGCCCTCGATTTTTACGGCATCGGTAAATTTAATGGTCGTAGCACTGTTTGCACCTGTACGCCAAACTACATTAAAAGGTTCTAGTGCACCAAAAATTTTACGGCCTTTAGTATTTGGCCTCGAATAAGTGAGGGTAATTTTACCTAAACCAAAGTCTTGGACAATGGTTTGGCCGCTACTGGCCTGTGGCAATTTAAGGCCCTGTGCTTGCAATTGCGTACACAGACCTACTGCCACGAAAAGCAATAGCATTGATTTGATTGTAAATTTCATCTTTTTTTGTTTTAAGTTTTCTCGTTAAAATTAAACATATCCTTACACAAAGCGATGGTCTGTCTGCAAATCTTTGTCAGCGGAAATTCAATAAAAAATAGTTGCCCTATGCACAGCCGAAATTAATGCCTTACCTTTACCGAGCGATGGATAAATCCCGAATGAAGCAAGAAAAAATCAGTATTTTAGGCTGTGGCTGGTACGGCCTTGCCTTGGCCAAAAACTTAAGTAACCAAGGTTATGAAGTGAAAGGCTCTACCACAAGCCCGGCAAAGCTCGATCTTTTAAGCGAAGCTGGAATTGAACCTTACCTAATTAATTTTGATTCGGCAAACAACGTTTCTATCGATGATTTCTTTCAAAGCGACATCCTCTTCATCAGCATCCCGCCCAAGCGCAATTTGCCGCAGCCTGAAGACTACCTTCATAAAATAGATGCCATTGGTCAAACTGTTGCGAAATCAACTGTTAAACAAGTCGTCTTCATCGGTTCTACAGGAATTTATCAAGATGGCAATTTTGTGGTAGACGAAACCATCGTTCCACAACCCAATAGTCCGGCAGGGAATGCCTTGTTGGGGGCAGAGGAACTGCTCAAACAAAATCCAGCTTTTACAACCACCATTATCCGTTTTGGAGGACTATTTGGCCCCAATAGAAACCTGTCCAAACATTTTGCCGGCCGGAAGGAAATTACCAATGGTGATGCGCCGATTAATTTAATCCATCTTGATGACTGTATCCAAATCAGTTTAGAATTGATTAGGCAAAAGGCTTTTGGCCATACCTATCATGCGGTGTCGCCGTTCCATCCCAGCAGGGCTGAATTTTATACCAAGGCCTGTTTGGTTAACGGCATGGCTATCCCAGAATTTTTGAATGAAAAGCTGGCTTGGAAACAAGTAGAAAGCATTAACCTGCCCACCAAATTAAACTATGCTTTTAAAGTAGCCAATTGGGAACAATGGACAATAAAGATGCTTGATGAGATTTATTAGTACAGCGTATTGCGAATAGCGTATAGAGACTACAGATTCTAGTAGTACTGCGTATAGCGCTAGGTAAACGCTTTACATGAAACGCCTAGCGCTATACGCAAATTTCTTCTACTTACCCTTAATCCAAGTGGCAATATCCGTAACCAATTGTTCTGAAACATTGGCTGGTGTTTGGTATTGCGAAAGATCTCCCTTAGCCGTTTGCACGCTCAGCAAATGGTTCAGTTCTGGGTAGAGTTTGATATGTACATTTGGCTTTTTGCCCAAACTCACGTTCCACAAATTGTAATCGTTTTGGGTAACCTGAAAATCGTTTCCACCTTGTGCTATAAAAAGGCGCTTGGTTAGTTTTTTAGCTGTAGCCACCTGGTCGTAATTGTTCAGGTCTATCCAATAAGAGGCTGGCAAGCCAAGGATCAGCGAATCTGGCTTCATTTTATCCAGTTTGGTCAACCTAGTTTGCGCCAACATTTTCTGTACTTCCTGCATGCCTTTTTTACCGGCTTCGGTGGTATCTTTAGAAAGTGTATACATGTAATTATTTTGCTCTACAATTACATCTGTTAGCTTTCTCGATGGCGCAGCCAACATAATCAAGCCCTTTACATCAGGTGCCAAGGTACTTAAGCGCGGTGCCAGCATGCCACCAAGGCTGTGTCCCAACAAGTAGATATTTTTAAGGTCTGCTCCTTTAACTGTTTTGGCCAAAGCAATGGCAGATAAGGCATCATCGGTTACTTCTTCTTTTACGGTAAAGGCACCATTAAATTCACCCGAATAAATCAGCGTCCGCTTAACATAACGTACCGAGGCTATGCCTTTAGCGGCTAAGCCCAAAGCAATGTCTTTTAATGGTTTATTTGGCCCAACGGTTTCATCCATATCGCTTGGTCCAGAACCGTGCACCAATACTACGATTGGGAAATTGCTTGCTTTTTTTGGAACGGTTACAATAGCTGCCAATTGGTGCTTTCCTGTTTCTAGGTAGACCTGTTTTTCCTGATATAAAGTGGTATCGGCTGCATAGGTTGGCAACACATAAGCCGCTGCTTTTGGTGGCATAAAAATTCCAACCAGCTTCTCGGCCTTGTTAAACACCAACATAAACTCTTGTTTGTCCTTTTCGAACTCGCCATCGCAGCTTACCGCATAATATTCGCCCTGTACCTTGCTGCGAACCGGATCAACCGATTTTACTGCACCAAATTTAAGCTTAATGTTTGCCCAAAGTTCTTTAAGGTTATCTGCCGAGATTTTGGCCTGTTCGGTTTCGGCAAAAAACTGGTGTGCTTCGGTATATTTTTCGGCCTCTAGCAATTCAAAAAACTGTCCGGCTTTGCCAAAAAGGCTAATCACATTTTGTGAAAAGGCCACAGTACTGAACAATAAAAAGAGGGAAAGAGTAAAAATTTTCTTCATAATTAAATTCGCGTAGAACCAAAGTTAGCAATATTTGCCTCGCTTCCTAACGAGCACCTGCATTTTTAGTTACCGTCACTAAAATTTAACGTTCTTTAACAAAAAAGCCAATCCGGATTAAGGGATTGGCTTCAATATCAGGTTGATTTACCTTAAAGCAAAACGGCTTCAATCGTAATATCTGTGTTCAATAATTTAGAAATCGGACAGTTGGCTTTGGCATCGGCAACCAGCTCATCAAACTTCTCTTTCGATAAACCTTCAGCTTTTACCTGTACCGCTAAATGGATGTTTACGATTTCGCCTTTTTCGGGGTTAAGATCTACGGTAGCCTTGGTGGTAATTTCGTCGGGAGTAATACCTTCTGCAGAGATGTTGAAACTCAGTTTCATGGTAAAACACCCCGAATGTGCCGCTGCTACCAACTCCTCGGGATTGGTTCCTACCCCTTCTTCAAAACGGCTTTTAAAAGAATATTGGGTTTGGTTTAAGGTTCCGCTTTGCGTAGTCAACGTACCTTTTCCGTCTTTTCCAGTGCCATTCCAAACGGCTGTTGCATTTCTTTTCATATAAATTGTTTTTTTAATAAAGATGATTTCGCGCTTAAATGTTTGCCAGCCTTGCTGATCTGACAATAAATTTACCATATTTTCTACAAAAATTTATGCTGAAAATCTGTGGCACATTAATATCTTTGTTAAATCATCATTATCCCTAATTAAACGTTGACAAAAAGCCATAAACAATACAAGAAAGTACTGGTTATAGAAGATAATCATGCCATTTTAGACGTGATTACTTTAATTCTGCAGAGCGAGGCCTATAAAGTTTCGGGCTTGAGCAAAAGCGCAAATATGATGGAGCATATCAATGCCTTTCAGCCAGACCTCATGATCCTCGACATTATGTTACCTGATGCCGACGGGAGGGAATTATTGCAGCAGTTACGCACCAACGAAAAGACGGAAGCTATTCCCGTTTTGATGATTTCGGCCAAGTATACCGACAAAACCATTCAGCATGGCCCTTATAAACCGAATGGATTTTTGGCTAAGCCTTTTGACATCGACGACCTTTTAGACAAGATCGAAGGCATTTTGGCCGGCAAAACCTATTAGTTTTTTCGCTGATTCATTTTCCGTAACTTTAGGTATATGAATCCCAACCAACAATTAATCGAGCATTTTTATACTTGTTTTAAGAACAAGGATTACAAAGGCATGCAGGCTTGTTATGCCGATAATGCTACTTTTAGCGATCCTGTATTTCAAAACCTCAACGCCGAACAGGTAAAGGCCATGTGGGAGATGCTCCTCTCGAAGGCAAAAGATTTCAGCATAGAATTTAGCCAAGTAAGTGCCGATGAACACCAAGGCAAGGCCCATTGGGATGCCTATTATATTTTTTCTGCTACCGGCAACAAAGTAGTGAACCGCATTGATGCCAGCTTCGAATTGGCAAACGGCAAAATTGTAAAGCATACCGACAAGTTTGGCTTTTACACATGGGCCAGACAGGCTTTGGGCTTAAGTGGCTGGTTGCTGGGCTGGACAAGCTATGTACACCAAAAAGTGAAAGACCAAGCCATGGACAACCTCAATAAATTTATGGCGAACAAATAAGGCATAGACGTTTTTCACCACCTAAGACATCTTAGGCCATCTGAGTTTATGGGTAATCATTAGCCATTCTTAAACGTCTAAGGTGGTAATTTTGATCCCGTCCATATGGGTTGAACTGTTATGGAAAAGCAAAGGAAGCATTTCATTTGATCGACAGTCCCGCTTTTTGCTAAAGTTTTTTCGCTTCGCTCAAAACTACCGCTGTCAATCGGGTTTGGAACAGGGCTATCTATGCTACTATGAACGGGCTTTTATGTTATCGCACAACCATTATCACTTCGCTATGTGGCATGCAAAGCTTTGGAAGAAAAGGCAAACCGAAGCATTGCACTACCTCACACTTTGCTAAAAATAAGCAAGGACGCAGAAGTGCTGTAGTAACACAAGCTAACCAATGACTTTCACACGACTTGACCTTGCACCATCAAAGCGGAGGTTTAGGATTTGCGACAAAGGTTTGAAGCCTTGAATTTTTGGTCACTTTTGTTTCAAGACAAAAGGACTGGCCCCGCCGGCTAGGAGGCGGAAGCAAAGTGTTCGGGATAGATGCCGGGATCGATATCCAGCATGACGCATTCTTAGGTCAGTTTCTCAATAATCGATGCCACATCCAATTGTTGCTGTTCCCCACTATTCATGTCTTTCAGGGTCAGTTTACCGTGTTGCATTTCATCGGCCCCAATTAGGATCACAAAAGGAATATTTTTCGAATCGGCATAGCCCAATTGTTTTTTAAGCTTGGCCGATGCCGGGTAAAGTTCCGTTGCAATACCAGAGGCTCTTAATTGTTGCAAAATAGGCAAAGCATACAATTCTGCAACTTCATCAAAATTACTAATTAATACCTTGGTTCCTTGTGCAGCTGTTGCAGGGAAGAGGTTCAGTTCTTCGAGTACATCGTAAATGCGGTCGGCACCAAATGAGATGCCCACACCCGTTAGATCTTTCAGGCCGAACATACCGGTTAAATCATCATAACGGCCACCGCCACCAATGCTGCCCATCGCTACTTCGTTGGTTTTCACCTCGAAAATACAGCCAGTATAGTAGTTAAGGCCCCTTGCCAGGGTGATATCAAGCTCGAGTTGAGTGCTAACTTTGGAGTTTGCAGCTTGGAGTTTGGAGACGTAACTGAAAACGGTTTCGATCTCTTCAATGCCTTTTAAGCCTGTAGCCGAATTGGCCAAGACTGATTTCAAGCTTTCCAACTTCTCCACATTAGAACCTTGCAACAAAATAACTGGTTTCAATTGCTCGATATCAGCTTCGGTAAAGCCACGCACCAGCAATTCTTTGCTTACGCCATCCAAACCGATCTTGTCTAGCTTGTCAATGGCTACGGTCATATCCACGATCAGTTCTGGCTTGCCAATTATTTCGGCAATGCCCGAAAGGATCTTGCGGTTATTGATTTTAATGTTAAAATCCTTCAGCCCTAAATTGCTCAATGCTTCGTGGTAGATGAGCACAAACTCTGCCTCGTTTAACAAAGACGGAGAGCCAACTACATCGGCATCGCACTGATAAAACTCGCGGTAACGTCCTCTTTGTGGCTTATCTGCGCGCCAAACCGGCTGTACCTGAAAGCGCTTAAAAGGGAAAGCGATATCGTTTTGGTGCATCACCACGTAACGCGCAAAAGGAACAGTTAAATCATAGCGAAGGGCTTTTTCGGAAATCTTTGGAATGGTTAGCAAAGAGTTTTTAGCTGCCCAGAGCTTTTCGTCGACTTTTTTCAAAAAATCTCCACTCTTCAGAATTTTAAAGATTAGTTTATCACCTTCATCGCCATACTTACCGGTTAAAGTAGTCAGTTGTTCCATGCTCGGGGTTTGTATTTCGGCATAGCCATATTTTCTGAATACGGTTTTAATGGTATCAAAAATATAGTTGCGTTTCACCATTTCTTGCGGCGAAAAATCTCTGGTGCCACTTGGCAGACTTGGCTTGGTAATAGACATGGCACAAAAGTACAAAAAAAGTCAATAGTCTTAAGTCCGAAGTCTGAAGTCTATAGCGAAGGGGTGTGAGATGGAAGAGGTAAAATGGAAGATGGAATTGGATTTGACCAACCCTCTAATCAGCCAATGAACCAATGCCTAATGAACGATCAAAAAACACTTGCGAAGTTTTAAAAACCTCGCAAGTGACTGTAAACTGTAACTGCCAACTGCTAACTAACTTACTGTTTAGCAGCCCAAGCATTCATCTTGGCCTCGAAAACGCTTAATGGCAAGGAACCATCTTTAAGCACTTCGGTATGGAAGGCCGACAGCTTGAACTTGGCACCCAATTCCTTTTCATATTTGGTTCTCAATTCTCTTATTTTCATGGCACCGGTTTTATAGCCCAAGGCTTGTGCCGGCATGCCCATGTAACGCTCGATTTCTGCCGTAGCTCCTTCTTCGCTAATGGCTTCATTGTCCATCATGTATTTGATGGCCTCTTCGCGGCTCATGTTTTTGGTATGGATGGCCACATCAACTACTAAACGGATGGCACGGTGCATTTCATCGCCCAAGGCCCCCATATGTTGGTAAGGATCTTGGTAAAGGCCCAATTCCTTGCCCAGCGACTCACAGTACAAAGCCCAGCCTTCTACATAGGCATTATGGAAGCCAAACCTGCGGAACTTTGGCAATGAAGTATTTTCTTGGGTTAACGAAATCTGGTAATGATGACCTGGAATAGCCTCGTGCAAGAAAAGCGATTCCATGCCAGAGGTAATGTTAAATTTTTTGGCATCTAAAATAGGCACATAAAAAATACCCGGACGCTTGCCATCGGCAGAACCCTGGTTGTATTCGGCACTGGCAGAAGCGGCTCTAAATGCCTCGGTTTGCCTGATCTCGAAAGGTGTTTTAGGTTCATGATCAAACATTTTTTTCAGGTTCGGCTTCATGCGTTCGTGAATGTTTTCAAAAGCAGCCAAAACCTCATGAGGCGTTTTGTAAGGCATGAATTTTGGATCGGTCTTCATGTACTCGAAGAAAGCCTTCAAATCGCCCTTAAAGCCCGTCTGGTTCTTAATGCTGTCCATCTGTCCTTTTATCCTGGCCACTTCTTTTAAGCCAGTCTGATAAATTTCTTCAGGCGTTTTGGTGGTGGTTGTTTGCTGTTTAACCAAATAAGCGTACCATTCGGCACCATTTGGCAAGGCAGAAAATCCCGAGGTAGCCCTTGTTTTTGGCAGGTATTCGTTTTGCAGAAAATCGCCCAGTTTTTTGTAGGCAGGTATAATTACAGTGGTGATGGCATTTTTATATTCATCGGTAATTTTCTTTTTGTCGGCATCGCTAAAATCTTTTGGCGTCAGTTTTACCGGTCCGTAAAAAAGACTTTGTTCTGGATTGCTTACCACCATTCCCTGCATCTGCGGGATCATTTTAACCACAAGGGCCTTTGGCAATACCACACCTGCCTGCATTCCTTTTTTAAAATTCCCAATAGCTGTATCTGCCCAAATTGAAAAGGCCGAAACCCTTTTGAGCCAATCGGCATAATCTTTAACAGTTTTAAATGGTTGGGCACCTGTACCCGAACCCAACTGACCAATGACTAGCGGCAGCGCCACCATCTGGTTAAAAGGCAGGTACTCTGAATGGTATTTAAAGCCTTCTATGTTTATTTCTAATTGGTCTTTCATAAAATCGAAAGACAGCTTATCATTGTCACTTAGTTTTTCTCGATCATAATGGGTTAAGCTATCCAGAAAGCGTTCGTTGAATTTTTTAGATTCTGCGATGTAAGCCTGCGATCCATCGTTTGGCAAGAGATCGTTGTAACGGTTATCGCCAGCAAAAGTGGCATTTAATGGTGCCAGTTTTAAACCATCTTCATAATATTGCTCGCAAAGCGTTGCGAAATTCTTATTCTCGGTTGTGGTACCCGATTGGCCCGATTGCTTGCAGCTGCTCAAAGCAACAACCGCCATAAGGGCAAAGGTTAGTCTTTTCATCTGTTTATTTGGTGTTGGTTATTTATAACTAATTTACTGTTTTAGTCTTCTTTATCCATTAACGTTATTGTAGGTGTTTTTCGCCGATAGGGATTATTTCCTTAACGGCAAGCGTTTTCTGTAGCTGAGCTGGCGCCAAATCCATTCGATAGGGCCGTAGTTATAGCGAGCGAGCCACCATTTGCTAAAATAAACCTGCAAGGTATAAACTACAATGGCCAGCAACAGGTAAAACCAGATTGGTCTCGTGTTCCAAATGCCCAATCCGAAACCAGAAAAAACAAATAAGCCAATCAGGTTTTGTGTCATGTAATTGGTCAATGTCATTTTGCCCATAATGGCCATGCTGGCAAAGAACCGCTTACAGTTGCCTGCAACATAGAGCCAGCAAATAGCCGAACTGATGAACAGCATGGTGCTGAGTACTACCCAATAACGCATGTTATAATATTTGCCAATGCCTTGCCATTTAAAGTGCTGGCTTACCATAAAGAAGGCGGTAAGCAATAGGGCGATGCCTAGTGAAATCCAAAAAGTTCTTTTGATGTATTTTACCTTGCTGGCCAACTGGTCAAAAAAGTTGATCTTATATAAGGTAAAGCCCCATAAAAAACAGCAGAACATCACCACGTGTACGGTGTATAGGTAGGGCTTGCTGATAATTTGCGCAAACCAGGTGCCTTTGAGACCGAAATACAGTACATCCAACAGGTTGTTGCTTCGGTATAAAGGGAAGAGTTCGGTCATTCGCTTCCAACCCGTATCGCCTAACGAGGAAATAAAAGAGCTTATGGCAGGAATAGACAATAACAAAATGATGCTGACGATAAAGGTCGTTTTAGCGGAGCTTCGATAAAAGAAAAGCAACAACAGGCCCAACAATGCATAATCCTTTAAAATATCACCGAAGAAAATCGCACTGTTAACCAAGGCCAATACCAGGAGCCAGAACATCCGTCCAGCAAAAAAACCGTAAGGATTGTGCCCTTTGTTCCTTACATTGTTCATGAGCACGGCAAAGCCATAGCCAAAAAGCATGCTGAGCATGGTCCATGATTTGGCGGCGAACACAAAGCTTACTGTATACATTAAGATATTAGTGGGCAGGTCGGGCTTAAAAGTTTCCCAGTTTCTGCCCAACGTAAAGAAATCGTAATAGTTCATGAGCACTACGCCAAAAAGCGCCCAGCCTCTTAAGATGTCGACAATTACGGTGCGTTGATTGAGCTGGATGGGTTGGGTAGCTAATTCGTTCATCATCAGATAGGGTTGGTTTACCTAAAGTTAGTATTTTTCGGCAAACAAAACCCCAACCTATCTTCAATCGTCATCCCAGACCTGATCCGGGATCTCATCTCAAGATAAGATGCTGAATCAAGTCCGGCATGAAGTGTTGGATGAGAGCAACCCAATCACTTGTTATATTGCCAGAACCTGCCTTTTCCTGCTGCGATCCATTCTAGCGATTGCTCTATTCTTTTTTGCCTTGTAGCTTCCGTCTTTGCATCTATGATCCAAACGAGATAGTCTTTTCGAAAAGATGGAGATTTACTTTCAAAAACTTCTTTTGCCAATGGATGGGCATCCAAACATTCCTTAAAATAATCGGGCACCTCGATTACCTTTGGAGTTTCGGCTTTTGGCTTTACCTTCTTTACTCCGTTGTCATTCAAGGCCATCGCTTCCTGTAGATAGGCTACCAATACTGCTTTGGCTGGCAAATCGGAAAGGGATTTTAATTTATCCATATTCCCCATCTTTTGTTCAGGCTTAAGGTTCTCCTTTAGCTTTGGATGAGTCATCAGTTCTGCTTTGTAAAGGCTAAACGAACAATGATTCTTATAGCCTGCCAGGATACACATCATATCGCCATTATAATCGAAATGTGGAATGCCCCATTTGATCACTTCTTCAACAGCTGGACATGTTTCATGGATGAGTTCTCGCAAATATTCCATAATTGGTTTCGCAAAATCGGCCGACTTTGCAATATATTCATCGAATTTTGGATTGTATAATGACATTTTGATCTTTTTAGGTTTAAAAATTACTCGCTGGGAAGCTGGTTCATATCCATATAGGCCAATTCCCATTGATGTCCATCTAAATCAGCAAAGCCATGTTGGTACATCCAGCCATGATCTTGTGCTTCGGTATTAATCGCAGCGCCCAGTTCTTTTGCCTTTTCTACCAATTGCTGCAGCTCTTCTTTCGAATTCGAATCGAGGGCGATTAAAACTTCTGTAGCTTTTTTCGCATCGCTAACTTGCTTTGGTGTAAACGTCTGAAAATAGCTTTCGGTTAAGAGCATTACAAATATATTATCGCTTACTACCATACAGCCTGCCTTATCGTCGGTAAATTGAGGGTTGAAGTTAAACCCAAGTTCGGTAAAGAAAGAAATTGATTTGTTCAGATCTCTTACCGGAAGATTGATGAAAATTTTCGTAGCCATTTTTTTTAAGTTTAAATTGTTAATGATGACACAAAGATGGGGCACCTGTTTAAACTAAACTTTTACATATGTTGAGGAAATGAAAAATTATTTATTGGCTAAAAATATTCGGCTCAATTGGGTTGGCGTGATACCCAAATACGAAGCGATGTGATGCTTCTTCAGCCTTTTGACCAACTGGGGATATTTTTGAAGAAAATCGTCATAGCGCTTGGCCGCGGTTTCTGTACGGAAGGCCACTTCCAAAGGTTCCTTTTCTATAATCCAATGCAGTTCGGTATATCGGATATAAAACAAGGCAAGATCTGGAAACTGGTCAAATAGCTTTTTAAATTCAAAAAAGTCATACTCCAGCACTGTGGTATCTTCAATTGCGGTGATGTAAAACTGGCTTGGTTTGTTAGCCAGCATTGCACTTAAAGAGGCGGCGATTCGTCCTTCTGGAAAAAAATATTTAATCACCACATTGCCTTCATCACTCATGTAATTTTGAGAAAGAAGTCCTTCCACCACGAAAGCTATTTTTTTGGGCTGCTGTCCAACCGTAACAAAATTTTCGTTTTTATTATATTTCTTAAGACGCAAAAGATGTTTACAAGCCAGTTCTGTTTGCTCAGAAATATTGTAATAAGTACGGATTTTTTGAAAAAACAGATCGGTATTCATGGCAACACAGGCTAGGTATAACTTGGCATACCTAAAAATAACAAATCCGCTTAGCTTTTAAGTCTTTTCCAACAAAAAAGGCCACCTTTTCAGGTAGCCTTTTTATTATCTTGTCGTCGTCCTTCGACAAGCTCAGGATGACAAATTTGATTAAACCAATAACCTTACTGGCTCTTCTAGCAATGCTTTTAGGGTTTGCAAGAAAGCTGCACCAGTAGCGCCATCAACCACACGGTGATCGCAGCTTAGGGTTACTTTCATTACATTTCCTGGTACCACTGCGCCATTTTTAACTACTGGTACTTGTGCAATGCCACTTACGGCCAAGATACAGGCATTTGGTGTATTGATGATGGCCGTAAACTCGTCAACACCAAACATACCCAAGTTAGAGATGGTAAAGGTAGAACCTTCCATTTCTGCTGGCTGCAGTTTTTTAGATTTTGCTTTTCCGGCGAAGTCTTTTACTTCTGCAGAGATATGGCTCAATGATTTGCCATCAGCGAAACGGATTACCGGAACCAACAAGCCTTCGTCAACCGCTACAGCCACCCCTACGTGTACGTGTTCGTTGGTACGGATGGTATCGCCTTGGAAAGATGAATTAATAGCTGGATGTTGTTTCAAGGCAATCGCTACTGCTTTTACCACTAAATCGTTGAAGGAAATCTTAACTGGAGCAAAATCGTTCATTTTAGCACGAGCAGCAATGGCTTGATCCATGTCGATGCTCATGGTTACATAGAAATGCGGCGCAGTGAACAAGCTTTCAGATAAACGTCTGCTAATTGCCTTACGCATTTGGGTAACTGGTCTTTCGCTAAACTTCTCTTCGCCAACAAATGAAGGAATGGCTGGAGCTGCTTTTACTGCCGAACTTTCAGACTTCTGACCCTCTGCCTGTGGCGCAGCCGAAGCTTTAAAGTTTTCGATATCCTTTTTAATGATACGGCCACCTTCGGCACTACCCGAAACCTGGCTTAAATCTATTCCTTTTTCTTGTGCAATTTTCTTAGCCAAAGGCGAGGCAATGATACGGCCTCCGTTTGCATTCGAAACTGTTTGTGCTTTTTCTTCGCTTTGCGGTGCATCAGCCTCTTTTGAGCTTTCAGCCTTTGGACTTTCTGATTTTGAACTTTCCGCCTTTTGTGGCGCATCGCCCTGTGACAAAATTCCAGAGATATCAGTTCCTTCTGGACCAACAATGGCAATAATGCCATTAACTTTGGCTGCTTCGCCTTTATTTACACCAATGTGCAACAAAGTACCCGTAGCGTAGCCCATTACCTCCATCGTAGCCTTATCGGTTTCTACGTCGGCAAGGATATCGTCGTCTTTTACTTTATCACCTACTTTTTTATGCCATTCGGCAATTACGCCTTCGGTCATGGTATCGCTCAGCAAAGGCATACGGATCACCGTTACTCCTTTTTTGCTCAGCTCTTCTTCGCTTAGGCCACCACCTTGTGCAGGGGCTTCCGCTTTTGCTTCTTCTTTTGGAGCCTCAGCTTTGGGCGCATCGGCTTTTGCCTCGCCACCTTCTGCAGCCAAGGCAGCTTTATAGTCTTCGCCCTCTTTACCAATTACGGCAATTACGGCATCAATTGGAACGGCTTTGCCTTCTTCAACTCCGATGTGCAGAATTGTTCCATCCCAATAGGATTCTAAGTCCATGGTTGCCTTATCGGTTTCCACTTCGGCCAAAACATCGCCGCTTTTTACTTTATCGCCTACTTTTTTATGCCACTTCGCCATTACCCCTTCGGTCATGGTGTCGCTCATCTTAGGCATTCTTACTATATCAGCCATCTATATAAATCTAATGAAATGCGTTCTAAAAATTAATCTTTTACGTAAGGATAATCGGTTTGCACATACACATCTGTGTAAAGCTCCGATGCATCTGGCCATGGAGAGTCTTCAGCAAATTTTACAGATGCTTCTACAATGCCTTTTACTTTCTCTTCAATTTCGTTGATCCAGTTTTCATCGGCATATTTTTCTTTCAAAATAGCTTCTCTTACGCTTTCGATTGGATCTTTAGCTTTATATTCTTCTAATTCGTCTTTGGTACGGTATTTTGCCGGATCAGACATCGAGTGTCCGCGGTAACGGTAAGTTCTCATTTCCAAAAAGGTTGGGCCTTCACCTGCACGAGCACGTTGGATAGCTTCGTCCATCGCATTGTGAACTGCAACAGGATCCATTCCATCAACTGGTGCACATGGCATATCGAAACCTAAACCAATTTTATAGATATCTGTCATGTTGGTGGTACGTTCTACCGAAGTTCCCATGGCATAACCATTGTTTTCGCAAACAAAAATTACAGGCAATTTCCATAGCATAGCCATGTTGAAGGCTTCGTTCAAGGCACCTTGACGAACGGCTCCATCGCCCATATAGCAGATATTTACGTGCTTAGTACCTTTGTATTTTTCTGCAAAAGCGATACCGGCTCCAAGTGGAATTTGACCACCTACGATACCGTGACCACCATAAAAATGATGTTCTTTACTGAACATGTGCATAGAACCGCCTTTACCTTTTGAGCAGCCTGTAGCTTTGCCATACATTTCGGCCATAATGCTATCGGCGCTAACGCCTAAAGCCAAGGCATGGGCATGGTCGCGATAAGCAGTTACCATTGAGTCGCCTTTTTCCATTGCTGAAATGGCACCGGCAACTACTGCTTCCTGGCCAATGTAAAGGTGACAAAATCCGCGTATTTTTTGCTGTCCGTAAAGTTGTCCGGTCTTCTCTTCGAACTTGCGCATCAGCAACATCGACTCAAACCACTTCAAATAGGTATCCTTATTTATTTCTACTGCACTCATGTTTGGGTATTGATTTTTATTTACGAGAGCAAATTTAATTTTTTTATTATATTTTCTCTCATCATCGAGTGTAAAATTATCTGTGCCGAGCCCTAAACATAAAGGATTTTGCAACATTTTAGTGTCTGAATTACACTTATATAGACTGCCAGTTAGCTTAATGGGACATTAATATTTTTCTGTCGAGATTTTCACCCTATTTTTTGATGCTCGATTATCAAAAATGAAAAAATAATATTCGGTTGCCGATTAATAACCAGAAGATTCGCCATAAATTTTATAAAACCCAGCCCTTTTATCGTTTTGGCCCCTTTTAGGTTATCCACATGTTACAGCATTGTTACCTAAAAGAGCAGTAATTAGCTTAACATAAACGAATTATCAACAAAAGTGGCCTAAAGAAAGTGGCTTCATCGCTGATAAACAAAGGAAATGTTAATAACTTTTACATTTAACTGAAATACATTTGGATAACATTTGCAAAAGACATATTTTTGCTACCCTAACAATAAGCCCATGTGGTGTACGTTTAAGTGTAAGTCCCCGTTTACCCAAACTTAACAGTATAACATGATTAAAAAGATTTTGTTTTCTAGCCTTATCGTCCTCAGCAGCTTTACAGCCACATTCGCACAAAACAATAAGCCAAAAGAAGCCAAACTAGAAGATCCTGATAACTTAGCCTCACAATATTTCTCGCAGGTAATGGGTGTAGCAGTAGATGCGACATCAAACTTGAAATTGTATAAATTTATCTACGAGTGGATCGGAACCCCATACCGTTACGGCGGAAATACCAAAAAAGGAATCGATTGCTCAGCCTTTACCAAAGCCATTTACGATAAAGTTTTTAATACTACCATCTTGCGCAACTCGCGTGATATTTTTAGCATGGTTGATCCTTTATCGAGAGACGAGCTGAAAGAAGGCGACTTGGTTTTCTTCAAAATCAAAAGCCGCAGCATTTCGCACGTAGGCGTTTATTTGGGCGATAACCGTTTTGCACATGCCTCGGTAAAAGGCGTACGCATCAGCAATTTGAACGAACCTTATTACAGCCGCTATTTTTATAAGGGCGGACGGATTTTAGATCCGGCAAACAAAGAATTTATCGAAGAATAGCCTTAGGCATCCGATTAAAAATATTCAATCCTTCCCGATAAGTCGGGAGGGATTTTTTGTAGATACCCATGAAGAAACTCCTCAGCATTGCTTTTTTAGCACTCTTGGCCGCTTATGTATTGATGAGTTGTCAAAGCAAAACTCTGGCAGAAGTAAAACAGGAAAAACCCGATACCCTAAAAGCCAAAAAAATAAAAGACACCCTCAGCATTGTGGCCGTTGGCGATATGATGCTGGGATCTGCCTTTCCCAGCAAACTCAATTTGCCACCCGATGATGCGGTAAACAGTTTTGCTGCGGTAGACACTTTTTTAAAAGGCGATATCGTATTTGGCAATTTGGAAGGCTGTTTTCTCAATTCGGGAAACTCTAACAAATGCAAAGGCATTAACCCTAACAACTGCTTTGCTTTCAGGATGCCTGATCGCTATGCCGGCATTTATCAAAAAGCAGGTTTTAACGTGTTGAGCATAGCCAATAACCACGTAGGCGATTTCGATGCCAAAGGACGCAAGAATACCGCCAAAATATTAGACTCGTTGCAGATCCATTATGCCGGCCAATTGAACAAGCCTTTCGAGCTCTTTGAAATAGACAGCGTTAAATATGCTTTTTGTGCTTTTGCCCCTAACGAGAATACGGTATCCATCAAAAACATCGATAGTGCCAAAGCACTGGTTGCAGAGCTGAAAAAGCAGGCTGATATTGTGATCGTATCTTTTCACGGCGGTGGCGAGGGAGCGCGTTTTGAGCACGTAACCCGTAAAACAGAAATCTTCTTTAAGGAAAACAGAGGCAATGTTTATGCCTTCGCCCATGGCGTAATAGATGCAGGTGCTGATGTAGTGCTGGGCCATGGTCCGCATGTAACACGCGCCGTTGAGGTATACCAAAACAAATTTATAGCCTATAGCCTGGGTAATTTCTGTACCTACGGCATGTTCAGTCTCAAAGGACCGAATGGCTTTGCGCCTTTATTGCAGCTTAAAATTAACAGCAAAGGCGATTTCTTATATGCCGATGTCGTTTCGGTAAAGCAGGATAAGGTAAACAGATTGACGGTAGATGAGAACCATACCGCATTTGACAAAATGAAGACCCTGACCGATATCGATTTTGCCGGGCATAACCTTATCTTTGAAAATAATCAAATCAGGTTAAAAAACTAACACTATGAAGAAAGGCCTAATCGTTCATTATATGCTATTCGTTGCCGGGATTGCATTGGCCATTGCAGCAGGCTATATGATTGCTACCGCCCCTGATGACAACCTCAACTCTAAACTGATTGTTGCATTTGCCGGATTATTTGTTGGCACCAGTCAATTTATGATTATCAGGCACAAGCGCAAGCTCAAATAGCTAGGATTCGTCTCTTGTATTCTTGATCAGTCCGATGCCAGACACAAAAAAGATTATTCCGATCACACCATAAACGATTAACCCACGTGAGCCAGCACTATGGTTTACAAAGCCTATGCCTGCATAAACCAGTCCGATAATACCTAAAATGGTCAATATCGTTCCAAAAATTCTTTTTACGTTCATAAGGTAAAACTTGTACCCTAACAACAAAGCTGCTCCGCTTATGTTTCAAAAAAAAGCAGCACCAAATGAATGATGCTGCTCTTTGTATAATATCGCAATCGATTACCTACCAAACACCTAACCTGTTTTCAGGCGCTACATACATTTTAGCGGTTTTAGGGATGTTAAAAGCCTTATAAAATGCTTCCATATTATAAACCGGACCGTTAACCCTAAACATTTCTGGAGAGTGCGGATCTGTTTTGATCCGAACGCGCATGTTTTCATCTCTGTCTTTAATTCGCCACACTTGGGCAAAGCTTAAAAAGAAGCGCTGATCTGGGGTAAACCCATCAATTTTTTCGGTTCCTTCCTTGCCTTGCTTGGTCAATTTAAAGGCATCGTAAGCAATAGCCAAGCCTCCAATATCGGCCAGGTTTTCGCCCAAGGTAAGCTTGCCGTTTACATGCTCATTGCCCAACAAGGTAAAGCCGTTATATAATGCCTCTACCTTGCCCGACCTCGCTTTAAACTGATCGGCATCCGCTTTAGTCCACCAGTCTTTCATGTTGCCTGCAGCATCGTACTGACGGCCTTCGTCGTCAAAACCGTGGGTCATTTCGTGACCGATTACCGCACCAATGGCACCATAATTAATGGCGTCATCTGCCTTGGCATCAAAGAAAGGGAATTGCAATATCCCCGCTGGAAAAACAATTTCGTTAAACGTTGCATTGTAATAGGCATTTACCGTAGGTGGCGTCATCTCCCATTCGGTTTTATCAACCTGCTTGCCAATTTTACTGAGCTCCTCATTGTAGGCATGGATTCTGGCATTGCGTGCATTGCCCAGGTAATCGCCTTTGTTAATGGCTACATCGTCAAAGCTTTTCCATTTGCTGGTATAACCTATTTTCTTCAAAAAGACATTCAGTTTTTGAGTTGCTTTGGTCTTGGTTTCGGCACTCATCCAATCGAGTTTTGAAATTCTGGAGGCGAATACCTTTTGCAGGTTGTTCACCAATTCGTCCATTCTTTGCTTGGCTTCTGGCGTAAAATATTTTTCTACATAAAGCTGTCCCAGCAGATCGCCGAGGTTGGCATCAATGCCACTAACCAATCTTTTCCAACGCTCCGATTGTTTCTTTTGTCCATTAAAAATCTTATTGAAATCAAAAGAGGCATCAACAAAAGCCTTGCTCAACAAGCCTGCATTTCTGGCCATGTAATCGTATTTGAATTTGGTTTTCCAAACTGCTAAAGGCTGGCTTGCCAATAAGGCGCTTAGCGTCTTAAAATAATCCGGCTGGCCAATGTTAACGCTATCGGTTTTAAGTTGCATGGCCGCAAAAAGCGATGGCACATTAAGGTTCGGCGCCAAAGCTCCCAATTGGGCAACGGTCATTTTGTTATAGTTCTTTTGTGGATCTCTCAGCGCTTCTGGGCTACGGTGAGATTTCGCCAACTCAGTTTCGAGGGCCAAAACGGCATTTGCATTTTTAGTCGCAGTGGCAGTATCTACGCCCGTTAAGCTGAACAGTTTAGCAGCAAAGGTTATAAAGCCAGCTCTTGCCACTTTAGTAGTGCTGTCTGTTTTAAAATAGTATTCTTTTTCTGGCAGCGACAATCCCGATTGACGAAAAGATAGGATATTTTTTACGCTGTTCTTTTCATCTGCACCAACGCCCATTCCCAAAATGCCTGCTTCGTCGGTTTTTGACAATTCGGCTAGCAGGCTTACCAATTCTTTATAGTCTTTTGCAGCTTCTATTTTAGCCAACACAGGCTTTAAAGGTTCGGCACCTAGTTTTTCGATGGTTACCGTATCCATGCCACTGGCATAATAATCGCCAACTTTTTGTTTGATGCTTCCTTTTGGCGAAGTTGATTTTTCGGCTTCTTCTACAATGTCTCGCAGTTTTTTGAGGTTATCTTCATACAAGGTATAGAAACTTCCCCAACCACTTTGGTCGTCGGGAATCACCGTGGCCTTCATCCATTTGCCATTTGCATATTCGAAGAAATTGTCTCCTGGATTAACCGTGGTGTCCATTCCGGCTTTATCCAGAAATACCGTCCGTTCTGCACTTTCGGTATTCTTGTTTTGGCAGGCTGTTAGCAAAGCCAAGCCAATTAGCGATAAACCTAATTTTAGTTTCATAAATGTTTGATTATAAAATATCTAAAATAAAGCTACATAGAAAATCAATTTATTAGTAATATTGGTTGTAATTTAAAATCAAATATCATGGACTATTTTTTTTATGGGCTGCTTTTCTTCGGACTGATCATCCTCTTTAGCTCTTTTGTTACGGTTAAGCAGGGCACTATTGCCGTGATTACCATATTTGGGAAATACCGCAGGCAGCTACGCCCGGGATTAAGCCTGAAGATTCCGCTCATTGAACAGATCCACTCTAGAATTTCGATACAAAACCGCTCGGTTGAGCTTTCTTTCCAAGCCGTTACGCATGATCAGGCCAATGTATATTTTAAGGCCATGTTGCTGTATTCGGTATTGAACCACGACGAGGAAACCATTAAAAACGTAGCTTTTAAGTTTGTTGATGCCAGCAACCTGATGCAGGCTTTGATCCGCACCATTGAGGGATCGATAAGGGCTTATGTAGCTACACAAAAACAGGCCAACGTATTGGCACAAAGAAACGAGATTGTAGAGCACGTAAAACACCAGATAGACCAGGTATTGGAAAGCTGGGGCTATCACCTGCAAGACCTGCAATTGAACGATATTACCTTTGATGAAGAGATTATGCGCTCAATGAGCCGCGTAGTAGCATCTAACAACCTAAAGGCCGCTGCAGAAAACGAAGGCCAAGCTCTATTGATTACCAAAACCAAAGCAGCAGAAGCTGATGGTAATGCCATTAAAATTGCGGCAACTGCCGAACGTGAAGCGGCACAATTGCGTGGACAAGGTATTGCCTTGTTTAGGGAAGAGGTGGCTAAAGGGATGACCAATGCCGCCCAAGAAATGCAACAGGCCAATTTAGATACTTCGGTAATTTTATTTACCATGTGGACAGAAGCCATTAAGCAATTTGCCGAATACGGTGATGGCAACATCATTTTCTTGGATGGCAGCACCGAAGGCATGAACAAAACCATGAAAGAAATGATGGCCATGCAGCTAGATCCAAACAAAGGCAAGAAATAAGTTAGAATAAACTATTGTCATTCGTAAACACAAAATGCTTCGTCATTCTTCCTCGCAATGACAGAATAACAAAAAAAGTCCCGGCCAATGGCCGGGACTTTTCTTTATCATCGAATTATTATTCTCTATTTCTCGAATGTCTTAGGCACATTGGTTAACCTGTTGCCTTCGGTCATCTTCATCAAATCGATCATTACTTTGATGCTTTCGTCTTGCACCAAATCATAATCTTCATCTTTACCGATCTTATCTCCTTTTTTAACTGGAGCTAGGCCTCTTGATGCTCTTAGCTCGTTTAAACGGCTCAAGCCTTTGCTTTCTAACGCATCTCTTTCGGCTTTCAATTTAGCTTCGTTCAAGGTAATAGAAGTTTCACCATCACGTTTTTTAGAATCTGCGATGTCTTCGTTCAGTACCTTATAATCTAGAGAGCTTTTCATTCTTTGCTCATGCAGCCTTAACAAATTGGCTTTGATATCGGTTAAATCAGCTACTACTTTATAATTAGATGGCTTGATCATGTCGAAAGGCAAGGCCGATGGCTCTGTATCTTCTCCAATTTTATCCAAAGGATAAACAGATGGGAAATTGATATCAGGGATTACGCCTTTATGTTGGGTACTGTTACCGTTTACACGATAGAATTTAGCCATGGTGAGGTTGATTTGTCCCAATTGTGGGATGCCATCTTTATCCAATATCGCGTTGCTGCCCTGTGGCGAGATCACTACGCCTTTGCTGTCTTTTTTGAAAAGAGCAGCCATTTTTTGCAATACCGATGGATTAACCAAACGGTTTAAATCTATCGACGATTGTACGGTTCCCTTGCCATAGGTTTGGGTACCCATGATAATTCCCCTGCCATAATCTTGTATCGCGCCAGCAAAAATCTCTGAAGCCGATGCACTTAAACGATCTACCATTACACCCATTGGACCTGTCCAAACTGCGCCAGCATCTTTATCTTCGTTTACATCAATGCTATTTCTTAAGTCTTTTACCTGTACTACCGGACCTTTGTCAATAAACAAACCGGTTAAATCGATCGCCTCTATCAATGAACCGCCACCATTAGACCTTAAGTCCATGATAATGGCATCTACTTTATCAGTATTTTTCAAGGTATCAATCAATAAGCGGACATCACGAGTGGTGCTTTTATAATTTGGATCGCCAGCATTAGCTGCTTTAAAATCTGCATAGAAAGCTGGTACCTGGATAATTCCGATCTTATAAGGCTTGCCATCCGATTGGATAGTTTTTACTGATTTTTTGGCAGACTGGTCAGCTAAAATCACTTTTTCACGCACCAAAGTAATTATAATCGGTTTTGAAGAAAGCTCTTGTCCAACAGGGATTACTTTTAGTTTTACGGTAGTACCTTTAGGGCCTTTAATTCTTGAAACGGTATTGTCAATTCTCCAACCAATTACATCTTCGAATTCGCCATTGGCACCTTGGGCTACGGCTACAATCCTATCGCCAGCATTTAATTGCTTGCTTTTGAAAGCTGGACCTCCAGGTACAATAGATACAATTTTGGTTACTTCATTCTCTAATTGCAAAGTGGCACCTATGCCCTCAATTGAACGAGACATCTCTTGGTTAAACACTTCTGCGTTTCGAGGGTTAAAGTAATTGGTATGTGGATCTACCGCTTCCGTAAAAGCATCCATTATAATCTGGAAAACATCCTGGTTATTGAATTTGGCTGCTTGTGATTTTAGGTTCTGGTATCTTTTGGTTAAAGTTTCTGTATTCTTGGCATCAGAAGTACCCGCAATTTTCAGGTTCACCAATTCGTATTTTACCCTTTTCTTCCAAACATCGTCTAAACCTGCCGCAGTCGTAATCCAAGGCATTTTTTCACGGTCGTACACATAAGTGTCGTTCTGGTTGAAATCATATTTGCCTTTAATTTGGGCAATCGAATAATCGATGCGCTCATTGTATCTTTTAAGGTAAACATTGAAAATATAGAAAGGGGCACTTAGATCGCCGATTCTGAAATCATCGTCTAAGGTTGTCCTAAACTTATCAAATTCCTTGATATCGCTGGCCAGGAAATAATATTTAGAGGGATCCAATGCCTTGATATACCTGTCTAAAACGATAGAAGAAATCGAATCGTTAATTTCCAACTTCTTATAGTTATAGCTCTCGATTAGGTTTACCACTTGCCTTAACACCAAGCTTTGTTGTTCATCTGGCTTTATATTTTGTACGCCTTCAACCATTTTTTGGGCTTTTGGCGATGCGCTACAGGCCAGGGCCGCGGCTGTAAACGTTATCATCAATACTCTTCTCAACATCTCTTTAACAGTTTTAAAATCCATTCTTATAAAATCATCATCCAATATGATACCAATTTCTTAAATAAACAAAAAAGATACAGTATTAATCTGTATCTTTTTTGTAATCTTTATAAAGATAACCCAATCTAAAATTAATGTTTAAGCTAAAATAACCTATTTTTTGGTTGTGGTTTTTTCGTTGATCAGGCTCCTGCTTGTTTTGATCTGCTGGTTAAACTGGGTAATCTTGGCATTCTTTGCCAATAGTTCAGCCCTGTTTACGTCTTTGGTGGCCAGCACATATTCTTTCTTTTTGATTTTGATCTGGGCGATTCCCAATACCGAATCGATATAAGAAGTATGGTTTTTGAGTTGTTGCGCCAAAATGCCCTGTTGGGTATAGAACCAAAGGGATTGGGTGAGTTTATTGGCAGCATAATAGATTTTGCCCAATTGGTTGTAAGAAGCCATCTGGCCAGATTTGCTGCCTATTTTTGAATAAGTTTTGAGTGCTACGTTTAAGATGACCTGCTCTGCCTCTGTGTAGTGCGAAAGCAACAAATGGATATTGCTCATGCGCAATAAAGCAGCGCCATAGCGACTGAATTTCCTGTCGTTGTTATATTCAAAGGCCGCTTTACCGAATAAAGTGAGCGCTTCGTTCAAATCGCCTTGGCGCTCATTGCGCTCGGCATCGGCAAAAAAGTCATCGCCATCCGTTTCGTCTTTGATAGAAACCGCAATGTTAATGGCATTCCCTACCGTATTTTGAGAAACGTCTTGGGGCCCAGCATTTATATTTTGGGCTACAGCAATAGAAGTAAAAAATAGGGAGATGAGAGCTAACTGAATTATCTTCATCCGATAAAGATAAATATTTTTTAGTTAAACACTTGTAAACTACCATCAAAAGCTGCCCACACCATATAGGGGTGCGAATCGCAGTGGTAAACTTCGCCTTTGGCAGAAATACCCACCACACCGGCAAAGCCGTCAAAAGATTTTAATTCGGCAAATGACTTGTTGCAAGCCTCTTCAAGCGTAAAACCGTCGGTTACGCGGGTTACGATTTTAGCCGCCAATGCACCACTCACAATATCCTCGCCTACGCCCGTACAAGAAATTCCTGCAAATTGATTGGCAAAATTGCCGGCAACTGTTGCCGAATCGCTCACGCGGCAAGGAATTTCGAAGCCTTTGCCTCCTGTTGAGGTCGCTGCCGCCAAATTCCCTTCTGCATCTAAAGCTACGCAGCCTACCGTTCCTTTTCTGCCTTGTTGGTTCAGTTTTTCTTCGTACTCGGCTTGACGTTGTGCGGTAACCGGACTAAAATATTCGAAACTATTTGCCCTTGCAAAAGCTTGCGCGCCTTCTCCACTCAGTACACGGTCATCGTAGGCCAGCAGTTTTTCAGCTACTTCTATTGGGTTTTTTACGTCTTCGAGGTTGATTACTCCACTAAATTTTTGGGTTTGGCCATCCATTAAAGCAGCGCTTAGCCTTACTTTGCCATCGCTCTGGATTTGCGAGCCAATGCCTGCATTAAAAAGTTCGTTGTCTTCTAGCAGGGCTACCGTATACACCACTGTTTCTAAAGCGGTATGGTTGACTAAAAAGCGATAGGCCTTTTCTACAATAGCTGCCAAAGCATCTTGCTTGGCCTTTTTTGTTTCCTGATTGGTAGCAGATTCGCTGAAAAATCCACCGTGTATGATTACTTTCATCTTGAGTTGAGTGTTTGGGGTATTGCGTACAGCGTATTGAGTTAGGTGTAGCGTCAATAAACGCTTATCGCCTCACGCCAATCGCCTAACGTCTGTCTATTCCGTCGGCACTGCTTTAGGGTGATGGATCACCAACTGGTGGCTCATTAGATCATAAATATCACCATCGCACATCACGTGCACCACCATGTTTTTAATGGAAACAGGTTGGCCCATTTCTACATCGGTAAGGTTGGTATCGGCCATAAACCGGCCATCTACTAAAATGACCATGCCCGAGCCAATGGCTTCCATGGTATTGTTATGGATGTAAAGTCCGGTATCTTCGCCCAAGCCAATGCCTAAAATTCCAGGATTACTGGCGGTAGCGTACAACAAGCGGCCAATACGGCCACGCTGCACAAAATGCGTATCTACAATTACATCATCAATAAAGCCCAAACCACCGGTAATTTTTACCTCGCCTTTTAAAAGCGCGTCCTTGCTGCTGCCTTGGTAAATCATGTTTTTAGAGCTGGCAGCCGCACCTGCAGAAGTTCCTGCAATAACGAAATCTGTGTTTTGGTATTTGTCCAATAAGATACGGTGGATTTCTGTACCACCAAAAATTGAGGATAGCCGCAACTGATCACCTCCGGTAAAAATAATTACATCCGCCAATTTGATCCGCTCTGCATATTCAGGCTTGTTGGCCTCTTCGCGGCTTCCGATATTCAGTACGCCAATGTCGTGCACATCTAACTGTGCAAAGGCCTTGATGTATTCTTCTCCAACTTTTTCTGGAATCAACGAAGCGGTTGTCATGATTTCAAAACGAGAATCGTTTCCTTTAATTGATTCTGTGGCAATCCGTTTTAAAATTCCACGCTCAAAAAAGTTCATGTTTTGTGGCAATCCGAACTGTGTTTCGGCAAAACTTCCTGTATCTATTGCGCCACCTATGATGATTAATTTTCCTTTTGGAACCATTGTACCTGTCTAAATGCTGCTAAAATGCCAAATATAGGCGCATTAGTCTAATATTTAACACTCTTTTTATCAATATTATACTTTTAATTAACAATCAAAGCAGAATTTGTAAGTTCAATTGTCAACTTTTAATTGCGCCGGGTGAATGTTAAATTCAAAAAATTTTTATACTTTAAACAAAGGTTTGTGAGCTAATCGCGAACCGAGCATCCCCCATTGCAACAACAGCATTCAAAAAGCAAATTTTATATTAATGAAGATATTAGGCATACAGGTATTACGGGGACCAAATATTTGGTCGGTGAACAGAAAGAAATTGATCCAGATGCGATTGGATTTGGAAGACTTGGAGCAAAGGCCAACCAATTTGATCGATGGGTTTAGGGAGCGCATAGAAAAACTGATCCCTAGCCTGCATAGCCACAGGTGTTCTAAAGGTGCACCCGGTGGTTTTTTAAGCCGCGTAGAGGAAGGAACCTGGATGGGACACGTGATTGAGCATATTGCACTCGAAATACAAACTTTGGCCGGCATGGATACAGGCTTTGGCCGTACCAGGCAAACCAAAACCGAAGGCATTTACAATGTAGTATTCAGTTATCTGGAAGAAAAAGCCGGGGTTTATGCAGCAGAAGCATCTGTTCGCATTGCGGAAGCACTGATTGACAACAAGGAATATGATTTGGAGTACGACATCCACCGCATGCGTGAATTGCGTGAATCGGAGCGTTTAGGTCCAAGTACCGGATCTATTGTTGATGAAGCCATTTCACGTGATATTCCATGGATCAGGCTAAACAAAGGTTCTTTGGTGCAATTGGGCTATGGCAAAAACCAGGTTCGCTTTAGGGCTACCATGACCGAGCGTACCAGCAGCATTGCTGTGGATATTGCCGGCAACAAAGACGAAACCAAGCGTTTGCTGGAAGATGCAGCCATTCCGGTGGCCAAAGGCGTTACCGTAAGCAGCCTTGATGATGTACACGAAGCCATTAAAAAAGTAGGCTTCCCTTTGGTGTTTAAGCCTTTGGATGGCAACCATGGCCGTGGTGCAACCATCAACGTAAAAACAGAAGAAGCCGCCATTGCTGCTTTTCATTATGCCAAAGAGCATTCGAGAAGGATTATTGTAGAGCGTTTCATTACCGGCCACGATTTTAGGGTATTGGTGATCGATCATAAAATGGTAGCAGCAGCCCTGCGCGTACCTGCCCATGTAAAGGGTGATGGCAAACAAACCATTCAACAGCTGATCGATCAGGAAAATTCTGACCCACGCCGTGGCTATGGCCATGAAAACGTACTGACCGAAATCAATGTAGATAGAGATACGCTAGATCTTTTGGAGAAAAAAGGCTATACCCTTGAAACGGTAGCGCCCAAAGATGAAATCGTTTACCTTAAATCTACCGCCAACCTGAGTACAGGTGGTACTTCTATAGATGTAACGGATCAGGTGCACCCGCAAAATGTATTCAATTGCGAGCGCATTTCTAGGATTGTAGGTTTAGATATTTGTGGCATCGATATCATGGCACAAAACCTAACCGAGCCTCTGACCGAAAACGGAGGCGTAATTTTAGAAGTTAATGCCGCTCCCGGATTCAGAATGCACTTGGCGCCTAGCGAAGGCCTGCCCCGCAATGTGGCCGCACCAGTAATCGATATGCTTTATCCTCCGGGCAAAGATGCCCGCATTCCGATTATTGCGGTAACAGGCACCAATGGGAAGACTACTACTACCCGCTTAATTGCACATATTGTAAAAAATAACGGCAGCCGTGTAGGCTTTACCACATCTGATGGTATTTATGTACAAAACACCATGCTGATGAAAGGCGATACCACCGGCCCTTTTAGTGCAGAATTTATTTTGAAAGATCCAACGGTTGAAGTTGCCGTATTAGAAACCGCCAGAGGGGGCATCCTTCGTTCTGGATTGGGCTTTAACAAATGTGATATCGGTGTGGTCACCAATATCCAGGAAGACCACTTGGGCATTTCAGACATCCATAACCTAGATGATCTGACCCGTGTGAAATCGGTTATTATTGGTGCAGTAAAAAGAAATGGCTGGGCAGTACTCAATGCCGACAATACCTATTGCCTAAAAATTGCAGCTAGTGCCGATTGCAATGTAGCCTACTTTAGCATGGACGAAAAAAATCCGGTGATTAAAGAGCATTGCAAAAAGGGAGGCATCGCCGCCATTTACGAAAACGGTTTTGTAACCATTAAAAAAGGCGATTGGAAAATCCGTGTAGAAAAGGCCACCCACATTCCGCTTACTTTTAACGGTACCGTAGAGTTTATGATCCAGAATGTATTGGCAGCAACGCTAACCACTTTCTTGTGGGGCTATAAAACCGAAGACATCCGCACTTCTCTAGAAACTTTCATCCCATCGGCTGCGCACACGCCTGGCCGAATGAATATATTTAAGTTCAAGGAATTTAAGGTTTTGGTTGATTTTGCGCACAACCCCGACGGATTTAATGGCGTAAAGGCCTATCTGCAAACTGTTGAAGCCACCGAGCATGTAGGCGTAATTTCGGGCACCGGCGACAGAAGGGACGAAGACATTATAGAAACTGCCCGTATCGCGGCACAGATGTTTGATAGAGTGGTTATTTGCCAAGAGAAATACCTGCGTGGGCGCAAGCAGCAGGAGCTGATCGATTTATTGCTTACCGGCTTAAAAGAGGTAAAGCCAGATATCCAGATCGACATCAACAACCATGGCGACGATTGTTTGAAAAAACTGATCAATACCGCCACATCGGGTTCTTTTATTACCATTTTAAGCGATACGATAGACAATGCCATCAAAAAAGTAACTTATTATTTGGATAAGGAACTGGAACAGAAATAAAAAACAAAGCCCCGATGTAAAATCGGGGCTTTGTTTTTTAGGGAGTTTGCAAAACTACGCTTGGGAGTCTCTCAGTCTCTTAATTTCGTCGTGCGATTGCCTTAAGGCAGCTTTTTGGTCGCTGATCAAGGTTCTGATGTTTGCCGATACTTCTTCTTCCAATGCCATTTTGTAGGCTTTTTGGGCAGCATCTTCGCCAAACTCGCAGTTATTGAGCACCGTTTTTCTGTCGTTGCCCGTAAAAATTGCCTTCACATCCATCCATGCCCTGTATATTTTGCCCGAATTGGTGGTTCCTTCTTCAGCCTCTTCGCCCAATGCCTGTACCTCTGTAGCCAAAGCCATTTTATATTTATGGCTCTCGCCGATCATACTTACAAATAGCGATTTTAAATCGGCATCTTCTGATTTCAATTCCTCAATTGCCCTTTCATAACCAGCAATTCTGTCGTTGTTAATTTGGATAAGGTCATTTAATACCTCTGCATTCACTGTTCTCGTTTCCATAATCTAAATGTTTTTGATTGTAGTTAAACAACAGGTGCCTTCAATAAATGTTTAAATTAGCTTAGCGCATTTGGGAATAAGAGATATATTTACGTCAATGTATCCCAACCTTATCCAACATATCAAACGCTATGTTACGCTTAGCGACGATGAGATTTCGATTCTTTTGAAGTACATCGTTCCCTTGCCCGTAAAAAAGAAAGTCTATCTTTTAGAAGAGGGGCAAATCTGCAGGTACAACTATTTTGTTGAAGAGGGTTGTTTACGCATGTTTTTCATCAACGAAAAAGGGATCGAACAAATTGTACAATTTGCCCTAGAAAACTGGTGGATTTCGGATTACATCAGTTTTGGCATGCAAACCAAAGGCGATTTTGCCATCCAAGCCATTGAAAATTCGCTGATCTTGGGTATTTCTTATCACCAACAGGAAGAACTGTTTAAACAATTGCCTCAGTTGGAACGGTATTTTAGAATTATGATGCAAAGAGCCTATGGCGCGGCCCAAAGAAGGGTTAAGTTCTTCCATGATTTTTCGAAAGAAGAAAGCTATCTGCACTTTGTTACGTTATTCCCTGATTTTGTGCGGCGCATCCCTCAATATATGCTCGCTTCCTATTTGGGCATTACGCCCGAGTACCTGAGCGAGCTCCGAAAAAAGCGCTAGTTTTTTTAGTTCTAGTTGGTATTCTCACTAACAAAACAAGAAGGATATTTCATTTCTTAAACCAGCTTAAGTTTTGCAAGGTTCATCTTGCCTAAATTTGTTCCATCATTTAAACAATAAAGTCATGAACACCAGAATTAATATCGCAGAATTAGAACCAGCTGGCTACAAAGCCATGATTGGATTAGAAAATTACTTAGCTACTTCTAAACTTGATAGAATGCACAAGGAGCTGATCAAGATCAGGACTTCGCAAATTAACGGCTGTGCATTTTGCATCGACATGCATACCAAAGATGCCAGAAAATATGGCGAAACAGAACAAAGGATCTACCTTTTAAACGCATGGCGCGAAACCGACCTTTTTAACGAAGAAGAACGTGTGATTTTGGCGATGGCCGAAGAGTTGGCTTTGATTGCCAATGGTGGCCTTTCTGAAGAAACCTATCAAAAAGCAAAAGCCTTGTTCGACGATAATTACATTGCACAGATCATCATTGCCTCTTCTACCATCAATGCTTGGAACAGGATTGCCATCAGCACGCACCAGCAGCCAGCAAAATAGCAAATTACATACGTCATTGCGAGAAACGAAGTGACAAAGCAATCTATGCTCGAAACGTGCAATAATGAAGATTGCCAGATTGATAAGTTTTTTTTGAAAAGCAGGGGCTGTGTTTCACCTGAATGTTAGCCCCGCTTTTACTGCAAGTCCTCGCCTCGCAACTCGGCTCCGGGCTTTCCGTTCAATCGGGTTTAGAAGACTCTGGTTTCCTCAGCTATGCCCGATTGCATAGGCCCAAGTAAAATAGCCCAGATTGGAGCGACATCCTTTTTTGCCACAGAGGCAAAAAAGATACAGCGTAAAGCGGGACTGCCTTTAATTTGCTGCAAAGGCATTGCGCTTCAAAACAGTTGGCTTTAGCTACAATCAGCTCAATTAACAATTTTCGATTGGCAGTTTTCAGCTAGCCGTTTACACTTCTCCCTTTGCTATTTTGGCCAAAGGAAAATATCCAAGCTTAATCTCATCTTCTGGTCCGGTATTGCCCGGAACAAATTTGAGGGAATATTTGGCTTTGAAAGCCGCATTTAAAATGTCTTGAATTTCGAAAATATCATCTACATCAACCCCATACTTATCATCGATATGCGAGCTTGCCCCATCGAACCAGGTATGTTTATAAAAAGCCGTTTCCTTGGCTTCTTTGATGGCTACCGCCTTTTGGTCTGACACCACCAGCATCTTATAGTGCAATTCGTCAAATTCGTCTTTCCTGTAGCCTCCCAAATTCAAAAAGAACAAACTGTTTCTATCGATTTTTGCTTCTTCTTTTTCAACAACGCTTACGCTATAATTTCCAACCTTGGTTACGGCACGAAAGGCATCGATATGGATCTTGCCTTTTGCTTCTGGCCAAAACTCGATCATCTCTGGAACAAGGTCTTTAATGGCATCGGCAATGCCGAAAAAGATATCGTGTTGCTCGGTATGCCTGCCTTCGGGCCTGCAACCCAAAAGCACCATAAACAGCTGAGGATTTTGCATTTAATGAATGATTTAGTACTTTAATGGCACAATTTTGTCATTTGTGCTGGTTCATAAAAATAAATCAAAACATTTAAAATCACGTTACGTTTCTAAAAGAAATCCAACCATATGATGCTAGCCTTACAACGCCCACCAGATGGCGGAACGCTTTACACCGAAACCAATCTGCAACACCTGTTTCCCGAGCCGCTCAATGCCATTACCTCTTGCTTTTTCTTGGCCATAGCCTTTTATTGGACATTCAAGCTTTGGAAGGATTACAAATCGCATGTGTTTTTAACCTATTGCCTCGTCCTGCTTTTTATCGGTGGTATTGGAGGTACAACCTACCACGCTTTTAGACAGTGGCGCATGTTTATCATGATGGATTGGCTGCCGATTATGTTGCTTTGCGTATCGGCCGGGGTATACTTCTTGGCCCAATTGTTCAAGTGGTATTATGCCGTATTGCTGGTAATTGGCTATGTGGCATTCCAGTTCTTTTTTAGAAGCGTGCTTGCGCCAAATAACATCCAATTGTTCATCAATATCAACTACGCCATGATGGCTTCTTTGGTACTGCTGCCGGTATTTGGCTATTTGGTGAGTACCAAGTGGAGAAACGGCAGATGGGTTGGCATGGCCTTGATTGCTTTTGTAATTGCACTTACCTTTCGCATTGCGGATAAATGGGAATGGATAAGCACAGGTACGCATTTTCTATGGCATACCTTTGGCGCTATTGCCTCTTTCTGCATGTTCAATTATATTTATTTGACCAATGCTCGGAAGGATGCCGGTGGAGAGTTGAAGGCAGAAGGCTGAGGATAAAAGATCAAAGCCTAAGAATAAATTCGAACCACTAAGTCAGTTGTCAGCTAACAGTTTACATTTCGCTAAAACTATAAGTCAAACCTCCGGACCTCGGACTTCCGACTTCGGACTCCTAACTAAACTCTTCGATCAATTGCTTACATCTTTTCTCAATCTGCCCACAAACGGGTTCGAAAAGTGCATTGTCATAATAAGGATCGGCTACTTCGTCATTATCTAGGAACAGCTTAACTTTTTGCCGTTGGGCTGTGGTTTTAGCCAGGCTGAGTACATCTCTGAGGTTATTTCTATCCATTACCAGGATATGGTCGAATTGTTCAAACAGACTTTCAGAAAAATGACGGGCACGCTGCTTGGAAATATCATAGCCAAAAGTCTGGGCAATCGCAATGCTTCTTCTGTCTGGGGCTTGCCCAATATGCCAATCGCCAGTACCAGCCGAAGCAATTTCCCAGCCCAAATGCTGTTCGTTTACCAAATGTCGCATAATCCCTTCGGCCAAAGGCGAGCGACAGATATTGCCCAAGCAAATCATTAGAATTTTCAAGCCTATTTAGATTTTGCTTTATATACGTATACTACTGTGTAGGTAATACCGTTCTCTGGATCTGTAAAACTGTGCTTTTGTGTTAGGGTATTGCCTTTCACTGTTGCCGTTGAAGTGGTTCCTGTTTCTGTCTTAAAGGTAAGTTGCTCTCCATTTTGTACCCAAGTATCGGGCCCTACATTTGCCAACATATCACATAAGGAGCCACTTGATCCTGTAGTAAAAGTACCATCTGGCGAAAATGAAAGGGTATAATTAGAAGCCAAGCAGCTACCTGGCCCAAGCAAATTTTTATAATCGGTAGTTGTTTTTCCGTTTAAGGTCATTGCCGGATTAACTTGAGCAGTTGCCAAAACCCAGTTATATTTGGTAATATTTTCTGAAGCATCTTTTTTACAGGCCAGGCTTGTGCAGATCAAGGCCAGCAACAATAATTTTCTCATAGCTGTTCCGGTTAAATAATTAAACTATTTATAAATATCGTTTAAAACTTTGGCTAAACGAATGCCGCCTTTTAACAATTGCTCATTTACGGTATCAACCCAATCGAAATTGTATTTATAGCTCAGTTTATCATCGTTTTTAATGCCTGTTGCATAAATCTTGTTGCAAATCTGATAAGATTCAAAAACACAATCTTTAAGACTTGCTTTTTGCCATGCGCCCAATTGCAAAGTAGTTGGATGGTTAATGGCTTTGGTATATTCTGTGTAGCTCAGTTGCTGAAAATCTACTAAGCCTTCGTCCCATACACGGTGCAGATTAGATTTCTCGCCAAACCAGGTTAATAAAATTTTATTGCCACCCAAATCGTCTTTTCTGGCCGTGTGCATTGGTTGGTGCATATCGCCCATCAAGTGGATGATCATCCGTAAGGCCAACTTCTTTTGCGCTGCTGTACTTTTTGCATTTTTAAGTACGGCAATCATTTCGTTGGTTTTGTTATAGATGTTTGGTCCTGGCTGCTTATCCAAGAAAGTGAACACATCGCTTTGCGACAAAGCTTCAGGCAAATTTACATAGTGCCAGTTGCTCAGGTAATTATAGGAAGTATCAGATTTGATAAAATCGGCCCAGTTGGCGGCCATGGCCATGCTTTCTGTTCCTAAAATCTGTTGAATGGCTTTTCTCGCCTTTGAGCTCAGGTAGTAATCGGCTACTTCGCCAACAATGCGATGGCCTAATACGCCCCATGCACCCGCAGTAAAAGGTACATATGCAAGAGCAAAAATAATTGCTATTTTCTTGAATAGGTTCAATTTCTTCATATTATAATTCTTTAGGGACGCAGGTGATCGTTTCTTTCAAAACCAATATGCATTCGCGCTGATCGGCCAGGTTTTCGAGGATCAATCTTTCCTTGCTTGATGATTTAATTTTAAAATTATTGAGATAGCGTCCGATTCGGTAGCAGCCAGAAATCTTTTGCTTATAATTGGCCTTGGTAAAAGTGCCATTGAGCATCAATGTATCGCCTTTAACTGCATAGGTACCTTTTGCATATTCTTTCCAAACACCGTTATTAAAGCACGAATCAGCATAATAGTTGGTTTTGGCATGTGTAGTCAAGTCAACATAAAACGAATCGCAGCTGATCTTGAAACGGTGCTGGGTATAGGTAAGCAGGTCTCTGGAATTGGCTACGCTATCTTGGCTCCATACCCCTTGCAACAAGGTTTCGCCCTTACCCTGTACATTAGGCAAACGCGTGCAGGCACTATATAAAAAGAGGCAGTTGAAAGTGAAAAGTAAAAAGTAAAATCGTTTACCAAGAATCATATTTCCAGTACTATTAATTAAATATGCTGTTTAAACTTTTCACTTTCAACTTTAACTTATTTCAAGCTTCCTACCATGTCTTCTGGACGAACCCACTCATCAAATTGTTCACTGGTTAACAAGCCTAGCTCAACTGCAGCCTCACGCAAGGTTTTATTTTCTTTGTGGGCTTTCTTTGCAATTTTAGCAGCATTTTCATAACCAATATGTGGATTTAATGCGGTAACCAACATCAACGAGTTTTCCATATGTTGTTTAATTACCGGTCTGTTCGGCTCAATGCCTTCTGCACATTTATCGTTAAATGAAACGCAGGCATCGCCAATTAAACGACCCGACTGCAATACGTTAGCCGCAATTACAGGTTTAAATACGTTCAATTCAAAATGACCATTGCTGGCACCAATGCTTACGGCTACATCATTGCCCATTACCTGTGCACAAACCATTGTCAAAGCTTCTGGCTGGGTAGGATTTACCTTGCCCGGCATAATTGAAGAACCAGGCTCGTTATCAGGGATCACAATTTCGCCAATGCCACAACGTGGGCCTGAGCTCAACATCCTGATATCGTTAGCTACCTTCATCAAAGAAACGGCAACGCGTTTATAGGCGCTTGAAAGTTCAACCATCGCATCGTGCGCTGCCAAAGCCTCAAATTTATTCGGTGCCGTTACAAATGGAAGTCCGGTTAGTTCGGCAATTTTTTGGGCCACCAATACATCATATCCCTTTGGTGTATTTAAGCCAGTACCTACTGCTGTACCGCCTAAAGCCAACTCTTTAATCATCTCCAAGGCATTTTTAATTGCCCTGATGCCATTGTCTATTTGCTGTACATAGCCAGAAAACTCCTGACCTAATGTCAAGGGCGTAGCATCCATAAAGTGGGTACGGCCGGTTTTTACAATGTCGGTCCACGAAGCGGCTTTTTGGGCCAAGGTATTTCTTAATTTCTCCAAACCTGGAATGGTCACTGTTACTGCTTGTTTGTAAGCAGCAATGTGCATAGCGGTTGGATAAGTATCGTTAGAAGATTGCGATTTGTTCACATCATCGTTAGGGTGCAGCACTTTTTTATCATCTGCCAAGCTGCCACCATCAATTACATGGCCACGGTTGGCAATCACCTCATTGGCATTCATGTTGCTCTGCGTACCCGAACCTGTTTGCCAAATTACCAAAGGGAACTCGGCATCTAACTGGCCGGCAATCACCTCATCGCAAGCCTTTGCAATTAGCGTTGCCTTGTCTTGTGCCAAAACGCCTAATTCGGTATTGGCCAAAGCGGCGGCCTTTTTCAAATAGCCAAAAGCATGGATGATCTCCTTTGGCATAGAAGCCTCTGGACCAATTTTAAAATTATTACGCGAACGTTCGGTTTGTGCGCCCCAATATTTATCTGCGGGCACTTGTACCTCGCCCATGGTATCGTGTTCTATTCTGAAACTCATGATGTTGCTAGTTTTTTGGCAAATTTAAGTTTTTTGGTTAAACGAGCCCTCTTTTGACACATATAATTTGCAACATTAATGCCACATGAACAAACGTTTGCACGCTCCTTAAGCAACAAAAAGCCGTATTCAATCCTTACTTTAAGGCTAAAATCAGAAAAAACCTACCTAAAACTATTTTTATGCGCACCAAAGCCGTCTGCCTTTTGCTTTTATGTTTGCTCCTGAATGCCTTTAATTCATTTTCGCAAATAAATATTATTCCTTTGCCACAAGTTGCTAAAGAAAACGGGACTACTTTTTTAATCAAACCCCAAACAAAGATCTATTACCAAAAAGGGCTCAAAACGCAAGCTGAATTGTTGGTTGCGGCCTTGTCGCCAGCTACGGGCTTCGACTTTAAACTGCAAGAAGCCAATGCGGCTGCAGATGGCATCTTTTTAGGCCTGGGCAAAACTCCATCAGCCAACAAGGAGGCCTACCAGCTTCATGTAAATACCAACAAAGTTAACATCACAGGCAACGCCAGCCAAGGCGTGTTCTATGGCATACAAACTTTATTGCAGCTCTTGCCTGTAGAGATTTATAACCCCCAAAGACAAAAGGGAAAAATTTGGGCCATTAAGGGCGTAAGCATTCAAGATGCACCACTTTATCCTTGGCGAGGCATGATGCTCGATGTATCTCGCTATTTCTTTAGCAAGGATTATGTGCTTAGGTTTATCGACATGATGGCCATGTACAAGATGAATGTTTTGCATTTCCATTTGATAGACGATGCCGGATGGCGGTTGGAAATCAAAAAATATCCGAAGCTTACCTCTATGGGTGCATGGCGAGGCAAAGGGGCCGAACGTACCGGTGGCTATTACACACAAGAAGACATTAAGGAAATGGTAGCTTATGGCATGGCCAGAAATGTAGAAATAGTTCCAGAAATAGAACTGCCGGCCCATACTTTGGCCGCCGTTGTAGCTTACCCTTATTTGGGTTGCACGGGCGAACAATTTGAAATGCCCTTGCAACATTCCATCAGTAGAGAACTTTACTGTGTAGGCAAAGAAACTACCTTCGATTTTTTAGCTGATGTTTTCAAGGAGGTATTTGCCTTGTTTCCTTCTAAATACATTCATATTGGTGGAGACGAAGCGGTTTATACGAGATGGGCGGCATGCCCGAATTGTCAAAAGCGAAAAGCTGACTTGGGCCTGAAGACTGAAGCTGGCCTGCAGGTTTATTTTAACCAGCGCGTACAGAACATGATTAAGCCTTATGGCAAAACAATTGTGGGCTGGGACGAGATTATTGAAGATGGCTTAAAGGAAAAAGCTGTTGGTATGGTTTGGCATGATCCTAAAAAAACATTTAAGGCAGTAGAAAATGGCCACGATGTAGTGATGTCGCTCACCAAGTTCTGTTATTTTGATATGGCCGAAAGCAACATTCCCGGCGAAGTAAAAGCGGCTACATGGGTAGGCTTGGTTCCAATGGAAAAGGTTTATCAGCTCAACCCTTTGGTAGAAGGCCTCGATCCAAAATACCACAAACAAGTGCTCGGCGCTTCGGCTACGCTATGGGCCGATCAGTTTATACATGGCACTATCCTTCAAGAAATTGGCCCACTGAACGAAAATCGTTCTGAAAAATATTTCGACTACTTCACTTTCCCACGCATGTCTGCATTGGCCGAAGTTGTGTGGACACCGGTAGCCAAACAAAGCTGGGCAGATTTTGAAAAGAGGCTGAGCAGCCATTACCTGCGTTATCAAAATGCCGGTTATGGCTTTCGTTTGCCTCAACCTAAACTCATCAGTAATGAAAAAACCAATAAGGGCTATAGCGTTAAGCTAAAAAATCTGGTAGAAGGCGCACAAATCCGCTACACTACTGATGGCACCTACCCCAATCCTTATTCTCCAGTTTATACCCAAAATGTTGAAGTAGCGGAGCTAAAGGATTTTATGGCCATAACCATGCTCAACAGGGAACAATATTCGTTGCCACTTTATTTTCCGGAAAAATACGATCAGTTTAAAAAATATGGAGAAGTAGTCGCGGAGTGGAATCCAGACAAAATCAAGGGAAAGGAATTTAGCCAGCTTGAAATCAATGCAACTGGAAAGATCAAAGAAAACGGCCAATACACCTTAACTTTTATGTACACTGGTGGCGATACAAAACTCGAAATACAATCTATTACTGTATTTAAGAATGGCGTAAAAATAGGCGAAGACATACATGATGGAGCCACAGGCTCTGCACAAAAAGACAATGCCTATAAAATAAACATTACGGCTTATGAAACAGGTGCATCTTTTATTATCAAGGCAATGGTTAGGGGCGATGTAGACAATAATTCGAACGGTATAGTGCTCTTAAAAAAGGCAGGCTAAAATTTTATGATCACAATAAATCAATATTGGGGTAATGTTTAAAACTCTTTTACGTTTAAAAAATCAATTATCGTTATTTTGTCGGCTTTTAACCCCGTATATTTTATTGCATGAAGTTTCGTCTACTTATTATCGCCTTAGCGCTCAGCACTGCCTACCTCTCATCCTGCACAAGTAAAGAAGAAAAAGCCAAAAAAACAGAGGCGCAAAAGAAAATAAGAACTAAGGAAGACGATAAGGCCGATAGCCTGCTCATTGCCTACGATCCTCAAAAAGGAGATCCCTGGATTGCCGATTTTGTTCAGAACCTGCACAAGAAATATGGCTTCAACGGCAACATGCTGGTCGCCAGAAAGGGCAAAATCCTTTATGAGAAAGCAATAGGATGGGCAGATTATTTGCATCGCGATAGCCTAAAAATCAGTTCTGAATTTGAATTGGCTTCCATCACCAAAACCTTTACTGGTGTAGCCATTATGCAATTGGTTGAGGCCGGAAAATTGAAGCTTACCGACGACGTAAAAAAGTTCTTTCCTAATTTCCCTTATGACGGGATTACCATACAACTTTTGTTATCGCACCGCAGTGGGATGATGAACTATGTTTATTTCATAGACGACATTTACCGTAAGGAAAAACTCAACATGAAAAAAGGCGTAACCAACCAGCAGGTGATGGATATTATAGCCGATAAAAAACCTAACCCCTATACTAAGCCCAACAGGGTTTTTCATTACAATAACTCCAATTTCATGGTGCTTGGCGCGATTATAGAAAAAGTAACCAAGCAAAGGTACTCGCAGTACATGATGGAGCATATCTTTAAGCCTGCCGGCATGAAGCATACCCATGTTTATTCTACTACAGAGTATGAAAAAGTTCCGGTTGATGTAGTGGGCCATGATCGTACCTGGCGCTATTCTGTAGTTCAGAACTTTTTAGATGGGCCAGTGGGCGACAAAGGAATTTACAGCACCCTGCATGACTTGGTGCTATATGACAAATACCTAAAAAATGGCCGTTTGCTTAGTCAGAAAAGTTTGGATTCTGCCTACGTCGGTCGCAACAAACCTGTAAACGGACACTTCAATTATGGTTATGGCTGGCGCATGTTCGATGGCAATGGCATGGACAAAGTGGTTTACCATACCGGCTGGTGGCACGGTTTCCGCCATATTTATGTACGCGATTTAGACAAGGATGTGGTAGTGATATTTTTGGGCAACTTAACCAACGGCAGTTTAATGCATTTGGATGAGCTGTACAAATATTTGAAGATGCCGATTATCCGCAAAGGTGCCTACACCGGTTCAGGTTCGTTGCCTGGCAGCGACGAGGATTAGAAGCAACTATTCTCCAATAAACATTTGTTTGAAGTGAAGGATATGTCAGGTTGTGATTAAGAAATCTTGTCGAAGGCAATCCCTTGGTTCTTTTTGTCGAGATAGGTCTTGAGCAAGCTATTTTCTGGCAGGCCTACCATCGGATCGCGTTCAAATATTTCGATCACCGTATTTCTTGCCTCCTGTAAAATAATCTGGTCTTTGGCCAAGTTGGCCATTTTAAGTTCAAGCACGCCACTTTGTTGTGTTCCCGTAATATCGCCAGGGCCTCTTAGTTGCAGATCTATTTCCGAAATTTCGAAGCCATTATTGGTCTTCACCATGGTTTCGAGGCGGAGCTTGGAGTTCTGCCCCAGCTTATTGGTCGACATGAGAATACAATAAGATTGTTCGGCACCACGGCCCACACGCCCCCTTAGCTGGTGCAATTGAGAAAGACCAAATCGCTCTGCGTTTTCAATAATCATTACTGAGGCATTGGGTACATTCACCCCAACTTCTATCACGGTTGTAGCCACCATGATCTGCGTTTTGCCCTCAATAAATTGGCGCATTTCATATTCCTTATCGGCATTTGGCATTTGCCCATGCACAATACTGATCTGGTAGTTAGGCAAGGGAAATTCAAAACGCAACTGCTCTATGCCAGCTTCCAGATGCATCAAATCCAGCTTCTCGCTTTCCTTGATCAAGGGATAAACTACATAAACCTGGCGTCCCTTGGCAATCTCCTGCTTCATAAAGCCAAACATCCTTAAACGCTGTCCTTCGTAGAGGCGCCTTGTTTCAATGGGTTTTCTGCCTGCCGGAAGTTCGTCAATTACAGACACATCCAAATCGCCGTACAAGGTCATGGCCAAGGTACGTGGAATAGGCGTAGCTGTCATTACTAAAATATGAGGTGGAATTGTGTTCTTTCTCCACAGTTTGGCCCTTTGCTCTACACCAAAACGATGCTGCTCGTCAATCACCACCAAGCCCAGGTTTTTAAACTTCACTTTATCTTCAATCAACGCATGGGTACCTACCAGGATATTGATTGTTCCACTCTCCAATTGTTCGTGCAATACCGTTCGTTGCTTTTTAGTGGTAGTACCGGTTAATATGGAAACGTTTATCAATTCGCCCTTTAAAAGCGAAACCAACGACTCATAATGTTGTCGAGCCAAAATCTCTGTTGGTGCCATCATACAGGCCTGATAGCCATTATCGTTGGCCAGCAACATGCTGATGAGGGCCACTACGGTTTTGCCGCTGCCTACATCGCCCTGTACCAGCCTATTCATCTGGCTACCCTTTTGGGTATCGATCCTGATTTCCTTGATTACCCGTTTCTGGGCATTCGTCAAATCAAACGGCAACATTTCCTTATAAAATGTATTTACGCGCTCACCAACCGTATCAAACAATAAACCTTTAAATTTCAAGCTTCGAACCTGTTTGTTGTACAGCAATTGTAGCTGGATAAAGAAAAGCTCTTCAAATTTTAGTCGGCGCTCAGCCTGCTGCAACTTGGCCTGATTGGCTGGGAAATGAATATGGATCAGTGCTTCTTTCCGGCTAATCAACTTGTACTTTTCGAGCACATAGGCTGGCAAAGTTTCGCGAACCTCGTTGATATGGAGCTCGATCACATGCTGGATCAGTTTCTGGAGCCCCTTGCTATCTAAAAAACTCTTTTTAAGTTTCTCGGTAGAGTTATAAATGGGCTGTAGGGTAAGGTTGCCTGTTAAACCTGAGGGACGCGGATAGTTTTCGAGCTCGGGATGCGAGATACTAAAGTTGCTGTTAAAGAAAGTTGGTTTGCCAAAGGCGATGTAGGTACTGCCACGCATGACGTGATCTTCAACCCATTTGATGCTTTGAAACCAAACCAGCTCCATTATTGCTCCGGTTTCGTCGGCAAATTTGGCGACCAAACGTTTCTTATGCTTTTCACCTATAACTTCTTTGCTCAGTATTTTCCCTACCACCTGCACCAAGGGCATTTCAGGATCAAGTTCTTTGATCTTGTAAAATCGGGTACGGTCTATATACCTAAAAGGATAATGATAAAGCAAGTCGTTATAGCTGCTCATGCCTAATTCTTTTTGCAAAAGCTCGGCACGCTTAGGGCCTACGCCCTTAAGGTAAACAAGAGGAGTATCTAAATTTGAGGCTCGCAAAACAGACTATTTTCTCTTAAAAATAAAGATATCTTTTATCAAGTTCCAATTAAATAGCAAAACCGCGAACAGCAATAACAGATAAGCCAACAGCTGATGCATATCTATTTGCTCTCCAAAGTAAACAATGGCAACCGTAAAAGCAATAATTGGGTTAATGTAGATGATAATGCCTAATGTTGACGAAGGTATTCCTATTAGGGCATAAAGGCTTAAGAACAGCGGAATAATGGTAAACAAAACTGCAATTACTAAAATGTTGCCCCAAAACCAAATACTTGAAGGAACTTCCTGATGCGAGCTCAAATAAAAAGGCAACATCAAGAGTACGGCAATGGCAATCTGAACGGCCAATACATTGAGTTTGTCCAAGTGTTGCATTTTACGTTGAATGATAAGGTAGAATGCATACAGTGCAGCGATGATAACCGACCACAATACTTCTATAAAAGAACCTGTAGCCAACATCACGATACTGAGCAACGCAATAGCTAATGAAACCAACTTGAGCTTGGAGAGCTCTTCTTTTAAGATCAGGAATCCTCCAAAAGCGGTAATCAATGGGCAAACCATGTAGGCAAAAGCGGCAGATTTGAGACTTACATTATTAACTGCATAGATAAAAGTATACCAGTTGAGTGTGAGCAATACAGTGGCGCCCAATATCTGATAAATGATAATCCGTTTTTCTTTGGGAAGTGCCAGCTTAAAGTACTTTATATCTTGCATCAGGTATTTCCTCCTAAACAATAAAATGGCAAGCCATATCACAGCTAAAGAAGTAAATATGCGATAATAAAGGATTTCCTGGGAAGGGAAAGCCTTGATATTTCTTAAAGGAATAGCAAAGAAACCCCAAATGGCTACAGATAAAAATGCGGCCAGCAGATATTTGGTTTTAGACTGCTGCACAGTCTTAGGCTTTATAGGCTGTGATTGATATTTCTACGTTTACACCTTTAGGCAAGCCTTTTACCGCTACTGTTTCTCTTGCAGGATAATCTGACTCAAAATAAGAACCATATACTTCATTCACCTCGGCAAACAAACTCATATCCGATAGAAAGATGGTTGTTTTTACCACATGGTCAAAATCATATTCTGCTTCTAAAAGAACGGCCTTGATGTTCCGCATCACCTGGTGTGTTTCTTCCGCAATAGAGGTCTGGTTAAGTTCGCCATTTTCTGGATTGATAGCCACCTGTCCCGAGGCAAATAAAAAGCCGTTGGCAATTACTGCTTGACTATAAGGGCCAATTGGAGCTGGAGCGCTGGTCGTATTGATAATTGTTTTCATGAAGAGTATTTATGTATGGATCTAGAATTTAACGCTAGGGATTGGTTATTTCTTTAGGATAAACCATTGAACTAATTTCCAAATAATGCCCCCAAGAAACAGGATAATAGCAATGGCATTGATGGCATGCATAATCTTGATATTAAAATTGTTGGGCCGGTCTTTTTTCTTTCTAAAGAAGTACATATGCAAATGTAAGATAAAAAAAAAGTCCCGACCAATTGGTCGGGACTTTTCTTATCGAGTTAAGCAAGATTAGTTTCTTGAAGTCTCAACACGACGGTTTTGGATACGACCTTCTTCAGTATCGTTAGAAGCAATTGGATTAGCTTCGCCTAAACCTTTAACAGTAACTTGACTAGCGTTAACGCCAGAGTTTACTAAGTAAGTTTTAACAGAGTTAGCTCTGTCTTTAGATAACTTCAAGTTGTATGCAGCAGTACCTTCGCTAGAAGCGTAACCTTTAGAAGTTACTTTACCACCGTTTTCACGCAATACTGAAGATAATTTATCTAAGATTGGATAAGATTCGGTTTTCAAAACTGAAGAGTTGAATTCGAATTGGATTGGCTCGAAACCAGTTTTGTTATCAACTGGAGCTACTGGTGCTACTGGAGCTGGTGGAGGAGGAAGTGGACATCCTGAACCATCAACTTTAGTTCCAGCTGGAGTACCAGCACATTTATCGAATTGATCCGCTACGCCGTCACCATCTGAATCTTTTTTCAAGTCTTCAACTGATTTCTCAACGTTAGAAACACGGTTTTTCAATGCTTCAACTTCTTGACGTAAAGTAGGATCTTTCAACTCATCATACATCATAGCTACTGGGTTAACCCAATCCAAGTTAGGTTTAGCTTTAGAACCTAGAGAGAATTCTAAACCAGCGTTAGCATACGAATATTTATCTTTCGTAGTACCGTTAGCGTAAACTCCATCAACGTTATCGCCATCAACAAAGTTCATGGTATAAGCCAAGTTGAAAGATACGCGATCAGAAACTTTGAATTTGATACCAGCACCTACAGGGATATAAGCTTCTTTGATGAAGTCTTTATCGCCATCTTCGCCATATTTACCTTTGTTGTTAACAACTGTACCGTTAGCTAAAGTTACTTTTGGATTGTAAGCCATTAAACCATAACCAGCAGTAACGAAGAAGTTAACTGAGTTTTCACGACGTAAGAAATCTACTGTAGCAACATTCACAACACCTCTTAAGTCAGCTGAATATTGGATATCAGTTTCGAATTCTTTAACACCGTTAGCAACGCCACCTGGATAATCTTTGTTAGTAGCTGATAATTTACCACGGAAGATGTTACCTTCTAAGCCAAATGCATGACCTAATTGTTTACGCAATGAAATTCCGTAACCTAAGTTAACGTCCCAGTTAGAGAAATCGTTAGTACCGCCAGTAACAACAACTGGTGTTAAAACACCACCATTTACACCGATAGACCACGTTCTGTACTGTCCTCTCCCACCAAATACTTTGGCAGAAGACGATGCAGGAGCATCCTGAGCACTAGCGAGAGACGTAACTCCCAATAATGCTACTAAAGAGGCTGCAACACCTTTCTTTAAAGTAGAATAATTCATAATTTTTCTTTTTTAAGGTTAAACAAATATTAATTGTATAATTTTTTGCAATACAAAATTAAACAAATTTTTATAATCTCAAAACACCTTACAAACTCCGTTCCAAACTTCTTAAAATGTTCGTATTTTATTACATTTGGCCTAAGCACTCCATTTTAAACTAGTAAATCTATGAAGTATAAACAAATAAACAGCGAATTGTTCATCGAAAACCGAAAAAATTTCTGTAAAGAACTGAAAAACAATTCAATAGCTATTTTACAATCGAACGATGAGTTTCCGAGAAGTGGCGATCAAAATTTCCAGTTTAAGCAAAATGCCGACCTTTTTTACCTTTCTGGCATCGATCAAGAACAGTCAATTTTATTGATTTACCCCGACTGTCCTAATCCTCAATACAGGGAAGTCCTGTTTTTAAGACAGACAAATGACCATATTAAGGTTTGGGAAGGGCATAAATATACCAAAGACCAAGCAAGTAAAACTTCAGGCATTACCAACATTTATTGGTTAAGCGATTTTGAAAACATTTTACACAGTATCATTAACTATGCAACGTATGTTTATCTCAACCTTAACGAAAACGATCGCTATCTACATACGGTAAGCTATCGCGACATTAGATTTATTGAACAGCTTCGCCAAAACTATCCATTGCACCAATATGAACGCGCCGCCCCATTGTTGCGTGAGCTTCGTGCCATTAAATCGCCAATTGAAGTTGAACTGACCCAAAAAGCTTGTGATATTACACGCGATGCCTTTATCAGGGTGCTCAAATTTATAAAGCCTGGCGTGATGGAATATGAAGTAGAAGCAGAAATTATACACGAATTCATCAGGCAAGCCGCTACTGGCCATGCCTACTCACCAATTATTGCAGCTGGAGAAAACGCAAACATTCTCCATTATACCGACAACAATCAACCTTGTAAGGATGGCCAGTTGATTTTAATGGATTTCGGAGCCGAATACGGCAACTACAATGCAGATCTTACCCGTACCATTCCTGTAAATGGTCGTTTTACCAGCAGGCAAAAGGAAGTTTACAATGCGGTATTGCATGTAATGAACGAATCTAAAAAGCTGATGGTGGCTGGGGCAATCTGGAATACTTACCACGAACAGGTAGGCGAAATCATGACAGAGCAACTTCTTAAGCTCAAGCTGATTACTACTGCCGATGTAAAAAACCAAAAGCCCTCTTATCCTGCCTACAAAAAATATTTTATGCATGGAAACACGCACCACTTGGGCATCGATGTGCATGATTTTGCCGGGCGGTATACACCTTTTGCAGTGGGCAACATCTTAACCTGCGAACCAGGAATCTATATTCCAGAAGAAGGTTTTGGCGTAAGACTAGAGAATGATATCTTGATTACTCAAGAAGGAAATATCGATTTAATGGCAAACATTCCGATTGATGCAGAAGAAATCGAAGCGCTTATGAATGCTTAATCCAGCCTTCGGCAAATTTATAAATATTAAAATCAGATTGTAATAGGGCTTCGTCAACTGCTTGGCGAAGCTTTATCTTATCTACATCCTGCATACGGCGATGCTGGATCAGCTGAAAAGCCTTCTCGGCCATCATAAAATTACGGCGTTCGCTGTCCTGTTTTCCGGCTTTCGCAATCCACTTACACAAGCCAGCGATACCTTCGTTTTTATCAGCTACTGTTTTAAAAACAGGGATATCCTGATGTTGCTGGCTCACCAGTTTCTTCAGCTTGTTGGCAAACCCATCTGCGCCTTCCCTATCGGCCTTATTGACGACAAAGCCTTGGGCAATTTCCATCAATCCCGATTTAATGTGCTGGATTTCATCACCAGATTCTGGCACCAAAACAACCAAGGTTTGATCTGCCAAGCCGGCAATTTCTACTTCCGACTGCCCCACACCTACCGTTTCTACCAGAACCAAATCAAAATTTGCCGATCGCAATACATCAACCATTTCGAGTGTTTTTATCGAAATGCCTCCCAATGCGCCACGCGTAGCAATAGAACGGATAAATACATTTGGATTGTTAAATTGCTGTACCATTCTTATCCTATCGCCCAACAAAGAACCAAAGTTAAATGGCGAAGTTGGATCGACCGCCAAAATGGCTACTTTTTTGCCTTGCGCTACAAAATGAGCCGTAATGGCATTAACCAAAGTACTCTTCCCCGCTCCCGGCGGACCAGTAATGCCCAACACAGGGATTTCGTTTTTAACGTGGATGACTTTCAGTAGCTCTGAAGCAGGTTCAATATTATTTTCAACCAAGGTCAATGCCCTGGCCAAAATCCTAAAATCTCCTTTTTCAATACCGTTTCTAAGTGTTAAATACGAATTCATCTGCTAAAGTCCTTTACAAAGAAACATAATTTTATCAATTCTCTATCAGGATATTTTGCGCTTGGCCTATCCGTTATTAAGATGCATAAATACAGGGCGCCTTAAACAAAGAACAAAAAACGTAACTTTGTATCCTTTATATATTTAGATGAAAACCTATTTTAGATTATTATCCTTCGCAAAACCTATTGAAAAATTTGCGATTCCATATGTGATCGCAACCATACTGTCTATTTTGTTTGGCACGTTAAATCTTGCGCTTTTATCTCCACTGTTTGAAACTTTGCTTAATGGTGGCAAAGAAAAAGCAGCTTCGTCTTTAACAGACAAAGCCATGTCTTCATTTAATATTCTGGGCCAATTCAGAAAATTTGTACAAGATTCTGTCACCCAAAATGGCGATGTAAAAACCTTGGGCTACGTCTGTATCGTCATCATTGTTTCGGTACTGCTCTCCAATCTTTTCAAGTATTTTTCTCAACGGTACATGGAAGACTTGAGGGTGCATACCTTGCTAAACTTCAGAAAACAGGTATTCAACAATGTAATGAACCTTCACGTTGGCTATTTCAACAACGAGAGAAAAGGTGATATCATTTCTAAAGTGGCTTCGGATGTACAGGTCGTACAATTTACGGTAACCAATACACTTCAGGTGGTGTTTAAGGAGCCCGTAACACTAATCGTTTATATTGTATTATTGTTCAATATTTCCGCTAAGCTTACCCTCTTCTCTCTGATCGTTATCCCTATTTCAGCTTTTGTGATAGGCAAGATTGTGAAGAGACTAAAACAACAAGCAAAAGAATCACACGAATCATTTGCCAAAATGATCGGCTTTTTAGATGAGGCTTTAAGTGGCATAAAAATCATCAAAGCATTTAATGCCAGCGAACGCACCAAGGAAAAATTCGACCAAGAGAACGTTTTTTACTCTAACCTTAACCGTAAAATGGTTCGTCGGCAGCAATTGGGTTCGCCAGTTTCCGAATTTTTGGGTGTATTGATGGTTTCGGCAATTGTATGGTACGGTGGTACACTTATTTTGCACAAAGATGCCAATGCCTTAGCTGCTTCTGATTTCATAGCCTACATTGCTATTTTCTCTCAAGTAATGCGTCCAGCAAAAGCCTTAACAGATTCGTTTAGCGGTATTCATTCTGGAATTGCAGCTGGCGAAAGGGTATTAGACCTTATCGATACCAAACCAGAATTAACAGATAAACCCAGAGCCCTTGCCTTGCCTAAGTTCGAAGATTCGCTTGTGCTCGAAAACGTATCGTTCTATTACGGCGAAAAGCAGGTACTCAACAACATTAACCTAACCATTAACAAAGGCAAAACAGTAGCACTGGTTGGGCCATCTGGCGGAGGAAAAAGTACTTTGATGGATTTGATCCCTCGCTTTCACGATCCTAAATCGGGAGCCCTAAAAATAGATGGACACGATTACAAAGACTTGACTGTAGAAAGCATTCGTCAGCAAATGGGAACAGTTAACCAGGAATCGTTTCTATTTAACGATACGATATTCAACAATATCGCCTTTGGCAAACCCGATGCTACTGAAGAAGAAGTGATCGCCGCTGCCAAAATTGCAAACGCCCACGAGTTCATTCTTCAAACCGAACAAGGCTATCAATCGACCGTTGGCGACAGGGGGGGCAGGCTTTCTGGAGGCCAGCGTCAACGTATTTGTATTGCCAGGGCCGTATTGGCCAATCCACCGATCATGTTGTTAGACGAAGCCACCTCAGCTCTGGATACCGAATCAGAGAAATTGGTACAAGAAGCACTGAACAATTTGATGCAGAACAGAACATCAATTGTAATTGCGCACCGTTTGAGCACCATCCAACAGGCAGACCAGATTGTGGTGATAGACAAGGGACAGGTTGCCGAAAATGGCACACATCAAGAACTGATGAACAAAAATGGCCTTTACAAGCGATTAATCGACATGCAAACCTTTAACGACTAATATGAAAGACAACATAAAACCGATAGCCTTATACCTTCCACAGTACCACACGATAAAAGAAAATGACGAATGGTGGGGCAAGGGTTTTACAGAGTGGACCAACGTAAAAAAGGCAACCTCGCTCTTTAAGGGCCACTATCAGCCTCATGTTCCTTTGAATGAGAACTATTATGACTTGAGCTTTAATCAGGCGCTAGAAGATCAGGCTCAGTTGGCAAAAGAATATGGCATTTACGGCTTTTGCTTTTATCACTATTGGTTTAATGGGAAACTGCTTTTAGAAAAGCCTCTGCATAATTTATTGGAAGCCAAAAAACCAGACTTTCCATTTTGCCTGTGCTGGGCCAATGAAAATTGGACAAGAACCTGGGATGGCCAAGAGAAACAGGTGCTGATGAAACAGGATTATTCCTTGGCTGATGATTTAGAGCACATCCAATACCTGATGCCATTTTTTAAAGATGAGCGCTACATTAAGATAGATAACAAGCCTGTATTTTTAATGTACAGAACCGAACTGCATCCTGATATTAAAGCAGCAAGCGAAATTTGGAGAGCCGAAGCAAAAAAAGCTGGTTTTGACGATCTTTTCTTGATTAGGATAGAGAACTTTAAAAAGGACCTGGATCCAAAAACACACGGCTTTGATGCGGGCATGGAATTCGCTCCAGATACAGCCTACAGGGGACAGAAAATTGCGAAAAAGAATATGGCTTCATACCTATTCAACAAGTTTTTGCACCTCACCGGGATCAAAAAATCTCCCTTTTACCAAAACGGGATTTTCTCTTACGAGCAAATGGCAAATAACATGATGGCCAAACCGAAATTTGATTATAAATATTTCAGGACAGTTACGCCATCATGGGATAATTCTGCCCGCAGGAAAAAACATGCCGCTATTTATGTAGGTTCTACGCCAGCCTTATTTGAAAACTGGGCCAAGCACATGAAAGACTATACGATAGCAAATCTGCCAGAAAACGAAAGGTTCTTATTTATCAATGCCTGGAACGAATGGGGCGAAGGTTGCCACTTAGAACCGGATGAGAAATGGGGAACACAGTACCTTCAAGCAGTAAAAAATGCAATAAACGATTAAGATGGAGCCAAAAACTGTTTCGGTAATTATACCTACCCATAATTATGGACACTTAATTGCCGAAACCTTAACTTGTTTATTGGAGCAAAGCTATCCACATTGGGAAGCGATTATTATTGATGATGGTTCTACAGATGACACGGAAACTGTTGTAACATCATTTACAGCCACAGACAATCGCTTTTCTTATATCAAGCAAGCCAACAAGGGCGTTTCTGTTGCGAGAAATACGGGTTTAAGCTTAGCAAAAGGAAGCTATATCCAATTTTTAGATGCTGATGACCTGCTTTCGAAAGAGAAATTTGCATTACAGGTTGCTTTTTTTAACGCAAATGCAGACACGGATATTTCTTTGGCAACTACATGGTTTTTCGATAATAATGATCCGCAGCGAAAACATTATACTGATCTCAGTTTAAAAAACAAGACTGCTATGCCTGTAGTTAACGGGGCTGGCTACCCAGTTATTTCTGATTTTGTTCAACATAACCTAGCCGTTATTCAAAGTCCGCTTTTTCGCAAAGATCTTTTGCAAAAGGTTGGCACTTTCAGAGCAGGGATGGCTTACCTGGAAGATTGGGATTTTTGGTTCAGGATGGCAATTTCAAATTTCAGATTTGCTTTTCTAGACAATGACCAAGCTTTTGTACTGGTACGCGTACACCAGGTGAGCGCTACACAACAATCAAAAAAAATTGTCGAGGCCGAAGGTTTGTTGAGAAACCTGCTCAATGAATACATTTTGAAATCGGAGTTAACCGATGCCGAAAAAAGGGAGCTGCTCTCCAAAAATCATAAACTACTGATCAGTACTTATAAGGGACTGATGGCGCGGACATCATATTTAAATTTCAACAAGTTTATTCATTACTATAAAGACATGAAAACTGCGTCGGGATTTGTCAAGGCATTCATTAAATCAATCAACCTCAAAAGAAAACTGATGCGGGATCCAAACCTGATACCTTAAATGGTTGAGGAAAGACCTAACGGATACCTAAAAACTTCTTGATTTTGATTGTATACCGAAGTTTCCTCAATTGTTTTCTGGAAGCCCATAATTCTTCATAATCCGGCAAAAAAGCCGAAAAGCTTTCAGCAATTGCTCTTTTTCGCTCTTCAAGCATTAAGGGACGATGAGCCTCCTGTGTACTGATGCCACCTTCCATAAATCCAGCCACCACAATAGCTATTCTTTTGTAGCTGCAATCATGTCTGCAAACAGCCAACATAAAAAACTTCCAATCGGAAACTATTTTATACTTCTCGTCATATAGCCCTACTTTATCGAACAGTTCTCTTTGGATAAAGGTTGTAGGATGTGGAATGCCCATGTTGCAAAATAGGTCGAAGGTGAGCAAATGCGCGGGTTTCCATACTTTTCTCTCTTCGCCATTGATAAAAAGCAGGTCGCCAATAATCAGTTCTTTGTCAAAGCCCAGCGCCACGCAATTGGCAATTACATCGGCATCTATCAAAATATCTCCACTGTTAATGAACAACAGGTACTCGCCTGTAGCCGCCCTAACGCCTTTGTTCATGGCGTTATAAATACCACTATCGGCTTCGCTTAGGGCATAAGCCAAATGGGGTCTAAACTCTTCCAAAACCGCCTGGCTACCATCTGTAGATGCTCCGTCTATAACCACATGCTCTAACGCATCATAGCTTTGCGCCAATACAGATTGGATGGTATCCTTTAGTCCGCTGGCATTGTTATAATTGATGGTAACAATGGATATTTTGGGCTTGCTTACTGTCGTCATTAATGGATTTTATCTATATTCGTTGCCGGCTTATCTCCCAAAAATAGATTTAAAAATCAATACCGCAATGATTAAAGTTTTGTTCGACCATGAGATTTTCAGCATACAACGTTATGGTGGAATTTCGCGCTACTTTGCCAATCTGGCCAGCGAAATGAACAAAGACCAATCGCTCAGCGTAAAAATTGCCGTGCTTTACGTTAAAAACTATTACATCAGGAATTTTAAGCAGCCAATGGATAACCTGTTTGGCAGATGGTACCTGAGAAAAATAGGGAAAAGATTCTCCTGGAATGAAAAGCACAGTGTAGCTCAACTTAAAAAGGGCAATTATGATATTTTTCATGCCACTTACTATGATACTTATTCGCTTGCCTACAACCGCAAGCCCATGGTGGTGACTATCCACGATATGATTTACGAAAACAGTCCGGAAATGTTTGCCGATTCTGCAGAAGTCATCTCCCAAAAAAAACAGATGATGGATGCAGCTGGCATGATCATCGCGATTTCTAATTTTACCTTGAACGAAATTTTGAGGCACTATCCCGGGTATGTGACAAAAACCAAGGTAGTGTATCATGGTTTGCCAGAGGAGGAAGAATCTACAACTCAGGCCAGTCCGCTTAGCCTGCCCAAGAGATTTATTCTTTTTGTAGGTTCACGTGGCCACTATAAAAACTTTGAGCCAATGGCAAAGGCGCTGGCTCCCTTATTTAACAAACAAAAGAATTTAGAACTGCTCTGCACTGGCGGAGGCGAGTTTACGGATGAAGAAAAAGCACTGCTTCAGGAGCTACAAATCGATACACAATGCCACCAGTTAGATGCTACAGATGAAGACCTTAAATCTCTTTACCAACATGCTTTGGCATTCGTTTATCCTTCATCGCAGGAGGGCTTCGGATTGCCCATGTTAGAAGCCTTTAGAAACAACTGTCCCATAGCCTGCAGCAATCTTTCATGTCTGCCCGAAATTGGCGGAGAAGCCGTAGCTTATTTTGACCCTGAGCAAGCCACTTCGATATTGGCAACCGTAGAGAAAATAATCAATGAACCTGACTATGCCGATGAACTTAGGGCTAAAGGCAAGGAACGGCTCAAGCACTTCACTATGGCTGATTGCGTGGCCAATACCGTACAGGTTTATAAAGATTTATTGAATAGCAACTAGCTCAACTTTGATTTGATAAAATTCCAGTCTCTGGTTAAAAGGCTTTCTTTTTCCAGTTCTTGTTTTTTATCAAATTTTCGAACTGCTTTTCTCATCTTTCTGATGAAAAAAGGATCCTTCTCTTTGGCGAATGGATTCTTATCTAATGTCTTCTTGGTAAACAAATGGGTACCAATGCCGTCGGTATAAAGATTATAACCAAATTTGGTGCCTAGCGCTCTTAATGATTCCTCAGTATACAAAGCAATATGCTGACCGGTTTCTGGAATAAAATACCACCAATCATCTGTTGAAGTTAATGGCGTTGCTGGTTGTAGTACGGTACTAAACAAGAGGTTATCAGACAACTGGCTTATTTTCTTTACCTCAGCTAAGGGATCGGGCAGGTGTTCAAATACTTCAAAAGCGGTGACCAGCTCAAATTTGGTATTCGGTGGCAAATCGGACAGATCGAAATATTCGGCAAATAAATTCTTGCAATAAGGATCGGTATGGTAAAAATCAAAGCCCTTGTCGCGCATCAAACGGGTAAACAAGCCATAGCCTCCGGCATAGTCCAAAAATTTGCCATCGGTATTAAAATACTTACCCAACACCGGAATTGCCGTATCTCTAAGGTATTCGTTACGAGAGGCCAGACCAATATCCAGTTTGGTAATGGCAGAAGAATAAGCCTCTTCTAGCCAATAAGGTTCTTCTGTTTGTATAAAGCCTGTGTCTTTACACCTAAAATAAGCTACATCGTATTTGTTGAGTATCTTTGCTGAAAATATCTTCTCCGTTTCTCCTCCGGTAATTTTGCTCTGCATCTGAGGCTTATTTTAAGTTTGCTGTCATTAACTTCTTAAAAGACTCTTTAACGCTTGCTATGCTGAAATTATCTATCACATAGTTTCTTACATTCGAGCTGCAGGTCATATATTCTTCATCGCTGAGTGCCAGTACTTTTTCTATGTTCTGCTCCAAGCAATCTACCGTAAGGTCTTCCATTTCAAAGATAAAATCTTTTTCTGCAAAGCCACAATATTTGCTCACAACGGGCACTAAACCGGCAGACATTGGTTCTATTGTTCCACCCGGCAAACCATCAACATAACTTGGCGAAAGTATATAAGTACATTTCTCAATGGCTTCGCGCATTTCGGCCGAATCCATTCGGATGGATTTAAAAAACACCACATTTGGACGATCGTATAAAACGCTGCGATAATATTCTTCGAGCTCAGGGTGCAAGCTTGGCAACACAATATAAAAATTCAAGTCGCTTCTGCGCTTGATCAGCTCTAACATGATATGCAGACCTTTTGCCAGTTGATAAGCACCACTTAGAAACAGAAAATTGCGGTTTCTATTTGCGACAGTCTTTTCTTCAAAAGCTGTAAAAGCGCCTATAATATTATTGTTTAACGAATACAATGGGTTCTTAAAGCGGGACTGGAAATCATTATACACATGTGATTCGGCCAGAATAATGGTGAAGTCGGCGCTGTGCATGGCATAATAGGTTCCGGCAGCCAAAACCTTTGACTCTGAAGGTATCCATTTTCCAGATAGCTGATAAAAATCTTCCACACATTTAAGGCTCATCATATTCTGAAAGTCTTCATGCGCACCTGTAACGAACAGTATCCGGTTAGCCGTTTGACGTGCAGGATGATAAAAAGATTGCTCAAAAACATGTCCGAAGCCAAAAACCACTTCGTATTTGCCATAATCCAGGTTCTCGGTTTTAGACAGAAAATCTACTACGTCAACATTATAGCCTAGTTCAGAAAAAACTTCTGCAATGAGATGAGAGGTAAAATAATTCTGGTGCCAAAAACTGTTTTCGCTTTTAAATGGCGAAACGATGTAGGAGATGAGTACGCTTTTGCCATAATCGGTGTTGTAAAGATTGGGGATAAGCGTTGGGCCAGCATGCCCCTTCTTTTTTTTCCTGAATAAACGTTTGAGCATATATTAAATCTTCATCTTCCAATCAACCATTTAAATCTGGTTAGGTTGATTAGTCGGACCACAGCAAAGGTTAGCGAATAAACAATTAAAAACTTCAATAAAGTTAGCGCAAAAAATCCAATGATTGGGTACGTTGTGATGGGTGAAAATTTAAAAGGCCTCAGTATCTCTGGCAAAATATTAAAAACAAAAATATAGTGGATCAGGTAAATCCCAAAGGTAGTCTCTCTAGGCTTGAATACGTTCACAAACTTGAGGTCTTTGATCTTGATCAGCAATAAAAAGGTGGCTATGGAGTAGATGATATTGGTAATGCGGAGCGTGTTATAGGGATCGAGGGCATGTCTGTTGTACAAGAAAATGATTTCCAATACCGCAGCAGCAAAACTTAGCAAAAACAGCAACAGGAATTTTGACATCGCAACCCTGGCAACGAAGCTACTTACTTTTTCCCAGTGTTTATTAAACATGGCGCCCAGCCACAAGAAGAATACAAATCCAAAAATTGCCATGGTATGGTGTGGCGGAAACCACTCCAAGTAAATATTAGCGGCATAAAATGCGGTAAAGCAAAACAAGATTGCGCCGAACTTATAGGAGTATAGGTATTTTCTAAACATCAATAAGATGCCGATGCAGATTAAAAAGTTGATAATGAACCAATAGTTACTATACAGGTATACGATCTTGAAAGATTCCAAAAGGTTATCAAGGCTATTGAAATCCGGCCCTTTTCTATAAATAATCCAGTTTTTATAGGTCATGGCAAATACAAATATGAGCGACCAAAACACCCATGGCATGAATACGATCTTCACGCGGCGCTGGAAATACTGCATTGGCGAATAGGTAAAAAACTTCTCGCCTAATAAAAAACCGGCCAAAATAAAGAAAATGATTGTTCCCGCCTTTGCCAACTGGATGAGGCTCATGTAAAAAACATTCATTGTGGTAATGCCTTCGAAAATGTAGGTGCCAACATGGGTACAATGCTCCAAAACAATAAACATCATGGAGATGCAGCGGATAGAATCTATAAAATCGAAGTTCTTTTTCGCAGGTTGCGAAATGGCTTGGTCAGTCATTAATAGTAGTTGGTTAAAAATAAAAAGGAACGACAAAAATCGCTCCTCATATTTTAGACCTGCAGAATTGTTACAAGTTTAATCAGTTTCGGCTTATTTATCCTATGTAATAAGAAAGATATAGATACTTAACAAAAAAAGGAGCGATGAAAATCGCTCCTTATATTTTAAATTTTTAAACTGTTACAGTTTACGTTTTACTTCTACTTGTTCGTAGGCTTCTACGATATCACCTACTTCAATGTTGTTAAAGTTTTGGATATTCAAACCGCACTCATAACCTTTGGCTACTTCTTTCACATCGTCTTTGAAACGTTTCAATGAAGCCAGCTCGCCGGTATAGATTACTACACCATCGCGAACGATACGGATCTTGCTGTTTCTGGTGATCTTACCCTCGAGTACCATACAACCTGCAATGGTTCCCACTTTGGTAATTTTAAAGGTTTCCCTGATCTCCACATTGGCCACAATCTTCTCTTCGAATTCTGGAGCCAACATACCTTCCATTGCCGCCTTGATTTCGTTGATGGCATCGTAGATGATCGAGTACAAGCGGATATCGATCTGCTCAGCTTCGGCCAACTTACGGGCGCCCGGCGAAGGACGTACCTGGAAACCAATGATGATCGCATCTGAAGCCGAAGCCAACAATACATCGGATTCTGAAATCTGACCCACCGCTTTGCTGATGATATTGATCTGGATTTCTTCGGTAGATAGTTTTAGCAACGAATCTGCCAAAGCCTCGATCGAACCATCCACGTCACCTTTAACGATTAAGTTCAGCTCTTTAAAGTTACCGATAGCCAAACGACGACCGATCTCATCTAAAGTGATATGTTTTTGTGTACGTAAACCTTGCTCACGCATTAATTGTAAACGTTTGTTGGCAATTTCTCTTGCCTCTACTTCGCTTTCTAATGCATTGAAACGATCGCCTGCAGTTGGTGCACCTTGCATACCCAATACCTGAACTGGTACTGATGGGCCAGCTTCGGCAACTTTTTGGCCACGCTCGTTAAACAAGGCTTTTACTTTACCGCTATAGCTACCTGCCAAGATCGGATCTCCTACTCTCAGGGTACCACCTTGTACCAAAACGGTAGTTACAATACCACGGCCTTTATCTAAAGTAGCCTCAATTACGGTACCTGTAGCACGCTTATCAGGATTGGCTTTCAATTCTAACAATTCTGCTTCTAACAATACCTTATCTAAAAGCAAATCGACATTTAAGCCGCTCTTGCTTGAAATTTCTTGCGACTGGAATTTACCACCCCACTCTTCAACCAAAATATTCATGGTAGAAAGCTGTTCTTTGATACGGTCGGTGTTGGCACCTGGCTTATCAATTTTGGTGAAGGCGAATACCAATGGTACGCCTGCTGCCTGTGCATGGTTAATGGCCTCTTTGGTTTGAGGCATCACCGCATCATCAGCCGCGATTACAATAATGGCAATATCCGCAACTTTGGCACCACGTGCACGCATCGCGGTAAACGCCTCGTGACCCGGTGTATCTAAGAAGGTTACTTGTTTGCCAGAGTTGGTAGTTACTTTATAAGCACCAATGTGCTGCGTAATACCACCGGCCTCACCAGCTACCACATTTGCTTTACGGATATAATCTAGCAATGAAGTTTTACCGTGGTCAACGTGACCCATGATGGTAACTACTGGTACACGAGGCACCAAATCTTCTGGTGCATCTTCTTCTTCAATTACCCTATCTTCTTCCTCATCTGGTTTTACAAACTGGATTTCGTAACCGAATTCATCGGCTACAATGGTTAGGGTTTCAGCATCTAAACGCTGGTTAATCGAAACGAACATGCCCAAGCTCATACAGGTACCAATAATTTTGGTTACCGGTACGTCCATCATGTTGGCCAATTCGTTTGCCGTAACAAACTCTGTAACCTTTAATACCCTCGACTGCAACTGTTCTTCTGCTGCAAGTTCTTCGGCATTCATTGCTACATCATCACGTTTCTGACGACGCAATTTAGCACGTTGTGCAAATTTACCAGACTTACCGGCACCGCTCAAACGAGCCAATGTTGCCTTGATCTGATCTTGTATTTCTTTTTCTGTTGGCTCTTCTTTAGGAGTAGCCGGTGCACCTGGCTTGTTATGGTTGCCTCTATAGTTAGGGTTAGGGCGATTGCCACCTTGGTGGTTCGGGTTATTCCTGAAATCTGGCCTATTGCCACCTGGTGCATTCGGGTTACGCGGCTGTCCGGGTTGTCCCTGACCTTGCGTTTGGCCTGGCTGGCCACCACCTTGCTGACCTGGAGCATTTGGATTGCCACCAACAGTTTTCTTGCGTTTACGTTTGCGTTTAGCCGCTTCGCTATCTGCAGATGAAGCCACAGGCTGGTTTCTACGATCAGGCGTAACTGGCAAAACGATTTTACCAATAATGTTCGGTCCTGATAATTTAACTGAGCGAGCTTTAATTACGCCATCGTCTGCAACAGCTGGTTTAGCTGCTTCGGGCTCAACTGGAGGCTGAGGTTCAACTTTGGGCTCTTCTTTCTTCACCTCAACAGGTTTTTCTTCCTGAACTGGTGGTGTTACCGGCGCTTCAACTTTAGGCGCCTCAACCGGAGCTTCTTTTTTCTCTTCAACTACTGGAGCTGGCTCTTCTTTTTTCGGGACGCGGTTTTTAGGGTTAAGATCGTTGAGGTCTATTTTACCTACAACCTTAACACCTGGCAATGCGCCTTCTTCAACAGGTTCTGTTTTAGGAGCCGGCTCTTCTTTTGGAGCCTCAACAGGTTTCTCTGCTACAGGTTTTTCTGCAGGAGGAGTATATGAATGAAGGTTTTTGATTAAAACACCTTCGTTTTCAAAATCTTGTTTTTTTCTAGGCGTCTCAGGAGCTTTCTCAGCTGCTTCGGGTTCATCACGACGAATTTTACCTATAACTATCTGATTGGCTTCTTCTTTCACGATTTTGTCCCCCTGAAATTCTTTCATCAAGGTATCATACATATCTTTTGAAAGTTTCGTAGTGGGCTTATTTTCCACAGCAAAGCCCTTCTTACCCAGAAAATCTACTGCCGTAGCAATTCCGATGTTAAGTTCCTTAGCTGCTTTAAATAAAATTATGGGTTTATCGTCTGACATTTATTATCCTATTTTTTTTACTGTTTATATACAAAAGTAACGTTTATTCTTGTCTTATTCAAGCCATAAGCGTTATTCAAATTCCGATTGCAAAATGGCAATCACTTCTTTAATTGTTTCTTCTTCTAAATCGGTACGCTTCACCAGTTCATCAAGCGACAGGGCCAATACGCTTTTGGCAGTATCTAAGCCAATTGCTTTAAGCTCGTCGATGATCCAGCTATCGATTTCGTCCGAGAATTCTTCGATATCCACATCCTCATCTTCTTCGCCAGCCTCGCGGTAAACATCAATTTCATATCCCGTCAATTTACCTGCCAATTTAATGTTGTGGCCACCGCGACCAATTGCCAATGAAACCTGATCTGGCTTTAAGTAAACCGAAGCGTGTTTAGTGGCATCATCTAATTTAATAGAGGTGATTTTTGCAGGGCTCAACGCACGTTGGATGTACAATGAAATATTGTTGGTAAAGTTAATTACGTCGATATTTTCATTTTTAAGCTCTCTCACGATACCGTGGATACGAGAACCTTTCATCCCAACGCAGGCACCTACCGGATCAATCCTGTCATCGTATGATTCTACCGCAACCTTGGCACGCTCGCCTGGTTCGCGAACAATTTTCTTAATGGTAATCAAACCATCAAAAATCTCTGGAACCTCGATTTCGAACAAGCGTTGCAAGAACTCTGGCGCAATCCTCGAGATAATGATTTTTGGCGTAGCATTAACCATGTCAACTTTAGAAATTACCGCACGCACGGCATCTCCTTTTTTGAAATAGTCGGCCGGGATCTGCTCCGTTTTAGGCATCATCAACTCGTTGCCTTCATCATCCAATACCAAAGTTTCTTTTTTCCAAACCTGGTAAACTTCGCCGGTTACGATTTCGCCAACTCTATCTTTATATTTTTTGAAGATTTCGTCTTTCTCTAATTCCAAAACCTTAGATACCAAAGTTTGGCGGGCAGCTAAAATCGCCCTGCGGCCAAAGCTCTCCAAAGTAATCTGTTCGATGTAATCGTCGCCAACTTCCATATCCGGATCCAGCAGCTTTACTTCGGCCAGCTCGATCTCCAGGTCGTCGTCTTCAGAAAATCCGTCTTCCATTACTTTTCTGGTTCTCCAGATTTCCAAATCCCCGTTATCTGGGTTCACAATTACGTCACAGTTCTCGTCTGTTCCATATTTTTTGCGCAACATACTGCGAAATACCTCTTCCAGTACGCTGATTACTGTCGGGCGGTCGATATTTTTGAAGTCCTTAAACTCCTGAAATGAATCGATTAAATTAATATTGTTCATTTTTCTACTTAAATGAAATTAAAACCTTTGTTTCTATTATATTTTCAAACTCAATTGATGTTTCTGCCAATTGCGCTTTTTTACCTTTTTCTTTTACTTTCTCTTCAATAACGATGGCATTTTCGCCAACTTCTAAAAGCTTGCCTTCTTTTTTTTCGCCATCGGCCAGCTTAATGCCGAGTTCTCTGCCTATGTTTTTATGATATTGGCGTTTCAGCTGAAGCGGTTCGCCAACTCCTGGCGAAGAAACTTCCAGGTTATAAGCCTTATCAATGGTATTTTCTTCTTCTAAATGAAAACCAACATGGCGACTGATTGCTGCACAATCTTGAATGTTTATTCCTTCGTCGCCGTCTACATGGATGATCAGTTTGTTGTTTGGCAACATCCTTACTTCTACCAAAAACAGCTCAGGCCTGTCTGCAATCTTCTCTTCTACGAGTTCTCTAACTCTGTTTTCTACCTGCATATCCTAAATTCTTGCAAAAGAAAAGAGGGGACACGGTCCCCTCTCTTTCCTTAATTACGATGCAAATGTACAAATTATTTTTTCAAAATGCAACAGTGCGCTGCAAATGAGCCACTAACGAACCAAAATTTGTTGCAGTGACTTTACCTTAAGGCCTTTATCGAATGGCTGATCAGAATTAAAAAATGTTCTCGTTTTTTCTATTGCGCATAGCCAGAAATTTATTGTGTTGATACTTGTAAAATATCACAGCTCCCAAGAAGGGCAAAATGAGAACAACCAAGCAAAAAATAATCTTTTCGACCGTAGACAAAACCTTGCTCTTGCATACATCGTAAACCACTTTTAAAATAAGTGCCAGCAGTATTGCTGTAATTATATTTTTCATATTAGTATGGAATTTGCATGCTTAGCGAACCAAAATTTGTTGTAGCGGTTTTACCGTATGACCTACTTTAGAACGAATGATATCACCACCGCTTGCAAATTGGGTGTTGAGCATGGTTTCTATGAGGTAGCTTTTTCCTTTAACGAAAGGATTTGCCGGCGCAAACCAAAGGCTATCTCCCTTAATGCTCAGCTTGCCGGGCCAGTCTATTTCCATGCTGGTCGAATCGTCTTCGGCTGGGGTTTGCAACACCGACACCAATTGCTGGTAGGCGGTATCTTTCGCCAGATTGGTTTTTAGCTGGAGCAGTCCCGCTTCTTCTATGCCCGAAATGACGATGGCCGTACTGTCTGCCGAAAATCGGATGGACAAAGCTTCCTTTTCTTTATTGCCGCAGCCAAAAAGGAGCAAGGCCAAACAAATTGGCACAAAAAATGTAATTTTATTAAACATCCAACTAAATTAGATAAATATGAGATTAATTTTAGAAGTTTTATTGATGGGCCTTGCCATGATGGCCGGCGCCTACCTGGTACCCGGTGTACAGGTTGATGGCTTTGGCAGCGCCATAATTGCCGCCGTGCTTATTGCCCTAGCTAATGCCACCATAGGTTTTATCTTGCGGATATTCACTTTTGTGCTCAACGTATTGACCCTAGGCCTGATCTCATTCATCATTACCGTATTGATGATTTTATTGGTAGATCATTTCATGACCGGATTTAATACTTCTGGATTTTTATCGGCCACTATTTTGGCAATAGCCGTTGCAGTAATCAAAATGATATTGGATTCGATATTTGGAACGGATAAAGACTAGTGTAGCGTGTATGGAGTAGGGCGTATAGCGTATAGCGAGAAATTGAAAACGCCAACCGCCATACCCTAGGCCCCTAGCATAGATTAACAGATTTTAGCCAAGTGGTGTTTAAAAAGCAGAGGCGGTGTTTCATTGATTGTCAGTCCCGCTTTTTGCTTAAGCTTTCGCTTCGCTCCAGGCTACCGCTGTCAATCGGGTTTAAGAACAAAGTTTGTGCGGCTATGTTCAGTTGCACCGGCCAAGGTAAAATAGCCCGAATTGGAGCGACATCCTTTTTGCCCCTAAGGCAAAAGATATAGCGGAAAGCCGGATTAACTTTAAGCCATTGCATAAACCTGCGCTCCTAAAAGCAGTTTGCATTTTTCAGTTTACAGCTTTCATTAGCTAAACAAAAAGCCACAGTTAACAATCTGTTAATCTGTGGCTTTTATCTTGTTAAAAATATCTCTCTAGCTTAAAATACCTCTACTGATCACCATTTTCTGGATTTCAGAGGTGCCTTCATAAATCTGGGTAATTTTAGCATCGCGCATTAGGCGCTCTACATGGTATTCTTTTACAAAACCATAGCCTCCATGAATTTGGACAGCTTCAACAGTTACATCCATGGCAACCTTACTTGCAAAAAGCTTGGCCATAGAGCCTGCCAAAGTATAAGATTGGCCTTGGTCTTTCAGCCATGCTGCTTTATAAACCAACAACCGGGCAGCTTCGATTTGCGTTGCCATATCTGCCAGCTTAAAGGCAATGGCTTGGTGTTCTGCAATGGGCTTGCCAAAAGATTTGCGTTGCTGTGCATAGGCCAAAGCCAATTCGTATGCACCTGCAGCTATGCCTAGGGCCTGTGCGGCAATACCAATACGGCCACCTTCGAGGGTTTTCATGGCAAATTTGAAGCCGAAGCCATCTTCGCCAATCCTATTTTCTTTAGGCACTTTTACATCGTTGAACATTAACGAATGCGTATCTGAACCGCGAATGCCCAGTTTGTTTTCTTTTGGTCCTACGGTAAAGCCCGGCGTTCCCTTTTCTACAATAAACGCATTGATTCCTTTATGCTTAAGTTCCTTGTGCGTTTGGGCAATTACGAGGTAAACTCCGGCCGTACTGCCATTGGTAATCCAGTTTTTGGTGCCGTTTAGCAAATAGTAATCGCCTTTGTCTTCGGCTGTAGTTTGCTGCGAGGTGGCATCAGAACCAGCTTCCGGCTCCGACAAGCAGAAGGCTCCAATGGTTTGGCCTGAAGCCAATGGCTTTAGGTATTTTTCTTTTTGGGCTTCGTTGCCATAGCTTTCCAAACCATAGCAAACCAATGAATTGTTTACCGAAACCACTACAGAGGCAGAAGCATCAACTTTAGAAAGCTCTTCCATAACCAGCACATAAGACAACGCGTCCATACCGCTGCCGTTGTACTTGCCATCAACCATCATCCCCAAAAATCCGAGCTCTCCCAGTTTTTTTACTTGCTCGGCAGGAAACTTTTGGTGTTCGTCACGCTCAATTACGCCAGGCTTTAATTCGTTCTGCGCAAAATCGCGGGCAGCCTGTTGTATCATCAATTGTTCTTCACTTAATTCAAAATGCATAATTATGGTTTATAATTGGTTAGATTTTCCAAATTTAGTATTTCTTGCCTAAATTACTATGCAACCATAGCAATTTTTTACACAACAGCCCCTTTAAAAGGCATCTGCAGTGGTATATCACGATTTTAATACATCCAATCCAAAATCGTTTGCCACAATAAGCTTAGTGTTAACCGAAGATTATTATTTTTGTTAAATGAACCTGAGTCAGCAAATCTTGTTTTTCTTTAGCGCCTTAGGTGTATTCAATGGCTTTATCATCAGCCTCTATCTATTGCTCTTTAAAAAGTCGAAATCGCCCTCCTCTTATTTTTTAGGCTTATTGCTGTTGGCGGTGTGCCTAAAGATAGGCAAGTCTTTTATTCTGTATTTCTACCCAGAATTACCAGCCATTTATATCCACATAGGCATTTGGGGAAGCGCTTTGGTGGGCCCTTCTCTTTTCTATTTTATAAAATCGGCATTGGGCCAAGAAACAAAAATCGCGACCAATCAGCTTTGGATCTATCTGTTCTGGACATTGGCAATTGCAACCGTTAGTATCCTTGCTCCTTATGATAGCCAGCCAGAAATCTGGGATAGCTATATTGGAAACCTCATATTGGTTCAATTTGCTGCCTGTATCCTTTTAACGGGATGGCTACTCAGGCCTGCTTTTATCAAAGTTTTTAACGCAAAAGAAAAAGTTTCGACCATAGAAAAGCTATTGCTTTCTGTTTATATAGGCAACCTGGTAGTCCCAGCCGCCTTCAAATTATCTTTTTTTGATTTCTTTAATGGACCCTGTATCAGCGGCGCCTTGTTCTTCTCGCTTATCCTTTACCTGAACATCTTTCTGTTTGTGAGCAAGCGGAAAACCAGCAACCTCTTTTTGGGCACCCAAGATGTGGAGCGCTATGCCAATAAAAAAATTGCCGACGAGCAGGCATTGGCCCTAACCGAGAAGCTGCAAAAAATCATTCATGAAGAACAGCTTTACAAAAATCCAGACCTCAAGCTGAACGACCTGGCCAAAAAAATTCATATTTCTGGCCATCAGCTTTCGCAATTGCTGAACGATAACCTAGGCAAAAGCTTTGCCGTTTACATTAACGAATTTAGGATAAACGAGGCCTGCGAACTCATCGCCAACGATAAGGGCATTAAACTCGAGGCCATAGGCTACGAGGTTGGTTTCAATTCTAAATCTACTTTTTATACGGCCTTTAAAAAGCATAAACAAACCACGCCAACCTTGTACAAGGAACAGTTAAGCCTTAATTTGGCGGGCTAGACCTGGTCTCATTTTATAATTCCGAACTCCCAAATCTGAGAATTAAAACTCCTTCTCTGTTCTTCTCTTCTAGTTTTGGACCATTCCATAAAATCCAAACACACGAAGATGAAACTGACATTGCTGCTTTGCTTTTTTGCATGCACGAACCTATTGCTGAACGCCCAAACCATTAAGGGGAAATTGGTTGAGGGCAAGACCAGCCAACCTATCCCCATGGCTAACCTGGTTTTAACGGACCAGAATCTCCCTAACGTGATCAAATATAGCGCTAGCGATACCGCTGGATTATTCGAATTTAGCGCCATACCTAACGGAAAATACCTACTGTCGGTTAGCCTAATGGGCTATCAGAAAGTTCAAAAGGAGCTCGAAGTAAACGAAGGCGGGCCAAAGGTTTTAGAACTGGGCCACATCTTAATGGTCGAAGACCCAAGCCTGCTTAAAGAAGTAACCATTACGGGTGGAACGCCTAGCTTTAGCACACAAAATGGGCAGATCAAGGTCGGCGTAGCCAATAATGCTTTTTTCAAGTCGTCATCTAACCTATTAGATGTTTTTAAGAAACTTCCGGGCCTGCAAGTTAACCAAGATGGAACCATGCAAATGGCCAGCAGGGCAACGCCTACTTTGTTTGTTGATGGCAAACCCGTAAACATGAATAACGATGAGATTCTAACCTACCTGAGCAGCTTGTCTCCAGACATGGTCGAATCGATCGAAATGATTAACCAGCCTTCTTCAAAATATGATGGCGAATACCAAGGAATTATAGATGTAAAGCTGAAGCGAAACCAAACTTTGGGTTTGAGAGGCACCTATAATGCCCGCTTTCAGCGAAACAACTACAGCTTGCTCGACAATAATTTATCGCTGGTTTACAAAACTAACCGGCTGATCTACGATTTAAAACTTGGGCATACCACCGGAAGTACTTTTTATAAATATCATGCCTTACAGTTCTTGCCCAATACCAATGCCATGATTACAGATACGCGAACCGTTACTGCCAACCAAAACTATAACATACAGGCCAAGGTTGCCTATGAACTCCAAAAAGGACAGAGCTTGGAAGCTTTCGTGCGCACCTATCAGATCGATAGAAATGCCACATCGCGCAATCAGTTGATTACCCAAAATGCCGACTTAAGCAGTACCATTGGACTTGTTAAGAGCGATAATGATGCATTGCCCAAACAGCATAATTATGCAGGCGGGCTCAATTACGATGCGCAATTCAAAAACAGCGAGCTGCACGTAATTGCTTCTGTAGCCCAGGTAGACAATCGCCAAACAGAGGACATCCAGAACCGAAATGTATTTAGCAATCAATTGATGAATTACTGGAAAACCAACTCCAGGAACAATATCTTGATCCGCACCACTCAGGCAGACTACACGCAAAACACGAGCATAGGAAAATTGGAGCTTGGTGCCAAGTTTGCCTACACCACCACCCAAAACAAGCTTCGCTATGATACGTTGGGCAACGATGTTTTTAGCTTGGACCCCAAGCGCAGCAATGAGTTCGGCTATAAAGAATATATCGCTGCTGCCTATCTTTCTTATATTGGACAGTGGAACAAATTTAATTACAGCTTGAGCTTAAGGGCAGAACATACCAATACGGAAGCCAACTCTATTACTACCGGCCTGGTTACCGATAGAAAATACCTGAAGTGGTTGCCGAGCCTGAGCATTACTTATGCCATTGCTCCAAACGAACAACTTACTTTGAGCTATAGCAGACGAATGACTAGGCCAACTTTTGCCATGCTCAATCCTTTTCGGTTTTATTATAGCCCTCGACATTATTGGATAGGCAATCCTTATTTGCAGCCTTCTACCACTAACCTTTTAGCTTTGTCGTACAGCAGAAAGGCACTTAACATTTCGTTAAACGCTGGCCGGGAAACAGACCCGATGGAGCGTTATCCCGAATACAACCCGGCAACAAACGAGCTCATCTTTTTGGGCCGAAATATCCCTTACAGAGATTTCGCGAATCTACAGGTGAGCTTGCCCGTCACTGTAAATAAGTGGTGGCGGATGAACAATAATGCTGGTTTCTATTACAACAGGGAATTAAGGCCATACTTCGGCAAAACCTATAAAATACCGGTATACAACTTTACGCTTAACGGCAGCCAGGTTTTCAGCTTAAAAGATTGGTTATTTGATGCAAGTTATACCTATGAATCGAAAAGTGGCAATGGCCTTTACATCATGAAGCCGGTTTACGGAATTGATTTTGGACTGCAAAAAGCCTGGTTCAAGAGCAGGGTTAATACCAAGCTTACCCTTTACGACGCATTCGACAGTATTAAAAGAGGCTTGATTTTCAGGGACAAGACCATCTTTAACAATGATTTTTATCATTATTTTGGCGCTCAGCGATTGGTATTTGCCTTAACCTACAACTTTGGAAGTTCGACCTACAAGGCCAGGGAAAGCAAAAAAACCGAAGAGGAAAACAGGGCCAATTAATTACGGATGCTATTTCAGCAGGTGGTTATTATCGTCGGGGAATACCAGGATTGGCTGGTATTTCTTGGCCTCTTCAATAGGTAAAGAGCCGTATGACATAATGATCAAAATATCACCCACCTGTACTTTTCTGGCCGTTGCGCCATTCAGGCAAATGGTACCTGTACCGCGCTCGCCACGAATGGCATAGGTTTCGAAACGTTCACCATTGTTGTTGTTTACAATCTGAACCTTTTCGTTTGCAATAATGTTGGCGGCATCCATCAAGTCCTCGTCAATGGTAATACTGCCCACATAATTCAATTCTGCCTGTGTTACTTTAACACGGTGTATTTTCGATTTTAAAATCTCGATAATCATAATGCAAAGTTAGCGATAAAGGTTGAGGGTTGAAAGGTTTAAGGTAAAAGGCGGGTCATATCTTAATGCGGAGGGCTGGAAGGTGGAGGGCAGAAGGTTAAAGTTAGGGGGTATAAACGCCATACTCCTTTCGCTAAACGCTTTACAATCTTGCTACTCGATACCTGATACTTGATGCTAACTCAACAACATATTATCTATCAGCCGGGTTTCGCCCACTTTTGCTGCAACAAGCGCGATGGCATTTTCGCTTTCTTTATTGCTGATTGGCAATAGCGTTTCCTGATCCGCAATGGTAAAATAATCAAGTTCTACGCCGGGAACCGCATTGATCACGTGTTTTGCCTTGTCTAAAAGTTCGTTGAGGCTCAATTGAAAGTAATTGTCCTTCACATATTGAAGCGCACGACTCAATACTAGGGCATTTTGCCGATCGTTTGGAGAAAGATGGATATTTCTTGAGCTCATGGCCAAGCCATCGTCTTCCCTTATAATCGGGCATGAAATAATCTCGACCGGAAGGTCAAAGTACTTCACCATGTTTTTGATCATCAGCACCTGCTGGAAATCCTTTTGTCCAAAAAAGGCCAAATCTGGCTCTACTGCATCGAAAAGCTTTTTTACAATTTGCGTTACTCCTTGGTAATGGCCTTTTCTAAATTCGCCTTCTAACAGAAATTCTGCATTGCCCAGATCTATATGCCATTTTTCTGGTTGAGGGTACTGGGGATACATTTCGGCAACGGTTGGCATAAACACGGCACTGCAGCCTGCTTCCTTTAGCATTTTGATATCGTGTTCCAAGGGCCTTGGATATTTCTCGAGGTCTTTTGGATCTGTAAACTGCGTAGGGTTAACAAAGATACTGCAAACCACAATTGGAGCTTGTTGCTGCGCAATTTCGATGAGCGAGAGGTGGCCTTTGTGCAGCGCCCCCATGGTGGGCACCAAAGCAATTTTCGATTGGTCATCTTGCATTGGTCGTAGCCAGGCTTTCAATGCGGTTATCGTATGTATGATTTCCAAGTTGTCGGTTTAATTTTAAGGGTGCTAAGTTGAGCATTTATCCAAAACTTACAAAGCCTCTTGCATAAGTTATTGATAAATATTAATATTATTCGTACCTTTGCCCCTTGATAATCTTTAAATTAACATAATTTAATATATAATATGGAGATGGCAAAAACGAAGCTACTGATTGTTACCCACGAGATGTCGCCTTTCCTCGAACTCACTAAAATTTCTGAAATTACACGTCAACTGCCACAGGCAATGCAAGAAAAAGGATTTGAAATCCGCATCTTGATGCCAAGGTTCGGCAACATTAACGAAAGAAGAAACAGGCTGCACGAGGTTATTCGTTTATCGGGTATGAATATCATTATTGATGACAATGACAACCCATTAATTATCAAGGTAGCCTCAATTCCTGCGGCACGCATGCAGGTTTATTTCTTAGACAACGAAGATTATTTCCAAAGGAAACACGTTTTCAGAGACAAAGAGAATAAATTTTATGCCGATAACGACGAGCGTACGATCTTTTTCTGCAAAGGCGCTTTAGAAACGGTTAAAAAACTAGGATGGGCACCAGATATTGTACATTGCCATGGCTGGATGACTGCTTTAGTACCTACTTATATCAAAACTACCTACAAAAACGATCCTACGTTCAAGAATTCAAAAGTGGTTTACTCTATTTATGAGAACTGCTTTGCCGAAACTTTAAATGCAGACCTGCATAAAAAAGCGGTAATGAACAACATGACCGAGGACGACACCAAAGCCTTTATTAAGGCCGATTGCAACAGCATGCATATTGGCGCCGTAACCCACTCAGACGCAGTGGTTTTGGCAGATGAAAAGCTAGATAATGATGTGTTAAAATTTGTTAAAGATTCTAATAAGCCGACTTTAGCCTTTAATTTAACCGAAAATTACGAGAACTTCTTCACTTTTTATGAAGAGATCTCTAATGAGGAATTGGTTTCAGTAGCTTAATACAGCATTATTTTTAATATAAATATGAGATTCTTAAAATTAGACTTATTGACCCTGTTGATAAGTCTTTTTCTTTTCGCTTCATGTGAAAAGACTTCAACAATAGGTTTGGAAATTGACCCTAGCACAGCTATACAGGGTTCATTAATCGATACCGCTACCATTAGTTCGAGAACAGTTAAAGACGACATTGTTGCTAGTGTTATTTTGGCTAGACACCCGTTTGGCTACCTTAAAGATCCAATCTTTGGCGAAACCGAATCTAGCTTGGCAATGACGGTTAATTTGCCAAACGATGGCTATTCTTTTGGAAGTTCACCTGTACTGGATTCAGCGGTATTGGTTTTAAATTATGCCAATGAATTTTATGGAGATAGTACCCAAAACTTCAACATCAATGTTTCCTTGCTAAGAGAAAACATGACCACTTCCAATTCTTATTTGAGCAGCAAGGACTGGGCGCATTTCAGCACTTTGTTAGCCAACAAAAACGGAAAGATATACCCTAACACCAGATACAAAGTTACTGATATCGTAACAGGCAAGGCCGATACCTTAAAAACCGTTACTCCACAAATCAGGTTGCAACTGGACAAGGCTTACATGCAAGGATTAATCACCAATATTACTGCTGCAGATTTGAAGTTTAACGATAATTTTATCCGTTATTTCAATGGGCTTCATGTCGACATTAACAAGGCTAATACTACAGGGGTAGGCGGAATGATGTTTTTCGATTTTGGGAGCACCAATTCTAGGCTTGAACTTTATTATAAATCTACCAATACCTCCTCTAGTACGATTGATACAACTGCCGTTAGCTTTCCGATTACAACAACGATCAGCCCAGTTGCCGCTACCATAAAGCAAAACTATACAACTCAGATAACCACGCAATTGAGCAATCCTACACAACAATTTCCAGTTACCTATTTGCAACCACTTTCAGGCTTAAGGACAAAGATTTCTTTCCCTTATTTGAAGAACTTTACTGCCAATGTAGGTAAAGTCGTGGTAAATAAGGCAGAGTTGGTGATAGATCTTAGTACAGGAACAGACGCACTCCCCTTCAATGCCGCTCCTCGTTTGGCGCTTTATAGATATGACATTGCTGAACAGAGAAGAAATGTACCTGACAATGACAGGGGAAGTTCTACTGTAGCAGGTGATCCTCGCGCTACCAGAACGGAAGCAATTTTTGGCGGTTATTTTGATATCACGAAGAACCGATATGTATTTGTAGTGACTGCCTATATCCAAGATTTATTAGATGGGAAAACACAAGATTACGGTACATTTCTAGCACCTACCCCAATTACAGAGTTTAACATTAGTCCATCACTTAGCACCGGTGCAAGAGCGGTTATTGGAACCTTTAAAAAGACCCCTGCAGCTAGCGACAAGGTAATGAAATTGAATATCTACTATACGAAGATCAACTAGCTAATTATATTCAACGCAAACGTTTGATTAAATCGTTCAAAAGCAATACTTTTGAGCGATTTATTTTTTTTAAAACAATACTGTATGTGTGGAATTGTAGGTTATATCGGCTTCCGTGAAGCGTGGCCAATTGTTATTAAAGGTTTAAAAAGATTAGAATACAGGGGCTATGACAGTGCCGGTATTGCACTAATCGACCACAGTAACCTGAATATCTATAAAAAAGCAGGCAAGGTCCAAGAGCTGGAAAACTATGCCGAAGATAAAAACCTGAATGGAACCATTGGCATGGGCCATACCCGTTGGGCGACACACGGCGCACCTTCAGACAGGAACTCCCATCCCCATACTTCCAACAGCGGTCGATTGAGCATCATCCACAATGGGATTATCGAAAACTATGCAACGCTTAAAGAAGAACTTTTAAGGAGGGGTCATACTTTCAATAGTGATACCGATACCGAGGTATTGATCCATTTGGTAGAAGACATCTATAAAAACGAGAGCATCGACTTGCTAGAGGCCGTTCGTTTGGCTTTAAATGAGGTAAATGGTGCTTATGCTATCGTAATTATGGATCAGGATCATCCCGATCAGCTAATTGCTGCCAGAAAAGGAAGTCCGATGGTTATTGGCGTTGGTGAAGGCGAATATTTTATTGCCTCAGATGCTACTCCGATTATCGAGTATACCAAAAACGTAATTTACCTTAACGATAACGAGATTGCTTTTATCAAACGTGATGAGCTTTTGATCAAAAGATTAGACAATGTAGTACAAACTCCTTACATCCAAGAGTTGGAACTGCAACTGGAGATGTTGGAAAAAGGCGGCTACGAACACTTCATGTTAAAGGAAATCTATGAGCAGCCTCGTTCAATTAGAGACTGTATGCGTGGCCGTATCTATCCATCTGAAGGCAAAGTACAGTTGGGTGGCATTAAAGAGTTTGCAGAGAAGCTAAAGAATATCGATCGCATCATTATTGTCGCCTGTGGCACTTCATGGCATGCAGGCTTAGTGGGCGAATACCTGATAGAGGAATACGCACGCATACCCGTAGAAGTGGAATACGCTTCAGAATTCAGGTATAGAAATCCAATTATTACCGAAAAAGACGTAGTGATTGCGATTTCCCAATCTGGAGAAACCGCCGATACGATGGCTGCTATTGAAATGGCCAAAGAAAAAGGCGCTACCATATTTGGTGTTTGTAATGTAGTTGGGGCTTCGATTCCAAGAATTACCCACGCGGGCGTTTATACCCACGCCGGACCAGAAATTGGAGTAGCCTCTACCAAAGCTTTTACTGCCCAGGTAACCGTGCTTACCCTAATGGCATTTTACATGGCGCAACAAAAAGGAACCATCGTTAACTCTAAGTTGATCGAACTGTTGACCGAACTAGATTGTATTCCAGATAAAATTCATCGTGCTCTAGAATCTAACGAGCAGATCAAAGCCATTGCCGAAAAATTCAAAGATTCGAGGAACTGCTTGTTCTTGGGAAGGGGAAGTGGTTTCCCTGTTGCCTTGGAAGGTGCTCTGAAACTAAAAGAAATTTCATATATCCACGCAGAGGGCTATCCAGCTGCAGAAATGAAACATGGACCCATTGCCTTAATCGATGAAGAAATGCCAGTTGTGTTTATTGCCACCAAAAATTCTTCTTATGAAAAGGTAATCAGCAACATCCAGGAAGTAAAAGCCAGAAAAGGAGTTGTAATTGCCATCGTAACCGAAGGCGATACCGATGTAAAGAAAATGGCAGATTACTGCATCGAAATTCCTGATGCCAGCGAGGCCTTTTTGCCTTTATTGGCTACCATCCCTCTACAATTGCTCTCTTACCACATTGCGGTATTGAGGGGCTGTAACGTAGACCAGCCAAGAAACCTCGCCAAATCAGTAACCGTAGAATAAATAAAAAAGGCCCGAAATTCGGGCCTTTTTTATCACAATTGATTAGTAAACTAAAAGGGCAGATCTCCAGTTTCATCTACCGGACTTACATAAGTATCTTCTGTTTTTGGTGCATTTTCTTGGCCAGTTGATGGTGCCTCAAAATCGCTTTTCCTACCCAGCATGGTAAAATTCTCTGCTACAACTTCCGTTACATATTTTTTAACGCGCTCTTTGTCTTCAAAAGAACGTGTTCTCAATTTACCTTCAATATAAACCAGTTTACCTTTTTGCAAATACTTAGAGGCTACTTCGGCCAGGCCTCGCCATAGCACAATATTATGCCATTCGGTCTGCTCTACACGTTTTCCATCTTTGTTAAAGGTTTCTGAGGTGGCCAATGGAAAACTTGCTACAGTAACCCCTCCTTCTAAATGCCTAACTTCTGGGTCTTTGCCCAAATGCCCTACTAAAATAACTTTATTAATACCCGACATATATTCTATTTGATTAGTTCCTCACATGCAGCTGCATAAATTCGCTGATTACCTTTGGATGGGGCAAAGCCTCAAACTCCTCCAATAAAACAGATTTAATTTCTGTATGTTCATTAAAGTTAACAATATAATTGTCTAAAGCAAAAAATTGCACATATATAATTTGGTGCGTCAATATATGCTTCTTTTGCATTACAAGGCCGATTTTTGCATCCGAACCAAAGTAATTTTCTATTTTCTCCCTAAAGCTGCTGTCCTCTAAACCAACGGCACCCAATGTCTCGATCAGAGGGAAATCATACAGGTGTTGCCATACGTCTCCCGCCTTCCGTTCCTTGGTTAGCACGTGGCCATCTTTTATGGCTACAAAATAATTGAACCAGCGTTCCTTAACTTTTACCTTCTTCAATTTAACGGGCAATATCTCTACCTTTTTATGCTTTAAGGCATAACAACCCAATTGTAAGGGACAAACGGAGCACACCGGTGATTTAGGCTTGCATTGCAGTGCGCCAAATTCCATAATGGCCTGGTTATAGAGCGCAGGTTCTTGTCCGTCAATTAAGCTTTGGGCCAGCTCTGCAAACATTTTCTTGCCCAGGGTAGAATTGATCGGCTCTTCTATTCCGAAATACCTGGCCAAAACCCTAAACACGTTGCCATCAACCACGGCTTTGGCTTCGTTGCTCGAAAAGGAAGAAATGGCTGCGGCCGTATAATCGCCTACTCCCTTTAACTTAACCAGTTGTTCGTATCGAACCGGAAACACGCCTGCATGCTGATCCATCACTTGCTTAGCCGTAAACAGCATATTCCTTCCCCTTGAATAATAACCCAATCCCTGCCAAAGTTTGAGCACCTGTACTTCGCTGGCCTCGGCAAAGGATTTAACGTTTGGAAAGTTTTCCAAGAACTTGTTAAAGTAGGGCATACCCTGCTCTACACGAGTCTGTTGCAGTATAATTTCCGAAAGCCAAATGACATAAGCATCTGTTGTTCCTCGCCAAGGAAGGTCGCGTTTGTTAATTTTATACCATTTTACGATTTCGTTCTGGAAGCTCATTTCGCCAAAAATACAACCTTAATCTATCTTTTTGATAAAACTTGCATTTACATGATAAGTTCAATTGTAAATAAATCATCTTTTATTTTCCTATCTCATTAAAAAGCAATACTTTTGCAACCCCAAAACAGTTATAATATTTAATACTCAATAACTTAATAAATAGAAAATATGACTAAGGCAGATATTATTTCGGAAATATCAACAAAGACAGGAATTGAAAAAGTAGACGTTCAAGAAACAGTAGAGGCATTTTTCAAAGTGATCAAAAACAGCATGATTGGCGGCGAAAATGTTTACGTAAGAGGTTTTGGTAGTTTCGTTGTAAAAAAGAGAGCACAAAAAACTGCTAGAAATATTTCTAAAAATACAGCGATCATTATTCCAGAGCATTTTGTACCAAGCTTTAAACCAGCAAAAGTTTTTGTTGACAAAGTGAAAAACAACTCTAAAAAAGTTAAAGCAGAAGCTTAATCGTATCGTTATGGCAAACAATATCCGCACAAAACAGGCTATCATCATTTTCGCAATCGTATTGCTTGTCGGATTTTTGTTTACGAGGGATATCAAGGGCTTGGCAGAAACCAAAGAGCCTACAGCCAAACCGGCCGTAGCTACCAGTGAAAACCAAGCACCACAACTGAGCCTAGAAGAAATTTCTTCCACAGCAAAAAACTTGATCAGCAATGCTTCGGGCAAAGAAATAACAGCATTAGAAAGTACTTACCAAAGTGCTTCTGGTGCCGAAAAACTTACTCAGGCACAGAAATTGGCCCAGAAATGGGAAGATTTGGAACAAGCGGCACCTAGTGCCCTGTACCTTGAAGTTGTTGCCAATGGAGAAGCTTCTTTAACCAATTGGATAAATGCAGGCAATAGGTTTTTAAAAGCTTTCGATAATACACAGGATAGCCTTTTAAAACCAAATATGCTTCAGAAAGCCAACAATGCCTTTACAAAAGCATTAGCCTTGGACTCTACTAGCCTTGATGCTAGAACAGGAATGGGGATAACCATTGTAAACGGTTTAGGCGCCCCAATGCAAGGTATAGCGATGTTGCAGGAGGTGGTTAAGGAAGATCCTAAAAACTTAAAGGCAAATATGAATTTAGGCATATTTGCTATGAAATCTGGACAGTTTGACAAAGCTATTGTTCGCTTCAACAATATCATCAGTCAGATTAAAGCTAGCCCTGATGCCTACCTTTATTTAGCAATGGCTCATGAAAGCTTAAACCAGAACAAAGAAGCAATAGACGCTTATTTAAACAGCAAGAAATTAGCGGCCAACCCAACTGTATCATCATTTGTTGATAAAAAGGTGGCCGAGTTAAAGAATAAACGTTAATTAACAGATTAATAAAAACATTTAAAACTTAAGATTATGCCAAGCGGTAAAAAAAGAAAAAGACATAAAATGGCTACCCACAAACGCAAAAAACGTTTAAGAAAAAACAGACACAAGAAAAAATAGGTTTTTCCTAGCTGTGTATTGGCCAAAAATAAATACCATGATAAACGGTATTTATTTTTGGATTCTATGTGTTTTTTGTCCATGTGTAATAGGGCATTCAATTGCCTTAAAATCTGTAGCTTTTGGTAAAGGAATTAATAATCGATTCTACTCCTACGGGAGTAACCATAGCTTTAATTGAAGACAAATACCTTGTAGAACTCCATAAGGAGCACGTTAACAATAACTACGCCGTAGGCGATATTTATTTGGGCCGCATTAAAAAAATTATGCCCGGCCTTAACGCTGCCTTTGTTGATGTTGGCTACGAAAAAGATGCTTTTTTGCATTATTTCGACTTGGGCCCACAAGTACAGTCTTTGATAAAGCTTACTAAAATTAAGCGTAACGGCACAGTCAATGGCAATTTATTAGATAACTTTAAATTAGAAGCCGACATTAACAAAGCGGGTAAAATATCCGAGATCGTCAGCAAAAATTTAATCTTACCGGTTCAGATTGCCAAAGAACCTATTTCTACCAAAGGACCAAGGTTAAGCTCTGATCTTTCGATTGCAGGAAGATATATTGTGCTTGTTCCATTTTCTAACGTAATATCGATTTCTAAAAAGATTAAAAGCAATACCGAACGTAATCGACTCAAAAAGATTATCGAAAGTATTAAGCCTCAAAATTTTGGGGTAATCATTAGAACGGTTTCCGAAGGAAAAGGTGTTGCCGAATTGCAAAAAGACTTATTGGATTCTGTATCCAAATGGGAAAGTTTCACTAAGAAACTGCCGGATACCGAACCCTCTAAACGTGTTTGGGGAGAGATGGATCGTACTTCTACCCTAATCAGAGATATTTTAAATACCGATTTCGCCAACGTTTATGTAAACGATGCGAACCTGTTTGAAGATATCCGTTCCTATGTGCACGAAATTTCGCCAGAGATGGAGAAAATCGTGAAGCATTACAAGCATAAGGAGCCCATTTTCGAACACTTCGGTGTAGAGAAACAAATTAAAAATGCCTTTGGCAAGACCGTAAATCTAGCTGGAGGAGCCTATTTGGTGGTTGAACATACCGAAGCTTTACACGTAATCGATGTAAACAGCGGCAACAGAACAGCCAGCAAGGAAAATCAAGAAGAGAATGCGCTTCAGGTAAACAAGGAAGCCGCTAAAGAAATTGCCCGTCAGCTAAGGCTAAGGGATATGGGCGGAATTGTGGTCATCGATTTTATCGATATGCACAAGCCAACCAACCGTAAAGTGCTTTTTGATTACCTGCGCGAGCTCATGTTGCTTGACCGGGCGAAACATACCATTTTGCCTCCGAGCAAATTTGGATTGGTGCAGATTACCCGCCAACGGGTACGCCCAGAAATGAATATTGTAACGGTAGAGAAATGCCCAACCTGCGATGGTACGGGCGAGATCAAAGCCAGTATCGTACTGATGGACGATATTGAAAGCAATTTGACCTATATCCTACAAGAGCAAAACGAGAAGAACATCACTTTGTGTGTTCACCCCTATATAGCGGCCTTCATTAAAAAAGGACTAGTTTCCCTGCAATGGAAATGGTTCTTCAAATTTGGCCAACGTGTTAAGGTAAGAGCAGTATCTTCTTATCACCTTACAGAATTCCACTTTCTTTCTTCAAAAGACGAAGAAATTAAGATGTAAGCTGATGATTCAAAATATTTAAAAGCCTGGGTTTATAATGAACCCAGGCTTTTTTATTGGCGTTAAGTGGTTTGATGCATGTCGCACAACATTTCGCAGCGGCCTACATTAGATGTGTTTCTGCAGCACTCTTTGCATTCGGGTTTGCCAAGACAAGACTCCGGAGGTGGACCGTCTCCGCCCATTACTTTTTTTAGCTCAGCTTTGCTAAGCAGGTTTTTTGTGTTCATAGTTTAAATTTTAGGTTAGGTTGTTTTTAATAACCTTAAATTACTAAATATTGCTCAAAAGATAAATACCAAAAAATAAGCTGTAGTTTGAATTGACGATTTTAACTTTACAATTGTTAATCATAAGGAATAAGATCTTAATAAGGATCAGAATTTGTTAATTGGCTATATTCTTCTTCAAGATTAGCCTTTCGAAATACTAAATATTTTAGCTAATTTAGTTGGCGCAAAAAATCTAAAATCGTCAATCAATAATCTAAAATCAATTGGCTAAAACTAAATCAGCATATTTCTGTCAGAGCTGTGGCTATGAGTCGCCAAAATGGCTCGGCAAATGTCCATCTTGTAACCAATGGAATACCTTTGTAGAAGAAATCATCGATAAGGGCGTAGCAAATGTCCCTACCTGGAAATCGGCTTCGGGAACGCAGCGCCTCAACAAGCCAAGCAGAGTAGAGCAAATTGAGGCCACTGCCGAAGAAAGGACTTCAACCAGCGATGCAGAATTAGACCGCGTGCTCGGCGGAGGCTTGGTAGCGGGCTCGGTAGTTTTAATTGGCGGAGAACCGGGCATCGGCAAATCTACCCTGATGTTGCAATTGGCCTTAAACATGACCGGCAAGCGCATCTTATACATTTCTGGTGAGGAGAGCGAACAGCAGATCAAAATGCGCGCAGAGCGCATCACCAATAGTCCAAAAGCTGATTGTTATATCCTTACCGAAACATCCACCCAAAATATTTTTAAGCAGATCGAACAGCTGGAGCCTCAGATCGTCATCGTCGACTCGATCCAGACCCTGCATTCTGCCCATATCGAATCCACGCCCGGTAGCGTTTCGCAGGTGAGGGAGTGCACCGCAGAACTTTTACGCTTTGCCAAAGAAACGGCAACACCGGTATTCCTGATTGGCCACATTACCAAAGATGGCGCTATTGCTGGCCCGAAAATATTAGAGCACATGGTAGATACCGTTTTGCAGTTTGAAGGCGATCGCCACCACATTTATCGTATTCTCCGTTCCATTAAAAACCGTTTTGGCGCCACTGCCGAACTGGGCATTTATGCCATGCAGGGCAACGGATTGAGGGAGGTATCCAATCCATCGGAAATTTTGCTCTCGCAACGCGATGAAGAACTAAGTGGCATTACCATTGGCGCCACTTTAGAAGGCGCAAGACCGATGCTCATAGAAACACAGGCATTGGTTAGCATTTCCGCATACGGCACGCCTCAGCGCTCTGCTACAGGCTTTGACACCAAAAGAATGAACATGCTGCTGGCTGTGCTCGAAAAAAAGTGTGGTTTTAGGCTAAGTGCCAAAGATGTATTCCTCAATATTGCCGGGGGAATAAAGGTTGAAGATCCAGCAATTGATTTGGCCATTATGGCGGCCATTATTTCCTCGCATGAAGATATTTCCATCTCTTCTAAAATTTGTTTTGCTGCCGAGGTTGGTCTTTCGGGAGAGATCAGGGCGGTGAACCGCATAGAGCAGCGCATTTCTGAGGCTGAGAAACTAGGTTTCGAGAAGATCATCATTTCCAGTTACAACCTGAAAGGTGTTGACCGCGACAAATTCAAGATCCAATTGGTTACGGTGAGCAAGATTGAAGAGGTATTCTCCTTGCTTTTTGGTTAATCGTGCCAAATCCCATAGCACAAGCTATAGTAAAATAGCCCAGATTGGAGCGCCATCCTTTTTTGCCAACAGCAAAAAAGAGAGAGCGGAAAGCGGGACTGCCATTAAAATAGGCACAAGCATTGCGCTCCAAAAGCAGTAGGCAATCAGTACATGGCTTATGGGGAAACACATGTGGGGTGGTAATTTTCTCTACACTTTTGTGGGAAATTGGCATTTTTCTCTACACTCTAGCTCCAGAAAAAAAATGGCACAGCAAAAAACAATCTATTTAAGCATATGATTTTCAGTTATTTAACTCCTATTCTTGTAAAAAACTCAAAATTGGACAGTTTGTTGTATTACTGATATCGTTCTTATCCAGTAATGGGTAAAACAACAATAGGGATGATTAACCTCACTGCTAAGAGCAGTGGGGTTTTTTTGTGCTTTTAAAATATTAGCTGCTTGACATTCAGTATTTAGAAAGATTTTAAATATTTTTGTGACAGATAAGAGTTTACACCAAATATTGATAAATTATAAACAGATGAAAAAATTAGTTTTAAGCTTGGCATTATGCCTATTTGCAGCATTTGCTTTTGCACAAGATGCCTACGAAGGCCAGTCTTTTGGAGAAGGCGTTAAAAAAGGAAATGTAATTACCGCAGCTGAGGTTGACGGCAAACTGGGCGACAAAACCAAAGCCGACATGAAGGTAAGTGGCGAAGTGGTAACCGTTTGCAAGAAAAAAGGATGTTTTATGACGTTAAAACTGACCAATGGCGAAACCATGTTCGTTAATTTTAAAGACTATGCTTTCTTTATGCCTAAAGATATTGCTGGCAAAAAAGTAGTAATTGACGGCTTTGCCGAAAGAAAAACTACTTCGGTAGAAGATTTGAAACACTATGCAGAAGATGCCAAAAAATCGGCAGAGGAAATAGCAAAAATTACAGAACCTAAAAAAGAAATTGTGTTCGAAGCAAAAGGAGTCGTAATTTTGAACTAATTAGAAAGGTTCTCCTTTTTAATATTGATTGGTTGAACCCTGCTCTCTCCGGAGCGGGGTTCTTTTTTTTTGCAATGCAAAAGGCTAAAATTTATATATTTACCTAAACCAACAACAAATTAATTATGATTATCGCAGCTGTTATTGCCGGACTTGTTCTCATTTTCGGCATCGGAATTTACAATTCGCTAATTAGCAAAAAGAACCAAGTAGCCAATGCCTTTTCTGCAATTGACGTAATGGTTAAAAAACGTTTCGACCTTATTCCAAACCTGGTTGAAGTAGTGAAACAATATACCCAATATGAAGGCGATACGCTGACCAAGATTACCGAACTGCGCGGCAAGGCCATGGGAAGCAATGTTACTGAAGGCGATAAACTGGCCATAGACCAACAATTAGGTGCCGCCGTAAAAGGCCTGATGGTGAGCGTAGAAAACTATCCAGACCTTAAAGCCAACACCAATTTCCTGAACCTGCAAAGCACCTGGACCGAAAGCGAAGAACAGATTGCCGCAGCCAGAAGAAACTACAATGCCAGTGTAACCACTTACAATAATGCCGTAATGATGTTTCCAGGCAATATGTTTGCCGGCATGTTGGGCTATCAGCCGATGCAGGTTTTGGAGGCAAGCGAAGAAGAACGCAAAAATGTAAGTGCAAAAGAGCTTTTCAATAGCTAATGGATGCCAATTATACGCAAAACGCTAGCCTGCAGGCTGTACTTGCCGAATTAGAACTCCAACGCAAGAAAATCCTATCGGCAAATACACAAGGCTATGGCGCCATTGTATTGGGAATCGTGCTTATCGTAGTATTGTCTATCATGGGCCTTTTGATTGCAGGAATTGTCGTAGGACTAGCCGCTGTTATTTTTGGCGGGGTGATCCTCTACCGCATCAGCGACGAATCTAGCGCCTATAAAAGCCGCTTTAAAATGGATGTGGTAGGTGCCATGCTCAGCAATGTTGATCAAAGCCTAACCATTCAGCCCAGTTATGGCATTTCGGAGGGCGAATTTATACAGTCGCAGCTTTTTACAAAAGATCCAGACCGCTATAGCACCGAAGACCTCATTAGTGGCACAATTGGCAAGACGCGCATCTATTTTGCAGAGGTGCATGCCGAATACAAAACCGAAACCAATGGAAAGAACGGCCGGCAGGAGCATTGGCATGACATTTTGAAAGGGATTATTTTTGTAGCCGATTTCAATAAAAACTTTAACGGAACCACCGTAGTAAGGCCAAAGGATTTAGGCAACAGGTTTGGCGCCTGGTTTTCTAAAAACGTGTATGCCTTTGGCGACAAAAACGTAGTTGAACTAGAAAATGAAGGGTTTAACCGAGACTTTGTTACCTATAGCACCGATCAGATCGAAGCGCGCTATATCCTTACTCCTGCCCTAATGGACCGCATCTGCCAGCTTAACCAACGTGCGGCCTATGCCGTTTCGGTATCGTTTGTAAGTTCGAGCATGTACATTGCCTTTCAGCTAACTAAAAATTACTTTGAGGCGCCGCTTTTTAAAAGCCTGTTAAGTGCCGATGTATTAAGCGACGACCTTTCCGTGTTGCATTTTATGTATGCCATTGTACAGGAACTCGATCTGAATACCCGAATTTGGACCAAGCAGTAAACTGTTATCGTCATTGCGAGGAGCTCAGCGACGAAGCAATCTAATTGCGATGAATTAGAAAGCAATGGCAGCATTTCATTTGATCGTTGGCCCTGCTTTTCACTGCAAGTCCTCTCCCGATGAAAATCGGGCTGCGGGCTTTTCGTTTTAATCAGGTTTAGAGAACAGTGGCTTGTTGCACCAACCGAAGTTAAATAGCCCTGATTGTAGTGACATCCTTTTTTGCTGCAAAAGCAAAAAAGATAGAGCGGAAAGCAGGACTGCCTTTCATACAATTCAGGTATTGCGCTCCTAAAACAGTTGACGGTTTTAATAGCTACACAATTCGTCCATCCCCGACCGGATCCGGGAGCTAACTCGAGAGAGATTGCTTCACTAAGTTCGCAATGACGATCTCCCTTACTCTTTTTTGCTTGCCAATTCAATGGCCTTGTCTAGAGTTTCGTCTCTGCCAGCCTTAATGCCTTTAATGGTTTGTTTAACTACCACATCGGGCAAAACGCCAATCAAATGATGCCTGCTTCCATCTTCGTTTTTCACCAACATGCCACTATAAGAAACCCGATACCCGCCTATTAAATTGATATAATTGATATTGCCATTGGTGCCAGAACTCGGTTCTCCTACAATTGTAGCCAACTTAAAATGCTTATACAACATGGCAAAACTCTCCGACGCGCTTTGTGCAGTACCATCTAAAAGCAAAAAAACTTTCGCCTTGATATAGGGCTTTTTGGACATTAACGTGTTCTTGCCTCCATCAAAGCCTACCTTCTCATAATCAGGATATAAAAGCTGCGGAACGGAAAACGAACTGGCAGATTGAAGCGTCGTTTGGGTCAAGTGCTGGGCAAATTCTTCGGTCATCTCGCTTAAATAGCCACGCATATCTATAATAATGGCTTTGGCTTTGGTCAGCTCTTCCAAATGTTTCGCTGTAGTGGTTTGGTTTAAATTGATGTAAAAAATTCCGTTATCTAGCCATTTATGGCTTTCTCTTCCATTCCGATCAGAGCCGGGAATATATTCGTCTGCCTTATAATTCCTTAAAAGCCCAACCTCGAAGCTTTTGCCTTCTCTCCAGAATTTGGCATTTACTGCTGTTTGCTCATCGCCATTTAAAAAATTGATGATGCCTTTGTTCCTCCTCCATTGCGCAGAGCCAGAATAATATTTTTCTTCTTCATTTAAAAGCGCTATTGCATTTTTGCCGTCGATGGTTTCGAGGATATCGCCAATTTTAATTTTGCCGGCCAATGTAGAATCTCTTATTTTCTTTACTACTATTTTACCTTCTGCAAAAGCAAAAAGCAGCGGAACGGTCTTCCAATTGTTTTTTACGGCTGGATCATTTACATCAATAAATACATGTCCGTCATTTAGTGGAGCATACATCAATTTTAGGGTCTTCAAAAAATCGGCCGCTGTTTGGTCGACAAATGATTTTGCAAGCGCCTTGTTCCATATTTCTTCCGGACTTTCGCTGGCATCGTCCCAATAGGGAAAAGAATGCTTCACCACATTCCAGCTCATTACCAAACAGGCCAACCTGGTTACCAGCTGATGGCCGCCTATTTCAAATTCACCGTGTGCATCTTTTGGCCAAGCCGTCAGCAAGCTGTCTTTTGTTTGTTTGAGCAATATCGTATCAACAACCGGAAAAGTATGATCTTTCGTGCCATATAAAACCAAAGGAACAATGGTGCTTATGCCTAGCACAATTTCCTTATACACGTATTCCCCAATTTTAAGCTGTTTATTAAAAAGAGGCCGATCAACATGATTGATGTCTTTTATTTCCAATATGTATTTCCCGCGGCTATCGCCTATTGTGGAAAGCGGAACAACCCGCTTGCCGAAGGGAACATCAATAAATTTTCCATTGGCCTCAACCTCAAGCTTGACTGCTGTTAAGTTAGCTTTTGCTGTGGTATTTAAGAAGATCCCAAAAGTGATCGAATCCTGCTGATCGCTGAAAGTTCCTTCAAAACTGTACCTGCTCTCCTTGTTCTTTAGAGCAGCTTCCTCTTTTGCATTGTACGTTTGTCGTGTTTCCAGGTTGAATAACGACAAGGCCAATAACTGGGGAGCAGCGGCATCAACCGCTACATTTAATTTAAACTTTTTGCCCCTTAGTTTATCACTCGCCAATGGCGCATTTATAGCAAACGTACTGCCGGCAATCTGTCCGTTTGTTAAGGGATTGATCCGGTTTATTCTGATGCTTTTATAAATATTCGTCCAATAGGGAAGCTTAAAACCATAATGTTGCCAGTACACAGGTACCACACCGGCTGTATCTGGCAGGCTTAGTTGAGCTAAATCAAATTGATGTTTTTCTTCATTTAAAAAAACAGATGTGGTTGGTGCAATGCTTTTGAATAACTCATTTAATGATCTGACCAATGCCACATCATCTTTAATGGTCAACATCTTTTTACAGCCATAAACGGCAAAAGCGGCCCAATCAATACCGGCTGCTTCGTCTGATGGATGAAAATACTGCACATAGCCATAAAGCTTGCTAAAGGCAGTTAAATTACGTTGTTGCTGCTTTAGGGATTGCGAATAGTTTTTTGATGAAACGAAGAGCAGCATCAGCAAAATAGCAACACGCAGGTATCGGTTATTTTTAGGCATGGTTGAGCTAATATATGATTCGCTTCTTGTTATTTAAGGCTTGCATGGCCTATTTAACATAGTTTAACCTACAAGAGGTTTACAACGTAACATGTTTTAGAAGGCAACAACGGTTTACCAGCACAGACTAAAGTAACCTAGCCCTGATTGCAGCGACATCCTTTTTTGCTTAGGACAGCAAAAAAGATAGAGCGAAAAGCGGGACTGACTTTAAAAGCTAAAAAGAACATTGCGCTTCTAAAAGTTGGCGATTTTCAGTTTACAGTTCTCATGATTTACCAAATAACTTTAAACAAAAAAATCCCTCAACATGATGTTAAGGGATTTGTTCTTTGCTCTTTAATCTATTTAGACAGATACATTGATTTGTCTTTGTATAGCTTGCGGAAATAAGGGTCTTCCAAGTCTTTGATGAACCGGATGGCTTCGCCGGTCGATTTCATTTCTGGACCCAGTTCCTTGGTCACCTCAGGGAATTTCTCGAAAGAGAATACCGGTTCTTTGATGGCATAACCCTCTAACTTGCGCACAATGTTGAAGTCTTTCAATTTGTTTACGCCCAGCATAATTCTGGCCGCTATATTGATGTAAGGAACATCGTAGGCCTTTGCAATGAAAGGTACCGTTCTCGATGCTCTTGGATTGGCTTCGATCACATATACCTTATCGTCTTTTACCGCAAACTGGATGTTTAACAAACCAATTACGTTCAAGGCTCTTGCAATTTTCTTAGAGTAGGCTTCCATATCGGCAATTACCTTTTCGGACAGGCTAAAAGGAGGCAATACCGCACTCGAATCTCCAGAGTGGATACCTGCAGGTTCGATGTGCTCCATTAAACCTACAATGTGCACGTCTGTTCCGTCGCAAATCGAATCTGATTCGGTTTCTTCGGCTCTATCTAAGAAGTGGTCGATCAGTACGCGGTTACCCGGCAAATCGCCCAACAGTTTCACTACGGCTTTCTCCAAATCTTCATCGTTGATCACGATGCTCATGCCCTGGCCACCCAATACATAACTCGGACGCACCAACACCGGATAACCTACCTCATTAGCTACCACAATAGCTTCTTCGGCATTTTCGGCCACCCCATATTTTGGATAAGGAATATCTAGTTCTTTTAACAAGTCTGAGAAACGGCCACGATCTTCGGCGATGTCCATATCATTGTAAGAAGTACCAATGATCCTGATGTTGTTCTCATGAAGCTTCTCTGCCATTTTAAGCGCAGTTTGGCCACCTAATTGAACAATTACGCCAATTGGATTTTCTAACTCGATGATTTCGCGCACATGCTCCCAGAATACGGGCTCGAAATAAAGCTTATCGGCCATGTTGAAATCGGTTGATACCGTTTCAGGATTACAGTTGATCATGATGGCTTCGAAACCTGTTTCTTTCGCGGCCAACAATCCGTGTACACATGAGTAGTCGAATTCTATACCTTGACCGATACGGTTAGGGCCAGAACCTAAAACAATTACTTTTTTACGATCTGAAACTACCGATTCGTTGGCGCCCAACTCATCACCGTTAGAGAGGATTTCGTTGCCTACCAAAGAGATTTGGATTGGTGCCTCTTCAAAAGTAGAGTAGAAGTATGGCGTCTGTGCCGCAAATTCTGCCGCGCAGGTATCTACCATTTTGTAAACTCTCCTTATGCCTAATTCTTTACGGCGGCTGTATACCTCGTCTTCGGTTACATTGCCCAATACGTAGGCAATCTGTATGTCTGAGAAACCTCTTTGTTTTAAGTTGAAGAAGAAATCTTTAGGAATATTGTTTAGAGAATAGCGCTTAAGCTCCACCTCCATGTTCACCAATTCCTGGATTTGGATCAGGAACCATTTATCGATTTTGGTTACCTTACGGATCGATTCTAATGGAACGCCCATGCTCATGGCATCTTTGATCAAGAACAAACGGTTCCAGCTCGGATGCTCCAATCCATACATGATTTCTTCGATATTTCTTTTTTGACGGCCATCGGCACCTAAGCCTGCACGACCGATTTCCAAACTCTGACAAGCTTTTTGCAAGGCTTCGATAAAGCTGCGGCCAATGGCCATTACCTCGCCTACGGCTTTCATCTGCAAGCCCAACTCAAGGTTGGCACCTTTAAATTTATCGAAGTTCCAGCGAGGGATTTTTACGATCACGTAATCAAGCGTTGGCTCAAAATAAGCCGAAGTGGTTTTGGTGATCTGGTTTTCTATTTCGTCCAAGTTGTAACCTATGGCCAACTTGGCTGCGATTTTTGCAATTGGATAACCTGTTGCCTTACTGGCTAAAGCCGATGAGCGCGAAACACGAGGGTTGATCTCGATGGCGATGATGTCGTCATTATCTGGATTTACAGAGAACTGTACGTTACAGCCACCTGCGAAATTACCAATGGCGCGCATCATTTTAATGGCTTGGTTACGCATCTCCTGGTAGCAACGATCTGATAAGGTCATTGCAGGCGCCACGGTAATCGAGTCGCCAGTATGGATACCCATTGGATCGAAGTTTTCGATAGAGCAAATGATGATTACGTTATCATTACCGTCTCTCAATAACTCCAATTCATATTCTTTCCAACCCAGTACCGCTTTTTCTACCAATACTTCGTGTGTTGGAGAAGCCTCTAAGCCACGTTTAAGGGCAAGATCAAAATCTTCTTTTCTATGTACGAAACCGCCACCTGAACCACCCAAGGTATAAGAAGGGCGAATTACCAATGGAAAACCGATTTGTTGGGCCGCTTCCTTGCCTTCTAAGTAAGAGTTGGCAATTTTTGAAGGCGCTACGCCAACGCCGATATCAACCATTAACTGGCGGAACGACTCTCTGTTTTCGGTCTTGTCGATCGCTGCAACGTCTACACCAATAATCCTCACGTTATGGGCTTTCCAAATGCCGCGTTCTTCGGCATCAACACAAAGGTTCAATGCAGTTTGGCCGCCCATGGTTGGCAATACTGCATCAATGGTTGGCAAATCTGGAGAGTTGGCATGTTCAGTTAGAATTTGCTCTATCGATTCAATGGTCAACGGACGCAGGTAAACATGATCGCCAATTACCTTGTCGGTCATGATGGTTGCGGGATTTGAATTGATGATAGCAACTGAAATTCCTTCTTCTTTCAAAGAAAGTGCAGCTTGTGAACCTGAGTAATCGAACTCGCAAGCTTGGCCAATGATAATTGGTCCAGATCCGATGATAAGTACTGAACGTATCGAGGTGTCTTTAGGCATGTGGGGTTTTTAAAAAAGTCTAAAGTAAAAGTCAATCTGACTGTTAGCTGGGAGAACTCCTCTGCTACGATATAGATAATCCCAACTGCGCTGTCGGGATGCAAAGATAGGTTTTTTGACTGGAATATAGGACGATTATTTTAAAAATATTTAAGGCTTGTTTCCTGGCCCCAACTGTGAAAAAAGCATTCTCTTTAAACACAAAAAAAGAGGACTAAAGCCCTCTTTTTGTTTTCACACACAACGTTATTTTTATTATTACTGTTGCAATTTAACTTCTCCAATATCGGTAGTGGCACTATCTGTTACCGCTACGTTCTCTACTGAAGCATCTTTGTAAGGCGCATTAGCTTTAACCCATACGGTATAAGTTCCTTTTTTTACGTTGCTAAATACAAAAGCACCATTGCTGATTTGGCTTCTCAACGTATCTGAACCGGCTACCGCCACTACTTCTTTAGCACCTTCGGCTGGGGTTACTTTTCCCTGTATGCCGCCTTGTTTAATTGATCCGAATGCAAATAATCCTATAGAAAGGCCTGCAACGGCTAAAAAATTTAAACTCGCTCTTTTCATGATATTAATTTTTTTAGTTTAACTTATTAATTGAGCGTAAGCTTGTTACCTGTCAATTTCTTCTTATTTAGATGGTTTGCTCCTAAAAAACATCATCCTTAGAAAATTGTTTTAAAGAATATTTTAATTTTTTTTACGTTTCAGTTTCGAGTGCTCTTATTTAAGAGACGAAAAAAAATTAATTAATAGATAAATTTTAAAACCAAATCATTTCCAGATTTGTTAATTACACAATGAAAAGATTAGTGCTTTCATTACTCGTTATTTGTACAGTTGTAACAGGTTGCGCCACCATGCAATCCATCATTAAGTCTACTTTTCCATACACGGCAATTTTAACCATACCTGCCAATACGAAAAGTGATACACCGCAGACTGCCTCAAGCAGTACCAGCAGTTTTGACGAGATTTTTGGCAATCAGAATGGTGCAGACTATATAAAAGATGTGAGAGTGGCCTCTGTAAGGCTTGATGCCAGCAATCCGACCAAACAAAGCTTAGGCATTTTCAGGTCGGTAAAGCTCTTTGTGGTCAACGCAAACGGCTCAGAAGTCATGGTAGCGTCAAGAAGTGATGTGTCTGAAAATATTGGCAACAATCTTGTACTAGACATAGACAATTCGCGTTTTGTAGATGATTACATCAGAGGAAGTAATTTGAAAGTGCGAATGGAATATATGCTAAGGAATAGTTTAGCCAGCGAGGTGAGCATAAGAGCGGCGATTAATTTTAGTTCATCGCCCAATAAAAAATAGATCTAAAGCATCCTCGGCATTAATTGCCTGAGGGTATTCTTCATAAATAGTTTGTTTGGTTTATTATCCGGTAGGGGTTGTTCCCTATCGGATTTTTTGTTTTAAGGCCATCGGCGCTTCTGTACTGATTACTGGATATTTTTATAATTTTGGATTATGTTACTTTTGGAGGCTCCGCTTTGGCAATCGATCATTGATCAATTTAGGCAAACTTCATTTTTTGAATTGGCTGGACTAATTACCACGCTGGGCTGTATTTATCTGGCCGCCAAAGAAAACATCTGGAACTGGCCCGTTTCTATTATCAGTATCGTTATCAGCGCTGTTATTTATTACAAAAGCAGGCTTTATGGCGATTTTTCCCTACAGTTTTATTTTCTGTTTACCGCTTTTTATGGCTGGTATTATTGGATGACCAATAAGGCTGCCGACAACAAGCCCATAGTAAGCCTTACCAAAAACCAATGGCCACTTGCTGTATTAGCTGTAGCCGTACTCACCGTGGTATTAGGCTTTTTGCTAGACAGGTACACCAACACCAATGTGCCTTATGAAGATGGCTTTTGCACCGCATTAAGCTTTGTAGCACAAATTATGCTGACCAGAAAAATTCTGCAGAATTGGATTTTATGGGTAATTGTTGATATTTGCTACGTACCCCTGCTGCTCTACAAAGAACTATATGTGTATGCAGTTTTGTACATTATCTTAACCCCCATAGCCGCTATGGGTTATTTAGATTGGAAGAGAACCTATCGTGAACAAGCAAATTAAAAAAATAGCGATCGTTGGTCCCGAAAGTACGGGCAAATCGACCATGTCTGTGCAATTGGCCCAATACTACAATGTGCCTTGGGTACCCGAATACGCCCGTTACTATTGTGCCAACCTGACTGTTCCCTGCACTTTGCAAGACGAAACCAATATGTTTCACGGACAAGTTGCCCTCGAAGATTCTGTATTGTCGATGGCCGAAACCGATTTTGTGATCTGCGATACCACTTTTGTGACGGTTAAGATTTGGAGCGATGCCATGTTTGGCGAAACCCCACAGGTAGTTTTAGATGCCCTAAGCCAATACACTTACGATTTTTACCTGTTGTTGGATATAGACTTGCCTTGGCAGGATGACCCGCTTCGCGATTTCCCTAACCAGCGCGAACACTTTATGCAGGTTTGGCACGAAGAGCTGAAGAACCTTAATGCCAACTACAAAGTGATTGGCGACACAGGCGAGGCCAGATTGGACAATGCTGTTGCGGCTATCGACGATTTTCTGTTGGATGCCGTAAAATAAACCCGTTGAAACCAAATTGCGCACCTCCATATTTTGGAGCGCAATGTACCTGCTCCACATTAAAGAAAGTCCGGCTTTCCGCTTTATCTTTTTTGCCAACTGGTCAAAAAAGGATGCCGCTTCAATACTGGCTATTTCACCTCGGGCTGTGCAAGAAATAAAGAAGGCCAATCAAAAAACACTCCCGATTTTGCATTTCGAAAAAATTTATACCTTTGTGCCATCAATAAGGGGTGCCTTGTTTTGTAAAAACACAAATACAGGCTGAGAACATACCCATTTTAAAGTTGAAAGCAGAAAGTGAAAAGTCGCCATTTGGCCAATTTTAAACTTTTAACTCAAAACATTCAACTTTAAATACACCTGATCCAGGTAATGCTGGCGTAGGGAATGGTTTATGGAGTTTAACTAAAGTCGGGAGTACCCCTACTGCCGATAGGTTTTACTAAAAACAAAAAACAAAATTGAAAAAATTAGTAATCGCAGTATTCGCTGCGCTGTTGTGCCCAATTCTTTCTATGGCACAGCTCAACATTTCGGGCACCGTGGCCGAGAACAGCACCGTATTACCCGGAGCAGGCATCAAATTAAAAAACAAAGGGCAAAGCGTAGTTGCCGGTACCAATGGGCGCTACGAATTCACCAATTTACCAGCCGGAAGCTATACTTTGGTAGTAAGCTACGTGGGTTATGCCACACAGGAGAAAACAGTTAACCTAACGGCAAACACCACAGTTGATTTTAATTTAAGTCAGCTTTCTTTCTTAGCCGATGAAGTAGTAGTCAGTGCCACAAGGGCCTCTAAAAACACGGCAACAACCTACAAAGACCTGAACAGGGCCGAAATTGCCAAAAAGAACGTAGGCCAAGACCTGCCTTACATCCTTAATCAAACTCCATCTGTAGTGGTTAGTTCTGATGCGGGAGCAGGCGTAGGCTATACCGGTATCAGAATTAGGGGCAGCGATGCGACCCGAATCAACGTAACCCTCAATGGCATCCCGCTAAACGATGCAGAAAGCCAAGGCAGCTTCTTTATCAATTTGCCAGATTTGGCTTCTTCTGTTGATAACATTCAAATTCAGCGTGGCGTGGGCACTTCTACCAATGGTGCAGGTGCCTTTGGAGCAAGCTTGAACATACAAACCACTACCAGAAGAGATTCGGCCTACGCAGAGCTGAACAACACTTACGGTTCTTATGAGACCTGGAAAAACACGGTGAGCGTAGGCTCGGGACTGATCAACAACAAATTCAGCTTTGATGGCCGTTTATCTAGGATCAAATCTGACGGCTACATTGACCGTGCTTCTTCAGACCTGAAATCTTTTTTTGTAACTGGCGCCTATTATGGCAAGAATGATATTTTGCGTGCCAATGTATTCAGCGGAACGGAAAAAACCTACCAAGCCTGGAATGGCGTTACCGAAGATCTATTAAAAACAGACCGCAGGCACAACGACTTTACCTACGAGAATCAAACCGATAATTACCAGCAAGACCATTATCAATTGTTCTATACCCGCAACCTCGGAAAACAACTAACCGCAAACGCCGCCCTACATTATACCTATGGCAGAGGCTATTACGAAGAGTACAAAGACGACCAGAACCTGGCCGACTATAAAATTGAGCCTGTAGTTGTTGGTGGCGGTACCCCGATTAGCGAATCTGATTTGGTAAGACGTCTATGGCTTGACAATGATTTTTATGGCGTAACCTATTCCTTAAATTATACCCCAAAAACCGACCTGAGCTTTACCTTAGGGGGTGCCTATAACGAATACAAAGGCCGCCATTTTGACGAAGTAACCTGGGCGCAGTTTGCCAATTACGATGCCAGTCAATCGGCAAGGCATATTTACAACGATAACGATGCCTTTAAAAGCGATTTCAATATTTTCGGCAGGGCCAATTACCAGATAGAACAGTTCAATATCTTTGCCGACCTCCAATACAGAAACGTATATTACTCTTATTTTGGAAAAGACGAAGCGGGTAATCCGGCACAGCAAAATGCCAGATTGGAGTTCTTCAACCCTAAATTAGGTTTAACTTATAACATTGATGCGAAAAGCAATGTATATGCTTCTGTAGCTATTGGAAATAAGGAACCTAACAGAAGGGATTTTACCGATTCGAATATCAATACCCGTCCTAAATCAGAACACCTCACCGATATTGAATTTGGCTACCGTACCCAACAGGACGTATTTACAGTTGGGGTAAATGGTTTTGCCATGTTGTACAAGGACCAGTTGATCAATACCGGAGAGAAAAATGATGTTGGCGGACAAACCCGTCAGAACGTGCCCGACAGTTACCGTATGGGCTTAGAATTGGATGGTCGTTGGCAGATCCTCAAAAACCTGTCGTGGAGTGCTGCCGCTACTTTGAGCCGAAGCAGGATAAAAGAATTTACGGAGTATATTTATGATGAAGCCGATGTCACTGGCAAAACGTTCATCACCAATACCTATAAAAACACGGCTATTTCTTATTCTCCAGCCCTCATTTTATCAAGCGAAATCGCCTACAGCCCGATCAAAAATGCAGAGATCGCTTTCATAAGCAAATATGTGGACAAACAGCAGCTTGACAATACCGGAGCTTCTACACGTATTTTGCCAAGCTTTTTTGTAAACGATGTGCGCTTAAGCTACAACACCGCTATTGCAGGAATTAAAAATGTTGGTCTAAGCCTTTTGGTAAACAACGTTTTTAGCACGCTTTACGAAAATAATGGCGGTACCTATCCTTATTTGTTTTCCGGAGATTTGAGCAGAACGAATTACTATTTCCCGCAGGCGACTAGAAATTTCTTGTTGAGCCTAAACGTGAAGTTTTAATAAACATGGCTGTTCATATTAATCTCCTACAATTTTGTCATTCATCGCTTAGTGCTGAATGACAAAATTGCTTAGGGAGACCATTCACCTTTTGCCCACTTTTTGTTGATATTTGTACCATGAAGAAATTCATCGAAAAGTTGCATTTTATTACCCACGATATTCCTCAGCGGACACACGTAGAACAGGCACAACTGGCCTGTGAAGCAGGCGCCAAATGGATCCAATACCGTTGTTTGAGCAAAACAGATTTAGCTTTGCTAGAAGACATCAATACAATAGCTGCCATTTGCGACGATTGGGGCAGCACGCTCATTGTAACCAATCATATCCATTTGAAAGGCAAGGCCGATATCCAGGGCTTTCATATTGAGGACATGGATGCCGATTTTGTTGCATTGCGCCAGCAGTTGGGTGATGAGTTTACCTTAGGAGGTTCGGCACACACCATTGATGGGCTGATCCGCTTGGCTAATGAAGGTGCAGATTATGCAGGTTTCGGGCCATTTAATACTACCAGTACCAAGCCTAATCATTTTTCCTTATTGGATCTGAAGCAATATGCAAATGCCACGGCAATACTAAAAGCCCAGCAGGTTGAATTGCCCATCCTCGCAATTGGAGGTATTACCTTAAGCGATGTGACACCATTAATGCAAACAGGTGTTTATGGAATTGCGGTTTCTGCAGCCATTAACCAAGCACCCGATTTAATGGAGGCTTATGATGATTTTTACAAAGCCCTATTGACTTGAAATGGCAACAACAATAACTTAATTTATCGCAAAAATAATGGTCTACTTTATCAGTGGCTTAGGTGCAGATGAACGCGTGTTTCAATTCCTTGATTTGGGAAACACGGAGCATCTTTTTATGAAGTGGCTAAAGCCAGAAAAGAAAGAAGTACTAAGCCATTATGCCCAAAGACTCATTAGCGATCAAATTGACACCAACAAAGAAGTGATATTGATTGGCCTATCGTTTGGTGGCATGGTAGCCCAGGAAATTGCCAAGCTTATCTCTTGTAAACAGGTCATCATCATTTCAAGCGTTAAATCTCCAAAAGAATTCAGTTGGCAGCTCAAACTGGCCAGCAAGACTAAAATCTATAAAATCGTTCCTTTTTGGCTATTGCATTTGAGCAATAAACTTACCGCCGATTATTATTTCGGGACTACAAACAAAACAGAATCAACATTGCTCCATCAAATTATTAAGGATACCGATCCGCATTTTTTAAAATGGGCAATTGTTCAGCTCATGAACTGGCAACACGATGGCCTAGTTGCCCCTTTAACACATATCCATGGCACGGCCGATCGTATTTTTCCTATTAAACCTATTAAAAAGGCCGTCGAAATACCAAATGGAGGTCATTTTATGATCGTAAATCAGGTTGCCAAAATACAAGCGCTTATATTTGAATTAATTTCCGATAGCAAATGAGCACTACAACCGATATCCTGAACCTAGACGACGTAAAGTTATTGGTTAACGATTTTTATAACAAAGTTCGCGACAATGAGTTGCTGGCTCCTATCTTTAATGAAGTAATTGGCGATAACTGGCCGGTGCACCTCGAAAAAATGTATGGTTTTTGGCAAACGCTTTTGTTGGATACGCCGGCCTACAGTGGCAGCCCATTTTTAAAGCACGCCAAACTTCCTATTCAAGCCGAACATTTTGATACCTGGATAAGCCTGTTCAATGAAACAGTTGACAGTCATTTCGCAGGTGCAAAAGCCGATGAAGCCAAATGGCGGGCAGCCCGTATGAGCGAAATGTTCCAATACAAATTAGATTATTACAAAAACAATCCGGCTCAACCATTAATCTAGTACACTGCAACAATCAAATGCCAACAATGTAATTTTTGCGTTTTAAAGACAACTCTTCTTTCCTTTTTTAAATCGCTAACGCTTACATTTGCTTAAAACCCATTGCTTTGGAAGACGAATCCGTTACACCCGTTAAAAAAGATCCATTTGCAGCCTTACGTTACCGAGAGTTCCGCTCTTATTTGGGCATGCGCTTCTTCTTTACTTTTGCCTATCAGATGCAGGCCGTTATCATCGGCTTTCACATTTACCATTTAACAAAAGACCCGCTTGCCTTGGGCCTTATTGGCTTATCGGAAGCTATTCCTGCAATTGGCATTGCACTTTATGGGGGCTACGTAGCTGATAAATCGGAGAAAAGAGGCTTATTGCTCAAAATCTTTTTTGGGGTATTTATCTGTTCGTTAACCATGTTGGTGGTTACAACCAAGCAGATGCATGCTTATGTGCCCACGAGCTACATTGTACCGATAATGTATGCCATGGTATTTGGCATTGGCTTGGCAAGGGGCTTTTTTGGTCCTGCAACCTTTTCGCTGATGGCACAGATTATGCCCAAAGAACTTTACCCCAATGCAAGCACCTGGAGCAGTTCAAGCTGGCAATTGGCTTCTATTCTAGGTCCGGCAGTAGGCGGATTGATCTATGGCTTTTATGGAATTACGCCTACCTATATCGTCATTATTACGTTTATCCTGATCTCATTGGTGTGTATCTTCTTTTTGAAAGCGCATCCGCCAACCTTTATTCCAAAAGAAAGCATTGCCAAAAGCCTTAAAGAAGGAATCAATTTTGTATTTAAGAGCAAGATGATGCTGGGCGCGATGAGCCTGGATCTATTTTCGGTTTTCTTTGGAGGAGCAGTTGCCTTATTGCCTGTTTTTGCCAACGATATTTTAAAAGTAGGTTCTGAAGGATTGGGTTTCATGCGCGCAGCGGCCTCTAGCGGAGCCGTAATCACCATGCTGGCCATGACCCGCTTCTCGCCCATGAACAAGCCTTGGCGCAACCTGCTGATTGCCGTAACGGGCTTCGGATTGAGCATCATCTGCTATGGCCTTTCGAAAAGCTTTTACCTTACGCTTTTCTTCCTATTTTGTGAAGGCGCTTTTGATAGTGTGAGTGTAATTATCCGTTCTACCATTATGCAATTGCTTACGCCCGATCAGATGCGCGGACGTGTTTCGGCGGTGAACAGTATGTTTATCGGCTCATCTAATGAGATTGGGGCTTTCGAATCGGGCTTGACGGCCAAGTTGATGCGTGTAGTACCAGCAGTGGTATTCGGAGGCAGCATGACGATAGGCATCGTATTTATTACCTATCTCAAAACGAAAAACCTGTTGCCTTTAACACTAAACGATATTAAGCCGGCAGATAAAATAGAGGACCAGATTTAGGATTTTTAACTCATAGTTATTTCACCACAAAGACGTCAAGCGCTATAAAACACATAGGCACATAGAAATATCCTATGTGCCTATGTGTTAAAATATATTTCTACATCCTACCCCTACCTCCTCAATGAGGGGGACAATGTTACGGTCTAAAATTAATTATCGAATCTTTCGCCTACCTGTTGTCTCCACATGGCGAAATAAAGACCTTTCTCGGCCAATAGATCTGCATGCTTGCCTTGCTCAATGATATGGCCTTTTTCTAGCACATAAATCCGATCGGCATGGCGGATGGTAGATAAACGGTGGGCAATTAAAATGGTTACATGGCTTGTCAACACAGATACATCTCTTATGGTCGCCGTAATTTCCTCTTCAGTTAACGAATCTAAGGAGGAAGTAGCCTCATCGAACACCAAGATATCCGGATTACGCAATAATGCTCTCGCAATAGATAAGCGTTGCTTTTCTCCACCAGAAACCTTTACGCCACCTTCACCAATTACGGTATCCAAGCCTTTATCGGCCCTAGCCAACAAATTCTGACAGGCCGCCTGTTGCAACACACGCATACATTCCTCGTCGGTAGCATTTGGCCTCACAAACTGCAGGTTCTCTCTGATGGTACCCGAAAACAGTTGCGTATCTTGGGTTACAAAACCTATTTTCTCGCGCAACTGGTCCAAATCAATGTCTTTGCTAGAAGTTTGGTTATAAAAAACCTCCCCTTCAATTGGCTGGTACAAGCCCACCAAAAGCTTAACCAAAGTGGTTTTTCCCGATCCTGATGGTCCAACAAAAGCAATCGTTTCGCCATTGTTGGTGGTAAAGGTAATGTTGTTCAGCGCATTGTTCTTTCCAGACAAGTGCTTGAAGCTCACATTTGAAAAGGCTAGGGTTTCTACTTTCTCCAATTTAACCGGATTAGCTGGCTTTGGATCTACAGGCGTATTCAGGATCTTTTTGAAGTTGCCCAAAGAGATTTCCGCCTCGCGCCAAGCCAAGATTACATTGCCTAGCTCCTGCAAAGGACCAAATAGGAAGAAGGAATAAAACAAAAACGAAAAATATTGACCAGGCGAAATGGTATCGTGAAAAATGAGCATCAAGAGTACCACCACCATCGTGCTGCGCACCAAATTTACCGTTGTGCCCTGCACAAAACTCATGCTGCGTACATATTTTACCTTGCGCAATTCTAAGCCTAAGATTTTATAGGTGGTTTTATTTAAGCGGTCTATTTCCTGTGTAGCCAAGCCTAAGCTTTTTACCAATTCGATGTTGCGCAACGATTCGGTAGTTGAACCTGCCAGGGAAGTGGTTTCGGCCACGATAGAACGTTGGATGGTTTTAATTTTACGGCTCAAAAACCAGCTCAGGAAACTGATGATCGGGATTGAGGCCGCGTAGACCAACGACACTTTGTAGCTTACCGAAAGCGAATAAACGATCACGAAAATCAACCCGATTAAGCTTACAAACAAGATGCTGATGAAAGAGGTGATAAATTTCTCACTGTCTAGCCTCACCTTTTGCAAAATGCCCAAAGTTTCGCCACTTCGCTGGTCTTCAAATACCTGATAAGGCAATTCAAGAGAGTGCTTTAATCCATCGGCATACATTTTGGCGCCCACTTTTTGCACAATGATGCTGGTAAAATAATCCTGGAAGTTTTTCGCAATACGCGATACCATGGCCGCGCCAATCGATAGGCCTACCAAAGCAAGTACACCCCAGAGGTAATCGTTTTCGCTACCAAATTCATGTCTCTTATTGATAAACCTGTCTAGGATTCTTCCTGTGAAGTAGGGGTCCATTAGCGAAAAGCCAATGTTAATGGCTGCTAGAAACAGCGCCACAACCACTACCCACTTATGTTGTTTTAAGTATTGGAGTAGTAAATTCATTTGCCTATAATTTTGTTTTTTTTTTGGTCAAATGTTCCTTACCATGATCAAATAATCAAACTTTAAGTGTTTAATCATGGTCGGTTCATTATTTTTATGTTTGGGATTGCAAAAATAAACAAAGGGAATGTAGCTGAACCACATTCCCTTTTATATTACATTTAGACTATATTAGGTAAGTTCCTAAACAGTCATGATATCTTTTTCTTTCGCCTCTGCGTGTTTGTCTACCTTCACGATATAGGCATCGGTAATTTTTTGTACTTCGGCTTCGCCGGTTTTTACTTCGTCGTCAGAAATGCCTTCTCCTTTTAGTTTTTTGATCTTTTCGTTGGCATCTTTACGGATGTTACGAATGGTGATACGGCCTCTTTCTGCTTCTTCTTTTACTTTCTTTACCAAATCCTTGCGGCGCTCTTCGGTTAAAGGTGGCACTACCAAGCGGATGATGACACCATCATTTTGTGGATTGATGCCAATATTAGCTTCCATAATTGCTCTTTCAATCGGAACCAATAATGCTTTTTCCCATGGCTGGATGATCAAGGTACGTGCATCAGGTGTATTGATGCTGCCTACTTGGGCAAGTGGAGTTGGATTACCGTAATAATCTACCATAATTCCATCAAGCATACCTGCTGAAGCTTTACCAGCTCTAATCTTCGTTAATTCTGATTCACAGTGGATAATTGCCTTATCCATTGTAGCTTGCGCATCAGTTAACTGTTTCTTTATGAGGTCGTTCATATATCTAATGTTTATACAAAAATATAAAAATGGTTCAATTTAGCCCTGAACCAAGGTTCCGATTTCTTCGCCACTGGCAATTTTCATGAAATTACCTGTTTTATTCATATCAAATACGATAATCGGCAATTCGTTTTCTTCACATAGCGTGAAGGCCGTCATGTCCATTACGTTTAATCCTTTGGCATATACTTCTCTAAACGAGATTTCGGTATATTTTGTTGCGGTTGGATCTTTCTCAGGGTCTGCGGTATAGATTCCATCAACACGTGTTCCTTTTAAAACGGCATCGGCCTTGATCTCGATTGCTCTTAATGCCGCAGCCGAATCTGTAGTAAAATATGGATTTCCGGTACCTGCTCCAAAAATAACGATACGTCCTTTTTCTAAGTGGCGTACTGCCCTGCGACGGATAAAAGGTTCGCAGATCTGTTCCATTTTAATTGCGGTAAGCAAGCGGGTCTTTAAACCAACTTTTTCAAGGGCATCTTGCAGGGCCATGCTATTGATTACAGTGGCCAACATACCCATATAATCGGCCTGCGCACGGTCCATTCCGGATTTCTCGGCACTTAAACCTCTGAAAATGTTTCCTCCTCCAATTACGATTGCTATTTCTAGGCCTTTGTCATGAACAGCTTTGATATCTTCGGCATATTGTCTTACACGCTCATTATCAATACCGTATTGTTTCTCGCCCATTAGCGACTCTCCGCTTAGTTTTAGCAGGATGCGTTTATATTTCATCTGTTTATTTTATATTTTCAGCTGTCAGATGGAGCTTACCATGATTAATGAACTCCCCTCAAACTTGCAGGACACATTCCTATGATCATTGAATCACGGATGGTTTATGACCCCAAAAATATTAACATTTTTTTAATACCTGGCTATAGAATTAACAATTGGTTTAAATATTTAGTTTTAGATAGCTTCTCCTTTGAAGATGACGCTTTTAAGATTTAGCGTTTCATCCATCACCAAAAGGTTTGCTGTTGCACCAAGCGTGATTTCTCCAAGCATTCCTTCTAATCCAATTAACTTGGCAGGATATGCTGTGGCCATCTTTAATGCATCTGCCAGCGCAATGCCACAGTGGTCAACACAGTTTTTAACGGCCTGAAGCATGGTGAGCGAAGAACCTGAAAGCGTTCCATCAGGCATCACAAACTTATCGCCTTGCGCTTGGTGCTGATAAGGTCCGGTTGCACAAGCGGTAACTGCATCGGTGATGAGGAAAAGACGTTCTTTCAATAGTTTTTGTGCCATTTTAACTACCTCAAAGCTCACGTGCTGGTTATCTGCAATGATGCTGGCCATGGCCTTATCGTGGTTAAAAACCGCCGTTGGGATCCCCGGCTCGCGGTGATGTATAGGGCTCATGGCATTGAACAGGTGCGTTGTGGTTTGTATGCCCTTATTGTAGGCTACGGTGGCCTGGTCAAAACTGGCATCGCTATGGCCTAACGATACCACCACGCCATTATCCAACAAATATTGGATCACTTCATCATCCTGCAGTTCGGGTGCAATGGTCATCATTTTGATTACGCCATCGCCAAAATCCAAAAGAGCTTTAATTTCATCTAAACTCGCTTTGCGGATATACTCCAACACATGCGCACCCCTGCGTTTGGCATTGATAAACGGCCCTTCTAAATGCAAACCCAAACAGTTCTTGGCCCTTGCCCGATGTGCTTTGGCTACCGCTATGCATTGATTAAAAACAGCTGGTGTATTGGTGGCTATACAAGCTAAAAAACTGGTTGTGCCTGTTTTGAGCAGGGTATCCTCAATATGTGTTAATGATTCTACAGAAGGTTCGGCCGAAAACAGCTTGCCACCGGCACCATAAATCTGGAGATCTATAAATCCAGGAACAATAAAATTCTCGACTTTGGCGGTATTTTGCGAAGGATTAATCTTAGTTAATTTTCCATCTGCCAATTCAATATCGAAATGTTCATTAAAGCCATCTCCCTGAAAATAAGCGCAATTATCGAGTTTCTGTAGCATAAATTTTATTTTACTTGCCGCCAAAGTTAATTATTGTATGCTATATTTAGCCCATCACCCTAGAGAAACAATTTCATGGAAAACAACTATCCTCAGCAACAGAGAAGAAACTTTCTTAAAAGCAGTTTAGCCCTTGGTGCGGCTACATTGATTGCACCAGCCACCAGCATTGCCAGTACCACAGTTAAAGAAGAAGCATTTCGCATTAGCGTTGGCCCTTACCTACAAACCACCTTTGGCAATGAGATGAGCATCTTATGGATTACCAGCAAAGATGCCGCCAGTTGGGTAGAGTACGGAGAAACTCCAGAAACATTAAGTCAAAAAGCCTATGGCGAAAGCAAATTAGGCCTAAGGCCAGAGGGCAGGTTAAATTGCGTAACCTTAAAAAACCTGAAACCCGGAACTACTTATCACTATAAAATTGTAAGTAAGGAAGTGGTAGATTTTCAGCCTTATAAACTCACCTACGGCGCTACCATAACTGATGTTGGGACTTTTGTAAATACAGACAGCAGCAAAGAGAACATCAGTTTTTTAATGTTGAACGATATTCACGACAGGCCTAAATCTATTCCTTTTCTTTTGGATTTGGACAAGGAAAAGAAAAACGATTTTATCTTTTTTAACGGCGATATTTTCGATTATCAAACCGACGAAAAGCAAATCATTGAGCACATGCTACAGCCTTGTGTAGATGCTTTTGCCAAGCAAACACCATTTATCTATGTAAGGGGCAACCACGAAACCAGGGGTAAGTTTTGCAGGGAATTTCCATCCTATTTTCAGAATGTTGGCCGCGCGGCATTTACCTTGGGTCCGGTTAGGTTCGTTATTTTAGATACTGGCGAAGACAAGGAAGATGCGCATCCGGTTTATGCCGGCATTGTAGATTTTGACCAATACCGAATAGAACAGGCACAATGGTTGCAACAGGAAATGCAAAGCAAAGCTTTTAAAAAAGCAACCTTTAGGGTGGTGATGATGCATATTCCGCCACGCTACTCAGGCGATGCCCATGGACCAAAACATTGTACCGAGGTTTTTGAACCTTTACTGAACAAAGGCAAGGTTGATTTGGTATTGAGCGGACACACGCATAAATACATGGTACACCAGCCTGCGCAGGGCTTAAACAACTACCCACTGATTATTGGTGGCGGACCAAAAGAGGGCACCAGAACATTGACTAAGATTACAGCAAATAAACAGCGCTTAAGTGCCGTTATGTTTGATGATTCGGGAAAAGAAGTGGGGAGAGTGGAAGTGAAGGCGTAGAGCGTTAGGGGCTAAGCGATAAGCTCGTAACGCCAAGCGCTGAACTATCGCCATCAAATAAAAAAGCCCCGATCCTAATGTAAAATCGGGACGGGGCTTCTTATAATTATCTTACTTTCTTAAGAACCTAACTGTACGCGTTTGAAAGCAGTAACGGTTAAACCTTTAGAAGTTTCGTCTAAGAATTTACGAACATCTTTTGATGAATCTTTAACGAATTCTTGGTTCAACAAAGTGCTGTCTTTGTAGAACTTGTTCAATTTACCAGCAGCAATTTTTTCTACCATTTCTTCTGGTTTGCCTTCTTGACGGATCACATCTTTGGCAATTTCGATTTCACGCTCGATAGTTGCAGGATCAACGCCATCTTTATCAACAGCAATTGGGCTCATCGCAGCAATTTGCATGGCAACATCTTTACCAGCTTCAGTAATATCTGCACCGTTAGCGCCTGCAAATACTACTAAAACACCCATTTTACCATTAGAGTGGATATAAGAAACGATTTTCTCGCCAGATATATTTGCGTAATCTTGAATAACGATTTTCTCGCCGATTTTACCAGTTAGTTCAGTAATAGTTTCGGCAACTGTACGTCCATCTTCCAAAGTAATCGCTAATAATTCCTCAGCAGAAGCAGGACTGTTAGCAACAGCAGCAGCTAAAACTGCCTGAGCTAGGTTACGGAAATCTTCAACTTTAGAAACTGGTTCAGTTTCGCAAGCTAAAGCAACTAATTTACCATTTGTACCATCTGCCGAAACATGGGTTAATACTAGACCTTCTGAAGTAGCATTACCCGAACGAGCAGCCGATACTTTTTGACCTTTTTTGCGCAATAAATCAACAGCAGCTTCGAAATCGCCATTGGCTTCTACTAATGCTTTTTTGCAATCCATCATACCGGCACCGGTCTGTTGGCGTAATTTGTTTACATCTGCGGCAGTAATTTGTACTGTAGACATTTTTTAATTTTTAACCCCCAAACCCCCTAAAGGGGGCTTGCGAGTGAGTTATAAAATTTATTATTTTAAGAATCTTTAGATCCCCTTTAGGGGCTAGGGGTTAAGCTTCTGTATCTTCCGAAGTTTCTGCTTCAGCAGTTGCTTTTTTGGTTGCTTTTTTTGCGTCTTTTGCTGGAGCTTCAGGAGCATCGGCAGCAGCTTTAACAGCTACGGCTTCTTTTTCTGCTTCTTCGTCTTTCTCGCGTTTACGCTCGTCCAAACCTTCTTCGATTGCTTTGATAATCACATCTGTAATCAATGAGATTGATTTTGTTGCATCATCGTTAGCTGGAATTGGGAAATCGATGTTAGAAGGATCAGAGTTGGTATCAACCATTGCAAAAGTAGGAATGTTTAATTTCATTGCTTCTGCTACAGCGATATGCTCTTTTTTAACGTCGATCAAGAAAATTGCAGCTGGCAAACGGTTAAGGTCTGCGATACCACCCAATAGGTTTTCTAATTTGATACGCTCACGTTGGATCATCAAGCGCTCTTTTTTAGAAAGGATCGAATAAGTACCATCTTTAGTCATCTTATCGATGGTTACCATCTTTTTGATTGACTTGCGTACAGTTGCGAAGTTAGTTAACATACCACCTAACCAACGCTCGGTTACGAAAGGCATGTTTACTTTTTTTGCCTGATCGGCAACGATTTCTTTAGCTTGTTTCTTAGTAGCTACGAAAAGGATCTTACGACCTGATTTCACGATTTGTTTAATCGCCGAAGCAGCTTCTTCAGTTTTAGTTAAAGTTTTATTTAAATCTATAATGTGAATTCCATTGCGCTCCATGAAAATATAAGGAGCCATTTTTGGATTCCATTTACGGGTAAGGTGACCAAAGTGTACACCTGCATCCAATAAGTCTTGATATGTAGTTCTTGCCATTGTTTTGTCTCCTTAAGATTAACGTTTACTGAATTGGAATCTCTTACGTGCTTTTTTGCGTCCTGGTTTCTTACGCTCAACCATACGCATATCGCGGGTTACTAACCCTTTAGCGCGCAATGCTGGTTTTTTCTCAGCATCTAACTCAACAATAGCTTTTGCGATAGCCAAACGAACTGCTTCTGCCTGGCCTTTTACACCACCACCGTTCACGTTTACGTTTACATCGTATTTGCCAACTAGTTCAGAAACTTCGAACGATTGGTTAACGATATATTGTAAAGGCAAGGTAGGGAAGTATTCTTTGTGATCTTTACCGTTTACGGTGATCGTGCCGTTGCCTTCTTTTAAGTAGATACGGGCAACTGCAGTTTTTCTTCTTCCTGAAGTATTTGTAACTGACATTTCTTTTCTCCTTTAATTAAAGTGTAATGGTTTTTGGTGATTGTGCGGCATGTGGATGCTCGGCACCAGCATAAACAAAAAGATTGGTGTACAATTTTTTGCCCAATTTGGTTTTAGGTAACATACCACGTACAGCCTTCTCGATCACACGAGTTGGGTGCTTTGCCATTAACTCTTTCGGAGAAATGAATCTTTGACCACCTGGATATCCAGTGTAAGAAACGTATTCTTTTTCGCTGAATTTGTTTCCGGTCAGTTTTACCTTGTCTGCATTAATAACGATAACGTTATCGCCGCAGTCTACGTTTGGGGTAAACTCAGGCTTGTGTTTTCCTCTGATGATCATTGCGATCTTAGAAGACAAGCGCCCCAAAATCTCTCCTTGTGCATCAACAACAACCCACTGTTTACTAACAGTTTTTGCATTGGCAGAGACAGTTTTGTAACTTAACGTATTCACTTGCTTTTATTTAATTTGTTAAAAAATATTTATTACCCTAGTTTTTAGGGACTGCAAAGATAGGGAGAATACTTTAATTACCAAATAGTTGAAGCAAAAAAATTAAGCCTTGTACAAGAGATGGCTGACTCGTGAAGGAATTTTCTCTTAGTCCTCAGTTTAAGGCCTCGAATTGCCACTTAAAGATTCTCCATTCTTCTTCGGTGAACTGAGGCATAAAACCAGGCAGAAACCAGTCTTTATTTCTACCTACGCGACTGTATTGATTTTGCCATCTTAGCTTCAATTAGGTAATATGAAGATCATAAAAAAGGTCCGAACAAATAGCCGGACCTTTGAAGTATCCATGTTCTTGTTGGTGCTCTTCACCAACAAGCTCCAAGATTTATAAAAAATAACTATCGAAATCAAACCTGTTTCGTTGGTGAAGAACATCAACGATCGCAAAAAAATATCTTTCCTATTGACATTGACACCGAGCGCCAAACACTTATCACTTAGCGCGCTTCAACAAAATAGACATAGTTTTGGTCTCTTTGCCATCTTTGTTATCGAACATTTCCATCTGATGGGTATTGTCGTCAACAATTTTCATGGTTTCCCTAACAATAATGTCTTTCCCGGTTACCGCATCTGTGGCACGCCCTTTTAGGTTTAAAGTATTGGCTGCTTCATCAAAAGTTCCTTCAAGCTGCATTACACCAGTTCCCATATTATCTATCCAGGTACTGATAAAAACCTTTTTAGAATTATCGTAAGCCAATGTACCTTGGCCTTCGAAAGGCATATTATCAATCACTCCTTTATAAATAGTCTGTTGGTACCTGCCACCCAGTATCATTTTGTTTTCGCAAGTTGCTTTGTTTACCACTGGAGGCTGGTCTGGACTTTGATAAAAAGAAATCTCGGCATCCCATTTGCCATCGGCCTTCGCCAGCATCTGGTGTACTTTGCCAGGTGCCATATAAGCTGCCCAAGCCTTATTCATGGCGGCAGTGTCTACAGGCTTACCGGCAGAATCAGTTCCGGCAACGGCGCTGCTAGCTGTAGAGTCATTTGTTCCTGTGTCTTTTTTCTCGTTGTTACAGGCACTTGCCAGCAACAAAACGAAGCTTAACGCAATACTTAACTTTCTCATTTTTATTATTTTAAGTTTTCGGTTACATAAATATAAACAAAATTAAGGCTTTTGCGTTTTCAGATTCTTAATGAAGTAGCTTACCATATGCCAAAGCACTCCAACAATGAGCATAACTGTTAGCACTACATAAAGCTCATTATCGCTGCTCATAAAACCGTAGGTGATGGCTGGCCCTATAACGTTGTATAAGCCATAAGCAAGCAAGCCCACATAATATAAGCTCCACAAAGCAAATGGATAATGCCAAATTTCCCATCGATAATTATCCAACTGAAAGCTTCTCAAAGCCAACCAATTGAAAACAACAATGGCCAAAATACCTGAAGTAGAGGTGAACGTGCCGCTCCTCAGGTAAACTGTCACATAAATGATGGCTAAAAACAAATTAAAATACGACAGTCTCTGCAACATTTGCTGTTAGTTAAATGAGGCCAATCTCTTTGAGGCTAGTAGAGCGATAAGTAGTTTCTGCTTCCGGGAAATTATTACCTGGATCATACAAAAAGGTTTCTATGCCTAGCTCCAGACCAAATTTGATTTCCGATTCGGCATCATCGCCAATAACCAATATCTCTTCTGGCTTTAGCTTATATTTTTGCATCACTTCTACAAAGGCATCTTTCTTATTGCCTTTTGTTTTGGTGGCATCAACCACAAAGACCTCCACAAAATCATCGGCTATGCCCAGCATTTGCACCTTGCTGCGCTGTTTCTTTTCAAAGCCGGCTGTTACAATGAACTTCAATCCTGTTAAGGCCTTTAGGTAATGGTATTCGTCGTGAACACTGAGTGGCATTTTAACTTCGTCTTGCTGCAAATAAGCCACGGCATTGGCTATAGCAGCTTCCTTAAATTGATAAAGCGACGCTACTTTCTGAAATGGTGTCCGCAGCATTTCTGCCTTCGCCTTTTCAAACTCTTCGGCGCCGATGCCCAAATCTTCATTTGCCAACAAATTATATAGGGGACCTAACAACTGATCAACGTTGGGCTTGGTAAAATAAACCGTGTTATCGAGGTCAATGAAATAGGCTTTCTTCATGGAATTTTATTTTTATAGTGGCATAAATATAGAAAACCAAAAACAAGTTTGCCCGTATAACGTTAAATAGAGTAAATATTAAGATCATGACAAAGCAAACAAAAATATTGGCAGGTGTACTGGCCGGAGCAGCCCTAGGTGCTGTGGTGGCCTTGGTAGTTTCATCAGACAGAACAGATGATATCAAAGGAAAAGTAGGCGATTGGTTCTGCGACTTGTTAGACAATTCGAAAAGCAAACTGAGCGGCGTTGGCGAATTGGTAAAAAATACCCTGAGCAGAGCAAAAGCTTAGTTGCCTTAGGCATTTGCCTGGTCCATTGCCTATCTTTGAACCATGGACGTTTTTGGAAAGGCATTGGCCGATTATCATAAAAAAGGCAAAGCAAGCACCTTATGGCTACATAATTCTTATGACGAACCCGAAGAAATGCCCATCGACGTATTTTTTCGGGATGAAGATGATATGCCCGAACTGGAGCATAAGGCCTTGGCATTGTGCAAAGGGAAAATACTTGATGTAGGTGCCGGCGTGGGAAGCCATGCATTGGTATTGCAAAAACAAGGCTTTGATGTTACGGCGATAGATATCTCTGCAACAGCAGTTGAAATTATGCAAGACAGGGGTGTTAAAAAAGCTTTCGTTCAAGACTTTTTTAAGCTGGACCAAAAATACGACACCCTTCTTTTCATGATGAATGGAATAGGGCTAACAGGCACCTTATCAGGATTTATTGATTTTTTGGAGAAAGCCAAAATCCTGATCAATCCTAAAGGACGACTTATTTTTGACAGTTCAGACATTTCTTATCTGTACGATGACCTGCCCATGCCCAGCGACCATTATTTTGGAGAAGTAAGCTATTGCTATGAATACCAGAAACAGAAAGGCAATTGGTTCAACTGGCTTTACCTTGATCAAGAAACGTTAAAGCGTACGGCCCAGCAATGTGGCTGGCAATGCACCATTTGTTATGATGATGGCGAAGATCAATATTTAGCGAAACTGGAATTAGGCGCTTAAGCCTGTTCTTCCCAGATATTTGCAATATTGATAATAGTCTGCACTGCTTTTTCCATGTCTTGTACCGAAACCCATTCTTGCTTGCCATGAAAAGCATGTTCGCCAGCAAAAACATTGGGACAAGGCAAGCCCATGAAAGATAGCCTCGATCCATCGGTACCACCCCTGATGCTTTGTTTTTTAACTACCATGCCAGCCCTTTCTATAGCCTGTACCCCATAGGCGATCACTTGCGGATGCTGGTCAAGCACTTTTTTCATGTTTCTGTACTGCGCCTTAACTTTAAGCTCGTAACTAGAACCCGGATAAGATTTTAAAACAGTTTTGGCTATATTTTCTAACGTAACTGCATGTTGTGCTAACAATTCGTCGTCGAAATCTCTTAGTATAAACTGTGCCTCGGCCTGTTCTACATGGCCCTGAATACTTACCGGGTGGATAAATCCTTGCTTAAGCGTCGTACTTTCCGGGCTTAACTCCTCTTTGGGCAAAGCATCTATTATCGCCGAAAGGATTTTAATGGCGCTTTCCATCTTCCCTTTGGCAAAGCCTGGATGTGAGCTTACTCCATTAATTGTTAAGGTTGCCCCATCTGCAGAAAAAGTTTCATCCTCGATGGAACCTAGGGTTTCGCCATCAATGGTATAGCCAAAATCAGCACCAAGTTTTTTAAGATCGGCCTTATCTACACCACGTCCAATTTCTTCATCAGGTGTAAACAGAATTTTAATCGTACCGTGCTTAACTTCAGGATGCTTAGAAAGAAAGCTCACGGCTTCCATAATTTCGGCCAATCCGGCTTTGTTGTCGGCACCCAATAGCGTAGTACCGCTGGCAGTAATGATATCATTGCCCAACTGATCCTTCAAATCACGATGTTCGCTCATTTTGATCACCACACTTGGATCATCCGGCAATACCAAATCTTCGCCTTTATAGTTTTGGTGGATGATAGGCTTCACCTGTGCACCGCTACAGTCTGGCGAGGTATCCATGTGCGAACAAAAACAGATGACCGGAACCTGCTTCGTTGTATTTGACGGAAGCGTAGCATATACATAACCGTGCTCATCTAACTCGGCATCGCTAATACCCAGTTCCAATAGCTCTGCCACCAGTACCTTTCCCAAGTCTTTTTGCTTTAGGGTTGACGGACATGTTGGTGAGTTTGGATCAGATTGTGTATCTATTTTTGCATAGCGGATAAATCGTTCCTGCAGCTGTTGTTCCTTGTTTTCGTAAGTGGCCATATGTGGCGAAAATTATTAAATAAAAGTTAAACAAATGCAAAAAAGATTATACTTTTGTTGCTAAACCAGTAAAAAACAAGGATTTGAAAAGACTTAGCTTAGCCGTTGCATTACTACTTTTAGCCTTTACAAGTTATGCCCAAGTGAACTTTCACAAACTTTCAATTGGTGGAGGTTTTGGTGCTACGGTATCTTATGCCGATGTACGCGAAAACAGCCAGAGCTATGGGGGATATGGCAGCTTCAATTACAACTTTACGCCTTATATAGTAGCTGAGCTAGAGCTGCAAATGGGCAAGATCAAAGGCGGAGACATCATTACCAATCCGCACAACCGCCAGTTTGTAAATAGCTACAAGGCCTTTTCGGTTGGTGGCAGGATAGCTTTGGGACAATTTATCGACTATTCAGACAGCAAGTTTTTAAGCGTGATCAAGGGCCTTTATATGGGTGCCGGAATTGGGGCCATTAGAAACAAAATGACCTACGTTGTTCGCTATAAACCAAATACACAAACACCTGAGAATCCGTTGGGCTATAAATTTCCTGGCGAAGACCAGAGTACCAATGTTTTGTTACCGGTTAACTTGGGCATGAACTTCTATTTTAGAGACGATTACGGCAAGTTGCGTTACATCCTAAACTTCAATTATCAAGGCAATTTTACCTTTGGCGAAGGCTTGGATGGCTATGACGATCCGATGGCTACTTTTAAAAATAATAATCCCGATTTCTATACGCTCTTTTCAGTAGGTATTAAATATAATTTCGGTCCCGTTGGCATTTCAAAAAGAATCTTCTAGTCTAAATTTTATCATATTGAAAAGAACTACGCTCTTCCTCTCTACTTTTCTATTGTGTGTAACCGCTTTTGCCCAAACCAATTACTTTAAACTAAGCATTGGTGGCGGAGCAGGTACTACCTTGGCTTTTGCCGATCTTGACAAAAAAACCAACGCTTTTGCCGGTTACGGCGTAATCGATTACTACCCTACCCCATATGTAAGTTTCGGCCTCGAAATACAAAAGGGCGAACTAGCCGGTGGCGACATTACCACCGACCCTAACCATAGACAGTTCATTAACTCCTACCTGTCGGGAAGCCTTAATTTAAAAGTACAGTTGGGCGAATTCCTGACCAGTTACGATCGCCAGAACATTTTTTTAAACAGCATACGCGGACTTTACCTTGGCGCAGGAATTGGTGGCATCAAAAACAAACTCTCTAACGTGCGTTATTACGGTGATGTGATTTTCCCAGGCGAAGATAAAAGCAACGAAATGATTGTTCCGGTTAATTTGGGCATCAATTTTTATATTCCCGATCAATGGGGTCGCGATCGTTTGGTAATTAACCTTAATTTGCAAAGCACCATGGCCATGGGCGAGGGATTAGACGGCTATAGCTCGAGCAGCAAGAACGATATTTATAGCTATTTCTCGGTAGGCGCACGATACAATTTCGGCATTTTGGGCCTGGATAGGAGACGATAGTGTTACTTTTCTAGTCAAATAAAAAAAGTAATTTAGGAGACTTTATTTTTAATTCATTTTATGAAGAAGTTATCCCTAATGCTCGCCTTCTTAGGCTCTTTTAGTGTTTTTGCGCAAGAAACTCCATTTGAGAGAAGCCATAAAACAGAAACCACAACCTATGCCGAAGCCATTTCGTTTTATGAAACCCTGGCTAAAAGCTATCCGCAGCAGGCCAAGCTGTTTACCTATGGCAGCACCGATTTTGGCAAGCCCTTGCATTTGCTGGTTCTTTCTAAAAATAAAGTTTTCGATCCAACAGCCTTAAGAAAAAGCGACAAACCTATTTTCTTGATCAATAATGGCATACATCCGGGCGAGCCCGAAGGCATTGATGCCAGCATGATGTTTGCCAGAGACTTGCTAAAAAACAACAAACTGCCAGAAAATGTGGTGATCGCAATTATTCCTGTTTACAATATCGATGGGAGCCATAACCGTACGGGCACTTCGCGCGCCAACCAAAACGGACCGTTAGCTTACGGCTTTAGAGGCAACAGCAAAAACTACGACCTGAACCGCGATTTCATTAAAACCGATTCTAAAAATTCGCAGGCTTTTCAGCAAATTTTTAATACTTGGCAACCTGAGATTTTTGTAGATACCCATACCAGCAATGGTGCCGACTATCAGTACACCATGACGCTGATCCCAACACAAAAAGACAAGCTTAACGGTATCCTTTCCAATTACCTGACCAAAACCATGGTGCCCGATCTGTATAAACAGATGAAAGGCAAAGGCTATGAACTTATTCCCTATGTAAACTCTATTAACGAAACACCTGATGCCGGCATTACTGGCTACATCGAATCGCCACGCTATTCTACAGGTTATGTCGCCCTGCACAATACCATCGGCTTTATGCCCGAAACCCACATGCTGAAATCGTTTGATAAGCGTGTAGAATCTACCTATAAACTATTGCAAACCTATGTAGATATTATAGTTCGCGATGCAAAGGTGATTGGCGAAAACAAGCGCAAAGCCGATGAATTTGTGGCGCAGCAAAAAGATTTTCCACTTGATTGGAAGCTTAACCGATCGGTTTATGACAGTATAGAATTCAAAGGCTTTACTGCCAAATACAAACCCAGCGAAATTAGTGGAATGGATCGTTTATACTATGACAGAAATGCGCCTTATACCAAAATGATCAAGTACTGGGATCAATTCGAATCTAGCCTCAATGTAACCAAGCCTGTGGCCTACATTATTCCGAAAGCCTGGGATAAGGTAATTGCACTTTTAAAGCTGAATAATGTACAAATGAAACAACTGGCCACCGACACCAAAGTGAAGGTAGAAATGTACTACATTGCAGATATGAAAACTGGTACTCGCCCTTACGAAGGCCATTACCAGCATTCGGCCGTAAAGGTTAATCCGGTTACGCAAGACATCCAGTTTTATGCAGGCGATTATGTAGTGTACGCAAACCAGCCCAGCAACCGTTATATTGTAGAAACCTTAGAGCCGCAGGCGATAGATTCTTTCTTTAACTGGAACTTTTTCGATTCGGTACTGGGCCAAAAAGAAGGTTACTCTTCTTATGTTTTTGAAGATACCGCAGCAGAATTGCTTAAGAAAAACCCTGAATTGAAACAAAAACTCGAAGCCGAGAAAGCCAAAAACCCTGATTTGGCGAAAAGCGCAAGGGAGCAATTAGATTTTGTATACAAAAATTCCGATTATTACGAAAAAACGCACATGCGTTACCCGATAGCACGTTTGCAACAAGATACCAAACTCAACCTCAAGTAACATGATGGAATACCTTAACGCAACGCCGGTTGCATCGATCATATTCATTTTTACACTGGTGACCAGCATTTATGCCTTTAACGACCATCAGGTTTTTGGCAAGTTCATGATGCATCCCTATACCGTAAGCAAGGGTAAAAACCTGTATACTTTTATTACCAGCGGATTGATCCATGCCGATTGGATGCACCTGTTCTTCAACATGTTTACCTTTTATTTCTTCGCTTTTAGGTTAGAAATGTTGGTTGGGCATTGGCAGTTTGCACTGATTTATATCGGCAGTTTGATTTTAAGCGATATTCCAACCGTAATTAAGCATAAAGATAATTTTGGCTACAATAGCCTAGGGGCATCAGGAGCCATTAGCGCGGTACTGTTTAGCTATATTCTGTTCGATCCAACATCTATGTTGGCTATAATGTTCATTCCAATGCCTGCTGTTGTGTTTGGCGTGTTGTACCTTGTTTATTCTTGGTACATGTCTAAACGCAACTTAGATAATATCGGGCACGATGCACACTTTTTTGGCGCCTTAACCGGACTGATTTTTACGGTGGTATTGGTTCCGGGAATTATCCCTCATTTTCTTGAAGCAATTAAGCTTGGGATACAAGCCTTAACTGGTGGCAGGTAAAAAGGGCTCCTCAAAGTAGCTCATTGGTGCTGTCGGATCTTTGATGATCTCGAAAAGGGTATGCCCCCAGGGCTTCCAAAAATTTTCGAGTACCTGGCCGTAGGTTTTATGAGCCCATACATCAAAAAGTGCCTTGTTCATGGTGCCTTTTAAAGGCATGGCATCAATGTAGACCACGTTTTCTACCGGCATAATGGTGTACTCTGGCAGGCGGTTAAACAGATAGGCTGAATAAAAAAAACGAGCGGCCACTTCTTCAAACTGTTTTTCGGAAAGTGTTTGGCCTTGTATCGAATCCAACAACTCTTGATGATATCTTTTGTTGGTTCCATTGTCCTGCAAACAGGCAATGATTCCAAAGTCTTTAAATTTGAGGGAGAAAGTAAGCGTATTGATCTCATCCCTGAAGCTAAAAGCAGTTTCTTTTTCTTCCAAAGGCACCACCAAAATAGACCATGGTGAAAAATCTTCGAAAACCACTTCGCGGTAAATGCTTTGCAGCATGACATGCAGGTTGCCAAATTTGTGCATTAGTCCCTGCGACATGTTCATGCCGTCGCCACTTAGTTGTTGCAAGCGAATAGCGCCCTGCATTTCGATATACAGAATGCTGTACATCAGTTTGCCAATCCAATTGAACAAATCGATTTCGGGTAAAGCAGCTACGCCTACGTAACCCTTGCCAAAAGCCAGTGCCACACGGTCTTCCAATGGTGATACAAACTGGTCGAATACGGTTACGTTGCAAGGCACCATCAGGCTTTTGTAGGTACGGATGCTTTCATCCAGCAATTTGATTTGCTCGTTGCCACTCAAATTGGCCATAGACAATAGCCAATCAGGCAATACATTTAAACTCGTTAGGGGCGTCGTAAAAGTATCGCCACTTAAAAAGCATTTGTCGTTTCTAAAATCGAAATTCTTAAAGGGTTGGTATAAGCCATTCATTGTTGCAAAACTAGCAATATTTCAGGTGCAGGCAATCAGGGTTAAGTCAAAAGAGTTAGCTCACCAATCGGGCCTGCCTTTTAAGGTATCGATTTTTGTTTTTAAGTAGCTATTTGGTTCATCAAAAAAAGTAAAGTCTTTGGCACTCCTTAGTTTTTGAGAGTTGATGATCACTCTGTTATTTTCTACATACCCTTTAAACAGCAAATAATTTGCTCCTTGCATAGCCTGAAAAACCTCAACGGAAATTTCTCGATTCGATAGCTTAAAGTATCCAATGCGAACATTTACAAGATCATTAAAGTTAAGTTTTCCTTTTTCTGCCAATGTACTCATTATCACTCTACCGTTAGAAAAAAACCTCAAGAACATATCCATCTCTGGATAGTTTGGACTTTTTGGAACGGTTAAGACATAGACGGCTGCCGTGTCAATTGCCGAATTACCTTTCAAGGAAAATGGAGGCTTTGCCAATTGAAAATCCGGGGTCTCCGGTCTTAGGTAACGGCCGTCTTTGCCCGTTCGATAGTAATGTGACGAACAAGACACCAGGCACAGCAACAATAAAGCATAAAATAAACCTCTTCTAAAAATCATACCCAAACTGAATATCCTTAAAGTTATAATTGAATTTCGAAGTTGGACTAACTGTATTGTGAATAAAATTCTGCAGCCACCCCGGCCCATAAAGACTTAAGCGATAACCGTTGATCCTAAAAAATGTATCTGCTCTATTTAGCGATGTTTTTTCTTCATTTTGGACATAGTGGCCATCATATGCATCATCATATATTACTTGATCGCCAACAGCGCTACTTGTAAAATCCTGAAAACCAAATTCGTATAAATTCCCCTTCTCTAACAGCGATAGTACAATGCCCCCTGTCCACCCTTGATCAGTTCCCCCACCATAGTAAAGAAATCTTTTGTGGACGTCGTTATTGGTACTCAAAGAAAAGTTCCCGATCCTGATTCCAAAAAGCCCTTGTTTAGTAGTAGCATTTGTTGCCGAATTATAGGTATGCAAAACACCATAGGTAATAGAAGTCCTATAAGGGTTTGTTACGGCTGATCTAGTCAGGTAGTTAAGTGTATAGGTAGACATGCCTGCTCCTTCTTCTTTATCCTTATTTGTTCCGAGAGTGAAATATTTAGACTCTGTAAGATCATATTGCCAGCCTTTTGTGAAAGCAGACGTACCTAAACCTCCATTGTTGTACACCCTGCCAGACCATTCATAAACAGCTTGCCCGATCGGCGTTCTTGCGACCAATGCAATTGAGCCTCCCAAACCGAAAGTAAAGCTTCCACGCAACGGAGAAAAAGAAAACGACGGCGTAATATTTGCTTGTAGCGTTAAGCCATCTGGATAGGGAATTCTTGTATTTTGATTGATCATCGGGAAGGGGTCCATTCCATCCGGATCTGTTAAAGCTATAGGATTGTTCAAGACATAGTTATATGGGCTGGCGCCGGCATATTTTTCTGTCTTGGGATCCTGAACATTCCATCGCCCTATTTCTGGATTGTAAAACCGGGCTCCATAATCGTATTCCCCTAATTCATTTTGTAGCTCTTTGCCATTATAAAGATAGTTGTTGTTTAAAGAAACAGGGGCTATGCTTTTTCTTTTCCCAAAAGGATAATAGTCGTCTTCTTGGATCCTTCTGGCTAAACCACTGTTCGGATCTCTATCATAGCTCAACCGCACATTTCCTAAATGATCTGTGATATCATACTGATAAAGGTAGCTATTATCTGATTGTCTTACTGCTCTTCCGCCACTAATTTTGATAAACTCGAGGCTGCCATTTATGTATTGTACTCCATCTACATATTCACTTAAGCCAGTAGCAGAACTTTGTTTATTGAGCATGCCTCCAGCTGCATCATAAGTATAACTAACGTTTTGGCTGCCACTAACTGATTGGGGAAGGTTCAGGAGATTATAGCCAAGCTGTACGCTATTTTTAGAGCCATCGGTAACTGTATTTCCATTAAGGTCGTAAACATAAGTACCTGAGCTTAATCCATTGCCAGATACAGACTGAAGTTGATTGCCTTCTGTTCCATTGTTGATATAGCTATAACTGATTACCTGCCCGTCGCGGCTCAATGTTTTTATATTTCCCATCTTATCATAGGCAATCCCGTTTTCTACCATGCCCGTAGAGGATCCTGAAGTAAGACGGTTTAACTTGTCATATTCATAACTGAATGTTTTTTCGAGGTTGCTTCCCCAATTGATACTGCTAATATTGCCATTATATTGTGGGTGGCTGCCTTCATTATATTTAAGATTTAATTTAAAAAGCGGGCTTTCGCTTTTGCCTAACCAGCCCCTATTGGTATAACCGTATGTAGTTTGATTTAGAAAGTTTGTGCCATCGGTACTGTGCTGCTGATTTGCAGCGAGCTGACCCAATTCGTTATAGGTTATTTTGTTAAGCACCACTTCACCTTGGCTATTTATATCTTGAAAATCAGCTATTTTACGGCCCATGTGATCATATTCAAACCGATCTGCAATTGTGGTTACCATATTGCCCACTCTATGCTTTCTTGTACTTGTTGTAAGTTCTCCAATGAAACTGTATGCATTATCTATTTCATCATAATTGTTTAAGTCAATTACACCACCTATAAAATGCTGTGAAAATGATTTTTCTACATGGCCTTCCTTATCATAATAGTTTACAGACCAGAGCATTTTGCTCGGGTCATTCAAAACAGCAGTTTGCTGAGCTGTAGGAAGTCCACCTGTTTTTTTGCTGTGGTTGTTTCTATCGTCATATAAAGCCGGCAAGTTTGGAATGTTGTAATTATCAAAATAATTGATAATCAGATAAGCGATATTATTTGTCGGCAAAGCCACGTTGGTATAGCCTATTCCGCTAAGCTCTCTACTTTCCCACATGCCAGTTTGGTTGGCAAAATTTGCTTGCAGTGTAATCCTGTTGGTATTATCAGCGCCATTTACATCGCCGTTCGATGTGCTACCTATATGTTGATAGATTCCTTTAATAATTGTTCGCCCTTGGGCATCATACTTAGAAAAAGTCCATTCTTGTGGTGTCTTTATCCGTTGATTGGCATCTTGGCTCATTACCAACTGACCTAGTTTATTGTAAACAAAATATACAGGGCCAACACCCGGCAATTTTTTTTCAACGAGCCTATCATATTGGTCATATCTATATTGGATGCACAGGGTATTGATTACATCTTGCGTAATGGTATTAGACTGATCTGGCTCGGCCTTTGGAGGTAAAACGAAAGATAGATTCCCAAATTTATCATATACATAATAAGTTGACAAAGGTGTAGTGTTATCTTTCCAAATCCGATTTAAGATTATTCTTCCGGCTTTATCAACGTAGCTTTCGTTCGTTCCTGCCCGTCCATCTGTATATTGCCAATTCTCATCTTTTTTAATGGTCAAATAGAGCTCGCTATCCCCATACCATCCATTATCTGTTAAAGTTGTAAGTTGGTTGATCGTACTGTTCGCTACATATCTTTTTACTCTTTTATAGTTGGGATCATTGCTGTCGGCTATATTATTATTGCTGCCATATTCTGTTTTAATTGCATGAAAATAATCAGAACCCGCAGGAATTTGCGTTAAAATCTTGCTCCTTGGATCGTCTGTAAACATGGTTTTCGAATAAGGCACGCTATTGGTTGCAACATTTGGAGGCGGAGCATTGTAAAAGGCATTTTGCCCGGCACCAGGATGTAGTGCATCCAAACGGTATGCTCCATTGTTTCCTGCCAATGTATAGGGTAAGTATTGCTTATCAGCCTTTCCTAGGGCATCATATTCCATAGGCTTGACAATATCGGCAAAACTTGGACTTCCCTGCACAATAACCGTTTGTAATGGCCTGCCTAACCCATCAATATACTGGACGCTTACACTCTCTTCGCAAACATTGCGATTGATTGCAATATTCGTTTCATTAACTCCTGGCAGTTTAAAAACCCTACTTAGTATATAGTTTTGGCTTTGGCTCGGCGTTGCATTTAGTAGCATACAGTTTAAAAAACTAGGACTAGTATATATGCGCACAGGCCCGATTGGAGACTGAATATGAAACCCGTTACCCAAAGTAACACTATTGCTTGCCCTGATTTCGGTTTGGTCGCTGTAAGCATCCAGGTAAATGTCTTTTTGCGCAAAAACCGTGTGGCCAGCCATCAAAATTGCCAATGTTGCCTGGATCGCAAAAAGGAATTGTTTTTTATTTTTCATAACGTTAATCATGCCGTTTATAAACATCAATGTGCTGGATCTATTTGGTCGAAGAAATTACTGAATAACAATTTCCCATCTTTTAGGTAATAAAATTTGTATCCAGAATGCGCAGGATCTGTTTCATGCAAAGTATAATAGCCATCTGGTGCCTTTATCGTCATTGTAGGCTCTGTAAAATAGATACGTTCAGGCTCGCCCAATGTAACAGGCACATTAAAGGATCCACCTGGACAATAAAGTGCCATACTCAGCAATACACTGGTTGTATTGCCCATATCCGACCTCACCGTTGAGTAACTTACATCAATAGCGGCCGCAACGGGATCGATAGATGGTCCAAATGGCGGGTGCGAAAGAAAAATCCCATCCTGTACTTCTTGGCAGGTTTGCCCGCCATAAACTTCTCCATTACTTACTATGATAAAAATAGTGCTCCCGCCATAGTAGTAACCAGGAGGAGCCTTCATCGTTAAAGCTGGGTTGGTATAAAGAATGGTTCCTACTGTGATTAAACCTCCGGTATAATAATAAGTGCTGTAATTGTCAGATTGGCAAATGCCTACTATTGAGGCATCTTGCCTGGTCATGCTTACCGACATGGGTGGCGGAGGTATAAATGCACAACCATTTTCTTCTGTTACCACTCCTCCAGACACGGTATAAATCATCCCGTTCTTTATATAATAACCGTCTGGCACTCCTAGAAATAACGGGGATGACAAAATAGTTCCTACATTGATTATTTGATAGGAATTATTTACAAAAGCGTATTTAGTAATCGGAGCAACAGATTCGCAATTTGAATTTGCTGGATAAGTACTGCTGTAAATAAAATCAACCGGGTCGTCTTGCCCACAAGCATTTGTAAATTTAATCTCTCCATCTACTACATAAATGTAATTGACCGGCACAGTGGAATTTTGCTGCGCATAATAACCAGTTCGAGCCAAGGTGGTAAGGTATTCGTCTTCGTACAGTTTTCCATCATTCTGATAGGTTCTAATAGCCTGAACGGCAATAGGAGACGACATAAAATTGCATATCTCATATTTTAGCGAAGAGTAGGCATACATCACCTCAAAAGATGGCAGCCTACATCTACCTACACTATTTGCATATGCCTGTCCTGTTGAGTTTAAATAATTTGTGGCAATGGCTGTAGCTTCTGCCTTTGAGTTGATAGAATAGAATTTATTGAAGCCTACGTAATAGTTTACGGTTTCCCCGATATATCCAAAATCGCAATCGTTCTTTGTAAATTCTCCTCTCACAAAGTCGTTATAAAAATAAGGAGGATGGACATTGTACTCATTGCTCTTCACAATATTTCGATGATCATCTTTTACATATTTTAGTCTTTGGAGGTTATCATATTCATAATAGGTTGTTAGCCCTTTTGTGTCGGTAACACTGGCAATACCAACCGAAGGCTGGTAGCTTTTTATCACCACTTGAGCATCTTGCGGTATGATAATAACATCATCTATTGCATCTCCATTTGAAAGCATCATCGTTGGTCCGGTATAATCCAAATAACCCGAATAATGCCATTCTGAATTTTCATAGAACCAATAAGAAATCTTAAACGCTTTTCCGGCAGCCACATTAAAACTAACATTGTAATCTCCATTCATATATTTTGTTCCTGAATGTGCATTCCCGCTAGTCGCATTTACGGTATTTTCAAAGCTGTCGAAGAAGATTTCTTCTTGGCTGGCATTGGTACATTCGAGAACAGGATACAATCGATTTTGATCCCATTTTGCAGCATTTTTTACACCCCCTTTTGCCGATGACTGTAAAATATTTCCGCTTTGATCATACGATTCATATTTTACTTGGGGTTCAACAGCTGTTCCTCTGCCTTGATAAACCGTTTCAGGCAAAAGCAGTTCTTTGTTATTTATCGTCCATTTTTTATAGCCGATTTTTTTTGCACCAATAATCTCATTGCCGTTTTTTATAGTATTTTCAAGTAAGGCCGCATAATTACCTGTTGCATATAGGTTATTTGCCGCATCCGTTTCAGACTGATTGCTGTAGGCAACCAGGGCTTTGTCTAAAACATATTTAAATTCTGACAAATAAGATTCGCCGTCGCTATTTTTTGTAGTTTGGAATTTTAACAATGATGGAACAACATCATTATAGCTATAAGTAATCGTATTTATTATTGGCGTATTTCCGACACCGTAAGTTTCTTCATTTGTTTCTACAAGCTGTATAGATTTTGGGATCATATCATAGTAGCCTATGTAGAAATTATTACTGTTTGTGCCTGTAAAGCCCCCGTTCACCGTATTTATAGAAGCTGTTTCGCACTTAAACCCTTTTACTGTTTCGGCATCGTTGTTTAAAGCATATGTATTCTTTATTTTCTTTACCAGCGAACCATATTCACTATAAATCAGCTTTTCTTTTACCTGCCCTCTGGCAAATGCAAATGAGCTACTTGGCGTAAAGGGAAACTCGTCAGGGCCCAATCTTCTAAGTGTTTTGAAACCTCCAGTGATAGAGAATTGAGCCGAAAGATCTGGATAGTCGGCAATATCTGTAAAAACATATACAGTTTTTCCCTCACCCTCACGTTTTACCCCAACCTGGCTATATCCTATCGCATTTCCATCAACATCGAATATGCTGCTGATCGTATTAAAACTCCTTACCAATGTTGGCCCATAAAACTCTATGGTAGTAGTGGTTGGCCAGATAAGATCATAAATCGTAGTTACAGAATTAACCAATATTCCGCCCAAACCATTGCTAATCGGCATTGGCGAAACGCCATTTGGATAGACATTACCGGTTACTCCGCCAAAATTGTCTATAAATGCTGGAACCGCTGGCATTTGGATTGGGTTTCCGTAGATATTATCCGCAGGAAGGTAAACCCTTTGTTGATTAAGGGCACTTTTTTGGCTATTTGAAATATATGTATTGTAGATGGGCATGGCGTTTTTAAGCTTACCGGTTGAATGCCCTTCTGTATCATCATAGCTATAATTTTCTTCAATATTATTTCCGCCGCCACCATCAGACGTTGTGATTTTTGCAATACGCAAGCCACCTATGGGAATGTTTCTTTTTGATTTGGCATCAAAATAATAATTCCCATTGTAGAGGAATTCTTTAGACCCACCTAGTTCATAAAATATTTTTTTGAGGGTACCAGCACTAGCTATCCAGCTTCGTGGATCTTTACTCGAGGCCTGGGCATATTCGAGATCTGGGAAATAACCGTACTCCTGATCGTTGTAATAGCCCCAATGATCTATTCTTCGCGAGAATCGAGGTGGCAACATACTATAGCCATCTTCGTATTGAAACCCAAATAGTGTACTATAGGAACTTGGCACATTGCCCGGAGCCTGTTGTATACTGGTTAGAAAAAGCCTATACTTATCCGGATTGGTTGTCGATACATCTTGAGGATTATCTTTATCCTGAGAAAAAGTATAATTATAGTTGAATACATAGCTTTTTAACGCTTCGCCGGTATAACTTTTAACAGTAATTCTTTTTAAAGCTAGGCCATTAGTCAGGTCCTGCCTCGTATTTTGAGTATCGTACTCAAAAAAGGCACTTTGATCGGAAGTAACAACAGCGCTTAAATACCTTGGGGCCACGATTAATTGTTCTGTATTATTGCTCCATTCGCTAATATCTACAACCTCTCTAACAGAACTTACTTTTCTGCTTCTTAATTTTATACCAAGAAACCTGACTTCTTCTCTTTCAGAGATGGTAAGTTTTTCTGTCGACCTCTTGGTTCTTCCATAATAAGTGGTTTTAATTTGGGCACCGGTTTCATAGTTATAATTAATGACCTCGGTTTCATTGGCCAAAATGATCTTTTTCAAATACCATGCGGAAGTGAAACTCAGTGTTTTAGTCTGCGACTCGCCATAGGCAGTAGACTGAGTAGTTTCGATACTTGTCTGGTCTGTACCAAAATGATATTGATTACCATTAATGTCTGAAAGAATCCAATAGGCATAACCCATTTCTTGTAAAAATGGACTATTGATAACCCTGATGTCTTTACTATTTAAAAAAACGGCATGTTTGTTTTTATCAAAGACAAATTTTCCTGTATTTCCATTGATATTGAAAATGAATAAATCTGGTTCTGCATCTAAATTGCCATTTCTTATCCCATTTAGGGTTTGTACATCTAAAACTCCTTCGATCTTGGCTCCCATATCGCTGCCAAAATATCCTGAGGCATCTTCATCTGGCAAACCTCTCACTATCCGTGTAATTAGGCAATTGGAACTGATAGACCAGCCTAACCCCACTACTCCAGATACATCTTGGACTTTAATTCCTCCAGTTTTATAGGATAGAGAGATCGGAATACTGTATCCTCCCCTGGCTCTTACCATACCGAGGTCTGCTTGTACAAGAGGCAGGCCGTTAAATAAATTAACTGGCGAATTAACCTGCGAAGCAAGAGACGTTGCATTGGCTGAAGGCAATATGTTGGTGGCCGCTTTATCAAATTGGCAATGCGCAGTTTGCCAAAAGAAAGAAAAAGCTATAGCAAAAAAGATGGAAAAATAGAATTTTCTCATAGTTAGGCGTTAATTGGGCTAGAGACTGCCCTGTCTATAAATTGTTTGTTTTGGTTTTGAAGTTAAATCTAGCTAAAATTTCCATTACTTTTTTGTATGTAAAAATATTGAACATTGCTTGATTTTACCCATCTTAAAGCCATCTTGACTATGTATACTACAAATAAAAAAAGCCCAAGAAATTTCTTGGGCCTCCTTAGTATTCTTTTACCAAATGTCTTTGTCTAAATCATATATTCGATAAGTTCGTTAATCAATATCATTAGGGCATTCGATGATTTTAATTTCGAATTTTCTTCAGATTACTCCCCAAAATGTTCCAGGCGGTAAGTTGCTAATACTTATTGTAAAAATAATTGATTTCATCTACCAATTGACCATAAATTGGTTTGGTAAATTCTAAGAAAAGACTGGCTGGCGAAGGAGGCATTACCTCTCTCTTGCTGGTCATGGCCAATTGCTGTTTGGTCAATGCCCTCTCATCGCCTTTGTAGCTGGCCCAACTGTCTTGCCATACATAAGTTCCGGCTAAGCGTTGTTGTCTTAATACTTTGCGGGTTTGCCAATCGGTAATGGTCAAGGCCAATAGGCCTGATGAACTTACTTTCTTTTCGAAGATGCTCAATGTAGCCTTTACGGTACCGTAAACTGGCGCTTTGCCACGAGGATTGGCAATCACCACACTGTCTTTCTTTAATTTCTCTACACGCTCTTTTACATAGGTTTGTCCCACCACAAAATCGTCGAAATTTAAGCTGAGTACCTGGTCTGGAACAATCTTTTGGCTACTGGCCTGTTGCTCCGAATAAAACAGCACAAACCGGTTTCTTTGGTAATTGGCCATAAAATCGTTCACCTGCTGCTGAAAATACTGGTTGCTCAATTGATAATAAGAACTGTTTACCACCACTGGTTGTACCACTACTTTTACTACCGCAGCCCAATAAGCTTCGTCCATTTTTGTTTTGATGTCCTTAATGTTTGGATCAAGCTGCTGCGCTTTTTCAAAATTGAAGTAGGCATTTTTAGCACTTGCCCTGTTGCGTTCGTTCAGTTGTTTTTGACCAAGCACATAGCGTGCTTCGGCGGCCCTAGACCTAGAATCTCCTTCTTCTTTAATAAATCTTTGTGGATTTGGCACCAAAGTTAAACAAGCAGGACAGCCATTAATCTCATCTGCCAATTGGTTCAAGGTTTGATAATGATACAAAACCGATTCCCAGCGGAACACATCTGACGACGATTTAGCCTCGTCTATTTTTCTCAAGTGATCGTTCAGCGCAAAGCCGTAAGCCTCTGGCAAAACCTTCATGGCTTCGGCATTTTTTGGCGAACTTTTTAATCGATCAACCGATTTAGAAACCGAAGCATCATAATTTCCCTTCTGCAATGCTCTTTTGCCGGTGGTACACGATGCAACAATTAGTATGGAGAAATAAATAAAATACCGTAATCTTGAAATAGTTTTCATATGGAGAATAATTTTTTTTCATTTGTGATGAAGCAATCATGATTTTATAGTTCTGCCCCTTGTGGGTTTTTGAAAATCATGATGGTTTCATGGCATTATGAATTAGCGTTACAAATATACTCAGGTAAATTACCTTTTTACTAATAAGACGATTGATAATGAAGATAAGCAGCAAGGAATTTGAGCTTGAACTAAAACATCCCTTTTCTATTTCTAAGTTTACCCGCACCAGCACCCCATTATTGCTTTTAAAAGCCGAATACGAAGGCATCATAGGCTATGGCGAGGCCAGTATGGTACCCTATATGGGCGAAAGCCACGCCACTGCGCAGGCTTTTTTGGCTAAGGTAGATTGGGGCCAATTTAAATTCCCTTTTGATTTTGCCGCCATCCACCAATATTTAGATAGCCTCGAAACCGGAAATCCTGCTGTTAAGGCAGCTATAGATATTGCTTTAAACGACATCAACGGCAAGCTGCAAAATAAGCCCTGCCATGAGATTTATGGTGCCGACCTTACAAAAATGCCTGTTACTTCTTATACCATTGGCATTGATACGCCAGAAGTGATCAAAGAAAAAGTGGCCGATGCAAAGGATTTTAAGGTATTGAAGATCAAACTCGGAAGAGACAACGACAAAGAACTGATCCAGACCATTCGGAGCGTAAGCAACCTGCCTTTGTACGTAGATGCCAACCAGGGATGGGGCGACAGGAAGCAGGCGATTGAAATGATCTATTGGCTACATGACCAAGGCGTGGTGCTGATTGAGCAGCCTATGGACAAAAACAATTTGGATGGCAACGCCTGGCTTACCCAGCGTAGTCCGATTCCTATTCTGGCCGATGAAGCCGTACAGCGCATTGGCGATATGGAAACTTTAAAAGGCGCCTATCATGGCATTAACATCAAGCTGATGAAAAGTGCAGGCATGTACGAAGCGCACCAGATGATTTTAAAAGCGCGAAGCTTCGGCATGAAAATATTGATTGGTTGCATGAGCGAAACTTCCATCGCCACCTTGGCGGGAGCTGCTCTGGCGCCTCTGTGCGATTGGGCAGATTTAGACGGCCCTTGGCTGACCAAAAACAATCCCTTTGATACGCCAATAATGGAAAACGGAAAATATATATTGAATAATTTACCCGGATTAGGATTAACAGGAGGGCATCAGGATTTATTCGATTTTTAGAAGAACCAACAGGCTTACAAAGCTTTTGAAACTTCATAAGCCTAGGTGGCGTTGTTTGCAGAACTGGTAATTAATCTACAAATTCAGATCAAAGAGGGCCACATCTTAAAGGAATCCTACAACCTTCAAATGGATTGCCCGTATTTGGCTTCAAATAATAGGGTACAAAGCCTCCCATAATAGCACGAGCTTCTTCTCTAGTAAGTGCTACGCCCATGGGCATATTTTTTCCTGTTTCCTTTACAGATCTTGTTTGCTCCTTCTTAAACAAATTTTTCATGTCTTTCTCTTTTGATGATTGCCTACTCTGTTCTGGTTTTTCGGCTTCGACCAAAACAAACTACGTTGCCCAGACAGCATTTTTTAATCCAAGAAAACAAGGATTTTAATACCCGAAAATCAGCTAGAGAAAAGATAAATGAAAAGGGTAGCAAAAGAGACCTTCCAAAGCGCTATCGCTCCGGAAGGTTCATTATTTTTTGATGCTTTTTCTAAAATCCTTAATCAATTGGATCTTAAAATAAAGAAAGGCTGCAAATGTTGCCCCGAAAAAGGCAATAATCAGCGGACTGTTATTGTTGAAGGCCCATATCATTCCGAAAACGGAAGCAATAAGCCCTATATTGTAAAATACGTTAATGGCGATTTTCTTACCCACGATATTTAAATTTTGAAGGTTGAATTTTGAATGGTTGAATAGAAGAAACAAGATGATTGTCGGATTTAACTCTCCTCATCACATTTTCATTCTGTCATTTATCATTCTCTAATTCAATCATTAATAAACTGGCATATTTGGATCAAAAGCTTCTTGCCAAGCTAAGATGCCGCCTTTAAGGTTGTAAAGGTTGTCGAAACCATGCGCCTGCTCTAACTGCATAATGGCAGCGGCACTTCTTTTTCCGCTACGGCACTGAACAATTACAGGTTTATCGGTCGCAATTTTATCTGTTTCGATCAAAATGCCTCCCAATGGAATGTTCAAGCCATCCAGGTTAGAGGTTTCATACTCGAAAGTTTCCCTTACGTCGATCAATTGGAAATCTTCGTTATTATCAATTTTTTGCTTAAGTTCTTGTACTGAAATCTCTTTCATGATTTTTATATTTTTTACAAATATACAAAAAACACGATTGCTTGGTCTTCGGCTCCGTCATGCCAATCTCGATTTTCTGAAAGCTAGCAGGTTGGAGGCGGAGGCTAGAAGGATGAAGGTTAAGGGTGGGCCTCCAAACAAAATATTTTCTACATTTATTTTGTCTCGGCAACTGTAACAACTTGCCTTTAAATGCGTTTAATAATAAATCTCGATTAATTGGTTGGATCAACATGAATAGTGGCATCTCTCGTTTTTTCTGGTTTTGTTCTGGAGCGCATATCGATACTTTAGACAAACACCCCACAGAACACAATAAATATTTAGGCATTGGTGCCACCATCTTCTTTACAGGTCTGTTTGCAGCCCTATCTGGAGGCTATGCCATGTATTTTGTATTTAAAGGGGCAGATTTTGCCTGGTTCTTTGCCATGCTTTTTGGCATTATCTGGGGGCTGGCCATTTTTAACATGGACCGCTACATCGTATCGAGCATCAATAAAAACGCAAGCAGCCGCAAACAGGTTTGGCAAGCAACGCCACGGATTTTATTGGCCATTATGATCGGTATCGTAATCTCCAGGCCGTTGGAACTCAAAATCTTCGACAAGGAAATCAAAGAACGTTTACATGTGAGCTACCTCAACGGGCAACGTTCTAAAATAGATACGCTCAACAAGGCATTCGAGAAAAAATACACCATCGAAATTGGCAAACTGAACGAAACCAAGGCACAACGCGATTCATTGGCTGCTGCAATAAAGGCAGACCGTCAAAAACTTAATTTCGAAATCTTTGGCAACAAAACCACCGAAACATCGGGCATTATGGGCTATGGTCCTTATGCCAAGCGTAAGGAAGCGGAGCTGAAACAGCGAGAGCAAAACCTCGATACCTTAAATACGGATATCCGCCAGATGGAAAAATTTGTGGATGGCCGTAAACAGTTTGATGGCCTGATGACCGAGAAGCTCTACACCACCAAGCAATTGGATAGCCTAAGCAGCATTGCAGGTTTTGCCGATCGCAACTGGGCCTTAGGGCAATTGGGTTTTAACGTTGACGGTACCCGCGACCTCAACACTGCGCTCGCGGTAACCTTTATTGGTTTGTTGTTTATTTTCTTCGAATGTCTGCCCGTATTTGTAAAATTGATGAGCAGCCGCGGACCTTATGACCAGGCTATAGAAAATATAGAATTTAGCCAGGTACACCTATCTAACAAAGAACGCGAGTTTGAAGTAGAAGTAGCCGATGGCATCCACGAAACCCGGGTAAGTACCGAAATTGAAAAACGAAAGGCACAGATCAGGAACCAGGCCCATCGCGATCTGCACGGCGAAGGATAAGTGGTCATTACATTGCTGTTGCTTGCACTTACCCAAGTCAAATAGCCCGAATTGAAGCGACATCCTTTTTTGATGATCAGGCAAAAAAGATACAGCGTAAAGTCGGACTGCCTTTAACAGCCTTCCTATCCTAGCGCTCCAAACAATCTATTAATTGCTCGGCTTCTGATCAACCATGCCTTATTGGCTGATAGATTCAGCTTGCCTGAGGCCCTTCAAAATGTTCTGTTTTTTTACAAAACAAAACATATAACATTGAGAGTAAGAATCTTAACCTATTATTTCTTATATTCAAGCAATGGTTTTACTCCTTAAGGGAGTATTCTTTTCTAATGCTCCACATCTCTATTCCATGTCTAAGCCAAAAGCAAATTATAAGCTCATTAACTATGAAGCTTTAAAAAATTGGGACCAACAAAAGGCCGGCGAAAAGCTTGATGAATTATATCGTCAGATTTTGGCATCGGCCGACGAAACCATTTCCTGGTATTATAGCTACCGCAAGAAAAAGGGATGGTGGGCAAGGTTTTTCCGCTTGTCGGCAATTGTTCTTTTGGCTTTAAGCACCTTGGTTCCTTATTTCACTGCTGCCTTAGATCCATCGGGCAAGCTGTTGTATTTAGGCTATATATTGGCCGGAATAGGTGGCAGCTTATTGCTGTTTGACCAGTACTATGGCTTTACCAACAGTTGGGTCAGGTTTGTATTGACAGGAAATAACCTGGAGAGCATTCGAAACGCCTTTATCGAAAACTGGCAATTGCTCTGTTTCGAAAACTATCCGCTTACCAAAGCTTCGTTTGCCTATATGGTTAATGCGCTGATGACTTTTCAAGAGACATTTAATGGCATTGTAAAAACGGAAACAGAGCAATGGGCCAAAGAATTTCAGGAAAACCTGAAGGCACTTGTTGAGGCTATGAAGCGCCAGAGCGACTCGCTTAAGGAAGAAATCAAAGAAAGAAACCTCAAAGCCATTACAGCAGCCGAAACGCAGGCTGCGGAAGTTCCCGAGCGCGTCATCATCGAAGCTATAGAAAAGAATTTCGACGAATGGATAAGCACCTATAAGGTAACGGCCATTAGCTGTGGCAAAAAAATAGCCAATGGCGATCAAACGGATACGAATTGCCTGGTTTTTATCCCTGCAGAAAAAATAGAAGCGGGCACCAGGCACTTCCACAGTATACCGCCCGATATCGAATTTCGTTCTGCCGATGGCCGCACCTACCTGATCCCTACAGATGTGCAAGAAGGTGGCAGCGAAATCTATGCTTCTGCAACGGATCCGGCATTGCTTTGCGATAATATGCCAATTAAACGTCCGGGGTGTTCTATTTCGAGAGAAAGAGATACCAACAAATCGGGTACCCTGGGACTAAAAGTCTATAAAGACAACCAGGCACATATCCTGAGTTGCTATCATGTATTGTGTGGCGCCGAATTAGACGATGGGCAACTTGAATTTAGCGCAACCGGATCGATTGGAAGCACCAAAATTGTTTCTCCAAGCATTGAAGATAGTCCAAACGGACATCGGGTCATGCTTGGAAGAGTAACTGCTGGCAAGTTTAGCGAACAATTAGACTGTGCCATTGCCCTGATAGAAAATGGTGAAGAGGTAACCAGTACGCTATGCCAAGTAGGCGAAAAACCTGCCGACACTTTGGAAATTACAGGCAACCATGCTTCCAACAGCTATTCGTTGAGCGCGGTAGGCCGCACTTCAGGTTTGATGAAAGGCAAAGTACTGCATCATTCAGCAAGTCCAAATATCTATTACCAAATAGGGGGCAAATTAAAACCGATAAAATTTAGCGGGCTGATCTCTACCAGCTTAAAATCGATGGGCGGTGATTCTGGTGCTCCGGTTTTCGATACACACAACAATATTGTAGGCATCATCATAGCCAATTCTACTTATATTACCTATGTACTGCCCATCAAAAGAATATTTTCAACCTTATCTATAACCTTAAATTAATGCTCATGAAAACGATTATGATTTTGCTTATCGCTTTGTTGCCGATAGGTGTTTTTGCACAATATCAACTTACAAAAGCCGAACTCACCGCTGGATCAATTGACAAGAAAGACAACAAAATAGACCAGAAAAAACAAAATTGGGAAAAAGAAGCTACGGTAGTGTTTACGAACGTAGTAGCCAGCGACCTCCCGCTTATTGTTATTAAAGGTGAAAAAAGTAGCAAGACCGTTGCCGTAGAACCCTATGCCAATGACGGCAAGGCTGTTTTTAAGCTCGATGCATTGGTCATTTCGGATGATGAAGATACTTTTTTGATTTCTTACAATGGAAACCCGGCAGGCCAAATTAAGTTCTCGATTACAAAAGCTGATCCCAAAGCCGAGGAGGATGAAGAGGAGGAAGATCCAGACTTTAAAACTTACCTGGGAGCCATGGCTGGAGCCAACTTTATTGGCAACAACAAATTCCTGGCTAATTTAACGCCCATTGTCAATCTTGGAGGTATTGTTAATGTAGCCAGCAAAGGAAATTTTTCTTGGCAATTCGACATTAACCCTTACCTGGGTGGAGAAATAGACACCAAAGATTCGGTTTCCTTTCTTCCGGCGCTGATGCTCAACGGCCGTGCAGGGCTCATCTTTAACAACTATTTTAATTTTGACCTTTCAGACAAATTAACGCTAACGGTAATGCCTGTTGGCTTTGGATTAAAGTTCATCCCTAACCTTCAAGACTCAAGCATGGCCATTATTCAACACAACCTGCGTTTTGGCCTTGCCATTAAGTTTGATGATAAATTTTTAATCAGCTCGCAAATTGTACGTGGCTGGCATAATTTAACCAGCCAGTCGGCAGAAAATTTCAATAAAATATTTACCAAGAACAATACCGGCATTACCTATCTCAATGTAAATGGACAGTTTGCCATCTTGGGAAAAAGCAAAAAAAGCACCAATTACTTGTTTTTCGAATGGAGAACGTTCCTGAATAGCAAAAGCTATGCTGATTTTAGCAATACGCGGATACTTACCTTGGGAATTAGAAAAACTTTGGAGCTTTCTGGCAGCAATGTCTTCCCGGCAAGTAGCCAAAAAAGAGGCAGGCCGCCTGTAATTCATCATGGATTATAAGTTTTGGTGTTCGCTAGCTTAAAATAGAACCATCAATCTTTAAGGCTATTCGGTAATAATCTTCACACAATTTGTGCATTTTGCCGAATAGCCTTAACTTGAGAAACTATTTTTAATTATGAAGAAGATTATATTGGCCATCGCTTGTATGGCTGTGTGTGCTTCGGCACAGGCGCAACAAGAAATCAGCTATGAAGTGAGTTTCCCCAATGCCATCCATCACGAGGCACAAATTAGCATGACCATTCCAAACGTACCGGCCGGACCATTAAAAGTCCGCATGAGCCGTTCATCGCCTGGCAGGTACGCTACGCACGAGTTTGGCAAAAACGTGTATAATTTAAAAGCCTTTGATGCCAATGGAAAAGTATTGGCTTTAAATCAGCCAGAAGGTGATGTGTACGAAATCCCAACGCACGGACCAACCGTAAAAGTAACTTATACCTTGTTTGGCAACTGGATAGACGGTACCTATGCAGGCTTTGACGAAACTCACGCTCACATGAACATTCCGGCAACTTTTGCCTTTCCGGTAGGCATGGATAAAAGGCCGCGATTGGTAAAATTCAACTACGCAGACAAACAAAACTGGAAAGTGGCTACCCAACTCAAACCAATGGGCAAAGACACTTACTATGCACCAAATTTCCAGTATTTTATGGATAGCCCAACAGAAATTGCCGATTACAAAACGGCTAGCTGGCAGGTTAAAAATCCCGATGGAAAAGTACAGACGATCCACTTGGTTTCACACTCGAAAGATGACCAAAAAACCATAGACAATTATGCAGAAATGCTTAAAAAAATGGTGGCAGAGCATTTGGCCGTTTGGGGCGAGTTTCCCAATTACGATTATGGCAATTATTACTTTTTGCAGGATGTTTATCCAGACAACGCAGGCGATGGCATGGAGCACAGAAACTCTACCTCCATTGTACAGCGTACACCAAAAATTGCAGGTTACGAATCGGGTCTTTTAGGTACTTTTTCTCATGAATATTTCCACAGCTGGAATGTAGAGCGTTTGAGGCCAAAAGGTATTGAACCTTTTAATTTCGAGCACTCGAATGTAACAGAAGGTCTTTGGGTGGCCGAAGGTTTTACGCAATATTATGGCAGTTTGCTGTTAACCCGCTCAGGCTTTAGATCAGTAGATAACGCGGCGCAAACTTTCAACGGATTGATCAATCAGGTGCTTAATTCACCAGGCGCCAAAAATTTCTCGCCTATCCAAGCTAGTCGCTATGCGGTATTTGCCGATGCTGGCGTAGCCATAGACCTAACCAACAAGACCAATATCTTCACTTCTTACTATACCTACGGCGCAGCGGTGGCTTTAGCTTTGGATCTTCGCTTAAGGGCCGATTTCAAACTCACGCTCGACGACTATATGCGTGCGCTATGGAAAGCTTATGGCAAAACAGAAATCGCCTATGGCATGGCCGATTTAGAAAAAACCTTGGCCCAATTGACCAAAAACCCAAGCTTTGCAGCTAACTTCTTTAAAAATTATGTATACGGCACCAACAAGGAAGACTATGCCAAATTATTGCTCAATGCCGGTTTTGTATTGCGCAAATCGAATGCGGGCAAAGCCTACACTGGCTTAAGGGCAACCTTCGAGAATGGCAAGGCTACCCTATCACAAACCTCGGTAGGCTCACCTGCCTATGATGCTGGCTTAGATTTGGGCGATATCTTGTTGACCATCGACGGCACCGAAATCAAAGATCAAGCAACTTTAACCAAGCTTACCGAAAGCCACCAACCAGGCGATGTAGTAACGGTTACCTATAATTACCGTGGCCAGGACAAAACCACCAAACTGACTTTTGGAGAAAATCCGGCACTAGAAGTGGTGAGCATCGAAAAAACAGGAGGCAATTTAACTCCAGCTATGCAGGCTTTTAGAGATAGTTGGTTAAATTCGCAAGTAAAATAATAATTGGCCTTGGCCAAAATCAACAACCTATATAATGATGAAGAAAACAATTTACACCCTATTCTTGCTGTTTGCCGCTACTGTAGCATCGGCGCAAGACATTAATAAAATCATTACCAAAGACTATGTAGACCACCTGATCAAAACCTTGAGCAGCGATGAGATGCAAGGACGTAGAACCTTCACACCTGGTATTGACAAAGCCGCCTCGTTTATCGAAAGCGAGTTTAAGCAAATCGGTTTGAAACCTTTGGAAGGAACCAGCTTCCGCCAAACGTTTAACAAATACCAGTTAAAACCTGTTTCGGCTGAGGTAAGCATTGATGGAAAGGCCGTTGACAAAGACAATATTTTGGTATTGGGCAACAGTGCCGAAGAATTGACCTTCGACCAAAGCAACAGTGATGGCTGGATCAAGCTTGATCCGGAAAAAGAATTCATGGCGCAATACCGTGCCTTGGCCAGAACCGGCAAAAGACAATTGGTGTTGGTTGATGTTAAATTTGTAAGTGCTTTTAAAAACCTTAAGAGCATGGTGGCAACCAGAACACCAACAGTTGACGAAAAGGACCTGAAAAACCAAAAAGCACCAGCAATGGTATTTGTATTAGACAAAGATACCGTGGCTAAAGATTTTAAGGTTGCCTTAAAGAACGAAGCCATCAAAATGCCTTTGTTTAATGTTGCCGGTGTAATTCCAGGCAAATCGAAAGCCAAAGAATTGGTAATCTTCTCTGGGCACTATGACCACATGGGCATTGTAAAAGCCAAAGATGGCGACAGCATTATGAACGGTGCCGACGATGATGCATCAGGCACTTCAGCCATGATTGCCTTGGCCAAGTATTACAAAAAACTGAACAACAATGAGCGCACCTTGATTTTTGTGGCTTTTACTGCCGAAGAAATTGGAGGCTACGGCGCCCGTTATTTTTCGCAGCAGCTTAACCCTGATGAGGTTGTAGCCATGTTCAACATCGAAATGATTGGCAAAGACAGCAAGTTTGGCAAAAATACCGCCTTCATTACCGGCTATGACAAGTCTGATTTTGGCAAGATTTTGCAGAAAAACCTGGAAGGAACTGAATTTACTTTCCATCCTGATCCCTACACTTCGCAAAACCTTTTTTACAGAAGTGACAATGCCACTTTAGCCGCATTGGGCGTTCCGGCACATACCATCAGTACCGACCAGATCGATATTGATAAACACTACCACCAGGTGAGCGACGAATATTCGACTTTAGATGTTGAAAATATCCTATCGACCATTAAAGCCATTGCCAAAAGTGCGGTAAGCATTGTAAAAGGCATCGATACGCCAAGCCGTATCCCTAAATTGAACCAATAAAATAGCCCTATTTTATACAGAAAAGCGTTTACCCATAAAAAGGTAAACGCTTTTTTATTTGAGAGAGCCATGCTGGGCATCTATCTTTGAATTAGATTTCAAGGCCTTGGAGGTCTTATGACGCAGGAACAAAGCTTTGTGCTTAATAAGCGGCTGTTTCTATTTGCACCCACCAATCTGCCCTAAACCCGATTGGCAGCGGTATTTCTGAGTGAAACGAAGAAACTTAGCAAAAAGCGGGACTAACGTTCAAATGAAACGCAGTCTTTGCTTTTCATTAAACAACAATAGGTCAACCGTTTTTGGAGCACTGTATCCTTGCATTAATTAAAAAGCAAATCCGGCTTTCCTAAAACTTGCGATTTTAAAAATTTCCGCAAACACACTTATTTATTGTAACAAAGTTGCATTAAATTAGTCGAATACAAATACAAACTATCTTGCTGCGAAAAAGATCAGAATTGCGTCATTCAGATAAAAAGATGACGGCTGCACAACATTTTTCAAAAGAGTACATTATGTTTGTATAAGACCACAAATTAAAACAATCTATTTAAACATGAACATCAAAACCTTTGGTGCATTTATTGGCGGAGCTTTGCTATCCCTTTCGTCATTTGCCCAACAATCAGAAACCCTTCTGCTCCGTAGTCCTGCCGTAAGCGCCAACAATTTGGCCTTCGTTTATGGCGGCGACATCTGGATCGCAAACAGGGACGGTAGCAATCCCCGTAGGCTAACCATTAATCCGGCCGTTGAACAAAGCCCTGTATTTTCGCCAGACGGCAAGCAGATTGCCTTTACCGGAAACTACGATGGCAACACAGACATTTACACCATTTCTATTAATGGTGGCGAACCCAAAAGAGTAACCTACCATCCGAATGCCGATTTGGTAAGGGGTTGGCTCAACAACAACGAGGTTTATTTTACCTCTACCCGCGATTATAAATATGCGTTGACTTCGCGTATGCACAGCATCAACATCAACGGCAAAGACGAAAAGCCCTTGGCAATGCCTGAAGCTGTTCAGGGTTCTCCATCGGCCGACAAACGTTATTGGGCCTACATTAAAAACACCGACCCAACCGATCGTTCTAATGTAGCCTTTAAACGCTATCGCGGTGGTGGCATGCCACAGATCTGGATCTTTGACACCAAAACCAACGACATTGAAATTGTTCCTGGTACTGGTGCCAACAACGTGAAACCTCAATGGCTGGGTAACAAGGTGTATTTCTTAAGCGATAAAGATTTGACCTTAAACCTTTACAGCTACGATACCAAAAGCAAAAAAGTAGACAAAATAACCAATTACAAAGATTACGACATCAAAGCTTTAACCGCTGGCGATGGCGCCTTGGCTTTTGAGCAGGCTGGCAGAATTAATTTGCTAGACCCGAGCAACAACAAGGTAAGCACGCTGAGCATCAGCATACAGGCAGACGCACCTTACAAACGTACCCATTATGTAGACATGGCGAACGACGTGCGCAATTTTGAGATTTCGCCAAAAGGCGTTAGGGCATTGTTCGAAAGCCGCGGCGAGATTTTCTCGGTACCAAAAGAAAAAGGCGATGCCAGAAACCTGTCTAATTCGCCGGGAAGCTATGAGAAATATCCAGGCTGGTCGCCAGATGGAAAATATGTTTCCTACCTATCAGACAAGAATGGAAAATACCAATTGGTGTTGCTTAACCAAGTGACCAAAGGCGCTCCAGAGTACATAGATTTGGGCGATTCTCATTTCTATTTCCAGCCTACATGGTCGCCAGACAGCAAGAAGCTTTTTTATGGCGATAGCCACCTGAACCTATTCTATATCGACATCAATACGCGCAAGCCTGTTTTGGTGAAACAAGATAAGCTAGGCTCACAAACCGGCAGAACCTACAATGCGCTGCAGCCTACATGGTCGCCAGATTCAAAATGGATTGCTTACCAAGCCACTTTGCCAAATACGGTAAGTGCAATATTCATTTACAACCTAGAGAAACAAACGCACACGCAAGTAACCGATGGCATGAGCAGTGCTGTTGGCCCTCAATTTAGCAAAGATGGCAAATACCTGTTCTTTTTGGCCAGTACCAATGTTGGATTGACCAATAGCGGCTTGCACATGTCGGCTTATGAGCGTTCGCCAAACTATACGGCCTATGCATTGATCCTTTCTAAAAAAACGCCGTCTTTATACAAAACAGAAAGTGATGAAGAAACGGTAAAACCTGACGAGCCCGCTCCAAAAAAGGACGAGCCAAAGAAAGAGGAACCTAAAAAAGGCGATAAAGATGCCAAAGACAGCAAGGACAAGGCGGCTACAAGTCCAGCCAAGCCTGCCGATGTGGTAAAACCTACCGAAATTGACCTCGAAGACTTAAACAACCGCATTATTGCGTTGCCTATTCCTGCCAATGGCTTATCGAGCATCGACGGTGGTGTAGATGGCCAATTGTTATTCATCCGCAATGGCGAATTGAACACCTTGAATTTGGCCAAAATGGAAGTAACGAGTCTAATTCCTGGTGTTTATGGCATAACCGTTAGCGGCGATGGAAAATCGATGATGTATACTTCCCGTGGCAATTATTATGTGGTTGCCGCTGCCCAAAAACCAGCCTCTTCTGAAGCAGGAAAAATCAAGCTCGAAGGCATTAAGGTTTTTGTAGATCCGGTTGCCGAGTGGAAACAGATGTTTAACGAGGTTTGGCACATGGAAAAAGAATATTTCTACGCCGAAAACATGCACGGTGCCGATTGGCCTGCAATGAAGAAGAAATATGAAAAATTCTTGCCGTATGTAAACCACAGGTCTGATTTGGCTTATCTATTTAATGAAATGATGGGCGAGATGGTGGTTGGACACAATTATATCTATCCTGGCGACGAGCCTAGTGCCCCATCTATTTCAGTAGGGATGTTGGGTGCCGATTATCAGATAGAAAACGGTTTCTACAAAATCAGCAAAATCTTTAACCGTTTAGATTGGAACCCGGGCTTTAAAGCGCCATTGGCAGAACCTGGATTAAACATTAACGAAGGCGATTATATTGTAGCCATTGATGGCGTTCCGTTAACTTCGGAAACCTCGATCTACAGCCTTTTCGATTTCAGGGCAGGCAAACAGGTAGCCATTAAAGTAAACAGCAAGCCTAGCTTAACTGGCGCCAGAGAAGTAGTGGTTGTGCCTATTACCGCAGCTGCCGAAATGGACTTGCGCAAAACCGAGTGGGTAGAAAGAAACAGAAAACGTGTTGATCAATTGAGCGATGGCCAGATTGCCTACGTATATATGCCAAACACAGGCCAAGAAGGCTATACCAGCTTCAACAGGTATTATTTCTCGCAAATGGACAAAAAAGCCTTGTTGCTCGATGAGCGTAACAATGGTGGTGGTTCAGTTGCCGATTACGTAATTGACCTCTTAAGCCGCGAACTGATCAGCTATTGGGCAATTAGAGACGGTAAAAGCTTTACCACTCCAGGCAATGGAATTTTCGGTCCAAAAGCAATGGTAATTAACGAAAATGCGGGTTCTGGTGGCGATGCCATGCCTTACATGTTCAGGTTTAAAGGCTTGGGCAAATTGGTAGGCCGTACCACCATGGGTATTTTGGTAGGTATCAGCGGTTATCCTGGCTTATTGGATGGCGGCCGAATCACTTCTCCTAACTTTGGTATTTACGATACCAACGGCAAATGGATTATCGAAAACGAAGGTGTAGCCCCAGATATTTTTGTGGAGCAAACACCAAAAGATTTGCTAGAAGGCAGGGATCCGCAGCTAGACAGAACCATCAAGCTGTTGCAAGAAGAAATGAAAACCTATAAATATCCTAATGTAGCAAAGCCCAAAGACCCAGTTAGGGTAAACTAAAGGGTTTTCTCCATTACATAATCATTCATATAGAAACCGTTGCCGATATCAAGGTCAACGGTTTCTTTTATGAAAAAGCCTGCCCTTTCATAAAAATCTTTGGCCTTGTTGTTACGGTTAACGTTCAATTGCAGCGCCCTGCCTTGGTTGTGCTTGGCAATGTCGACCACCTCGTTGATCAGGATTTTGCCTACGCCTTTGCCATGCATTTCGGGCAATACATAAAGCTTGTGCAGCTTGTAGGTATATTCTTCTGGATTGATGAGCGAGAAGCCTGCAAAACCCACGTCTTTGCTTCCTTCTGTGGCAATTAAAAAGATATGCCCTTTTCGCAATTGCCCCAACAATTCGCCTTTGTTGTACATTAAATCCAGCATGTAGCGCAATTGTTCTTCGCTAATGTATTCGCTATAGGTTTGCGGCCATATTTTTTCTGCCAGATCGGCAATAATGGCCATGTCTTCTTCTTTGGCTTTTCTTAGGTAAATCATAATAATTCGCTTAAAAACATGTAATCTGTGGTAAAATTAAAGTTTACGAAGCCATCTTTGACCACTACAAAATCACCATTGTCTTCTTGTTTCAGGTTATCGGTTTCAAAGTAATTGATAATGTCGATCTTAAAAACAGTACCTGCCGGTTTCCAAATGCTAAAGCCGGGCTCAATTGGGTAGCTTTTGCTGGTTTCGGTAAAGAGTACCACATTAATGCGGGGCAGAAAATCCACCAGATCGTCGAATTTGCTCTCTTCGCTGATGATATTTACCGCAGGGTATTCTTCATTTACCAGGTATCTTGTTACAGCGGCCAAATCGTTTTTGCCCAAGTTAAGCCATTTGGTGTTTTCCTGTGCCTGCTCTGGCTTGGTCTCGCCAATCACCACGTCTATTTTTAAGCCCAAAGAAATTACCTTTTCATACTCGCTGGATGCCACGATTACCGTCGGGCTCCATTCGAGCAATTGGCCCAAATACTCTTCGCTAAAATTGCCCAGGCTATGGATGTAAAGTGCTGGCTCCTGTTTTTCTCTTACAATATGGTGTGACGACATGTGGCTAAGATAAAATGATTTTTTTAAAAACTTTGCAAGTGCCGTTAGTTCATTGGCTCATTGGTCATTAGCTTATTGTTTAATCCAGTGGAGGGGAATGGAAATTGAAGACAGCACCTATTCCATTTAATATTTTTTGCGTTTGATAGCGCAGCGCATTGGCACAGATTAAGGCTAATCCGGCTTTTTGCTATATCTTTTTGCCGCGAACGGCAAAAAGGATGCCGCTTCAATCCGGGCTATTTGGCTTGGGACAGTGCAACGCAACATAGCTGAATCGACTCTCGTTCTTAAACCTGATTGAAACGGAAAGCCCGCAACCCGAACTCGTTTCGGGAGAGGACTTGTAGTGAAAAGCAGGGCTGATTTTACCCAGAGAAGCATGGGTTTTGCTTTTCAAAACTAGTTATGTAAAGCCCACTAAAGCCCTTCACTGCGTTCTGGATGACAAGCGATTATATCCTATTGCTCAAACTTCGATTGCTTAAAAGCATCGAGCATTAGTTTCTTATCGGCTTCGTTATTGTAATTGATGCTTACGCCAAAATCATAGCCCTTGATCAAGGTTCCGTATAAAATCTGGTTCATGAGCAAGGTGCCGCTTGGTCCGTAAATTTTGATGTAAAAAGTATGGAACTGGTAGCCCTGAATATTTTCGATAGCCGATGAAGTATCTATCTTTATCTTTTGTTTGGCATAGGTATCATAAAGCAGTTTTTTGAGTTGCTCGTTGTTTTTCTGATAATCGCCAGGATGTTTTTCTGTATACCTTTCGATGGTAGAACCAAACAAATTCAACTGGTTTTTCTGGAAGTTCAGCAGGTGCATCAAACTGTCTGTATTCACCTCGCCATCGTACACTTTGCCTATGGCTTCTTTTCCTTTTTCTTCGCTGTCTTTGATTTTGGTTTGGCTCAATAATTTAAAACCTTGCGGGATAGTCATTGTCCAGCCTATGGCGCTATTGCTATAGGTTTGGAGCGCTTCTTTTTCTGTTTTCTTTTCTTCTTTTGACGAAGAATTGCAAGCCAATAAACCCATGGCGCACCATAAAATAAGCAAGGATTTTATTTTCATCAGGATATAATTGTTTTGTGGTGGTTATGAAACCATCATTTTACAGATTGTAAATCTAACTAAAATCCGTATTTTAGTTAGGATGAGCAAAAGTAAATTCGAAATCTCCAAAGAAAGCGGTCCACACCTCCGGATGGCGGGTTTGGTAGGCAGCTGGGACGGGCTAACCCGTACCTGGTTTGAAAAGGACGTATTGGCTGATGAATCGCCGATGCGCGGCCGCATGGCCTTGGTTTTAGACGGCCGTTTTTTAAGCTACGAGTATGTAGGCAAAATTAATGGAAAGCCATTTGAAGGAAAGATGATATGGGGCTACGACCTCGATAATTCGAGATGCCAATGCAGCTGGATAGATACCTTTCATATGGGTACAGGAGTTTTGCAATCGATAGGGCAGGAAACCAGTTTTGGCTTTTCGGTTACTGGCCAATATAGCTGGCCGGGTGTTGCTGAGCCTTGGGGCTGGCGTACCGAGCTCGAGCTCATCAACTCAGACCAGTTTATCCTCAGGGCCTATAACATTTCTCCCGAAGGAGAGGAAGCCAAGGCTACCGAAACCATTTATCATCGGATTTAAAGCTTAAAAGGATGGATCTTGTTGAATGCTTTTTGTCCAAGCATTTTATTTAAGCTATTTTTGTAAAAAGACAAATAGGCTTAATACGTTATAAGACCATGATGATAGAACCTACCCCAAAAAAGACGCGCTCTTGGCTTAAAATTATTGCCGTTCTCATTGCCCTTGCTGGTGTAGGATTTGCCTTGTTTCTTAAAAGCAGGATGCCGGCCACACATGCTAAGCAAGAAACGGCACCGAAAAACAAAGCCAATTAAAATAACCTTGCAAGAGAATAGGTAAAAGGGAATAGATCAAGGGAAGGACTGAAAATAGGCCTGGATTAGTTTGTCATCCAAAATGTAGTAAAAGGTCTATTCCCGAGTTAGATTTCTCATTGTACTCGGAATAACAAACTTAAGCTACTAATGAACTAATCCGCTAGCCGGCAGTCCTAATGTTGCAATCGTGCCTCGGCTGTTTTCGCCCAGGCTGATCTGAAAGAAAGCCAAACATCCATGGTTTTGAAGGTTGATGATTTCTATCCTTTCGCGAATAGATTCAATTCCCATCGATTTTTCCTTGATCCCTTTCTTCAAGCCTTTTTGTCTTCCTGGATGATAGCCTTTGCCATTATCGCTCACCGTAATACAAATGCCGTTGTCCTTTTTGGTCAGGCTCACCTCTAATCTGGCATCGGGTTGGTTATCGATAATGAGGCCGTGCAAAATTGCATTTTCTATTAAAGGCTGGATGAGCATTGGAGGCAGCAAGAGTTCTTTCAGCTCAATGCTTTCGTCGAGCTTAAAATCATAGGCAAATGCATTATTGTAGCGCATGGCCTCAAGTTCGGTATATAGTTTTATCGCCTTCCACTCGCGATCTGCAGTAACCAAGCTTTTGGTCGAATTTTCTAAGATCAGCCTGCTCAGTCCGGCAAATTTCTGGATCAGCCGCGATGCCATTTTCTTGTCGTTGTCCATAATGTACGACTCGATAGAATTGAGCACATTAAAAATAAAATGTGGATTCATCTGCGAGCGCATGGCCTTGAGTTCGCTTTCAGAAAGTCTTTGCTGAAACAGAAACTGTCCACGGATAAAAGTAATCCTTCTTCGCCATAAAAAGAAGATCAGTGCCCCGATGGCCAAAATACACAAAACCGCAAACCAATTGGTTTCGTACCAATGGGGCATAACGGTGATGAGCAAACGTTCTTCGGCGCTAAACACCTCGTCGTTGTTGCTGCCTTTGATGTACAGTTCGTACTTGCCATTGCCCAAGCTGCCCAGTGCGATATCGCCATTCTTAACTTCTTGCCAATGAGCTTTTTTGCCTATTTTATAAAAATACCGATTCTCTTGTGGGGCCGTGTAATTGGTGAGCGCAAAATGGATGTTCACGATTTTTGTACCGGCCTTGAGTTCAATGTTCTGGCCTTGCGGACTGATCGCTGTACCGTCGGCGCTTACGTCCATAAAAATAACCTTGGGCACATTGAGGTTTGTTTTGACATGGTAGGGATTGAACCTGGTTACAAAACCGCTATAGCTGAGCAAAAAATTGTTTGATTGGTCGATTTCAAAAAAGCCGTGCCCTTCATACTGAAAGGGAAGTCCGTTATTGATATTAAAAAAGGTGAATTTCTTTTTCCTGTCGTACCTGATAATTCCCTGTTGAGAGGGGATCCATAAATTATCCAGGGTATCGATCAATATTCTTTTCAGGTAATTTTCAGGCAATCCAGATTTGTTGTCTATGAGCAAACCTGTTCCCTTTGCCTTGTTTATTTTTACCAGTCCCACATCAGAAACAGCCCATATGGTTTGCTCCCTATCTTCGGCAATATCGGTTACCCAACTGATGTTCCGCTCTTTGCCGTCAATTCCCTTTACGGTTATTTTTTCAAAGCGGTCTTTCGCCGGCAGGTACCTGCTGATGCCCATGGTAGCACCAAGCCAAAAATCGCCTTCCCTATCCATGAGGCATGAATAGACAACGCCATTGATCTGCTTCCCATCAGGTTTATACTGTTTTAAGAATTTTCCATGAACAGGATCGAAAAGGTAAATCCCGTTCTGCCTGGCCCTGATCCAAAATAGACCATCTTTTCTTTTATAGACTTTTGATACCGCTAAATTATCCTTGATGCTCAAATCTACTGGCGGAAAATAAAGCTTGTAGCTTGCTCCTGTTTTCTTTACCAAACCCGAATCGGTACTGAACCAAAGGTTGTTTTGTTCGTCCTTATAAATGCTGTTGATGGATTTGCTCAGCTTGCTTTTTGAATTTTCTGGCACCTGCAAAATATGCGACAGGAACTGCCAGTTTTTATCGAACACATAAACACCTTTGGCATAATAACCCGTTACGTAAAATTTGTCGTTGGTTTCGAGCATATTATTGGGCAATCCAAACAGCTTGGGATTATTAAGCTTGAGCTGTTGGTACAAGGGGATATTCTCAAAATTCTGCAGGTTGGGATCGAGAATGCTGATCCCGTTATCGGTTGACAGCCAAAGCCGGTTCTGCCGATCTTTATTAATGTGATAAATACTGAAGGCATTTAAAGATGTGGGATTTAAAACATCAGAAACATAGGCCTTAATTTGGCTGCTTTTGCTGTCTTTGAGCACCAATCCTCCGTTAACCGCCATGCAAAGCCAATTGCGTTGCTCATTGTCTGTCCATTCGATGATGTCATTTATCCTCACGTCTACCAGCTGTGCGAAATTAGCAACCACTGGCTGGTAGTCCATGCGTTTGGGATCAAAGCTTTTCAATCCGCCTTTGCCTTGACCAAGATAAATCGTGCCGTTGCCTGCCTGAAAAAAGCAGAGGTTGTCATTGTTCTTTTGCGGTCCGGAAGGTATTAGTTTTTGATGCTTTTCATCAATCAGGTACAAGCCATTGGCACTTATGGCCCACAACCTGTGCTGCTTATCTTCACGCACTTGCCTAAACGAATTTTGTGCCTCTCCAACCTTTGGCAATTGGTAGGTGGTGAATTTATTTTTTTGGTAATCAAACAGCTGGATTGCAGTTTCCATGGCCAGCCATAGCCTGCCCTTGCTGTCGACAAAAGGCATGCAGTTCCAATTGCTGGCCAAGCTGTTTTTCTGCTGCTCATCATGAAAAAAATTAACCGCTTTACCTGTTCTCGGGTTAAACCTCGATAAGCCATTTAAAGTGCCCAGCCAAAGTTGCTGTTCGCGATCGGCTGCAATAGAAACGATTACATCGCTGCCAATAGAAGTGCTATCATTGTCGTTATGCCTAAATTCTTTGATTCCTGTGCCATCATAACGATTTAATCCTTTGCTGGTGGCAATCCAGATAATGCCGTTCTGGTCTTCGTAAGTACACCTTACCGCATTGGTGCTCAGTCCGTCTTTTACGGTGAGCTGATTAAACCTAAGGTTAGGAAACGACTGCCCAATGGCCGAAAAACGACAGAGGATAAAGCATACAACATACAGGCTAATTCGCAATCTCATCTGTTTATAATTTTGTTTTAGTGGTCAGATGTTCCTTATCCTGATTAAATAATCATCCCTTATGTGTTTAATGATAATCTATTATACATCAGTTAGGCCACCTTAAAATAGTTGGGCAGGCATAGCGTTGCAATGGTTCCTCTTCCGCCCTGACCACTATTAATATCGAAACGGGCTTTTCCACCTTCATACTGCAAGTTAATCATTTCTACCCTTTCTCGAATAGACTGGATACCAATGGATTTCTCTTTAACTCCGATTTTAGGCTGTGTTTTATTTTGGGGATGGTAGCCTTTGCCGTTATCGCTCACGGTGATGCATATACCGATATTGTCTTGCACCAATTTCACCTCCAAATTTGCATCGGGACGGGTATCGATAATGAGGCCATGCAAAATTGCGTTTTCGATCAAGGGCTGGATGAGCATTGGGGGCAGCAACAGTTCGTCGAGCTTAATGCGCTCATCAACTGTAAAACTATAGGTAAAAGAATGGCTGTAGCGCATGGCTTCCAATTCGGTATACAGCTTGAGGGCCTTCCATTCTCGATCGGCCGTAACCAGGCTTTTGGTCGAATTTTCTAAGATGAGTCTGCTTAACGATGCAAATTTCTGGATCAGTCGCGAAGCCATTTTCTTGTCGTTATCCATAATGTACGATTCGATAGAATTGAGCACATTGAAGATAAAGTGTGGATTCATCTGTGAGCGGATGGCCTTGAGCTCGCTTTCTGAAAGCTGGCTCCGGTAGCTCAGTTCTTTGTTGCGCTGTTCGGCCTGTTGCTGCTGCAGCGTGTTTTTAAACCTCAGTTGCCTGATGCGGTATTTGTTGTACACAAACAGCAATACCGAGCAGAGCACCACCACTATTAAAATGGTGTACAGCCACAACTGTTTGAGCTCTAACTTGTCCAGTCGCTGCTGTTGCGAAAGTTCTCTTACCTTAATGGCCTGAAGCTTGCCCATATTATTGGCAATGAGCAGCTGTTTCTGTTTTTCTTCTTTTTGCAACTTCTCGTTTTGCAGCTGTACTTGCTGCAATCTTCTGAGGCGCATGCCTGCGTTTAGCTGTTCGGTATTGAGAGCCAATTCAAGGCGTTGCTGCTTGAGTTGTTCATCGGCGAGGGCTTTCAGCTGCTTGTAGTTATCTTCTTTCTTGTCAAACTCATATTGGATGCTGAGGCGGGCAATCTCATCTCTCTTTTTGCTATTGCCAATGCTATCTCTAAACAAGGCATATTGCTTGTAGTAGTACAAGGCACTGTCGGGCATTTTTCTTTTTTCATAAACCTTGCTCAGGCCTTCGCTGGCATCGCGTTGTATTTCTGGCATCTTTATTTCCTGCCCAATTTTTAAGGCGCCCAGGCCATAAAGTTTCGCCTGTTCGAAATTATTTTTATAGAAGTAGGCCGTTGCCGTATTCTGCATGTTAAAGCCGATGCTTTTGTTGTTTCCCAATTCTTTATTGAGCTGTATGGCCTTTAGCCCGTAGGTTAATGCCTGATCGTATTTGCCTAATGCGCTGTAATATCCCGATAGGTTCCCGGTTTCTCGGGCATAGCCGATTTTGTCGCCTATAGAATCCGAAAGTTTTAAAGCCTTATTGGCATAGAACAAGGCCTTTTCATAGCTTTTTTGCTTGCCATAAATCAGTCCGATATTGGAAAGCACAGGAAGAATGCCATTGGGGTTGTTGAGGCGCTGATGAGTTTCCATGGCTTTTTCAAAATGCATGATGGCTTTTGAATAATCGCCGGTTTCCATATACACCAAACCAATATTGCTATAAACAGCTGCTTCATCTTTTCTGATCAGGTTTATGCCTTGTTCATATACCGTAATACCTTTTAAAATCTTGGACGCTTGCTGGTAGTAATTGAGTGCCTGGGGGAAGTTGGATTGATACAGATAGATATTCGCGATATTGGATAAATCGCCCGCTTCTCCATAATTGTTCTTTTCTGCACGGTCTTTAATGAGTGCGATATTGAGGTTAGATATGGCTTCTGGAAATCTTCCTACCATATTAAGGATGATTCCTTTTATCCGGTAGGTACTCGCAACGATCCCCCTTCCTTTGATGCTGTTTTCAAATGCCAAAATCTGGTCGATATAAATCAGGCTTTTTTGAGGCTTGGAATTGATGTAGCTGGTGGCCAGAAAAAACAAGTCGCGCGCTTTCCTGTCGTCGTTTGCCAAATTGCCGGCTACCGCCTTCTCCAAAGAGTCTACTTTGGCCGATTGCGCTTTGGCTTTTTCCTGCAGCAACAAGAACAATAGGATAAAAATTAAGCGAGTGAGATTCTTCATCGTGCGTTTGTAGCGCTAGCTTTTCAAAAATAAAAGATCGGCAAGCTGCTATTTCTATCCTTTACTAATTCAAAACCCCAGTTCGCTCATTGAAACTGGGCATTGGCATTTGACCCTCTAAAAATTGCGCGTATTGCTTGGTTTTAGCCACAAAGAAAACAAGACTATTTCTCTAAAAACAGGGGTTTGAGCCTTCACTCATTGTAAAAACAAGTTCGCTCATTGAAGCTTCTCCTTCAATCATTATCAAAAATTCGTGCTTAAGGGCCGGCTAATATTGTATCAGCAAAGCGCTAAAGAAAAACATCAACATAAAAACTTAAAGACATGAAAAAATTATTCTTACTGATGGCCTGCCTATTCACGTTGGCCATTGCCTGTAAAAAGGACAAAGACCAAGAAAAGGAAAAAGAAAAAGAGCAGGAGATAATTGATGGCCAGCTAACCAGCAAAGTAGAAACGGTAAATGGGATTACCTATAAACTATTTACCGCAAAAGGTGCCACTACATTTAAGGGTATTTTGGTTATGGGCAGCGGCAATAACGAAGCCAACCCTACCGAAGGCGATATCAATGGAGCTGCCGAAACCGAGATCTGCAAAAAAGCGGCAGCCAATGGTTATGCGGCAGCCATTGTTAAGTATCGCAAAACCCCTGGCAATGCCGATTGGAACGGAAGCGCCAAGATGATTGGCGAAGACTATGACAAATGCATTGTAGCCATTGCCGGAAAATACAGCATAGACAAAAACAAGTCGGTAGTTGGCGGCTATTCTTTTGCCTCTTATATGCTCTTTACCGATATCTCGGCCAATACCACTTTAAGCTATTGCAAGGGTGTGTTGGCGGCTTGTGGTGGCAGCGGTGCATGGAACGCCCAAAACTTTAAAATTCCCATTTATGCCATTAACTGTAGCGGCAATAACGAAGGCGAATATTATGGCAAAGGTCTTTACGATCAAATTCCCGCCAATTCGCCCATTAAGGCCAAAAGTGAAGGCGTAACCGATAACAGTTGCAATACGCATTGTGGCGGCAGCTGGACCGACAAGATGTACACTAAAATGGTGGCTTGGCTAAACTAGAATTGCAAATAATCAAAATCAAATTGTCATGAAAAACATCATCATTACCCTGCTGATAGTGGTTTTAGCCACCTGCTTTGTAGCCTGCAAAAAGAGCAAGGATGCCAAGCCCGAAGAAGAAGACAAAGAAGAACCGGTTGCATTAGACCTATCTAAATACATCATCAAGGGCATGCTTACTTTTCCTCAGAATGGCAAGTCTTACCAACACCCTTATATCATTGCTTTTGAAGAAAATGGCACGGCTGTTCTGTACGATTTTGGTGCCGCAAACTATAGTCCTGCCACCTATACCTTCAACAACCATATCGTAAACATCAACTTTGGAGGAACTGCGGTATGGAAATTTACCATTGACAATGAAAGCATCACCAAGGCAAGCGGACCACAATCAAATATCCTGAACTACGCCTTATATCCGGTGCCCAGCAGCAACCAGTTGGCCAACAATTGGTACAGTGGCGTAATGCTCAACCGCTTCAATAATTCGGGGATGTATTTTGCCTACAAATTTACCAGCACGCAGTACCAGGAAACCGTACATGATGCACCAAATACCCAAAGCTATACTCTTGTTAAAAACGTAATGGGCATATCGTCTCGAGCCGGCCTTAAAACCTATTTTCTGGCAATGGATGGCAAGTTAACGGTAAGCAGGTTCGATTTTGAAGATGATCCCTCGTCTACCGCCAGCTTTTTCTTTGCCTCTTTAAGCAAGGACGAATAATGTGCCAATCACTAATTAAAATCTGACGTTATGAAAACCTTAATCCACCTTCCAAAAATAGCATGGCTGCTTGTGCTGTGCCTGTTATGGTCTTGCAAGAAAAAAGACGACGCTTCCAAAAAAGAGATCGACTTAACCGAGTATACCATTATCGGAAAATACAACCAGTTTATTGTGGAGGAACAAGAACAGCCATTTATCATTTCTTTTTCGGCAGGTTCAAAGGCATCTTGCCGAAGTGTAGATGCTGCTTTTGATGGCACGTATACTTTTGTTGATGGCAAACTGAGCATCAGTTTTTTGAGCACGCCTTGGGAGTTTCAAATCGAAAATGGAGCGATCGTCAGCCATAAAAACGGGTTGCGTTTTGTGCAGACTATCCTGCAAAAAATACCGGCTCAAAATGTACTGGATGGAGCCTTTTATTCGGGAGAACTCTTTAAGCCCCAAGCTAACAGCAGCCAGTTTGTGAACCTCAAATTCGGTCCTTCAAAATACGGGGAGGTTTTTGTTGGCAATCCAGAACCCTCCATCAACTATACGCTGATCAGCAATTTGGCGGCGATCAGCAAAACTGCCAACAATACCATTTCTTCCATATTCGTGGTTATTGGCGATAAACTGGCCGTAGCGCGGATTGAGCCCGGACCTCCAGCCGGAGTTTATTCCTTCGGCAATTTTACAAAGCATTAATTAATTCAGTTCATATTCAAAACTAAAACAATGAAAACATTGAAAACTACATTCAGCTTATGCTCCATCCTTTTGTTGCTCAGCTTTGCCGCATGCAAAAAGGATAAGGATGGCGGAAACAACAACGAAACCATCGACATCAAAGGTTACAGCATAGTGGGCAAATATGACAATACCATTTCTGGCAAAACTGTTTCTCGTCCGTACCTCATTACGTTTGCAGCGAATGCAAAGGCCGTGGTTTATGATGGGGTTGCGGGCTCACCAGCTAATTATACCTTAGAAAAAGGCCTGTTAAAAATAAACATCAGTGGTAACCAATTTATGAATTTTACCATCGATAAGGACAACAACTTATCCTATATGCCTGAGAATTTCGATGCAAGACTAACTACCTACATCCTGCAAAAAAACCCAAGCGAGAACCAATTTAACGGCCATACCTTTAATGGGTCTTTTGCAAGTACAGCTGGAAACCTGCTCACCGTGGCCAAGTTTAAATTTAACGCTACGCAATATGCCGAAAGCAGCATTGGCGATCCGGCTCCCAACAAAGATTATACGCTCATTAATAACCAAGCCGCTACGAGCAATACTGGCGCCAATGGTGTACTTACTTTTTTTGTAATGATCAACGGCAAATTAGAAGTGTCACGGACCAATATAGATGTTATTTCCTACGGCAGCTTTACCAAAACGCAATAACCCTTATCAAGATTGCGCTCTCAAAAATCATTATTATAAACACTTAATTCTCTAAACAATGAAAAACCTAAAAACCCTTTCTAAAATACTTATGATCATGAGTGTTTTATTTGTATTTGCTTCTTGCAAAAAAGACAAAGACGAAACCGACAACGGCGCTACAATGGGATCTTTCGAATACAAGGGCAGTACGCTCAAAATCTCTAGTGCCGACTACCGTGAAGGCAATGGCGATGGCGCTTGGCTTTACCTGATGACTTCAGATTTCAATACCATCCAGATCCGCTTCAAAAACCTGGGCAATTATGTAATCCCAACAGGTACGTTTACCTATAAATCTGGCCTGCCTTACAGTACGACAACTAATTTTCCTGGTGGTTTCATCAGCGTAAACAACGTGGTAGATGAGATGAATGGCGGCAAGGTAGTCATTTCAAAAAATGGAGATACCTATACCATTTCTCTTCAAAATGTTACTACGCCGGGAGGCAGCATTAACGGCGAATTCAAAGGCGCATTGAAGAAGATTTAAGTTCTTTCCAACCTGATATTTGTACCCCATTTTTTAAGGGAGATGCAAATATCGGGTTTTCAAAAAACGGCTTCGCTCATGCATAGCCTTGTCTGCTCATTAAGATAACCCATCCACTCGTTTGCAGAAAAAAGGACTGATAAAGGTTGTTCATTTGATTAACAATTATTCAAACCCTCATACGATGAAAAATTTAAAAAACACTTTAAAACTGATGCCCATACTGCTCTTGCTGGTATTGGCCAGTTGCAAAAAAAAGGATAGCACACCAACACCTGATGGCGAAAACCCCGACGGAAGCAAAAGCATTGCCGCGACAGAACTGACAGACTATTACCTGGTTGCCGAGCATAAAACCGGTGGCAATAAATTACTGGTAGTTTACTTTACGCAGGAAGGAAATGTGATCAAGGCAAATGGACACTTGCAAGGTACTTTACGAGTTAACCAAGTAGCCATGAACAGCGCTAAATTTAACCTTGATTATAATGGCGATAGCAAATCGGTATATAGTTTTACGGTAGAAAAAGATGCCGATGGAAAATTAAAGTTAAGCGCATACGACTTTACCTATAACGGAGTGGGAGGCCAACTCAACTATGCCATTTTGGCCAAAAAAACCGAAGCTTTTGCATTTGCGAATTCATCCTTTAAAACGGGCGATATCCTTTTCAAGTTTGCCGGCACAAATCTACAATGGGACATCAGGCTAAGAAAAACCGGCGAAATACAAATTCCGGGTTCGCAGCCGGTTCCAATCTTCGATAACGTTCCAGAGGTGACCTTGCCTTATTATGGCTTAACAACCGTTGCTTTTAAAACCAATGCCGACGAATTTATGGGTGTTACCGTTCCGAATTGGAAAGGCGTAAATACCCCTGTGATGCTGGTAGAAAGAACCGATGCCGTATTGGTTGCCACCAAGCAATAAGGCAAAATGCGAACACATACGATTAAAGAAAGATTAGAAATTCTGTTAAATAAACTATTTCCAATGAAAAATTTAAAAACCAACCTCAAAATTTTTACGCTGCTATTGGCGGTAATTTTTACGGCTTGCAAAAAGGATAAAAAGAAAGGTCCTTTAGATACCTGCGGACTTCCAGAGCTTAAAATGACTGCTTCTGCAACGGTAACCAATCCTTGTGGCATTGCTGTTTCTGCTAGCGGAAAAGTAGCCATTACCGAATATAAACAGCCTTATGGTTCTAACGGTACCACGAAAATATGGAACAGCTACAGCGACCTGCTCACCCAAAAAGCTCCGGTTCAAACTTTTGTAAATGTAGGTGCCGAAGCTGTGGCCTTCGACAATAACGAGAACCTGTATGTAACCGAAACCGAGCAAAATGCCAGGATTGTAATCTACAAAAAGAACACGGTAAATGGCGTAGATACCTACCAATACCTGCGGGTTATACAAGAAGGATTCATCAACCCAAGAGGCATTGCCTTTGACAGCAAAAACAGGTTGTACCTGGCCGATGACGGCAAAGACAGGTTACTGCGTTTTAACGATCCGCTTAACAGCAGCGCACTCACGGTAGTTGCAGCCGTATTTGGCAACCCCAAAGGATTGGCCATAGCAAATGACACGCTCTACATAACCGGATATAACACCAACAGGCTATTCAAATATGAATTGACCGCTACAGGCTCTTTTGGAAAAGGAGTTATTGTGAGCACTACAAAACCTGTAGACGTGGCTACGTACGGCAACATTGTGGCTATTGCAGCGCCAGGCAGCAGTACCATCAAGCTGTTAAATACCAATCAGATCCAAAATACAGAAGCAACTTATTCTGGCTGTTCAAAAGAGCTCAAGGGCAATGGCGATTTATACGGCCTCGCCTTCGTTAAAACAGCAAAAGGCTATGGACTTCTTTCTGCCCATTACACACAAAACAAGGTGGTTTTCTACGAGCCTTGATAAACCAATTAAACTAAAAATCATGAAAAAACTATTGACAATTTTATGCTTGGTGTCTGTGATGATCAGCACGCAGGCACAAACCAAAAAAACGACGAAGGCCCCTGCCAAAACCAGTACGCCCAAGCCAGCTGCTCCGAAACCGGCCACCAGTGCACCAGCTCCTAAACCTGTACAGCAACAAGCTAGTTTGGCGGCCACAGACGATTACAAAACTGCCATCGGAGTAAAGTTTTTATACGGACTTTCTGTTACGGCCAAACATTTTTTAAAAGAGAAGCATGCACTAGAAGGTATTTTCACCTACCGCGGATTTGATGGCCTTGGCACCCAATTCGGGGCAACTATAGCCTACGAATACCATAATCCGATTAAGGGCGTACCTGGCTTAAAGTGGTATGTAGGTGGCGGAGGCCATTTCCAATATTTTTCTTTTGACGATAGCGATGTTGAGGCGACCACCATGTTTGGCGTGGTAGGCGTACTAGGCCTCGAATACAAATTTAAAGGCATTCCCTTGGCCATCAGCGCCGATTGGCAACCCGTTTACATCTTAAACGAAAACAGTGGCTTTTCAGCCGAAAACGGTGGAATTGGTATCAAATACACTTTTTAACCATAAGTAGATGAAAAAGATTTTAATAGGTTTCTTGTTCGCTTTTGCAGGTCTTGCCGCCGAGGCCCAAATTACCTTGCAAAAAAAGCCGATGAACGTGCAACCCATCAGCACTACCGAAAAAATTAAGATACCCTTTACCCAGCCGCCCTTAGTACATGATGACGGTGGCTGGGAGAAAGGGCCCAGCAATTGGTCAGGCTCGGCTACATTTCCGGTATCCTATCGGGGAGGCATGCTTTTCTTAGACCGTGGCACCAATGGTTTAGTGCGTTACCTCATGATCGAAATCCAGTTTAAGGAAGCCGGATCTATAGAAGTAGCAGCCAATAGCATGGCAGCCACAGCACAAGGCTTTAACGGCTGGAAAACTGTTTTTGGCAAAGCCGGACAAACCATAAAACAGACCATTATCAGCAAGGAAAGCGATTTTGGTCGCGAAATCAACCTCTACCTGAAGAATTTTAGGCCCTACAGAAAGAGTCAAGTCAACTAATCAAACCAACGCCCTCAATCTATGTTTGCCAATCAGCAATTAAAACCCGAAATTTATAGAACCCAACCTCACTCAGCCATGTTAAAAGCAGTAATTTTAGACGATGAAATTAGGGGCAGCAAACTGCTGAGCCATAAACTCGAATCATTTGAAGACGAACTCTTGGTGATCGGTGTTTTTAACGAACCCGCGAAAGCCCTCGATGCTGTTACCGAACTGGCACCCGATGTGTTGTTTCTGGATGTAGAAATGCCCGGCATGAACGGCTTTCAGTTTTTAGAACGCTTGGGCAGTTTCAACTTTGAGGTTATTTTTACCACAGCCTACGATAGCTATACGCTAGAGGCTTTGCGCCTAAGTGCCGTCGACTACCTGCTTAAACCTGTTGACGAGGAAGACCTGCAAACCGCCATTACCCGCTTAAGGAAAAGGGTGGCCGAAAAAGCCATGTTCAAATCGCTCAAGTCTGAAAAGCCATCGAGCCCTAGGATTGCATTGCCCACCGCAGAAGGCGTTTATCTGATAGACAAATCGCACATTATTAGGGTAGAAGCCATGAGCAACTACAGTGTTTTTTTACTGACGGAAAACAGAAAGATCGTGGTTTCTAAAACCTTGAAAGAGTACGAAAGCGCTTTAGACGATGTCCACTTTATGCGGATCAACCGTTCGGTGATCGTAAATTTAGATTACGTAGTGAAATACCGCAAGGGCGACGGGGGAACTTTGGAACTAAGCGACGGCGCTGAAATTGAGGTATCGCCACAGCGGAAAGATTTGTTGATGCAGAAATTGTTTTAGAAATAACCGGTTTCTTGCAACGGAACATAGAAGAAGAACCCGCTTTTTCCTAAACCCGATTGACAGCGATAGCTTTGAGCAAAGCGAAAAAACTTGAGCTGAAAGCGGGACTAACGATGAAATGCTGTCTTTGCTTTTCTAATCAAAAACATCCATCGTTTTTAATGCACAGAACTTAAGGCTACGCTACAACTTGTAACAATTTTATTTTCCAATGGTCAGAAGCGGTAAATTAGCTAAATTTAGTCCATGAAAATTCGATTGCTCTTTATCCTCTTATTTTTTACAATTGTTGCCCGTGCGCAGCAAAACAAGGCTTTAGCCGATACTTTGGCCAGAATGGTTGTTGCCGATCAAAAGGCCGCTGGTTTGCCTCCAAAAGGCATAGATTTTAACTCGCCTGCTTGGCAGAAACTGAAGGATAGTACTTTTACCAATCATTATGAAAAGCTCAAGGCGATGTTCCCGCAAACGGGATATCCGGGCTATGATCGGGTAGGCAAGGAAGGCTCTAAAAATTTCTGGCTGCTCGTACAGCACCTGGATAAATGGCCGGCTTTTCAGCAAGAGATATTGGCAGCGATGGAGAAGGAAGTTGCCAAGAATAATGCTTCGCCAACCGATTTTGCCTACCTCACCGACAGGGTTCGATTAAATACCGGGAAGCAACAGGTTTATGGCACACAGGTTACTTATAATTTGGAAACCTGCCAAGCAGTGCCCAGGTCTTTAGAAAATCCTGAAACCGTAAATGAACGGCGCAAAAAAATGGGCATGGATGTGTTGGAAAAATACCTCAACAGCATGTCTGAAATGCATTTTCAAATGAACAAGGAATCCTATGAGAAAAAAGGGATTACCGCACCGAAATTGGTTCCAGTACCTGGCAATTAAATAAAAATGGCCATTGTTCAATGGCCATTTGACAAGATTTTGAAAGATTAGTTTTGCCGCTCCACAAACTTGTGGAAGGTACTCTCTTCGCCATTTTTCTTTTCTTCCTGGTAAAGCAGGTCCAGCTTGTTGGAATCTAGCGCTTCAAAAAACTTATCCCAAGTAATTTCTTCGAAGCTATCTTGGTCTTTACTGTGTTTGGGGAAATGAATCCTTAACAAACCATCACTATTTCTGGTATGGGTATCCTTAATAATGGCAGGTACGCCGCCTTGTTCTTCTACCCAAGCTTTAATTTCTGCATGGTTATGTGTTTGTTTTGCGGTGCTCATGATTTTATGGTTTTAATTTAAAATTGAATCTATTATTTAGCGCACAGGCTCATCTAGTTGTGTTTAGTCGTATCGGCTAGCGAGCTTTTCCTTGTTGTATCTGCGCTCAGTGTATCTGCAGGTGTAACAAGGGCCGAATCGGATTGGGTTCTTTCTTGTTTATCAGCATGGCAGGCAAGCAAACCGATGGCTAACAAAAGGAACATTCCGAAGACTTCTCCTTTCCTGATGATTTTCATGGCTATTTCTTTTTGGGAACTTTTGCGCCCTCTTTTCGGGCTTCTGATAGACCAATGGCCACTGCTTGTTTTTTAGAAGTTACCTTTTTGCCCGAGCCGCTTTTTAAGGTGCCTTCTTTTCTCTCGTGCATGGCTTTTTCTACTTTTTCGCCAGCTTTTTCCGAATACTTTGTCATGATAATAAGGTATTAAGTGAATTGGCGCATGTAAATGGTATAGTATAAAACACTTGTCATACTAAAAGGTTTGATGATTGGTACAACCTAAACGACTAGATTTTATTATTTTAGGAAATTAAAATGCTAAATGTAGCCCGGCGGATAAACCATTTCAAACACCAGACACAACCTATTTATACTTCTTATGAGAAAAATACTTCTAATCATTTTGCTTATTGTAGGCAACTCTTCTGTGTTTGCACAGCAAAAAAAGACGAGTACCTACCTCACAAAAGAAGAGCTGATTGGAACTTGGCAAATAGGGAGCAAAATAGTTGGCAGTGGACTGAATCAAAATTTTGTGTTTAACAAAAATGGAACTTTTGTGCTAAACTTATATAACGATGGTGATGATGCCAGGAATTTAATAACGTTAAAAGGCCGTTATCGCATGCATGAGAATGAATTATACCTGACAATATTAGCTAAAGTATATATTGAAGGGGAATTAGAAATGGGTAGCGAAGCGATAACTTCTAGCTTATTGCAGTTTGGCCCAGACTCAAAGATTAGAGAGATGAAAGAGCCCAAGCCGAAAGAAATACCCGACCCCTGCTATATCACGGTCCTATCGCGCAGCAATATTAAACTGAACAATCAGCTCTATTATAAAGTAAGGATATAATCAAAATCTTATCTTTCAGGTATAACGTCATTAAAAAAATGCGAGACTTCCCTCAATCAGAACAATATAGAAAATACCTGATCTCTATTCATTTAAAAGAAAGGATAGGCTATACGATTTGGGGTACAGATATGGCAGATGACGAAATAGACAAATTATTCGTTGTAGATGGAAAACTACTCCTGTTTTCGTCGATTGAAAAACTTAAAAATTCTATTAGATCTTTCGTTTCTCCATACCTTGATGTAAAGAATTATGAAAACTGGATAAACGAAAATGATTTTAGCGAAGCTTATAACATTAACGACTTCTCGGTTTTTAACAATTTCAATGAAGCTACATTAAATGACAAGGAACAATCATTAGAGTTGTTAGATTGCATCAATCTTGCTCAAGATCTTTTTATTCAGCTGGACAATGCTAATGCGCTCCACTTGTTTGGGCAACAAGAAATGATAGATTTAAAGGATTATATTTATTACAATCATTTTTGGAAAAAAGACGAGGAGTATAAAGTTGGAAATCTTAACAACACCACCATTGTTTCGTTGCTAAAAGATCTCTACTCAATGTTTATCGCAAGTACTCGGATCATATGAAACCTTCTGTTCTTATATGTCTTCTATCGTAAAATTGATATAAGCTAAATTCATTTTGCTTCTCTTTTCTTGGCCTAAGCCTGAATTACCCTCCAATCAAACGTTTGCGCGATCTAAATTTTTAAAGCCCTGATTCTCAATCTACAAAAACGATCAACTTGGTAGCCTAAGCGCATAATAGGCTTTTTGCCCCATCCGCTATCCTGCACAAACCAGTCAAACGTTTGCGTGGCTTTGTTGCATACCATCCGTTCAATTTGTCTGTAACTTAATTGTTAGAAAACGATGAACAAATCTATTTTCGAACGCTCCATTTTCTGCTAAAAGTTTGGAAAGAGGCCTGGTTTGGCAAATAATGTACCGTTTTGTTCCGGTACAATCAAGGTTGAAAAGAGGCTGAGCTACAGCAAATACATTGAAACAATGCTAAACCCTATAACCTAGACTAAATTTTTATCTTATGAAAAAAACCAACCTATTCTTGGCGGGCATTTGCTGTGCTGCTCTCTTTATGCTTTCCTGCAGAAAGACCGAAACACCCCAACCCGAAGACAAGAATTTTACCATCAACAACAAGTCGGCCTTGGCCAACATCATTACCCAAACGCGTAATGTAAATATTGTGTATTTCGTGCCCAACGACCTCGATACCTTATCCGGTTACCGAAAAAGATTGAGCGACCTTTTATTGTGGACCCAAGACTGGTATAAACAAGAAATGAACCGCAATGGCTATGGCAACAAAACTTTTGGCTTAGCTAATGATGGTTCGGGTGGCGTAAAAATCCTAACCATTAGAGGCAGTCTGCCCAAAAGCGGCTATCCTTACTCTGGCGGTTCGGGTGCGGTAGCCAGCGAGGTGAACGCCTATTTCGCAGCACATCCGGCTGATAAAACCAGCGATCATACGTTGATTATTATTCCACGCTATTCCATTGGGTCGAACGGCACCCCAAGTGGTGGTCCGTTTTATGGCACAGGCCGATGGTGCTATGCCTTAGACTACGAAGAAATGGACATCCAAAACCTGGGTAAGACCGATGCGGTAGGCAATCGTTTCAGCGTATGGTTTGGTGGCTTGGTACACGAGCTGGGCCACGGCCTCAACTTGCCACACAATAGGCAAAGAGCTAGCACCGACTCGGCATTGGGCATGGCTTTGATGTGGGCCGGCAATGGCACCCTAGGTAAAAGCCCAACTTTTTTAACCGCAGCGGATGCCGCGATTTTAAACACCAATCAGGTATTTAACAACAATAGCAATACGTATTATGGATCGGTTACCTCGAACATCAATAAAATATATGCCAGCTATTCTACTTCTTTGGCGGCTATTGTGGTATCGGGCAAGTTTACCTCAACGGGCAATGTAACCAGCATTTTGTACTACAATGACCCGAATGTAAACAACGAAGGCACGGGTGTAAACCACGATTACAATGCCATCACCTGGGAATCGAAGAAAATCGGAACCGACAGTTTTAGGGTGGTGATGCCTATCGCCGACCTGGTAGAAAAAGCCGATGGCATTCCTTACGAATTGAAGGTAAAACTGGTACATGATAACGGTACGGTAACCGAACAAATCTATTCTTATACCTTTGCTGGTGGTGTTCCCGTCCTTGCTTTCAGCACCAAGAACGAGTTGAGCAAAACCGGATGGAGCATCTACTCTTTCAGCTCTGAAGAAACCAGTGGCGAAGGGGCAACCAATGGCAGGGCAGCCAGGCTGATTGATGGCAATGGCAGTACTTATTGGCATTCGCGCTGGACAGGCACAGCTACTTCTTATCCGCACAATGTGGTGATCGACTTAGGTTCGGCCAAAACAGCCAGCGGGTTGAGCCTAACGCAGCGAAGCGGACTGAGCAGGGCGATTAAGAACTTCGAAATACTAACCAGTACCAATGGCACCACCTTTACTTCGCGCGGAAATTACGTAGCACAAAATGCCAATGGACCACAGTATTTTGATTTTAGCAGTGCGCAAACGTTTAGGTACCTCAAGGTAATTGCCAACTCGGCACAAGATGGGCTGCAATTTGCCGCACTGGCCGAACTGGGCTTGTATTAAACCAAATCTATATATAACCCAATCATCCCTATTTAAACTTAACAGCTATGAAAAAGCATTATTTAAGGGTTACCATGGGCATTTGCCTGTTATTGGCTATTGGAGCCTGTAAAAAACAAGCCGGCATTGGTGCCGATGAAACACCCGAAAAACTATTGCCCCCGGCCAATACCAATACCGCGAATAGCCTGGGCGGTTCGTCGCTAACCGTAGGCTTGGGTGGCAATGCCTTTATCACTGCCAATGGCGGTGCAGAGCTCATCAATTCTACCGGCCTGCACAACTGGACATCGGCCAATGCCGTTACCAGCGTGTATTTTAGGCTAGGTTTAACCGGCGATGTAACTGTTGCCTTAAAAGCAACCGTACCATCGGGCAGCAGCAATATTCAGGTAACCATTAACGGTACGGTATTTACCAAAACCATTACTGGTACCGCGGCCACTACCCATCCCATTGGAACGGTAACGGTAAGTAGCCCGGGTTATGTAAAAGTGGACATCAAAGGACTAAGCAAAACGGGATCTTACTTTGGCGATGTGTCTGATCTGGTTATCAGCGGACCAGCCGTAGCATCTGGTGTACAATACGCCAACGATGCCACTAATTACTACTGGTCGCGCAGAGGGCCATCGGTTCACCTTAATTACAGCGTGGGCACTAATACAGAATGGTTTTACAGCGAGATTACCGTACCAACCGGCGAAGATAAAATCGGCTCGTATTACATGGCCAATGGATTTTCTGGGGGTTATTTTGGCATGCAGGTAAACTCGGCTACCCAACGAAAATTCCTGTTTTCGGTTTGGGATCCCAGCACTGGCCAAACTACGGTTACCCGTACCGGAACCGGGGTTACCGCAGGCCGTTTTGGCGGAGAAGGTGAAGGAGGCCAATCTTACCTTGTTTTTAACTGGGTTGCAGGCAATACCTATAAATTTTTAACACAAGGCAAACCTGATGGTGCTGGCAGTACAGATTATTCTGCTTGGGTATATACGCCTGAAAGCGGTACCTGGCGTTTTCTGGCCACTTGGCATAAACCTAACACCAGCACTTATCTTACGGGCATGTATTCGTTTTTAGAGAACTTTTTGGATTACAATGGCTATTTAGGCCGTAAGGCTTTGTATGGCAACCAATGGTATAAAACGGCAACTGGCAGTTGGACCGAAGTAACCAATGCTTCTTTTAGCAAAGATGCCACGGGAAGCAACGAACAGCGAATGGATTATAAAGGCGGTGTGGAGAGTGGAAAATTCTTCTTGCAAAACGGCGGATTCTTTGCCAATTACACCGCTACTCCAGCAAGCTTTACACGTACTGCTACCGGTACAGCCCCTACCGTTAACTTGAGTACACTTCCTTAAATTAACAAATAAAAAAAGCCCCATGTCAATTGGCTGGGGCTTTTTTCTGCGCTTGTTCTAATTGAAATTATCAGCTGAAAATTGCCAACTGCGTATTATTGCTTTAGCTTAAGCATAGCCTGGGCAAAACGATGGCCATAAGTGGTTGCTGATGGACTATCAAAATGTGTGGTATCGCCTTTATGTACTAAACCTTCTGAAGAAACTGTACCGGTATATTTAATGCTTGATGGCACTTGACGGATCACTTTATTAATGAGTTCATACCTTTCGCGGTAGGTACCCAGCTCGCCCACTACAAAAGGAAGCCTAGGGTTGTGGGTAACCTTGCGTACACGATCAATCAATGCGGTTAATTTTTCCAAATAAACCGCTGCACTTTTTGGATTGCTATCCGATTCTCCCTGTAGCCAAATGGCACCTACAACTTGTCCCTTCTTCATAGCGGCTTCGATGCGCAGCAAGGCGTCGTCATACGGATGGGTTTTGGTGGCCTCATCATAGGCACCAGGCTCCCATTTTGCAATCGATGTGCCTCCAACCGCACAAGGCACCAGGTAAATGGTATCTTGCGGATAGGCTTTGGCCAAATCGGCACCAAAAGCCAAACCCGGGCCCACACCCGCCGCTTTAGGCTTATCAAAATGGATTGGATGCCTGGCCGGCACCCAATTGCCTTCAGCATCGAGCATAAAAACCCTATCGAAATGCATGTTTCTGTATTCGTCGGTTAGTGGCCCTCTGCCAGCCATGTTAGATTGGCCCATGAGCAAATAAACTTGTGCCTTTCCTTTGGTCTGTTGCCTCTCAATTGGTTTCATTTTAAAACCCAAAACGAGAAACAGGCAACAGCAGACTAGTGTGATCGATAATTTCATTACAGGATGATTAACAACACCTAAGTTAAGATTTATTCGTCGGGCAAACGATCTTGTTCGCTTTTTTTGCGGTTAAACCTGTAGGTTACCGTGGCCAAAACCGACCGGCCAACTGGCCTGAATATAGTTTCGCGCTGGTAGCTGGTCGTGACAAAATTCTGCTGATTGATGAAGGAGTCGAAAATATTGACACCACTAATGGTCAATGACATTTTTTCCTTAAAGAAATCTTTACTGATGGCGGCATTTACACGATACTGGCCCTTGTTTACAGCCTGTACATCTTCGTTCCTTCCGCGATAGTTAAACGTACCTTCTATGTTTAGATTTTTGGCAAATCGCATCCTAGAGCTTATCCGTGTGGTCCAGGTGTTGTTGTTCGAACTGTAATCGACCCCTTCATAAGACCCGTGCTGCCGGTAGCCATAATAATTGAAATCCCATGACAAGCGCCACCAGGCTAGCGGATTATACATGGTGTTGAGTTCAAAACCATACCTGTTTTCGTAATCAAGGTTCACGGGTGTGCTTACAAATCCTACATCGCTTTGTTTCAAGATATTTTGGATGTAGTTTTTGTTATGTGAAAAATAAATGGATGGATTTATGGTAAACTTGCCCCATTTTCTCAGGAAAGCCAATTCGAACGAATCGGAAAAAGAGGGATCCAAATCTGGATTGCCCGTGGTCAGGTTTCTGGTGTCAGACAAACCCGAAAAAGAGTTCAGCAGAAAAAAACTAGGTCGGTCAATCCTTCTGCTATAGCTCAATTGCAGGTCTACATTTTCTTTGAGGCTATAGGTCAAGTGCATGGTAGGAAATAGGCTCAGGTAGTTTTTGTCGCGCTTAAATGTTTCTTTACGATCAGCAATCCCAATGTCTGATAGTTCGGCCCTTAAGCCCAACAAATAGCTCAGCTTATTCATCTTGTTGCCAAACTGAAGATAGCCACTGTACAGGTTTTCATCGTATTTGAGCTTGTTGGTAAAAGCTTCGAGCAATACACCATCAGCTTTAGACCAATAATCGCTCCTAATGGCACGCAAATCGGCCCTGACACCCGCCTCAAAACGTGCGTTTTTTCCAAAACCGGTTACATAATCACTTTGGATGTAGATATCGTCGCTGCTTTCGATATCGCGGGTGAGCAGTTGTGAAATCGGGTTGCCCGTTGGAAAATATTTTTGCTGGCGGATGTCCTGGTTTTCATCATCGTTCCAAAAATCATAGCGCAGGCTAACGGTCAGCTTGCGGTCTTTGCGATCGAAGGTTTTCACGTAATCTAAATCCAGGCGGTTATATTTTTGGGGCTCCCGGTAATTTTCGAAACGGCTGATGGCACTGTCCAACACATTGCTTCCATTAAAATAATTGTAGTTATAACTGGTTGTATCCTTGTTTTTAAGCAGTTCGTGGTTATAGCTTCCAGTAAGCGTATTCTTTTCGTTGATGTAATAATCTACCCCTAAATAAATGTTATACAAATCGTCGTTGCGGCCTACGCCCCAATTTTGGCGCAATTGATTGGTTTGGCCGTTTGCTATTGTTTTTTGTGTAATGCTTCCATCGCCATATTGATTACGGTAACGATAACCTAGGTTAGAAAACAGGTTAAATTTTTCGGTTTTATAGCTCAGGTTCAGGTTGCCTGCGTAATTGGCCGGATCGCCGGCAGTGGCCTGTACAGACCCATTCAGTCCCGAAGACAGGTTTTTCTTGAGTACGATATTAATAATTCCGGCTCCACCCTGCGCCTCATAACGTGCCGATGGATTGGTAATCACCTCCACCTTTTCGATGTTGCCAGCTGATAGCTGATCTAAGCCATTGTTGCTAACCAAGGTAGAAGGCTTGCCGTTAATGAGCACGCGCACGCCAGTGTTACCTCTTAAACTGACCGTTCCATTGGCATCTACACTTACCGAAGGCACATTGTTGAGGATATCGCTGGCTGTACCTCCTTTGGAGATCAAGTCTTGGCCAACGTTAAATACTTTTTTATCCAGGTTAAGCTCAACTGTAGATTTTTCTCCGATGATACTGACCGATTTAAGCAGCTTTACATCTTCCTTTAAAAGCACAGTACCCAAATCAGTATCTTTATCTAGTTGCTGGTTTTCTAAAATATAAGGCTTATAAGAGATAAATTCTATTTTAATGCGGTATTTGCCTGGAGCGATTGCGATTGAGAAAACGCCGGCACTATCCGTTAATGTGCTTTTTAGCATCTTGTTATCAGCAGCAGAAATAATTGCTACGCCAGTTTGTCCTAAAGGCTGTTTCGTTTTTTCTTCCAGTACTTTGCCTTTTAAGGTAATCTCTGGGCTTTGTTGAGCCAAGCTCGGCAAGCTGTACAAACACAGCAACAGCACAAGCAGTTTCTTCAGTTTCTTCATTATTTTGGGTTTATAAATCCGAAAATGAGGAATTAGACCAGGCCAAAAATAAAGTACCTACAAATAGGGGGATTATACCTCCTGATAGGCAATTCTTAAAGACCAAGCCAGTCCGTCGATGTTTTGCTGCTATCCATAGGCATTTTTTACTTATTCGTCGCTAATTGGCCGATTGCCTGGCTACTAATCTTATATTTGAAACAATGTCATTATTTGAAAGAGCCGTACGCTGGAGCAGCAAACACCGATTAGCTAGCCACCTTATTTTTTGGCTGACCGTGTCTATCATTACCGTTTCTGACTTTGATCCGGCCTACGATGAGATCTGGAAATACAAGCTGATCAAAACCTCTTTCTATGTTTCCTTTTACATGCTCGGTTCTTACTTTGTAGCCTATGTGATTATTCCGCAACTGACTACTAAAAAAAGATACGCCGCAGCCATAGTTTATTTCTTGATTGGCAGCTATGCGATAACTGCTCTATTGCGCATCCTTACCGTTCATGTGCTCGAACCCATTGTCAGGATTCCGCCTTTTGAAAAAGAATCGATTGCCGAAATCCTTACCGATATTCCATGGCTGATCAAACGCTATTTTATCCATTTCTTTTCTGTAGCCTGGATTTTTGGCTTTTTTAAACTGCTTAAAGACCAATACCTGATGCAGCAACGCAAGCTTTTGTTAGAAAAAGAAAAAACCGAAGCCGAACTGCATATCTTAAAGGCACAGCTTAATCCGCATTTTCTGTTTAACACGCTCAACAATATCTATTCGCTCTCGCTCATCGACTCGCCGGTTATTTCTAAATCCATTACAGAGCTTTCAGAAATTTTAGACCATATCCTCAATCGTTGCAACGAAACCTATGTGCCCGTATCAACAGAAATTACCTTGCTCCATAATTACATCGGACTAGAAAAATTGCGTTACAACGATCGTTTACAGGTAGATTTTCAGCACAAGATAGATCAAGACGTAGCCATTGCCCCATTAATTCTGCTCTCTTTAGCAGAAAATGCCTTTAAGCACGGAGCAGGGGAAGACATTGGCAGCCCAAGCATCAATATTAAACTTAGTCTTGAAAACAATCAATTCAAATTTTTAGTAGCCAACACCTTTGTAGAAGACAAAACTAGGGTGCAATCTGAAAGAATAGGATTGAACAACATTAGAAAACAGCTTGATTTGATCTATGGTAGCCATTATAGCCTCCATATCTCTACAGAAGACAAAATGTTTGCCGTATTATTAATGATCAACCTCGAAACGCACCAAAAGGATAATAACCTAGCCAAACCTTATATTTGATTTATGTCATTGTTCGAAAAAGTTGTACGCTGGAGCAGCAGAAACCGTATGGCGAGCCATTTTCTTTTTTGGCTGGTGGTATTTGTGCTGACCGTGAGTGGCTACGACCACAATTATCAACTCCGCGAATCTTTTACGACAGAAGTGATAAAAAGTGCCTTCCGCGTATTTTATTACATGATTTTGGCCTATTTCATGGCCTATCTGATCATCCCCAAATTGATGACGGCAAAAAACTATCTTTTTGTCATTCTTTATTTTATTGTAGGAAGCTATATCATCACTGTTTTTACCCGCGCTACAGGCATATATCTACTTGAGGAATTGGTAAGGCCGCATCCATTTGAAAAGGAATCGCTGCTCGAAATCTTGACCGATATACCTTGGCTCATTGAAGAATACTTTATACACAACTTTACCATTGCCTGTATTTTCGGCTTTTGCAAATTGATCAAAGAACAGTACTTGGCCCAGCAAAAAACGCTTTTGCTCGAAAAAGAAAAAACAGAAACCGAACTCAAGGTATTAAAGACCCAGCTCAACCCTCATTTTCTGTTCAATACACTCAACAACATCTATTCGCTTTCGGTGATCAGCTCGCCCGTTACCTCTAAATCTATTGCAGGCCTTTCAGAAATTTTAGACCATGTGCTCTATCGCTGCAATGGCACTTACGTCCCTGTTTCAAGCGAGATTGCATTGTTGCACAATTACATCGGCCTGGAAAAACTGCGCTATACCGATCGCCTACAGGTAAATTTCAGGCATCAAATTGATCGCGATGCACCTATTGCACCTTTAATCTTATTGTCGCTAACCGAAAATGCCTTTAAACATGGAGCCGGAGAAGACATAGGCAATCCGATGATTAATATTGCGCTCAGCCTCGAAAACAACCTGTTCAAGTTCGCCATTGCCAATTCTTTTGTGAAAACCCATCAGGAGCCATCAGAGAGAATAGGCCTCAACAACATCAGAAAGCAATTGGATTTGATTTACGGAAAAAACTACGAGCTTAGCATTTCGACAGCTAACGATATATTTACGGTATTATTAAACATAAACTTAGACCCAGATGTCTTCAAAAATAAAGTGTCTATTAGTTGATGATGAGCCATTGGCGATCCAGCTAATGAAGAGCCATGTGGCCTTGCTGGATACTTTTGAAGTGGCCGGCACTTGTGGCAACGCCATTAAAGCTTTAGAGTTTTTGCGCACAACACAGGTCGACTTGATATTTCTGGACATCAAAATGCCACAGCTTACAGGGATTGATTTCTTAAAGACCTTGAAAAATCCGCCGGCAGTAATTATTACCACGGCCTACCGAGAATATGCAGTAGAAGGCTACGATCTCGACATTATAGACTACCTTTTAAAACCCATTACTTTTGATCGCTTTTTTAAGGCCATTGACCGTTACCTGAGGCTAAAGGCACAGCCACAACCCACATTCGCTACTCCAACGGCAGAAACCGATTTCATATACATTAAAACCGGCAACAAATTCAGGAAGCTCCATACCAACGATATCCTGTACGTAGAAAGTTTTAAGGATTACATCATTATCCATTGCACCGAACAACAGCTCAATGCGAAATATAAAATCAGCGATATCGAAATGGAATTGGAAGGCAAAAATTTTCTGCGCATCCATCGTTCCTTTATTGTAAACCTTAAAAAGATAACGGCCTTTACCCCGCACGATATTGAAATTGGCACCAAGGAAATTCCCATTGGCACCAATTACAAAGAATATGTGTTCAAGATTTTAAAGAACCCGATTTAGATTTGTCACCTCCCCCTACCCCCTCCAAAGGGGGACAAAATTATTCTTCCTCTTCGGCACCACTGGCCACTTTCGATTCGAGGTAAAAAGCGCCTTTGGTTACCAAGGTAGTTTTAGCTGGCAACGCAACAAGCGGTTTGATTTGGGTAAAGCCCAATTCGCTCACTCCTGTGGCCACTTCTATCTTTTTGAATTTATAATCATCGCCTTTGGCATCGTGGTGTTCTTCCACCACAAAAATATAGGAACGCCCACCCGATTGTACCAATGCCGTAACAGGTACCGCCCAATCTTTTTGGCTACCCACATTAATCAATGCGGTTACGTACATGCCAGGGATCAGGTTTTGGTGCTGTGGATTATGGATAACTGCATGCACAATTACGCCTTTGCTTTCGTTCTCAAAAGACTTGTTAACGCCATTAATGGTTCCGGTAATTACCTGATTATTTTGATTGGTTAACTGAAAATTAACCTGTTGCCCAATTTTTACGGCCATGAGGTCTTTTTCAAATACCGTTAAATCGCAATGGATTTTCGAATTGTCCACCACTTCCATAATCGAAGTTCCCGGCTGTACAAAAGCGCCAGTATTGGCCGTAATCTGTCCAACAGTACCATTAATAGGCGACAATACCGGAAATTGTGAAACGATATTTCCTGCAGCTATCTTTGCTACCGAAATACCCAGCTGCTTCAATTGGCTTTCGTAGGCCTTGAGCCTCGCCCATTCGGCATTAAAATTGGCTTCCGAAGCTTGGAAGGATTTCCCCGTTCCGGCGCCGGCTTCTCTCAGTTGTTTTTGTCTTTCGTACTCTGCCTGTACATAGGTGAAGCTGTTTTTATTGGCCAGGTAGTCTTGTTGCAGCTTAATGAGGTCTTGGTTTTTAACAGTGGCCAACACCTGTCCTTGTTTTACCTGTTGACCTTCGAGCACATGGATCCGACTAATAATGCCACCGTACAGTACGCTTACATCAGCCTGATTTTGGGGTGGTACCGCTAACTGGCCATTGGCTTTGACTACAGCACTGAGGTTTCGCTGTTCCAGCGGACCAATTTCAATGCCTACAGCCTTTAATTGTGCTGCGCTTAGCTCGAGGGCCTCCTTTTTGGCTTCGGCAGGAGCGATGGGCGCTTCTTTTTTGGTTTGCTCGTTACTGCATGAGGCTAAAAAGCCAACACTAAGCACTGTTAAATAAATGAGCTGTTTATATTTCTGAATTTGCATGATTATTCTCCTTTTAAATATTGTATTTGAATGGCTGATTGATTGAGTTGGCTCACAGCTTCGAGGTAAGCCAGTTTAGCCTGCACTGCAGCGCTGGTGTTTTGGATGTATTCGATGTATCCAATTTCACCGAGGTTGAATGAGACTTGAGCAATACGCAACTGTTCGTCGGCCTGTTTAAGACCAGTGTTGAGGTAATAGTCTACCAGCTGCTTATATTTTTGGTAGTGTTGCAGCTCTTGCTCGTAAACCAATTTCAGCTGCGATTGTGCATTTTCAAAATTACTTTGGGCTACCTGTACCCCAATTTGCTCGGCCTTTACTTTCGCTCTGCCCGCCTGGTTAAACAGTGGCAAAGCTACACCTACCTGAATGCCTGCAATGCGTGTTCCTGGAGAATAGGTTCGGCTGATATTAGCCGGATTAAACCCCGAAACCACCAATTGCTGGTTATAGCCCAAGATAAAATCGGGCCTATTTTTAGAACGCTCTACCGCAATTTTGGCATTGGCTACTTCTATCTCCTGCTGGGCAACTCCCAAAGAAGCATTTTTACCCGTTTGAAGCGGGACTGCTTCCGTTAAAAAGAGAGGCAGTGAACTGCTTTCTACCACAATAGCGTCTTGCGTATTAAGCAGTTGCTGCAGGGCCAGCTCATTTGTTTTTAAGTCGGCCAAAGCCCCAATTTTCATCGCTTTTATTTCTTGGTATTTGTTTCGGGCGCTCATTAATTCGAGGTTGGAGGTTTCTCCGGTCTTAAATCTTACCTCTGCTTTTTTTACGAAACCTGCATACAAGCTGTCTTGGTAATTCAAAATGCGTAAGGTTTCCTGAAACAGTGCCTGTGTATACCAGGCATTGCGTACAGCCCTCGTAATATTGGCTTGTGTGGCCAAGTGGCCGCGCTGGGCCAAGGTGCTTTGTTGGTTTAGCAGTTTACGCTGTTTGGCATATAGTCCCGGCCAGGCAATGTTTTGGGTAATCCCGATGGCATTGTCCATGTTGCCACCACTGGTTGGATCTTGGGTGAGTACCAATTCGGTTTTTGGCAAATCTACGCCCGATTTTTGCAAAGCCTTGGCCTGTTCTACGGTTAGGCCCGAAGAACGGAGCTCAAGGTTACTGCGCAAAGCTTTGGCAATGGCACTATCCAAGCGCAAAGGTTTTTGCTGGGCTTTTGCTTCTGTGCCCACAGTCCCTAAAAACAATACAAAAAGCAGGCTCATCAGCTTGGGCATTTTTAGTTTTTTGGTTTCTTTTTTATTGAACAAAAGATAGAGACAGGGCAGCACAAACAGGGTAAGCAAGGTGGCAGTGATTAAACCCCCAATAACTACGGTGGCCAATGGTTTTTGTACTTCGGCACCTGCACTGGTAGAAAGCGCCATGGGCAGAAAGCCTAAAGATGCAACCGCAGCCGTCATAAGCACGGGCCTAAGCCTGGTTTTAGTCCCTTCGAGCACGCGGTCATAAATATTATCAACTCCTTCGCTCTTGAGCTGGTTAAAATAACCGATCAATACAATCCCATTGAGCACGGCAACTCCAAATAAGGCAATAAAACCAACCCCAGCCGAAATACTGAAAGGCATGCCCCGTAAAAACAAGGCAGCAATGCCTCCAATTGAGGCTAATGGAACGGCTGTAAAAATGAGCAGACTGTCTTTTACCTTTCTAAAGGTTGCATAAAGCAGCAGGAGGATTAAAATCAATGCCATGGGTACTGCAACAGATAGCCTGGCTTTGGCGGCCTGCAAGTTTTGGAACTGCCCGCCATAGGTTAAATAATAACCACTTGGGAGCTTCAGTTCGCTATCTAGTTTATGCTGGATTTCCTTTACCGTACTTTCTACATCGCGGTCTTTTACGTTAAAGCCAACATAAATGCGTCGATTTCCTTCTTCTCTTGAAATTTGGGCTGGTGCATCTTTAAATTCGATCCCAGCCACTTGGCTTAAAGGAACTTTATTGCCAGAGGGAAGCGGAATGAGCAGGTTTTCTACGCTCGAGATATTTTCCCGCAATTCGCGGTTTAATCGGATCACCAGGTCAAAGCGTTTTTCGCCTTCAAAAACTACGCCGGTTACACTGCCTGCAAATGCGGTTTTTAAGATCATATTCACATCACTGATGTTCAATCCGTATTGCGCCATTTTATTCCGATCGTAAGCCACTTGAATTTGTGGCAAGCCACTCACTTTTTCGATAAAAGGTTCGTTTACGCCTTCCACATCATGAATCAATTTGGCAATTTTATTGGCTTCTTGGGCCAGTACATCCAAGTCGTTTCCATAAATCTTAATGGCTACGTCTTGTCTAATGCCCGTCATCAGTTCGTTGAAACGCATCTGCATGGGCTGTGAAATTTCTGCCTTGATTCCCGGAATAACGGACAATACTTCTTCCATTTTCTCCATCATTTCTTCACGGCTGGTGGCCGATTTCCACTCGCTTTTGGGCAGCATGGAGAGCATCATGTCACCCCTTTCCATAGGCATGGGGTCTGTCGGAATTTCGGAACTTCCGATACGCGTAACGGCCTGCTTAATTTCTGGAAATTTGTCTTTCAACAGTTTTTCGGCTTTGCTAAATGTACTTACCGCTTCAGAAAGGGAGGTGCCCTGCATCATCGAAATTTCTACGGTCAAATCGCCTTCTTCCAAAGTGGGAATAAATTCGCCACCCATCCGGCTAAAACCCCATATCGCTATCGAAAACAATACAAACACAGCAACAACTACAATTACCTTAATTTTGAGTACCCCGACCAATGCCCGTTGATAAATCCTTTGCAAAAAGGCAATCAGTTTATCGGAAATATTGGGCTTATGTTCTGTTTTTTTGCTCAAAAACAAGGCGCTAGCCATGGGCACATAGGTTAACGACAGGATAAACGCACCCAAAATGGCAAAAGCTACAGTTTGGGCCATTGGCTTGAACATTTTCCCTTCAATGCCTACTAAAGAAAGCAAAGGCAGGTATACAATGAGAATAATCAGCTGACCAAATGCAGCAGATTTCATCAGTTTGCTGGCGCTGTTGTTTACTTCTTCGTCCATTTGTGCCGAACTGAGCTTTAAAATGCCTTGTTGTCGATATTTGCCTGTAGCAATATGATGCACGACGCTTTCTACAATGATCACGGCACCATCTACAATCAGTCCAAAATCTATGGCACCCAAACTCATTAAATTACCCGATACACCGAACAAATGCATCATGAAAAAGGCAAATAACATGGCCAAGGGGATTACGGAAGCTACTACCAATCCTGCCCGCCAGTTACCCAGTAGGAGCACCAGCACAAAAATAACGATGAGCGCTCCTTCTAACAGGTTTTTCTTTACAGTACCCATCGCCCTGCCCACCAGTTCCGTACGGTCTATAAAAGGTTCTATGACCACGCCTTCGGGTAGCGATTTTTGGATCTGTATCATGCGTTCTTTCACATGCCTGATCACCTGGCTAAAGTTTTCGCCTTTGAGCATGAGTGTTACGCCGGCCACTACTTCGCCTTTGCCATTACGGGTAACGGCTCCATAACGGGTAGCACTGCCAAACTGCACCGTGGCGATATCACGGATCAAAATAGGCGATCCGTTTTGGTTTTTGACCACAATTTTCCGGATGTCTTCTAGGTTTTGGATCTGTCCCAATCCCCTAATAAAATAGGCATTGTGCTGCTGTTCGATGTAAGAACCACCTGTATTCTCGTTGTTCTTTTCGAGGGCGGTATAAATTTCGGGAATGGTCAATCCTAGGGCGTTGAGCTTGTCGTTATCCAAAGCAATTTCATATTGCTTAACATAGCCTCCCCATCCGCTAACCTCTGCCACACCTGCCGTGCCCGCCAACTGGGTGCGCACCAACCAATCTTGTAAAGTACGGAGGTCTGTAGCAGTATATTTATCCTCATAGCCCTTTTTAGGGTGGATTACATATTGATAGATTTCGCCCAAGCCGGTAGTAATTGGGGCCAGCATGGGTTCGCCCAAGCCTTTCGGAATGGAACTTTCGGCTTCTTTGAGCTGTGCGTTTACCTGCGCCCTGGCCCAATACACATCTACATTGTCTTTAAAAACAAGGGTGATTACCGAAATGCCGGAGCGTGAAATGGAGCGTTTCTCGATGATACCGGCAATATTGGCCATGGAGAGTTCTATAGGTGCAGTAATGAACTGCTCTACCTCTTGTGCACCTAAATTAGGGGCTTGGGTAATTACCTGCACCTGGTTATTGGTAATATCGGGTTGCGCATCAACCGGAAGGTTGTAGATGGCATACACACCAGCCAATGCCAGTGCCAGCGTAAACAGCCCGATAGTTACTTTGTTCTTGATAGAGAACGAAATAAGTCGATCAAACATAAGTTGAAAAAATTAATACGATACGAAATAGCAGGACCTTTTGTGGCCTGCAACAGGAAATAGGGATAAAATCGTATTAAGCGTTTTGCGGAGGTTGCCAAATAGGCATGCTCAGCTTCTGGATGGCCGAAACTTGAGCCGGAAGGTAGGTTCTTAGCACCGATTTTTCGATATAGCTACCCAAATCGGCACTCAAAAAATGCCTTACTACCGAGCAGCAGGCACAGGTACAAAATGGCGGACAGGCTTCTTGATTGCAATGCGAGGTATCGCCTGCATCTTTTTGGATGGTCTGCTGATTTTGTGGAAACGAGATAGCCAAAGCATCTGCGCAAGGCATAAATGCCAGCATAAACATGTATAAGCTACAGATGATGGTGAGGTATCTCATTGAGACAAAGGTAGGAAAGATTGTTGAGAGTCGGAAGTCGATAGTCAGAAGTCTGTTAGAGCGCCTATTTTAATGGAAGATGTAAAAGGTAAAATGGAAGATGGAAGATGGAATATAATTCAAAGCTGATGGTTTTTAGTTTAACTACAATGGCACAACGTTCTTGATTAGGATCTACGATTTGTCATCCAGAGCAAAGCGAAGGATCTACCTCGAGACAAGCTGAGTGGTTAACGACATTTGTTGCACTGCCCCAAATAAATAGCCCTGATTGTAGCGGCATCCTTTTTAGCAAGGCTAAAAAGATACAGCGGAAAGCGGGACTGGCTTTGATTTGTTGCAGAAGAATTGTGCTCCTAAAAAATAATCCCGCTGGCAGTTTTCAGTTAACCATTCAGCAATAAGCCAATGACCAATCAGCGAATCAACCAAGTTTAGCAAAAAACCATTAATTTCGAGCAATGCCCGATCAATCATCTTTTTTGCCCCAGCTTATCCATTCGTTGCAAACTGCAGGGCTTCAAAAAACCTATGCCAAGGGCCAATACCTGCTGAGAGAAGGCGAAACAGAAAAAAATCTTTATTTCATCGTTTCAGGCGCTGTACGGGTTTTTCTCCCTTCGGCACACGAAGAACAAACCATTAGGTTAGGCTATGAAGGTTCCATTATCAATTCGCTGGGTTCTTTTTTAACCGAGCAGCCTTCTGAATTTTATATCGAAGCCATTCGCAAAACCGTGGTGAACGTAATCACAAAAGAAAAGGTTATCGAAGTTAGCCAGGCCAACCTTGCCAATTTAAAAGGCTATAACCATTTGCTTGAAAATGTAATTGCGCAACAGCTCGAAAGAGAAGTAGACTTGTTAACGGTTTCACCAACGGAGCGTTTGCAAAGGGTATTGAAAAGGAGCCCGAATCTTTTCCAGCATGTCCCGCTCAAATACATCGCGTCTTACTTGCGCATGAGTCCTGAAACGCTAAGCCGTATCCGAAATTCTTGATTAGGATCAAGAGCCAGCAAATTGCCAGTTTTCATCTTTGCCTTCATGAAGATTAACAACACACAACTGATTACCGAACTCTTAGAAATTACCGAACGACTGATCCTCGTGGCAAAAGGGTTTAACGAGCTGGATTTAGCCCAACTCCATTTTAAACAAAGGCCAAACCAATGGAACATATTAGAATGCCTCGAACACCTTAACCTGTATGGCGATTTTTATTTGCCGGCCATAGAAAAGCAAATACTAGCCAAGCCTAAACATGAAGCCAGTAGCTTTAGGCCTGGCATAATGGGCAACTATTTTGTTAAGCTGATCCGCGTACGGGAAAAGCAGAAGAAAATGAATACCACTCCGGATAAAAATCCAAGCTTACAAAGTTCAGCGCTTACAATTACCGCAATCGACCGCTTTTTAAAACAACAGGAACATTTGAAAGTACTGCTTGCCCATGCACAAGTGCTTGACCTAGGGCGGATAAAAACGCCTGTATCTATCAGTAAATTAATCAGGCTAAAACTAGGCGACACCCTACGTTTTGTGGTTTACCATAACGAAAGGCATGTTTGCCAAGCGGAAAGAACAATGCTCAGTTAGCAGTTTTCAGTTAGCGCTTTTCAGCGCTCCGTTAATACTATTAAGCCTCACATATTAAAACCACATAGGCACATAGAAATACATCCTATTGGGAAAATTATATGTTGGCGTATTGAGCTTTTAAGCATTCAAACCTTCCAACGTTTTAACAATGAACCAATGAACACTTTGTCATCCAGAGCAAAGCGAAGGATCTATTCTAGAATTAGATTTTGTTGCACTCGGAATGACAAATCTAAGCAGCAAGCCCAAACAAACTAATGACTAATGAACCAACAAATTATTATGCTTGAAGTTCTTTTTCTTCCGATTTAATCAGCTGTTTCATTTCGAGCTTACCGTTGTACTGGGCGCCAAATTCGATTTCCAAGGTTTCTGTTTTGATATCGCCATTTACCTCGCCGGTTTTTTTGATTTCGAGCTGCTTGCTTTTTACATTACCTTTAACCGTTCCGTAAATAATGGCCGATGCAGTTTCGATATCGCCGACAATGCTTCCCTTTTCGCCTAAGATAATACCGCCTTCAACCTTCACATTGCCGTTAATCTTACCGTCGATCCTGATGACCGACTGGCCGCTTACATTTCCGGTTAAAACAAATCCTTCTCCAATTAAAGTAGATATTTCTTGTTGATCTATGGGCGCCAGCTGTGTTTGTTTGGATTTCTTGAACATTATTCTAAGGTTAAAAAGGAACGCGGATTGATAACTTTGCCGTTTTTATGTACTTCGTAGTGAAGGTGTGGTCCTGTAGACCTGCCTGTAGAACCAATTTTGCCAATTTGATCGCCTACGCTTACCTTTTGGCCTTCTTCAATCAGTATCTTCGACAAATGGCCATAATAGGTTTCGAAGCCATTGCCATGGTTAATCACGATGCAATTGCCATAGCCGCCTCTTCTGCCCGCAAAAGCCACTCGGCCACTGGCAGTACTGCGTACAATTTCGCCGTAGTTGCCCTTTATGTCTAGACCTTTATGCGATTCGACGCTCTCGCCCGTAAAAGGATTTTCGCGGTGGCCATAGCCCGAAGTAATAGCTCCCAAATGCGGATAACCCAATGGGGTATACGCTACATAATTGGTCATTTTGTTTAAGTAGCTATCATAAAACTGGCCTATTTCTTCAACCGAAAGAATTTCGTCGCTCTTTTCTCCGCCAGCATCTTTGGTAAGCGGCTTAATGCCCCTTGCCTTTAAATATTTGTTGATCTTGCCTAGCTTCTGGTCTATAGACTGGTAATATCTTTTGATAAGCGAGGTGTCTAACGAGGCTGTTTGGGTTTTGGCATGCGTGAGTTCCTTTGCCAATTGATCTTTTGATAACTGAACCGATGCCCTGCTGTAAGTGAGGTAAAAAATCGTACCCAAGAGCAATACAAAACAAGCCACCACCGCCAATACATATTTTTTCCAATGCTGGATATACGTACTCGGCACATGGATGGGTTTGCTGATATTCTGGTTCTTGTTTACAAAGATGATGGTGGTTTTGTCCTTCTTCCTTGTCATAGTTTGTTGGTTTGTTTTTTTTGGTCAGGTTGCAAATATATGGTTTTCAGACTCATATAAAAACACTTGCCTGTTTAGTCGCCTAAATGTTGCCAGAGAAATAGCCCTGACAGCGAAAACGGCAATTTAATTAATAGTTAATTAATATTCTGATTACTTTAAATCTGTCTTCTTAAACGGAAGTTTTGCCATACCTGATATATTTTAAAAAAAATTTGTTGTCGAATGTCCAATTGTCCAGAGCTCGATCATTATTGAGGTATAATTTAAATCTTAAAGACAATGGAACAAAGAATCAATTTTTTCGAAAAAGGCCAAAGCGCCATGAAAGCAATGTATGGTTTAGGAATGTACCTGGCTAAATCGCCGGTAGAGCAGCCACTTTTAAACCTGATCTATTTTAGGGTATCGCAAATCAATGGCTGTGCCTATTGCCTAGATATGCACTCGAAAGACCTGCGTGCCAAAGGCGAAACCGAGCAACGCCTTTACATGTTGGATGCTTGGCGCGAGGCTCCAATTTATACCGATCGCGAACGCGCTGCCCTAGCTTGGGCCGAGGCCTTAACCAAAATCAAGGATGGCCAGGTAGCCGATGTCATTTACGATGAAGCAAAGCAACAGTTTAGCGAAGCAGAAATCATCGACCTTACCCTTGCTGTTACCACCATTAACAGCTACAACCGCATTAACATTGCTTTTCGCCCACCGGCAGGCACTTACCAAGTAGGCCAACATGGCTAACCCAATCACATTAATTCTTATCTTCAGCCACCTTTTAAATCTTAAAAAAAATGAAAGAGTTTCTCTTATTGTTCAGACAACCAAGTTATGATTATAGCCAAACAACGCCCGAAGAAATGCAGGCATTAGGCAAAAAATGGCAAGACTGGATAGGCGGTATTGCTGCCCAAGGCAAATTGGCCAACAACGGATCGCGCCTGGCCATGGAAGGCAAAGTGCTCAAAGCCGGCGGTGTAATTACCGATGGCCCCTTTGTAGAAATAAGGGAACGTTTGGGCAGTTTTGTAGTAGTTAAAGCCGATAGTTTAGACGAGGCAACTACCTTGGCCCATGGCTGCCCTGCCATTGATGCGGGTGGCAGCGTAGAAATCAGACCCATATTTGTTTATTAAAAACCAAGGTCCATGGGCAGCTATGGACCTATTGACATGCAACACGAAGAACGTTTAAAACAGCTTTTTAAGCAGGAGTTTGCCAAAATGGTAGCTGTAATCAGTAAGCTATTCGGATTGGAGCACATTGAACTGGCGGAGGATTTGGTGAGCGAAACCTTTTTGCAGGCCACCACCACTTGGGCCACGAAAGGCATGCCCGAAAATCCTGCAGCCTGGCTGTATGCTGTGGCCAAACAAAAAACACTGGCCCATTTTAGGCGCAATAAAATCTATACCGAAAAGGTAATGCCCGAAGTCAGTTTGCAACAGGAAGAAGTACAGGAGATGGAGCTCGATTTTTCGCCAAAACACATTCAAGACAGCCAGTTGCAAATGATATTCGCCATTTGCAATCCGGCCATTGCTAGTGAAGCCCAAATTGGACTCGCCCTGCGCATCCTTTGTGGCTTTGGCATCGATGAAATTGCAGGCGCTTTCCTGTCCAACAAAGAAACCATCAACAAAAGGCTGTTTAGGGCCAAAGAAAAACTGCGAAGTGAACAAATTCAATTGGCATTTCCGCCAGCCATAGCAATCAATGCACGGTTAGACAATGTGTTGCATGTTATTTACCTCTTGTTTAGCGAAGGTTATTATTCCAATACGCAAAACGAAATATTGCGACAAGACCTTTGCCTGGAGGCATTGCGCCTAGGGCTGATTTTAATTGAAGAGCCCAGCACCAATTTGCCCAAAACCAATGCGCTCATTGCCTTGATGTGTTTTCATGCTTCGCGTTTTGGCGCCAGAACTGGAATCGACAATTTACAGGTGCTGTATGAGGCGCAAGACCCTTCCCACTGGGATATGGCCCTGATTAATCAAGGGCGATACTTTTTGGCACAATCGGCACAGGGAAACGAATTAAGTTCCTATCATTTGGAAGCTCAAATTGCACACTGGCATTGCCAAAAAGAAGATACGCCCCAAAAGTGGGAAGCCATTTTACAGCTGTACAACGAGTTGCTGCTGATTAACTATTCGCCCAGCGTAGCCCTCAACAGAACCTTTGCGCTTTACAAAGCCAATGGGCGGGAAGAGGCGCTCATTGAAGCCGAGAAACTCAAGCTAGAACACAATCATTTCTATTTTGTGCTATTGGCCGAGCTTTACCAGGATTTCGACAAAGAAAAGGCTAAGCAACAGTTGGAAAAAGCCTATACGCTGACCCAGACAGATCGGGAGAAAATACAGATCAGAGAGAAAATCGGTTTGCTTAACCAACATCCTTAAACACAAAAGGGCGATGTATTGCTACACCGCCTCCTGCTTCATTTGATTTGTTAATTTGTTTGGATTAATGATAAACCACAGCATGCACAGGTCTTTGAATTGTCCCTAAACAACCAACTATCATAGCCTGCGCAGCTGTGGAAAAGCGTAGGTAGATGATTAATCTATTTTGATGTCGAAGGCTATATTCTCTGGCATTAAGCACACTTTATAATCGCAAGGGCTATAATCTACCTTGCATTTGACGGTGATGGGCAAGGCATTTTTCAGTTTGATCTTTTGCTGAAAGCTGGCTGTTTTTTCGAAGTAGCCTATATCCATTTTAAAAGCACTTGAATATGCTATCAAGGGCGCTGATTCTGTTGCTTTTCCTACAAGCTCGTAGCCTTCGGAAGGCGTAAAGGTAAAAGCTGTTTTTACTGGGCCACCATCTTTCACGAATTGTGAATAAATATGCCAGCCCGACTCTATATTGGCGGTAAATGTAATTACGGCTTCTGTATTGCTGATTTTCTTTACGCTATAGTCCCAACTAACTGGCGATTTTATCACCTGAGCCAGGGAAATTTGGCTAATGAACATTGCCATGATGATGAACCAATTTTTCATATTCTTTTTGACTTGTTGTGCTGAACAAAATTATCGTGAAAACAAACCTGAAGTGTTAACCCCCCTGTTAATCAGTGTTAACCAGTGTTAATTATTGAACATCTTGGTTAAGATCTCTTTATCTTTAGCCAATGAACCAACCGCTCTGGCTATTGATTGCCTTTAAAAAATGAAAAGAAAACTCCGATTAGTCATCTTGATAGCTTCGCTTGCCGGCGGAGGGATTATTTCTTTCCAGCTGTTCTGGATGTTTAATGCCTATAAGGTAAATGAAGACAGCTTTAACAAAACCGCATCGCTTGCCTTGCAACGCAGTATCGACAACTACCAATTGACCGGCTTGAAAAATTGCGACTGCATGCCCGAAGCAACCGTTACAAAAACCTATACTCAAGCCAATGATGATTCTATTCCGCCACAGGTGAAAAAACAGCTGAAAAAGCTGCAAGAAGAAATGGAAAAAGGCAATTTCTCCAAAAATGGACAGGTCGTTATACACGATACCATCCACATCTCCTCTCAGATAAAATCTAAAGGAGGAAAGTCTGGCCAAATCAATAAAAGCTTTTCCCAGTTTGACTTAAATAACGATAGCACGATTTCAAAAATGTTCTTGCGCTTGATTGCCCAAGCTAAGAATGAACCCATTGCTTTAGATAGCCTGGCCAAAATCTATCAAAAGGAACTTGTAAAATCGAATATCGATTTATCGTTTAACCTCTCCTTCCTTAAAGGGCAACCCAAAACAGACGTGCCGCCTATTATTGGACAAACAGGTTTTTCGGGCAATAACGATAAGATACTGGCTTCTTTTCCAAACAGTTTCCGATGGCTGTTGTGGCGTACGTTAAGTCCGATTATCATTTCCTTCATCTTGATTTGCCTAACTGTAGGCGGCTTTTGGTATTTGCTGCATATCATTATGCACCAAAGGGAGCTAGACAATATGAAAAACGACTTCATTAACAACATGACCCATGAATTGCAAACACCAATTGCCATTTTAAGATCGACCCACGAAGCGCTCAGCGAGTTTGGCGAAGCAAAAGATGCAGAGAAAACCAGTCGTTACCTGAAAATGAACATGACGGTAATTGATAAACTGTCCAAAGATGTAATCCGCATACTCGATATCAGCGATTACGAAAAACAGGAGATTATTCCATCCTTAGCTACAATTAACCTTAAGCAGCTTATTGAAGAGGTTGTGGCTAGGTTTGCGCTGAACGGCCAGGGCAAGATCAACTTCAGTTACCATGCCGAAAACGAATCGGTAGTTACGGAAGCTTATGCCATTGATACCATCGTATCTAACCTCGTTGACAATGCACTGAAATATGCGAAGGATAAGGCAAGCGAAGTGTGGGTTAAGATCGATTCTTTTCCTCATTATTGGCAGCTGCAGGTACGGGATAATGGCATCGGCATCCAGCCCAAATACCTGCCCTTTATTTTTGACAAGTTTTATCGCGTACCCACCGGCGACCTGCACAATGTGAAAGGCTACGGCTTGGGCTTAAACTACGTTAAGAAACTGGTAGAAATGTTAAAAGGAGAAATTAACGTAAGCAGCGAGCCGGGGCAAGGCACTACGTTTACCCTAAAATTTAAGCACTATGAAAAAAATTAAGCTCTTGCTTATTGAAGACGAGGAAATTTTGGCCCAAATAATCAAGGAAACCCTCGAAACCAGGGATTTTGAGGTAAACGTTGCTGTAAATGGTGTAGAAGGATGGAGTAAATTTCATGCAGATAAACCCGATATCTGCGTAGTTGATGTAATGATGCCCCGCAAAGACGGCCTCTCGCTGGTGGCTGATATGAGGAAAGTAGACGAAGATATCCCGATCATTTTTTTAACCGCAAAAGCCAAAACAGAAGATGTAATTAAAGGTTTGGAAACTGGTGCCGATGATTATATCAAAAAACCTTTTAGCATTGAAGAACTCATTTTAAGGATCAAACGATTGGTAAGAAAGGCGCAAACCGCCGAAAGCACAGCCAGCCCGACCCAATTTACTGGCACCACCATTGGCCAGTACGCCCTTAACTATACCCGGTTGCAGCTGTGCTACGGCACCGAGGTGGTTAATCTTTCCCAGCGGGAAGCAGATTTGCTGCATATACTGCTAGCGCATAAAAACTTGCTGCTCGACAGGAGGGTTGCCTTGCTAAAAATTTGGGGCGATGATAGTCCATTTCACGCCCGTACCATGGATGTTTACATTACCCGGCTGCGCAAGTATTTTAGACACGATCCGAACATCCAGATTTTAAATATCCGTGGCAAAGGTTATAAACTGCTAGAATAGATAAATGTGCAGGGGTCGCATCATTTCATTTTCAGTCCAAATAAAGGCCTGATCCATTTTACTCTTCTAATAATGAACTCATAAGTAACAAAGCTTCCGATGATCGTAAACAGAAAAACCAGTATAAATTGGAGGTGAACCTCAATAGCTAAGGGAAAAAACAATACAGCACCCAAAAAAAGAAATAACATATGAAGTATGTAAATTGGATATACCGCTTGGCTTAAATAGTTTAACACTTTGCTTGGCCGATTAAGGTATTTATATCCAAAAGCAAATACGGAAAATATCCAGAAATTTGACTCGATGGCCAATTGATAGTTGGGCACACGCATAGAGGGTTGCAAGAACCTATGCGCATACAATGCTAAGGCAATTACCAGAAACAGCCATCGCCATTTTAAAAGCATTTCCCAAAAAACAGCCCCGCTCAGCACGAAACAAAATCCAAAGAAAAATGCCAATAGCCCCAAGAAAAAGCCATGCCAAGTCACGGCGAACAATTCGTATAAATTTGGATTAAGCCAAAACGCCTCAATAACAAAGGCAAGAACAACCACAACTAATCCGAATGGTGTACGCCATAATTTTTGCAAGCCTTTAATCAATTTTTCATTTCTTTTGAGGTAAAAGAAAACGGGCAAGAATAGAAGTACGTAAATAAAGATATTGCCCAAAAACCATAAATGTGCCGGATTGGGACTATAGTTTAACTCATGTTGGTAATAACCCTGCAACAGGTAAATGTGCAGTGGAACAATAGTAAAAACACCAAACAGAAAGGGGATAAGTATTCGTTTTGTCCGTTCTTTGAGCAGTTGTTTCCAGCTTCTATTTTGAATCGCAAAATACACGCCCATTCCAGATACGAAAAACAAGAGCGGTATCCGCCATATGTTAAGCGCAGTCATGGGAATCCATAACGATTGCCACGACTGTTTGGCAACGATAAACCCGATCATTATTCCCCATGGCTGAAAGCTAATGGCAACATGATAAAGGAGGAGCAGGCCAATGGCAATTACCCTTAACCAATCAATATCGTATCTTCTGTTATTTGCCAACATTTCGTTTTTTTAATAAGACACGCTTATTTTAATAAGGTTGCAACTTCTGGCCTGGTTTTTTCCAGATAGGCAAAGTCCAATTTAAGGCCCATTGGTTCGAGTATTTTGCCAAGTGCTTCATAAGTACTTTTCACCGTGGCAAATGGAGCAGCTACAGTCTCATAGGCAGTTTGGCTATACTTGTTCTTGATACTTTTATCAGCCCCCTTTTCCAATAACATCTTCACAATTGCAGGCCTGCAAAAGAAAGCGGCTGTATGAAGGGCAGTAGAGCCATCATTATTTTGAAAATTAATATCGGCACCAGCATCGATCAGGGCTTTGGCCATGTCTGGCTTATCAAATAAAGCCGCGGTAATTAATGGGCTAGAGCCACCTATTGGATCTTTCTCGTTCAGGTTGCTTCCGGCTGCAATATGTTGCTTTAGTGCTTCGAGGTTATTGGTGAGCACAGCGGTATGAATATCAATTTTGGGTTTCTCTCCTGTTTTTGTGGAAGCAGTATCCTTTTTAGGATCCGTATTGTTGTTGCATGAGACTGCAAATAGCAGTACGCCCAATACCATAGCCTTAGCCAATGCATTTAATAAAATGCCTTTCTGTGTTTTCATAATCAGGTTTTTTTAATTAAAAGTTTTAGATTTTATTTCTTGGAATACTCCAAAATATCTGCGGGTTGGCAATCGAGCGCATCGCAAATGGCATCGAGCGTGCTAAACCTAATGGCCTTTGCCTTGCCGGTTTTGAGTATAGAAAGATTGGCCAGCGTTAGTCCCACTTTTTCCGAAAGCTCGTTCAGCGACATTTTCCGCTTGGCCATCATTACATCTAAATTTACAACAATAGGCATAGCGTTATATGGTTAATTCGTGTTCAGACTGGATCTCTATGCCTCTCTTATAAATCTGTGCAATTACAAAAAGTATCACGGCCATAAACAGCCATACATCTGCCCCGCCCAAACGCATATATTCGATGTCGGGCATTTTTACACCCTGCTTAACCATCCATCTGGCATAGTTAACACCACAATTGGCCAATGCTCCAATGGCCAGGGCGATATAAGACAGATTGAAAATAAAGCGCTTTACATCGTTATTGAAAGGTTGAGACAGGCTTAGTTTTTTATTGTGCAACAGTTTTACGATGAGGTAAAACAGCAAAGCCTTCATTACGGTTACGATACACATGATTGAGCTTATTATCAAATACCAAACCCGATCATATGCATGAAGGGCTTCTAAATTAGTCGGTTGCCAAAGCAACTTGATCTTGCTTTCATCAACAGTTAGCATTAAAATAGTATTGACGATGAAAGAGCCTGCATCAAAACATACCCCTATAAATATAATCCACGAGATCACATACAATACTTTTAACAGGTGCTGAGTTGTAATTTTGATTTCCATAATTGTTAATTTTTATAAATCATTAATCAAATATAGATAATTATTTATCGAAAAACAATAAATTATTTTTCATTTTCGATAAATCTTCGAAATTGATAATGCCAGCGCAGAAAAAATTTTTTCGTTGCGGGATAATAATTTTGTGATACAACAGTCCGATTGCCCAAAGTTTTTAGCTTTGTTGGGTAATTTCTTTTGTATGCCCTACTTAATTGTACTCCTTGTTCTATTGGCGCTCGTGGTTTTGTTTTTTAATTATAAAAGCAAACAAGACAAACAGAAGAAAAAAGAGGAACTGCTCAGTCAATGGGGAAAGCCGCTCGATGTTTCAAGAAATTTCAATCTCATTTCGGCTTATCATTTTTCTAAATACAATGAGCACAGTACGAATCTATCCGACACCATTGCTGCGGATATCGACTTAGAAAATCTTTTCGAATATGTAGACCGCAACCACAGCAGTTTGGGCCGGCAGTACCTCTACCATCAATTAAGGAGCAAGCAAGACATCAATGCTTTGCAAGCACTAGATGCGCTGAGCGAGAAATTTGGGAACGACCAGAAACTCCGCCTTGATGTCGCCGTAGAACTGGATAAGCTTGGCCATAAAAATGCCTATTATATTTACGAGCTTTTTACCAGCAGCTACCAGTCGTTGTATAGCAAAGGACTGAATTTATATGTAAGAGTAGCGGGTATTTTATGGCTTGCCTTTTTAGCCTTGCTCATTGTCTACCAGAGCCAGGTTTTCTTTTTGGGCCTATTGGGATTAACCCTTTTCAATTTTTACCTGCATTACAACAACAAGAAAAAGATTTCGAGCTATGTACATTCGCTCCCGCAGCTTTACACACTGATTAACACCACCAAAAAACTCCTTAAATTAACGGCTACACAAAAGGCCGATCAGGTAACACAAAGCCTCAACAATTTAAAGCCGCTGCAACGTTCGTTAAGCTATGTCAATTTTCAGAACAATGTTGATCGTGATCCAACCGATATCAGTGCCGGAGTTTTAGAGTTGATCAAAACCCTGTTGGTTATCGAACCTTTGATGTTTTTGATTTCGGTAGATCGGGTTAACCAGCAACGCCAAAATATTGAAACCTTGTACAACTATGTGGCCGAAATAGACTTGGCCATTTCCATCCAATCGCTAAGAGCGGGATTGCCTTATTACTGCAAACCCAAACTCATTGAAAATGGACAGGAGCTAAAAGTAGAAGAGCTTTATCATCCTTTAATCGAAGATTGCGTAGCCAACTCCATTACAGCCAGCACCAAGCAAGGCGTGCTGATTACAGGTTCGAACATGTCGGGCAAAACTACCTTTATCCGTTCCATTGCCATTAATGCCTTGCTGGCTCAAACTTTATACACTTCTTGCAGCCAACATTACGAAGCACCTTTTATGCAGCTGTTTACCAGCGTGCGCAACAGCGATGATTTAGAAGAACATAAAAGCTATTTTAAGGCCGAAGCCATGGCCATGCTGCACATTATAGAAAACAGCCAGGCTTTGCAAAGCCGTAACCTGATTATTATCGACGAGATTTTTAAAGGCACCAATACCATTGAAAGGGTGGCTGGCGCTAAAGCTATTCTGTCTTACCTTAACGCCCATCAGAATTTTACCTTCGTCTCAACCCACGATCTGGAATTGGCCGAACTGCTTGGCGAAGAGTATGCGGTTTATTCTTTTGAAGAGGTAGTGGCCGATACACGTTTGGTATTCGACTATAAAATCAAACCGGGCTTGCTCAAAAACAAAAATGCCATTGCTATTTTATCCTCACTGGGCTTTCCGCCAGAAATTGTAGCCAATGCCAACGAAATCAGTACTGCCTTGCGAGAGAAATACCAATTATAAGCTGGTTTATTTTTTCAATGCTTCCAACTGCTTTACGGCATTGCTGTTTTTGGGATCAAATTTTAAAGACTGCTGATAGTTATAAATTGCCAATTCTTTATTGCCTGCATTTTGGTAAGCTTCGGCCAAACTATCAAAAGCATTGCCACTCTGTGGATAGAGGTAAACATTCAGCTTAAAAATCTCCAGGGCTTCTGCCGGCTTTTGCTGCGAAACCAACATATAACCCCAAGCATTAACTTCGTTCTCAGCTAATGCATAATTAGCGTTTTTTCTTTTCTCCTCATTCACTACATCAATGGCGTGCGTAAAACCTCGCTTAAGCAAAACGCTCCTTAGTTGTTTAATTGTGGGAGGCAAGCCAAAACCATTCTCGGCAAGCAGGTCTGGAATATAGTGGCCAGCAATTTCATCTATAAAACTTTCTGGACTTGAGCCCAGCATATTGGTGAGCACAATCACGGTCAAATCATCTTTGGGATAAACAAATATACCTGAACGGCCTCCGCCAATAGGGGCAATTGCGGGGTGCGCTTCGCGTTGGATCACTGGTGTACCCAAGGCATAACCATTTAAAAAAGAGCTAAACCCTGCGGTTTTTCCATTGTTCAATAAACCAGGCGTCCATAAGGTTTGTAGGCTGTTTTTTTGCTGAAACAGTTGGCCTTTTTGCAGGGCGATGATCCATCTGGCCAGTTCTTCGGAAGTTGAATTCATGCCTGCGGTTGTACGCAAAAATGGAGGTACCTCTTCGAAAACATTGCCGATCTCTCTGGTACGTGTCATTTCGCCATCCACTTTGTGAAAAAAGGTATAGCCCCTGGCTTGATGCGGAATAACGGTGTGCGCATCGCCAAAACAGGTGCCTTTTAAACCTATTACATCGAGCTGTTTTGCTTTGATGAATTCGGCAAAAGGTTTGCCACTTAGTTTATCGATGATTTTGCCGATGAGCAGGTAATTGGTTTGGTTATAGCTGAAACGTTCTCCGGTTTTAAACTCCATGGGCATCGTCTGTACTTTTTGCCAGGCTGCTTTTTCCATTCCTTCGGGTACCGCATCGTCACCAAAAATTTCGGGCAGGCCCGATTGGTGACTCAACAGCTGCTTGATTTTTACGGCGCGCCAAGCTTCGGGCAAGCTATCTAAATAAGTGGCAACAGGCTTATCCAAATCTAGTTTCCCTTGTTCTACCAATTGCATTACAGCTATCCCTACAAAGGCTTTGGTAATCGAGTTAATTGGAAACAAAGTTCTGTTGGTAACCGCTATCGAATCCTGGATATTGGCCAAACCGTAATTGCTGAGCTTGATGATTTTCCCCTGCTGTACCACGGCCAATTGCAAACCCGGAATATGCCGTTCTTGCATGATGGTTTTGATATATTGATCTAATTTAGCGCTGGAAGCTTGCCCAAAAGCAAGCGAGAAATTCAAAAAAAGAAAAAAGAGGAGCAGGATCCGTTTCATAAACCATAAGGGGAATCGACATCAATTATACAAAATAAGCTTAATCATCGGCGAAAGGTAAGTTTAATTTTACCAAGGCATCAGATCATCTTTTCCCTTAATTCCTTGTACCTCGACCGGCCGATAGGCAGCGTTTCGCCATTGGCCAATAACAAATTGTAGCGCCCACCGGCTTCTACTACTATTTTTTCGGCCTGATTTAAGGGAACGATGTAGGATTTATGGATGCGTTCAAAAGAGCTGGGCAACAGCTGCTCAAGGGCTTCGAGCGATTTGTCATGCAGTTCTTGCTTGCCATTGCGCAAATGCAATTCGCTGTAGATCCCGGCACCTTTAATGTAATGAAGCTCATTGATATCAATCAGCCTGATATTGCCTGCTTTCTTTACTGCCAGGTATTTAATAGGACCACCTGTTTTTTTGTCGCTGGCCATTGCCCTTCTAAATGCCTGAAAAAGCCTTTCTTCATCGAATGGTTTGGGCACAAAATCAATTACGCCATAGGCAAAGGCCGTAATGGCCTTATCGGTATAGGCCGAAACAATAATGGTATGGAATGCGCCTGCCACCACGGCGCCTAAAATATCAAATCCATCTTCACCATTGAGATTCAGATCGAGCAGCAACACATCTATCGGATGCCTTTCAATATAGGCCAAGCCTTTTTGCAGCGAATCGCAAACAGCCAATGTTTCCAGTTCCTGCGCAAAAAACTGGGTGGCGATGCGTTGCAGCCTTTTGGCAATTCTTTCTTCGTCTTCAATAATCAGTATCTTCATTTGGCTTCCTTAATTTTGATGTTGCTTTGCCAGCCTGTTTCGGTCGCGCCCGATGTGAATTCCCAATCCTGGCCGTAGCTTTCGGTTAACCTGGCCTTGATGTAATTAAAGCCGTTGCCCCCAATCCGTGTTTTCGATTTTATCCTGTTCTGTGCAAAGGTTTCAAACACATATACCTTAAAGCCGTTGGCCACCGAGTAGCTCAGTTTGAAAAGGATACGGCCATCACGCGGCATGCTATGGGTGATGCCGTTTTCTAACAACGTATGGAAGATGGCCGGCGGAACCAATTCGGTGGGCACGATGCCTTCTTCTTCCCATTCATAGGCAATTTCCTTACGAAACTGCATCACAGACAAATGCGCCTTGCACAGCTCGATTTCCTTACCGATGGGGATCAAGGCCTCTTCGGCAATGCTGTTCATGATGTCAAATTCTTTGGAGAGCGAATGCAGAAATTTTACACCCTGTTGGGGCGATTCCTCTACCCAGTCGATCAAAGACATCAGCGTATTTTTAAGAAAGTGTGGCTGGATGTTTTTCTTAACCAGGTCCAATTGCAAACGGGCCGAAAGCAACAAGGAGGCCTCATGCTCTTCTTCTATGGTTCTGGCGCGTATGGCATACAGGTAGAGCATACACAATACGATGATTGCAAAACTGATAAACAAGCTAAAATCATAATAAAAGAAATAGTTGATCACCACACGTGCGATTAAACAAAATAACACTACCCAAGCGCCTTTTTCTTTTCGAACAATAGCCTCGATTACTACCAGAACGGTAGTAATCCACATTGTGTAACTGTAATAAACAGCAGTAATATCATAATGCCCAAAATTAAGCAGGTATATGGCAACCAGTGCGCAAAGCAACAAACCCAATAGCCAAAGCTTTTTTTTAAAGCCGAACTGCAGGCAAAAGTACAAAGGCACCAGAAAGGCAAGCAGAAAAGTAAGCCAGCCGATCCCCTCGAGCCGTGCATAAAAATAATTGTAGGGAATGGTTACATAGAATTTCAAGTACTCTAAAATGAGCAGCGCAAAAAACAAGAAGCAGATCAGGGCAAAGATCAACACAGGAAATTGCTTGCGCCTGCTGCTGATATAGATAAAGAAATAGTAGATCGCCGCGATCAAAAAAGCACCTGCGATGAGGTTCATAAAGGCAGCCCCCATCAAAGGCAGCTTCAACATCTCGGTATAAACCTGAAGCTTAATGTCGACACCTCGCTGCTCGGCCTGCTGGTAGGCCTGGGTTGCCCTTAAAGCTACCACATGCTGGCCTTCGCTAGCCAGCGAATCGGGCACCATATAGCAAGATCCTTCTGTTCCGGCAACCTCTGGCTTTCCGGCTTGTGCCAATTCGCCGTTACGGCCAAGGTAAATGCCATCCCAATAAACTTCAAAGGCGCCAAAGGCATGCACTTCTAGGCCTATGGCTTCTGTTTTGTTTGGCCGTTTTTGCAGGTCCATTTTAAAACGTACCCAAAATACTTTGTCGTTGGTAAGGCCTCTGGCATCTTCCCAATTGGTATCTATATAGTTTTTGTTGGCCCATTGCCTGTCATCGCCTATACGAAACTTGGGTTCCGATGCCTCGTGAATCACTAGCTGCCTTTTGCAAGAGGCAAACAAAAGCAAGGCAACGATAAGGAAGAGCTTATTCATAATGTAAAGTTAGCATAAAGATAGAGGCAACAAGTGCATTTGAAAAGGATATGGAGCCGTTGGCATGTTTTTCTTAGGCCAGACAAATTCCATGGGCTAATCTTGCTTCATGAAACGAATAATTTTGCTCTGCATAGGCCTGTTTTCTTGCGCCTCACTAATGGCCCAAACTACCAAAAAGGTAGTACATGGCCTCATTAAAGAAAAATCATCTCAAACGGCTATGCCTTATGTAACCGTTACCGTAAAAAACGAAAACACTAAAATAATAACCGGAAGCATTAGCGACGATAAAGGTGCCTTTGCATTAGATTCTATTCCAACAGGCAACTTAACCATCGAGTTTAGTTTTATGGGCTACCAGCCTATTATCCAGCCCCTGAAGGTAGCGACAGGTGGAGGCCGAATGGACTTAGGTACGATTTACCTCGAACCCGATCCTAAACTGTTAAAAGAAGTAGCCATTGTGGGCGATAGGCCGGCCATAAGTTTACAATTGGACAAAAAGGTTTTTACCGCCGGAAAAGACGTGCTGTCGCAAACAGGTTCGGCTGTCGATTTGTTGAACGGCGTGCCTTCGGTAAGCGTAAGTCCAACAGGAGTAGCCAGCTTGAGGGGCAACAGCAATGTTTTGGTGCTGATTAATGGCCGAAGAACCGGCCTTACCGCAGCCAATGCACTAGAACAACTGCCGGCCGACCAGATTAGCCAGGTTGAAGTGATTACCAATCCCTCTTCCAGGTACGATGCCACCGGATCGGCAGGGATCATCAATATCATTTTAAAGAAAAACCGAGCCGCTGGTTTTAACGGACAGCTGCGATTGGTGGGTGGCATTCCGAACGAAACCCGCATTATGCCCAGCATCAATTACAAATCTGAAAAACTGAACATCTTCTCTACTTTCGGCATCCGCTTATCTGATTATGTGGGATTGTATACCACCGATCAATCGGTTCGCAACAACGGCGTTACCACTCGCCTAAACCAGCGCAACGACGAAAAGCGTCATGATGATGGCAAACTGCTCTACGTTGGTGCCGACTACCAGCTCAATGAACACAACACACTCACCGCTGCTTTTTTAAAAAATGCCACCAAAGATCATGACAAAGTGGGATTGGGCTACAATTATGCAAGCAGCAGCCTCGATAGCAGCCTGCATCGCAATGGCGAATCGTTTGAGAACAGAAACTATAACCAGATAGAGTTTAACTATACCAAAACCTTTAAGCAACCCATCAAAAAATACACGATAGACATGCAGTACGATTTCTGGAACAGCGACAAGGAATGGAATTTGAACACACAAAAAACGTTTCCCGCATTGGAAAACTTACCTGGAATTCGCACCAGTTCTATAGGGGCCAGCAAAGATTTGATGGTACAAACCGACTTTGTACAGCCGTTAGACAGCAACTCGCGATTAGAAGTAGGCCTAAAGGTAGAAAACCGCAGCGTTACTTCCGATTTTAAGGCCGAACAGCAGGCTGGCGATGCGTGGAACATCCTCGAGAACATTGACAACAAATTGGCTTACCGCGAACTGATTGGCGCTGCCTATGCCCAAGTAGCCAGTAAGCTGGGTGGTTTTTCTTATCAATTGGGTTTGCGCACAGAAATTACCCGTATTAAAATCGAAGACCGTATTGGCACCTATAACGACCGTAAAAATTATACCCGCTTGTTTCCTACGGTTAACCTGAGCTATCGCTTGGCCAAAGGCGATGCTGTTCAGGCCAGCTACAGCAAACGCATCAACCGGCCGTCGCTCAACAGCCTGTATCCTTTTAACGAGCTTACCGACTACAACTCGCGCTACATGGGCAACCCCGAACTCAACCCTTCCTATGCCCATGTGTTTGAGGTGGGCTACATCAAAAACTGGAGTTCGCTTACCTTCAATCCATCGGTTTATTACCAACAGAACAATGGAATTATTATCGATTATACTTTTAGAAACGAGAACCAGGTGTTTATTACCTCGCCGGTTAACATCCAAAGCGAAGTGCGCAAAGGCGTAGAACTTTCTTTGCTTTACAATCCCATCAAATGGCTGCAATTGAACCTGGAGATGAATGCTTTTAGCTTTAAGCAAAAGGGGCAATACCTATCGCAAAACTTCAACTACGAGGGCGACGCGCTTACCGGACGTTTGAGCAGCCAGCTGAAGTTTGCCAACAAGCTCAACTTCCAGGCCCGCTACAGTTTTACAGGTGCACAAAGCAATGCCCAAACGCATACGCAGGCAATCCATTACCTGGAGGTTGGATCGAGTAAAAACCTACTTAAAGATAGGGCTACTTTATTGTTCGATGTGGCCAATCTTTTTAACCTCCGCAAGTTTAAAAGTACCACCACTGGTGCGGATTATGTAATTAACCAAATGAGCAACCCTAATGCAGCCCGTTATCGATTGACCTTTGTTTACCGCCTTAACCTTAAAGAAAACCAGGCAATCAGGCAGGCAAAAACCGGTAACCGAAATTAATCATGGTTGGTCGGGATGTGTCATCCCGACCTTTTTAACTATGGATTTGTAATCCATTTTGACTTAAGCCCTTGTTGGTGTTCTTCACCAACAAACTTAAACACTTGCGAAGTTTTAAAAACCAAAATTGTGAGCCATCTTTGAAGCGCAACAGTGCTACAACAAGGAAAGCTACTCCGGCTTTCCGCTGTATCTTTCTTGCCTCAATGGCAAAAAAGGATGCCGCTCCAATCCGGGCTATTTAATCAGAGTCAGTGCAAACATAGCAGCAGAAACCGCTGTTCCTCAAACCCGATAGGATGGAAAGCCCGAAGCCGAGGTAGGAGGCGAGGACTTGGAAGGATAGCGGGACTAACCCTCAAATGAAATGGTGTTTTTGCTTTCCCAATAAAAACAATTGAACGCCACATCTTCCATCTTACCTTTCACATCTTATATTTCCCTCTTCCAATTAAAGAGCAGAATTGCACATGCTTGCAACCTTTTAAACAGTAGCTTCATCTTGTGAAAGGAAAACCCAACAACAATGATGAAAATTATCAAACAACATGAATTGCTGGCCAGCGAAAAACCAAGCATGGGCAGTACAATCCTCAAAGCCCTTATGGTGGTATTGACGCTGGCAGCTGCCTTACAAATCCGCGATATAACCAAATGGCTAGGCTTTAAAATCCCGGGCTTCCCTATTCCTTATGGTGGAGCTATTGCAGATAATTTGTTGGCGGTTTTGTTGGCCTTGGTGGTTGCGTATTTATTACTGGCCAAACCCAAAAGCGGTTTTTGGCGAGCTTTAGGCCTGCATTGGAATGGCTTTCGCGGACCTTTATTGGCGCTGGCGGCCACATCGCCTTTTTGGATCGGCTTGGGCATGCAATACAAGTTAAATCACGATTTAGGCATTGCAGATTTTCTCTACCTCTCGGTCGTATTTCCTTTTGCCGAGGAGCTAGTGTTTAGGGGCTTCGGATTCATCTTTGTGCGCAAGGCCCTGGGCTGGCATATTGTTCCTGCTATCTTATTCCAGTCGCTGGTATTTGGAGGCATCCATTGGCTGGGTATGGGTGGCGGTACGGCAATTGCGCTACAGGTATTTTGGATTACCTTTTTTGGAGGGATTTTATTCGCCGTGCTTAATCATTTAGATGACTATACCTTATGGAGTGGTTTCATTTTCCACGTTTCGCTCAACGCGGCCTGGAACGTATTTACCGTTTCTGATTCGGCGGCCACAGGCTGGGAAGGCAATCTGTTGAGGTTCGGCAGTGCCGTAATTGCAGTGTTGCTGTTAAAGTATGCAATGAAGAAAAAAAGACCGGAATATTAAGTTTTTGTTATGATTTAGTCCCGTAAAGATTTGGATAGTTAATGTTATTATTTTCGCGAACCATTAACTTTATATCAGGCGAGCAATTTTCCAAGCTCGATAACAATTATTCCAAATCATGGATACCAGAAGAGAATTTCTCCGCAAATCTTTGTTGCTTTCGGGCGCAGCAGGTGTGGCTACCGTAATGCCAGCATCAATTCAAAAAGCTTTAGCCATCAATCCAGCTCCGGGAAGCACCTTTTTGGATGCGGAACATGTGGTGATCTTAATGCAGGAAAACAGGTCATTCGACCATGCATTTGGTTCTTTGCAGGGCGTACGCGGCTTTAACGATCCAAGGGCAATTACCTTGCCCAATCAAAAGCCTGTTTGGTTTCAAACCGATGCGCTGGGAAACACCTACGCCCCATTTCGTTTAAACATCAAAGACTCAAAAGTAACTTGGATGGGCGATTTGCCACACTCGCGTGCCAGCCAGGTAGATGCCTATAACAATGGCAAATACGACCAATGGCTGCCGGCCAAAAAATCGGGTAATAAAACCTATGCGCAGCTGCCACTTACTTTAGGCCATTACGTGCGCGAAGATTTGCCATTTAATTATGCCTTGGCCGATGCTTTTACCATTTGCGATCAAAATTTCTGTTCGGCGATGACCAGTACTACACCAAATAGATCTTTCTTTTGGACAGGCAAAATAACGCAAGACCAGGATGGCATTCCGAAAGCAAACATCAGAAACGACGATTATTCTTATGGCAAACATACCTGGAAAACCTTTCCAGAATTGCTGGGAGAGAATAAGATCAACTGGAAATTCTATCAAAACGAAACGAGTTGTGGCGGTGGCTTTAAGGGCGAAGAGCGGGCTTGGCTAGCCAATTTTGGCTGTAATCTGCTGGAATTTTTTAGCGCTTATAACGTAAAGTTTAAAGATAAATACGTAGAAAGTCTGATCAAACAGGTGGAAACTTTGCCTGCAGAAATCACTAAACTTCAGGAAGCAAGTCCATCAAGCCAAGAAGCAACGGAAAAAATAAAAACCGATGTTAAAAACAAATCGAAGGCATTGGAAACCGCTACGGCCGAACTGGAAAAGTGGAACCAAAAGAATTTTGACAAGCTATCTGACGAGCAAAAAACCTTGTTCTACAGTGCATTTGTAGTTAACAAAAATGATCCCGACTACAGATCGATTGCTAAAATCAAATATAACGATGGCGCTCAAGAACGAGAAGTAACTGTGCCAAAAGGCGATGTGTTGCATCAATTTAGAAGTGACGTGGATTCTGGCAAATTGCCTACGGTATCGTGGCTGGCCGGACCACAGAATTTTTCGGACCATCCAAGTGCACCATGGTATGGAGCTTGGTATATTTCTGAGGTGATGGACATCCTGACCAAAAATCCAGAAGTGTGGAAGAAAACCATATTCATTGTCACCTACGACGAGAACGACGGTTATTACGATCACGTGCCACCTTTTTCAATTCCAGACAGCAAAAAGCCCGAAACAGGAAAGGTTTCTGAAGGAATAGATACAGAAATTGAACATGTTCGTTTGGCCAATGAGCTTAAACAAGGCATCGCAGAAAAACAGGCCCGCGAAGCACCGATTGGCCTAGGTTTTAGGGTACCAATGTTAATCGCTTCGCCTTGGACCAGAGGAGGAAAGGTTTGTTCCCAGTTGTTCGACCATACTTCTACGCTCCAGTTTTTAGAGGAATTTGTGAATAAAAAATACAGCAAAAACATCAGGCTTGACAACATTAGCCAATGGCGCAGGACCATTTCAGGAAACCTGACTTCAGCCTTTACGCCTTTCGATCCAAAAGCGGAAAAACTGCCTTTCTTAAATCGGAATACTTTTGTAGAAACCATTTTTAATGCAAAATTTAAGGAAGAACCAAGGGGATTTAAGCCAGTTTCAGATCAGGAACTCCAAAATGCGAAGGCCGGTCAATATGCAGGCTTAATGTCGCAACAAGAAAAAGGCATTCGCAAATCTTGCGCTTTGCCTTATCAGCTGGCGGCCGAAGGGATGTTGGCAGCCGATAAAAAGAGTTTTCAAATTAAAATGGCAGCTAAAAATCAGCTGTTCAATAAGCAGGCTGCCGGTTCGCCTTTCACGGTATATGCCCCTGGAAGTTTTAAAACCGATAAAGAACCTGCGCAAATTTGCAGGAATTGGTCTTTTGCCGTAAAAGCCAATGACGAACTGCAATATACTTGGCCTTTAAACGCTTTTGAAGACGGGAAATATCACTTGCGTTTAAATGGTCCGAATGGTTTCTTCCGTGAGTTCTCGGGTACAACCAACGATCCATTGTTAACCATTGGTATCGAAAACGAACTGAACCGTTTAACCAAAGCGCCAACCGGAAACATCAAGCTAAGCATCAAAAATGCGAGTGCGAATGCAGTCAATATTCAAATCACTGATTTGGGCTATAAAACCAATAACCTGCAAAAAACGATCAAACCCAAAAGCGAGGAAGTATTGATACTCAACCTTCAAGCTAGTTATGGCTGGTATGATTTTGAGATCAAAACCAGTGCAAACAATCCCTATTTCCAACGCTTTGCCGGACGAATAGAAACAGGCAAAGAAAGCTTTACCGATCCGGTAATGGGACGGGTTTAATAAAATATGCCCTATCATTTAAGCCACAGTCTCGATTTTATATCGAGACTGTGGCTTTTTTATGAACGGTTAGTAAACCTTCAACAATCTACTCGAACCTGGGATCATTCCTTTGCTTTTCATCTGATCTACAAGCAATTTCAAAGCTTTCTTCTCTTCAGTTTCGTTAAATGGCTTTAGGTTTTTGTCAAGGATCTTTCCGCCTAATCGTTTTTGGCTATACTTTACGGCAGCGATCATTGCGTCGAAAACATTTTCGGGATCGGCGTTTCTTGGTATAACAAATCCAAAAATCAAATCTCTCGGGTTCATTTCTCCGCTCTTCACCTTTTCTGGAAAGAAATATCCAGGCTCGGTGCTGGTCCACACGCTAAAGAGCTGCTGGTCGCCATAGTCGCTTTTATTGTTCCAGTGGAACAGGTCGCCATCTCCCCATTTTAATCCCAAGCTCTGTAATGCATCCCACATCAGCGCTCCTTTTATGGGCTTGTCGCCCTCTAAAATAATAATCGCATCCTGATCAAATTCGGGAATTGGTTTTTCTTTAACTGTTGTATCTCCCTCTTCTTCTCTGTTACTGGGTATTTTTATTTTGCCCGCATCCAAAACATACGAAACATCTTCAGAGGCCTTGTCTAGGCCCAGGTCTTTTACTCTTTTATCTGTTTCAGGGGCAGTCGTAAAGTAGATATTGCCGTTGCTTTTTGGCTTTTGCTTACAGCTCATCATTAATCCGAGGGTAATTATAATAGCGAGGTTAAATAGTTTATTCATGAGCAACAAAATGTTTGAAGCTAATTTAATAAACTAACGCTAGTGATGAAGCCATTTTTTCCTTTTCTTTCTCATCACCCGCACTACCACTAACCACCACAGTCCAACACTAAATAGCATTACAAGAGCTATGCCTCCAGCCCTTAACTGTTGCTTGAGCAAGGCCACCTCTTTCTTTTTTGGGATGTACGTATCATACATGTGTTGGCTCAATGGCTTTAATACACGATTGGTATCTAAAGGGTAACGGCCATTGACTGTAAAAATCTCAGGGTCGTTCTTTATTTTGATATACCAGACTTTGCCTATGTCGTTCTCTGTAAGTGTATCTGGGCGAGTAATCTTCCTTAAGTAATTCCATTCAAAATCATCAAAAGGGAGTCGGTTTTGTGCGGTACCGATTGCCAGATCGCAAGAAACAGCTTCATAATGATCGCCTGCCCAATACATACATTCTTTTTTTGTTGGCGGAATTCGCGAGAATGCTTTATCATGATAGAAAGTAAAATAGGCGATTGTGCTTTCTGCAATTAATAGGGTTGCGAGAATAACAAATGCTATAAATGGGATTTTTGGAGGTGGTGGAGGAGGTGGTGGTGGTGGTGGTGGATTTGTTGTAGATGTTGTTATTTCTCCTTTTTTCTCTAATTTTTTCTGTGCTATTTCCCAAGTCAAAGATGGCCTAGGCTTAAAATCTATCAGCCAAGCCAAAAGCTCAATAATTCTTTTATCTGGATTAGCTGTTTCTCTGAGTACAAATTTTTTAACTGGTCTAAACTTGTCAATATCGATAGCTTCAATAGCACGACTAAATCCTGTCACCTCATCCTTGGGTCCGAAAAAAGATCTCAGTATTTCATTGTCATCTTCCAACGGCCTCTCTCTATAAACCAATCTACATTCTTCGTACAAACTTCCAGGCGCTAGGTTAATTAAATTAATTGACAAGGTACCGTCTTCTTTTTTTTCATAGTAAGAATCTAGTACTACCTTCTTGTATTGATCAGACATTTTAAGAGAATTAATTCGATAAAATTAAAGCGGAATTTTCGGAATTTTTACGGCTTTCCGGAATTCTGAATGAATTTACGGAATTCGCGGAATTAATTAACTATAAGCCCTTTACCCATCTACATTTGTATCGTCATCAGTTCGAAGGTTGGTTTATAATCATCCTTCATACAAGAAAACTGATAACAACAATGAGCCGATATCGCGGTGGTTAGAACCTGGTTTGGGAAGCAGTGACTTGCTCCCGCGATTGAAACTCAAAACCTCTTCCCAAAAATTTCAGAAGGCCTTCTGATTTACAAACTGTAGCAACCCCAGCGATCGGATTCGCTGGGACCTACCCAAGTATTTCATGTTCTAAAATTTTTGTCAAAATGATAATTCCTATTTTCATAGCCATCCTGTTGGGATTGGTAAACCCTAGCACGCACACTTCAAAATGTGGCGGCACCGTAACCGTAAATACCACCAATGGCGATCCTAACGATCCAGGTGATCCAAACGACCCAAACAACCCAGGCAATGGGGGCACAGGTGACCCAGGAACTGGCGGTGGTTCAGGTGATGATGGTACAGGTGGCGACAATAGTCAACTACCCCCACCAAAGCCATAGGCCGTGATTAATTAAGGCAAGATAATCTTGCCTTAATTTTTATATTTGGAACTTAACCTTAAGAAATTATCCCTTATGTATCTTCCAATTATCATTGCTATTCTTTTAGGATTGGCATCTCCAAACATTAATACCAGCTCTAACAGTGGGGAAACTGTAAATGTAAACACAATTAGTGGCGAGCAGGATGATGACAGTACTGGACCAGGCGGCCCTAGTGGTGACAACGGTCAAACTCCTCCTCCAAAACCATAACAGAAATAGGCGATCCTAATCGCCTATTTTTTTTTGCTCTTAAAAGACAAAATTTTGAATAATATTCTTGCGGTTTATTTATCTACCTTAGGTTAAACGAAAAACAATGAAACGCCTCACCCTTCTCTCATTTTCTTTTTTATTCATTTTCTCTTGCTCAAAAAATCCTTCAGAGCAAAATAAACCAAGGAAAATAGACAATGTATTTTACGACAAAGCTTATAAGTTTAGAGATACGCTAGTAATATACGATAGTGCTTATTACTATTTCAATAAGGCCAAGGATGTCTTTTTAAAACAGAATGATAGCTTGAGAGCAGGCAAGTGCTTAGTAAATATGGCTATAATTTCAACTGATAAAGGTGATTATTTCGGTGGTCAAGAATTATCCCTAAGTGCTATTCCCTATTTTCATCCCGGGAGAAAAGATGACAGTGTTCTTATAAGATCTAATTTTAATAACCTTGGCCTCGCTTATTTCAACTTAAAAGAATACGCAAAGGCTATTGAATTCTACAATAAGTCCCTAGCCTTTACAGAAGACAGCATTTCTTTACCGGCCATTAAACTCAAGAACAATATAGCGAATGCATACCGTGAAAAAGGAGAATACAAAAAAGCATTAAACATTTACCAGAAACTTCTAGCACAAAAAATTGATGACAAAGACCAATATGCTCGTATTATAACGATTAATGGTATTACTAAATGGCTCCAAAACCCTAAGTATAATGCTGCTCCAGAACTTTTAAAAGCATTACATCTTCGAGAACAGGGAAATAATACGTTAAGTCTGCATTCAAGTTATGCACATTTAGCAAGCTTTTACACTAAAAAAAGGCCCGATTCCGCTCTTTTCTATGCACGTAAAATGTATTCCACAGCTAAAGAAATAAATAGCCCTGATGACCTTAGCCAAGCTCTTGAAAAATTAATTAAGCTTAGTCCGTCCGAAGCGACCAAATATTTTCAGATATATCAGCCTTTGAGGGATAGCTTAGAAACCGCTCGTAGTAATGATAAAAACCAATTTGCCCCAATTCGATATGAAATAGAAAAACATAGGGCAGACAATCTAAAATTACAAAAGGACAATGCCGAAAAAACCTATGTGGTTATCACGCTAGTTATCTTATTAGGTGCTGGCGTGTTTTGGTACCGCAAAAGAAAACAACGACTCCAAATGGAAGCCGAAAACACCATCAAGGAAAACAAGCTTAAAACTTATAAAAGAGTGCACGATGTGTTGGCTAATGGCGTATATCAATTAATGACCAAAGTGGAGCATCAAAAAGAAATAGACAAGGAGCATTTGTTAGATGATATGGAAGATTTGTATGAAAAAACACGTAACATCTCTTACGAAAGACCCGTGATCACCAGCATAGATTTTCATCAAAAAATAGCCGAATTGCTCAAATCATTTAATTCTGATCACATCAAAGTAATTGTTCTTGGAAATACCGAAGACTTATGGAAAAAGGTTAATCGCGAAGCAAAAGATGAAATATGGCACATTTTACAGGAGCTATTAGTCAACATGGACAAGCACAGCCAAGCAAGCGAGGTCACATTCGAGTTTGAAGAAAAGCAAGAAGAAATCCACATTTCTTATGAAGACAATGGCATTGGCATTAACGGCGCTGTAAAATCTGGCAATGGGCTAGAGAGTGCGGAAACCCGTATAAAAAACTTGGAGGGGCAACTTATTTTTGAAACCAAGACAGAGAAAGGAATAAAAATCCATCTCTCATTTCCTGTTTCATAAAAAAACTATCTTATGTTTAAAAAAGTATTAGTTGCCGAAGACCACGAATTAGCCAGTATTTCTGTTCGCACTACCTTAAAAGAACTCGAAATCGGCTTAGATGATACCGACTACGTTTTCCATTGCGACAATGCATTGGCACGAATTAGAAAGGCGGTTCACAGCGAAACCCCATATGAACTGCTCATCACTGATCTTTCCTTTGACCAAGACCATCATCAAGCGGCCATCACCAATGGAACAGACCTCATCAAGGCCGTTAAACAATTACAGCCTGATATCAAGGTTTTGGTATTCTCGATCGAAAACAGAATAACAAAAGCCAAGGAGCTGATGAACAGTTTGGGCATCGATGCCTATGTACCCAAGGCGCGTCGCGATGCACAAGATTTGAAGCTGGCCATTGCCCAAATTTTTGATGATAAAAAATACCTTTCGCCCAACCTCAGGCAAGAAGAAAAGTCGCACGATTTTACCGATCTAGACAAGGCCATTATCCGCCTGTTGCTCGAAGGCAAATCGCAAAAGCAGATTCCAAACCATCTTGAAGAAATGAAGTTTGGCGCATCGAGTTTGAGCAGCGTAGAGAAACGCCTCAAAGTAATGCGATCAGATCTGGACTTTAACAACAACGGCCAATTGATTGCCTATTGTAAAGAGCATTACATCATCTGATTTCAGTCTGTTTTTAGACTAAAGCCATCTTTCTATCCTGCAAGCCATCTCACCTGATTCCGAAATCGGCGATGGCTTTTTTGTGTTTATTTTTTAAGCTAAAAATACTTCACAATTCACTCAATATCAATTATTTGAAAAAATATACCCTCTACGGTTTCCCGTAAAAAACCCTTATTTAATCGCAATACTTTTGGAGAGTTAAACATTTAAAACTCTTTAAAAATGGAAAGATATAAAAATTACAGTGGGAGCTCCGGAGTTGCAGGATATGAATTTGGGAACGACTATATCTTGGTGCAATTTACAACAGGTAGCATTTATGAATATAGCTATTCAAGTGCAGGTTCTAGCAATATAGAAATGATGAAGTCACTTGCAATATCGGGAAGTGGCTTAAATAGTTTTATAATGAAAAATGTCCGCAAGAACTATTCTAGAAAAATAAGATAAAAGATGGAATATAAAGTAGTACCCTTCATCGCAACCTTTAATCAAAAGGAGTCAACCAGCGTGATTGCAAGACAATTGGAACAATTAATCGCTCAATTCACAGAAGAGGGCTGGACGTACATCAGATTAGAAAGTGTTTCTACCTACGTTCAGCCTGACTCTGGATGCTTTGGAATCGGTGGACAACCGGGTCGCATGACCTCTTATCAGATGGTTGTTTTTAGCAAAAATTAGGCATGAAGCTGATCCTTCTTCTTACCATCAGACTCTATTGGGCTATTATTCCCAAATATAAAAGGCGCCAATGCATATTCAGAGTTTCTTGCTCCAAACATGTCTATCAGCAAACAAAAGAGCAGGGTTTTTTTAAGGGTTTGATGGTGCTTCGTTATCGGTTTCAAAACTGCAGAAGTGGATTTCAGCTTTTCGAGAACCCAATTGATGGAAACAAAATGATGATCCTGCCTAACAGGCAAGTACTTCAAACACACGAAATAGCAACAAGATTTATCGAACAACATTAACGTATCAAAATGGGAAAATTTGTAATCAGCAAAAGAAAAAACGACGAGTTTCAATTCAATCTTGAAGCCACAAACGGACAGATTATTTTAACCAGCGAAGGCTACGCCACCAAGTCTTCGTGTAAAAATGGCATCGAATCTGTAAAGGCCAATGCGCCATTAGATTCAAGATACGCACGCGAGATTGCCAAAAACGAAAAATACTATTTCAACCTAAAGGCTGGCAATGGCGAAATCATTGGTACAAGCCAAATGTACACGACTATATCTAGTCGCGAAAACGGCATCGAATCTGTAAAGAACAATGCATCTGAAGCTATAATTATAGACGAAACACTTTAAGTCATGGACCTTAAACTTAAACTCGAACAGCTTCACCAAAGGGTAGTTGGACTAAAAGACCAGATCAACACCGAAGAAGCTACCAAAAATGCCTTTGTAATGCCTTTTATCCAACTCCTAGGCTATGATATTTTTAACCCTACAGAGGTAATTCCTGAGCATATCTGCGATATCGGCACCAAAAAGGGCGAAAAAGTAGACTACGTGATCAAAAAGAATGACGAGCCTATCCTCATTTTCGAATGCAAGCATTGGAAAGAAAGTGCTGATGCCCACAATTCTCAACTGCATCGTTATTACCATGTTTCTAAAACAAGGTTTGGGGTATTAACCAACGGCACCGTTTATAATTTCTATGCCGATTTAGAAAAGCCCAACATTATGGACGAAAAGCCTTTCTTAACCATAGATCTGGAAGACCTAAAGGATAGTTCCATTAAAATATTGGAAAGTTTTACCAAGAACGAATACAACTTAGAGCACATCCTCGATTCGGCCGAGGCCTTGAAATACATTAAGGCCATTAGGATTGAGTTTGAAAAGGAGATCGATAATCCATCCGACGAGCTTGTAAAACTATTAGTGAATAGGTTCTTTGATAAGACTTTAACTGCGAATCGGATGCTTGCTTTTAAAGAGTATGCCAAAAAAGCATTAGCGCTCTCTATTAATGAATCCATTAGCCTCAGGCTTAAATCAGCCTTAAACATTAACGACCAGATCCAAAAAAAGGACGATCCGAAGGTAGAATCCATCGACGAAAACAACAATAACACTTCAAAAATCATTACGACCGAAGAAGAACTGGAAGCTTTTCAAATTGTAAAGGCCATTCTGAGAGAAAAAACCAATTCGGAAAGGATTGCTCCCCGCGACACGCAATCTTATTTCGGCGTACTGCTCGACGACAATAACAGGAAGCCGATCTGCCGTTTCCATTTCAACTCTTCGAAGAAATACCTAGAGGTTTTCCACAAAGGCAAAGATGCCGGAGAGAAAACGCTTTTGAACAATATCGACGAAATCTATAATTATAGAATTCAGTTGCATCAAGCGCTAGAGAACTACGCTTAACTTATATCTCAATATGCCATCAAACAAACATAAAACATGAATACTAAACCTATTACTTTATCCGATTTATTTTTAGCAGTTCTCGCATTGCTATTAATAAGTGTCAGTTTTTATCAAACTTGGGTTGGACTCCAGCAAATTTTTGGGCAAGCTTCTTTTGTCATTGCACTAGTGCTTTCTCTACTACTTCTATTCTTATGTTGGATGTTAAGATCCGCAAAGATCGAGGGTCGTTCAACAAGTGGTTTAATTTGGATTTATATTTTCATCGCCTCCTTTTGTTTCATTTCCAACTTCAATGCACTCTATACAAGATTTATGCGAACTGATATCTACGTACAAGAATTAAAAGATATCAATGAGGGCTTTAACAAATTAGAAACAGATGTTGAATCGAAATTAAGCTACAAGATAGCTAACAAAGGGACGAGACAAAATATTGAAATCAAGAAAAATCAGTTAATCGAACAGATCAAAGACCCCAAAGATCCTGGAATTGGAATTAAGGCAATGTCATTGATCCAAGATATACAAAGAATGACTGGAGAAAAGATCGATCTCTATGCTTCCGGAAAAGACTACGAAGGTTTAGCTGAAAGAATGGGTCAGCAAATTGACGCCATGCTAAACGCCTTGCCTCCCAGTGAAAAAGATTTGGAATCAAAAATCAATAAAGCCGTCGATCATTGGAATGAAAAAATGCAGGATTTTCTTTCCTTATCAAAAAAAGACCAAGACGCAATAGCTCAAGCTTTAATAGACCAGTCTTTAACAGAGTACAACAAATTAGGAAATAAAGCCCAGTCAATTCTAGGTGTAGACAAGCTCAAGTTCGAGCCTTTACTTTCCAAAACACAGGATGTTGGAAAAATTGGTTATGCTTTTGAGCATGCCATCAAAAATTTTGGAATGTATCAATTTGTAGTATTGGCAGGCTGTATTTTATTGGATTTTGTGATTGTGATTATCATTTTATTGGTAACAAATCCCTCAGGTAGCAATACCACCAGAAGTGTTTTCACCAGCAAACGTAGCGGAACAACCTTACTCCCTAAATAAAAAATCATGAATAACGAAGAACTAAAACCCTTCTCAACTGATGAGGAAGGAGCGTTACCACCATTAACATTTGGCAGCAACCATATTGAAGACCCAAAACCATTTGTACCTACCAATGATAGAAGTAGTGACATCCCTTCATTTGTCCCTATTGCTCCTTCACCAAACACCAGCTCTATCAAAGATCGAGACAGTAACTTCGTCTTCTTCTTTGGAACATCTGAGTCTGGGAAATCAGTTATCTTATCGACTATGCTTTATTATTTGAGTTCTCAAGCCGGAGCCGTTAGACCAAAACTAGGAACGCCAAATACCAAAGAGGCAGAAGGCTTGCTATATGATTTTTTGGAGAAATTAAGAGAGGGTACTTTGCCAAATCGGACAACTAGAGATAGAGTTATAAGACTTGATCTGGTCTTCGAACCTAACAATAAATCTAAAAAAGTAAACCCTATAAATTTAACCTTTTTAGAGACGTCTGGAGAAAATCATAACGATATCAAAAGAGGCGGAAGCTATCACGGCAGCATAGAAGAGTATCTGAGTGCAAACATTCCGTTAAACTTTATTATAGTTACTGGCTATGACACGGCCCATAAAGAAGATGCCTTGATATTTACTTTCTTAAATGAACTAGAAAGAAAAGGTAAAAGTTTAAAGTCGGCCAATGCCATTCTCGTAATTTCAAAATGGGATAAATCAGGATCAACATCGGTTTCAAGTGAAGAACATTTAGAGAGCTTCATCAACGAACGCCTACCTATGACCAGCCAAAGATTGGATACCTATGGACTGAATAAAACATATTACACCATTGGAAATCTCGAAAAAAGCAGTTTTGGCGAAGAACGCCTAACTTCCTTAAATCTTCAGACCGCTGAATTGCTCTCAAAATGGCTTTACAAAAGCATAACTGGATACGATATTGATTATGAGGGAACTTTTTGGGAACGTATCAAATTCAGTATATCTAACTCTTAACCGATGAATAACAATATAGATTTTATTGTCTTTGGAACATTTGGCATTCCAAATGGATTTAGACAGACTCTAGTATATGGCAACGAGGCTACTTTTGACAAAATCAAAACCTTTGATTTAAATACAAATGCGGTAAAACTGTTTCCAAACGCAACTATCTATTCTATTAGAAAACAACTGATAGATGGAAATCAAACAATCGCTTACACCCTTTACTCATTTGCGAAAGAAAAAAATTCCGATCGTGGCGGGACATTTATTGGATCAAGCATACTGTTTCACCAAAAGCTTGCAAAAGAAAGCTTAACTATAAATTGTCTAAATGAATTTCATAAAGATCTAATTACCGAAAGGGGGAACATAGAAAATAATATTATCCAGGTAAATCATTCTGATAATTTTAAACTCCCAAAAGAAAAAAGAAGTTTCGATAAGTTAGGTTTACATTTGAAGGAATCTGCCCAAGCAATAAGCTTTACTCCAACGAATAAAGAACTGCTTGTTTATACTCGAATCAAACCAGAGCTATTCGAAAAATCATTGGAGCTGCTTAGCGTTTACGATACCATCTTTTTTACCACAAGTGATGAGATTGCCAAATTTGTTTTTGATAAACAGCTAATTAAGCTTATTCAAAGCGAGCAGGATTTTGACAGCGAAATTCAAGCTGTTAAAGCACAAATTGAAGAAGACAGAAAAAGACGAATTAGACAAGCTGTAGAGCAAGTTGAAAGAGAAATTTTGAGGCTTGAAGAAAACCAAAGAGAATACATTAACAGAGGCAATCAGCAAATCGAATCAAATAAAAAATACATCGAGGAGAATAGGCAATTAATTGATGACTATGCCAAGCAAAATCAAAAAGACAGAGAACAAGTCCAAGCTATAAATAATCATTTTGAAAGCGTACAAAATCAATTTAGTCAATATAAAGCAAATTTATATACAGCCATAAAGGAACTTAAAGAGGAAATTATTTCTCCTGAAAAAAATGCTAAAAGACTTCAAGATCAGTGGAAAAAGCTCGAAGAAGAAAAAAACAATTTCAGGATTCCAGATATTATAAGGCTGTCGGGCTCACAAAACACCAATCGTTCTATAAAACCATTTTATCATTCGAACGCTAATAATAGAAAAGATGATCATTATAGATCTGACGAACAGGATTCTGAAAAAGGTTCCTATCAAACTGTAGCAATAATTTTATTTATTCTTTGGATCCTAACAATCGTTTTTTTTCTATTCTTTGACGAAATTAAACACTTTAACCCTCTTTAATAGAATTAATTACGCTCAACATCCCCAAATCATGAAACCTCTCCTATTGTTCCTGTTTATCTTTATGAATCTTAAGTGTGAAGAAACAACAGATGTTTATATTTGCAACAACGGTAAAACCAAAAAATACCATCTTAAATCCAATTGCCGTGGACTAAGCAGCTGTACGTATAAAACCCTAAAAATAACCTTGGAAAAAGCTAAAAAAGACGGAAAAACATTGTGTGGATGGGAAAAGTAGCTTTTTTGCTTTTCCTTTTGCTGAATCCGATTTTACAACACAAAAGCAACGATCAGCCAAAGCTAAAAAACCTAACCTTCGTAGCCAAGGTAGTCCGGATTATAGATGGCGATACGATGGAAGTGCTTTATAAAAATACAACCATCAAAGTTCGCTTGGCCCATATCGATTGTCCGGAGAAAAGAAAATCACAGCCTTTCGGCAGCAACGCCAAAAAAGCATTGGCCGACTTGTGTTTTGGAAAAGAGGTTGTGGTTTTTGGACAGAAGTATGATCGTTACCGCAGGCTCATTGCAGTGGTGGTGAACCATAAAAAACAAATCGTTAATCAGGAAATGCTCAAACAAGGCATGGCCTGGCATTTCAAAAAGTATTCCAACGATTCTCTTTATGCCCAATTAGAAATCGATGCCAGAAAGCACAAAATTGGTCTGTGGAAAGATCTAAATCCCACCCCACCTTGGGAATGGCGGAAACAGAAACAGAATATAGTAAAGTAAAAGTCCTGTTGGAATATGATGTAGGTATTGTCAAACGCTTTGCAAAATAATTCTTAAATTTGTATCATGCTGATATTGTTAGACATAGACGGCGTAATGGTTCCTGCTAACTCTTGGAAAAGACCAGAATTTCTTAATGATGGCTTTTCAGCATTCAGTATGAAGTCTGTTAATGCACTCAATAAAATTATTTTTGAGACTAATGCTAGTATTCTATTAACTACATCTCACAAATCAAATTATGATGTACAACAATGGCTTGAAATATTTAAGCTTAGAGGTATAGCAATAGATCGAATTGATAGACTAACTGATCAATATTCAAACTTAAATAGAAAGCAAGAGATCCTAGATTGGTATGGATCGAATCAGCATTTAGATGAACATTTTGTGATTTTGGACGATGACAAATCCTTAAATGCACTTCCAGACCATCTAAAAGAGCATTTGGTTTTAACGAGTTCGTTGGTTGGCTTAACGGATGAGCTTGCGAACAATGCAATTTCAATCCTTAATAATAACGCATTAACTTATACTTAAAATTTCAAATGGTATAACAAGCAAAAAACCACCTGTTCGGTGGTTTTTTGCTTAATAATCTCGATAAAATCCAACAGCATTCATCATTTTTTGCTTTCCAAAGGCTTAAACAATACTGCGTCTGCAATCACAATTCCATCAGCTTTAAGGTTGCTGATGCGCACATAGGGCTTAGCGCCATCTTTGATGTGGTATTTGCCCAAAGAAACCCATTCACCTGAGGTTTGTCCAACTACTTTGATCTCAGATTTAACAATGCTGTGATTGTGGCTTTTTTCACCATCAAAAACCTGCACAGAAGTTACATTAGAAGCACCTTCCAGCACCGGATAGTAGCTAAAAACCTCATACTCGCCACTTTTTAAGTCGCTTGCACTAAAAGTAACTGTTGCAACCTGATCTTGTTTGTTATTGAAAAGCGCATTTGGACCAAAGATATGGCCTGGTTTGAGGTCCCAGTTCCCTTCTGTCTTCACCATTGGCGAGAGGTTATCGATCATAAAATCGGGAATACTACCATCCAATAAAGGATCTTTGAGCAGCTTTTCGTTAATTTTTTTATAATCGACTTGCTGTACGGCAACTGCCTGATCAATGGCCATGCTGGCGGCCACACCCGCTACTTGCGAAAGGACCATAAACACAGGTTCCATGCGAATAGAACCATAGGCGATATGGCTGGCAGATAAACAAACTGGCACAAATAAATTGCTGCATTCTTTTTCTTTCGGTACGATTGATTTGTAGCTAATCGGATAAGGAACAATATCAGGAATTTCGACATTGCCCTCGTTTTTCACCATGCCATCAACCACCAAGCGATCGGTGTTATGCGAATCCATATTGTAGGCGGCCAAAGCAATTCCATCAGTAACCACAGCCTTTGCGGTACAGTTGTTTTCGGTCATGATGTAATCGCTCACCATTCTTCTCGCTTCGCGGATGTAAGGCTGAAACGACCAATTGCCATTGCCCTTATATTCATCTTTCGGATAGCCCCATTGCAATAGCTGTTTCCTCAGTTCAACAGGTACTCTCAAATCATGTCCTAAGAAGTAAAGCAGTCCTTTGGTATAGGAAGTAAGGTCATCAATGTATTTTTTTCTCGATGAATAATTTCCATCTGGATAGGCGTGATTGGTGCCGATCATATCTGTAGAAAATCCGTTCCGGTTATTGATATCCGTTTTACGGTTTGGCATTTCGCTCCAAATAAAATAATCATTCAGGCTCAGGCTATTTTTTTGCTTTTCCATCAATCTCAACAACAGCTCATAACGCGTGCTGTCATATCCTGCTGGTTTGGTAATGGTGATACGGTTTTGCGGATCGTCTGTTAAGCAAATCCTATAGTTATATGACTGGACTTTGCGATCGCCTGAGCCACGAGGCATCAGCTTGCCCTTATTAATGCCCCAGATCAGTCCACTGGTCGAATCACCTCGCACAAGATAAGGATCAATGTGATCTGGAAATTGATGGCCATCTAATAATTGAACGCCATTGTAGGTTTCGTTATAGGTCGAATTCGACTCGCGGCCAACAGTATAGGAAACATTTGCCTTGGCCATTAAATCGCCCTCATAGCTGCAATCTATAAATACCTTGGCATTAACCGTTTTATTTTTGAGCGCAGTATTTGAAGTGGGCTCGACCGTAATCAATTGAATGGCATTTTCCTTTTTGGTCACCGCAGCAAGTCTGTATTCGTACAACACCTCTACTTTTGCCCGGTCGATATAGCCGTTAAAAGTAGCTTCGGCCACATGTGGTTCAAAAACCCATTGTTCCAGCTTTCCATAATGAGTTCCAATCCTGCGGTAAAAATCTTTCGCAAGACCAGTTACCACATATTTATTTCCAATATCTGTAAAACCTAAGCCACCAGATGACAGGCCTCCTAAGTTTTTGCCGGGCTCTATTAACAAAACCGTTTTGCCCATTTTTTTGGCACTGTAAGCGGCCATCACACCTGCGGAATTTCCACCATAAATGCAAACATCTACCGTATAGGCGTCTGGTTTTTGCGCCATTGCTGCATAGCTGTTCAATAGCAGGATTATCAAAACGAGCGTCAGTTGTTTAAGCGAAATCATCTTCATGGTTACGGGATTAAGGTGAATTTTAAAACATCGGCACGTAATGGACGGTCGTGAGCCGGAAGATTATCGGTAAGTTCCACATAGTTATGGATTCCTCTTGGCAGTTGATAAGTGCCTAAATCAACCCAAGTTCCCTGCTGTGTAAACTGATTAACAATGATCGAACCCGCAGCTGTTCCGCCTATAAAAATGGTGTATTTTGCCTGTGGCGTAGTGTAGGCATTGAGGGTGGCATTGGCCGGAAGATAAGCTGAAATTTTATAGTTTCCGCCAACGGTAATGGCGGCCTTCCATGTGGCCTTGCTTTGTACAGCAGGCTTAGCCACCGTCCTTGTTCTTTTTCCGTCGTGGCCTACAATATCGGCTACTGCAGTGATCCATTTGGCTGCCGCGATGCTATCATTGGTTATTTCGGTATACCCACCAATATAGAAGCCATATTTTAAATCGATAGGTCCGCTTGGATTCATCACTTTTTCTTCGGCGAAAGGTGTTTTTAAGTTCCCTTTGATGTACACAGGATTGGCATCGAGCCTGATAGAAACAGTGTCGTTTACTACATTGTAAGTGGTGCTGTTGCCCATAACATCGACTACTTCGAGTGTGGGCGATGCCGTGTAAAGTCGAACTCCGGTGCCAGAAAGCGAGTACATGACCCTGATTTCGCTGCTGCCCTTTGTAAATTTATAGGAGTTGATCAAACCCGGCGATAGCTGTTCTTCTTCAACAAATGTTGCGCCCGATAATTGGCGTGTTAAAGCCGCATAGGTTGCAAAACCAGGTTTTGGCACGTAAGCGCCCAAAGTATCATCCTGATGCCTGATTAAGCCAAATTCGCCCTCAGAATCATGAATGATCGATTTATTCTGCAGGTTATAAATGCCTATTTTTTGGATTCCATTGGCCAAAGAGTTGACAATTCTTCTTGGTAAATTATTGGCCTGTTCTTTTTCTGTGAAGGTAAAAGTGGTAAAGCCCGTTTCTGAAAGGTTAATCGGAATCAGGTTGTTGTTGTTATGCGCTCTGATGGCATTTTTTTGCTTATCGAGGTCCACAACAATAGATTCTGGAACCGGGATATAAGAGTGAAAAGCGTACTCGTTCATTGAACTCAAGGCACCTTTTTGTAGAATTTTATTTAAAAAACTCTCCGTAGCCAAATCGCTTACCACCATTCCTATAATTTTCACATTTGGAAAAGTTGGATGAACCTCATCATAAGAAGCTTTTAAAAGGTTATAATAAAAAGTTGTTTTTTGATCTTCGGTGGTCAATCCCTGCGAAAAAGTACCGATATCCGGCTCGTTCCAGATTTCTATATTTTCAATGCTCGGATATTTGGTGAGCAATTGCTTGACATAATTGGCAAATGCCAGCTTGCCTTCTGTGCTTACCGGCGCCTTTCCGTTATCGTAAAGTGGGTTATACAAGGCACAAACCAGGTAAGGCTTGAGACCGTTCGATGCGAGTTGCGAAATGAAGCCATCTTCTTTGGCACTGAAGGTATAAACTCCTTTCTGCTTTTCTATGGCATCCCATCTTATCGCATCGCGCACATATTTGACGCCCAATTTCTTGGCAATCGGAATCAGGATGTCGGTATTTTGCCAGGCATGCGTTTGGCCGATAAAAGCAGATTGGCTAACTGTACCCAAATCGAAATTGGAAACAATGGCAAACGAGGTTTCTTTGTAACCTGTATTGGCACCATTTTTTCTGGCCTGAATGGTCAACTTAAACCAGCCAAGCTTGTTGGGTTGCACATTAAGTTGCACGGTATCTGCATAGACAGCTCTTTTTCCGGAAAGTATTTGCTGGTCCCAAAAGTTATAGCAGGCCCAGTTGATGGAGTCAGCTGTGCTGTGGATTACAAATCCTTTTTGATCGCTTTCGTAAAAGATATTTCCAGGCACTTTTTGTTCGATAGTGATAGGCGTTTGCTGCCCGAAAAGCATGACAGGACTTAATAAAAAAACTAAGGCAATAAAGATGACAGCAGGAATAATCTTCCCACTTCGTGTATGATTGATCTTCATGATTAATATCCAGGATTTTGGGTTAAAAGTTTGTTTAGGGAAAGGTCGTAGCTTGGAATAGGCAGGCGCAGGTTTCTGTCGGTTACCATCCTTGCTGCCGTAGTGATGGTGGTATTGTTGCCGCCATTGGCGATGGCATAATTTAAAAAGGTTTTCATATCGCCAACAAAATTGCCCCAACGGATCAGGTCCAATCTTCTTAAGCCTTCAAAACAAAGTTCTCTCGATCTTTCGTCTTTGATAGCGGTCCGAAATTGGTCCTTATTTAAACCGGTTGCAAGCTTCGCATTTACCCCCGGTACCGGTGGCACAGGCAGCAACAAACCATAAGCCCTTGTACGAACCTGATTAATCGCATCATAGGCGATGGTGCTAGGTCCGTTTACTTCATTTTCTGCTTCGGCAAACATCAAAAGCACATCGCTGTACCTCAACATTGGGAAATTCTGAGGTGTATAATTCGAGTTTTTAGGCAACACATCTTCGTACTCCCTGCGCCATTTTCCGGCACACATCTGCCATACATTGGTCACTGTTGCTTTCTTTGCCACAGCTGCTGTACCATAGGTGTAGTTCGCGCAGTTCCAGTCACGACGCAAATCATACGAGGCCTTGTTAGGGGTAGTGGTACTGCTTGGGTTAAGCTGATAAAGATCGAACAGTTTTCTGGTGGCCACAACGCTGCCCGTACTGTAGCCTAAAGAAGTATCGTAGCACCTAATGCCGCAGAACCTGCCCGCGTAGGTTCCGCCTTTGTTGGCAAAGCCGTTGTTGTCTCTAAAAAATTCCAATTCCCAAATGCTTTCTTTGATGTCGTATTTGTTGGTGGCATAGTTTAAGAAGATCTGGCTATAATCCGGATTTAAGGCATGTTCTTTTGAATCGATTACTTTTTTAGCCCATGACAAGGCTTCTCCATATTTTTCGGTTTGGTTTAATGGAAAGCCCGCCATGTATAAACATACCCTGGCCAACATGCCCTCCACAGCCGTTTTGGTTACTTTGCCACCATAACCTAGAGAGGTTGCCGTTTGTGTTTGCAACAGGGTTTCTGCCGTAGTCATGTCTTTTACAATTTGCTCATACACTTCTTTGGTGGGTGTTCTGGCCAAGTCTACATCATTTACAGAAGTGGTGGGGGTCAATTTTAAAGGAACATCGCCATAATTGCTTACCAGCAAGAAATAGAAGTAAGCCCTTAGAAATAGTGCTTCGCCTTTGATGATTCCTCTTTTTGTTTCGTCCATAGTGGGCTTATTGATATTGGCCAAGAGCATATTTGCACGTTCGATACCGATGTAGCTGCTGTTCCAAAGCAAGTTCACCTTGGCATCTGTAGGACCATATTGATAGGAAGCCACCAAATCGACACTAAAGCCATAAGATTCGTCGGTATTGCTATTGAATAGATAGAGGTAATTGTTGCCATAGCAATCGGCATCGATCAATTGCGAATAAATGCCATTGAGTGCAATCTGCAAATTGGCGGCATTTGAGTAAAAAGCGTCTGGATCAATAAAATCGGTTGGTTTGGTATCCAATATTTTTTGGCAGGAAGTATGAAAAGACAACACTGCAAAGAGGATAATAAATATTTTCTTCATGATGTTCAGGTTAAAAAATAAGATTTAATCCAAAGGTTAAGGTTCTGGGACGAGGATAGGCCGAATAGTCAAAGCCTGGCGTTAAAGCCGAGTTGCGAATAGACACTTCAGGATCTGGACCCGAATAATTAGTCCAGGTTACGAGATTTTGCGCAGATGCAAATACCCGGAGCGACTGGATCTTCAATTTCTTCGCAAATTTTTCATCCAGTTTATAGCCGAGTGTAACGGTTTTCAGCCTCAAATAAGATCCATCTTCAATCACCCTGCTCGAGTAGGCAAAGGGCCCTTGTCCGCCAGTTCTAAACAACGTATTGGATGGATTATCAGATTGCCAACGCTCGCTCCAATTGGCAAACTGGTTGAGGTACAAGGTGTTTTTGCCATTGCCTTCAAACACCAATCGATTGGCATTAATCAGGTCGTTGCCATACGACCATTGGAAAAAGACGTTCAGGTCGAAGTTTTTATAGGTAAAATCGTTTACAAAACCTCCGGTATGGATGGGTATGCCTCTGCCAATGGTAGTAATATCGGATGCATTCACTACCAAATCGCCGTTCAAGTCTTTGTATTTGATATCGCCCGGCTTAATATTTGCCCTGGCTGTGCCATTCGTTGTTACATTGCTTTTCAGCACATAATTGCCTGGCGTAGGCTGATCGAAATCGCTGTACTGATAAACGCCTTCCCATTTATAGCCACGCATCTGCGCGATAGGCTGTCCTAACTGCGCCGTATAGGCAAATAGCGAATTGTAGGAGAAATCAAACAATACAGGACTTAAGATTTCCTGCTGGTTTTCGGCCAATTCCAAAACCTTATTTCTGTTGAAACTGATGTTAAAATTGGTTTTCCAAATGAAATCTTTGTTACTGATATTTACCGTAGTTAACGAAAGTTCCAGTCCCTCGTTCTTCACTTTTCCCACATTTTTATAGGCCGAACCAATCCCCAGCGTATAAGGTAGATTGGCCAGCAACAACAAGTCTTTGGTGGTTTTTCTGTATACATCGGCCGTTAAATTGATCCGGTTGTTAAACAAGCTCAGGTCATAGCCGATATTGGTATGGGCAGTGGTTTCCCACTTTAAGTCGGGATTGCCTATAGATAAAAGCTGGGCACCGGTAGAAGCCGTGCCGTTGTTGTAGGAATAGGCTGGGCCTGGACCTAAAAGCAATTGGGATAAGTAGCTAAAATCGCCAATTCTGTTGTTACCCGTTAAGCCATAGCTCACGCGAAGCTTGGCTTCTGAAATGAATTTGAATTTTGACAAAAAGGACTCTCTGCCCATGTTCCAGGCGATGGATCCTGAAGGGAATGTTCCCCAGCGGTGACCGGGGGCAAACTTAGAAGACCCATCCGAACGGATCGAGGCCGTTACGAGGTATTTTGATTTGTAATCGTAGTTGATCCGGCCCAAAAAAGAAGATAATCCCCATCTTGAGCTTTGCGATACTGCTGCTAACGTTGACGATTGGTCTAAACCATCCAATCCAAGTGATTCGTTGGGCACCTGCGTGGCGCTAAAGCCGCTACGGGCCGAGTTTAAGGCCTGCATGGTGTAACCAGCCAATACGGTGAAGTTATGGCCGCTCTTTAAGGCTTTTTTATAGGTTAAGGTATTTTCATTGAGCCATGAGTTGGTGGGGGCGGTATAAATATAGCCGTTTACACCAATAGCACTATAAATGCTTCCCCGGCTGGTTTTGGAGTTATAAAAGCCTTCCGACCTTATTGTGTTTCTGGTTACGCCACCCGCGATGCGCAAACTCAGGTTGGGAATAATGGTATAATCTATAAAGCCATTGGCAATCAGGTTATCGGTAATGACGTTTTGGATCTGGTTTTTGGTAGAGATGATAGGGTTAACCCGATAATCGCCAAAAGTATTGCCAGCCAAGGCGGGGTCGATCAGCTCATCCAACAAATCACCGTTATCATCGTTGCCAGTAACCGGTCTGTAGCCCCAAACAGAATAAAAAAGATTATTGCTGTAGGAAGTATTGGATCCAGGTTCTGCAGGGTTTACACCTGAAGATTTGCTATTGCTGTAATTGATGTTGACACTTGCCTTTAGGTTTTTGCTGATGGTTTGATCTAGGTTCATTCGGCCTTGATAGCGATGGAAACCAGAATTGATCACAATGCCGCTTTGATCGAATACATTTCCCGAAATGGCATATTTTGTTTTGTCGTTGCCACCCCTTAGCGAGAGTGCATAATTTTGCATGGGCGCTGCTTGGTAGATGTGATCCTGCAGATCTATTCCTTGAGCATTCCGATAAGATTCTAGGGTTTTTCCATTAGTTAAATAAGTAAGCGGGGCTAACGTTGGATTAAGTTCCAGCTGATATTTAACAAACTCGTACGGACTGAGCAAATCCATTTTCTTGGCAATGTTTTGTACACCATAATAGGCATTGAAAGTAATCACGGGCAGGCCGATTTTTCCCTTTTTGGTGGTGATGATCACTACGCCATTGGCTCCCCTTGCCCCATAAATGGCCGTTGACGAAGCATCTTTGAGGATATTGATCGTTTCGATGTCTGCCGGATTGATGGAATTGTTCATTCCGTCTTCCATTGGAAAGCCGTCAACTACGTATAAAGGAGAATTATCTTGGGTGATAGAGCCGTATCCCCGGATCACGATGTTATTTATTGCCCCAGGCTGTCCATCGTTTCCAGAAACAGCTACCCCAGCAACCCTGCCGGCAAGAGCTTCGTCAAAAGATTTGATAGAAGCTTTGTTAAAATCTCCCATATTAACCTCGGCCACCGAGCCCGTTAAATCCGTTCTTTTTACAGTTCCGTAGCCCACAATAACCACATCGCTTAAATTGGTGTTTTGTGCTTTTAAAACGACATCAATTATGGTTTTTGAGCCTACAGGTATTTCTTGGGTTTCGAAGCCGATCATCGAAAAAACAAGCACTGCATTTTGATCGGGGACCGCTATCTTATAAAGCCCGTCTATATCGCTAAAACTGGTGAGTTGGGCATTTTTTACTTTGATCGTGGCATTGGACAAAGGCTGGTTTTCTTGGTCTCTGATCTTGCCTGTGATGGTGATGAGCCGCATTGGCGGATCGGAAGAAGTTTTTGGCGTGACCAAAATTGTTTTTTTATCGATCTGGTAGCTAAAGGGCTGCCCAAGAAAACATTTTTCCAAAGCTTCGCTTAACGGCGCATCTTTAACAGAAATATCAACCTGTTTGGCCTTATTGATTAAATCAACATCATAGAAAATACTATAGCCGCTCTGGCGATGGATGTCATTTAGTATTTCTTTGAGTGGGGCGTTCTTTTTCTCTAAAGTAATTTTTTGAGCAACCGAGGAAGCACTAACCTGCATGAAAGAAATCAGGCATATGAAGTAGGATAGTCTCATAATCAGCAATAATTTGGAGTGAATATAGGAACGCCTCCCGCATTTAATTGCAGTAGAATTTTTATACATTTGGTTGTTAGGTTTCGTAAATATTTGGTTAATTGAAAGTGATCATATAGGAATCTTAACAGCAGCTTAAAAGCTGTTCGGCCAGGGGTGGTGGTACACTCCTGGCTTTCTGTTATTCCTACCCGTTTTGTTTAGTTTGTAAGAATAACCCTCCTTCCTTCTATTTTATAGTTCACACCGCCCGTTTTTTTCATATAATCAAGCATTTCTTTAATGTTGCCTTGTCTGGAAGTGATGCCTCCAAATTTTTTGGACTGGACATTGCCACGGTATTCTACTTCAACGTCATACCATCTGCCTACAATTTTCATCACTTCTTTGATGTTCAAATCTCTGAATACAAAGTTTCCGTTTACCCAGCCCATCACCTGTTCTATGTTGGCGTTTTGTACCACAATTCCATTAAAATCAGGTCGGGTAATTCCTTGTTGCCCCGGTTTGAGTAGGGTTGTTGCCCTTCCCTTATTCAAGCTCACCGAGCCTTCAATTAAGGTCGTGGCCATATTTTGATCATCAGCGTAGGCCGAGATGTTAAAGTGGGTTCCGAGAACGCGCACCTCTACATCGTTGGCTTTCACCACAAATGGCATTGTCTTGTTTTTCGCCACTTCAAAATAGCCTTCGCCCTTAAGTTCAATATTTCTATACTTGCCTTTAAACACCGTAGGATAGGTTAGCGAAGAGGCCGCATTCAGCAAAACTTTGCTCCCATCTTCCAGCACCACCTGATACTGGCCACCTTTTGGGGTAGTAATGGTGTTGTATGTTACCGGATCATCTATTCCAGATGCATTGTTTTGAGTTTGGTAGGTCAATTCTCCATTGGCTTTTTTGATTACCTGGGTTTCGCCCTGACTGGCTAAAAGTCCATTATTTGCGTCTGTTAAGGTAATTTGCTTTCCATTGCTCAAGGTAAGTACCGCTTTGTTCGACCCTGGTTGGATCTGCTCTTTTTGTGCAAGGGTTCCCTGGTTAACTGGCGCTTGGTCCTTAGGAGAGCGCATAAAATAGCTGCCAATACCTAATATGAGCAGGATCGCTGCCGCTGCATACCAGATTTGATAAGAACGCTTGGGATTTATTTTTAATTCAGGTGTTGCCGTACCAATACTCGCGCTAATTTTTTGCAGGATTAATTCTTTCGACACATTCTCTTCTTCTTCGGTCAATTGCAACGGAGAAATTTCATCTAACCTTTTGTAATATTCTTCCAACAGCGCTTGTTCTGCTGGCGTGCTCTTACCGCGGAGGTATTTGTCTACTAAATTTAAGAAATGCTGCTTTTCCATTGGGCCGTTTTAACTAAGTGTAAAAAAGAGCCCGGTACCCTACGGTAAATTGAAAATATTTTTTAAACCCGTTGAAAGTCTTTGCTGCGAAGTTTAGATTGCACACACATTGTTTTATAAACCTTATTGAAGCGGCATCCTTTTTTGTTCTTTCACAAAAAAGATTAAAGCGGAAAGAAGGACTGGCATTAATCGCCGCCAAGCCCCTGCTTTTCTAATTAGGAGATGGCTTTCTTGTCGCAAAGAATGATTAATCTAATACTTTGGTGAGTACCGCAATGCAAACACTCAGGCTCAGTCCTTCGCGAATATGTTTGAGGGATTTGCTCAAGCGTTTTTCGACGGTTTTTTCGGAGATATTCAGCAAGGCCGCGATTTGTTTGTAGGTCATATTTTCTTCGCGACTCAAGCGGAATGCAGTCTTGCAATCTTCAGGCAATGAATCAATGATTTTTTGCAGCAGTTCTTGTTGCTCTTTAAACAGCAACGGATTATCTGTGATGATATCGGCGGTAACCAAAGCCAGACGCTCGTAAAAAGAATCGTCATGTTTTTTATCACGGATGGCCTGATATACGCTAAAACGGGTAGCCTGTTGCAGGTAAGCTTTCAGATTCAGGATCGTTGTTTCTTTTCGTCTATTCCATAAGCTTACAAACACGTTTTGCACGATATCCTCGGCGACCGATTTGTCGTTTAAAATATGGTATGCCGTGCGAAATAGTGTTTTCCAATAGGCATTATAGATGATGGTAAAAGCTTCCTGATCGTCGTTTTTGAGCAGTTCAGTCAATTCAGGGTCGTTAAGTACAAGCTTCTCAGTCATTAGTAAAATAACCCGATCAATAGGAATTCTTAAATCAAGGAATCAATTTTAGATATTTTTTTCCATTATCATGTGAAATTCATTCGAATTATTTTTTAAGCCGCTCCAAATCAATGCAATCGCACACTACGTGGCCCAACAAAATATATTTGTTTGAGTCCAAAAAAAAGTAAATAACTTAGTTCACATGAACCGCAGAACCCAATATAAGCTGAAGCAGCTCATTGTGATCATCATTTGCTGGATGATTATTGGGGCGGTTATTGCGGTTTATGAGCACATGGTTTTGCAAACCAATCATTCTTTAGGCTTTGCACCCAATTATTCGCTGTTTTCGTCCATCTTATTAAATATGACCATTGGGATCTTTGGCGCCTTATTGGGTGGCAGTCTTTTGGTATTCTTTGTTAATGTAAAATACAACGACAAGCCTTATGCCTATACCTTTTTTATCGTAGCTGTATCGTTCCTGTGCGTCATTGTGATCGTTAATGAAATCCTCGGTTTTTTCTCCATGGGGGATATCAAGCGGTTTCAGAAAAACGGCATCGTTTGGGCCGTGGTGGTTTCGCTTACGCAATTGTTGCTTCAGGTGAACAGCAAATTCGGACAAGGAATATTCTGGGATATTATCCGTGGGAAATACAATACGCCAAAAGTAGAATCAAGGATTTTTATGTTTCTTGACCTTAATTCTTCAACTGCTATTGCCGAAAAAATGGGCGACAAGAAATACCATGAACTGCTCAAAGACCTGTTTACAGATATTACCAATCCCATCCTCGACAACAAAGGTGAAATCTATCAGTATGTGGGCGACGAAGTAGTCATTGCCTGGCGCCAGACCGATGGCATTGCCAACAACAAATGCATCAAATGTTTCTTTGATATCAAGGAACACCTGAACAGCCTACAAGCCAAATACCTCGAAAAATATAAGCTATTGCCATCTTTTAAAGCCGGGATCCATTGCGGACAGGTAGTGGCAGGCGAAGTGGGCATCATCAAAAGAGACATTACCTATTCTGGCGATGTACTCAATACCACCAGCCGAATTCAGGGCATGTGCAAGGAATTTCAAGAAGAACTGATCGTTTCTATCGACTTGATGGACGAGCTCAAACTGGCCAAAAACTACAGCACCCAGCTCTTAGGCTCTATTAAACTAAGGGGCAAGGAAAAGGAAATGTCGCTGGTAGCGGTTAAATCTAATTAATCAGCACATCGGTTTATCATCTAAGGAACCTTAGAAAAGCTAAGAAATAGGCAACCTTCTTCGAGGACATTAACTGCCTTAGATAGTAAACCACAAAGTCACGAAGACCACCAAAAGTTCAATTCTATGTGCCTATGTGGTAAAGTAAGGGGTAAATTTCCTCCTCAAGAGCGGACAGCATGATGCCCAATATTACTAAATGACCTTAATGCCTTATATGATAGGTATAAAAATCTATAGGCTGAAAAATTATTATATATTTCAAAGTACTTTTTATTTCAAAGTAAAATATAAATCTATACCTTTGCCTAAGTAATTGCCTGAAAGAGAGCGAAACAATTTTTTAGAGGAGAAAAAATAATGGAATATTTTGTGAGTAAGGATTCGATAGTGCGCAAGATATGGGGAAGCGGAGACACCATCTTGTTCATCTTCGCGGGTGCAGCGGCAGAATTTGCGCTGAACAAAGCAGTTGACTGGTTGTACTTTACAGGTCGATTGCCTTCAGATCCACTTAAGCGACTGTTCTCCACGGTTTCTTATGCGCGACAGATTGTGTTTTCGGGCTATGACGACGCCATGAATGCCATAGATAAAATCTCGGGTATCCACAAAGGCGTGGAGGCGGCGCGTGGCCAAAATATCCCCGATTGGGCCTACCGTGATGTGTTATACATGCTCATGGATTATTCGATCCGCTCTTATGAACTCTTAGAAAAGAAACTGAGCCTGAGCGAAAAGGAAGAGGTATTCAATGTCTTTTACAGGATGGGCATGCGCATGCAAATCAAAGAACTGCCTTCGAGCTATAACCAGTGGTTGCTGACGAGGGAATCGGCATTACATGAAAACTTATTAAACGGCGATTTTACCAAAGATCTCTACCAACAATACCGAAAACATTTAGGCTGGTTCAGGTTTTGGATCCTGAAGCAGGCACAGCAATTGTTGGTTCCTCAAAAAGTAAACGAGCTATTGGGCCTGGGCAAAAGTCCTTTGGCCAAAATCATTTTGGAGCTCTACAAGTTGAGCCAGCTATTTCGCATCAAATCAACACTAAAAAATGCCTTATTGCCAGTTGCCTACAAGAAAGAAATCATGGCACTTGACATTCATTAATTCAACTGCTCAAAAATACTGTGATGAACCTCTCTGTTAAACTTGATCAGCTACATTCAGAAGCAAAGGCTAACCGCTGGCTTCGATATTTTGCCGTATTTAATCGCATAGCCTTGGCGGCAGGTTTTTTGCCATCGGGCTTTGTAAAGATTATGGGCGAACGTTTTACGTCTTTGTCCAACAACCATCCAATGGGCCAATATTTAGAAGCCCTACACCATACTGGCTACTATTATACTTTTATCGGTATATTTCAGGTTACTGCCGCTATTTTGCTCCTCATTCCGCGAACTGCAGTGCTTGGTGCGCTTCTCTATTTTCCAATTATTTTAAATATCTGTATCCTCTCTTTGGCAGTACGTTTTGACGGTTCGCTGCTGTCATCGCCATTAATGGTCTTAGCTAATTTATATCTCCTCTTCTGGTATTACGACAAGCTTAAATATATCCTGCCTTTTAACCGTACACCTGAAGAATTAAAACCAAAAACCATTAGCAACAAGTTTCCATTCGCTTTCTTTTTTGGTGCCTTTTTGGCCGTTGCAACAGTAATAGCTATCCTTGTCACTGTTTTCGATTTAAAACCCTTTAATACCTTGAAAGACTGCGAACAACAATGTAAGCATAGCACCGACCCACAAGCTTGCCTTATCTTTTGCAAAAGTATCCATGAAAAAGGTCAGCCACTAACTCAATCCCTCGACGAATACCACAAGGCATTAAAGGCTAACGAGCAAAAAAACAACACCAAAAAAGCCATCCCCAATAAATAGAGATGGCTTCAAATTAAGCTGGTTAAGAACTATTTTAAGCTTGCTTTGATTACAGCTGCAGCTTGTAAAATTGCGGTTTGTACGGCTGGCACATTGGCAATTGGGTTCAGCAAACCATAATCATGGATCAAGCCATTATACCTGGTTAAGGTTACTGGAACACCTGCTTCATCCAATTTCCTGGCATAAGCTTCACCTTCATCTCTCAATACATCATTCTCTGCGGTTTGCACCAATGCTGGTGGCAATCCTTTCAGCTGATCTAAACTTGCCTGCAAAGGAGAGGCGTAGATTTCTTTTCTCTTGGCTTGATCTGGCAGGTAATTGTCCCAGAACCATTTCATCATATTTTTGGTTAAGAACCTTTCATTGGCGAACAAATTATAAGATTCGGTTTCAAAGTTGGCATCAGTAACTGGCCATAACAAAACTTGCAGTTTAATTTTGGGACCGTTTTTATCTTTGGCCATCAAAGTAGTTACCGCAGCCATATTGCCGCCAACACTGTTTCCAACAACGGCCAGGTTTTTACCATCAACACCGATCTCTTTGCCGTTTGTAGCTACCCATTCGGTTACTGCATAAATTTCGTTGATTGCAGTTGGATATTTGGCTTCGGGTGAGGGGGTATAATCTGGGAAAACAGCTACTGCACCACTTTCAATCACAAGGTCGCGGACCAATCTTCTGTGGGTTGGATAATCACCGAGAACCCAGCCCCCACCATGGATAAAGATGAATACAGGTGCATCTGCCTTTGCTCCCTTTGGTTTGGCTACATGGATTTTTACAGCCAAGCCATTTTGGTTAATGGTGCGTTCTGATTCTTCAATACCTGAGTAATCTACAGTTACCGATTTTTGAGCGCCAACCAATACCTGGCGGGCATCTGCCGGACTTAATTGTTCCAATGGTTTTCCATCTCCAGCATTCAATGCTTTTAAGAAGGCTTGAATACCTGTAAAAATCTGAGGATCGTTTGCTCCTTTGAAAGGTCTTTCTTGTGCCATGATATTAGTATTTAGGGTGAATAGAATAAGGATTAAAATTGCTTTGGGGATATAGTTTAACGTTTTCATTGCCTTAGTGTTTTAAAGTTTAATTTTTGTGGTGATGATTACACTACAAAGATGCAATGACTATAGGCCTCAAAAAATGACTATACTTCCTTATTGATTGTACATTTTTCCCTTGTTTGATTGTAGAGATTTATATTTCGATAATGAGCTCTTGTGTATAGCCATTATATTTTTCGTCGATATAGCCGTGTGGATTACATATAATTTCGGTCTGATCGATCTGATACCTTATCGGTGTATGAATGTGACCGTGAATCCAATACATAGGCTTATATTTTGAAATCAACTCTTCAAGATCGGAAGCATAGGCTGCACTTAAAGGATCATCTCGATGGGATTCGGGCACCGATTTAATACTTGGCGCGTGATGGGTAATGACCACATTTTTATAGCTGCTCGATCCTTCAAGGCTTTCCTGCAACCATAATTTGGATAGCTGATGGATTTTATAAGTATCGATCGTTCTCAATTTTGAATAAGATGGATCTCTGCGAATCTGTTTATAATCGTTCATCTTGCTTTGGCAGATAATTCCATATTCAACAGGATTTCCGAGCAAAGAAAAATCGGTCCATAAAGTAGCGCCATGAAATCTTATTCCATTAAACTCAACACTATTATTTTCCAGTACTGTTACATTTGAATCGTTCGATGCCTGTATAATCTTTCGCAATGTGCCAGGATAGCTCCCCTTATAATATTCGTGGTTTCCTAGCACATAGATCACGGGGCGATCAGGAATGCTTTGCTTTACCCACTCGATGCCTTTTGTTCCTAGGTTGGTATCGCCCGCCAAAATAACCAGATCGGCATTTTTAAAATTAAGATCTGATATTCCAAACTCTTGATGTAAATCGCTTATGATCTGTATTTTCATTAATTAAAGTTAACAATAGCGAACGATGGATGAAGATAATAGAAATACAAACGCTTAACGATAAATTCATATCAATAGCCTAAATATTAATTGAAAAATAATAGTTTAGCAATTGGAAAACGGCAACAACAAACCTTCTTGCATTACGCTCTAGAAATGAAAAAACACCTTAAATACATTGATGGCAATTCTGACAAGTTTTGGCAGATTGAGGTAATGGATCAGACCTATACGGTTACCTATGGCAGAAACGGAACGAGTGGAGCTTCGCAAAGTAAAACTTTTGCAGACTCCACTGAATGCTTAAAGGTGGCCGAAAAACTACTGAGCGAAAAAATCAAAAAAGGCTATTCAGAAACCGGGGAAGTAGCGGCTGGTAACCACGCTACAAAAACCAAAAATAGCTCCAAATCAAATACCCAGGAAATACTTGATGCCTATGATGATATAATTAACAGCAGAGACATACATAAACTACTTCCTTTTTTAGAGGAGAATGCAAAGGGGAATATTGAACTGCTTAAAAAGCATATCAAAAAACAAAAGCAGTACTGGATGTCGTTTATCGACTTGGAAAAAGAACCACAATTCAGGCGTGACAATTATCATTGGGGAACAAGGGGTGACGACAGGCAGAAAGACATCATCACCTTAAGCGCCATTGCAATCTTTAGCAAAAGCGATATCGGTTCATGGACCGAAGCCTTAAGCTTACTTAACCAGGCCAAGGTACCCCAAATTTTAGAGGTATTACATTGGGCCAAACCAATCTGGCTTGCAGGAATTCTCCTTGAATGGAGAAAAAGAGACCAGTGGCAAAGCCTCGATTATTTCACTTTGCGCTTTTTGGAAGATGAAGGATTGATTACCTATCATCCTGAGCTATTTGCATTAAGCCTTTCGTCATTTATAGAATGGCGATCAAAAATAAAAATAAGAGATTTCATCGCATATGTTGTAAACGATGAAAAAACCTATACCCGCGACGTATTGGAACTATTCAATTATGAAACCGGGATCCAAAATCTCCATTTCAGAGATAATGATAAACAAGCTTATAATGAATTCTCCACTTGGGAACTCATCTTCAATCAGCTATTAAGCGAGAAAAAAATAGACCGTAGGCTATTTATTGAGCAATCGATCTTAATACAAACCAAAGAGTGGAACAACAACCTTAAATCTTTTTTCAGAAAAAGGTTAACCGACCTGAATCCTGTTGCCGAAGACCTCATTCCATTTCAGGAAAATATTTTTGCAGGCTTGCAACATGCCAATCCACACATTGTAAATGCCTCTACAGATTTGGTTAAAAAAATCTACGAGGACAAAAAATTCAACGTCAATTCTTTTCTCGATTGGCTGGAGCCCTTAATGATGGCTAAGGACAATAAAACAGCCATCAAAAACTTATTGCCTGTTTTAGAAAAGCTCAACAAAAACCATCCTAAATTTAACAAAAAAATAACAGCACTTGTGGCCGATAGTTTTGTCGTCCCCGATCTGAACCTGCAAGAAAGAGCAGTAAAGCTCATTCAAAAAATCGCTACTAAAAAAGACCAAAACCTCATAGAAAAATTGTCAGGCTATAGCAGTTTGATGTTGGGAAATGTACGAAATTCATTAACGGATTTCTTAGATGAAAATGTTAGTATAGGAGAGGAAGTAGCCAGCTATCAATATGTCGAAAGAGTTGAGGCAGTTTTAACCGAACCTGTAGTTTTGCCACAAGACTGGAACGATGTTCTTTTCTTATTCGGAAAATTTATCGCTTCTGATGAAGTCATCGATATGGAGCTCTTGCTCAACACTTACATTACACAGCAAAACCTGTTTCCTAAAGATTATAACAAACAGCTGCAACCTTATGCCAAGCAGCTCGAAAAAAAATATTTTGGTGTTTTATATAAAACTTATGCCAGTGTTTTTCTGCAACAAAAAATCCACGATCTTAATTATGGTTTTAAGGTTAATATACACGAATACCACAAGGTTAAAACACTTTTGCTGATTAAGCCCTATCTTCATTTGGCAGATAATAAAATGGCCAGAAAATCTATCCTGCCCATGCTGTCGTTCCCTACCCACCATCCGCATTGGGTGGCCCCAAAAGTTTTGATGAAACGTTTAATCGCCTATCAAAACAGTGGCGAGGAAATTAATAAATTAGACCTGAGCATAGCCATTGGCAGGATGCCTAGAGAGCAAACCGAAGATGCAGTTGCCTTATTGGATCAACTAAGTGGCGAGCTTAAAGAATTAATGGCTTTTTGTTTGGGCGAAACCAAAATAATCTCCATTAAACCAGCTTCTGTATTTAACAAATTATTATCTAAAATAAACAAGCCTACAGATTTGGGGTTAACAAGTGCTTGGGCCGTAGCCGCCAGAACTTACTATCCTGAAGGCATTTTTTCTGAATTTAGCACAACTGCGGTTAAGGATTATCCTTTTGCAGTTTTTCCCTTTAGACCTAAGTTTCGTTTCAATGAAAAGTGGAATGAGTATATGAATTATCAGACGAAGCAAAAGGAGAGAACTCCTTCGTGGTATGAACTAGACTACGACACCTCAAGCTATTATACAGTACCTAACGAGTTTCTTTATGCCCTAGACCATTATGGGCGTAAAAATAGCTGGGAATACAGCATAAGTAGCGATGGCGATGTGAATTACTGGCATAGTTTGATGCCACAAAATGCCGATGCACTAAGCTGTTTCCTGCTGCGTGGTGCCTGTCTTCGCGCAAGCAATGGAGGAGAAAACCTGAAAGGTTTTTTACATGTGGTTAACGGCAAGGGCTTCAGATTTACGGCACTATCTATGCTGGTGTTTGCTTGTACATTTTTCAATGACAAAAAAGAAATCAGGCTTACCGCATCAGAAGTGCTCATCAATCTCGTAGAAAAGCAGGCCATCAATTCGAATCTTTTGGCGGCCGCGCTTACCTTTTTGGCATCTAACAAATATGGCCCTTTTTCAAGGTTGATAGAAAGCCTTGAGTTGCTCAAAGATGTATCACCGCAACACAATTCGGCATTTTTTATGTTGCTCGAAGGTATACTAAAAGAACTAAACGTAGAAAAGCTACCAGTAAACTTCAAGAAATTGATAGAACATTATGTAGACCTCCTGCACAAAACCAAACAAAAGCCCTCGTCTACTACTGTTGCCTTTTTTGAAAAGTGGCAGGATAATTCCTCATTAAAGGGGCTGATCAAACAAATTCTAAACTAAATGCAATGACTGATTTACAATATAGCTATAGCAACATTTCTACCTATACCAAAACCAAGGGTATAAATAGCCTAGTATTGGCACACCAAACCGAAATTGAAGCGGTGAACGATATTCCCTGCTTTTTTTGGGGAAATTTAACCGATCCTTATGTTACTGCTAAATGCTGGACTACCATTGCCAAGGTAGTACGTAGCAGTTTTGGTCCAATACCACCAAGCTTGCGTGATCCGATCATTTCTTCCGGGACCGAAAAGATGAGGTTCGAAGGCTTCTCTTCTTGCAATGGTGTTTATGTAAGGCTCGATATGAAACCCGAAGCAATAGATGGTGAGTTTATTGCCACAGGCACCACTAATGTAGATTTTAACGACTCCATGCTCAATGCCTTAAACAGCATTCAAAAAAATGAAAGAGTAACTCTAGCTGTTGGCCAACAGGATATGCAGGTAATCACCAGCAAGGCCAAGGTTACAGAGAGGAAAGTTACCTTGCCTACGCGATGGATAAAAGGCCTAACCAGCGTACAGCTTTATTTGGCCGATATGGAGCTGAAGTTTGAGCTGAATAAAATCCAAACCATTCAGCTTTTTCAAAGCCTTCCAAAAGGAGCAGTAAAAGGTGATTTTTTTATTTCAAAAAGGGCAGGCAAGTTTATGTTCTCCGCTTTAGAAACCCCAGGCAGCATTCGTATTGGTGGAATCCATAGACTTCGTTTATTGGATAATCTATTGGCTATTGCCGAAAAAATATATATCCACGAATCGATCGATAAACAAACCTTTGCCATCGTGTGTGAATTTGGCAAAATGCAATTATTAATGGCCTTTTCTCCTGATGCCTACCGCGGTTTTTCTGGGGAAGGAAAAGTTCTGGAGCAAATGACCGAAGATGTTCCTATGGAATGGATTTATGGATTAAACAGTTTGCTCAAATCTAACGAGACTTTCGACCCTACGCTGCTTTCAATAGAGCATGATATCGACTTTGCCACAATGGATCAGCTCACCTCTTCTTTATCCTCTATTGGGCTTTTGGGCTACGATGTTATGGACAGAAATCATTTTTATAGGCAATTGCCATTTAAAACGGAGCGTATCCTCAGCTTAAATCCACGTCTAAAAAATGCCAAAAAACTAGTAGAAGCTGCAGATGTACAGTTAATCAAAAAGGAAGATACCCTTTTGGAAGCTAATGTTAAAGGAACCAATGTTTGGCATAAGGTGGTGATAAGTCCGGATGAGCACCGTTGTACTTGTGAATGGTTTACGACCTATCAAGGCAAGAGAGGCATTTGCAAACACATTTTGGCTGTTAAAATGATGTTTGGGTAATCACTCAATTCTATCGAGATGATGTGAACTGTCTTTCTTCTCTCCGATAGATCGGTAAAAATATTTTGAACTAAATAAGAGTAAAATAGATATTAACCAAAAAGCCTTTAGAATTTATCTAAAGGCTTATCAGTTTTGTGGTCCCGACGAGAATCGAACTCATATCTAAAGTTTAGGAAACTTCTATTCTATCCGTTGAACTACGGGACCAATATATTTAGGTTGGAGATTTACGACTGTAGATTGAAAATCTCTTCTAAGCGCACAAATATAAAAATTATAAGATGTATCGGCAATTTAGTTGAAACTATTCCTGCACTGTTTTATATTTGGCCATGAAAAAAGCGTTCGGCATCTTGTTCATCTTAATTGGGAGTTTATTGGCATTAGCCGAGCTCTCCCTAATTCCTGAAGCAATCGACAATTTCAAAAATGCAATAAGCAATTTGTCTAACGGCACTAAAGTAGGCACCTTTGTGGGTTTCCTCATAGGAATGGGCCTATTTTTGATCATTAGTATCTTTTTATTCGTTTACGGAATAAAATGGGTGAAACTGCCTTTCAAAAAAGTCAAGCAAACCCAGCTCCCTGAATTCCCAAGCCGTATTGCTCCCATCCAAAGCCAAGATAATAATTCGCCTATCTAAAACTGTAAATAGAGCTTATCTAATCACACTGCCGTTGTCGAATTTGGCACTCGGCGCCACAAAAGTCAATTTGCCATCTGCATTTTCAGCCATTAAAATCATGCCTTGCGAAACAATGCCCTTGATTTCTCTCGGTGCCAAATTAATCAATAAGCTTACCTGTTGACCGATAATTTCTTCTGGCTGATAATATTCGGCAATACCCGAAACTACGGTACGCTCATCTAAGCCCGTATTCACGGTCAATTTTAACAGCTTCTTGGTTTTCTCTACTTTTTCAGCAGCCGTAATCGTAGCCACACGGATATCCATCGCGCCAAACTGATCGAAATTGATATTCTCCTTAGCTGGTACAACCGTAGCGTTCGCCTGTGCATTTGCAGTCTTGCTATTGTTCAGCTTGTCTATTTGCGCCTGCACTTCTTCGTCTTCAATCTTACTGAACAGCAATTGAGGCTCGTTTAATTGATGGCCACGTTTCAGCAGGTTGATCGATCCGGCATCTTCCCAAACATGACCGCCATAGTTGAGCATTTTCATCAATTTATCTGCAGTAAAAGGCAAGAACGGTTCGATCAGGATTTCGAGGTTAGCTGCAATCTGCAAGCTGATATACAAAATGGTCCTTACACGGTCTTCGTCAGTTTTAATTACTTTCCAAGGCTCGGTATCGGCCAAGTATTTATTGCCCAAACGGGCTACATTCATCACCTCAACCAATGCCTCTCTAAAGCGGTAATTTTCTATTGAAGCGCTGATCTTTGCAGGATAGCTTTTCAACTCATCGATTACCGCCTGATCCTGCTCGGTTACTTCCATGAGCGTAGGCACTTTTCCATCAAAATATTTTTGGGTAAGTACGGTTACGCGATTAATAAAATTGCCTAAAATGGCAACCAGCTCATTGTTATTGCGTGCCTGAAAGTCTTTCCAGGTAAAGTCATTGTCTTTGGTTTCTGGTGCGGTTGCCGTAAGTACATAACGCAATACATCCTGCTTATCCTTAAACTCGATCAGGTATTCGTTAAGCCAAACCGCCCAGTTTTTAGAGGTCGATATTTTTTGGCCTTCTAAGTTCAGGAATTCATTTGCAGGCACATTGTCTGCCAAAATAAAATCGCCATGTGCCATGAGCATCGCCGGAAAAATAATACAGTGGAAAACGATATTATCTTTCCCAATAAAGTGCACCAGCTTGGTATCCTCGCTTTGCCAATATTCTTCCCAGCCACATTTATCTACCTCAAACTGACTGATATAATATTCTTCGGCTTTTGGGTTCCACACGTCGAGTTTTGGATAGTTGCAAAGCTCTTTAGTGGCCGAAATATAACCAATTGGTGCATCGAACCATACATACAAAACCTTGCCATCTGCCCCCTTAACAGGCACTTTTACGCCCCAGTCTAAATCGCGGGTCATGGCACGTGGCTGTAGGCCCGCATTGAGCCAGCTTTGGCATTGGCCGTAAACATTCGGGCGCCATTCTTTATGGCTTTCGATATAGGTTCTTAATTGATCCTCGTATTTGTCTAATGGCAAAAACCAGTTCTTGGTTTCCTTACGTACCGGAGGTTCGCCACTTAAGGTCGATTTTGGATTGATCAGATCGGTTGCATTCAACGTACTGCCACAGTTCTCGCATTGATCGCCGTAGGCATTTTCGTTGCCACATTTAGGGCAGGTACCAGTAATGTACCTATCGGCCAAAAATGTTTGCGCCTTCTCGTCATAATATTGTTCGGTAACTTCTTCTGTAAACACACCTTTATCATACAGCTTCTCGAAGAAATCTGAAGCAGTTTGGTGGTGTGTTAGGGATGATGTGCGATGGTAAATATCAAAAGAAACCCCAAATTCCTTGAAAGAATCGCCAATGATCTTGTGGTATTTATCCACCACTTCTTGTGGCGTAATGCCTTCTTTTTTAGCTTTTAAGGTAATGGGAACGCCATTTTCATCAGAACCGCAAATAAATTTCACGTCTCTTTTGTTAGAGCGAAGGTAACGCACATAGGTATCTGCCGGCAGGTAAACACCCGCCAAGTGGCCAATGTGCACCGGACCATTCGTGTAAGGCAAAGCTGCCGTTACGGTATATCTTTTAATTTTACTGTTATCCAAAACTATTTATTTATTTTGGCAAAGATAAGTGTTTTACCTATGATTAAACAGCCAGCCCATTTAAAAAAAGGAGATCAGATTGCAATTGTATGCCCAGCCAAGAAATTGCCCAAAGGTATTGACAAGGCCATTGCCATTTTGCAGGATTGGGGCTTGGAGGTGGTAGTGGGTGAAACGGTTACCGCATCTTACCATCAGTTTGCGGGTACAGATGCCTTACGCAAGAGCGATCTGCAACAGTATTTAGACGATCCTAACATCAAGGCTATTATTGCAGGCAGGGGTGGCTATGGCACCCTCCGGATTATAGACGAATTGGATTTTACCACATTTTTGCAACATCCAAAATGGCTGATCGGCTTTAGCGACATTACGATTTTACTTTCGCATGCCTTTGCCCAGCTACAAACACAGAGCATCCATGCGCAAATGCCCTATACTTTTGAAGATAGCACACCAGAAGCATTAGAAAGCCTTAAAAATGTGCTTTTTGGCGAACCTGTTAACTATACTTACGCCAGCGGTTTTGAAGGCAGAAGCGGAAACGCTGAAGGATTGTTAATTGGTGGCAACTTAACCTTGCTCATTGCGGTAGAAGGTTCGGTTTCTGAGATGGATTATACCGACAAGATCCTTTTTATCGAGGATGTTGGTGAACATGAATATGCCATTGACCGCATGATGCGGATCTTAAAACGCAAAGGCAAATTAGCCAATTTAAAAGGGATTATTGTGGGTGCATTTAATGAGGTTGGCGAAGAAAGCATTCCTTTTGGACAAAGTCCGGAAGAAGTAATTTGGGACCTGGTTAAGGAATACGATTATCCAGTTTGCTTCAACTTTCCAACGGGCCATATTGACGACAACCGTGCCATGGTATTGGGTAAAAATGTATCTTTACGGATAGATCACCCTAACGTTCAATTAAAATTTTAAAAATGGCAGTTTTCGATAAACTAGGTAAATACCGTAACACGGGTTTGCTTCTTTTAAGGCTAGGCCTAGGTGGCATGATGATTATGCATGGCTATCCTAAACTAGGTGGCGGACAAGAAACATGGACCCAAATTGGGGGCAGCATGAAGCTGATCGGAATTGATTTTGCTCCCGTACTTTGGGGCTTTATGGCTGCAGCTACCGAAACCTTTGGAGGCTTTCTGTTAATTCTTGGCCTGCTTTTCCGTCCGGTAAATATCTTGTTGGTATTTACAATGATCATCGCCGCACTGGTTCACTTATCAGACCCAAAACAAGGATTGGGCGACGCTTCTCATGCCATAGAATTGGCTATTGTATTTTTCAGCCTGCTGTTTATTGGCCCTGGAAAGTATAGCATTGATAAGAAGTAGTGTTCATTGCAAAAAGAGAAAGCCCAAGTTAATTCAAACTTGGGCTTTCTTTATAATTACTAGTTTCCCAATTAATTAACTCCTTTAAATAGGGCAATCAGATCCTGTTCATTTTTTATTGACGGAACTGTGCCTGATTTTAGGGTAAGGCCATTTGTTTTAACAGCCTTTTCAACAGATTTAGTATTGGGTTTTATTTCGTAGATGCTGTTTTTATCAAATACAAAATAGGTTATATCTTCTCCTATCTTTCGTTCGATATCCTGACTATAACCTTTGGTTTCTATTATTCTTTTTCTCAATTTCTTTAAAAGCTGTGTTTTCCCGTCTACTAAAACCTCATAAAATGTTTTGTTGGTATTGCCGTCTACTGCCGGAAAATTATTCCTAAAGATTCGGCCAGCTTCTCCTTCACCTATCACAAATTCTTTAAGGAGGTGATTAAGCAAAAGCTCTTTATCACCACTTTTAAAAGTAACGCCATCATCTATCTGATTGTATTTGATCTGTACGTTCTTGTACACACCTCCATCGGACAGGTAAATGGTGCCGCTCCTCCAATCTTCATATAAAAATGCCGATCCCTTTATTTCGGAATAAGATTTATTTGGTATGGGCAAACCATAGCTCATTGGAAGCGTTATTGTTTGCGCTAAAGCATAACTGCTAAAAAAAAGGCTTATAACTAAAAATATGTTTTTCATATCAAGACATGTTTTTTAAAGATAACCAGAATTGCTATTATTTGTAACAAAAAAGCTTTAAACATAATGTTTAAAGCTTTTTTGTACGGCTATCGTATAAAATTAATAGCCTGGATTTTGTTGGATCGATGGATTTGCAAATTTTTCACGATCTAAGATTGGAAGCACGTAGTTTCTTGCGGTAGGAAGCAAGGTTTTAGGAACCGACGCACCAACAGCAATATCTGCATCATCCCTTACGATGGGCAATCCTTTTCTTCTCAAGTCGAAAAATCTATGCCCTTCAAATGCCAATTCTTTATATCGCTCTAAAATTACTGCATCAACCAGTGCTTGCGGTGTTGCAAAAGTTTCGTTAACGTAGCCAGTTATCCTAGCGGTTCTCACCGCATTTAAAGCTCCTGCCCCTGCAATAAGATTTGGAGTAGGCAGTAAAGCTGAGGCTTCGGCAAGAATCAAGTAAACCTCAGAGGTTCTGATTACCTTGATGTTGTTGAACCTATTTGTCGAACTTTGTCCAGGATATTTGTTTACTTTCCAGTTCTCTCTTGTCGAAGGAACCGAAGTGTCATTCAAGATGAATGCATTATATCTCACATCGGTTGTTTGGTTATAGGTTGACCTCAATTTTAGCGAAGGAGAGAAGAATACATCTGTATTATCATCGGTCCAAAGCGTACGTACCGATCCAGCATTTGCATTTCTTCTCAACTGGAAATAGGTCTCGCCAGTATTCGAATCGTTCCAAATATTGGTATACGCTGTTCCCGATGCCAAAGTTCCTTTAGCTGCAATGGCTTGATTTGCATATAAAACTGCATTAGGGTAATCCTTTGCATAAAGAGCTGCTCTGGCTCTTAAAGCGGCTACCGCAGGTTTCGTAAGCCTAAAGATGTCTGTAAAGGTTGCCGGAATTAGGGCGTCTGCCTGAGTAAAATCGGCATTCACCTGTTGCATGACCTCTCCAAAAGTACTACGTTGCGGCTTACCCAAGATATCTGATTTGAGCATAATTACTACGCCCAAAGAATTTGCATCGTAGGTTGGCGCAAACCATCTTAATAACTCAGCATGAGCAAATGCCCTGATGGCCAAAAGCTCTCCTTTTAACCTCGGCTTATTTGCCTCTTCTGTAGGGCTATTGGTGGTTACTGCATCGTAGGCTTCTAATGCCCTGTTTACACGATCAATTACCGTATACATGGTGGCCCAGGCCGCTGTTGCATCACCATAGCTGCTATCGAAACTCCACCTATGGCCTAAACCAAAATTCCTGGTCAGGTTATCTACTCCCCACCTGGCTTCATCGGCCATAATGGTATTGATATAAAAGGCTTGTTGATATTGCATAAACTGGTACGCACCTATCACGGCCTTATCTAAATCGTCATATTTTGTAATCGCAGTCTCGTTCGAGATACTATCTGTAGGCTTCAGATCTATATTCTTTTCGCACGAGAATAGGAGTGTACTTGCAAGCAACATCGCCCCTAAATATCTATTGAATCTCTTTATCATTTCTTTATCAATTAAAATTTAACCTGAACTCCGATAGAGAAGTTTCTTGGTGCCGGATATTTAAATTGTGCAATGTTGTTGCTGTTCTCTGGGTCAAATCCACTCCATTTCGTCCAAGTGGCTAAGTTTTGTCCCATTGCATAAATCCTAACACCACTAATGTATTTCGTTGCATCTAACCATTTCTTAGGCAAGTCGTAACTGATGGTTACATTTCTCCAGCGGATAAACGAAGCATCTTCGATATCGAAAGAGGTAAACTCTCTTGGTGCTCCCAAACGGGCAATATCAGTAACCTGACCTGGGGCAGACCAAGCGTTTGCCATTCTTCTTTGCTGGTTATAAGCGGTGAACTGGCTGGTGCTCGACAAGAAGAACGATTCGTTGTTAAACATTGAATAACCTTGGAAATACGCGAATAAAGTACTAAAATTGAAATTTTTGTACCTCAAGCTCGTCCCAAAACCTCCGGTAGTTGGTGGAATATAGGTACCCCACTGTGCTACACTTTGCAAGTTACTATTATAAACTGATGTGGTTGTTCCGTTCATTTGCAAAGTTTGAGGATCCCTGTTGTAATACAATGGGTTACCATTTGCAGGATCAACACCTGCATAACCTGGGATATAGTGAGAACCTACAGGAAGACCAACTCTAATGATCGAAGTTCCTGAAGGATATTCTGTAGCCTGACCCAAATTGGTGATTTCATTCTTGTTATAGGCAATATTCGCGTTCAATGTCCAAACAAAGTTTGAATTAGAAATTACATCGAATGCTACATCAGCTTCAATACCTTTGTTTCTCAAGCTACCTGCATTAATTTCAAGCGAACCAAATCCTGATGTTCTAGATAGTTCTTGAGAAATGAACAAGTTTTTAGTCGTACTATGATAAAGCTCCAATGTAGTTCTCAATCTGTTTTTAAACATTGAAAAATCTACACCAAAGTTAAATACACTAGTATATTCCCAATCATAATCAGGATTACCCGGTGATGATGGAGCAATACCGGCTACACCTGCATATGATACGTTTCCATAAGCCGGCAAGTAACCAAAGTTAGATTGATTTTGTGCAGTTGCAGTTTCTCCGTAACTAGCCCTAACTGTTAAGGCATTTAGAAATTCTACACTCCTTAGGAAATCCTCTTCTTTGGCATTCCAGTTTACACCAACAGAATAGAAGTCTTGCCAACGGTTTTTCTTAGGCAACTTTGATGATCCATCTACCCTATAAGTACCTTGGATGGTATATTTATTATCGTAGGTATAGTTAACCAAACCAATGTAAGAAGTGAATCCGTACTCAGTTTTGCTTCCTCCTACTGTAGGAATCATACCATTGGTGTTTGTTCCCGGTGTAATACCAGCTGGAGTATTCAACAGTTTTGGATTGATACCAAAGCCTGTAAAATTGAACGTATTAAATCTGTTTCTTACTGCCTCAATCAAAGCATTCGCATTAATCTGGTGTTTATTCCACGATTTGGCATAAGTAAGGCCAGAAGTTGAAGTCAAATTCAATACCCTTGTAACCGCATCTTGGAAAGATCCTTGGTTACCGCTTTGTACAGATATACCTGCATGCGATCCAGGGAAGATACTTCTTTCTTGAACGGTTTGGCGATAATCCAAACCAAGATTAGTTGTTAGTTTTAAGCCATCATAAAGCTCATATGTTGCATTTGCAACTGTAGTAATTTTAGTTTGATCTGTTTTAAGTGTCGAATTGTAAATCCGGTCTAATGCATTAGATCCCAAACGGCTATCGGCAAGGGTACCATATTTGGCAGACCATGGATTAAAAGGCGTAAAGCCGTTTGTTGTGTTATTTGAGGTGATAATTCTGCCGTCAGGACCATACGGATTCTCCCAAGGCACAGCCAGATAAACCGCTGCAAATGGATTGGCCAAAGCTACAGCTGCTTCCGACTCAACAAAATCTGACTTAGACCAGCCTAAGTTGGTCTGCAAACCTAATGTCCATTTGCCAGAACTATGATCGAGGTTAAACCTTGAAGTATAACGATCTAATCCTGAACGAAGCGCAATACCATCTTGAGAATAATAGTTGAAACTTCCGTAAAAACGCGTTTGGTCGTTACCAACATTTGCCGTTACTTCATGGCTTTGAAAACTTCCATCTCTGAAGAAGATATCAGACCAATCTGTATTGATTCTACTGATCGAATCTCTAATGGCTGCTCTTTGTGCCGCAGGAACTGACGATGATGGATTGTTAGGAGATAAGGTCCAGCCAATTCCAGCTTTTCCTTTTTCATGCAAAGCCAATAGCTCTGAGCTATTCATCATGTCGAATTTATCCTGTGTACGTACATCTCTACCATATTGGGTATTGTAGCCAATTTGAAGCTTTCCTTTTACACCACGTTTGGTTTTGATTACCACAACACCATTACCACCGCGCGAACCGTACAATGCCGTACCTGCCGCATCTTTTAAAATACTGATCGACTCAAAATCGTTCGGGTTGATTGTTGAGAATGTGGCCTCGTCTATGGCGATACCATCTACCACATACAGAGGAGTTGTACCTCCAGAAATAGAGTTTGCACCACGAATTCTGATGGCTGCGTTGGTACCCGGTTGTCCAGATCCTGATAAAACAGTGATACCTGGAGATTGTCCTTGCAAACGGGTTTGAAAGTTAGGCTGAGGAACGTTTTCAATGTTCTTGGCACTGATTACATTCGCTGCGCTTACGTTTCTCGCCTTAGTGGTTTGGGTATAACCAGTAATTACGATTTCTGATAAGACTTTTGAGTCCGATGTTAAAGCAACATTGGCAACATTGCCGTTAATTGCTATTTCTTGAGTAACAAAAGCAATAGAAGAAATTACTAATGTCTTGCCATTTGAAGGCACTTTGATGGAATACCTTCCGTTTCCATCTGTTAATACCCCAAGGTTGGGTACTTCTTTAACCTTGACAGAAACGCCAGGAATTGGCAATCCATCTTCACTTGATGTAATCGTTCCCGTAACTGTTCGCTCTTGGGCAAACACAGCTATAGAAAACGCACAAAAAATGAATAAACTTAGTACAAGTTTTTTCATAAAATAATAGTTTTAGTTAAGTTTTCCGAATTGAAATTCCATGAAAGTACCACAGCTACGTGGGTTTTCTTAACAAAATTTTAACAAAGGTGATTTTGGCACAATGCACATATGGCTGTTTTGTAACCTGTTACGAATCTCTTTTTCTACCCGTAAACACGTTTAAAGAATTATTGAGGTTAGTTCTTATGAAAAATATTGCCTAGAATTTCGAAAAAACAGGAAGAATATTACGTGTACCAAATTAGGTGTTACAACAAGTAATTCTTGGCTGAACATATCGAATTCAATAAAAGGTTCCCCACCTTTTAGCCTATGCCTTAATCAGAGAATAAATATCCTTAAACAAAAAGTCCTTATTGATTGCTCAATAAGGACTTTAATAGCTAAAACCATCTGGATTACCAGCCTGGATTCTGAACTATATTAGGGTTTGCGTTTGTAAGAAAGTCTGTGTAAGGAAATGTCCATTCTCTAGCATTTGTAGGCAATGTACAATTACCTGCAGGTGAAATTGCTGAGTTTCCACAAGTTAGTGTACTTCTATTAATTACGCGGGTGGTTCGTTTTAAGTCGAAAAAGCGCTGGCCTTCTCCTACCAACTCCCTTCTTCTCTCATTCGCGATGGCTTCCAATAAAGGCGCTCCAGTTAGATTTTCATCTACATATCCTGTAATGCGGCTCCTCCTCAAAGTATTCAAATCAGTCATACCCAAGCCATCTTGCGTGCTTCTTGCATAAGCTTCTGCACGTATCAGGTAAAGCTCACCTGTTTTCATGGCAATAAAATTGGCATTTGCATTCGATGTATTGGTTTTGCCTTTGTATTTGGTCAATGCCATTGAAGTTGGGTTTTGGCTATTTGTTTGAGCAGTAAAGTAGGCTCTATATCGCAAATCGTTGTTTCTGATTAATCCGGTTGTTCCCGTAGTATTCACCACTTCAGTTGCTACCCTGTAATAACTCCTGCTTGAGCTTGCAAAAAACACCAAGTTGGTTGGACCGCCTTGACCTGCATCAAATTGCACATTCCAAATAATTTCTCCAGCGGCTGTTTCATTATACATGCCACTAAATTCTGCTTGTGTATTTGCCAAATCGGGTGCTAAGGCCATACCTTTTGTCGCTGCCGTAATTGCTGCAGGATATAGTCCGGCGTACAAATTAACTCTTGCTTGTAATAGGTATACAGCGGCTAAGCTCAATTTAGGCATCGTTAGGCCATCTTCTGGATTGATAGGCACATCAATATCGCCTAAAAGCGTTTCTGCTTGGGCCAAGTCTGCAAACAGGTTGTCATAAAACACTTTATTGTTCATTCTCGCAGGTTTTTCTGTTGTTAATACCACAAAATCCTTATTATAATATAAGGCCAATGAAGTAGTACTGTTCCGATCGTAACTATTGGCAAAATACCTGAACAAATCAAAATGAGCCAATGCCCTAATGGCCAATGCCTGACCTTTGATACGGTTTGCTCTTTTCACATTTGCTGCTGTAGTAAACTTACCTATATCTCTCAATACGATATTAGCAGTAGAAATGGGTTTATACATGGCCGCATAAATATCTGTAACTTGATCTGTATTTTTTTGATACACCCAGTCTGACATTACTTGCGAGTTAGAAAGCGACTGCCTTGATTCATAAAGATCATCAGCCATTATATCTGGCATTAAGGCCGCACCACCACCTGTACCACTTGCCGAGCCATAATAATCGGCAGCCCTCAAATTTGAATAGGCGCCGGTTAACACCTGCTCAACTTGGTCGATGGATGATGGATTATTCAAACCATCTAAGGTAAATTCGGGCACAAGATTAATATAATCATCTTGTTTACACCCTGCTATCGTTAACGCGCTCAACAGTATGATAGCTGAGGTACGTTTAAATATGTTATTTGTCATCATTTGTACATTAAATGTTAAAAACCAATGGTTAAACCTATAGATCCTTGAACTAGGGACGGGTATTGAGCACCAACTAAGCTTACTCCAGTTGCTTCTGGGTCAAAGCCTCTGAATTTGGTAGAAGTCCATAAATTTTGACCTTGAATAAAAACTCTTGCCGATCTAATTTTGGCTTTATTTAGCATCGCTTTAGGGAAAGTATAACCCAACGTAACGTTACGCAGCCTCCAGAAATTAGCATTATCCAAAAATCTGCTGGTTTCAGTTTGGAAAGAGTTTCCACCACTCGGATCTGAACTTGGCACATCTGTTATTCTGTTATTTGGTGTCCATTCATTTAGCATTGAGATATGCATGTTATCAAAATAATACGTCGGATTGGTGAGGTTGGTCAAGTCATTGTTAAACATTTGTCTTTTTAGGAAGAAGTTCAGCTGCGCACTCAGGTCAAAGCCTTTATAAGCTACGCGGGTAGAAAAACCACCAAACCATGGTGCGTCAGACGTACCATACATAATCTTATCGGCTGTATCAAATATATCGGTAATGCTTCCATCAAGTTTACGGTATAAAGCGTGGCCATTGTCTGGGTTAACACCAACATAAGGAACTAAAAACAATGAATTTACCGGCTTGCCTACCGATAGTCTCGTCACGCCATCGATTACATTATTTGCTGGAAGGCTCAAAATTTCATTTTTATTATAAGAAATATTTGCGCCTAATGTCCAGTTAACACCGGTTGTTGACCTGAATATATCTCCGTTTAACGCCAATTCAATTCCCCTGTTTCTGAGCGAGCCGAAATTACTTGGAATCTTGACAAAACCACCTGCAGCAGGATCTACTGGCACATCATAAAACAGGTCTTTTGTTTTCCTGTTGTAAACTTCGATGGTTCCAGAAAGCCTGTTTTTCAAAACTGAGAAATCTAAGCCAAGATTGGCCGTAATATTGGTTTCCCAAGTAAGGAAAGGATTGCCGGCAACTCCTGGACTAAACCCTCTTTTGCCAGCATAGGTAATGGCGTTAAATTGAGCCAATGGATAGTTTGGGGTGGCATTGTTACCCGTAGAACCATAACTGGCCCTTAATTTCAAGCTATTTACAAAGGTTATTTCCTTCATAAAATCTTCTTCGCTCATATTCCAAGCGACACCAATTGATCCAAAGTTTGCCCATCTGTTATTTGTTCCAAATTTTGAAGAACCGTCTCTTCTTCCCACCAGGTTAAGGAAATACTTATTATCATAACCATAATTTGCGGTGAGAAATAACGACATTAATCCATTTTGAAAACCATTACCTCCAACTATTGGGATATAATTTTCTGAGGTAGCAGAACCTGGAGTCATACCGGCTTCATTGTTAAAGCCATTTGTAAACCCGTATCCAGTGTAATTAAAGAATCTCGAATCGTTTTTAACTACCTCGGTAAATAGGCCTCCACTTATTTCATGTTTGCCAAACGAATTGGAATAGTTGATAGAAGTCGTTCCTGTATAACGGAAATTTCTATTCAAGCTTCTGGTTAATGAACCGTTCTTCGCAAAACTAACAGTAGTATAAGGGCTATTAAATGCATATACCTCATCTTGCGTATAATCTACACCCCAGTTTGTTCTCACATATAAGCCTTTTACCTGAGGAATGTGATATTCTAAATACGATGTAGCTATTCCTTTGATCTGGCGTCCGTTGTTATAGTTCAACAACAGTTCCATCAAGGCATTAGGCTGCCCAGAGCTCAACTGGCCCAAGCCTATTCCATCTTCAAAAATTTGATTAAAACTTCCATCAGGATTATAAGCGGTTTCCCAAGGATTGCTCCAACGAACTGCATTTAATGGGTCATTAACAAATGCAGATCCTTCGCCTGTATTTGAACGTTTTGAAAAACCACCCTGAACGCCTAAGCCAAACCTGAAATTATTTACTACATTATCTACATTAACCCTGGCAGTGTAGCGCTTAAGGCCTGTAGTTCGTACAATACCTTCTTGATCAAGATAAGACAAAGAAGCATAAAATTTGCTCTTTTCAGTTCCTCCGTTGGCACTGATCTGATGTTGCTGCGTATTTCCGGTTTGGAAAAGGGCATCTTTCCAGCTAAAATCAACCGCTCTTTTTTCGTCTGCCTCTTCAGGCGTCCAGCCGTAAGGATTATCTCTGATATCAACTTCATAGTCGATTTTTTGCTTGCTGTTCATTACGATCAGCCTGTCTTCTGGCATCTTGCTTCGGCCAAGCTGCAAATCGTAATTAATCTGGATCTGGCCTGTTTTGCCTTTCTTCGTGGTAATTACGATAACCCCATTTGCACCCCTCGAACCATAAATACCTGTTGTTACCGCATCTTTTAATAAATCGATGCTTTCAAAATCGCCTTGGTTCATGGTTTGAAAATCAGCTGCAGATATCTCGATCCCATCTAAAATATAAAGTGGGGTATTTGAGCCGTTAATGGAGCCATTACCCCTGATCCTTACCACGGCTTGTTGTCCTGGCTGACCACCGTTGGCCATTACAGAGATGCCTGGCGCAGCACCTTGCAAGGCCTGATCAAACGAACCATAAGTTTGCTTTGCCACTTCTCCAGCAGGGATGACCGAACTTGCTCCTGCAAAGGATTTACGAGAAACGCTTCCATATCCCGTAATTACTACTTCACTTAAAGCCTTTGCATCGGTTTGCAAGGAGACATCTATTGTACTGCCTGCATTTGCAAGTTGTTTAATAACGGTTGCAAAACCCAGATAAGAAAATTCGAGCGCTGTTGCCGTGGCCGTAACCTTAATGGTGTATTTGCCGTCGGCGGTAGTTTGTGTGGTGCCGTTTGCACCCCTTACTTTAATTGTTGCTCCCGGAATCGGAAGCCCGTCATCATTTGATGTAACAGTTCCTGTGATGGTACGTTCTTGACCAAACGCCACCAAAGTTAGTGCACATAAAATGAATAAACTTAGTACAAGTTTTTTCATAAGATTAATTAGTTTTAGTTAAATTTTTCCGAATTGGATTCGATGAATTTAGCGTTGCTACGTTGGTTTTGTTAACAAAACTTTAACAAAGGTGATTCTGACATATGGTCAATTTGACTGTCCTGAAGCCTATTTAAGGAGCTCTTTTTTGCACAGAAACAAGCGTTAAGAACGATAGGAATAGATTTCTTACGAGAACTTTAGTTATGAAATCTGAGGAAAACGCAAAGAATTATTTGCTTGTTAATTTTATTGAGAAGACATGCCTATTTAAACAATTACCATCAATTGCTTTGCCATAACAAGACACAGAAAAGCCCTATTTTTTCACAACGCTCATTGTAAAAAAACAGGGCTTTTAACTTCTACCTTCGGTGAAGTCTGATATAATTAGAATTTAATTAACCAAGAAAAGCGCATTGGTAAACAGTTGCTTTCCATTTTCCCAAAACGAGCGAAACAGCACATCGGTTCCCAGGTAAACTACGGTTCCCCTGCCTACTTCTTGTACGCCATAAAGCATGCCGGTATCCAATTTCTTTTTCACTTTCTCTCCAGCCACGCCCGCCATGTAGCTATTGGGCTTTAATGAACCCACGTTCCAGCCATCTTCTAACGGCTCGTAAATTTTCTCGTCAGTTTTTAAGGTATAGTAATACTTGCCCAAGCCAAGCGCCAATGGATGGCTCTGGTCGAGGCTTACCTTATAAATAGCTCCAGGAATGGAATTTTGCAGATCATCTTTATCTTTTTCCGAATATTTGCGACTTGCGCTTTCCTTTTCGTCTTTTTTAGGGTATTCTTTCTTTTTGATTTCAAAAGGTTTTTTGCCCACCAGGGAGGTGATGGCATCTTCCATTAAAATAAGCTTGCCGCCTGCATTCAGCCAATTGCTCAACTGATCACCCATTTTATCGCTATAGGAACCATCGGGCATAATCAGCACATTGACCTTGTTGATGTCTAAATAACCGGCAGATTGGGCACTGATCATGGTAATTGGATAACCTAATTCCTGTTCAAAAAAGTGCCAAACTTCGCCTACGCCACCCGATGAAACTTCTTGTCCGGCTATCACCGCGATTTTCGGCACCGTTAACAAACGATAAACCGACGACCCGAAGTCTTTTCCCTTTTCTACATAGCCACTGGCAATAGGAAAGAAGGAAACATTAAATCCTTTCGCCGTTTCGCTTAGAAACCTGTTAAAATCTTTTACATTCCGTTCGTTCTCGTTGCGATAAATCAGCAAAGAACCTGCAGGATAGGCTTTACCCCCAATGGTAAACCCTTCTTCGGCAATCCTCACTTTTACCTTTTGTTTTTGCAATGCGATAAGTACCTGTGCATCGGCCACCGAATTCCATGGAATTACCCAAGCATAAGGTTTAGAGATATTGGGCACGGTTTCTTTTTTCTCTTCAATAAAATTAAAGCTGCCAGTTACCGCCTCTTTAACGGCATAGGCATTTAAGCCATAGGCGTAAGGCAGGGCCCAAGCCGTAATATCGTAGGTATTTGAATCCGTTACTTTTGTTTGGGGCTCAAAAAGCACGTTAGCCATTACCGAATGTGGCTGTTGCAGGTTCACGATCAAATCGTTGCGCTCAACCTTAAAACTCTCTGTCTTTTGCGTTTCGTAGTTATAGCCATTCAGCGTGCGATCGGCACCAAAGCCATAAGCGATATGATTGCTCTGCAGCAACTCTGCCAGTTTGCGCAGGCGCGGAATATTTTGGGCCTTTACAATATAAGTGGTATAAACTCCTGGCGGATTGGTGGTGCTTTGCTCAAAGTATTTTTTGTATTCGCTCAACAATTTATCGGCATTGCCCGCTACGGTTTCTATGGTAGCCATAGAGGTTGTAAAATGGTGATCGATCCTGTCTTTTAAAGTAAGCGTATCGCCATCGGCAGTTACCACCGCCAAGCCGGCTCTAATGCCTCCCTGCTCGTAAGTCATGCCAATTGCCCCATTGTATAGCGGATAGGTATCGCCATAAGATGGATACAACAAATCGAAACGTTCCTTGGTAAAATACTGCCAGCCGTTTTCATCGAAGTACTTGGCATTGTTTTTTCCTACTATCACCTGAAATTCTCTCTGCCATGGGGTGATATCCTGATGTACAGGCTCTGCCGCAGGAGCAAAATAATAAGGTTCGTTATAGCCCTGCTCATGAAAATCTACATGCACCTGTGGCATCCATTGGTGATAAGCCACCAGGCGTTGCCTGGTTTCGATCTGCGTTTGCCAAGCCCAATCGCGATTAAGGTCATAATAATAATGGTTGGGCCTGCCTCCCGGCCAAGGCTCGCTATGTTCCCTTGCCGAAGGATCTGGATTAGGCACTTTGCCGCTCACCATATTGAAATAGCTTACGTATCTTTCTCTGCCATCGGGATTGAGGCAGGGATCTATAATCACAACGGTGTTTTTCAGCCAATCCTTTACACCGCTTTCGCTGCCTTGGGCCAATGTATAAAGTACTTTCATAGCGGTTTCGGTAGAGTTGGCCTCGTTGCCATGCACATTATAGCTCAGCCATAAAATTGCAGGCTGTTTGCTCAGTTTAGATGCACTTTTGTTAATGCTCGAAAAATTGAGGTTATTGGTCCTGATCTGCTCCAGCTTGTCTATGTTATCCTGATCAGAAACAACGGCAAGCAAGAGCTCTCTGCCCTCATAGGTTTTGCCGTAGGTCTGCAGTTTGATATTCTTGCTTTGATTTGCTACTTTTTTGAAATAATCGACCACTTTTTGATGGGGTGTAAAGTGGCTCCCCAATGGATAGCCTAAAAACTCATCGGGCGAAGGAATCTGGGCCCAAGCAGCAGATACACCCAAACAAAAAAGAAATAAACAGTGTAGCAGTTTTTTCATACAAATGGCGATTAATAATCAATAATACTAAAAAGAATGCTTTTTTTAGCTTTGCATTTGTAATTTTACCTGAACTTTATCCGCTTGCAATGGCAAATATCGAACAGCTTTACCAACATTATTTACAGCAGCCCATAATTTGTACAGATACCCGCTCCATTAGTGCCGGATGCCTGTTTTTTGCCCTCAAAGGCGAAAATTTCGATGCCAATGTATTTGCCGAAAAAGCGTTGGAACAAGGGGCTGCGTTTGCCGTGGTAGACAATGCCGACTATGCCAAAAACGAACAGTGCATTTTGGTTGACGATGTATTGACCACCTTACAGGATTTGGCCAAACACCATCGCCAGCAGCTTCAAATTCCGGTAATTGGCTTAACTGGCAGCAATGGCAAAACCACTACCAAAGAACTGATCAGGGCTGTTTTAGCCGAAAAATATAAGACCTTCGCCACCAAAGGCAATTTGAATAACCATATAGGCGTGCCACTGTCTATTTTATCCTTAACCAAGGATATTGAAATAGCCGTAATTGAAATGGGCGCCAACCACCAACGCGAAATTGCCATGCTCTGTGAAATTGCGCAGCCTACCCACGGACTGATCACCAATGTGGGCATGGCGCATTTGGATGGCTTTGGAGGCTTTGAAGGCGTTAAAAAAGGGAAGGCGGAACTCTATGCCTACCTTAAGCAAACACATGGCTATGCCTTTGTTAACCGCAACAATCCCTACCTGATCGAAATGAGCGAGAAAGCCGAGTTGAGCAAGGTGGTTTATTACGGAACGGAGGAGGGCAACAGCATTAAAGGCCAATTATTGCATAGCGATCCATTTATTGAATTGGAATGGACCGCTGTTAATGCAACCCATCGAACAAAAGCCAATTTAACAGGCACCTACAATTTTGAGAATATATTGGCGGCTATCTGCATCGGACATTTCTTCGGATTAACCGCCGTGGCGATTAACAATGGCTTGGCCAATTATTACCCGACCAACAATCGCTCCCAACTTACCCAAACCGAGAACAACACCGTGATCTGCGATTTTTACAACGCTAATCCGAGCAGCATGAGCGCCGCCCTTAACAACCTCAAGGCCTTGAGTGCCGCACATAAAACGGCTATTATGGGCGATATGTTCGAGCTGGGCGAAGAGTCTCCAGAACAACATGAAAAAGTAGTTAAACTTGCCCTAGAAAACAAAATTGAGCACCTGGTTTTTATCGGCAAATATTTTTATCCGCTTAAAGACAGGTACGCAGGCCATTTCTTTAGCACGCCCGCCGAGGCATCGGCCTATCTTACGGCGAACCCGGTTAAAGGAAATTTAGTATTGTTAAAGGGAAGTAGGGGCATGGCATTGGAACAACTGATGCCTTTGCTATAGCTAAGACGCTACTTGACTGTAAATCGCTAACTGAAAATTGCCAACTGACTAAGTTTGAAGCGCAATAACCGTGAAACGGATCAAAGGCAGTCCTGCTTTCCGCTGTATCTTTTTTGTCTTGTTAGCAAAAAAGGATGTCGCTCCAATCTGGGCTATTTTACTTTAGCCTGTGCAATAGAACAGAGTAGCAGGAACAGCTGTTACCTAAACCCGATTGACAGCGATAGCCTTGAGCAAAGCGAAAGCTTAAGCAAAAAGCGGGAATAACAATCAAAAGGAATACTGTTTTTGCTTCCCAAGTCACCCTAGCTATAAACTGAAAATTGTCAACTGGCTCTTACATTTTTTCAACTTGCGTCAAAGCACTTTTCAAGTCTTCCTTTACCGCCTCTGGGGTATCTGGACTAGCAATCATGCCTTTTGCAATCGTTCTAAACTTGTCAAATTCTTTGCCTTTGATGAAGAGAATGGCTTTTACATAATCTTTTAGGTAAGCTTTTTTGGCATCCTTGGCAGGGATGATGATATTTTCGAACTTGGTTAAAACCGGAGCCAATTTACCCTCTTCGGCCAATACCGGACCAAAGCTCATCATGGCGTTGCACAAGTATTCGAAATCTATTTTTGATGGCGTATTGGCCAAAATAATATCGAATTCCTTTACGGCTTCGTCGGTTTGTTTGGTATTGATGAAAAATTGCGTCCTGAAGAAATGGTAAACAAAAAAAGATTTTTGTGGAATGTATTTATCCAGCATATTTTTAACCGCCGCATAATCTGGTTCCTCGGCACCTTCTTGTATCGAATTAGAAACGGCGAAGCCCAAGGTTAGGCCCACAATGCGTTCGTCTACTTGTTCAGGCGTATATTTGCCGTCTTTTGTGATTTTCGCTTTATTGGCAATAATATAAGCCAATGCCTTTTCATCGGGCAGACTTTCTACATGGTTCATCAACAAATCGATCAAATCGGCATTGCCCAAAATATCGGCCTGTTTTGCCAAATAATCATTGCTGATCTGTTCAAAATCCTCATCTTCGAAATCGGCTGCCATGGCCGCAAATTTTACAAACTGGGCATTGTTTAATTCTAATGCCTTGGTCTTTAAGGTAAAAAATTGGGTTTCCGGATTTTTGGCAGTTTGACCCAGCGTTACAAAATCCGCCGCTTCATGAAAGCCTACGCCTTTATGCAGGATATTGCCATTGGCATTGATAAACAAGAGGCTTGGATAGGCCGTCACCTGAAATTGTTCGGCCAGTTTTGGACCCTCGCCTTTTTCCATGTCGTATTTAACATTGATAAAATTGGCATTGAAATAATCGGCCACCGCCTGATTTTTATAGGTTTCGGCATCCATGGTTTTGCAGGGACCGCACCAAGTGGCATAGCCATCTAAAAAAATCATTTTATTTTCTTTTTTGGCCTTTTCCAATACGCTGGTCCACGCTGGATTGTCCATGAAGGTAATTTCTGCCGCTTGGACAAAGGTGGTAATCAGGAGGAGGCTCAATGCCCATGCTAACTTCTTCATCTGTTTTTCTTTCTTGTTCCCTTAATGCCTGTAAAAATCAGTGTTAACCTTAAGGTTTTAAATACCTATAAATGAGTAAATTTTATGGTTGTTTGCTTACGCTCAAACCGATATCGCTAATGCCCAGCAAAGGGTTGTCGCGCATGTTCTGTTCTATTTCGATTTCGTATTTGCCGGCTTTCGGAAAGCGATAATCGCTCAACAAACGGAAGGTATGGGTATAAATATCTCCCGATCCCTGCCCTAGCCATTCGCCATCTGCTTTGGCCAGCTTAAATTGGTAGCGCGTTTGCTTTTGCAGTCCGGCTCCCTTCAGGTGCATTACTACGTAGAGATTGGCGTAGCGATAATCGACCGTGTGGCGCAGCCTAAAGTAAACCTGATAGGCCTGGTTTGGCTCTTTGATTTCTACCGTTGCCTTTAGGCTTTTGGCATAGGCCCAGCTATTTTCGTCAACGCTTTGGTTTACATCGAGCAATTCGTCGCTCATGCAACCCGAAAAGAGGACCAATATGGCCAAAAAAAAGAGCGCAGAGGTAAGCTTAGTCATTTTTTGGTGCTGTGCCCGATGGATTGTTGGGCTTATTTTTATTGCGGTTCTTGTTCCGGTTTTTATTAGGGCGATTGCCTTGTTTCTGCGCTTGTTGTGGCTGACTTCCAGCTCCTTCGGCTACAGGCTTCGGCGTTTGCTGATTTTGTTTTGGCGCTTGTTGCGCTGGCTTAGGCTGCTGGTTTTTCCCCTGTGCAGGTTTGTTGCCTTGTGCCGGTCTGGCTTGTTGTGGCTGACCTTGGTTTTGGCCACCACGGTTATGCTCACCTTTGCCGTTTTTATTGCGGTTACGGTTATTATTGTTACGGTTTCTGGCTTTCTCGTCTAAGCGCGTCAAACTATCCTGACCTACCACATTTTCATAATCGTATACCTTTTCTACCACTACCGTTGGTTTCAGCGCTACCGCTTCTTCTTTAAGGTTTACCGGTTTTTCTCCCCGCTTGTTCATCGCCATGATTTCTTTCACGCGATCAACTTTTAGCGGAATCCAATCTTCCTGATTGGCATAACTGAACCACATCAGCTTTTTGAAGATATCTGTTTTTTGGTGGCGTGCCACACCTACTTCGGTATGCAATGATTCAATACGGTCTGGAATGTCTTTAAGGGCATCTAGATAGGTATCAAGCTCATAATTGAGGCAACATTTTAGTTTGCCACATTGGCCAGCCAATTTTAGGGTATTTAACGAAAGGTTTTGGTACCTGGCTGCGGCGGTAGAAACGGTTTTAAAATTGGTGAGCCAAGTAGAACAGCACAATTCGCGTCCGCAAGAGCCAATACCACCTAAACGGCCAGCTTCTTGGCGCATGCCGATTTGGCGCATTTCTATCCTGATGCGGAAAGTTTCGGCCATTCTTTTGATGAGCTCCCTGAAATCTACACGGCCTTCGGCGGTATAGAAAAAAGTAGCTTTTGTTTTATCGCCTTGGTAATCTACATCGCTGATTTTCATAGACAAACGCAGATCCAATGCCAAAGTACGGGCTTTATGCATGGTTTCCCATTCCATTCCCTTGGCCAGTTTCCATTTCTCTACATCGGCTTCTGTAGCCTTGCGATATACTTTGCGGGTAACCTGATCTAAATGTGTTTTGCGGCGTTTCATCTGCATGCGCACCAGTTCTCCGGTTAGGGAAACATGGCCTACATCATAACCGCCTGTTGGACCTTCAACGGCCACTAGTTCGCCTATTTCGAGATAAATGTTGTCGTGATTAACAAAAAACTCTTTTCTGGAGCCCTTAAACTTCACTTCCACTATCGGAAAAGGCATATAATTTGAAGGCATGTCCATATTAGACAGCCAATCGTGTACTTCCATTTTCTGGCAGCCGCCTGTTAGGCAGGAACCATTGCTTTTACAGCCCGCAGGGGCGCAACCGCCTCCTGTTGAACAACTTCCACATCCCATATTAGTTGTATATATATTGAGTCCCCTGAGGGAGCGTTTTAAACTTTATGATTTTAACTAATTGTAAAGATACATCTAAAAAGAGAATTTTCGGATTCGCATTGCGCTCTACGTGGTAATGTGCCTGCTCCAACTCGTTGATCAGCGCCTCTACCATGGCCAGGTTGAATACTTTTTCCGACAGCTTTTGCGCCACCTCCAGCGTTTGTGGCGGTAATTTAACCAAATCGTAGGCACCGCTCAGCAACAAGCTGCACTCGCGTAAAAAATTGATGCCATACTTTAAAAAATTCTTTTGGTTCTCTCTTCCCCAGCCCGCAGCCTGGTCGGTAAAGGCAATCATGGCCGGCACGCGGTTGCCAAATCCCATCCTGAGCCATTCGGCAAAAAGGCCTGCGTTGTTGTTGGCTACATCATTGAGCAATGCATTGGCTTCGATCAGGTTGCCGTCGGCCAAAAAGCCGTATTCTATAGCCTGCTGTGGCGATAGCTGTGCTTTGTTGATGAGGTAATCTTCTACCACTTCATCGGCCAGTTTGGGAATCTTCACAATTTGTGTTCGCGATAGAATAGTAGACAAGATCTGTTCCTGATTTTGAGCCACCAAGATAAACAGCGTATTTGCAGGCGGTTCTTCGATAATTTTTAACAAAGCATTGCCTTCCTTGTCCAAAAACTCGGGCAACCACATAATGAGCACCTTCGTATCGGCCTCAAATGCTTTGTAGCTCAGTTTTTTAATGATGTCATGGCATTCGGCAATATTGATATTTGCCTGCTTGTTGTCGGCACTTAATCTCGACCGCCAAATATCCAAATCAAAATAAGGCTCTTCGAGCAATAGGCTTCGCCATTCTTCAAGTACATCGGTGGCAATTTTTACCGAAGCCGATGCAAAAAAAGGATAGGAGAAATGCAGATCAGGGTGAATGTATTTTTCGTACTTGCGACACGAAGAACATTCGCCGCAGCTGTCTGTTGCCGTTTTGTTTTGGCAGTTGATGTATTGGGCATAGGCAATGGCCAACAAAATCGCTCCGCTTCCAGATGGCGCCAAAAACAATTGTGCGTGGCTAACCCGGTTTTCTACAACGGTTTGTATCAGTTGTTGCTTAACGTTTTCCTGTCCAATAATCTCTTTAAACTGCATAGGCGCAAAATAAGAATTTGATGTGAGATATGAGACATTAGATGTGAGATTGGCACTGCGTACTGGGTATAGCGTGGCGATAAGCGTTTGGGGATGGGTTGAAAGGTAGAAGGCGGAAGGGCAAAAGATAGTGCTGTTAAATGATAAGGTTGGATCTAAAAAGATTTATTTAAAAAATCACAGCAATTTTGCCTTCTAAACTGTTATTCAAAAAATATATTCGCATTTTGTATTTCAGCAAAACAAATCCGTACCATGAAAAAACCATTTATTGCAGCCCTATTCATCGCTGTGCTGATCAGTTCGTGCCATCAGCAAAAACAAGAAGCCGTATCAGACGACCTTCCAACGCCAGAGCAAATGGTAAAACCCTATTTTGCAGACAACTATCCGGTTACCGATAAAATGTTTGGAAAAGGAACCGCAAGCAGGCCTTTTAAAACGGAACACCTCGAGTCTCAAAATACGGCTTGGTTTACAAACGATAGCTTAAAACAAACATTGTCGTTTATCTTGTTCTCTGACAATGAACGATTAGTTACTTCGTGTTTTGATAATGATAACGTACCCAACGAAGTAATTGAAAAGATGGATCTTAACGATGCGCACAAATACACCGCATCTTCCGAAGACAAGTTGCTTTATTTTAAGGAGTTTTTCAAAAAAGCAAAAAAGATAGAAACCAAATATTTCACTTCTAACAAGGGCTTTAAAATAGGCGATCCCAAGGAAAAGGCGATCAAACAATACGGCAAGCCTGACAGCGTAAAAACAGTGGAAGGTTTCGAGAAGTGTTATTGGAATCCTGTTGGTGCACAAGTGAGCAAACAACCGGCAACAGATGAGAAGGATTTGTTATTGATTGACGAGAAAAAGCAATTTATTACGATGTACTTCAAAAACAATAAGCTGGCCACCATTATTTTTGATAACGTGAACAGGCCAAAGGAATAAACCTCCCAAACAAACCTTCATGCTTACTTTGTTTTGGAACGAATTGTAAAAATTTAATTGATATATCAATAATTGATTTTGCATTTATATTTTTGTATCATGATGGAGAACCTTAATGATACGATGCTCTACACTTTAGACAAGTGTTTTAGAACCTACAACCAGTTTGCACAACGCAATGTGCGCCAAGAGGGCTACGATATTACCATCGACCAATGGCTCATTTTAAAGAGCGTAGCCGAAAACCCGACCATTACACAGAACGACATCAGCAAAATTGTTTTTAAAGACAATGCCTCCATTACCCGAATCATCCAGTTGCTGGTAAACGCAGGTTATTTGGTGCGCGAAGCCCATCCTTCAGACCGCCGACGGGTAACGCTCATCTTAACCGACAGTGGCTACCAGGTAACTAAAGAGGTAAATGAAATTGCCATTCAAAATAGAGCGAAGGCCTTGAAGAATATAGAGGCCAGCAGCATCGAACAAATGCGGAAGCTTATGCAGCAAATCATGGCCAATTGCCAGCAAAGTTGATCCAATACCTAGAAAAACAGCAAACTAAACCACAGATGAAACCAAACAAACTATTTTTATTATTGCTCTGCCTACTAGCCAACCTAGGGCTTTATGCACAGCGCACATCGCCAAGCCTGCTTGTTACGGTACTTGACGAGCAACAAAAACCAATTGCCAACGCTACGGTAGAACTGCACAAAGCGACAGACAAAGCCTTGGTTAAAGCAGCCATCAGCAATGAAAAGGGGCAGGCAGATTTTAAGGCCATCGCACAAGGCGATTACTATGCCACGGTTATTGCTGTAGGTTTTGGCAGCAAAAACAGCAACACCTTTCAGTTGCCTACCACACAAACAGTTGCAATAAACCTGAGCACAAGTGCCAAGAACCTGCAAGAAGTGACCATTACCTCGCGCAAGCCTTTTGTACAGCGCAGCCAAGGCAAAACCATTGTAAATGTAGATGCGGCCGTAACCAATGCAGGAACTACGGTTTTAGAAGTGCTCGAGAAATCGCCGGGTGTAATGGTTGATAAAAACGGGGGCATTAGCTTGCAGGGCAAACCCAGTGTTTTGGTGATGATCGATGATAAACCCACCTATCTTTCGGGCACCGAGCTGAGCAATTTGTTGAGCAGCATGAGTTCGTCGCAGGTAAACCAGATCGAATTGATTACCAGTCCATCGGCCAAATACGATGCCAACGGAAACGCAGGGATCATCAACATTAAAACCAAGAAGAACAAACAGGAAGGCTTTAACGGCAATTTAGTTGCCAATGTAGGCCAAGGCAAATACCTGAAGAACAATAATTCGCTTTTGCTCAACCTGAGATCTGGACAGTTCAACACTTTTGTAAACTATAGCTATGGCTATAACAAGGGCTTTACTTCTATTTACGCCTACAGGCAATATTTTGATAACCAAGGCGCGGTTACTTCGGCCTTAGACCAGCCTTCTTATTTGGGAAGCACCAACAACAGCCATGTGCTTAAAACCGGATTGGACTTTTATGCCTCCGAGAAAACCACTTTGGGCTTGACGCTTACTGGTACTTTGGTAGCCAGAGACGGCGCCAGCAATGCCGTTGCCACCTGGTTGAGCAAAGGCGCGGTTGATTCAGCCATTACCACCAACAGCACCAGTGATTTTAACCTGAAAAACGGAGCCATCAATGTGTATGGCCGCCATAACATCAGCAAAACGCAAGATATCGGCTTTGATGTAGACTACCTGCGCTATGGCATAGACAATGATCAGTTTTTTAACAACGTACGTACCGGAACCGTTGCCTATAATCAAGGTTCAAGGGGCACCATTCCATCCAAACTGAAAATATTTGCAGCCAAAGCCGATTATGTATTGCAATTGGGCAAAACAGCCAAATTGGAAGCTGGTGCTAAATCATCGACCATTAATACCGATAATACGGCCAATTACGAGCTTTTTGATGGCAACAATTGGAATGCCGACTTGAACAAAAGCAATCACTTTTTGTACGAAGAAAACATCAACTCGGTTTACAGCAGCCTAGAGCATAAATTGGGCCGGTTGAGTTATCAAGTTGGTGTACGCTATGAGAATACGCATTATGTGGCCAACCAGTTGGGCAATGCGGTGAAAGCCGGAAGCCGTTACACCAAAACCTATCAGGATTTTTTCCCCTCGGGCTACCTTACCTATCAAGCCGATTCGGCCAATTCCTTTTCTTTCACTACCGGACGGAGGATAGACCGTCCGGCTTACCAGAAGCTCAATCCTTTTGTGTTTATCATTAACAAATACACCTACCAGCGAGGCAATCCATTCTTTTTGCCTCAATATACCTGGAATTTTGAGCTGAGCCATTCGTACAAAGATTTGTTGACAACGGCTGTTTCTTACAGTGGGATCAAGAATTATTTTTCACAATTGTTTCTATCAGAAGGCGATGACATTTTGGTATACACCGATGGCAATGTTGGCCAAATGCACAATATTGGCGTAGCGGTAACTTTGCAGGTGTCGCCGTTTAAATGGTGGTCGCTTACGGCACAGAGCAATTTTAACTATAAAAAACTGAGTGGTTATCAAAACGTGAATTACCGTTCTTCGGTCAAACAGCTACACAACAGCATGAACAACCAGTTCAGGATCAGCAAAACCTTAAATGCGGAACTTTCTGGATTTTATACCACCAAGGCCCGTAACGATTTGCAGGAGCTGCTTTCGCCAACCGGCCAAGTTTCTGCAGGTATTGCCAAAACCATTTTAAAAGGCAAGGGTACGGTGAGGCTAAGCGCACGCGATATTTTCTATACCCAATCGATGGAGGGTTTAACCGATTTCCCTGGCGCTAATGAGTATTTCATTTTATGGAGAGACAGCCAAGTGTTGAACGTAGGTTTCAGCTACCGTTTTGGCAAACCTTTAAAAGCAGCCAAGCGCTCAACTGGTGGTGCCAACGATGAGATGAACAGGGCGGGTTCTTGAAAAAGTCTTAAGTCCGCAGTCGGAAGTCTGGGTCAGAAGTCTAAAAGGCCAGTCTTAAGCTGGGAGTTTGGGGTTTGGAGTAGGAAAGTCTAATCGCTTCAAAAACTATTGACTCTCGACTTCGGACTCCCGACTCCCGACTTTCGAACTCCCTACTAACCGCGCCACAGGCGCTCTCGAGATAAATCTATATCTTTGCCTCGAATATGGCACGTATCCTGGCTTTTGATTATGGCACCAAACGTATCGGCATTGCCGTAACCGATCCTCTGCAGATTATCGCTACCGGCTTGGACACCATCCACCCCAAAGACATCGTAGACTACCTCAAAAAATACATGCTGAGCGAGCAGGTAGAGGCTTTTGTAATTGGCGATCCGAAGCAAATGGATGGCACGCCTTCTGAATCGGCACAGCACGTGAAGGGTTTTTCTACCATCTTAAAAAAGAATTTTCCGGGTGTTCCACAGCATTGGATCGACGAGCGTTTTACTTCGAAACTGGCGCACCAAGCCATTATGCAAAGCGGCCTCAAAAAAAGCGATCGCCGTGATAAAGAGCGGGTAGATACGATTTCGGCCACCATAATTCTGCAATATTTTATGGAACAACACCGTTTATAAGCACAATGATTAGCGAAGAACTACAAAGCCTTTTGTTAAATTATGCAGAGCCCGAAGATGAGCTTTTGCAACATATCGACCGCGAAACCAACCTCAAAGTATTGATGCCGCGCATGTTGAGCGGCCACTACCAAGGTCGGGTATTGAGCTTATTAAGCAAGATGATAGGCGCCAGAAGGATTTTAGAAATAGGCACTTTTACAGGTTACGCCACGCTGTGTTTGGCAGAAGGGTTAAGCGAAGACGGGATCATTTATACCCTCGATATCAATGCCGAACTGGAAGATATGGTGCGTGGCAACTTTGCCAAATCGCCACTAAATTCTAAAATCAACTATATAATTGGCGATGCCCAGCAAAGCCTCCAGCAAATTGACGAGGTTTTTGACTTGGTGTTTATAGATGCCGACAAAAAGAACAACGGCACTTATTACCAGCTGATTTTCGATCGGGTAAGGCCTGGCGGGATCATTATTGTGGATAATGTGCTGTGGAGTGGAAAAGTGTTGGGTGGCGCACAAGACAAAGACACCAAAAACATTAGTAATTTTAATGATGAAATTGCGAAAGACCAAAGGGTAGAAAAATTAATCCTACCTGTTCGCGATGGACTATTTGTGATCAGAAAAAAATAATTCGAGTTGGCAATTGTCAATTGACGGTTAGCATCGTCTAACATTTAATCAAGCAATTTAACAATGAAGAAAATCCTTACTTTATGCCTGTTGCTCTTATCGGCATTTTTTAGCAAAGCACAATCTACCGAAGATTATATCGCCGAACATGTAGAGCATGCGCAGGAACTGATGCGCGAACATCAGCTGCCGGCCAGCATTATCTTGGCCGTGGCCATTCACGAATCTGCCGCCGGCAAAAGCAAGATTGCCCGTTACCTGAACAACCATTTCGGGGTAAAGGGCTCCAACAGCAGTACCGAAATCCGTTCTTCTTACCGCGATTATCCAACTGTAGACTCATCTTATAACCATTTCGTTTTCTTTTTGCACAGCAGGCCTTATTTTGATGTGCTTTTTGAAAAATACAATCAATACGACTATAAGAATTGGGCACGAGGCATCCAGCGGGGAGGTTATGCCCACAGCCGTACCTGGGCCTCACAGGTAATCGGCCTCATTAAAAAGTACGAACTCTATCTTTACGACGAGAGGCCTGAAAACTATGAAGAAGAACCAGAACCAGTTGTAGTTGCAACGGTAAAAAAATCGCGCAGCGCGAAAAAAACAACATCAAAATCATCAAAAACCTATACCATTAAAAAAGGCGATAACCTGAATAAAATTGCCGAGCGCCTGGGTACCACTGCGGGTGCATTAATGAAAAAGAATGGACTGACATCGGCAGCGCTGCAACCCGGACAAAAAATCAAACTCTAATGAACAATCGAACGAAGAGCGCTCATGAATACCAATAAAAAACAATAGACCCTAATGAAGAATACCATCCTCTTATTAACCGTTGCTACCTTGTTGTTAGGTGCTTGTAAGTCTAGGCAGTACAGCCGCAACAACAAACAGATTGAAAAAGCGGCCAACAAAGAAAACCCAAATTTCACCAATTATACCACCATCAGCTATATCGAAACCTATAAAAACGTAGCCATCGAGGAGATGAATGCCTATGGCATACCCGCCAGCATTACCTTGGCTCAAGGCATCCTTGAATCGGGCAGTGGCAACAGCTCTTTGGCCAAATATGCCAACAATCATTTTGGCATTAAATGTACTTCCGACTGGAAAGGCAAGGCTTATTACAAAGACGACGATCAGGCGAACGATTGTTTTAGGGTGTATAAGGATGCCCGCGAATCGTACAAAGACCATTCTGAGTTTTTAAAGCGGAAACGCTATAGCTTTTTGTTCGAGTTGGATAAAAACGATTATAAAAACTGGGCATTGGGCCTTAAAACAGCTGGTTATGCCACTAATCCCAAATATCCAGACATGTTGATTTCGACCATCGAAAAATACAAGCTGTACCAATACGACCAGCCCGAAAGCGAGCGCGAAAAAATCAATCGCGAAGACCGCGTTTTTTCAGAAATCAATGCCAATATCCCGCTAGAAAAGAAAAAATTTACACCGGTTGATGTAGCACCAAAAGATCCACCAAGCCCTGCAACAACGCCAGGCAGTACCGATAGTTATTATACCGTAAAGCAAGGCGATACTTTGTTCCGCATTGCGCAACTGTTTAAGCTGAGCGTAGACGACTTGAAGGCTTTGAACAAGTTGAGCGATAACAACATTAAAGTTGGACAAAAACTTTTGGTAGTTAAATAATGTTAAGAGCAAATGAAGCTATCGGCATAAATCGTAGCTTTGTTAACACATGAGATTTTCGGTCATCGTATTTTTGATCCTCTGCAGCACTAAACTGTTTGCCCAAAACAAGGCAGTACAGGGTTTTGTGGTTGATTATGACAGCAAATTAAGGTTGGCCAAGGTGTACATCTACAATTCCAGCGATGACGAGGGCTTGTACAACAACACCAAAGGCGAATTTCTAACCAATGTAAAAGTAGGCGATACCCTTTTTGCCGCATTGACTGGCTATGCCATGGATACCGTAGTTTACAAGGGCCAGTCGGCGATCGTGTTTCAGCTCAAATCTCTCAGCATCAAACTTAAGGAAGTACAGATTTTGGGCAAAAAGCCTACTCCAAGCGAGCAATATGCCAAAACCTTGAAAGAATATAAATATGCGATAGACAGAGGCAGTACCAAAGATCCTTTTTCCTTGGGACCATCGGGCGCAGGCTTAAGCATCGATGTTATTTTTAACCTTTTGAGCCGACAGGGTCGCAATGCGCGTAGGCTACAGGCCATTTTAGAGCGCGATTACCACGAAGCGATTATCGACCACAGGTTTAGGCCAGACTATGTGAAGGCTGTGATCGGTGTAGAAGATGATACCGAGATCAATGACTTTATGGTGCAGTACCGCCCAACTTATCAGTTTGTATTAACGGCATCAGACTATTCGTTTGTACAGTTTGTGAAAAACAGCTACGCTTCATACAAGCGTAATCCGGCTGCATTTAGGCTTCCTAAACTGCCTAGGCTAAGCATCCAATCGAACCCCTCCAATCCATGAGGCATTGGCTAATTGTTTGGCCAAAACTTCCTGCCAGTGGAATGGCCCTTTTTCCTTTTATATTGGTTAAAACCAAGGCGCTAAAAGCCGATCAATCATTAATTAATCACGAACAGATACATTTAAAGCAGCAACTGGAACTGTTGATTATTCCTTTTTATCTGTTTTACCTGTTCAATTACCTAGTTAATCTCATCAGGTTTCGCAACCATTACCAAGCTTATATGCACATCTGTTTTGAGCGAGAGGCTTTTGCCCATGAGCTTGATTTGGATTATTTAAAGAAACGGAAGTTTTATAGTTGGGTCAGGTTCTTCAACTAATTAAGATACATAGAAGTAAAAAGCTTTAGGGTAAATGCACGCTCACCACCTTAGACCGTTCGGCTGGCTGTTTTCATTAACATTACCACCAAATGAACCAATGACTAATGACCAATGAACTAATTAGCCAATTGGCTCGGCAGTTAAAGGCCAATCGCCATAAAAACTTTTATTAGCTGTTATTTTTCTTTTTCTTTGTAAAACAATGAAGAACATACTACTTAGCCTACTATTCGTCATTATTCTTTCGTTTCCTGCTGTAGCCCAAGAGACAGACACCATTCCTATCTCTACCAAAGATCTAGATATTAGGCTCAAACGCAGTCCACTTCCGTCGCGGATGGGCACCTTACAATTCGAGTCTGTAAACCTTAAGCCAGCCTCGGTTAACGCCAGGGTAAACTACTGGAAAACCAAAACTTCTGTAGGCATCAACATCAACCAGGCCGCCTTTAGCGACAACTGGAAAGGTGGCGGGGTAAACTCTTTGGCCATTGGCGGATTGATCAATTACAAAGCCGAATACAGTAAAGAAAGCTATAGTTACGTAAGCGAAGTCATCTTACAGTATGGCAAGGTGAAAAACAAAGACCAGCTGCAAAAGAAAACCACAGACCGTATTTATTGGGATAACAAAGCCGCGGTACAGCTTTCGAAAAACTGGTATTTTTTCGGTTCCATTAACTTCGAATCGCAGTTTGACAAAGGCTTTTCTTATAGCAGGGATGCACAGGGAAACGAAACTGAAAATCTCTTGTCTAAGTTCATGTCGCCAGGCTATTTAACCGAATCTATCGGTTTTGAATACAAGCCCAACAAATTTTTCTCTACCCGAATTGGTACAGGTACGGCCCGTCAGACTTTTGTGCTCGATACCGCGCTTTGGCGCACCAATGCCAACAACTTTGGGGTAGAAAAGGGCAAGAGTTTCAGAAACGAATTGGCTTTTCAGATTGTGAGCAGCTTTGAGAAAGAGGTGGTTACCAACATCATGCTCAAAACCAGGTACAACATGTTTATTCCCTACGATAACTTTGGCCATATCGACCATCGTTTGGATATTAATGTTACCGCCAAGGTTAACCGTTACATCAATGTATCTGTTACTGGCGTAGGCTTATACGATCGAGATACAGACCTCAAAATACAGGGAAGCCAAACACTGGCCCTTGGCCTCATGTTTGTCTTCCCCAGATAGGTTTATTTGTTTTTCTTCTTAACCAGATTTAGGTAATCGATATAGTAAAGCACCTTAACCGAAAGGCTGTTGTTTTGCGGTCCTGATAAAACCTTATCGAAGTTAGCACCATAACGCTTGGTGTAAAACATTTCATTCGATTCTGCGGCATCTTTGTAAGTTATACTCAGCTCGCTTCCAGGGGCAAATACCCATTGGTAAACCAAATCGATGTTAAACACGTTGTAATTGCGGTCTACATCTTGCAGTGTGGCGCCGTTGTAGGCGTCTAATCGGCCTCCGCTGTTCAATACAAAAAACTCTTTGTTTCGCCTGTCAGACCAATAATGCCTCACCCTCAGGTTAATGCCCATTTTATTGCTGAAGCTGTATTTGGCATCCATCGAATTTTCTACCGTATTTCTGTTGTATCTCGAAAAAATGGCTTGTGTGCCTTGAGTGGCCACCCAGTTTACCAAATCATAGCTTGGTGCGTAAGTAAGGTCTAAGCCAAAAGCCAGCTTATCGTTTACACGCAGGTTTTGGAAGAAATAGAAGTTATAGATTTGGCCCTTAAACAGATCAAGCTTGGTAATTTGCACGTTGCCACCAAAATTATAGGCTTTAGCCCTATTGGGATTGATGAATACGCTATACTTAAATTGCGAAGGGGTTTTAAACACTTGTCCATTCCTTGCTTCATAAAAATCATTGCCGCTCGCCGCATAAAAGAAGTTCAGCTCTGCCGACCAGAAGTTTTTAAACTCGATATAAGGTCCGCCTTCGATGCTCAGGTTCTGGTAATCGCCCGGCTTAAACCTCCTTGAGTAAGAGACCCTCGAATAGTTGAACCATTTGTTGTACCAGGAACTAGGCTTATAAACATCGTAATGGGCGGTTAACGCTTGGTCAAAAAAGTTGTTGTTGGTATAAAAGCCCATATCAGATGGATCGAACTTTGTATCTGAAAATGTTTGCTGGTAGTCGTAGGTAACAGTTCCGCTCTTTTTGCCCAGGCTAAAATCATAGGCATAGCCGGTACGGTCTGCTGAAACAGGAGCTGCTGTAACGTAGCTCATTTTTCCCGCCCCGCTTACAAAATACTTGTTGCCTTTGTTATTGAGGTTGAACATCGCCGCGCTCACATTGGCATCGTAGGCACTGCCTTGCCTCAGCACATTTGTATTGATCACGCTTACCGAACTGTTGTTCTTTAGCGATTGGTCTAACACAAAAATATTGTAATTGGTTAAAGGCTGGCTCTTAAAGTTGCGCTTGTTGCCCTGTGCATCTTCCACCTCGGTATACATGCTGTTGGTAACGGCATTAAATATGCCCAAGCCCAATCCACTAGCCGTACGACCCGATATTTTGGTGGCATTAATGATTTTGGCTTCCTGCGGGCTTTTTACGATTTTCTCGCCCGGCTTTAAATCGCTGTAGTCAAAATAAGAAGGGATGGACCCAATCCTTTTTGAGTAAAACAAATCGCCTTTATTAAACAGCTCTGTTCCTTCGGTAAAGAACTGTCGGTTTTCATTAAACTTTACTTCAAATGGCGTTAGGTTTAAAATACGGTTATCGCTCTGCACCTGACCAAAATCGGGAATCAGGGTCATATCCAAGGTAAAGCTCTGGTTAATGCCATACTTTACGTCCATACCGCCGTTAAAAGTGGTTTGCGTGTTTTTAATCCCCGGCGTGTTATAAGGATAATGACTTACCAAAGTAGAAACATAAGGCGAGAAAGAGAGGCGCAAAGGTGCTTTGATGCCCTGCAAACCTTCCAAAATACCCTCCTGATTGATAAAGCCGCTCACTCTCGGATCTACAAAGTTCCAAAACGTTTGCAGGTTAGATCCCGTACGTTTCCTTACAAAGTTGAGGCCCCAGTTTTGGATATCCCTGCTCGAAAAACGCAAGGCCGAATAAGGGATCTTGAACTCGGCAGTCCAGCCGTTGTCGTCAATATTGATTTCGCTTTCCCAAACTGCGTTCCAGTTGGCATCCTCATCGCCAATCAGCGAGTATTTGGCATCGAACTGCACGCCCGCAGCGGTTACATAAAATCCGTTTCCGTTTACCCCATCTAAAAAGGTATCGAATACAACCCCAATAAAATCGGCGTTGCCAATGTCGTCTCTCGATACCAGCTCGTGCACTACGCTATCGCGCTTGTCGTACATGCGGGCAGCTACATAAATGGCATAATCGTCATACAGGATTTTTACTTCGGTTCTTCTTTCTTTTGGTTCTATACGGCCCGGAACAGGCCTGTTTTCTATAAAATCGGTAGCAATTGGAACGCCTTCCCAAACGGCATCGTTTAATAAGCCATCAATTTTTGGGCTTGCCGAAGTACGTTTGGCTTGGAGTTTTTTCTTGACGGGCTGCGTATTTTGTGCAAAACTGGCAACCGTACAAAAAATGAAAATTAGGGATGTTAATAGTAGTTTCATTTGATTTGTCTGGTGGTGATAAGACGGGGTTAAAGTTCGTAATGTTGCACTAAATGAAAAATATTTTACTTTGTTTTGTCGTATCTTTTGTGTGGCACGTTTCCATGCTAAAACTTAATTGGCTCTTTGTGTTTCTCTAAAATTAACCTGTTTTTGGTTGCCTTTTACTTTCGATTTGCCAAAGGTATAGGTGAAATTCAGGTTTAAAAGTCGGGTATCGTAATAAGTACTGGAGTATTGGATACCATCGGCATAGTATAACCTGGTCTTCTGTAAATCACCTTTCAAGATATCGTTAACAGAGGCATTGATCTGAAATTTATTTTCAGCCAACGTTACCCTGGCCCCTGCCGAAAGCACATATCGGCCCGCATTATACGCATTCCCTTGTTTTGAAGACAATGATTGCCTAAAATTGACAAATGTAGAGGTTTGTTTACTGGTTTTAAAGGTGTTGTTAATGCTGTAGTAAAAGGCCGATCCGTTTTGCGCAAGCACTTGCGCCAGTGCAGATTTCGAATTCGAATAACTGTAAGTAGCATAGCTGCTGTTTTCCCACCAAGGGAAGAATTTTTGGTTGAAGGTTGCCGTTACCCCAGTACTGTATTGGGTTAGGTAATTATACGCATTTACAACCTTAAAGGCATCTTTAACTTCTATGATATAGGCATATCCATTGACTAATTTTTGACCATAAGCCGTTAAAGACAAATTGCCATGTAAATAAGAGAGCTCCACATTATGGTTGTATGAAGGCTTTAAAAATGGATTTCCAGTATAATAAGTGTTAGGATTGGAGTACCATTTGGCCGGATTGATTGCCCTTAAACTTGGCCTGTTGATCCGTTTTGAATAGTTGATAGAAAAGGTATTCTTGGAATTTGGCTTGTAGCTGAGGTAAACCGTTGGAAAAAGCTTTCCGTATGTTGATTCGGTTCGTGAGTTAACGGTTGGCGAATAGCCGTCGACCAAGGTATATTCATAACGCAAGCCAGCTTTAGCCTCCCACTTTTTATTTAGTTCTTTTTGCAGGCTGATGTAGCCAGCCATGTTCTTTTCGTTGTACTCGAACAAATTGCTTCTCAATGGATCTTGCCGAAATGCGTCCTGTACAAAATTGGAATAAACCGTTTCGGCATCCTGATCAAAATTGGTGAACTTTAAGCCTGCTTCAACCATTGCCCATTTATAGGGCAGTACCAAATCTGTTTGTGCCGACCAAACATTGAATTTTGAGCCGTTAAAATTCCGCACGCGAAGGCTTTGCCCAGTTTGGTCTGAAGTGGTTTGAAAGTTATTGGTCGTTTCTGGCTGCGACTCAAAAAAATTGAAGCTTGTGCTCAGCTTTTTCCCCAAACTATCTAGTTTCTGGTCGTAATAAACACTAAGTGTTTGGTTTAGGTTCGGATTTTCGTTATGCGAAACCGTACGAAGTACCGAATCGGTAAGGCCTTTGGTTTGGTAAACCGTAACATTGTCAATATCCATGTCTGAGGTGGTTTTGCCGAAATCGTAAATCAGACCTAGATTAGCCATCTTGCTTGCCTTATAATCGAGGCTCAAGTTGGTGCCTATCCCGTTGGAAATGGTTTTCCTCGGATCGCTGGTCAAAATAGAATTGACACCAATGTTATCAGTTTGTTCATCTATATGCGATTGGCTCTTGTACTGTCTCAACCTAATAGAACTGGCCAGCTTTTGCGACTGGTAATTCAGGTTAAAGTTATTGGCATAAGAAGAGTAGGTGTTCTGGTTAAACGAAGGGCTATAATTGCCGCTCCAGCCTAGGTTCGGGTTGCTTTTCATCACAATGTTGATGAGCCCGCTATTGCCTTGCGCCTCATATTTGGCTGGGGGCGTAGTAATTACTTCTATTTTTTCAATATCGTCAGACCGTAGCGACTTAAGGTAATTGATCAAGTCGCTGCCGCGAAGCTGTACCATCCGCTCGTTGATCATTACGGCTACGCCACCTTTTCCCACCAAAGAAATTCCGTTTTCCTCCACCCTCACCATGGGCGTTAATGCCAAGGCCTGGGTAAGGTCGGTGCCTTTGGCTGCGATCGAATTTTCGAGGTTAAACACCATGCGATCTATCTTTCTTTCTATCAAAGGTTTGCTTCCTTTAATGGTTACTTCTTTAAGCGTGCTGGTGCTACTGGTTAACAACAGAGTTGGCACGATAAAATCAGCATTAGCCACTTCAAAACTTGCAGATTTTGCTTTTTCGTAACCTAGGTAATAAGCTAAAATATAATACTTTCCCGGCTTGATATTATTAAACTCGAACACGCCCTGGGCGTTGCTGTATTGGGTGCCAATGGTAACTGAATCGGCCAACTGTATAAGCGTTATCGATGCAAAATCTAAACCCTTTTGTTGATTGTTTTCTATAACTTTTCCGCTAACCTTAAATACCTGGGCTTGCAGGGGATCGGCAAAAAATAACAGCATAAGGCACAAGAAAGCCTGCAAAATTGTTTTCATTTTGTGTTTGATTGGTTTGGTCAAGGGACAGCCTTTCCAAGCAGCTGTTGCATTGCTTGGCAGGTTGATATTTTGATAAAGGGCAATAAGGAACCTGCCTGCTCAATATTAGGCAGCTTGCTGGTTATTTTAGGAAATTGGGGGATGTTTTGCTGGAAGGATATAACTATTTTTGGCGCCTTAGGCACCAAAAATAGTTGTTTGGTTTATTTTGGTCTAACTAGTCTACCGCCAACACTTTCATTTTAATATAGTCTTGGATCGTGCTGTAGTTATGGCCTTTTTTCTTCATCGAGGCCACAAAAACAGGCGAAGTTCCCGTTGTTTTGGCAGCAATCAAATTGTGGATGCTTATGTCTTTAAAGCCTAATTTTTTGAACTCGCTAAAATCATTGGCCGTGGCCCCTACCGATTTAAGGGACATTAATTGACGGGCTGTAATATCTGTCAGCCCTGCTTCTTTAAAGCTATCGAAAAACTCTGGTGTAATGCTCATTGACTTCATTCCAATCAGGTCCTTATCAGTAACTTTTAAGCCCAATTTCTTGAATTCGTCAAGATCATTAGGTGTAGCTCCTACCGATTTAAGCGACATCAATTGGCGGGCGGTAATATCTGTCAGCCCTGCTTTTTTAAAGCTGTCAAAAAACTCAGGTGTAATGCCCATTGATTTCATTCCAATCAGGTCATCATCAGTAACTTTCAAGCCTTTATCTGTGAAACCTTTGGCATATTCAGAAGTAACGTTAAGTACTTTCTTGGCAATCAGGTTTCCAACAACCCTATCCTCATCGTCTTTGTCATCGCGTCTTGCAGCTGTTTTATCGGTCGATCTGGTTCTGCTGGCTGGCGTAGTTTCTTGCTTGTTTGCGGCACGGCTTTCTTCATCGGCCATTTTTGCGCTTTTAAGGTATTCGCCATTAATGCCTTGCGCTTTAAATGTCACCATTTTGCTTGGTGTTATTTTGCTATAACCCGACTCTTTAATGCCTTTAACAAAATCGGCATCAACATCTAAAGCTTTCAATGGGATCAGTTCACCTAAGGTAACATTGCTCAAGCCCGCTGCTTTTAACGATTTGATATACTCGGGAGTTACATTTAAAGCAACCAAAGGAATAAGGTCGCCACTTGTAATATGGTCGTATCCTAATGCTTTGAGCGAGGTGATATAGCTTTTTTTAACGTTAATGAGAAAAAATACCATACTGTTTTTTTCGGTACTGCCTGTTATGCCTTCTTTGGTCAAAAAGCTTGTAAATTCTGCGTTAGGGCTGAATTTATAACTTCCCATGCCACTATTGCCATCAAATTTACCGGTAAAGTTCATGGTTCCTGCTTCGCGGGTTAACGAAAAGGTTCCTTCATTTCCCCTTGGCAGGTTTTTAAACTCTTCCAATGAAAAAGTTGTGCTTCCGGTGTTGTTTCTCCCATTTTCGCCTGATTCGAAACGGATGTTTACCTTATCGTCTTTGATGGTGGCAAACCAAGAGCCTTCGTTGTCCATCAATTGGAATTTTTCCGTTGGGAATTTCGCATTGATTAACCTTTCATTCTTTTTTACTTGCGGATCGTTCTTTCCGTAGGCCACAGGCTCATTCAGGAAAGCGATAAATACCAATAATAAGGGTACAATAAATAGATATTTCCACGTAGAGTTTACGTTAGATTTTTTTGCGTTCATCATAACTAATCTTTTTTTAAGTATTGATTGATTGTAGTTAGTGGTCAAACTGGCTGGAAAATGTGGGGCCGACACTTTTACCAAGCTCATTTGATAGCTGGCAGGCTCAATATCAGAGTTGGCCAGCAGTTCGTTATCCGTCAGAAATTCGAGGTTGTCTTCCATCGCCTTGCGGTACATCCAGGCAAAGGGATTAAACCATTGAAAAACCAAAGCCAGCTCGGCGATCAAAATATCATAGCTATGTCCTTGCTGGATATGGATTTTTTCGTGTAGGATAATCTGGTTGTAGGTATCCCAATCGTATTTTTCGGGATTGATAAAAATGTTGCTGCCAAACGAGCAGGGGGCCTGGTTGCCAGACAGCTCAACAATTCTGAAACGGCCATCAACAATTACAGGCCTCGAGTAGGCACGGTAGAGCAAAACGCAGAGCTGAAAAACAAAGTTTACGGCAAATACGATTACCCCTAGCCAATAGGCCCATAAAACCACTTTTAAGATAGAAACATCCTTAAAGAAAGAACTTGTCTGTTTGCTTTCCGTGTCGATTGTGGCTTTTGCCTGTACCGTTGGCTTTTGTTGCGGTACGTCTACCGCAGTCGCCGTGGGCTCGTTAATGAGGATGGGTACCTCTACATTTGCTTTTCTGAACGACCATTGCTCTGGCACCGGAATAAGGGGCAGGCTAAAAGACAAGGCCAAACAAATCAGCAACACATACCTGTTTAACGGGAAAAAGGTTTCGTTTTGTAGCAACAGCTTATAAAACGCTAGGCAGCCCGCCAAAATCAGGGCCACGCTCAACACGTAGAACATCATGGTTTCTTCGATTTAATGAGGTTAACAATTTCGGTTAATTCGTCTTCAGATAGATTTTGTTCTTTGGCAAAGAAAGCAAGCATGCGTGGATAAGAATTATCGAAATATTGGCTCACCACGTCTTTTAGCGCATGTTTCTGGTATTCTTCTCTTCCGATAGTCGGAAAGTAGCAGAACATGTTGCCAATTACGTCGTGACCCAAAAAGCCCTTTTCTTCCAAAATTTTTACCATGGTAGCTACGCTGTTGTAATGAGGTTTAGGATCGGGCAACAAAGGGATGATGTCCCTGATGAATGCCTTCTCTACTTCCCAAAACACCTGCATAATTTGCTCTTCTCTTTTTGCTAATTTGATCATGTTGTAATAATTGATAAACGAATGTACTACTAATTGATTAATAGTCAAACTAATCGATTAGTATTTATGTAACTTTTATATTACGTTTAAATTTGAAGCAGGTAGTTTTTTGAAAATCAGGCCGGAAAATTGCCTTGTAATTACGATTGAACTCGCTTTTAGGCAAAAAAACAATATCTTTGCATTTACAAAAATTTGTAACCAATTATGTTTGAAAATTTACAGGATAAGCTAGACAGGGCGTTTAAGGTTTTAAAAGGACAAGGAAGCATTACCGAGATCAACGTGGCCGAGACCATGAAAGAAATCAGGAAAGCTTTGCTGGATGCCGACGTAAATTACAAAACTGCCAAAACCTTTACCGACGAGGTAAAAGAAAAGGCGCTGGGCTCAAACGTACTGACCTCTATTTCTCCTGGCCAGTTGCTCACCAAGATCATGAACGACGAACTAACTGCCTTAATGGGCGGCGAAGTGACCGATCTTGACCTGAAAAGCAATCCAACCATTATATTAATTGCCGGATTAAACGGTGCGGGTAAAACCACCTTTACTGGGAAATTGGCTTTGCACCTGAAGAGCAAAGGCAAAAAGCCTTTAATGGTAGCTGGCGACGTTTACCGTCCGGCTGCCGTAGACCAGTTACAGGTATTGGGCGAGCAGGTTGGCGTTCCGGTTTATGCCAATAAAGAATCCAAAGATCCGATTGCCATTGCCTTAGAAGGTATTGCCGAAGGTAAAAAGAACAACAATAACGTTATCATTATCGATACTGCGGGCCGTTTGTCAATAGACGAAAGCCTAATGAATGAGATTTCGGAGGTTAAGGCACAAACCAAGCCACACGAAATCCTTTTTGTAGTGGATTCGATGACTGGTCAGGATGCGGTAAATACGGCCAAAATCTTTAACGATCGCTTAGACTTTACCGGCGTGGTGCTCACCAAATTAGATGGCGATACCCGTGGCGGTGCGGCGCTTTCTATCAAATCGGTAGTTAACAAACCGATCAAGTTTATTGGTACCGGCGAGAAAATGGAAGCCCTAGACGTGTTCTATCCAGACAGGATGGCTTCGCGTATTTTGGGCATGGGCGATGTGGTTTCCTTGGTAGAACGCGCACAGCAGCAGTTTGATGAGAAGGAAGCCGCCGAGTTGCAGAAGAAAATCCGCAAGAACAAATTCGATTTCAACGATTTCTACAACCAGATCCAACAAATCAAGAAAATGGGTAACATGAAAGACTTGATGGGCATGATTCCTGGCGTAGGCAAAATGATGAAAAACGTAGATATTGACGATGATGCCTTTAAAAACGTAGAGGCCATTATCCAATCGATGACCCCGTTTGAAAAAGAAAATCCAGACAGCATACAACAAAGCCGCAGGCTTCGCATTGCCAAAGGCTCGGGCAACAAGGTTGAAGAAGTAACCAAGCTCATCAAGCAGTTTGAAGACATGCGCAAGGTGATGAAGCAATTCTCTAACCCTGCCGCCGCTGCTAAAATGATGCGCAACATGCCAAAAATGCCACAGCGCTAAGCTTAGGCTAAACATATTAACGAACCCTCAAGGCCATGCTTTGAGGGTTTTGTTATATTAAATCTTTTTTGGTCTACTTAATTAGGCATAGATTAAGCCATCACCACTTAAATTTGATTAAATTCGGGCACCATTATGAACAGGCTTAATCTCTTATTCTTTATATCCTCAATGCTTGCATTTGCATGCTCGCTGAAACCTGCTAAAGTTTCTACGCCAACCAAAACCTTCATTAATTCGGATTCGCTTACTTTAGAACAATATAAATCTGAAATCAAAAAAGAATATGTCGACAATGCAGATTCACTAACCAACGAAGAACTAGATAGTGCTTTTTTGGAGAGCACAATGAACATTGCCGAAAGCAACGTGGTCTATGCTCCAGATAAATCTTTCAAGGTTTTCTCTATACAGGTAGAAAGCTGCGGAGTCTACTGCAATACCGAATGGTACGCCTGGGTGCATTTTAATCTCAATGGAGAAGAAAAGATCAAAAAAGCCGAAATCAAAACCATAGATACCATCTACAAGCTCCCCGACAGTAAATACCTGCTGATAGGCAGGAGCTGGGGAAAGCCTATCTCTGTATTGACAATTGAATGTATGGAAGCCAGACTTCTATCGTTTACTGCAGATTCTTTAATTGCGCACCCCATTAAATACAGACAAGGCAATTCTTTTGAATTCTGCCAAGAAATTGGCATAGAGATGGAGGAAGGGCCCTACATCAGATACAATCAGAAACAACAACTGCTTACCTACAACTATGGAAATAACTATTACGTTTCTAAAAACAAGGATGTTGATACGATTAGACAAGGGCAGTTTAAATATATTAACGGACAATTTGTATTGCAAAATGAAAATATATCCGTTAATGTTCTAAGAAACGACATAAAAAACAAATGATTTTAAACAACATTGGTTCTTATAACAATGAAAACAAGATTGCTCCTATTGTTTTGCCTTTGTTGCAAAACAAGCCTTTCACAGGTCCAGATTAAACTTTCTTCTCCACCAAGCGGGCGAGAAAATTACCAGTTTATAAACATTGCCGACACTGCCTATATCAAATTTTCTCATCAAGAAGATATGGGTGTTTGGTATGGACAGAGTTATCAGCTAAAATCGGCCATTCAAAATGGAGCATACTATATTTATGTTGATGATGTACTCGAACTAAAGGCATTTATAAAAGACAAGAAACGGGATAGCATTTGGACAACTTACAATAAAAACGGCAGTATTCTATCTATTGAGCCTTATAAAGAAGGGAAACGGACCGGAAAATTTATCTATTACCATTCTAATGGGAAAATCCGCTCTATCGGAGAATTCATTAACGACAGTCCCTCAGGTGTTGTAATTTTATACACCGACAAAGGAATAATATGCGCCAAAAATTACTATATCAACAATGTTTATATTAAACAAGAAGTGTTTGACGAAAATGGAAAGCTCAAATGCATCACCGATCAAAGAACCGGCAAGAACATTCCTACTAAAATTGAGTAAACACGTCTTAATTTTTTCGTGATTATATAAAGGCCCGACTTTCTAAAAAAGAAAAATCCTTCTCCAAATAATTAAAAATATTAGCCATTAATTGAATTTCTCGAATAATTAAGCTGTTTTTTGCATTTGGCTGGAGCATTGTATAGATTCGGTTCTATGCTTGTAAAAACCTATGGAAGCGCTGTTTACGGGGTGAATGCCCTCACCATTACCATCGAGGTAAGCGTAGGTAGTGGCACCAAATATTTTGTAGTTGGCCTGCCCGACAACGCCGTAAAGGAAAGCCTCTTCAGGATAGAAAGTGCCATTCGAGTAGCGGGTTATCGCATGCCTCGTCAAAAGATTGTGGTTAACTTGGCGCCAGCCGACATCAGAAAGGAAGGCTCGGCTTACGACTTACCCATTGCCATCGGCGTTTTGGCGGCTTCTGGGCAAATAGAAATCCAAGACTTGGAAAAATATTTTATCATGGGCGAACTCTCGCTTGATGGCGGATTGCAAAGCATCAAAGGCGCACTACCCATTGCTCTACAAGCTTCAAACGATGGCTTTGAAGGTTTTATATTACCCAAGGTTAACGAGCGTGAAGCTGGAATTGTAGGCCAACTTTCGGTTTATGGCATGGAAACCTTATTGGAAGTGATTGATTTTTTTAATGGAAAATCTTTTCCAAAACCAGTTGTGGTAAATACAGCCGAAGATTTTTTTAAACAGACCAATGAATATGAGTATGACTTTTCTGATGTAAAAGGTCAGGAGAATATTAAAAGGGCTTTAAAAATCGCCGCTGCTGGCGGGCACAATGTTATACTAATCGGGCCTCCAGGAGCAGGAAAAACCATGTTGGCCAAACGGTTGCCTACAATCTTGCCTCCGTTAAGCATCCAAGAAGCATTGGAAAGCACTAAAATCTATTCTGTAGCTGGAAAATTATCGGCCAAACAGGCATTGCTTACCGAACGGCCCTTTCGTTCGCCGCACCATACCATTTCAGATGTGGCATTGGTAGGCGGGGGAGCCAATCCGCAACCTGGAGAAATATCCTTGGCACATCATGGGGTACTCTTTTTAGATGAACTTCCCGAATTTAAACGGACGGTGCTTGAAGTGATGCGCCAACCCTTGGAAGATCGAACGGTAAATATTTCGAGGGCAAAATTCTCTGTTGAGTATCCATCGAGTTTTATGTTGGTAGCCTCAATGAATCCCTGTCCATGTGGCTTTTTCAATCATCCCGACAAAGAATGTGTTTGCGCACCGGGCGTAGTGCAAAAATATTTAAGCAAAATTTCGGGCCCCTTGCTAGACCGTATAGATCTGCATGTAGAGGTTACACCAGTCAATTTCGAAGAACTCTCCTCTAATCAGCAAACTGAAAAAAGCAGCGTCATAAGAGCTCGAGTAATTAAGGCCAGGGCCATACAAAACGAACGTTTTCGCTACCAGGAGAACTTGCACGCCAATGCGCAAATGAGTTCGAACACTGTAAGGCAACTCTGCATCATCGGCGAAACAGGACAAGAGCTAATTAAAATGGCGATGGAAAAGCTGGGACTTTCGGCAAGAGCCTATGACCGCATTCTAAAGGTGGCCAGAACTATTGCCGACTTGGATGAAAGTGAAAACATAGCTATCGAACACTTGGCCGAAGCCATCCATTATAGAAGTTTAGATCGGGAAACCTGGGCCGGCTAGCCCTTTAATTTCTCCAATAAAGTATCTACCATCTTTTGCAACCGTTGAATTTCAGCATCTTTCGCTTCCATCATTTTTGCGTATAATTCTTTGTTTTCAGATACGATCGTATCTACATGGCCAATAGCCTGTTGGGTGCCTTGATTGGATTGAAGATTGATAATTGCCGGTTGTTGGCTCAATATATCCATCGGCGATACCCCTAAAATGGTCGCAATCTTCTGCAAGAGCTCAGTAGATAACTTAGTTTGGTTAGTTTCAATTCTTGAATAAGAATTCTGAGCCATGCCTAATTTATCAGCCATGTACTCTTGAGAGTAGCCCCTCATTTCTCTGATCATACGTATTTTAAGACCAACCATATTGTATTTTTTTTAAAAATAGCAATTTATTGGATAAAATATCCTTTTTATGGATAGGTTTTTAGGAAAATCTTCGCAACCTTTAGGACACTTTTGTCCCGTCCCCGACAAAAACGGAAAACAGCATTTTACCTAAAAACAAATAGCTATGAAAAACAATTTCGTGAGGATGGGACTGGCCTTAATATTGGGTCTCAGCCTTTATGCCTGCAAAAAAGATCAGGCACAGGCAGAACTTGCAGCCGATGCAAAAAGCTGGTACGTAAAGAATATCCCAAAAGCCTCTTTCGTGCTTGTTTCAAGCAAAAACCAGCTGCGCCCGGTTAGCCAAGAGGCAGATTGGACCAATGCCAAAAGCTTCCAGCTAAGTGACGGCACCGAAGTGCTAAGCGTACCTCTTTCGTTCAAGCTTGCCAACGGCAATCCTGCCAAGGGCAGTTATATGCTAATGATCAGCAAAAATGGCAACAGTTTCAAAAAACTGACCGTTTATAACGAAGAAAAAGAGTTCTTTAATAACGTTTCTAAAGACAAGGTGCAAAGCGCATACAATCTTGGCAATCGCAAACTGGAAATTCAAAGGCAGGCAAACAACAATCCCGGACGTGGAAAGATTATGGCTGAAGAAAACGGAGGAGGCGAAGGCGAACAGCCTGTCTGTACAGACTGGTTTTTAATAGAAACTATTCGTGATACTGATGGAAATGTAGTTGCTGTTTTTGAAACCTTTCTTTTTCAATCCTGTACATCATCTGGCGGTGGTGGCGGCGGTGGTAGCGAAGGAAATGGCAGTAATGTAGAGATAGACATGGGTTCACCTGTTAGCGTCGATGAGGGACATACGCCTGAAGAAACTGTGACAGATGGCGGCGACTTGCTTAAGGTTTCTAATTTGAAATGGAAGTTTCACAACGCTGCAATTTATCGCTATACAAGCATTGAAAGGGGCGCAGTTAAGGTAGTAGGTACTTCGAGGACATGGCACTCATTGGTACACCAATCACACGGTAAGTCGGGATCGACTTTCTTTTTTACAGTTGACCTAACTAGTGCTACTCCCATCACCACCATCAACAATAATACAGGTACCGCCACTATGAAATATAAGCTAAAGTTCAATATAAGTGCCGGTGTTTACAATCAAGAACATGAAACCGATGAACTCAGCAGTTTTGCCTCGTGGGATGAAAACTTCATGAAATTGACGAATAATTAAACTAATGAAAATGAAGTACACCCTTGTTTTTTTGCCGATTTTTACGGCATTCGTTGGATGTTCGCTTATATCGAATCATAAAAAACCTATCCGCGCGATCGATGTTAGTTGGAAGGCAAACCTTTATGATCCGTCTCAGGACGCATTCCAGAAGGTAGAAATAGCAACGCGTATCATTTATTGCGGAGCAGATATGGCATATTTGGTAAACAAGCCAAATACATACTATAAGCTTGACCTTGACGAGAAAGGTACGACCAAAGGCCAAAAAGTTGTTGGACAAGACACTACCTGGGTAATGTTTGCCCTCCGAACAGGCGAAAACCAAGGCGTATTTTACGATTACAAGGATGGAGAGCTTAAGAAAGCCGGAATATTTAAAGTAGATTCCCTGATAAAAGCCCTCCGCTTTGCAAACGATAACTTCAAGTCGCTGCAGTTAAACTGGGGCTCACCTAGCCAGGTTCTTAAGTCTAGCGATAGGCTAACAGAAAAATACCTTGTCAAAAAGACGGTTCCACAGGATCCGGATTCCATTTATAGGACCTTCGACAAAGGGTTAAAGGGTATTGGATTTTCTTTTGCGCCGGTGTTGGACAAAGAAAAGAAAAGCAAAATGGTCAATTTTACGGCCGTTGTAAAAGTTCTTCCAACCGTCGAAGGTGCTCCTAACCCCAATGTGCCTAGGAGAATGGTGTTTGAACATTCGATAACCGAGGTTAAGGAAAATAATACAGATAAATACAAGGCGGTTTTCGACACGTTTGATAGAGATAGAAAAGCGATTGAAGTCAAGGGCATGCGGTAGATTCTTCTAAAGAATTTAAAACATTGACTTTAGTTTTGCCCTTAATCTTGACCAGCAGAAACAAAGCAAACTCGTAAAGTTTCTTGCAGTTTTCAAGGTGTTGCCAAAAGATACACCATTATCGGATGGCAAAGACCTAGAAGAATGGTAATGGAAAATTCGATGAGGAAAGTGACAGAAAAAGACGCAAGAAATTATGCAGAAATTTTCGAAATCTTCAGACAAGATAAAGAAAAGACAAACTTAATCAGAATAGTTAAACAGTAGAATTGCCATGGCTTATGAAAAGAAAAGATTTGATCAGGTATGGCCTTTACCTCTGTGGCGCGGTCCTTTGCCTGTTTTTACTGGCATTGTCGCTTTATTACCAACGCACCGGCAAATGGCATTGATAAAAAAGCCTGACGAAATTTCGTCAGGCTTTTCTGCTATCTTAGTTTAAACGAATTTTTATTATGCTCAAAAAAACAGTCCTCTTATCAATTTTAATTTTCTTCGGCTCCATTGCCGCCCTTTTTGCCAAAGACAATAGTGTTTCCAACACCGCTATTGGTAATGGCATCGGCATAGGAAGTGCTTTGGCTATTGCAATCTGTTGGACGAGGACCAACTCCGTACTCACTTCAATTTTGGCTGGAATTTTTGGCTGGCTTTATGTAATTTATTACCTCATCATCAGAAATACGGAAGAGGAGGAATGATGTTTTATTCTTCGAAATCCTCTTCGTCGCCTTCTACAGGTAATTCTTTGTAGGCTTCGATCTGTTTCCCTATTTCATTGATTTCAGCATTCTCTTCAAAAATAGGAACCTCCGTCTTTTCATCAAGCTTTAGCCAAATGGATTCGGTATCCTTTTGGATCTGCACATATTCTTTCCCGTTTTTAAAAATGGTATAAGTATTATTTCCTTCTGGAAAAACCGCATAACTGGCGTCTCCAATTTCAATATCAAATGGCTGCATAAATTGATTTTTTAAGCCAACAAAGATAAGAAATAGAAAATTTAATTAATTTTTATTGCGCAGCTTTGCTTGCTAGCCATTTTTCGATAGCCTTCCCAACATCTTCTACTTCATCGTTCACTTCTACTATAGGTAGGTCTGTTTTATAATCTATCCGCATCCATTTGAGGTTCTTGTTGCGAAGCACCTGCATGTATTCTGTTCCCCATTTAAATATGGTGTAGGTGTCGCTCTCTTCAGGGATAACTTCGTAAATAATGCCGTTTATTTTGGCATAAAATGATTCCATGTGCAGGTAATTATTCTTGTGGGGAATTTAATTTTTCAGGGCTTTGAGCTGTTCAACAAAAGCGATAAACTTGTTGCTGGCATAGTTTGCCGCACCTTCGCCTTTATAGCTTAAGCGTCCTTTTTTATCAAACACGATGGTGGTTGGCAAAGTTCCTTTAAAAATAGTTTCGGGCAGGTTGCTGGCAAAGGCATATACCGGCAGTGCATATTTCTTCCTATCCATGTACGCCTGCGATTTGGCAAAATCGCTGTCGGCATCTACCAACAAAAAAACCACTTCGCTATCATCCTTATATTTTTCATAGAGCTTGTTTACCGATGGCATTTCGGCCAGGCAAGGCGGACACCAGGTAGCCCAAAAATTCAGAAAAATAACCTTTCCTTCAAAATCGGCCAAGCTTACGGTTTTGCCTTTTGCATCTTTGAATTTAAGGCCAGATAAATCGGCTCCCGCAGCAATTGGCTTTGTCGTTGTCTCCGGACTAAACAATCCGATTTCCATGAGCCCCCTAATGACTAACGCTTTTGCCGAGGGCACAAAAAGAATGAGCAGCAGCAAAGCGACAAACAAGCCATTAAGTATGTTATTTTTCGAGAAAACCGGTTTCTTTTTCATTATCACAAATATAACGATTATTCGTTTGGCTTAGTTTGCGCCAAACTTTTGCAGGTTAAAGTTCAGGTTAAAAGTAAAGTACCGGGTAAGCTGGTTGGTTCGGCTGTCTACTATCGAGTTGCCAGACACAAAGCGCGACAGGTTATTGCCCTGTTTCAACAAATCATAGCCCTGTATGCTCAGCGTAGCCAGTTTCTTTTTGAAAAAGGTTTTGCTCAGGTTGGCATTAATAATCAATGGGTTGTTATTTCCCAATGCATAACCAGAATTGATCCGTTTAGATCCGTTTAGGCCAATGCTAAAACCCTTAAGCAGAGTTGCCCGTGTATTGAGGTTAAAATACCAGTTTTGAATGCTCTTGATGCTTTGCTGCTGCAGCGAGTAATTATTGGTGCTCAGGCTGTAGTTGATGTTGCCGCTTATCGAGATTTTTTTATTATTGTAGCCAGAATTAAGCGATTGGTTATAATTAACCCCACGATTAAACAGCTTCACATTATCCGTAAAAGAGACACTCTGCGAATAGCCTAGGCTACCACGTAAAGAAACATTATATTTTCGGTTGCCAAAAGGAAGCGTAAGCGAATAATTCCCGTTTACATTGTAAGAGCCATTGGTATTTTCATAACGGGTTTCCTGCTTCAAACTGTTCAGGGTATCGCGCAACAAAACCACGTTGGTTACAATCTGGTTCTGCACCGTAGAAACTCCGCCACCCACTTGAAAAGACCTTCCCGTTTTTAAGCCAATCAAGTTATAGCTCAAGTTAAAAGCATGACTAAATGCAGGCTTGAGGTCTGGATTTCCGATCACCACATTCTGCAGGTTTTGGGTGTTTTTTACGGGTTGCAGCTGATAAAAACTCGGTGCCCTATTATTGCCGTTATAGTACATGGAGAAGGAGTTGGAAGGCGATATGCGATAGCTCATGTTAAATGTAGGCGAATAGTTGAGCGTAGCGTTTTTAATGCTTTGCTCCCTATCTTCGTACTGGCCTTTAATGAGGTTGGGCTGCGCATTGATCCCTAAATTATAGCTCAGTTTTTTCGAGTTGTAACTATAGCTGATCCCCGCACTCTGTGAAATTGAAGTAGAATGGTACCGGTTGCTCAGCGAATCTACATAATGCGAATTGCCCTCTTCATCAGAAACATAGGTGAGCAGCGTATTTTCGGAGTTATTTACCGAGAAGTTATAAGACATATTCAGGCTTCTTGAAGCAATCGTATCATTAGCCTTCCCCAAAATCTGACTGAAGCTCAGCCCGCCCCCAAGGCTGTTTCCTTTGTTCTTACTATCGATGAGCCTGTTCAAAATCGAATCTTTCACCATCGCCCCGCTATTGGGATCATAATAAGTGGTATGGCTATTAATTTCTTGGTCACCATTGCTTACGTTGCGATTCACGTTGAAGCTAAAAGAAAGGTTGTTTCTTGTCTTGGCAAACCTTTGCGACCATGATAAATTGGCGTTCACGCTCGGCGAACTGTTCGAAGACCGATTGATATCGTTAAGATCCTGCTTAATTACGCCTGTTTGCTTCGAAAAGCTTTGGCCATTATTGCTGCTCTGGTTGCTTGCCAAACCAAGGTTAAAAATGAAAAACCGCTTTTTGGTGGTCGATTGCAAACCCCAATTGAGGTTATGGTTGGTGTTTTTATTGTTTCCCTGGCTCCCTGTATTGTTATAGATCCTGCCCAGGGTATTGGTGGTTTCAATTAAAGATTCGCGTTGGTTATCGCTTTGGCCGTTGCCAAAATTATAATCAAGGTTACTGTTAAAGTTCTTGCCAATCTTATCCAAATAACTGCCCGATGCATTAATTGTTTTGCTTCGGCCCGCGCCATTGTTCGCATTGTTAAACCTTCCGTTAAAGCCGATCTGTTTTTGTTCCTGCCAAATATTTCCGTTGGCCTGCATCCCAAACTGGTCGTTTGTACCGCCGGTAGCGCCTACATTGCCAAATACGCCTTTATTCATCCCCGGCTTGGTTACAATATTGAGCATTTTAACGGGTTCGCCAACCCTAATTCCTGTAAAATTAGCCTGGTCGCCATAGTCATCTATCACCTGTATTTTGGCTACAATGCTTGCTGGTAGCTTGCTAATAAAGTCTTTTACGTTGTTCGTAAAAAAATCCTTGCCGTTTACCCTGAGCTTGGTCATCTCTTTGCCCATGGTTTTCACGTTGTCTTCATCGTCAACTTCCATGCCTGGCAATTGTTTGAGGAGTTCGGTCACCCTGTCGTCTTCCATTACATTGAATGCTCCGGCATCGTACTCTATGGTGTCTTTTTTGATGCGGATAGGCTGGGCTTTAGGCCTGATTACAACTTCTTTCAGCATCATTTCGCCAGAAGCCTTTAGCATGATGGGGTCAAGCTCACCCGATTTCTCCTTTAAGTTGTAGCTGCCACTGTAGCGTTCATAGCCGAGGATACTGATGTTTAGCGTAACCTTTTCTGTTTTAATTCCCCTAAAACCGAAACTTCCTTCTACATTACTGGTGGTTTTTAGCGTGTCTGTTCCGGCAATCAATAAGATAGTGGCTTCGCTGATGGGCCTTTTGGCCGTATCGATAAGGCTTCCGCTCAGTTTGCGAACGGTTTGCGCCTGCAATTGGAACAGGCCACAGCTCAATGCAATTGATAAAAAAAAGGCAAATCTGTAGATGGGCATTGAGCTTAAAGCAATTATCTGAACAAACTTAATGCTTAGTTTCAACTAAAAAAATAGCTTTTGCCTATTTTAACTTTTTATTAAATAATTAAGGGCTGTTTATTTGGAGCGCAATATCCGAAACATCGATTAAGGGCAGTTAAGCTCAAAATAATCGTCATACCAGACACTTCAATCTGGGCTATTTCACTTGGGACGGTAAAAATAAAAAGCCACAGACCAGCAACATTTTTCCTCTTCACAACTTAAGGCTAAAATCTGCTAATCTGTGGCTAAAGCTCCCAAATCAGGAGCTTATGTGGTCTTATTGGTGTGTAAAAATAGCAGCGCCGAATACGGTAGGTCCATCAACAGAGGCTTTTAAGCCTTTGGCATAAATGGTGTATATTTTACCGCTTTGGATATTTACATCGGTTAATGTAGCCAAAATAGCGCCAGTAGCTTTATTTTTAATATTGAAGGTTGCTGTAGCCGCTGCATCAATTGTTTCGAAATTACCAAACTCTTTAAATGCCTTATTGGTAGTTAAAGGATCTGTTTTGCCAACAATTGCCAAATCCAATGGATCAGAATCAGGACTAACGTTTACAAAACGTACTTTGGCTTTTCCTGTTGCCGGAGTGGTCAGGTCGTCTTTCAAAAAAAGGAATTTCACATTCTCCAATTTATCAATCACGAAAAGCGAATAACCTATTTGGGGTTCAAAAGTTACGATCTCTCCCTTTAAACTTACGTTAGCGCCTTGTTTAGTCACATCGATTTTTCTGTTGCCAGAATAAACATCGCGGTAATCGGTTTTCATTCCATAAGAAAAATCAGTATTAGTTAATTTTCCATTGTCTATAAAGACGTCTAACTTCTCTGTAGTAGGCACAGTATGAATAAGACTTAGACCCGAAATCTGTAAAGGCGTAGACTTGATTTTAGAGCAAGAAGCAAAACCAACTGAGAGAGCGATAGCGGCAATAAGAACTTTGTAATTAACTAGTTTCATAATTTAATTTTTAGGTGTAAACAATAGGTGAATGTTTTTTAACACATTCCTATCCTATACGCAGCGTTTTGCCGAAACGCTACAAGCACCTTAAATTTTTTTATGAATTTTTATTTTACCCTTTTTTGAGCGTAATTACCGTTACCTCTGGCCAAATACCAACACGGCCAGAAAAGCCAATAAAGCCAAAGCCCCTGTTTACGTTTAGGTATCTTCCGTTTTCTTCTTTAATACCGGCCCAATGGCTATACCTTAATTTTACTGGGCTCCATTTAATGCCAAAGGCCTCTATGCCAAATTGCATGCCGTGCGTGTGCCCAGCCAAGGTCAAATGAATTTTTGAAGGATTGTTTTTTACCTGCTGTTCCCAATGCGATGGATCGTGCGAAAGCAGCACCTTAAATTCTGTTGTAGTTGTTTGCGCCAATGCCTTTTGCAAATCGCCACGTTCTCCAAAACCAAGGCCCCAGTTTTCTATGCCCGCCAAAATGATATGTTCGCCATCTTTTTGCAAGGTTACATGTTCATCGAGTAGCAAACGGAAGCCCAAATCGGCATGGTATTGTTTAAGCTGGTTCAAATTGGCCGTTTTAGCGGCCTCGCTTGGCCATTTTACATAATCGCCATAATCATGGTTGCCCAACACCGAAAACTGTCCGTAGCGAGCCTTAATCTGCGAAAAATGCCCTAACCAAGGTTTGATTTCTTCTGCTTTGTTGTTTACCAAATCTCCCGTAAATACAAACAGGTCAGAATCCTGTTGTTTAATCAGGTCGATCCCTCGCTGCACCGCAGCCGGATTATTAAAGCTGCCCGAATGCACATCTGAAATCTGGGTAATGGTAAAGCCATCAAAGGCCTGAGGGAGCTCATCGAAATATAAAGTATGGTTAATTACTCGGTAGGCGTATTTGCCTCGCAACATGCCATAAATAAACAGCAAGACTGTTAAGCCGAAAAGCACCAGGCCAAAGTCTACCCAATAAGGATTTCTGACCGGCAACAAAAACCGCTCTCCGCCAATGAGGTGAATGGTTCCCACCAACAGGCGGTAAACATCGCCAGCCAACAACACCAATGCAAATAGCAGTTCGCTTACCAAAAGCACCAAAAAGGCATGGGCCGAAATCTTGAAGAAGGTGCCAAGCTCTCTGCCGCTGCTGCTAAAAATGGAAAGGCCCAGTGCCAGTATCACAATGCCTACCACCGAACAGAAAACCGCCGGCACATAAGCCTGATGAGCCACGACCTGCAAGCCGGCCAGCACATACCAGTTTAACAAACAGAAAATAATCAAAAAAATAGCAACAGGGATCAGTTGAAGTCTTCTTCTCATAAAAGGTCTTAAAAGCGAAAGGGTGTTTTGATTAAAACACCCTTTCTTATTATTAAATCAGCTCTACGCTACGGTTTACAAAATCTGTCAACTCTGCTCCGGTGAGCATGCCTTGCGAAAGCAGGGCCAAGTCTACAGCTTGTTTAGCATATTTGCTTTGTTCTTCTTCGTTAGCCGAAGCTAAAATTTTGCCAACCAGTTTGTGGTTTCCATTAATAGCCACTTTATAGCTATCGGGCATATTGCCGTAAAAACTCATGCCCCCGCCCATTTTTGCCATGTCTTTCATGCGGCGCATAAACTCGTCCATGGTAATGGTTACTGGCGAATCGTCTGGGCTTAAGCCTACCACTTCTACATTGAAGCCCGGTTTTACAATGGCCTTTTCGAAAATCGATTTAACCGTGGCCGATTGTTCCTCGCTCAATACCGATTCGTGCAATTCGTCTTTCTCGATCAACTGATTGGTTACGCTTGCATCCACACGCTTCAACAAGGTTTTCTCCAATTTTTGCTCCAAGCTGCTAACAAAATGGCCATCAATAGCCGTGTTCATCAGCAATACATCATAGCCTTTTTTGTTGGCCGCTTGTATAAAACCATCTTGTTTGTCAGGATCGGTAGTGTACAAATACACCAAAGAACCGTTTTTATCGGTTTGCTCAGCCTTGATTTTTTCCTTGTATTCTTCGAGGGTAAAGTTCTCTTTTTGGGTATTGGTCAACAAGGCGAAGTCTTTGGCTTTATCGTAAAATTTCTCTTCGCTAATCATGCCATACTTCACAAAAAGGCCAATATTGCTCCATTTTTCTTCGTAAGCCTTACGGTCTTTATTAAACAGCTCAGCTAATTTATCGGCCACTTTTTTGGTAATATAGCTGTTGATTTTTTTCACGTTGCTATCGGCCTGCAAGAAGCTTCTCGATACGTTTAACGGAATATCTGGAGAATCGATCACCCCATGCAACAACATCAAGAACTCTGGAACGATGTCTTTTACCTCATCGGTAATAAATACCTGGCGGCTAAACAACTTGATCTTGTTGCGCTGCATATCGAAATCGTCTTTCACTTTAGGGAAGTACAACACTCCCGTTAGGTTAAACGGATAGTCGACATTTAAGTGGATCCAAAACAAAGGCTCTTCCGAAAAAGGATAAAGTTGCTTGTAAAAATCAAGGTAATCTTCGTCTGACAAATCTGCAGGCGCCTTGGTCCAAATTGGATTGGTCGTATTTACAATATTGTCTACCTCAACCGATTTGTATTTGGCTTTGCCTTCCTCGTCCTGACCATCTTCTTCTTGTGTAGTTTTGGTGCCGAACTTAATTGGAACAGGCAAAAACTTAGCGTATTTATCCAAGATCTCTTGCAATTTGTGCTCGCTTAAAAACTCTTCAGATTCGCTGTTCACATGCAAGATGATATCGGTACCTCTGGTGGTACGGCTGCCATCCGCAATTTCAAATTCGGTACTGCCGTCGCAGGTCCATTTGGCTGCTGTAGCTCCTTCTTGGTAAGACAAGGTTTGGATTTCTACCAAATCGGCCACCATAAATGCAGAATAAAAGCCCAAACCAAATTTACCGATGATTTCGTTGGCATCTTTGGCGTCTTTAAACTTCTCTACAAATTCGCTGGCACCAGAAAAAGCAACCTGGTTGATATATTTTTTGATTTCTTCGGCGGTCATGCCCAATCCATTATCACTAATGGTAATGGTTTTGGCTTTTTCATCTAGTTTTACTTCTACCAGAGGTTCGCCAAGCTCGCCGTTGTATTGGCCCAAAGCTGCCAATCTTTTAATTTTTTGAACCGCATCAACTGCGTTAGAAACTAATTCCCTTAAAAAGATCTCATTATCCGAATACAGGAATTTTTTGATGATCGGGAAAATGTTTTCAGTGTGTATGGAAATATTTCCTTTTTCTGTTGTCATATTTAATTTCTAAATTTTTTGATTATAGCTATGTCCCATCAAGCCTTGTTCCAAAACAGCAAACAGGCCAAAATGACAGCAACAAATTTCTTTCAGGTTAAAAAATGTGCCAATCTCACAGAAGATATTGTTTATCAAAGCACTATTATGCAACTGACTTGCATCTATGGTTTGGCTTTCTTAAATTGCATGAACCTAAAATCACAAATATGAAACGAATTACCGCAGGCTTGTTGTTGCTCACCGCAGCGGCTGGCTGCTCAAATCCACCAAAAAAAATGCAACCTTACCAATGGCCAACGGCCAAAGCTCCAGTAGCGGCCATCGTGCCCCACCAAAGAATAATGCACGGCGACACCGTAACCGACAACTACTATTGGATGATCGACTACTTTAAAAAAGGACCCGACAGCACCAAAGTGGTCGATTACCTCAAGGCCGAAAATGCCTATGTAGATACGATGATGAAAGGTACCGATGCTTTTCAGGCCAGCCTGTTTAAAGAAATGAAGGGCCGGATCAAAGAAAAAGACGAGAGCTTGCCCATATTTGAAAATGGCTATTATTATTACTCAAGAACCGAAGAAGGCCAACAATACTTTAAATACTGCCGCAAAAAAGGGAGTTTAAGTGCCAAGGAAGAAATACTCTTAGATGTAGACGCCATGGCCAAAGGGCATTCGTATTACAGTGCAAGTGGATTTAACATTAGTCCCGACAATAAACTAATGGCTTATGGGGTTGATGAGGTATCGCGCAGACAATACACCATTTACATTAAAAATCTAGAAACCGGCGAGACTTATAAAGATGCCATCGCCAATACTACAGGCAGTGTTATTTGGGCAAACGACAATAAAACCTTGTTCTATACGGCCAAAAATCCAATTACCCTTTTGAGCGAGAAAATTAAGCGCCATACCTTAAATGGCGATGTAAAAAGCGATGTAACCGTTTATGAGGAAAAAGACAAATCCAACTACATTGGCGTAGGCCGATCGAAAAACCACAAATGGATTTACATTTCTACACAGGCCACAATGAGTTCAGAAACGTTGTTCATCAGTGCAGACCAGCCCGAAAGCAGCTTTAAGAGTTTTCAGCCGCGCATGAAAGATGTGTTATACGATGTGATTGCCCTGGATGACAAATTCCTCATCCTCACCAACCTCGATGCCAAGAACTTCCGCTTAATGGAATGTCCGATAGGTCAAACCGCCAAAGCAAACTGGAAAGAACTGATTCCGCACCGTACCGATGTGCTTTTAGAGGGAGTAGAGGAGTTTAAGGACCATATCGTTTTATCAGAGCGCAAGAATGGCTTGGTTAACCTGCGTGTTCAAAAACCTGACGGCAGCAACCATTACATCAATTTTGGCGAAGCCACCTACACTGCGGGTATTGGTGCCAATCCAGAGTACAACAGCAAAACCTTGCGCTATACTTATACCTCCTTAACCACACCGGTATCTACCTATGATTATGATATGGTGAGCAAAGACAAAAAGCTGATGAAGCAACGTGAAGTACTTGGAGGCTACGATCCTAAAGATTATGTGGCCGAAAGAGTATATGCAACCGCGAGCGACGGCAAAAAAATCCCGATTTCTTTGGTGTACAAAAAAGGATTCGAGAAAAATGGCAATGCGCCTTTGCTGCTGTATGGCTACGGATCTTACGGCGCAAACATGGACGCCGGTTTTTCATCTAATAGGCTAAGTTTATTAAACCGAGGCTTTGTATTTGCCATCGCCAACATTCGTGGCGGACAGGAATTGGGTAGGCAATGGTATGAAGACGGCAAACTGATGAAAAAGAAAAATACCTTTACCGATTTTGTAGCCGCTGGCGAATACCTGATTGCCCAAAAATACACCAGCAAAGGGCATTTATATGCGCAAGGAGGCAGTGCAGGAGGCTTGCTGATGGGTGCTGTGATCAATATTGCTCCCGATCTTTGGAACGGGGTAATTTCTCAAGTACCTTTTGTTGATGTGGTGAATACCATGCTCGACGAGAGCATCCCGCTCACCACCAACGAGTTTGACGAATGGGGAAATCCAAAGCAAAAGGCGGCTTACGATTATATGAAAAGCTATTCACCTTACGAAAATGTAACCAAAAAGAACTACCCAAATCTTTTGGTTACTACAGGCCTTCACGATAGCCAGGTACAGTATTTCGAACCTGCCAAATGGGTAGCCAAATTACGGGCTACCAAAACCGATAAAAACGTACTCCTGCTCAAAACCAATATGGATTTTGGCCATGGCGGCGCATCGGGCCGATTCGATTACCTGAAAGATGTAGCACTTGAATACGCCTTCTTGTTCGCCCTCGAAGGAATAGACAAATAAAGATTTCGATCGCATTAAAGTAAATCCCGGCTGGCAAAAACAGTCGGGATTTTTCTTTTAACATGCTGGCTCATAACACGTAATCATTTGCCAATTCCATTAAATTTTAAATGGAAGCTTCTGTTTATACTTGTAGTGCATCCTCTAACCAAATCACTATGAAAAGAAAAACATTACTATCCCTGTTTTTTTTGATCGGCATTTCTACATGCGCTTTTTCACAGAAAAAAATAGGCACCGAAACCCCTGCAGCCAAGGTAAAACGAATGGAATGGTGGACCGAAGCTAGATTCGGCATGTTTATCCATTGGGGCTTATACGCCTTACCCGCAAGACACGAGTGGGTAAAGAATGCTGAACGCATTGATAACGAAGGATACGAAAAATACTTCAAGCAATTTAATCCAGATCTTTTCCAGCCCAAGGTTTGGGCCAAGGAAGCTAAAAAGGCGGGCATGAAGTATGCCGTATTAACCACCAAACACCACGAAGGCTTTACGCTGTTCGACAGTAAATTTACCGATTATAAGGCAACCAACACCCAAGCGAAAAGAGACTTGGTAAAGGAATTTGTGGAGGCTTTTAGAGCGGAAGGCATTAAAATAGGCTTCTATTATTCATTAATCGATTGGCACCATCCTGATTTTACGATTGATGGCTTACATCCTCAGCGACTCCAAAAAGAGGATGAGGCCGAATACGCGACCTTAAACAAAGGCAAAGATATGGCCAAATACCGTAAATATCTTTATAACCAGGTTACCGAGCTCCTTACCAATTATGGCAAAATAGACATCCTATGGCTTGATTTCTCTTACCCTGGAAAATATGGAAAGGGCAAAGATGATTGGGGCGCTGTAGAGCTGTTAAAGCAGATCAGGAAATTGCAGCCAGGCATTATAGTAGATAATCGATTGGATTTAAAAGAATATGAAGACGGGCAGGATTTTGAAACTCCAGAGCAAGTAAGCGCAAAAGAATTAGAAAAATATAGAGGAAAGGTTTGGGAAACCTGTCAAACCTTTTCTGGGTCTTGGGGCTACCATCGTGATGAAAACACTTGGAAAACGCATAGGCAACTGTTAGACCTCTTGATTACATCGGTAGCTAATGGTGGTAATTTGCTATTGAACGTAGGCCCTACGGCGCGTGGCGAGTTTGACTACAGGGCAACAACTGCCTTAGACAGCTTGGGCATTTGGATGCATGCCAACTCCAAATCTATTTACAATTGCAGCTATGCGCCAAACGAATTTAAAGTTGCCGAAGGTACCAAGCTCACCTATAATAAGGCGGCAAAGAAACTATATATTCATTTATTTGAATATCCGAAAGATGGCAGCATTACCCTCGAAGGCTATAGGGATAAGGTAGTTTATGCCCAATTTTTACATGATAACTCAGAATTGCTAACTGATGCCAATAAATCTACCACCAGCAACCTAGTGCTGAAATTGCCAAAGAAAAAGCCAAACTTCGAAATTCCGGTAATAGAACTGACCTTAAAATAGATTTGATAAGAAACCACTATGAGGTGGGTAGAGACACTCGCCTCTAGCGAGCATTGGCGAGCGGTGTCTCCACCGCCTACTTGATATTTCACAGAGATTTAAGCAGTTTCTAGTCTTATTTTTAATGATAAGGGAATATTTTAGTGCACGTGAAAATATTCCCTTTTTTGTTTACCACAATTAATTTCTATTTTGTGGTTATTCCTTACGGGAGATTTAACATCCTAAATAAACCTCGACATGCAAAAACTCAAAACTATGCAGCTGATCCATGCCTCTTTTTGTATGGCTGTATTTGGCTTTGCCTTAGTTTCTTTATTGATTAACCAAGATGCGCTTTCATTCGAAAAACCCCAAGCCTTGCAAGAATTCCTGTTACCTGCATTTGGTGTGCTGAGTACAATATTGGGAACGACTATATTCAGTGCACAAATTGGCAATATCGAAACGACCAGTAGTACAAACCATAAGCTGATGCAATACCAAACAGCCTTTCTGATAAAGTGTGCTTTCTTAGAGGCTGGGGCATTGGCCAATATTGTTGCTTTTTTAATAGGTGGAAATGGATTTTTTCTGCTTTTTGCAGGACTTAGTTTTGTTCGTTTGGTAACGAGCAGGCCAACCGCCAGCAAAGTTGTTGATGCCTTAAGTTTACAGGACTCCGATATTTTATAACTTAAATTGCCGTAGCTTTGCCCATCAATGGAATATAATGTTCATACTTTAAGCAACGGCATCAGGTTGTTGCACGTTCCCGCCGCTTCTCCTATTTCTCATGCCTGCATTATCATTAATACGGGTTCTAGAGATGAAGAAGATCAACAAATGGGCTTGGCGCATTTTATTGAGCACCTTATTTTTAAACGGACAGAAAAGCGCAACACGAACCAGATTTTAACCCGATTGGAAAGCGTAGGGGCCGATTTGAACGCTTATACCACCAAAGAATACACCTGCATCCACGCTTCTTTTTTGCACCCGTACCTAGACCGTACTTTAGAGCTTTTTAACGATATCGTTTTCCACTCTACTTTTCCAGAAGACGAGATGGACAAGGAAAAAGGAGTAGTGCTCGATGAGATTACCTCTTACCTCGATCAGCCCGAAGAAGCCATTAACGATGATTTTGAAGATCAGCTTTTTGCCGGCCACACCCTGGGTCGCAACATTTTGGGTACGCCCGAAACCGTAAACGCATTAAGGCAAAAGGATATCTTCGATTTTATAAAGCAGCACTACCGCACCGATCAGATTGTGGTAGCTGTTTTGGGCAATTACAGTTTAAACAAATTGGTAAAAATCGGCACCAAGCATTTTGGAGAAGTCCCTGCCAATACGGGCCAGCGCAGTCGCATTGCGCCAGGCCAGGCCATTGTGCAAAACACGGTAGCCAATAAGCAGATTATGCAGGCGCACTGCATGATGGGCATACAGGCCTACTCCTTGCACCATCCCTATAAAACCGGACTTTTATTGCTCAACAATATTCTAGGCGGCACCGGCATGAGCTCGATCCTGAACCTGCAATTGCGCGAAAAGCATGGCATTGCCTATACCATCGAAACTAATTACAGCCCTTTGAGCGATACCGGGATTTTTGCCCTTTATTTTGGCACCGACAAAGAAAAAGTAGACAAGGCCACCAACCTGATCTTTAAAGAGTTTAAAAAGATCAGGAACAATCCGCTTACCGAGATCCAATTGCACAAAGCCAAGAATAAATTTATAGGCCAAATTGCCCTGGGCGAAGAAAACAGGATCGGCCTAATCATTTCGATGGCCAAAAGCCTGATTGATTACGACCGCATTGATAGCCTGACCACTGTCTTTCAGAAAATAAGCGAAGTAAGCACGGCAGATATGAAAAGTATTGCCGATGAAATGCTGGACGAAAAGAACCTGAGCTCCCTCGTTTTCTATCCTACGGATTAAGGAACAAAGAGCAGGGGTTTGAAAAATGCCAGTCCAATTGGCTAATTAAGCGCTAACACTCAGCGCCAAAATCGCAAAATAAAATCTTTTTCGTATTTTTGCATCATGAAATTACCTATCGTAGCCTACGGAGACCCTGTTTTAAAGAAAGTTTGTGCACCAATAGCCGAAGATTACCCTGATTTGCAAGCGCTCATCAGCAACATGTTCGACACGATGTACAATGCCAATGGCGTAGGTTTGGCCGCTCCCCAAGTGGGCTTGGCCATTAGGTTGTTTGTAGTGGATACCCGTGCAGACGAGGACGAAGAACCATTCAAAAAGGTATTCATCAATGCCGAAATCTTGGAAGAAACCGGCGAACCTTGGGCTTTTAACGAAGGCTGTTTAAGTATTCCCGAAATTAGGGAAGATGTGATGCGCAAGCCCAATATCCTGATCCGTTATTACGACGAAAACTGGCAATTGCACGAAGAAAAAGTAGATGGCTTTCCGGCACGCGTAATCCAGCATGAGTATGATCATATTGAAGGCAAGCTCTTCACCGATAAATTGAGCCTCTTGCGCAAGCAATTGATCAAAGGCAAATTAGACAACATTTCGAAAGGAAACATCCGCACCGACTACAAAATGCGTTTCCCTAAACAGAATAAGAAAAGGTAGTTTTTTAGTCGATAGTCTGAAGTCTGTAGTCAATACGATTGATAAAGAACCATTTATAATTTGCTTGCACAAACCCAAGTCAAATAGCCCAGATTGGAGCGACATCCTTTTTTGCCATCAAAGCAAAAAAGATACAGCGGAAAGCCGGACAGCCTTTAATCGGTATTAAAAACATTGCGCTTCAAAACAGTGGTAATTAGCCAATGACCAATCAGCTAATCTTCCAAGGGGCTGCAAATCTAGCGGACTAATGAACAATGAACTACTTATCCTCGCTCCGGGCTTTATCGCCGGCAAAGATTTCTTGCATTAGCCTGCCCCAGGCAAAAGGATTGAGCAATGGATTGGTTTGACGCATATTCGTATTGATCATACGGTCGAAATTATAGCGGTAATTACTGTTGCTAATTTCTTGCGCATCTCTAGGCAAGGTAAGCGCCATACCCCGAATACTGGTTCTGGAAAGGTTTTTCTTGGCAATCGCCATATCGTCATCGGCCACTTTCATGGAAAGAAAGTCCTTATTGAACTCTTCAATGGTGGCCCAAGGGTTAACGCGAACGGTTTTTAAATACACGATTTCCGATTTGAGCTTGATCATTGCGGTATACTTATGATCGGCTATTTCGGTTGGCAATACAAATGTCCTGCTGGTAAAACCTACGGCAGAAAATTGCACGGTATCGCCGGGATGCACAATAAAAGAGAAATAGCCCTGGTAATTGGCGGCATATTTCTGTTCCTTATTGCTTAAATTGGTAATGGTAACATAAGGCACAACCGAGTTGCTGTCAGTTTCGGTAATGATACCCGAAAACTGCACCAATTTATTGCTTTTGCTTCCTTCTTGCGCAAAAACAACCGCAGTAAACAGCAACAATATGACGGTCAGACTGTACTTCATTTTACAAAAATACTCGTAAAAGGCTTATCGGCTAGTTAAAATGTGTTAAAAAACTACTCCTGCTCGGCCAAATCAATAGATACAACACCCGTAATTTCTGGCACGGCTTTCATTATCGCTTGCTCAATACCGGCTTTCATGGTCATAAAACTCATTTTACAAGAGCTGCAATTGCCCAATAATCTCAGTTTTACAACGTGGTCCGGCGTAATCTCTTCTAAGGCAACATTTCCCCCATCGGCAATTAAATACGGCCTAATGGTTTCTAATGCTTGCTCTACTTGTTCCGTTAAACTCATCTTATATTTTTTAAAGTATAAAAATAGTAAATTTTTAGCAATTCGCGGTCTGCACGTTATGGATAGAAATCTGCTGTGCCATTCTTCCGGCAATTTCCGTAAAGGCCAAAGCCAGTGGACTTTCCATATCCATTGCGATCGGCTCTCCCTTGTCGCCCGCGGCCGCTACGCTTTGCACCAATGGTATTTCTCCCAAAAACGGAACCTGGTACTGTTCGGCCAATGCCTTGCCTCCATCTTTTCCAAAAATGTAGTATTTGTTTTCTGGAAGCTCGGCTGGCGTAAAGTACGACATGTTTTCAATCACGCCCAATACCGGAATATTAATGCCTGGCATCCTGAACATGGCCAAGCCTTTTTTGGTATCGGCCAATGCTACCTGTTGTGGCGTGGTTACAATAACGGCACCCGCTATCGGAAAGCTTTGGCTAATGGTAATGTGGATGTCTCCGGTTCCTGGAGGCAGGTCTACAATCAGGTAATCCAGTTCACCCCAATCGGCATCGTTAAACAGTTGCTTAATGGCGTTTGAGGCCATTGGCCCGCGCCATGGCACTGGCTGGTCTGGATCTGCAAAAAAGCCCAGGGAAAGCAATTTAATGCCATACTTTTCAATCGGCAAAATCAAGGTCTTTCCGTTTTCGGTTTCCCGGGCACTCGGCTTGGCGCCAACCAGGCCAAACATAATTGGCACCGACGGACCGTAGATGTCGGCATCGATCAGTCCAACCTTTGCGCCGTCTTTGGCCAAGGTAACAGCCAAATTACTGGCAACCGTCGATTTGCCTACTCCTCCCTTGCCAGAGGAAATCAGAATAATATTTTTAATTGCGTTCAATTGCGTAGTATCTAAAGGCTTGGTTACCCTTGCGGTAACGTTAATATTGATTTCGGCATCTGGAGCAACAAAATGCTTAACTGCATTTGTACAAGCGTTTTTTAGCATGTCTTTCATCGGACAGGCCGGTGTAGTCAGCTCTAACGTAAACCCTATGGTTTGATCTTCTATTTTTAGGTCTTTGATCATGTTGAGCGTAACCAGGTCTTTTTTCAGATCCGGATCTTCTACATGGCGCAAAGCGGCTAAAACCTGCTCCTCGGTAATTATCATCCCCAAAATTAACAAAACATAGGCATAAATAATTTGTGATAGGCCTTTTTGTTGTAATTTTAACACGAAATAAACATTTGCAGTAAGCGTTTGTTTAACAATAATTTCTACTTTAGTTTATGCAGCTACCCAAAATCAAAATTCCTAAAAAATATATCAAGATTGGCGCCTGGGTTTTAGGTGTTTTTGCACTCGTTCTCATCGCTTTGGGAGCCGTGGCCTATAGCAAGCGGGAAGCATTGCTCAAAAAAATGATGGCCAAGGCCATTGCTAAAGCAGACAAGGACTATGGCCTTGAGGTAAAAATAGGGTCGGCAGGTTTTAGCGGGCTCAGCTCGGTACACATGCAAGGCATTTCGGTAGTGCCTAAAGATCGCGATACCCTAGCCACCATTAAAGACATTACGGTTGGGGTAAAATTGTTTCCGCTTATTTTTGGCAATGTAAAGCTTTCGGAAATCAACCTGAACGAAGGAAAATTAAACGTGGTGCTCAAAGATTCGCTCACCAACCTCGATTTCATTCTCAAAAGAAAAAAGAAAGACAGCACCAGCAACTCGAACAAAGTGGCGCTGAGCGATTTGGCCAGCAACCTGCTGAACCAGGTCTTCTATAAAATTCCTGACGACATGCAGATCAAGAATTTTATGATGCAGCTGAACGATAACGATACTGCATCACTCAAGTTCCTCACCACCTCGGCCACCATTGACGGGGGCGAACTCAAATCGAACATCAACGTAAACGATACCGCCGCCACTTGGCACATCAACGGCAAGCTAAACCCCGGCAGCAAACGCCTCAACATTATGCTTTATGCCGATGGCAAAAAGGTAGAATTGCCCTACATTGAGCGTAAGCTGAATACCAAGATCAATTTCGATACGGTAAGAACCGAGATGAAGGATGCAGATTACAGTGGCGACGACTATAAAATTTCTGGCTCTTGGAGCATCAAAAACCTGTTGATCAATCAAAAACGCATCTCTTCGGCCGACATTATCGTACCAGACGCTAAGATCGATGCCGATATGCTCATTGGTGAAAATTACCTCTGTTTAGACAGCACCTCAACTGTTTTCCTCAAAAAGGCTTCTATCCATCCTTATATCAAGTATACCTTGTCGCCCAACAAAATCTATGAGATGAAGCTCCACGCCGAAGAGCAGGACGCCCAGGCTATTTTTGATTCGTTTCCATTGGGCTTGTTCGAATCGCTAGAAGGCCTACAAGTAAAGGGAAAGCTGCGCTACAACCTTAATTTCTACTTGGATACTTCTATTCCAGATAGCGTAAAATTCAGTTCGGCCCTCACCCCAACCGATTTTAAGATCGTAAAATGGGGCAAAACCAATCTACAGAAAATCAACAGCGATTTTGTATATACGCCATACGAATATGGCAAGCCGATGCGCAACATTACCATTGGTCAATCTAACTCGAATTTCACAAGGCTGGATGACATCTCTCCAAACTTTAAAAATGCTTTGCTTACTTCAGAAGATCCATCTTTTTTTAGGCACCATGGTTTTGTAGAAGAATCCATTCGTAAATCTATTGCCGTCAACTTTAAAGAAAAGCGGTTTAAAAGAGGCGGAAGTACCATTTCTATGCAATTGGTAAAAAACGTTTTCTTAAGCAGGCAAAAAACCCTGGCGCGCAAAGCGGAAGAAATATTGATTGTTTGGCTTATCGAAAACAACAAATTGGTAAGTAAGCAGCGCATGTTAGAGGTGTATTTCAACATTATCGAAATGGGGCAGAACGTATACGGTATTGGCGAGGCCTCTCGGCATTATTTTGGCAAAAGTCCATCGGAGCTGAGCATTGGCGAAGGTATTTTCTTGGCCAATATTGTTCCGAAACCTAAAGTGGCGCTCTACAAGTTTATGAGTGATGGGAGCCTGAAGGGCTATTTGTTGCCTTATTTCAATTTTATTGGAGGCACCATGGCCAGAAGAGGCCTCACTCCAGCAGATACCAGTGGCTACGGCTTTTACAACGTCCGCCTGCGTGAAGGCTTGAGACAATACCTGTTGCCAGATTCTACAACGATAGACACGGCAGCGGTTGATGTAGACGAGGATGCAGTGATGCCACCTGCCGGAACGCAAGACAAGGGGAAAAGCCTTTTCGATCGTTTATTTGGTGGCGGTTCCTCTAAAAAAGATACAGCAGCTGTTAAATCCGCCGTTAAGCTGGATACGGCTAAAACCAAGAAACAGATCCGCCAAGAACGCAGGGAACAACGCCGAAAGGAACGCGAATTGGAGAAAGCCAAAAAGGAAAATGGAGGCACTTAGATTCAAATAAACAACCTCGCAAAATATATGGATAACATTGATATAGAAAATCAATTCAACAAAGCTTTACGTCTTTTGGATTTTGGAAAATCAGAAAGGGCTTCAACCATTTTAAACGAAATACTCATTGAGGCTCAAAAAGAAAAAAGTACTCTTTTTTTTATCCGTGCAAGTTGTGTTTTGGGAGAGTTGTTGTTTTCAAATGGAGAAATAGAAAAAGCCCAACAACATCTATTAAACGTTATAAATACACCTTATGAAAATGATGTTGTCGATTATGAAAAGTCTATTGCTTCCGATATACTCAATCAAATAGAATAAAAACCGCTCAATCAAAACAAGCCTATAATAAACAGGCCACCAGATGAACAAAATACAGGTAAACAACAAAGATTTCGAGATTTTGCTCGAAAACGACGCCATTAACAAGCGTACGCGACTAATTGGCATTCAGCTTAATGTAGACTACGAAAATCGCTGTCCGGTTTTTATTGGCGTACTTAACGGCAGTTTTTTGTTCATGGCCGACTTACTAAAGGAGATTGACATTGCCTGTGAAGTGAATTTCATCCGCGTAGCTTCTTATCACGGCACCGAAAGCACGGGAGAAATCAAAGAAACCTTCGGCCTGCCTGGTGACCTGGAAAATCGCGACGTAATTTTGGTAGAAGACATTGTAGATACCGGATTAACGTTACAGTACATCTTGGGAAAAGTTTATGAGCAAAAACCTGCCTCGGTAAGCATTTGCAGCCTGTTGCTGAAACCCGCTGCACTGAAAGCTCCTATCGAAGAGTTAAAATATGTGGGTTTTGAAATTCCGAATGAGTTTGTGGTAGGCTATGGACTGGATTATGACGGCCTTGGCCGAAACTTGAAAGACATTTACAGAGCCATATAAATTTACGCTATAGGCTGGTACATTGCGAGCCCAGATAATTCGCCTGTTGTAATTCGTCAATCTAAAATCTTAAATTCCCGGTTTTTTTTCCGAATTTTGCCCCATTAAAATTAAAAACAATGACCATACACAAAGAAGGCTATACCAGCATTGCGTTAACTGTTCTGTTTATCTTTTTGCTCAACGCCTTTGTTGACTATAAATTTGCCGATTTAGCCTGGCTTCGCTGGTTAATCTATATCGTATCTTTTGCTTTATTCATTATTGTACTTCAGTTTTTCAGAAATCCGAAAAGAACCTTTACCAATGGCGATAATTTGGTGATTTGCCCTGCAGATGGCAAGGTTGTGGTAATTGAAGAGACCGAAGAAGGCGAATATTTCAAGGACAAGCGTTTACAGGTTTCCATTTTCATGTCGCCGGTAAACGTACACATCAACCGTAACCCGATCTCGGGGATCGTAAAGTTTTTCAAATACCATCCGGGCAAATACCTGGCGGCTTGGAACCCTAAATCGAGTACCGAAAACGAAAGAACAACCGTAGTGGTTGAGCATAAAAACGGTACCCCCGTATTGTTTAGGCAAATTGCCGGCGCTTTGGCCCGTAGAATTGTTTGGTATGTAAAAGAAGGCGATCAGGTGGCACAAAACGAGCAGTTCGGCTTTATCAAATTTGGTTCTAGGGTAGATATTTTCTTGCCTATCGGCACCAAAGTAAACCTGCAATTAGACCAGGTAGTAAAAGGCGGCATTACTGTTTTGGCAGAGTTAAGCTAAAAAAAGAAACTATGAAAAAACTAAGCATAGCTTTATTATTGATGGTTGCAGGCTTATGCGTGCAGGCACAAACCAAGGCCAAAACAACGGCTCCAGTTAAAAAAGAAGCGACTAAAGCCTGTTTGAGCAAAGGAAAATCTTGTTGCAACGACAAGGCTCTTTCGGCATTAAGAAGACCGGTAGCTAAGCCTGTTGCCACAAAGAAAACAAAATAGTTAGATGCCGGATCGATGTTCGGCATGACAAATCCTTATAAAAAAGCCCCTCTCGATGTAAAATCTAGAGGGGTTTTTTCGTAAACCGCTTTGTATCGGCATTATGCTTTCCTCTTTGGGGGGCCAGTCAGCCAGCATGACGGGTTGTTGCTTAATAGGGCAAAACCTAAGGCCTGCGTTACAAGAAAATTTCCAGTTTGCAGTTTTCAGTTTACCAATGACTAATCAGCAATGAACCAATGGCTAATGAACCAATGACTAATGACCATTTATTTCTTAGGTGTATCGCCTACTGTACGCTGTGTTGGATAAGCAAAATCAGATCCATATTGATGCACGATTTCGATCAGTTTAAAATTAACATCCTCCTTAATTTTAAGGTAGTCGTTAAATTCGATGTTCTCTACCAGGTATAAAATCTGGATATTCAATGCCGAATCAGCAAAACTGTCAAAGGTAGCCACTCCATCGGTCGTATGCGGATTGTCTTTTAAAAACTGGTTGATATCAGCCACAATTTTCTTGATCATTTCCGAATCGGTTTCGTAGGTAATGCCGATATTGAATTTTACCCTGCGGTAGTTTCTGCGGGTCATGTTCTCCAATACGCCATCAATCATGGCCCTGTTGGGTATAATGATGGTCGTTTTATCTGTACTGCGCAATACGGTACTCCTGAATCCTACTTTTTCTATGGTTCCTTCTACGCCATCAACCTTCACCAAATCGCCCACGGTAAAGGGCTTATCCATAAAAATGGTAAAAGAACCAATCAGGTTTTCGAGGCTCTCTTTGGCCGCCAATGCAATGGCAATACCGCCAATGCCCAAACCGGTAATCAAACTCAATGCATTGACTTCGAAAACGTAGCCCAGCAATACAAAGAAGCCAATAAAATAAACGATGAACTTAAACAGTTCCTTTAAAAAAGGCACCAACTGGTCGTCGGCCCTGTTGTTCGATTTCATGGCCCTGTACATAAATACGTGCGCCACAAAGTCGATGATCCTTAAAATGATCCAAAAGAACGACAGGATAATCAAGAAAAGGAAGATCTTATCGAACAGTTCTCCAACTGTAAATACCTGGGCCACCTTTACCTTGTCTACTACTTTTTGGTAGTGCCAAAAGCCTACATCGAGCGGGTGCTTTAACTGATTAACGGCCAGGTACAGCGAAACCAATGTTATAAAAGTTTCTATTGGCTTAAGCAATAACGCAATAAACGTATCTATTTTTACTTCGTCAGCAAATCTTCTGAACAGCCTAAACAGGAGTTGGCTGAGCAACTTCGAAACAATCCGCTTGAACAAAAGCCCAAGCAAAAGAATTCCACCAAAAAGGCAATAAGCTTGAATGGTATTGCCCCAAAAAACCTGTCCAAAAAATTCGCTGTTCATTATTATACTAGTTGTTTCAATGCAATTTCAAATGCAGTGCTCGATAAATTCGTTTTTTTGTTCGATGTAGCGTAAATAGCCTTTAATGCATTGTTGATAATCGAAGATGCATCTGAAAAAATCGCGTCATCGCTCATTTCTATGTTGCGCTGCATCAAATAGGCAAATACCCTGGCCATGCCGCAGTTGGCAATAAAATCGGGGATTACGGCAACGTTGTTATCGGTATATTCCATAATGCTGCCAAAGAAGATTTCCTTATCGGCAAAAGGCACATTGGCGCCACAGGCGATCACTTCTAAACCTCCTTTGATCATTTGGTCAACCTCTGCCTGTTGCACCAGCCTAGAAGCCGCAGCAGGCACAAATATTTCGGCACCTACGTTCCAAACCTGCTCGTTTGCTTCGGCAAAAGGAATAAGGTTGTCGGCAACTAAGGTATTGTTTACCCGATTGTTGAACAATTCCTTTACTTCTTCCGCACTAAAACCTTCCGGCTTGATCAATCCACCAACGCGATCGATAATGGCTACAATTTTAACGCCTTGTTGCGCCAGGTAGTATCCAGCGGCGGCCGCTACGTTGCCCCAACCTTGGATGATGGCTTTTTTACCGGCAATAGCTCCACCCCAGATTTCATAGAAATGCCTGATCGATTCGGAAACACCGTAGCCGGTAATCATATCGGCCACTTTATATTTCCTTTTGATGTCTGGCGTATATTCTAAATCTTCGAGCACTTTAGAAACGCCATAGCGCAACTGGCCAATTTGGTGGATGCGTTCGTTTTCTCTGGCTTGGTAATGTCCGTTGATTACACCTTCCTGAGGATGCCATAGGCCGTAACCCTCGGTAATGGGAATAACTTCGTGTATTTCGTCAATATTTAAGTCGCCACCGGTACCATAATAGCTTTTTAGCAAAGGCATTACCGCCTTGTACCAGCGTTCCAATACCTCTTTTTTACGCGGATCGGCCGGATCGAAGTTGATGCCCGACTTTGCGCCACCAATTGGCGGACCAGACACGGTGAACTTAACCTCCATTGTTTTGGCCAACGATTCTACCTCACGTTTATCCAAGCCTTTGCGCATACGCGTACCACCACCGGCCGCACCGCCACGCAAAGAGTTGATCACTACCCATCCTTCGGCTTCCGATTCTTTATCTTTCCATTCGAAAACAATTTCAGGTTGTTTCTCTTCGTATTTTTTTAACAGTTCTTTCATCTGGTTCATCTTTTTTTGTGGATGAAACGATCAGGAGCATTCAAAAAATTGCCCCTAACGGTTCATTTCGATTTATGATTTGGTGCGGCAAAGATATAAACAAAAAAACCTCCACGAAGCTAATCGTGAAGGTTATATTTTTTATTTACTTTAATTATTTTCTTAAAGATTTGATACGGGCAGCTTTACCAGTTAGTTCACGTAGATAGAACAATTTAGCTCTACGTACTTTACCGTAACCGTTAACTTCTACTTTATCAATATTTGGAGAGTTTACAGGGAAGATACGCTCAACACCTACTCCATTACTAATTTTACGAACAGTAAACGTTTCGTTTGCGCCAGCACTGTTGCGTTGGATTACAACACCTTGGTAAATCTGAATACGTTCTTTATTTCCTTCGCGAATTTTATAGTGAACACTCACTGTATCTCCTGACTTGAAAGAAGGAAGTTCTTTTTTCGCGATTACCTGCTCTTCTACAAATTTTACTAAATCCATGATTTTAAGCTATTAAGCCGATTTTTGGTTCTTCAAAATCGGATTGCAATATTAGACATTTTATTTTAAAAATAAAAGCGAAGTTTAAAAATAATTTATTTTCTAACAAATTGTGGTTTTTCCACATTTTTAGAGGCTTATTTCAACAGGTCGGGCCTGCGTTGTTCGGTACGCTTCAAGGCCTCCTCATGGCGCCACTCGTTAATCTTCGCCTCGTGTCCACTCAACAGCACATCGGGCACTTTATGTCCACGCCAATCGGCAGGTCTGGTATAGATAGGAGCGTCCAATAGTTCACCCTGAAAACTGTCTGACAAAGCTGAGGTTTCATCGTTCAGTACACCCGGAATTAACCGCGTAATCGCATCTACCAAAACCGCAGCCGGCAGTTCGCCTCCAGAAAGTACGTAATCGCCAATAGAAATTTCACGGGTAACATAAATATCCCTGATGCGTTGGTCTATGCCTTTATAATGGCCACACAAAATGATGATGTTTTGCTTGATGGAAAGGCTGTTGGCAATGGTCTGATTCAGCGTTTCACCATCCGGACTCATAAAGATCACTTCATCATAAGTTCTTTCGCCTTGCAGTTTCTCTATGCAGGCCGCAAAAGGTTCGATGCTCATTACCATGCCGCTGCCGCCGCCATAAGGATAATCGTCTACGCTTTTTTGCTTGTTGGTGGCATAGTCTCTTAAATTATGCACCACAATTTCGGCGATTCCCTTTTTTTGAGCGCGCTGCAGAATAGAGTGGGCAAAAGGGCTGGTCAACAAATCGGGCAATACAGAAATGATATCGAAACGCATGGGGCAAATATAGAGTTTTGTGTTGGGAGTTGGGAGCCGGATGCCGATCAAACTCCAAGCTCACCACTCCAAACTCAATTAATCTCCCTCTTCCAACTCGAAAATCTCTTCAACCGGCTTCTCAAAAACCCTGGCCATCTTTAAGGAGAGTACCGTTGATGGCACGTATTTTCCAGATTCGATGGTATTGATGGTCTGCCTCGAAACCTGGATCAGATCGGCCAGTTCGGCTTGGGTAATATTTTTTATCGCGCGTTGTACTCTTATATTATTTTTCATGGCTTATTCCTCCATCTGTAGCATTTAACAACCTGTTATTTTTATAATTCACATATTCCATCCTGAGCACAAAATAGAGCAATAAAGAAACCTGTGCAAATAGCATAAAATATAAAAAGCTAAGCGAATAAAGCAACACATTAGCGACCAGTAACAAGCCGCAGTTAACGTAAACCGCCAGTTGCAGGCTTTCCAATCGCTGTTGCATCAGCATCTCGTCTTCTGTTTGGTTTTTCGAAAATGCCCATAGCAACAACCCGATTAACAAGCCCAAATAACTGATGGGACCAGCCACATCTTCCCATTTCTTTAGGGAATCGAAAAACACAAAGAGGATGACTAGCACAAAACAAACCAGCGACAGCAAAACACCTATAAATCTAAATGGCGTATGAGGCAGAAACCTTGGCTTGCTGATCAGGTAACCGTCTTTCTTCACATACTTGAGGTAATAAAACCGGCCAATAAAAATAACAAGTGGCGTAAAGAGATTAAGCTCTGAAGCGTGATCGCCAATAAAGGGGATTTCTCCTACACTCAGGCTAAATACCAGTCCCACAAAATAAAAGAGATAATAAGTCATTACACCCCAATACAATGCGTTAAGCCTGAGTTTGGCATTCAGCTCATCTTCGCGCCTGCTTTTAGAAAAAGCGATAAGGAGCAGGCCAACAATAACCAAAAAGATGGTCAATTCGTTGGTAAAATTCTCAAAGGCTGGCATAAATATTCGGTTTTGTTCCCGAATCCGAAGGCCAAAACCGGGGATCTCATATTTTTGAATGATATTAAGATAGCCCAAAACAAAGCCAGGGATGGCTAACAAGTATCCAACCCAGCTACCCCATGTTGGAAACAGATATTTACTTTTCATCACCTTAATTTTTTTGAGTTAAACAACAATTATATCAAGCTTGCTTGAACAAATGTAAAGCATAATTGACATTAATGTCAAGTTTAATTTACAAAAAGATTAAAATATTTTACAAAAGAGCTTAAATAGTCCACTGATCGTGGATTATAGCCACTACATAATATTCGTTGTTGTACATTTTGAAAACCAAACGCAGGCTGCGCCAGTCCATTCCGTTGTATTGCGGATCAACTCCATCGATGTGATAATCGACAAAATGTAGGTTCGGAAAAACCTCGGAAAGATTGTTTAAGGAATTGCCTTTTTTGATGACTTGATCAAATGCGCTTTGCTTGGCATTGAGGTAATCGGCATCATAGATGAATTTTTCGATATAGGGAACGACTTTGATCTTCATCGATTCGCCGGTGCCATCATAAACGCCCCAGGTTAAGGTCCAGTTTTTCTCAATCGATTCGAGGAAGTCTTTCGCCAACAATTTCTTGCTATTGGCTGCATTGATGTGGCCATAAGGCGAGAAGAGCACAGGCTCTTTGGGATGAAAATAACTGGCGAAGGAGCGATAGTCTTTGCTTTTGAGGCTTTGAAGCACCCGGCTTGCCACCAACATTATAGAATCTTTTGCCGGAGAATTAGGTTGCTCTTTTACAATGATGCTGTCTTTTGGCGATTCGGTCTTTGGCGCAGGCTTGTCTTCAACCAAAGAATCCAAGGTAATCCTTCTTACGTTTTCGTTGTTATTGCAACCAAAGCAAAAAGTGGCTATCAGAGCAAATGCGACTAAAAATCTCATCATGCCTAAAGATAGCCGCAGGGTTTTAATTACCCAAATAAATATCCAGCAATCCCTCTGGCAAATCGAGGTGCAAGGTGTTTTCTTCGTCGTCTATTTCAACAATAAAATCTTCATTGAGCGGAAAAAGCACATCACGGTTCTTGTAATGAACGGTTGCGACAAACTGTTGCGGATATTCGTTAACCTCGATGATTTCGCCCAGCTCGCCCAGGGTTTCGTCAATGGCGATAAAGCCTTTCAGGTCGGTGTAGTAGAATTCGTCGTCCTCGCGCTCAGGCTTTTTGCTCAGGGGCATGTAAACCTTTTTCTTCACCAAAGGCTGGGCTTTGTCAATATGGTCTACATCGTCAAAATAAAAGGTTCCGGTTTGGTTGGTCTGCAGTTTATGGGCTGCTACAAAAAATGGAACCAGCTTGCCGTTCATGTCTATAAAAAGCACGTCGAGGTCTAGCTGTTCATAATCTTCAAACTCGAAATAAAGCTGTACCTCGCCTTTTAATCCTTTGGTTTTGGTAATGTATCCGATATAAAATGCCTCTTCTTTTAGCATGGCGAATGGGTGTGGGGGTTAAAAAAATAGCGAAGGACTTTGCAGTTCTTCGCTATCTATCAGAATAGAACAATGCTTATGCTTTGTCTTCTTCTTTTGTTTCTTCTTGAGTTGCCTCAGCTACTGGAGCTTCTTCTGCCGCTGCTTCAGCTACTGGAGCCTCTTCAGTTGCAACTTCTGCTTCTACTGCTGGAGTTTCTTCGGTTGCAGTTTCCGCTACAGGAGCTTCTTCTGCTACTTCTTCTTCAACAACTTCTTCAGCTACTGGTGCATTTTTCAATGCGATAGCTGCAGCGCGATCAGCATTTTTCTTAGCCTCAGCAGCTAAAGCTGCTTTTTTAGCTTCGTTTTTGCTGTTGCTCAAGTTTTCTTTTTTGTTTTCGATTTTACCACCTTTAGACTCTAACCAAGCTGCAAATTTAGCATCTGCCTGCTCTTGGGTTAAAGCGCCTTTTTTAACACCACCTTCTAAGTGTTTTTTGTACAAAACACCTTTGTAAGAAAGGATAGCGCGGGCAGTATCAGTAGGTTGTGCACCTTTGTTTACCCAGTCTAATGATTTTTCGAAATCGATTTCGATGGTGGCTGGATTGGTGTTCGGGTTGTAAGAACCTAAACGCTCAATAAATTTACCATCTCTTGGTGAGCGAGAATCCGCTACTACCACGTGGAAAAAAGGTTTCCCTTTTTTACCGAATCTTTGCAATCTGATTTTGGTTGCCATTCTTTTAAGTTTATGTATTCAACATAGTTCCCGGAAGCACCGTGCTTGCGGGGAGGCAAAGGTAAGTAAAATACTAATAACTAGCAAGTTTAATGAGAAAGCCCTTAGTCCGAAGTCAATAGTCCAAAAGTCTGGCTTCCGCGATGAACGCCATCTACATACCCAAAACGCATAACGCGGAACTAAATTTTAAATTCAGCTAACAATACTCTAATCCGTTTTAAGCATCTTTGAGCCATGAAGATAGCCATAGATATGGACGAAGTCCTTGCCGATCCCATCCACAAATTTATAGAACTCTACAATCGCGACTACGGTATTCCGCTAGACCTGAAATTAGATGCCGGCAACGAAATCTACCATCACGTGCCCGAGCACATCAACAACAAATGGTTCGACTACATTAACGAAAAAGGCTTTTTCAGAAACCTGCCAGTAATTGAAGGAAGCGTAGAAGCCGTAAAAAGGCTACAGGAACAGCATGAAGTTTATATCGTTTCGGCCGCCATGGAGTTCCGCAATTCTTTAGAAGACAAGCTCGATTGGCTGAATGAGCATTTTCCTTTCATCAGCTGGAGAAATATCATCTTTTGTGGCGATAAAATCGTAAATGTAGATGTGATGATAGACGACAGGATCAAAAACTTTATGGGTTTTAAAGGCCGTCCGCTTTTGTTTACTTCTCCGCACAACCTGTTAGTTACCGAGTACGAAAGGGTAGATAACTGGTCGCAGGTTTTGGATAAGTTACTGGTTCATTAGTCCATTGGTTGATTAGCCATTAGAACGCTATAAAAATTTGTCATTCCGAGTTTACGAGGAATCTATGTCAAGTACAGATCCTTCGCTTCGCTCTGGATGACAGGTATCGTGGATAGTGAATTGCCAGCTACAACCTGCAAACTGTATTTCGTTCTTAATTCGCTACTTTTGGTTGAGATGGAAGAAATCATAGCACATTTTAGCCGATACATTAAGCTGAGCGATGCGCTAAAGCAGGAAATCACGACTCGAATCCATATCAAATCCTTTAAAAAGGGCGAGATGGTGCATGATGCCGATAAAATCTGTACCCGAAGCTACTTTATCCAGAAAGGCATTTTAAGAACCTATTTTTATAAAGACGGCAAAGAGGTAAGCGAGTATTTTTGTAGCACAGGAGAGTGGACCAACTCGCCCCGCAGCTTTATGCAGCGCAAATTGGATATTTACTACATAGATGCCATTGAAGATACCGATGTATTTTACATAGACATTAACGATTTAGGCTATCTGTTTGATCATTTTCCAGAAATGGAGCGCTATGCACGTTTGTCAATGGGCAGCTTGTTCGGCCAGATCATTGAAAGGATTACCTCCATGCGTTTTACCAGTGCCAAAGAAAAATACGATCATTTCTGTTTGCTCTACCACGATATCTATCACCGCATTCCGTTGGGCATGGTGGCTTCCTACCTGGGCATTACCCAAGAAACCTTGAGCAGGGTAAGGGCCGAAAAGTAGTTTTTGATCTATGTCAAATAGAAAAAGATAAAAGCAGCCCATCTTTGGCTAAACAATGCTAACCAAACATGAGCAAAATCATTTTTATCAGGTCAATGCTTTTAGGGCTATTGATTTTATCTTCCGCGGCTTATGCCCAAAAACTCAGCAGTCCGCAGGTTGATGCCGAACTTTTTTTGGGCAAAGGCAACAAGCAGCCTTTAATCGTAGGCCTAGGTGGCTCCGAAGGCGGCAATGCCTGGGCCAGCGACCATTGGAAACAAACACGCGACCAATTTTTGGCAAAGGGTTATGCCTTTTTAGCCATCGGCTACTTTAATGCGCCAGGAGCTCCCGATACCTTAAACAAAATTGCGATAAACAAAGTACACGATGCTATTGTGCTGGCCAGCCAAAACCCCGCAATTGACAAAGAAAAAATCGCCATTGTAGGAGGCTCGCGCGGGGCGGATTTGGCTTTGTTGATCGGCAGCTATTTTAAAGACATCAAATGCGTGATCGGCTTGATGCCAAGCCATGTTGCCTTTCCTGGGCATACCATGCACTTTAGCACTTCGGCCTGGACATTCGAGGGCAAAGAATTGCCTTTTGTACCCGTAAATGAAGAAAGTGTGCCTTTTTTGATGAAAAGAGATTTAAGAGCTGCCTTTATGGCCATGCTAAAAGACACTGCCGCCGTACAAAAGGCCCTGATTAAAGTGGAGCGGATTAACGGTCCCGTTTTATTGCTCTCTGCTACGCAGGATGAAATCTGTCCTTCGCAACCCATGGCCGAAAGCATGATCGCACGTCTCAAAGCGGAAAAATTCAAGTTCCCTTATCAGCATGTAGCCTTAGCTGGCGGGCATAGCGAACCCTTAAAACATTTCGATTTGGTATTCGATTTCTTGGCCAAAAACTTCAAATAATAATGGCCGGAAATAAATCTCCGACCATTCACCCCAAACTTAAAACCCAAACTCTTTTAATGCGCTATTTAATAAATCCGAATTCATTTTTTACACCTCCAAAGGAGGATAATGGCTTATTCAATTCCCTCTTTTAGAAGGGTTGTCGAAGACCGGGGGGTTAACAAAACACGAATTGACCTCCTTAAAAAACAAACTCTCCCACTAAATTTCCATATCTATTGCTGGCGGCTAAAGGCAATACAATCAGTTTGCGTTCTTCCTTGCCTGTGGCGTAACGGGTATAGATTTCGGCGGTTACCGTAGTTGGCCCGCTTACCGTAACCTGGCTATCGCCATAATAGCTCACTTCGATTTTATATTTCCCCTTAATAGCTTTTTTAAGCATGAATTGTTCTGGACCGTAACCTGCTGTAAAATCATCGCTCATTTTGCCCCCAATCGTTGTCTCTGGATCGCTGTAATAACATTTCTCTCCATCGGGATCGGTCACCCATAAATCAATATCGGTATCATTTTTATTCCAGTTGAGCACCACCCTGATATCTACTGGCAAAGGTTGGATTAGCCTTTTATCGATCTGCTTGGTACTTAATTGCTTGCCGTGTTTAGTGATCAACTGGTTAATTTCGGCGATGATGATTTCTTCAATTCCGTCATCTCTGCTCGCAGCTTGTGTATTATAGCTTTGGGTGAGCACCTTATACAAATTGTTAAGTGCTTCCTGGTAGCGACCTACATCTGCCAAGGCCAAGGCATAATCGCGGTAGCTTTGCGCATCCATCGGCCTCCATTGCAAAACCTTTTCGGTAATGAAAAGTGCAGCCGTATAATTATGGGTCTGTTTGAGTTTATAGGCCATTACTTTATATAGGTCTGCATTTTCCAGTTCAAGTTCGGCCATGTTGCTCAGCACCCTTAAGGCCCTTGTACTGTCTGCCTGCTGATAAAACCAATTGGCTACATCAAAATAGAAAGTTGGCGTATTCAGGTAGTTTTCCCTTAAGCGCAAATATTTTTGATAGGCTTCCTCTGGCTTACCCGTTAAGGACTTCATGTAGTCTTTATCGCTTTTAAATTCCTTTAAGACAATTGTAGGTTGCTCTTCTGCCACCGGGGCCTTGTCTTCTGTAACCTGAACGCCCGCAACTCTGCCTTGCAAGGCATTTGCCGAAATCGTGGTCGAAGAAGCTGCAACAGATCGCTTGGCCTGTGTTGCGTACGCCGTAACCACCACTTCGCTAAGCGAATTGCTTTCTCTCTCTTTTCTATCCATGGCTCTTTGTCCCGGATCAGCTCTTTGCCTTTCGTCTCGAACCACAGGTGGAGCCATTGCCATTTCAACTACACGATCTTCTGCTACAACAGGTCTAGGAAATTCTTCTTGCTTCGGTTTGCGCTGCTTCGAAAAGTCGGTATTCCACCATGTTTTCAATTCTTTGCTCATGGCTACTGCATCTTCAATCAGGTCTGTCTTACGTTCCAAAATCGATTCCCGTCTTTGTTTCATTGCCATATCAAAATCCTTGCGCAGTTCGGCAGGTGGCGTAATATCATACCTCAAATAATCATCAAGCGTTTCTAACACAATGAGGCTGGTATTTCGGGTTACAATGCCAAATTGTTTGCTTAATCGGCCTATTTCATCTTTGTTCGCTTCGTATTGGATATCCATTTCGGCAATCTTTTTTTGTACCCAAATCCTGCTTACATCTACACGACTCAAGGGTTGTGCATTAGGATCTAAACGCACTTCCTGTTCGCTTACCACCGTACGGCCATAGCCATATTGCAAAATGATTTTGGTGCTGTATTCGCTCAGGATTCCTGCCACGGCTAAATGTCCGCCGGCATTTACCGGCAAAGAAGGATAGGCTTGGCGCACTTCTGTATTGTTCTTGATGCCCAAATACTGCAATTGGTCTTCATTGAGTTGTTCAAACGCATCCTTGGCGCTGTTTGTATTGAGGTTAACAAACTTGCCTCCGCTTTTTAAACTGATGTACTTTTGCGTGCTGTAATCTGCCTTTAAGCAAGAGTTAATCACATGGGTGGGCTTGTTCAATGCTACCGTGCTTTTACCAAAAGTAGAAAGACCATCAGTAAAAAACAGGTATTCGTTTGCGGGCAAGGTTTTGGCGTTGATGCTGCTAAAGTTGGTGCCGCCATCATACACTATTTTCTCCAACCTGCTTTTCAATGCCGACCAATTGCCATTGCTAATTGTAAAAGTTCCTGCATTGCTAAACGTGTTGTTCAATAGGCCTAAACGGATGCTCAGGTTCTGCCTTTGTTTAATTAGGAGGTCTAAAAGCTCGAATTCTTTTTTTAGATCGCGTTGCAAACCACTAAGCGAACAATCCCAAATCAGGCCAATTTCATTGCTCCATTGATGTAGCCTGCTGCCAGGTTTCGGAAAAACATTGACCAAAAAATAATAGCCGTTGCTGGCTTTTTGCATCTGTACTTCGGGCAGGTTGGCCTTTTTAGGCAGGTTGATGGTTAAGCCTTTTTTCGAAATAAAATCTGTTTTCTTCAACGTCGCCATGTAGGTATTGCCCATGTTTTTTAGGTCAAGGCTGCCATCAGGCTCTTCGGTAAATTCTGGCTTGGCTATGCTTTCGAAAATGGTTGTACTTAACGAAAATTCGGCTATTTTTTCTGGATAAGACAATGGCAAATGGTAACGCAGGGTGCTATTTTCGCCTAGTTTGAGCTCTTCTTCATAGCCTAGTATAATGGTTCTAGATCCATGTGCAGGAATAGGATAGATTTTCGTCCTGAAATTATTGCCTTCCACTTTTTCGAGCAGGCCGGGATCAACCCTTCGGCGCACAATGCTTTCGAAAACCTCTGTAGCTTTGGCTTTTTCTACCGGAACAGCCTCACGCATTTTTCCGTTGATGTCAAGCGCATAACGACTAATGCTTAGTCCTTCGGGCATTGGAAAAGTAAGTTCTCCCTCCAAAACACGTGCACTGTTATTGTAAAAGGTCATGGTCATGGTGGTTTTGGCAATGTTGCCCACCAATTGCACCGTTATGTCAAGTTTTTTTAAGGAAACCGGCTGTTCTATGGCCGAACCTACTTTCATCACAGGCATTTGGGCAAGAGTCCAAAATGGAGATGAAAATAAAACGAAGAGCAGAAAAAGTTTAAATAGTCTCATGGCTTTGCTTTTTTAGTATGGATGCAAAACCAAATCAAATTGCATAAATCTTTTTTTGAGCAGGCTCTTGCCGGCGTTATTCCGAAGCGCTATTTTGTAACATTTCTGCTTCTTGAGCATCGAAATACAAAACCTAAAAGAAAATGTTAATTACAACCACAAACAACATAGAAGGCAAGAGAATTGTAAAATACATCGGCCTTGTAACCGGCGAAACCATTATTGGTGCCAATATTTTTAAGGATCTATTTGCGGGCATCCGCGACATCGTGGGCGGCCGTTCCGGCTCTTACGAGCAGGTGTTGCGCGAAGGCAAAAACACCGCCGTAAACGAGATGCAGCAATATGCTGCAGCCATGGGTGCCAATGCAATTATTGGTGTTGATTTAGACTACGAAACCGTAGGAAGCGGAGGCAGCATGCTGATGGTTACCGCCAGCGGAACAGCCGTTGTGCTAGAGGATTAAGTATTTGGCGCTAAGGGTTAAGCGACAAGCGTTTGACGATTCATTAAACGCAATACGCCAAACGCTAAGCGCCAAACAACCTGTTAATCTGTAGTTTGGAATATGTTCTTTTATAAGGACAGGATTTCTGCCAATCTTAACCAGGTTGGTGTTATTTTTTCTGCATCCAAGTGTTTAATGGCATGCGAGAATGGAGTAAATACAATCTCACGGTTAATTTGTCCAGCCATTACGTCGGTTTTACCCTCTAACAAGCCCTCTACCGCAGCTACGCCTAAGCGACTGGCCAATACGCGGTCCATACAGCTCGGCTTGCCACCACGTTGGATATGCCCCAAAACCGAAACCCGGATATCGTAATTCGGAAATTTAGTCTTTAATGCTTCACCAACATTATAAGCCCCTCCAACTTCATCGCCTTCTGCTACGATAATAATTTTGGAAGCCTTGTCTTTACGGCCATTTTCTAAGCGAACCACGAGGTCTTCTACGCCAATTTTAGCTTCTGGAATCAAGATCGCTTCTGCACCCACACCGATGCCACTACGCAGGGCAATTAAGCCTGAATCTCGGCCCATTACCTCTACAATAAACAACCTATCGTGTGATTCGGCGGTATCTCTGATTTTATCTACCGCATTGACTACGGTATTAATGGCGGTATCGTAGCCGATGGTAAAATCGGTTCCGGCCAAATCGTTGTCGATGGTACCTGGCAAACCAATTACCGGAAAGCTAAATTCCCGAGAAAAAAGATCGGCTCCTGTAAAAGTTCCATCGCCACCAATTACGACCAATGCATCGATATCGCTTTCTACAAGGTTTTTGTAGGCCTGTTCACGGCCTTCTTTTGTTCTAAAGGCATCGCTGCGGGCGGTTTTTAAAATGGTACCTCCCCGCTGGATGATATTGGCTACAGACTTGCCATCCATAGGCATAAAATCTGCCTGGATTAAGCCTTCATAACCTCTCATTACGCCGGTTACCTTGAGGTTATGGTATAAACTTGCTCTTACCACAGCCCTAATGGCTGCATTCATGCCTGGAGAGTCACCTCCAGAAGTTAATATTCCTATATTTTTGATGGTACTCATTTATTCTTTAGTTGCTTGGCTTAAATTGATCTAAACCACTTTGCAAAAACGCTGCGTATTCCTTAGCATTAAAATTTGCTCCTTGTGGGTCAACCAGCGGGTTTAAATCATGATCGGCTAATACATAATATGGTTGCGAGTTTGAACCGTATTTCGTTGCCTGAAAATCTTGGTTCCATCTGCCCAAATCATCTGTATTTCCTTTCAAATAATTTGAATAGTGAACTTTATCTGCTGGCATTTTCACTTTTCTTTCATCTACATACAATTGGATCAGTATATATTTTTCTTTTATTAACTTTCCTACTGTTGCATCAACCCAAACATCATCTTCCATTTTACGACAGTTAACACAGGTCCATCCAGTAAAGTCAAGCATAATTGGTTTATTTACTTTCTTCGCATAAGCTACTCCCTCTTCTAAATCGAAAAACACCTTAAAGCCATGTGGTGAAGGAAGCACATCTGCATACTTCACTTTTTTAGGAAAGTCGAGAGAAGCTTGGGATTCTTGACCAGAGCCACCCCCAGAAGTTAATATAAAATCTTGCGTATGCATTGGGGGTGCTATTCCGCTTAAAATTTTAACTGGAGCACCCCATAAGCCCGGAACCAAATAAACTGCAAACGCGATTGAAATTATTGCCAATACGAGCCTTGGAACACTCACATATGGTAAATCGCTATCATGGGCAAATTTGAGTTTTCCTAACAAATAAAAACCCATCATGGCAAATATAACAATCCACAATACCAAGAATATCTCTCTATCAAACCATTCCCAGTGCCAAACCAAGTCTGCGGATGATAAGAACTTTAGTGCCAATGCCAGTTCTAGAAAACCCAGACAAACCTTTACGCTGTTTAACCATCCGCCAGATTTTGGCATGCTGTTTAAAAACCCTGGAAATATGGCTGATAAGGTAAACGGAAGGGCTAAGGCTAATGCAAAGCCAAACATGCCAATCGCAGGTGCCAAGATTTCTCCCTTAGAACTCGCCTGTACCAGTAGCGTACCGATAATCGGGCCAGTACATGAAAACGAAACCAATGCCAAAGATGCGGCCATGAAGAATATGCCTCCCAGTCCTTTGCTATTATCAGCCTTGGCATCTATTTTATTTACAAAAGAGCTCGGCAACGTAATTTCAAATGCACCAAAGAAGGAGATTGCGAAAACGACCAACAGCACAAAAAACAAGATGTTGAATATTCCACTGCTGCTTAATTCATTCAATTTTGCCGATCCAAATAGAATGGTGATCAACAAACCAAAAGCCACATAAATTACTATAATAGAGAGGCCGTAAATAACGGCCAAACCAACCCCCTTTTTCTTGCTCCCCGCCTTTTTAGTAAAATAGCTTACAGTTAAAGGGACCATAGGAAAAATACATGGCATTAAAAAAGCCAAGAAGCCCCCTAATAAGCCTTCAATGAAAGTTTGCCAAAGCGTTTTGGGCTTTGCATCTTTTTTCACCGATTTGGCAACAGCCTTTGTCTTACTAACGGTGTCTTTCTTCGCGGTATCTGCTTTAATATTATTCTTGATACTGTCTTCTTTCGAACCAATAGTTGTAAACTGCAGATCGTCAGGCGCTGTGTTTGCCGTAGTATCGGTTTGCGGTTTCAATGCAAAACTATTTGGCGTAGCGATAAATAAAAAAGAAACAATTAAAAGGAATAGTAAGCTTGCTTTTTTCATTGTAATATCATATTAATTTTCAAGGTAGGCGAGGTTTTAAAGGCCGTGAAGTTAATCATATTTTTTTATTTGGGCACCTTAACAAACGGTTGCTTGCCTTATTTTACTTTCAATAAATACTAGTATTGAACTGGGATACTCAAATTATAGTATAATATGTAAACAGCGATTATGACTCTCTTTAGCCAAGAACCACAAATAAATGTTCTATTTTTTTACATTCTGCATTTCAAGACAAAACTATTTTACTTCTAAGAACTTAGTTGTTAATTTTATTGTAAGGTTAAGATCATCTCGGGTCTTTGTAGCAAACAGTCCTACATGAATTGACTGTAATCCAATTAATAATAACCAAAACATTAAAATGAAAAAAATGAATTTGCTCAGTAAAGCTGAGATGAAAAAAGTGCTTGGAGGAGCTGTACCCCCACAACACTATGAACCATGCGACACTCATTCTGACTGCACAGATCATGCGCCTATTTGTATGGCAACTGGAACAGTTTTAGGCGCAATTTGTTGTGACGTTGCTTCTATGCAACCCGGTGGATTCTGCTGGGGCTTTGGTCATCACTCGGATTAAACATTGACGACATCTTTTAAAGAGCTAAATCTTCATTTAGGCTTAAAAACGTTAACAAAAAGGCCTCGAATTTGATTCGAGGCCTTTTTGTTTCTTTGTTACTTTCGTTTATTTATTTCACCGGCACACTAAAGGCTACTTCGGCCGGAGGAAGGCATTGCTTATCGTTACACACGCCAAACTCTACTTTTCCCTTTACCGTTGTTTGACCTTTGGCCAGTTTTACTTTTTGTTGAAAAACAACCTCATTCTCAAAATAAGCAACGTTCATTTTGAAGGTTTTTTCATAGGTACTGATCGGTTTTGGTTCGATAGTTTTGCCTACTAACGTATATTCTTTTGATGGGCTAAACGTAAAAATCGTTTTGGTTGGTCCGCCAGCTTTTACGGTTTGCGAATAAATGTGCCAGCCTTCATCAATAGTGGCTTTTACATAAACAGTCGCCTCGGTCTTACTGGTTTTCTTAGCCACATACGACCAGGTTACCGGGTTTTCTAATTGGGCAAATGCACCCACTGCAGTAAATAATACCAGCGTTAAAATTAAGGTTATTCTTTTCATTATTTTGTGTTATACTAGGTTAAAAATTCGATCTCTTTAAAATTATACTCGACTATTTTTCCGTTTTTCTCGAGCTGCAAAAGGCCTAAATCACTGATGCCTTTTATTGTTCCTTCAAAAACCTCGCCATTTTGTCGGTAATTGGCCAACTGGTTAAACCGGTATAGCCTATCAACGTACATTTGCCTTAGTTCTGTATAACGTTCGGCACGCAGTTGCAAATATAAGCTTTCCAGCTCTCTGCAAATTTCTGACAATAATCCATCTAAATTCACATCTTGTTGTAAAATTTGACCTAATGAGGTCGCCTTTTGAACCAGCTCAGGAGCAAAAACCTGTTGGTTAACATTAAGGCCTATGCCAATTACGGCAGTCTTGATGGCACTCCCCACCAAAGTATTCTCGATCAGAATACCTCCCAGTTTTTTGTCTTCATGGTAAACATCATTAGGCCATTTAATGCGTATGCCTGATGGAACATAAGCAGACAAAACCTTGTTTACGGCTATGCTAACCGCCATGTTAAGCAAAAATTGTTTGGGCAAAGGCAGGAAAGAAGGGCGCAATAAAACGCTGAAAGTTAGGTTTTTGCCGGGCTCGGCATGCCAAGTATTTTGCTGCTGTCCTCTTCCGGCAAACTGGTTTTCTGCCATAATTACAGTTCCCTCTGCTAATGGCTCGGAATTTGACACTAATTCTTTGAGAAAATTATTGGTAGAATCAACCGCCGATAATTTGATAAGATTTTGACCAACAAATAATGTTGAAAAAGTGTTATTTTGCAAGTGTTGATGTTATATTTGTTGCTAATCAAAAGTAAAAATTTTTAATGGTAAAAAAGAAAACCGCAAATCTTTCTACATACCTCTCAGAAATAGCTATTCATGGCATCCAGGAAAAAAAGGGGAACGACATTGTGCGCTTGGATCTAAGAGAACTTAACAGTTCGGTTTCCGATTATTTTATTGTTTGCAATGCCGATTCTTCGACACAGGTAAAAGCTATTGCCGATAGCGTTGAGGATGAAATTTATAAAGAAACGCAGATGAACCCTTGGCGTAAAGAGGGTTTGGAGAATGCCGAATGGATTATCCTTGATTATTTTGATGTCGTAGTGCATATTTTTAGAACAGAGAAGCGCGATTTCTACGGCATTGAAGATTTATGGGGCGATGCAGAAACCACCTCTTACAAGAGCGCATAGCCCATTACCTTAACACATTAAAGATGAAAGAAAACCAAAATACAGACAAACCAAAACAGATTAAGCGAATTCCCAATATTCCTAAGAAACCACAGAAAGGCTCAAAATTCAATATCTTTTGGGTTTATGCAGCCATTATTATCGGTCTTGTTATTGTTAATTTCCTGTTCTCTTCTAGCGATGTAAAAACCATCCCTTATAAAGAATTTGAACAAACCATGCTTATTCCCGGAGATGTAAAGCAAATTGTTGGCTACAAATCTTCAGACGGAGAAACCTATACCGGAGAAATCTACCTCAAACAGGATAAAGATAAAGATCCCAAGTATAAAAAATTCCTGAACAACAGTGCCCTGCAGCTTTCAAAGGGTGGGCCCATTGCAAAGGTGGTGATGACCGATTCAAAATCGTTAGAAGCCAGCTTAAAGGAATCTCAAAAAACCATTCCTCCAAATGATCAGTTGACGATTACAGCAACTTCTAAATCAAGTCCATGGGGCACGATTTTCATCAATATCATTTTGCCTTTATTGTTTTTTGCCGGACTTTGGATCTTCATGATGCGCCGCATGGGCGGTGGCGGTGGTGGCGGAGGTGGCCAGATTTTCAATATTGGAAAATCAAAAGCCACGCTGTTCGACAAAGAGAGCCAAGTAAACATCACCTTTAACGATGTTGCCGGTTTAGAAGAAGCCAAGCAAGAGGTAATGGAGATCGTAGATTTCTTAAAAAACCCTAAAAAATATACCAACCTGGGTGGTAAAATTCCGAAAGGAGCCTTATTAGTGGGTTCACCGGGTACAGGTAAAACCTTATTGGCCAAAGCTGTTGCAGGCGAGGCACAAGTTCCGTTCTTTTCGTTGTCAGGTTCTGATTTCGTAGAGATGTTTGTGGGCGTTGGGGCTTCTCGTGTGCGCGATTTGTTTAAGCAAGCGAAAGATAAAGCGCCATGTATCATCTTTATTGACGAGGTTGACGCCATTGGTCGTGCCCGTGGCAAAAACAGCATGATGGGTGGCAATGACGAGCGCGAAAACACCTTGAACCAATTATTAGTAGAGATGGATGGTTTTGGTACCGACTCCGGAATTATCATTTTGGCCGCAACCAACCGTCCAGATGTATTAGACTCGGCTTTAATGCGTCCAGGCAGGTTCGACAGACAGATTTCTATCGACAAGCCGGATTTGGTTGGCCGTGAGCAGATTTTCAGGGTACACTTGAAACCAATTAAAACTTCGCAAGAGGTTGACGCCAAAAAACTATCGGCCCAAACGCCAGGTTTTGCAGGTGCAGAAATTGCCAATGTTTGTAACGAAGCGGCTTTGATTGCTGCCCGTAAAAACAAAGAGATGGTTGATATGCAGGATTTTCAAGATGCAATTGACCGTGTAATTGGTGGTTTAGAAAAGAAAAACAAAATCATCTCTCCAGAAGAGAAAAAGATTGTGGCTTACCACGAGGCTGGCCACGCTATTGCAGGCTGGTTCTTAGAGCATGCCAATCCTTTGGTAAAGGTATCCATCGTTCCACGTGGGGTTGCCGCTTTAGGTTATGCACAATACCTGCCTAAAGAGCAGTTTTTATACACTACCGAACAGTTAATGGACGATATGTGTATGACCATGGGTGGTAGGGTTGCCGAAGACATTACTTTTGGCAAGATTTCTACTGGTGCCTTGAGCGATTTGGAGCACATTACCAGGATAGCCTATGGCATGGTTAAAATTTATGGCATGAACAAAAATGTGGGTAACATCTCTTTCTACGATCCACATAATGAATACAACTTCGACAAGCCTTATTCTGATAAAACTGCCGAATTGATCGATAATGAGGTTCGTGACTTGTCAAATGAGGTTTACGACCGTACCAAAAAACTATTGATCGAAAAACAAGATGGCCTAGAAAAACTGGCCCAGAAACTATTGGAAAAAGAAATCCTGTTCCAAGCAGATTTAGAGGAACTTTTGGGCAAACGTCCGTTTGACACCAGAACTACTTATGATGAGTTTGTGAACGGAACCGATACGCCACCGATAGTAGAAGGCTTGGTACAAGACACAGCTCCTGTTGTAGAGCCAATCGCTCCAAAAACAGAAGAATAAAACGATCTTTCCGATCGGCATAATTAAAGAAGCAACCTTAGAGAGATTTAAGGTTGCTTCTTTGTTTATAAGAAAAGTTAATTACATTTGAAACGTCTGATATGAAAGAGAATATTACGCCGAAGGAATTGATGTTGAAAAAGATTAGGAAGGCCTTGCTGGAGAAGCGGGACAACCCCTATCCTAATTTGGAAGAAAATCCTCTTTACAAAGCCAATACCGAAGAACTGGAGATCTTATTTGCCGAGCAGCTCACCGCAGTATCGGGTAATTTTGTCTTCTGCGAAAACGGGGTAGACTTTATCGAAAATATCCTAGAACTGGCCGATCGTTTCAATTGGCGCAAAATCTATTGCTGGGAACCCGAATTGCAGGCCTTATTAAAGCATTACGAATTTCCGTTTTACGAAACCGACAAGGATTTTGAGATGGCCGAAGTAGGAATTACCCTTTGCGAAGCCTTAGTGGCCAGAAATGGCTCTATCATGCTCAGCAATCAGCATGCTTCCGGACGACGCCTGAGCATATTTCCTCATCACCATATTGTAATAGCGAGAACCGGTCAATTGGTACTCGATTTAAAAGATGCATTTAAGTTGTTAAAAGATAAATATGGCAACCAGATTCCTTCGATGGTCAGTACCATTACAGGGCCTAGCCGAACTGCAGATATTGAAAAAACATTGGTGCTTGGAGCGCATGGGCCAAAAGAACTTTTTGTATTTTTAATTGACGATTTTTCTTAAAAAATTTTTGATTTCAATAAATTATCATATTTTTATACTAAATACCGATATGGTATAGTGTACAAGTAAGGGCAAGATGAACAAAACATATTCGGTAATCACCGGCACAGGAAGCTATATTCCAGACAACATCATTTCGGGTGATCACTTTATGGAATCCTCTTTTTTCGACAATGGAATTAAGATGGAGAAGGAAAACACCGAGATCATTAACAAGTTTAGCGAAATTACAGAGATCGTGGAGCGCCGCTATGCCGACCCGCACGTGTTGAACAGCAATCTTGCAACCATTGCAGCCGAGCGGGCGATCAAAGCCGCAGGCATAGACAAGGAAAGCTTAGACCATATCATTTTCGCACACAATTTTGGCGATGTTAAAATAGACTCCAACCGCATAGACATGTTGCCAGCCTTGGCAGCCAAAGTAAAGTTGGAGCTGCAGATCGAAAATCCAGACTGTGTGGCTTACGATTTGATTTTCGGTTGCCCGGGATGGGTGCAAGGCGTAATTCAGGCCGATTACCTGATCAGAAGTGGAGATGCCAAAAAAGTAATGGTGATAGGCGCAGAAACGCTCTCAAGAATCATCGATCCGCACGACAGAGACAGCATGATTTTTTCTGATGGTGCCGGGGCCGTTATTTTCGAAGCTCAGGATTCAGAAAACCAGGTAGGCATTATTGCCCACAAGAGCCAAACCTTTGCCAATTATGCTTCATTGCTCACCATGGGCTGCAGCAACAACCCCGACGAAAAGAACGGCAATACCTATCTTAAAATGAATGGCCGCAAGCTGTATGAGTTTGCCGTAATCAACGTGCCACAGGTAGTTAAAAAAGCTATAGATAAATCTGGAATTGCATTATCGGAGATCAAAACAGTATTTATCCATCAAGCCAACGGCAAAATGGACAATGCCATTATGAAAAGACTGTTCAAGCTCTATGATTTAGACGAAGTGCCGGATAATTTAGTGCCAATGACCATCTCTTGGCTGGGTAATAGCTCGGTAGCGACCATTCCAACCTTGATTGACTTGGTGATGAACGGAAAAGTAGAAGGCTATCAAGCCAGAGCCGGAGAGTATGCCGTATTTGCTTCGGTAGGCGCAGGCATGCACATCAATGCGGTAGTTTATAGATTCTAACTCTTCTTGTAGGTCCCCGCACCTACAAGTTAGCACCTAATCCGTTCATTAGCACAGTTTTTTTGTCGTTAAATCGCCTCAATTGCTAGCTGAGAACTGCAAACTATTAACTGACGTTTTGGAGCGCAATGTTTTTGCTATGATCAAAGCTAGTCCAGCTTTCCGCTTTATCTTTTTTGCCTCGAGAGCAAAAAAGGATGCCACTCCAATCTTGGCTATTTGACTCGGGCTTGTGCAATGGAACATCTGTGCAGAACCAGTTGTTCCCTAAACCCGATTGACAGCGATAGTTTTGAGCGAAGCGAAAAACTTTAGCAAAAGGCGGGACTAACGATCAAATGGAATGCTTTCTTTGCTTTTCTAAAAAGATTCGTCATGCCGGGCCCCGATCCGGCATCTCATGGTAGACAGACCATGAATCGGGGTTCAGGGTGACGTGCAGAAAGAGATTGCTTCGCAGCGCTCGCAATGACGAATCGACTTAGGACTTAGGACTACTGACTCAATCTACCCTCCCACTCGCTTCAAACCCTGTTTCGCTTCTGATTCGATGCTGTTTTCATATTCGTGGTTTTTCATTTCAATGGCGGTATTGAAACTCGCCTTGGCTTTAGCTGGGTTGCTTTTTTTCTCGTAAATCTTGCCCATTTGTATGGCTGATTTGGCGGCATAGTAATATTTGAGGTTTCTGCCCACGTTAATGGCATTCTGAAAGTTAACAATCGCCATATCGTCTTTCCCCAGATCATCATTAATTCGGCCTAAGCGGTAATAATATTCGGCTTTGTCTTTGGCAGAGGCATAATCATCGGCATTTGTATTGCCTAATAAGTCTGAGGCTTTGTTCAAATAGGCGCCATCAAACAATAAACGGGCCTTGAGCAAGGTTTTGTTGGGAACTGGTGCATTGGCATCGTTAAGCGCTTGTTTATCCCGCTCCTGATAGGTATAGCCATTGGATTTGGTTTTAGCCGCATAAGCAGTATAGCCCGCCTCATCGCCTTTTAAAAGCGCAATCCACCCTAAATGCAGGTTGGCATCCTTGATGTAATTCACGCCTTTATTGCTTTGCAGGAAGCGTTCAAAAGAACTTGCCGCAGTAAAATCGAGCTTATTGAGCTTGGCAATACCCATCAAGTAGTCCAAATAGGGAAAAGCCTGGTAATAAGCACTTGTTGGCCGGTTGTTCAATATTTCTATGGCCTCATCATTGTGGCCGTTGCGTGTACATACATAGGCCTGCAGGTAGGATTTGAGCAAGCTGCTGTCTGCAATCCTTGCTGTATATTTCATGGTTTTGGCATAGGCCTGCGGACTTCTGGCTACATCAGAAAGTACATAGGCATAGCAGAAAATAGTTTCTTCATAAAATGGCTCATAAGTAGATTTTGGAAGGTTTTCTGCCAATTTATCTAGCATATTCAATCCGCTTTGCAGGTTGCCTTTTAAACCAAAGGTAGATAGCGTTGATTTTAGAAAACCTTCGGGCAATGCGCCAATTACGGCATTGATCAATCCCAAGCCCTTGCCGTTTAAATGAAAGCCTGGAAATTTCTTGCTGTTTTCCTGCAACATGTTATTGGCTCGGTTAATTTCCCTGGCTGCCGTTAAATAAGAGCCGTAGCGGCCTCTAATCAGCGCCCATTGCAGGTTGATCTCGGCCTGGGCATACAGGTAGTAGGGCGAAGATTTATCATCATCGCTGATTTGATCGATACGTCCGTCTTTGTTGGCTTCCAAGCGCTCAAATTCAGACTTGCTCTCGGTAGTAATGAGGTAGAAATAATCTACATAGTTTTCGAGCAAGGGTACAATGGAATTATTGGGATGGACCTTTTTTTCGTTGGCAATGAGTTGACGGGCCGTAGCCAGTTTGAGCTCAAAGATATTTTGGTAGGCCTTTAGGCAGTTGGCATTAAAATCAAAGCTGGCGTAAACAAATTGCGGGAGGGCTAAACAGCAACAAAGAAAGATAGATTTGATAGAAGTTTTAATGCTTGGGGCGTGGGGCATGGATCGCTATTCGGGTTTAGGGATTTAAGTTACTGATTTTATATAACGTTAAAAAACCGACGATGTTTTTATCCAACTGAACGAAACCCAAATCTTGCCCTGCGCAGACAAAACCAGGGTTTACAAAAAAGGCCAGATTTTCATCTGGCCTTTCTCTATTTTGTTATGCTTGTGCTTCGCTCAATTCGTGGGTCAATGCTTCATCAACCAAAATTCTTCCGCAGTGCTCGCAAACAATTACTTTTTTGCGCTGACGGATGTCCAATTGACGTTGAGGTGGAATTTGGTTAAAACAACCTGAACATGAATCCCTATCGATAGTTACTACGGCTAAACCATTAACCGCATTGTTTCTCAACCTGTTGTAAGCGGTCAATAAGCGCTCCTCGATTTGGGTTTCTGCTTTTTCTGCTTTTTTCAACAATCCCTGTTCTTCTTTTTCAGTTTCTGAGGTGATGGTTTCCAATTCTGTTTTCTTTACGTCTAAATCGCCTTTTCTCGATTCGATATTGGCCAAGGCCTGCTCATAAACTTCGGTTTTAGAAGTAATTTCGAAGCCATGCTCTTTAATTTTCTTCTCGCAAACCTGGATCTCTAAGTTTTGGATTTCTACTTCCTTGGTTAAAGCGTCGTATTCTCTGTTGTTTTTTACGTCTTTTAATTGTGTTTCGTATTTTTTGATCAAGTTTTGAGCTTCTTTGATCATGTTTTTACGGTTTACAATTGCATCTTCAGTATCGTCTAATTCAGCTTTGATTTTTTGTATACGTGTTTCTAATCCGGCTACTTCATCCTCTAAATCAGCTACTTCCATTGGCAACTCGCCTCTAATCTGACGGATTTTGTCAATCTTGGTGTGAAGATTTTGTAATTCGTATAAAGCTTTTAGCTTTTGCTCTACTGTTTGTTCCATTAAATGAAATAATTTATGGGGTTTGTGTTATGCTCCGTTAAACGGATTGCAAAGTTAGGAAATTTTTCTTGAATATTCTCTATCAACAAATTAGATGTAAATTGTTCGCTTTCATAGTGGCCGATATCCGCAATAACGAGGTGCTGTTCGGCATCAAAAAATTCATGGTATTTAAAATCTGCGGTGATAAAGGCGTCAGCGCCAGCGGCTATGGCATCTTTAAGCAAAAAACTGCCAGATCCGCCACATACGGCCACTTTTTTTATTCTTTTAGGCAATAAGGCGGTGTGCCTGATTACCTTGGCCTGCATGCGTTCCTTAACCAAGGCCAAAAAATCGCGGCCATCCATTTCATAGGGCAGCCAGCCTACCATGCCTGCGCCAACGCTCTCGAGCTTATTGGCAATGGGGTAGATATCATAAGCTACTTCTTCATATGGATGGCTTTCTAACAACGCCAACAAAATTTTGCGTTCGTCTTGTGCCTTAAAAACGGTTTCTATCCTGATTTCGGCTTCACTATGCCGGCTTCCTCTTTCGCCTACAAAAGGATCGCTTGCTTCGCCTGCCTTAAAAGTTCCAGTACCAGTTCCATTAAAGCTGCATTCGCTGTAGTTGCCAATGTGGCCTGCTCCGGCTCCAAAAAGCGCGTCACGTACTTGGCCTCCCTGTGCTTCCGGACAAAATGTAACCAGTTTCTTCAGCAGGTTTCCCTTTGGTGCCAAGATTTTTGCCTGCTCAATGCCCAGTTTTTTGCAGATGATGGCATTTACGCCATTGGCCATGTGATCTAAATTGGTATGGATGGCATATAAGGCGATATTGTTTCTGATGGCCTTTAATACCACGCGTTCTACGTAGGTTTTGCCGTTCAGCTTTTTGAGGCCTTTAAATACAATGGGATGATGGGTAATGATCAGGTTGCAGTTTTTGGCAATGGCTTCGTCAACAATCTGCTCGGTACAATCGAGCGCCACCAAGGCGCCATGTATTTCGTCGTTGGCACTGCCTACAATCAGGCCCGAATTATCATAGTCTTCCTGATAATTAAGCGGCGCTAAGGTTTCAAGGTAGTTGGTTATTAAAGCTAACTTCATGCTATAAAAATAGCAAATCCTTACAGGTTTTGCACCCATAAGGATTTTTTATACTATTTGTGTGGGTTTAGTATTGTTTAAAACCGCCCATTCTTACCATTTGCAAGCTTTCGAATACCATGCGTTGGTTGTGTTCGAATGCCAGGCTTTTGTGGTTAATGATGTCTACAATCGAACCAATCAAACATAAACCTCCTGTTAGCAGGTACAAGATACCCATGCCGATTTGGTTAATGATGAAGCGTTGCAGGCCGGGAACCAAAAACAGACCGATTACGCAGAAGAGCAGCATGTCGCTCGGGTTTTTTCTCTTGCCTGAGTAGATCATTAAAAATGTACGTATTTGTTGTTCGTCAAGACCGTTGGTTGCAGTTTGCAAGTACGAATATTCTTGGGGGGTGATACCCGGTAATGCCATAAATTGTGCGTCAAACATAGCTTTTCCTCCTAATATTTTAAATTAACTTCTTTTTTTAATAGTTGTTTGCTGAGCTGATAAATACGGTAGCAGATCAAGAGCAGGGCAGGTATGCCAAACCAATGTTGTGCTAAGCTTGCATTCACATCTCCATGGAACAATGCGGTTATCGACCTTCCTAAGCCACAGCCTGGACACCAGGTTATGCCTAAATTTGCCAGTGGGCAAAGGCTGAAATGATGTTCGTGAGGGTTAGCCGTTGCTAGCAGTATTAAAGCCAACACCCAAAAGACCAGTTCTACCGGAAAGCTGCGAATATACTTCATGTTTCCTTGTTTTAATAATTAGATATAAAGGTACTAGCTTTGTTACTTATGCCCGTTTTGATTTCGACCAACTCGAAAAATTACCCGACAAACTGGGAAAAGGGCTCTAAGAATGGTTCGAGCCATCTCGGATATTCTGGTGCGTGAGGACACGCACCAGTAGCATCGCGTTCGTGAGGCACGCATCAGCGTTCGTGAAGACACACCATTAGCATTTCTAGAGGCGGGTGTTCCTGCCCGCCTTGGCTTTGCATTTCCATCTTTCCTCCCCGGCCAGCCAAAGGATGAGGTGTGACCCTGTATATTTTGTTGATGAAAAGATTAATACTTCACAATTTTAAACTCGGTTCTTCGGTTGGCCTGATGTTCGGCTTCAGCACATTTAACGCCGTTTGAACATTTGTTTACCAATTGGGTTTCGCCATAGCCCATCGCCGTAATCCTGTTTTTGCTGATGCCTCTATCAATGATGTATTGCACCGCCGAGTTGGCACGGCTCTGTGACAGCCATTGATTGTATTGGTCATTGCCTCGGCTATCGGTATGCGAGCCTAGTTCTATCCAGATGGTTGGATTATCCTGCATAATTTTTACCAGTTTATCCAATTCTTTGGCGGCATCAGGCCTGATGTTCGATTTGTCGAAGTCGTAATAAATATTTTCTAGTTTAATGGCTTTGTTGATCACGATAGGCTCTAGGAACAGGTCTTGTTTCAGGTCTGTTGATGCCGTTAATTGTTGTGTGCTCAATTGGACCATGTCGCTACGGAAGTCTGTCTTTTCACCACTAAGGTTATAATCCGATGCTTTTTCGAGGTTAAACCCATATCTTCCATCGGCTTCGGTCTGCGCTTTTAGTATTCCTCCGCCGGTTCGGGCCAAGGTAATAATGGCATTGCCTAATGGTTCGCCGGTTTTCTTGTTATAAGCTATTCCATTTAGCCTAAAAATAACGGGCTCTTGCGCTTTGAAACTGTAAATGTCGTCGCTTCCCGCACCTTCAGCTCTATTAGACGAGAGAAAACCTTCAATTGGGCCATTAATAGTATAGGCAAAATCATCTTGAGGCGAATTGATCGGATAGCCCATATTCACCGGCTTGCTCATTTTGCCAGCCATAAGTGTTGATTTAAAAATATCCAATCCACCCATCCCAATTAGGCCATCGCTGCTAAAATAGAAGTTCTTTTCGCCATCAAAAAACGGACTGCGTTCATTTCCTGGAGTGTTCAAATCTTTCAGGTTTTGAGCCTGCCCCCATTCGCCATTATCGTTTCTTAAACAGGCATATAAATCTGTTCCTCCCTGCCCACCCGGCATATTGGAAACAAAATACAAGGTTTTTCCATCCTTGCTAACTGCAGGATCGCCAACAGAATATTCGTTTACTTTATTGTAGGGGAAGGCTACGGGGGTTGACCATTTTCCATCGTCTCCTTTCTTGCAACTGTATATTTCTATGTTGATGGTAGCTAATTTGCCGTTTACATAAACCGGTTTTGGCGGAATACGCGTAAGTGTAAAATACATCTCCTTGCCATCGGCTGTAAATGTAGCTGGTCCAACATGGTAATCGGTACCAGTTGGCAAATCGAAGAGGCTGATTGCTTCGTTAGGTGCGGTTTGGGTATATAGGCGTAGGTAATGGTTCCCCGTCCAGCCGTATATATTTCTATCGGGCACTTTTGGGCCATCGAATTTAAGGAAAGGCCTTGAGCCAGATTGTTTGGAATTGTCGCCCGTTAAATCCCTATCAGAAGCAAATACCACTGCTCCTCCGAGTTTGACTGCCCCCCAATCTGATTGAGCTGTATTTAAAGACTGTTGGTTCTGCACCATTGTTGTTCCAGGATTTTTCATCCAGCGCATGGCCGAATCGCAAGAGAGAAGCCATATACTCTTTTGGGCTTCGGTTATATTCTTATCCAAACTGGCATATTTTTCATACTGCACTTTTGCTTCGCTATATTTTGAGTTGTTTTGCAATGCTTTTGCATACCGGAGCACATTTTCTGGACTGGTACCTTCCATGCCCGACGCAATGGCAGCCCAGCTCTCTGTTTGCTTGTAATCGTGTATCATTTCATAGCCACTTGCGAGGCGTTCGGCCGCATGCAAGCTTGCTCTTTTCTTATAGGCCTGTTCATAAAGGTCAATTGCTTTTGTATAATTGAACAGCTCATACTGGGCATCAGCCTCCTTTAAAACATATTGGGCTTTGGCTGTTTGTACCATTCCCAATCCTAATGTTAAAATTGTGAGTAAGCTTAAGAGAGACTTTTTCATCTGTTTATTTATTTTTTCAGTGGTGATGAAGCTATTTGATTAAAAATACCTAGGACTAAGCATTCGTACATTTTTACGGTTGAAGAAATAGCCGATGGAAATTTCGTGCGTTCCGCTGCTGTAGCCTTGTAACGGGCCAATAGAAAAATCGTAGGCGTAGCCGATCCTTAGGTTTTTATCAGGGAACACCTGTATGGCCGCAACAGCCGAATTCAGTTTGCTGAGGTCTTTTTGCAGGTACGATTTATCGTAAAGTTTGATGCCGGTACGATAAGACCCGCCCAACCAGATCCTTTCGCCAAGTATAAAAAAAGCATTCAGGTCAAGGCTTGTCGGCCCTCCACGGTCGTCTTTTAACAAGAAAGAAGGCTTTAACAAAATATCTGTCGACAGTGGCAATAAGGCCCCCGCAGTAAGGTAATAGTGTGGCTTGGGTTTTGGGATAAAGGCATAGCGGTTAATGTCGATGTACTGCGAAATCAGGTTATCGGCCGAGAAGCCTGCAAAAAAACGATCGGTTGAAAAATATACTCCGGCTCTGGCATCGGGTACAATTGTACTCTGCATGCCAATCGGCTGGTCTCTTTCTGGGTCGTTTGGGCTCAGCAATGATCCATCTATACTTAATTGCACTGCCCCCGCGCCTACTCCAAAGGCCAATCGCGAAGATCCGTCTTCGTTTAACCTGATCCGATAGGCATAGTTGCCATAAACAGCTGTGTTGCGTTGTGCTCCGAGCCTGTCGCTTGACAATTGCAGTGCCAAACCCACATTTCCATCGTTAGCGATGGCATCTATGGCCACGGCAAGCGTTTTTGGTGCGCCATCAATCCCTGTCCACTGGGTACGGTAAAAAGCATGTACGTTTAACTGTTCGCGGTAACCGGCATAGGCCGGATTAATATAAATTCCATTGAACATGTACTGACTAAATTGGGCATCTTGTTGGGCCCGGGTCAGATTGGTCAAGAGCAAAAGGATACCTGCAATTAATAACACCGATCTTTTCATATTTTCTTGTCTATAAAGGTGGCCGGGCGAGCCTAGCCACCTTTTGTTTTTGCCTTTACTTTTTAAAGCTCCTCACTAGGGTTAGCCATCCTTTGTAGACTATCCACTCAGAACTGTTGTTTCGTTTTACCTTGAGCAGGTAGTAATAAGTGCCTTCGTTAAGCCCTTCGCCTGTCCAGGTATTTTGATAGTTGTTTGAGCGGAATACCTCATTGCCCCAACGGTTAATAATGGTAAGGTCGTTTTGGACAAACTGGTTCAGTCCTCTTATTTCGAAGGTATCATTTATACCATCGCCATTTGGCGTAAAGAGGTTCGGTATCTTGATGTCTACAAAATTCGATTTGATGCTCACCGTAGCTACGTTGGTATAATTGCCCATGATGTCTTTCAACCTGTAGGTAAAGCTATCATCGCCGGTGTAGCCAGGGTTTGGCGTATAGGTAACTGTTCCATCGCCGTTCACTTTTACGGTGCCGTGCTTAGGCTGATCAACGATTTCAATACTGCTAAGATCGAATGCCGAATTGCCAGGGTTATCATTGTCAACAATTGCAATAATAATAGGCTTGTTGGCATTCGTTGCTACCGTGTTGTCTTCGGCAATCGGCTTATTGGTTACCGGCACTGGCGTAACTGTAGAAGCATTGTCAACGAGGGTTGGGTCAAATGTGCTTGTTTCCACCCTGGCTGTATTGGCATAATTACCCGTTGGATTTACCTTGGCCGTAACAGTAAGGGTGACATTAGCTCCATTAGCCAAGTTTCCTATCGTCCATAAACCCGTAGTATTGTTGTAAGTTGTTCCTGCAGGTGCATTGGCCGATACGAAGGTGTAACCATTTGGCAACAAATCCAGCACTGTTACGCCACTTGCATCACTAGGACCCGCATTGGCTACTCTGATACTGAACACCACATTATTGCCAATAGTAGGGCCGGTAACATCCACTGTTTTATTAACCGATAAGTTGGCCGATGCCACTGGTATTGGCGTAACGGTAGAGCTATTGTTGCTTGGATCTGGATCATTGGTGGTCGTATTTGCCGTTGCGGTGTTTGCATAATTGCCGCTTGCATTTACACGAGCCGTGATGGCTAAAACTACATTGGTTCCATTGGCCAGGTTTCCGATGGTCCAAACGCCAGTTGTGTTGTTATAACTTGTTCCAGCAGGTGGATTGGCCGATACGAAGGTATAGCCACTTGGCAGTAAATCGGTGGCGGTAACTCCAGTTGCATCGCTAGGGCCGGTATTGGTTACATTGATGCTAAATACCACATTGTTGCCAACAGCAGGGCTCACGTTGTTTACCGTTTTGCTCACCGATATATTGGCTGTTGCATTTGGTGCCGGGGTTACGGTAGAACTGTTATTTGATGGATCAGGATCAGCCGTTGGCGAGGTAATACTAGCCGTATTGGCATAGTTGCCAGTGGCATTTACACGAGCCGTAATGGTTAGGCTGGCCGTAGCGCTATTGGCTAAAGTACCGATCGTCCATACACCTGTGCTACTGTTGTAGTTTGTTCCTGCCGGCGCTGTTGCACTTACAAAAGTGTAGCCGTTGGCCAAAATATCTGTAACAGCAACTGCGGTTGCCCCACTTGGCCCTGCATTGGCTACATTAATGGTAAATACCACGTTGCTTCCCACGGCTGGGCTGGCATTATTAACTGTTTTGCTTACCGACAGGTTCGATACCGGTGTTGGTATTGGCGTTACCGTAGAACTGTTGTCTGATGGATCAGGGTCGGTAGTTGGCGAGGTTAATGTGGCTGTATTGGCATAATTTCCAGTTGCATTTACCTTAGCGGTAATGTTTAACGTAACATTCGCACCACTAGTTAGGGTACCAATGGTCCATAATCCTGTAGCATTGTTATAAGTCGTTCCGGCGGCTGGCGCAGCGGCAACAAATGTATAACCACTTGGCAATAGATCTGAAGCGGTAACTGCTGGTGCTTCACTTGGTCCGGCATTGCTTGCTGTAATGGTAAATACAACATCACTGCCTACTGCCGGATTAGCTATATCAACTGTTTTGCTAATCGATACATTAGCAATCGCAGTAGGTACAGGTGTAACCGTAGCGGTATTGTTAGCTGGAGCGAGGTCGGTTTCTGTTGCTGTAACGGTTGCGGTGTTCGCATAAATGCCGCTTTCATTAACTTTTGCCGTTATGCTCAATATCCTATTGGCCCCATTAATCATATCGCCAATGGTCCATACGCCTGTTGTGTTATTGTAGGTAGTACCTATTGGCGCAACTGCTCCCACAAAGGTGTAACCGCTTGGCAATACATCTGTAGCGACAACTCCTGTTGCTGCACTTGGGCCCGCATTGGCAACTGTAAGCGTAAAGGTTACATTGTTGCCCTTCGCTGGCGTTGCATTATTAATGGTTTTGGTTATCGAAACATCTGCAACCGCTTTTGGTGCAGGAGTAACTGTTGAGCTGTTATTGCTTGCGTCAGGATCATCAACAGGACTAGCAACAATAGCTGTATTGGCATAATTGCCTGTCGCATTTACCCTCGCTGTAATGGTTAGGGTAGCTGTTGCTCCGTTGGCAATATTGCCGATGGTCCATAATCCTGTTAGGTTATCATAATTAGTTCCTACAGGGGCCACCGCCGAAACAAAGGTATAACCATTTGGCAATACATCATTTACGATAATGCCTGTGGCCGTACTTGGTCCGGCATTAGTTGCTTTAATGGTAAACACCACATTGCTGCCTACATTCGGTGTAGCATTGTCAACGGTTTTAATTACGCTAACATCTGCTACCGGAACTGGTATCGGAGTAACACTTGCATTATTGTTGCTAGGATCTGAATCGGTTTCTGTAGCGGTTATACTTGCCGTATTGGCGTAACTACCCGTTGCATTTACCCTAGCCGTAATCGTAAGCGTTGCATTTGTACCGTTGCCTAAGTTGCCAATGGTCCATATACCTGTTGCATTGTTATAGGCTGTTCCAGCAGGTGCTGATGCCGCTACAAAAGTATAGCCGTTGGCCAACAGGTCATTTACAGCAACATTGGTAGCTGTACTCGGCCCTGCATTGGCGGCGTTAATCGTGAACACCACATTGCTGCCCACATTTGGTGTGGCGTGATCTACTGTTTTAGTAATGCTCACATCGGCTATTGAAATTGGTGTAGGCGTAATCGAAGTACTGTTGTTAGCGGTTACTAAGTCGGTTTGGGTTGCTGTTACATTGGCACTGTTGGTATAAATGCCAGTTGCATTTACCTTGGCCGTAATGGTTAATGTAGCAACTGCTCCATTGCTTAATGTTCCAATATTCCAAACACCTGTTGTAACGTCGTATGCTGTTCCTGCTGGTGCTGTTGCTCCTACAAAGGTGTAGCCGCTTGGCAATAGATCGGTTACAATAATACCCGTGGCCGTACTTGGGCCTGCGCTGCTGGCTTGGAGCGTGAATACCACGTTGCTGCCCACGTTCGGCGTAGCATTGTCAACAGTTTTAGTGATGGCCATATCAGCTACCGGAACAGGCGTTGGGGTAACACTAGAATTGTTATCGGCCGGAACCAGATCGCTTTCTGTAGCCGTGATGTTAGCCGTATTGGTATAGTTCCCCGTTGCATTTACCGTTGCGGTAATTGTTAACGTAGTCGTTACGCCATTACCTAGGTTACCGATGTTCCAGATACCTGTGGCATTGTTAAAAGTAGTACCTACAGGTGCGGAAGCCGATACAAATGTATAACCACTTGGCAGGATATCATTAACTACCACACTGCTCGCGGCACTTGGTCCGGCATTGGTCGCTTTAATTGTGAAGACCACATTGCTGCCTACGTTTGGCGTGGCATTATCTACCGTTTTAACCACATTTACATTTGATACCGGAACCGGCACTGGAGTGCTGGTCGCTGTATTGTTAGCCGGGGTCAAATCTGTTTCGGTGGCCGAAACGGTGGCGGTATTGGCATAATTGCCTGTTGCATTTACCGTTGCAGTAATGGTTAGCGTGGCATTTGAGCCATTGTTCAAATTACCAATCGTCCACAGGCCAGTTGTGTTGTTAAAGGTAGTACCTACCGGTGCAGATGCCGACACAAAAGTATAGCCTGTTGGCAATAAGTCATTTACTGCAACTCCTGTGGCCGTACTTGGGCCTGCGTTCGCAACTTGAATAGTAAAGGTTACGTTGCTGCCTACATTTGGCGTAGCATTGTTAACGGTTTTAGCCACACTTATTTCCGCTACCGGAACCGGTGTAATGGTTACCGTTGAACTGTTATTGCCAGGTGTAGGATCATCCTCTGTGGCAAAAAGATTGGCCGTATTGGCGTATGATCCACTCGCATTCACTTTTGCGGTAATGGTCAATGTAGCATCTGTTCCATTAGCTAGGTTGCCAATTGTCCATAGGCCTGTGCTGTTATCGTAGCTGGTGCCTACAGGGGCTGTTGCCGAAACAAAGGTATAGCCGCTAGGCAACTGATCGCTCACCTTAACATCGCTTGCTGTACTTGGGCCATTATTGGTGGCCTTGATGGTAAATACGACATTGCTACCCACATTTGGCGTGGCATTGTCAACCGTTTTAACCACATTCACATCTGCCACCGGAACTGGTACCGGACTAACGCTCGCATTGTTATTGCCTGGTGCCGGATCGGTTTCTGTACCAGTTATATTGGCCGTGTTAGTATAGTTTCCTGTAGCATTTACCGTTGCAGTAATGGTTAACACTGCGTTTACGCCACTATTCAAATTACCGATAGCCCATACGCCCGTTGCGTTGTTGTAAGTCGTTCCGGCAGGAGCCGCAGCCGAAACGAAGGCATAGCCTGTTGGCAACAGATCGTTTACATTAACATTTGTGGCTGTGCTTGGCCCTGCATTAGCTGCCGTTAAAGTAAAGTTGATGGTGCTGCCTACATTAGGTGTTAGGCTACTTGCCGTTTTGGTGATGGCCACATCAGCAATTGGAATTGGGATTGGAACTACGGTTGAATTGTTATTACCGTGATCAGGGTCGTTTTCTGTTGCCGTAATAGCTGCCGAGTTGGCATAAGACCCTGTTGCATTTACCTTAGCTGTAATGGCGAGCGTAGCTGTTGCGCTATTGCCCAGGTTGCCAATGGTCCATAATCCTGTTGTGTTATCATAGCTGGTTCCTACAGGAGCTACTGCGGAAACAAAGGTATAGCCATTTGGCAATACGTCATTTACCACTACATTGCTTGCTGCACTTGGTCCGGCATTGCTCGCATTAATGGTAAATACAACATTAGTACCAACATTTGGCGCCATATTATCTACCATTTTAACCACGCTCACATTGGCCACCGGAACCGGCACAGGAGTAACGGTAGAACTATTATTGCCCGTTGTAAGGTCAGTCTCGGTTGCTGTTACATTGGCTGTATTAGCATAGTTGCCCGTGGCATTTACTGTTGCGGTAATGGTCAATATGTTGTTTGCACCATTGTTCAAATTGCCGATGGTCCATACACCTGTAGCACTATTGTAATTTGTTCCCGCTGGTGCGCTTGCCGATACAAAAGTATAGCCTGTTGGCAAGAGATCATTTACTGCAACATTGGTGGCCATACTTGGGCCAGCGTTCGCAACTGTAATGTTAAAGGTAATGTTGTTGCCTACCGAAGGCGATAGGTTTGTTGCGGTTTTAACGACGCTTACATCTGCCACAGGAACTGGTGCAGGGGTAATCGTAACGCTATTTGTGCTTGGATCTGGATCTGTCTCGTTGGCCGAAATCGTAGCTGTATTTGAATAAGAACCAGTAGCATTTACCCTCGCCGTAATGGTTAGGATCGCTGTAGCACCGTCGGCCAAGCCTCCGATGGTCCATTGGCCGCTTACATTGTCATAGCTGGTGCCTGCTGGGGCATTGGCCGAAATAAAAGTGTAACCATTGGCCAGCACATCGTTCACATTTACGCCGGTAGCAGTAGAAGCGCTTGGGCCTGTATTGCTGGCCGTAATGGTAAACACCACGTTGCTGCCTACATTCGGAGTAGGATTATCTACCGTTTTGGTAACTTTTACATCAGCTATTGGAACTGGCACAGGAGTAACGCTAGAACTATTGTTGCCCATCGTAGGATCCGTTTCTGTCGCGGTAGCTGAGGCAGTATTGGTATAATTGCCCGTTGCATTCACTGTTGCCGTAATGGCCAATGTTGTATTTACACCATTAGCTAAATTTCCGATGCTCCAAACGCCCGTTCCGTTGTTATAGCTTGTTCCTGCAGGAGCAACAGCAGATACGAAGGTATAGCCAGTGGGTAATACATCTTGTACCGAAACGCCTGTCGCATTGCTGGGTCCGGCATTGGCCACGGTGATGTTAAAAGTAACATTGCTGCCTACATTCGGAGTAGCATTGCTGGTCGTTTTCACGACTGAAATGTCTGCTATTGGAACCGGTACCGGGCTTACCGTTGCATTATTGTTAGTTGGGTTAGGGTCATCTTCAGTTGCTATTATAGCCACGGTATTCGCATAAGAGCCACTTGCATTTACTGAAGCTGTAATGGTTAGGATCGAGCTGGCACCATTGGCTAAACCACCGATGGTCCAAACGCCAGTGCCGTTATTGTAGTTTGTTCCTGCAGGAGCAACAGCCGATACGAAAGTATAGCCAGTTGGCAATACATCTTGTACCGAAACGCCTGTTGCACCGCTAGGCCCTGCATTGGCCGCTGTAATGGTGAATGTGACATTGCTGCCCACATTTGGAGTGAGGCTGCTTGCAATTTTGGTTACCGATACATCTGCCAATGGACTCGGTACCGGAGTAACTGTTGAGCTGTTATTTGCAGGTGTTGGATCGGTTTCAGCGCCTGTAATCGTAGCTGTATTGGCATAACTTCCCGTTGCATTTACCGTTGCCACAATACTCAATGTACTGCTTGCCCCTTTTACCAAATTACCAATAGCCCAAACACCTGTGCCATTGGTATAAGTTGTACCTACTGGTGCTGCTGCCGACACAAAGGTATAGCCGCTTGGCAGAAGGTCGGCTACCGAAACGCCGGTCGCGTCGCTAGGTCCGGCATTGGCCGCCACGATGGTGAAGGTAATATTGCTGCCCACCACCGGCGAAGCACCATTTGCGGTTTTAACAACCGATAACTCGCTTTCTTTGGTCACAGCGGTTACTGCTGTACTGCTGTTGTTTGATAAGTCGTAATCGGTTAAACCTCCCGGCAAGGTAATAGTTGCGGTATTGCTTATGTTAGCGGCGCTGGTTGATGATTTAATATTACCATTTACGGTGATGAGCAAATAATTGGCCGAACCAATCGGAACGTTGCCTGCGGTTGAAATGGTATTGGTGTTGCCGTTATTTGCTCCTGTTAAGCCTGCTGTGCCAAAAGCAGCGGCAGACCAAGTTACATTTTCAATATCGGCAGGAACAATATCGTTTATCGTTACGCCATTGGCAGCAACAGGGCCTTTATTGCTTACTTTAATGGTATAGCTAACCGCCGAACCAGCTCTTGCAGATTGAGTACCGCTTTTTTCTACCAATACATCGGTAGATTGGTTTACCGAGGTCGTAACCGAACTTTGCGGATTTCCTCCTGCCGTAACAATTACCGTATTGGTAAACATGGCACCTGCCGAAGTATTTACAATCCCTTGAACGGTAATCGTAATTTTTGCATTCGGATCTGCCGGGATATCGCCCATGGTACTGATGTTATTGGAGGTACCGCCAGTTGCGCCTGTAATGCTGGCGCCTCCTGTGGCTATAGCTGTCCAACTGCTTACGGTTACATCAGCCGGTACAGCGTCGTTGATCAAAGCACCCGTTACATTTCCAAGCCCAGCATTGGTTACTACAATGGTGTAGCTAATCGGATCGAGAATGCTCACATTGGCTGGTCCGTTTTTAGATACACGTATATCTGCCGTATTATTTACTATTGTTGGTACAGTACTGGTGTTAGAGCCTGCTTCAGGGTCTGTAATCGGACTGCCTACAGGGAAGGTGGCCGTAGCTGTATTGCTAAAATTAGAGCCATTAACCGCAGCTGGGGTTACTGTTCCGCTTACGGCAATATCGATTGCTCCATTTCCAGCTGGGATATCGCCAGTAATATTGATGCTTCCCGAGCCATTACTGGCACTCACTGTAGCGCCATTCTGTACCGTTGCCGTCCATGTTGGATTTTGGATCTCCGCTGGGATGGCATCAGAAATCAAGATGCCAGTGGCATTACTTGGTCCGGCATTTATAATGTGGATGTTGTATGAAATTGTTTCTCCAGCGCCGATATTGGCCGGTCCGGATTTTGTAATTCTCACATTGGCCACACGCGAAATCGTTGTGTTAATCGTGCTCGTGGCAGGTGTTGGATCGGTTACGCCTGCTTCAGGTGTAGCTGTGGCTGTATTGGCAAGCGTAGTACCAGCGTAATTGGCATCGATCGTTCCATTTATAGTAATGGTAACAGCAGCTGTTCCTGCCGGAATAGCAGCAAACAGATTGACATTGCCTGTACCATTGGCCGCTCCAGTTATGGTAGCTCCATTTTGGGCAGTCGCTGTCCATGTGGCATTATTAACGCCTACCGGAAGGTTGTCTATGATGTTTACATTACCCGCATCACTAGGTCCTGCATTGGTTACATTAATGGTATAAAGGATGCTATTTCCTGCCACTGCTGTTCCTGGTCCTGTTTTTTGGATGCGGATGTCTGCGCTTTTATCAACAGCTGTAGTCACGGTGTTCGAATTAACTACCGGATCTAGTGGGTCTGGCGAAGTTGCCGTTGCCATATTTGATAAAATAGAAGCGGTAGCATTTGCTGGTAGCTGTCCGGTAATATTAATGGTAATGACGTTGCTGCTTCCAGCCGGGATATTGGCATTAACGGCAACATTGTTACCTGCTCCGTTTGCACCACTGTTAATCGTGGCTGTTCCAGCGGCTGTTGCTGTCCATGTAACACCTGTAAGCGCTGCGGGAACCACATCCCCAATTAAATTAGAAACTGCATTTCCGGTTCCGTCATTGGTAACGCTAAGGCTATAGTTTACCGTTGTACCCGCATTGGCAGTAGCTGGTCCTGTTTTTACAATCTTGATGTCAACAGGGGTGCTTCCAACAGAAGAAGTATTATTGGTGGTACTTGGATCGTTCTCCGTTGCCAAAATATTAGCCACGTTGGTATAGTTTCCGGTAGCGTTCACTTTTGCCACAATACTTAGCGTTGCATTGGCGCCATTGGCCAAAGTTCCAATTGCCCAAGCTCCAGTAGTATTGTCATAGGTGCTAGCTCCAGATGGCGTTGCCGAAACAAAGGTATAGCCGCTAGGTAACAGGTCGTTTACGGTAACTCCGGTCGCTGCACTTGGTCCCGCGTTAGAAGCCGTTAGGGTAAAGGTAACATTGCTGCCTACATTTGGCGAGGCCTTGCTGATCTGCTTCACAACCGATAGGTCTGCTTGAGCCACCGGCACTGGCGTATTGGTTGCACTGTTGTTGCCTGGTGTAGGGTCATTTTCAGTTGCCGTAATACTTGCCGTATTGACATAATTGCCTGTAGCATTTACGGTTGCGGTAATGGCCAAGCTGGTGTTTACGCCGTTGGCTAAAGTTCCGATGTCCCAAACGCCTGTTGTACTATTATAAGTCGTTCCAACAGGAGCGGCAGCCGAAACAAAAGTATAGCCGCTAGGAAGCAGGTCGTTCACTTTAACCGCTGTTGCATCACTTGGTCCGGCATTACTGGCCGTTAAGGTAAATATAACATTGCTGCCCACATTTGGCGTATTGTTGCTGGCTGTTTTGGTAATTGAAACATTTGCTATTGGTACCGGAACAGGCGTGCTGGTTGCACTGTTGTTGCCCGGTATTGGGTCGGTTTCTGTAGCACTAATACTTGCTATATTGGCATAGTTGCCAGCAGCTTTAACCGTAGCTACAATATTTAGCGTTGCATTGGCCCCGTTGGCCAAGGTGCCGATGGTCCAAACACCTGTTGCATTGCTATAAGTGGTGCTTCCCGATGGCGTGGCCGATACAAAAGTATAGCCGCTCGGCAAAAGATCGTTCACTTTAACGGTTGTGGCATCGCTTGGACCGGCATTAGTGGCAGTAAGCGTAAAGGTTACATTGCTGCCCACATTCGGCGCGGTATTGCTTACGCTCTTCGTAATCGATACTTCTGCTACTGGTACTGGTACCGGAGTACTGGTAGAAGTATTGTTAGCTGGTGTCAAATCAGCTTCTGTGGCCGCAATAGTTGCCGTATTCGCATAGCTTCCAGTAGCGTTAACCGTTGCGATTATACTCAAGGTTGTATTCACGCCATTGGCCAAAGTTCCAATGTCCCAAATGCCTGTTATATTGTTATAAGTCGTCCCGGCAGGAGCAGAAGCCGAAACAAAAGTATAGCCATTAGGAAGTAAATCCGTGACTTTAACAACAGTAGCATCACTTGGACCGGCGTTGGCTGCCGTTAAGGTAAAGGTTACGTTGCTTCCTACATCTGGAGTAGCATCGCTTACGGTTTTATTAATCGAAACATTGGCAACTGGTACCGGAACAGGTGTGCTGGTTGCACTGTTGTTGCCTGGTGTAGGATCAGTTTCTGTAGCCGTGATACTTGCCGTGTTGGCATAGTTGCCTGTTGCTTTTACTGTAGCCACAACATTTAAAGTTGCATTTGCGCCATTGGCCAAGGTACCGATGGTCCAAACACCTGTTGCATTGCTATAAGTGGTGCTTCCCGATGGCGTGGCCGAGACAAAGGTATAGCCGCTCGGCAAAAGATCGTTCACTTTAACCGTTGTTGCATCGCTTGGTCCGGCATTAGTAGCGGTAAGCGTAAAGGTGACATTGCTGCCCACATTCGGCGTGGCATTATCCACTATTTTGGTGACCGATACCTCAGCAATTGGCACAGGAACCGGTGTATTGGTTGCGCTATTGTTGCCTGGTGTAAGGTCAGTTTCGGTCGCGGTAATATTTGCTGTATTGGCGTAGTTTCCGGTCGCATTTACAGTTGCAATAACACTGAGCGTAGCATTGCTTCCATTGGTCAAGGTACCGATGGCCCAAACGCCAGTTCCATTGTTATAAGTAGTGCTTCCTGATGGCGTAGCGGATACAAAAGTATAGCCGGTAGGTAAAAGGTCGGTCACACTCACATTGCTTGCCGAACTTGGACCGGCATTGCTCGCAGTTAAGGTAAAAGTGACATTGCTGCCTACATTTGGCGTACCATTGCTTGCGGTTTTCGTAATCGAAACATCGGCAACCGGAACAGGAACAGGCGTGCTGGTTGCACTGTTGTTGCCTGGTGTAAGGTCTGTTTCAGTTGCTATAATGTTTGCCGTGTTGGCATAGTTGCCCGTTGCTTTTACCGTAGCCACAACATTTAAAGTTGCATTTGCGCCATTGGCCAAGGTACCGATGGTCCAAACGCCTGTTGCATTGCTATAAGTAGTGCTTCCTGATGGTGTTGCCGATACGAAGGTATAGCCATTTGGCAAAAGGTCGTTCACTTTAACCGCAGTAGCATCGCTTGGGCCGGAGTTAGTGGCGGTAAGCGTAAAGGTTACATTGCTGCCCACATTCGGTGTGGCATTGTCCACTATTTTAGTAACCGATACATCAGAAACAGGAACAGGAACAGGTGTACTGGTCGAAGTATTATTGCCCGGAGTGAGATCGGTTTCCGTTGCCGTAATCGTTGCCGTATTGGCATAATTTCCGGTAGCCTTAACCGTGGCAACAATGTCTAATGTAGCGCTTGCGCCATTGGTCAAAGTACCGATAGCCCACACTCCGGTTCCGCTGTTATAAGTGGTACTTCCAGATGGTGTAGCAGAGACAAAGGTATAGCCACTCGGCAGTAAATCTGTCGCACTCACTGCGGTTGCCGAACTAGGGCCAGCATTACTCGCTGTTAAGGTAAAAGTAACATTACTGCCTACATTCGGATTGTTGCTGTTTGTTGTTTTCGCGATAGAAACGTCGGCTACTGACACCGGAACAGGCGTGCTGGTCGAAGTATTATTGCCTGGCGTTGGATCAGTTTCCGTACCGGTAATCGTTGCTGTATTGGCATAGCTGCCCGTAGCATTAACTGTTGCTACGATATTTAAAGTTGCATTTGCGCCGTTGGCCAAGGTACCAATGGTCCAGACACCCGTGCCGTTATCATAAGTTGTGCTTCCTGATGGTGTAGCCGATACAAAAGCATAACCTGCAGGCAAAAGATCTGTTACTTTAACGCTTGTGGCGTCGCTTGGTCCGGCATTGCTTGCTGTTAACGTGAAAGTAACATTGCTGCCCACATTTGGTGTAGCATTGCTTACGTTTTTGCTAACAGACAGGTCTGAAATTGGTACTGGAACAGGTGTATTTGTTGCGCTGTTATTGCCTGGAGTGAGGTCTGTTTCAGTCGCGGAAATCGTCGCGGTGTTGGCGTAATTTCCGGTAGCATTAACGGCAGCTACAATAGCTAAAGTTGCGCTGGCGCCATTGGTCAAAGTACCAATTGTCCACAGTCCTGTTCCATTGTTATAGTTGGTACTTCCCGATGGGGTAGCCGATACAAAAGTATAACCGCTTGGCAAAAGATCTGCTACGCTTACCCCTGTAGCCGAGCTTGGGCCGGCATTGCTTGCTGTTAAGGTAAAGGTAACGTTGCTGCCTACATTCGGTGTAGCGCTGCTCGCTGTTTTGGTAATGGAAACATCGGCAACCGCCACAGGTACAGGCGTACTCGTTGCGCTGTTGTTGGCAGGTGTTAGGTCGGTTTCCGTAGCGGTAATCGTTGCCGTATTGGCATAATTTCCTGTTGCGTTAACCGTAGCTACAATATTTAAGGTAGCATTGGCACCATTGGCCAACGTACCGATGGTCCAAACACCCGTTGCATTGTTATAAGTAGTACTTCCAGATGGCGTGGCTGATACAAAAGTATAGCCAGTAGGCAACAGGTCAGTCGCGCTAACCGTAGTTGCTGCACTTGGACCCGCATTGCTTGCTGTTAAGGTAAAGGTAACGTTGCTGCCTACATTTGGCGTGCCGTTGCTTGCTGTTTTCGTAATGGAAACATCAGCAATTGGAACCGGAACAGGCGTACTGGTTGCCGTATTATTTCCTGGTGTCAGATCGGTTTCAGTGGCGGTAATGCTTGCTGTATTGGCATAGCTGCCCGAAGCCTTAACTGTGGCCACGATGCTCAAAGTAGCATTGGCGCCATTGGTCAAGGTACCAATTTTCCAAACACCCGTGCCGTTGTTGTAGCTTGTGCTTCCCGATGGAGTAGCAGATACAAAGGTATAGCCGCTTGGCAAAAGATCAGTCGCGCTCACTGCGGTTGCCGAACTTGGGCCGGCATTGCTCGCTGTTAAGGTAAAGGTAACATCACTGCCTACATTTGGCGTACTGTTGCTTGCTGTTTTAGTAATGGAAACATCGGCAACTGCTACAGGTACAGGCGTACTGGTAGAAGTATTGTTTCCAGGCGTAGGATCGGTTTCTGCCGAAGTAATGGTAACCGTATTCGCATAGTTTCCAGTTGCGTTAACCGTTGCAACAATGCTTAAAGTCTCGTTTGCTCCATTGGCTAAGGTGCCAATAGCCCAAAGCCCTGTGGTGCTATTGTAAGTTGTGCTTCCCGATGGGGTAGCAGACACAAAAGTATAGCCGCTTGGCAACAAATCAGTAGCGCTAACCGTAGTTGCCGAACTTGGCCCGGCATTGCTCGCAGTTAAGGTAAAAGTAACATTGCTGCCTACGTTTGGCGTTCCGCTACTCGCTGTTTTGGTGATCGATACATCGGCAACCGCTACTGGACCCGGAGAACTGGTCGCAGTATTGTTTCCTGGTGTTGGATCTGTTTCTGTAGCGGTAACCGTAGCCGTATTGGCATAGCTGCCCGAAGCCTTAACTGTTGCTACAATACTCAAAGTAGCGTTGGCACCATTGGCCAACGTGCCGATGGTCCAAATTCCTGTACCACTGTTGTAGGTTGTGCTTCCAGATGGAGTGGCAGAAACAAAGGTATAGCCGTTAGGCAATACATCAGTAGCGCTTACACTTGTCGCCGAACTAGGGCCCGCATTGCTCGCAGTTAGGGTAAAAGTAACGTTGCTACCTACATTCGGACTATTGTTGTTTGCCGTTTTGGTAATCGAAACATCGGCAACTGGTACAGGCACAGGTGTATTTGTGGCGCTGTTATTGCCTGGTGTAGGATCTGTTTCGGTTGAAGTAACTGTAACTGTGTTAGCATAGCTGCCCGTAGCATTAACGGTAGCCACGATGTTCAATGTAGCATTAGCGCCGTTGGCCAAAGTACCAATGGTCCAAACACCTGTGGCGCTGTTATAAGATGTACTTCCAGATGGAGTGGCCGACACAAAAGTATAGCCGTTTGGCAACGTCTCCGTTGCACTCACACCCGTAGCTGCGCTTGGCCCGGCATTGCTCGCAGTTAGAGTAAAAGTAACATTGCTGCCTACATTCGGCGTGCCGTTGCTTGCGGTTTTGGTGATCGAAACATCGGCAACCGGTACGGGCGTGGTGCTTATCGTCGCGGTATTATTTGCCGTGTTAGGGTCTGTTTCATTGCCGGTAACTGTAGCCGTGTTGGTATAATTTCCTGTTGCATCAACAGAAGCCGTGATGCTCAACGTTGCACTCGATCCATTATTTAAATTACCGATGGTCCACAAACCGGTCGCATTGTCGTAGGTGGTGCTTCCCGATGGTATAGCCGAAACAAAATTATAGCCGGTTGGCATTAGATCGCTTACTTTAACTCCCGTTGCTGCGCTTGGTCCGGCATTACTTGCGGTTAAGGTAAAAACAACATTGCTGCCTACATTTGGCGTAGCTATATTTACCGTTTTGGTAACTGATATATCTGATACCGCTCCAGGCATTAGCGTTACCGAAGAAGTATTGTTCGCTGTATTTGGATCGTTCTCTGTTGCGGTAATATTGGCAACATTCGCATAAGAACCTGTAGCTTTTATGTTTGCCACGATGTTCAACGTTGCACTGGCACCATTGGCTAGGGTTCCGATGGTCCAAATTCCAGTGGTACTGTTATAAGTGGTACTTCCCGATGGCGTAGCCGATACAAAGGTATAGCCGCTTGGCAAAAGATCGCTTACGCTTACTCCTGTAGCCGAGCTAGGGCCCGCATTAGAGGCGCTAAGCATAAAAGTCACATTGTCGCCCACATTAGACGATGCTCCATTAGAAGTTTTACTAATTACTACGTCGGCAACAGGAACTGGATTTGGTGTACTGGTAGCGCTGTTGTTCCCTGGCGTAGGATCGGTTTCAGTAGCCGTGATCGTGGCCGTATTTGCATAACTACCAGTAGCGTTCACAGTAGCAACGATATTTAACGTAGCATTGGCGCCATTGGCCAAGGTACCGACGGTCCAAACACCTGTTGTGCTGTTGTAAGTGGTAGTTCCAGATGGTGTAGCCGACACAAAAGTATAGCCGCTAGGCAACAAATCGGTAGCACTTACACTTGTTGCTGAGCTTGGCCCAGCATTGCTGGCGGTTAGTGTAAAAGTTACGTTGCTGCCTACATTTGGTGTATTATTGCTTGCTATTTTGGCAATCGATACATCAGCAACAGGTACTGGTACTGGGGTGCTGGTCGCGCTATTATTGCCCGGTGTAGGATCGGTTTCAGTACTGGTAATTGTTGCAGTATTCGCATAGCTTCCAGAGGCTTTAACTGTGGCCACAATACTCAAAGTCGCATTCGCACCATTGGCCAAGGTACCGATTGTCCAAATACCAGTTCCATTGTTATAGGTGGTGCTTCCCGATGGCGTAGCCGATACAAAGGTATAGCCGTTAGGCAAAAGATCCGTTGCGCTCACACTCGTCGCCGAACTTGGTCCGGCGTTGCTCGCTGTTAAGGTAAAGGTAACATTACTGCCTACGTTTGGCGTTCCGCTACCTGCTGTTTTCGTAATCGAAACATCGGCTATTGGTACTGGCACTGGCGTGCTGGTTGCACTGTTATTACCTGGTGTAGGATCAGATTCTGTAGCTGTAATTGTTGCCGTATTCGCATAGCTGCCCGTTGCATTAACCGTGGCTACAATGCTCAAAGTCGCATTCGCGCCGTTGGCCAAGGTGCCGATGGTCCAAACGCCGGTGCCGCTGTTATAGGTGGTGCTTCCCGATGGCGTGGCCGATACAAAAGTATAGCCACTTGGCAAAAGATCCGTTGCGCTCACACTCGTCGCCGAACTTGGTCCGGCATTGCTAGCCGTTAAGGTAAAAGTTATGTTGCTGCCTGCGTTTGGCGTTCCGCTGCTTGCCGTTTTCGTAATCGAAACATCGGCTATTGGTACAGGAACAGGCGTACTTGTCGAAGTATTGTTTCCAGGTGTTGGGTCGGTTTCGGTAGCCGTAATTGTTGCCGTATTCGCATAGCTGCCTGTAGCATTAACCGTGGCTACAACACTTAAAGTCGCATTCGCGCCGTTGGCCAAGGTACCGATTGTCCAAACGCCCGTGCCACTGTTATAGGTGGTGCTTCCCGATGGCGTAGCCGATACAAAGGTATAGCCGGCAGGCAAAAGGTCCGTTGCACTCACACTCGTCGCTGAACTTGGTCCGGCGTTGCTCGCCGTTAATGTAAAAGTAACATTGCTGCCTACGTTTGGCGTTCCGCTGCTTGCTGTTTTCGTAATCGAAACATCGGCGATTGGTACAGGAACAGGCGTGCTTGTCGATGTATTGTTTCCTGGCGTTGGGTCTGATTCTGTAGCCGTAATTGTTGCCGTATTCGCATAGCTGCCCGAAGCTTTCACTGTGGCTACGATGCTCAAAGTCGCATTCGCGCCGTTGGCCAAGGTACCGATGGTCCAAACGCCGGTTCCGCTATTATAGGTGGTGCTTCCCGATGGCGTAGCCGACACAAAGGTATAGCCGGCAGGCAACACATCCGTCGCGCTAACTGTAGTTGCTGAGCTTGGACCGGCATTAGCTGCCATTAAGGTAAAGGTCACATTGCTGCCTACGTTTGGCGTTCCGCTACTTGCTGTTTTCGCAATCGAAACATCGGCTATTGGTACAGGAACAGGCGTACTTGTCGAAGTATTGTTTCCAGGGGTAGGGTCGGCTTCGGTACTGGTAATTGTTGCCGTATTCGCATAGCTGCCCGTTGCATTAACCGTGGCTACAATGCTCAAAGTCGCATTCGCGCCGTTGGCCAAGGTACCGATGGTCCAAACACCCGTGCCGATGTTATAGGTGGTGCTTCCCGATGGCGTAGCCGATACAAAAGTATAGCCGGCAGGCAACACATCCGTCGCGCTAACTGTAGTTGCTGAGCTTGGACCGGCATTAGCTGCCATTAAGGTA